>CAVQSU010000013.1:0-140139 GCA_963715915.1 uncultured Chloroflexia bacterium | reverse complement strand
TCGCAATTCCTGTGAATTTTTTGTCCTTTAATTGAACGAGCACCTGGGGGTTTTTGAGAATATTCTTTACCCAATCAGCTCTCTTCCCAAACGACGAACCCAAATAAATTCTTCCATCAATTATTTCATATTGTAAGGGGGTAACACGCGGTTTCCCTGTTGACCGACCAATGGTAGTTAGCAGCAAAACAAATTTACCTAATAAGCGGCCAAATCCTATCGCATAAAAGAATTGAGGGGGATAGCGAATTAGTTTAATAAGCGGTTTTGGAAGTTGAGTGAAACCCGGCATAGTAAATTCATTTCTTCCACGGCATTGGAATCATGAAAGACGTGGATTTTTTATAGTCCACATAATCTTGCCCAAAGCGAATTTCCAATTCTTTTTCTTCTACTTTTTTGATCCAAAGTATTAACAGCAGCAAGAAGAGGACCACAATTATGATCGAAGAAAGCGAGCCAACGATGATTGCCATACCCAGATACATGCAGATTGCCCCAAACCCCATTGGGTTGCGGCTTTGTTTGAACGGGCCATCGATCAACAATTTTTGGGTAGCCATCATTGGCAAAGGAGTCCCACTGGCACGTGTCAATTGAGAAATGATCGACCAGAGCGCATAGAATGCACCAACTAAAACCATAATTCCCCCAATAAGAAAATTGATAATCCCGAATGATATGGGGGGAGCTCCAATTATTTTATCAACAGCAGGCAATCCTCGAATGAGCAACAAAGGGATTAAGAAGAGGAATAATACACCAGCCAGAAGGGTGGCAAAAAATCTTCGGTTAAAACTATATTCATGTTTCGACCATTTGATGATTCGTTTCATGTTTACTCCTCTTCAAATCCATATTTATTAATGATTGTATATGGAAAACTTAAAGGATGACTGGACCAATGGACACAGTTATTCACGATGGGATAATACTTTCAGGGCATGTGGGGGTTCTCCGGAATTTATTCTCTGCTTTATCAATAATGCACAATCATCTGCGTGGAGTGTGGATGTATCCACTTCCAGATCGTAAATACCTTTGCCATGCACGATATCATATTGCAGGCGTGCCTGCCCCAAGGTGCGATTTTTCCGAGCCTTCTCGCGTTCTTCCAGAATATCCAATTGGCAACGAACCCCGATCAAATAAGCCGGTAATTCGCTGAAACGTTCGACACAATCCTGCCACCAGATATTCTCTACCAGGACATGATCAATAATCACATTCATTCCGGAAAGGGACAGAACCTCAGCAGTTCGATGCATGCTCATCACTAATTGATGTCCCAAATCTCCAGCCTGATTCCCCAGACCCAGCACATCATCCCACAAAGGACGATCCAGATAGCGGTGTGGAAGCATCCAGATGAATTTATCGATGCCTGCTTCTACATATGGCTCTTCCAGGATATCCTGCAGCGCTCTTACAATACTGGTTTTTCCAGAGCTGGATGTGCCATTAATGATGATGATTTTTCCCTTATTCACTGGTCTCCATGAATACCTAAACCACTAGAAAAATACTGATCAACCCACAAATGATGATAACAACAAACATCCCCAACCATAACCAATTACCTTTCTGGGCAAAGTAACCGGGGCTGACAATGGACGTGTAAAATAACATACCCATGGCTACCAGGAAAACTGGAATCCCCCAGGTGGGATTGAAGAGCAGACCTACGCCACCGATGATTAAGCAAAAAGCTGTTACCATCTCTGCCGCAATGTGAAAAAGAATCCGTATGGGTTCAGTTTTAAGTTCTACGATTTGTTTACTGATATAGGACATCATCCATTGACCGATCATGCCAACACCGACAATTATCGAATAAATTGCAGCAAATTTCATGGTTACTCCTGATTTGATATTAATTAAATGGGCTGAGGACATCAAAGTAATAAGTTTTATTGGCAGCAGTAAACTTATTGAGTGGATTTTAAATTAACCCAATCAATTAGACACTTATAGGATATTTGTTAAGTAGCTATCAGTAAAAAGTGGTTATCATGGCCTTTCTCTAATTCACAAACCAGCGTTTTCGATCCAAAAAAGGATCAATATTATCAAAACAGCGACAGGCAGGACAACGATCCAATCATTGACTTTCAGGAGTTTTGGCAGGGTGATATCTCCAAAAAAACCCTTCTTCAGAATACCACGATTGAGTTTGGGATAGATCGCTGCGAACAGACCAGCACCAATCCAGATACCAGCCAACCCTCCTACCAGCGCATCCAGATAGCCATTCCCAATCGCACCAGCTATTGTGCCAGGGCAATAACCCAAAAGAGCAAATCCAACCCCAAATAGCAGCCCACCGATGACATTCATTCCCCAGGAGCCAGATTTAGGGTAAAGCTGAACCCAACCCAGGTTTTTCATCAGGTAAATGCCCAGCATACCGGTAACCACAGCAGATAACATGATTTTTAGAACGGTGAAATCTTCCAGAAGGAGTTGCCTGACAATCACGTCATATTTGGTTGCCCCACCTTTTTGGAGCAAAAAACCAAATACCACACCAAATGCCAGACCCCAAATTAGAGGAGATCGAGTTTCATTAGAAATTTTTTTCGGTCTTGTTCTTCCCATCTTTAGCTCCTCTTATCCAAATATTCTGAAAACCAGTAGCGCCGTAATGATGCCACCGATAAAGAAAAAGATAGCAGAAATCCAGCTGGATACAGCCAGCTGCAAAGTACCACTGATCCCATGTCCACTGGTACAGCCATCAGCCCAACGGGCACCAAAACCGAGGAAAATCCCGCCAAAAATAGCTACGAGTACCCGAAAAATAGGTGTTTCTCCAAAACTGGATGACCACACAGCTGGTGTCCAGATCAATTTAAAATCACCGGATAACAAAGCTGAAATCAGGGATCCAAATACGATGCCGAGGACAAACATCCATTGCCAATCGATTTTTAATTTTACCTTTTGGTAATAAGGTTTTGTCTCAACTTTTTTTCCTCGAAATAATCTTTCAATCATTCCACTGGTGCTGGCAAAAGATGTTGAACAACTGAGTGGTTTTCTCAGAATGAGAAAACTTAACCAGCTGAGCACACCAATGGCAATGCCAACCACGTAAGGTGACCAGGAAACTTCCCTCAGATAATCCATTTGAAGATTTCTCCTTTCATTCTACTGAGTCCCAATGGGGTTTCACTTCAACGATATCAGAATAATATCTGGAACCATGCGGATTTGCACATACTTTGCATTCTTTGGCGTATCCTGCAGCACTGTAACCTGTCATCCCGCCAGCCACATTGTAGAGGTTGGTAAACCCATGTTGCGCCAGAATGCTGGTTCCCAGACTGGATCGGTTACCGGAGCTACAAATTAAGATCGTAATTTCATCCTTTTTCAGCCCTTCATACCTGGTTCGTAGATCCGCAACTGGAATATTTATAGCGCCTTCGATATGGCTATCCTCAAATTCTGCTGGTGCTCTCACATCAATTAATACAAATTCCTTATCACCAACGACCATATCATGTAAATCCTCTGCGGATATTTGGCTTATACTGTTTGTATCATGACCTGTGGTAATCCAGGCGGTTATACCACCATCAAGATAACCTACAATTCGATCTACACCTACCCGACGTGCCCAGGTATTGCTTTCCACAGCTTTCTGAAAATCATCTGCAATCAGCAGGAAATCTTTATCAGTTGGTAGAACCCAACCTGCAAAGGTGGGAAAATTTCCATTTAAATCCAGATGCCAGGAGTTTGGAATATGTTGGCTGCCAAATGCCAGATACGCCCGTGAATCAACTAGTTGGATGTCTGGTTCTTTCATCTTTTCTTTGAATTGTGCAACAGTGAGTTCTTGCATGATGGGAAGTTCAGAAATACGTGCAGGTCCATCTCGATTGATATCGCTGCAACGACTAAAATGATCGGGTGCTGGTGGCATACCTTCTGTCAGTGACTTGATAAATTCAACCTTGTCTTTGATTTGTAATACCGGATTGTATTTTCTTTCATACCCAATTGTCGTTAGATACTTGGCTCCCATCGCACGGCCACACAAAGAACCAGCCCCATGAGCCGGGTACACTTCACAATAATCAGGTAGTTTCATTAATTTATCGTGCAGGCTATCAAAGAGTTTTCCAGCCAATTCATTCGCCATATCGGGGAACAAGTCGGGTCGGCCAACATCCCCTACAAACAATGTATCACCCACGAATACACCTATTGGAGTCACTCCACGTGATTCATCTGTAACGATATAACACAGATGTTCGGGTGTATGTCCTGGTGTTTCGATAACGCTTAACTTCATATTCTCCAGTTGAATGGTGTCTCCTTCCGATAAGGCGACATGATCAAATGTTCCCTTTGCTGATTTTGCCATATAGATCTTTGCGCCTGTCTTTTTCGCCAGATCCATATGCCCCGAAATAAAATCAGCATGCAAATGGGTTTGTAATATGTGGGTGATTTCCACGCCCATAGCGCGTGCTTCGCGAATGTACACATCAACATCACGTTGCGGGTCAATAACAGCACAGGTTTTTTGACCGGCAAGAATGTAAGAACTATGGGCAATTTTATTGATGAAATAGTGTTTGATTAACATGGCATTTTCTCCTTTATGGTTTAAATTTGGTTTATCAGGATTGAAAAATAATGACTAAATTATAAAAAAATAAAAATATGATACAACGACGATCAGAAATAATAATGTCATACCAATACCTGCTTTGAAGTAATCAGCATTGCGATATCCACCGGGGGACATGATGAAAGCATTCACCTGGTGAGTGGGAAAGATGAATGAGTTGGCAACGCAGATAGCAGCCATCAAAGCCAAAGGTCGCGGATCCAGATTCCCGATTTCAGCCATCCCTATAACCAGAGGAGCCAGCACTACAATTGCACCAACATTGGACATGAATAATGAAAACAATGTGGCCAGGATACCAATCATGAGGATCAGTAGCAGAGAATGTTTTCCTATTGCCAGCGACATCAAATTTTCTGCCAGATAGGCAGCTGCACCTGTCTTTTGCATGGCAATACCCAGGGGAATTAGACCAGCCAGTAGAAATACAACTTTCCATTCAATTGACTGATACATCTCCTGGATACTGAGCACACGGGTTATCACCATGGCTATAGCACCACTAAAAAATGCCATTGAGATTGGAAAACCAAACAGAGTCAACACGATGGCGATAACAAAGCATGCAACCGCAATCCAGGTTTTGGAGTGTTCTATCTTTTCAATCTCATATGGAGTTGCAACAACAAAATTAAAACTTGCTTTTAGTTCGTTGATTCTTTCCCACAATCCATATACAACGATGGTGTCACCAGAAATAATTTCTCGATCAGATATATCTCCCCTGATTTCTTCCCCTTTGCTGAATAACATAACCGGTTCCACAGCATAACGTTTTCGCAGGGAATATTTACGAATTGTTTTTCCAACCAGTTCTGAACGATGTGGGATAATTACTTCTGCAAAACCAGACAGGGTGGGGTCATGTAAATTCTCAAAATGATTAGGGTCCTGGTAAAGTATCAAATTATTATTTTCAGCAAAGTTTCTGACTTCATCTTCGTTGCCCAACAATGCCAGCTCTTGTCCAGCTTCAAATACTGTCTCCCGCCAGGGAGCATAAGAGATTTCTTCTCCTTTGCTCAAGCCGAGGATATTTATCCCTGGTTTCTCCCAAATTCCGCATCCTTCAGTTGTTTGGCCAACCATTGGGCTATCCTGTCCTATTGAGTAATGCCAGATATGGTGTGGGAGATGTAACGCTTGAATCATTTTCTCCTGATCTGATTCATGGGAGAGCTCATTTTCCCTGTGGGGGAGTACATTTTTTCCGAACAGGAAAAAATAACCGATTCCAGAAAGAATCAAAAGGATACCCACAGGTGTAACGCTGAAAATTGGATAGGGGGCAAGATTGGCATTCGTCAGCAAATCATTAATTAAGATCAAAGGCCCAGATCCTACCATGGTTAAAGTGCCACCGAGAATAGCGGTAAAACCAATTGGCATAATTAATTCTGATGGAGAAATCTTGCTGCGTCGGGAGATATTCAGAATACCTGGCAGAAACAATGCAATGGCCCCAATATTTTGGATAAATCCGGACAATGCCCCAACAGAAAGAGACATTAATCCAATGATCCTGGTTTTGTCTGTTCCTACCTTTTCTAAAACCAACCTTGAAAAATGATCCATCACGCCTGTTTTCTTAATACCCCTGCCCATTATCATGACAGCCATCATAACGATGACTGCATTGCTGGAAAAACCAGACAACATTTCTCCAGAGGTCAAAATTCCAGTCCAACCCAGGCAAAGCATACAAATAATCGCTACAATATCAATTCGAACAATTTCGAATATAAGCAATACCACAGTGGCTGCAAGAATGATCAATACAGTTAAAATTTCAAAATTCATGAATTAAGCCTGGAAATTTCCTGGTGTTAAAGATTGACTGCCAAATCAACAATCCCCGGTATGATTAGCTTGTTTGGTGGAAAGGTGAGAAAGATCTGGCTGTCATAAATACTACACTTCAAATAATTATAGCCAATTTTTTTGATCAATTTCACGAAGACGATCGTTTTTTTGCCATTTCAATCAGTTTATGAAATTCCCCACCATGTATTGGGATCGAATAGTAATGGATTCATAGAGAAATCTCAGGTATTAATTCTTCTAGAAGATGGGAATATCTTCATATAATAATCATTTTTTGATTATTATATCGGATAGGATCCTGTTTAATTTCTATTCCTGCGTGATGAGTTGGCTAAACAATGGGTATTATGGATTCTGAATTTGCTTCTAATAGAGGTTTTCATTCTTGAACTGGTAACATGTCCACTGTTTAGCCAGCTTCAATAAAATAAGAACCAATTATTAATTTCTTGAAGCTCTCAATTTTTTTGAGCTACTAGTTTATAAATTCTAGGCGCAGTTATTTTCAAGCAAAATAGGCACACATAGATCCTTCTTTGTAAAACTAATTGACAACTTCACAATCTTTTACATCATCCCCATAATAACAGGTATCATAACCAGGACCACCCTCTATCGTGTCATAACCTGATCCACCTACCAACACATCATTTCCATTTTGACCCCTCAATGTGTCGTTTCCACCACCACCAATGATACAATCATCACCCATGCCACCACGAATGTTATCATTTCCTGGGCTCCCGTAAATCAGATCATTTCTAGAACTGCCATTAATGTTTCCAGATCCTACGATAATGTTATCAAAAACCATTCCGGCACATTGAGAAGGAATAAATTGACTCTGGTCAATCGGAATGGTGGTATCCATCGCGTAAGACACCGGGACTGAATTGGCTGCTGCGAATGCGCTAAAAGTGCTGGCAAACACCAATATGATTAATCCAATGATGGATAGCTGAGTGATTTTTTTTTGTAACATAATTCCTCATAAATCCAGGTTAGGTGGGTTGTATACGGTCACTTTATCGTCGATATGAAATAATTTTTGTAAAGTTTCATCAGCAGAAATCGGTTTTCCGAATAAATACCCTTGGGCAGAGCTGACAAGATGAGATCTTAAGAACCACAACTGTTCTTCAGTTTCTACACCTACTGCATCAATGTCCATGCCCAGGCTGCGACCAGCGGCAATGGTGCTGATCGTGATGGCATTCATTTGGGGGTCACTCATTTGGTTCATCATGACTAAGGCAAATTTTATATTATTTGCCTGTAATCTTGCAAGGGTCGCCATCGAGGCTTTGCCTGTGTAATTATCAATAGAAATCCCCACCCCAATTTTTTTCAGTGCATCCAGAATATCAACATTATGCTCCAGATCTTCTAATAATTGTGTTTCTGAAAATTCCAACTGCAACCGGAAAGCATTCAATTTATGGTTTTTCAATTCCTGCTTAACCATTCTTGGTAGCTCAGGAATCAGTTGTTTGCTGGAAACATTTATCGCCATGGAGACTGTTGGGCTGCCGGCATCATCCCATTCCTTCAATTGTTTACAGGCAGTCTGCAGAACCCATTCACCTAGTTGATAGATTAAACCTGTTTCTTCTGCATCCATAATAAAAGCAGAGGCTGGCAGGGTTCCCAAGGTGGGATGGTTCCACCTTAGTAAAGCTTCTACACCGATGATTTGTTGCTGATTAATATCCACCATTGGCTGGTAATACAGTTCGAATTGATTTTGTTCTAAAGCCTGAATTAATTCGTCTTCAACAATTTTCAATTCATCGATCTTAAAGTTTGGAATGCTCTCTTTAAATTTCAAGCGATATATCGTGTTTTCCTCTTCCACCAGATAGGTATGGGTACCATCCTGATCAAATTCATGTAGAATCACACTGTTATTTCTCTCCGCCAGACGCGCCAGATCTTCGAATTTTTGAACCTCCACGTCCCCACGTCTTAATGCAGGAGGTTGTTTTTGAACATTCACAATCATCGGGCTGTATCGTAACTGAATGCCTGTGGATTGGCTTGTCTTACTCATTTTCTCGGTGGAATACATCAAAAAGCTTAACAGGCCAACACTGATCAGGAAAATGATGGAAGACCCTAAACGAACCCCACTCACAGGTAAATTAATGCCTAAAAATGCCATTGTCTCGGGTGTTTCCACCCAGTTTCGAACCATTTTCTCTTCACTCGATTGAAGTGGATTGGTTTCTTCAGTTCCACTCATGTTGGGCTTTACCATCCACAAACCAATCTCATTGAATTTAAAATTGAGAGTTGGTGAATACACATCGTTAATCTCAGATCCATCAACCAATCCTGTCACTCTGGTAGTAGGAATGATTGACAGTGAAAATTCGGATCTTTGCAAACCAGTTTTTTCACGTAAATCATCTACAATATCTGCTGCATGACAGACGTTAAGAACCGACTGACTTTTAGTTGTGGTTCCTTGGAATGAAGTAACAGGTTGTAGCGGAATTGTCCGTTGCCATCCAGTTGTATCACTGATCACAGCAGACATCGTTTGAGAACCGTTTATTCCTGAAAAATTATCACTTAATAAAGCATACTTATAATCTACCTGGATTTCGCAGGTCAGTTTAAAAAACACGGGAAATCCGGATTGGATGGTTGAGCTATCATAAACACCTTCTGGAGCAGGAGCGCTATATTCAAATTCTCCAGTGTGAGTGTAAAAGACATCCTGCGGAATATTCTTTTCTACTGGTTTGGAAAAGGCAATACCACCGAAAATGATAGCAATGATTATAAATATTCCCAGGGAAAGAAAATAAGTTTCTCCGGATTTACCCAAATATTCGGCATTAATCCATTGATAAATATTCAGGGATTTTTTGGGTTTACGTTTCCAGTTCTTTGTTTTGTCTTTATACCAGTTTATCATCAGCACTCCTCCTAACAGGCTCGCAAAAAAAGCAAGATAAACAGGTTTGCGAAGCCAGGCAATCACTTTTCCAATTTTTGGGATGCGAATCCAATGCCTACCAATAATTTCTGCCTGAGATGGTTTAAACCCATCTGTCCAGGTGTTGTTATCCCCTTGCAGGATAAAACGATTCAGTTCTTCACCAATAATGCGGTGAATGACATACCTCCCCATTTGAAGATGTTTGTATGCCACAATATCACCGATTTGATAATAATCAGCATTGCGCACGATAATCAGATCACCCTGGTGATAGCCTGGTTCCATACTGCTACCATCCACAATCACCATGGTGGCTTGACCACCTAATTGTGGGGGAGCAAACAGGACCCAACCCGTAAAAGCCAGCACGAGTATGGCTCCTGACCAAAAAGCGATCCACCATTTTTTCTGATTTGTCATACGCACCTGTTTTTACAATTCTGTCGGGCGGATTTCGAGATCACTCTCTCGAAATCCGCCACAACCAGAATCATTTGACATCTGGTCCTGAAGGAAATAATGAATAATGCCCATCAGGAACCATGATCATTCTACTCAACTGCTACCACTCGCAAGATGATCATGCATCAAATACAGTTACAGTATCAGCAGTGAATGTACAGGACCAGGTTGGCGAATGCAAAAGTACAGTTACCAGTACTAAAAATGTAACTTGATGGTAACACTATTATCACCTATTGCTGCTTGAACAGCTTCAGCAGCTCATCTAATTCAAAAGTTACTCCAGTGATAAATCCATCTGATGTTCCGTAATGGATATTTGAAACCACGTATCCACTGTGATTGGCCCATCACCATCACCTGCACGTGTTGCCGGGAACAGTGTTTGCTGCCGCAAATGCATAGGTTGCTCCGGCTAACACAAACAGTAACAATGTTACTAACAATACACGTGAAGATTTCTTAAACATATTTTTTCCTTTCTATTGAACAATTTTTGATTTCGTTAGATAGTCGATCACTTAAATAAACTAGACATTTCTCTATTCCCAATAAAAAATTCCTCCTCTGGATGTGAATCTCCGGGTCTATCAAATTGGATAAATGATGTTCCGGGCACGTCAAAAACACTTACTGACCTGCGTTAATTAATTGCAAGTAGCGTGCCTAGTGAATTATGGATGAGATATAAATCAGTTATAAAACAGATAGAATTTGAAAGAAAAAGTAAAAAGAATCCAAATTGATAAAGGATTGATTAAATTAATAAATGTAGAAGATGAATATATCTCTACAACGATTCCTCGAGGAGAAGCTTATTTTCTTCTTTCAATCTTTTGATTGGCAATATCACTGATCAGGATAGTATCTTCAGGTTTGGCAAAATCCATTCCATGTTTTTGCAAATCTTCCTTAATAATTCGAATTGCTTTTGGTCCGATGCCGTGCAATTTACATAATTCCTTTTCAGAAATCGCAGATAATTCTTCGAATTTTGATATTCCTGCAGCTGCAAGCGCACGCAAAGCTGGTTTGCCCATACCAGATGGTAACTCATTGTTTATTAATTGTTTTTTCATCACTTCTTCTTTCGAGACTAAATCATTAAAATCATTTTTATTCCGGCAATGATCAAAACAATCGCCAGTAGCCACTGGATGGTTTTATTTCCAAGTCGTTTGCTGCCATACTCAGCCCCGATAAATCCACCGACCAGAACCACCAATAACCAGATGGGTAGCGTTGGGTGAAATTGTGTCAGGTTGGATGAAACACCAAGTATCCCTGATATGGAATTCACCAACACAAATCCCGCAGCCACACCAGATATTACTTTGATAGGCGCCCAATTTAAAAATAACAATAATGGACTGAGGAAAATCCCTCCACCTACACCGGTCAAACCGGAAAAAAACCCGAGTCCCGCACCGGTAAGTAGTAATAAGGAATAAGGTGGTTTTTTTTCTTCGTATGGTAAACCATTTCTGGCTTGATGAATTAATCGCCAGGCAGAAAACAACAATATTAATCCGACCAAAGGTTTGTAAAAATTTTCAGGTAAAACAATACTTCCACCAATATAGGCCAAAGGAATGGATGTAATCACCAATGGGAGCAATATTCGCCAAGAAAAGGATCCAGCTCGATAAAATTTTATGGTGGCAATTGTAGCCACGACAATATTCAATGCCAGTGCGGTGGGTCTCATGATCTCTGGAGAAATCCCAACCAAACCCATCACGGCCAGATAGCCAGAAGCACCAGCATGCCCCACCGAGGAATATAATACTGCTACCAGAAATAACAACAGGGTTATCAATATACTTTGAAAATCAAACATAAAATCCAAAATCAAACATCCTCACAATCAGGCGCCCACGATGGTTCTTCGCGAACAGGTTGCATGATTATAAACCACTTCCTCTTTAAATTATTTCTGCCGTAAAGGCCTTAAAATGTGATCGATTTGGACCTGATAAACTAGCATCAATCATCCGCTGTTATCCAGCAATCATTTGATGTGTACAACCAAAGAATTATTTACTATGATCAAATTAATTTTGCCAGCCACTCATCATCTGTCAAACTCAAGCGTAAGGGAGTTAAAGACACCAGATCATGATCCACCGCCCAGCGATCACTATGCTCATCCGGGTTGGTCAAAGGCGTGGCTGCAAACCAGAAATGACGGCGCCCATTGGGGTCTTGTCCTTCGACGACCTTACCATTGTAATGTCGCACAGATTGGTGTGTCCAGCGCAACCCTACCGGCTCTTCGGGTAGATTCACATTTACCAATCGTGGTTTATTTCCAGAGGTCAGCATTTTGATCACTTCAGCTACATACGGTTTTTGCTTTTCGTAATTGGGCTCTTCCCCATTAATCACCTGACTGAATGCGATGGATTGTACACCGAGGATCACTCCCTGCTTGGCGGCTGCTACGGTACCGGAATGCCAGATATCGCTGCCAAGGTTGCTACCCACATTGATTCCGGATAAAACCAGATCAACTTCTCCGAGATGATATAAACCCATAGCGACACAATCTGCCGGCGTTCCATTGACACGGTACGATTCGAAATCTTTCAAAAACTTCACACGATGGTAAGTTAGTGGTCGCTTGATCGTGATGGCATGTCCCATGGCAGATTGTTCAAAATCCGGTGCAAAAATCACGACTTCCCCAAATTGGGAGGCTACTTCTGCCAATGCTATCAGTCCTGGACTGAAAATACCATCATCATTGCTTACTAAAATTTTCATAATTCTCCTGCTATAAATATTTCTTCAGAATTATAAGTTTACACTCCAAATTAATGGTTTAAAGGATCCTTAATAATGTTTTAACAGATCGTAAAGCAAATTTACCAATCGAATAAATCAGCTCGTTTTTAAACCAATTTCCTAAGGGTTGATCGAAGATATTAAAAACTATAAAGAAGTAATATTTATTTCAATTGTTTGGTTCAGATTATTCTCGATGATTTCTATTTCTTTTAGACTTTCCACCAAAAAATCCACCCCTGCATTGACTAACTCCACAGCTGGATGTGTCGATGCGATTCCGATAACTGTCATTCCTGCTGCTTTTCCAGCTGTTACCCCAATCGGTGCATCTTCGATCACCACACAATTTTTTGCAGATACCCCAAGCTTGTTGGCACCGGTCAAATAGGGTAGTGGAGATGGTTTCCCGTGAGGTACATCATCCCCGGTGATGATGAATTTTGGAGTACGTAAGCCAGCTTTCTTCAATCGAGCTTGAACCAGATCATATCCACCTGAGGTTACGATTGCCCATTTTCCAGGAGGCAAGTGTTCCATCAACGCTTTTGCACCAGGAATAGCAACCACACCTTCGGTATCCAGAATCTCATTAGCTGTAAACTCTGCAGCTTCTTTTTCTGCATCTAAATGAGGAGCTACTTTTCGGATTGTTTCAATTGTGCGGACACCATGTGCATTTTGTAAGACAAGATTGAGGTCAATCTCGTATTTTTCTGCCCATTCCTGCCAGTGTCGTTCTATACAACTGGTTGAGTTGAGTAACACACCATCCAGGTCAAAGAGGATGGCATCACAAGTGAGCGTAATTTTATTATCAGTCATAAAATAAATTATAGTGGCTCATCTTTTTGGATATTGTCTTTTCCCCCTCCAGACCTGAACAATAATAATGCCAATCGTTACCAATCCCAACCCTGAAATCTGACGCAGATTTAAGGACTCTCCCAGGAATATCCAGGCCAGGATGGCTATTTGCGGTAGCATGGTGCTATTGATGATGCTGGATTCAACAGCCGTGAGTATTTGTAAGGACTTATTCCATAATGTAAAAGCAATCGCTGTATTGACGATTGCCAGCCAGGCGATGATCAACCATTGCAATAGATCGAGTTGACCAAATCCCTGTATGGTTGCTCCGGAAATTAATAGCAAAACCCCACCGATCCCCATACTGATGGTGGTGATTAGGATTGCAGGTAATCCACTTTGGCTGTTAATTTTTCTTCCCAATAGAGAGGAACTTGCGTTGGCTAGCACGCCACCAAATACCGCAATCAGACCAATAACCTGATTTGCAGGGATACTTAAAGGAAGAAAATAAATAATAGCACCAGCAACCGACAAAAGTATCCCCATCCATTGTACAAAAGTGGTGGCTTCCTTGTTGACGATACCACTGGGGATCGCCACAAAGATCGGTGAGAAATTAAGTAGCAGGGTCACCGATGCAGCGGGGAGAAAAGCCAGCCCAATAAATTGAGCACCCTGGGTGATGGTATAAAACATCAGTCCCAACAGAACCAATTGCCACCAGGTGGATTTTGAAAAATTCTTTATCTTTTCACGGTGAGTTTTGTTCATCAACACAAAAGGCAGCAAACATAGAAAAGCCAATGTGTAGCGTAAACCAGCAAAGGTCACTGGTGGTAAACTGGCTTGCAATCCGATTTTGATCAGCACCCAGGATGTGGACCACAGAAAGGTGACTAATAATGCGAGTAATACTGCTTTGAGATGGGATCTGGGTGGATTGGTCGTGTCAGGATTCATGCAAAGCCTGTGTGTTTGAATGAGATATCGTTGAGTTTCGTAATTCGAAATTATTGTAACAGGTAATTATCCTCGGCTTTTCGCAATCTCTCCAAATGGTCTTTGAAATACTCATTGTTCAGAAAATCAATTCCCCAATCCGGCGAATTTTGAGCATGTACGCCAATATGCCAGAGGTAACGTGCACAAACAAAAAGTGGAATCGCATTTTCATCCACCTCTTTTATCGATCGATGAGATTTATAGGCTTTGATAAACGGTTCCCAGCGAGAAGCTTCAGCATCCTGTAAACGACAGCACCATAAAAACACCGCCAGATCAAAAGATCTGAATCCATATCCACCACAATCAAAATCATAGAAGGTAAAAGTGCCATCTTCAGCAACATTGGCGTGATAACCTTGTAAATCCCCATGGCAGAATCCCAATTCCAAATTATCAGCCGGTAATTCTAATAGTCGTTGGCGCAGTTTTCCAGAAAAATTCTTAACATATTGCCAATCTTCCGGACGATCCAGCAAAAAAGGTTCGATATATTTCAAAGGTTGAAATGTGAAATAATTCAGATCCAGGTGGAAGCGTGGATGGGGACTGTGGAAATCTTGCAATGCATTATGCATCTCAGCGACAGCCTGACCGTATCTTGATGCCACCAGCTCAGGATTGACTTCGTACGAGATCTCAGGACCCGGTGCCAGGGTAAATAAAGCGATATAGCGTTCTCCTTCTGGGGCGTCTACCGGGAAAAAATATGTTCCATCCCGGGTCGGTAAAGGGTGAGCGGCTGGAAAATTCTTTTTATGCAGATGGTTGAGGACATCTAATTCATATTGAATGTCCGCAAGCGTTCGCCAATTTTTTCGGTAAGCCCTCAGAAAATGGATAGCACCATCTTCAGCAGTGACCCGATAAGTATGGTTAAAACCTCCGGAATAGTATTCGCATTTTGATCGTTGACCTAACCCGTAATGAGGTAATACCTCCAAGGCGATTGCTTCGGGTGATAGATGCGAGGAGGAAACAGGAAATATTTTTTTCATTTTTGTACCTCAGGGATTTACTCCGGATCAAAATAGATAGGGTTGGAGATCAGTGCCGGTAATAATGGAACACCAGGTAAAAATGCTCTCAAAACTTCCACCCGAGCAAATCCCGGTTTCTCCATGGTATAGGTCATCTTGAAGCTGCCATTGGTCGGAGCATCCCAAACCATCATGCTGTCCTGCCCTGTCACTAAACGGACTTTGTCACCAGCCAGTAAATTGGTTAGCTTAAATTCAAATTGATTGTGTTCTGACCATTTCATGCTGTCTCCCAGAATAACATCTTCATCCACTTTCATTTCCAGGTCGGGACCATTGGGGGCAAAGCTGAAGTAGGCATGCCCGGCTTTGAGTGCTGCCAGGATGTCACTGGCGCCATTCGAATCGGCAAATACGCAGGTTGTGGGGCCACCCAGGAAAATGAAGGGCGTATCGCGGTGATAATCACTGCCAGCGCAAGCGGGAATTTTCTTGCCTGACGATAATAATGCCTGCCACAATCCCACCGCCTTCAGGTTTGATTCACGCATGGGTCCATTCCAGATTTCCAGACAGTCGAATGGTAAACTTTGTAAATCATACTTGAATTCACAGCCACTTTCATAAGGGTGATTAATAGAAATTAAAGCACCACGCTCTTTGGCCTTTTTAAAAATCGTCTGGGTTTCTTCCAGTGTGTTGGTGGCGAAGCAACCATCGAAGGGCTTATCCACGCCCAGGAAATTGGCATGACCTTGATAATGAGTCCACTCTACACCTGGTATGATTGTGACACCATCAATCTGAGGTAGTGCAGCTCTCGAAACCATCTGATTGTGGTCCGTAATAGCGACAAAATCCAGACCATTGCGTTTGGCTTTCCAGGCAAGTTCTTCCATGCTATGCACGCCATCAGAAGCGAATGTGTGTGTATGCAAATCCCCTTTTAATAATCGTCGGACTTTGTAATTAATGGTAATTTTGTAAAATACTTTGATCCCATCCGGTTCGACTTTATATGCACCTACTAGAATTTTCCATTCTCCAGGATGGATTGGGCAAGGTTGATATCCGGGGGTTGCCTTCGCTTCACTGACAAAGAATATGCTTCGATCCGAACCAGACATACCGATCTGCTCACCATCTGGACGCAATTAAACCAAAATCAATAATATTGATTTCTGGTTTATTTTGGGCAATAAAGCTGATCTTCCGAATTTCGTCAAGTCAAATCTCTCGTATTGATATTTGATCTCAATCGATTCTGCATCTTGATCGACATGAAATGGCAAGGTGAAATAGGTTCCTTGTTTATCGTGTTCAATAAACTTTCTCAAGATAAATCGTATCTTCAGTAGCCATAAAACCTCCTGAATGGGCGCTATACCTCGGGAATGGGTCCAAGAACTGTTGTTAAGAAATCGGAATATTTGTTTATCCCAGAAGAACCAATCATGCCGGGCATCTTCTTCATGATAATGGACATTCAAACCCACCGAAAGGCAGGCTTGCTGAAAGAAAACGTTCAGTGGATACAAATCATCCTGCTTTCCACAAGCTACATATAGCTCCGGTAACTTTTTACTCTGTTCAACAGCAGTTTTCAACCATGTAGCCGGGTCGTGTTCGCTGCCTGGCAACTTGCTAAAATCCCCAAATAAATACTTAAATTCTTCCTGGCGCTTATCATTGGGATTATTCAGAATGGTCAGAGAAAGAACACCAGATAAACTGGCTGCCGCCTGATATAAATCTGGCCTTAAAAAGGCCGCTTTAAAAGCACCATATCCTCCCATGGAATTACCAGCGATGAATGTGTCTTCCCGCTTGGGAGAAAGATGAAACACATCATTGATATAACGGGGTAATTCTTCCACCAGGTAGGTGAAGTATGCCTGTCCGTTGGGTTGATCAACATAGAAACTGCGACCAGCAGAGGGGATAATCACCACCAGTCCATAGGTATTGGCATAAGTCTCGATGGAAGAATATCGTTGCCAGGCGCTGCCATCATCGCTGAGTCCGTGCAAGAGATACAGGACTTTTCGATCTCGTACCGGGACATTTTTGATTTTCCCGGGGTCTGGCAGAATGATATTAACCGGTATATTTACCCCAATGCTTTCAGGAACATGATCTAATCGTATCAGCGCCATCATGCTTCTCCTGTTGGGTTTAGTTCCACAACTGGTTTCGTGGGATCATTCTTTGGAAAGTTCACCAGGAAGGAAAAGCCAAAACTGATCACCATCAACACAAATGGAAATACTGTTAATAAGAAACGGGATGCATTCGCAGGATCCGGTCCGGGATTGTTGCCACTCTCGAACTGGAAAATAACAAAAATCAAATAAAATGCAAAGCTGGTGAAGAGTCCATTCAGGCGATTCATGAACCCCAATGCGTTGGCTATGATGCCTTCCCGGCGTAAATTGTACTTGTTCGTATCTTCATCCATAATCTTGGCACCAATCAAGTCCATGGTGGTGATCACGCCAGCAAACCCGAAACCAACCAGTGCGCTTCCTATCGCTGCTGTTGCCAGGGAGTTTGCAAAATATAGTGGTACAAAAGCAATTGCCAGCGTAATCAGTGCTGCTCGCCAAACGGGGATCAGCGTATACTTCTTAACCAAACGCGCCCAGATGACCACACATCCGATTGCAATGATCAATACGGATGCAAACAATATGGTGGATTGGCTGTCTGGAATTTGGAGTGTATATTTAACAAAAAAGGGCAAGGATGCCAGTACCAGGGACATGGCTGCACTGTAGAACGCGTTGGTAAATCCGGCTAACCAGAATTTGCGATTGGTGAACAGACTTTTTATACTATGCCAGAATTTCGGCTTTTCCTCATCTTCATGAAATTCTACTTCTTTCGAAGTGAAAGTCATGTACAGGATGACCGCACCACCTAAAATACCATAAATGATCGCTGTGGTACTGAAGCCAATAGCACTGGTGACCACTGGGGTTAAGGCAATACTGATAATCATGGCAACCAGCTGGAAAGCCTGCCGCATGGCATTCGTCTTCGCCCGGCTGGCATCTGTACGGAACAATTCGGGGAATAAAGCAGCATAATTTGCATTGATGACTGAATCCAGCGTACCGGCCAAAATATAAAATAACATAGCGTAGGCAAACAAGGAATTACCCGATAAAAAGCTTGGGGTGCTGTAAAAGGCGATAAAACAAGAGCACTAGTAATGGTGTGCCAATGACCAGCCATGGCTTTCGCCGACCCCAACGGCTGCGTGTGCGGTCTGAGAGAAAACCGTATACCGGATTGTCGAGTGCATCAATAAAGGTGTACCAGAATAAAATCGATGAAAGTTGCAGGGTTGTCAACCCAAGATTGACCACATAATAAATCGCTGCATATGTTTTTAGCATATTGATAGGAATGGACGTGCCAAACATACCGATGGCATAATTGAAGGACTTAAAGCGCGGTTCTTGCATGGATTTTTTCCTCCTGGGAGATGGATTGGGTTATTCCAATGATTGATGTGGTGGGATTAGATACCATCATTGTATAACAGAAAGATGATGAGATTTATATTTTTCAGTTTGGAATTTTTTAGGAGGTTCTCGATAAATAAATTACAAAGATTTGATTAAGATCACGGCAGGATTCTCTGGACCCCATAGGGTATCCGTTTCGAAAAGAGGTGAAAAACCCAAAGAGAAATAAAATTCCCGCGTTCTGGCATAATATTGATCTGGATGAGAAGGTGATAATGTCTTCACATGCAACCATTTCCCTTCACTTTTGCGAGCTTCTTCTTGCACCAAATTCACAAGTTTTCTACCCACACCTTGCCGGTGAAAATCTGGATGCACAGCCAAAAAGTGAATCTCAAAAGACCCAGGATACGATTGTGCTAGTGTGATTACACCAACAACCATTTCATCTTTACTGGCTACCCAGGATGGAAATTTATTCAATGATTTAATATAAGCATTATTGGCTTCAGGAATGCCAAACCAGTCTGGCAAGGCTGCGATGATTTCGGCACATTCTGGTTCATAAGTAGAGGAATAGGGTAGCAGGGTGATGTCCAACAAAAAGGTTATTTCTCCTGATACCAGCGAGTAGGCTTCTGATCAATATTGCGTCTCACAATTCCTTTGGCTTCCAAATCCAGCTGAACACATTTCACCCACCACATGGCTTTCTCACCATTGGGAAATAAATCCTGCGGTAAAAAGGGTAATACTGCCTGTCCCATCTCAGCCTGGGTTAATCCCGGTTTTTCAAATGGTAACGCAGACAATAAAGCCTTACGCATAGCTAAATATTTGTTTGCATTAACTCTGGTTGTTCTGCCAGGTGTATTTATATTTTCTATTGTAATCTTATCGTCTTGCATTTTTGCTCCTAAATCTATTTATTAATTGTGATCTTAAATTTAAGTGATTATTTTTTAACCAATTCAAAATAAAAAGCCACAAATTGCATATATGGGTTGATATTTTCAAAATAATAAAGATGGTCTTCTCTGAATTCATCTGCGTTGCGATTTGTTTCCCCTCGCCATAGACGCTCAGGGATTGAGTCCCAACGACATAATTCCATCCCGATTATCCTGATTGTAGCTCTTTTGTTTAGCTTGCTGTCATACACATCATAATACTCTCCTACAACCAGGGCATCATCGTACTCACCATCAGAAATATCCACTTCTCCCAATCGGACAACACTGGCGGTTTTTCTACCTTCAATAATTTGTTCCACCAGGCTATCAAAATCGAATTGAATTCTTCTATTCTTATTGTTTAACATTTCTCTCTTTCATCGTTATTTTAATTTTCTTTTTGCCAGCTCAAGATTTTCTTTTACGCGAAAGAGTGTGATTCGGTGGATAAGGTCATAGGGGATAGGTTGATCCAGTGGGAATTGCACAGATCCTTTTCCACCTTTGTATTGGGAAAGTTCTTCTTTGAACTTCTCTATTCCACTCGGTACTGGATAAAAACCCATATGTGTCTTAAACGCTGCAAAATGCACCAGATTCCCATGAAGATAGAAGGTTGGCATCTGGTAACTGATCTTCTCGGACGCATCCGGTGCTGCTGCTTTGATGACAGATCGAACCTTTTGCAGGATTTTTTGAATATCTTCCGGGTATTGCTCAATATACTCATCAATTGTCTGATAGGGGGGATTCTTTTCCATACCAATTCCTTTTTCTCTTGAATTTTAGAGCTATTATGAATTATTGCATGAATTAATCCATACACAAACAGATAAGGTTATAAAAAAATAGTTATTAGGCAAACGTAGTACGATTGAGGAAAAATCACAGGAAAAAGCAATTGTCAACGTTGTCAATTCCAATTATAATAATTTCAACAGCTTCATTTCGGTTTAAGATCATCACCATTTCTCAAGTAATTCTGCCTCAAAAAAGGAAATCATTTTAAATGAATAATCAGTCCATCCACCATCAGCCTAATTTCGAAAATTTCAAAAGAGCGATTAAAACAAAAAAACCAGGACCCGTTCCTTTTGGTGATTTATTTGCCGATCTTGAAGTAGTTGGTCAGGTATTAGGTGAAAAAGGAATTGACTATTATGGTGAAATGATGATTGAAAGAAATCCTTCAATCTCGGACCTTAAAAATTTAGCGGATCGCTATGCAAGTCAGGTAATTCGTTTTTGTCTTAAAACTGGTTGGGACTATGCTTGGGGATTTAGTTTTATTCCGTTTGAAGGATTGAGAAATTTTGAATCAAGTGAACAATTGGAAAATGATGACCGCAGAAGAATCTGGACGAATGACAATGAAGGTCCCATTAGTTCGTGGGATGATTTTTACAAGTATCCATGGCCTCGCGATATTGAAAAAATTAATCTTTCCGTTCGAAGCATGGCTACCCTGGTTCCATCAGGCATGAAAGTGATGGTGATTCCTGGTGGTATTTTTGAGTGGACAACCTGGTTGATGGGATTTGTGCCTTTCAGTTATGCATTGGCAGATCAACCTGATCTGGTCGACGCCGTGATTGAAAAAGTGACTGAAATCGTTTTTTCTGTTGTAGATGATATTATTGATGAACCCGGTGTGGGTGGCATCTTCATGGGGGATGACTGGGGGTATGCAACTGGTACGATGATCTCAACAAAATTAATGCGGGAAAAATTCATACCAGCCCTGAAAAAAATTGTGGATCGCGTTCACCATGCAGATAAATTATTCCTGTTACATTCCTGTGGCAAAATGTATAAATTAATGGATGATTTGATTGCTATTGGGGTAGATGGAAAACACAGCTATGAAGACAAAATTTTCCCAGTGGAACAGGCGTACCAACAATATGCTGATCGGATCGCTATTATCGGAGGTGTGGATGTGCATTTGCTATCTTCGGGAACCGAAGAACAGGTGCGCAAGCGAACGCGCGAGATCCTGGAAGCTTGTGCACCAGGTGGCCATTATGTTCTGGGAACAGGAAATTCAGTGGTCAATTACATGCCATTGAGTAACTATCTGGCAATGCTGGATGAAGGTCGACGTTGGAATGAGGAGAATTGGTCTTAATTCCTCATCAATAAATTTTTAATTTATTCCAAGATCATCATCAATGAACAAAAGAATTTTCAACTGATAATATTGTGGAAGATAGATTCTCAGCCCAATCCTTAATTTCTTCCCAATTTCTGGCATCATTGGCTGCTAAATTATGCAGAGGAGAAGCAGGCGGTTTCGTCAACAATTTGTCCAGAAAACGCAATTTCCCAGGATCATATTTTCCACCAAACATTACAGTGGATATCGGTTTAAACCATGGATATTGTTTGAGTTCATTCTCTAATTGGTTTTGGGTATCTGTTAATTCCTTTTCCGTATTGCCAATTGGCCCCAGCGCAAAGAATGCAACCGGTTTTCTGGAGAGAATATCCTGATTCTTCATCAGGAATTTTTTAGCATCTTTCAACATGCTGCCGATATAAAAGGGTGCTCCGATGACGATGAATTGATATGATTCAATCTTCTCAACTTTTTTGCAGGGAAGTACATCTATTTCAAATCCACTTTGAATTAATATTTGTCCAATTTTTTCTGCAACCTCTTTAGTAGATCCGTAACGTGTGGCATAGGCAATCAATACTGATTTTGACATGCTATTCTCCTTTCTACATAATCATCAGGAACAATCGCTGAATATTGGCACATCCATTTGAGCAAATCGAATAACGAATACGAATGATTTCATACCTGTAATGGATGGAGACTGAGATCAAAGAACTTCCCATCCTAAATATTCTACACATTGTTTGATGGACAGATCAAGGATTAAAACAATAATTTCAGTGATTCAAAATCCAAATCAATGAAAGGAACATCATTTTCGATATTATATTTTCGGTTATTCATATATCGCATTGCCCAGCTGTCTTCAATATTGTTAAGGTCAAAATCTCTTTGAATGACTGCATATAACTCAATCTCGCGCATTTTGAGGAAATATGGAATTTCTCTTAGCATATCCAGATTGAGAGGAAAATAATGTAAATAACCTTTTAGAAAATGACTCATGAACTCCCTGGTGAGTGCTGCTTTATCTTCAGATGATGCTACCAGGTAAAAAAGGACAATTGCGATATCATTGATAAACCAGTTATAACCACAATCATCAAAATCAAATAAGGTAATTTTTCCATGATCATCAATAAAAAAATTTGATCCATGGGCATCCTGATGAACCAACCCATAAGTCTCTAGATTTTTCGGTATTGTATTCACATGTAAACAAATTGATTTATATTTTTCTCGAATTAAATATTCGTTCTCAGGTAAATATTGCTCGACATAATCAAAAATTGGATCATCCCATTCGGGGCGTTTTCTTTCTGGGTGCAAGGGATGAAATTGATTAGTCAAAGCGTGCATTTGACCCATCAATTCGCCATATGTTTCAAAGAGCTTAGGTGTCCATCTTCCCCATGGAGGATTACCTTCTGCTTTTATAAACGCAGTTGCTAAAAAGTATCCATCCTTCTGATCTGGAATCGTTTCCACCAGATTGCCAGTTTGAGAAAGAACAGCCCTGGCTACAGAAACTCCATGGTCGGCAAGAAAATTAATCCAATCGACCTCGCCATGGATGAGCGCTTCATCACGGCGAATGGAATGAGAAATGCGCAGGATGTACTCACCGGTGTCGTTTTCGAATTCATAAATGAAACTTTCAAAGCTATCCAGTACCTGAATTTCATCCTGACCAATTCCGTATCGATGCATGGATTCCTGTAATATCTCTTCATTAAAAAGGTTCTTGATGCGTTGTTCCATGGTTTATATTATACAAATAAAAAAGTAAGGAGAACGGAAACAATCAATGTTTAATAAATCCAAATTTTATTTCAGTAGGAATATTTTCCTAAATCTGTAAATAATTTTCGTGGTTCAGTATACCGGAAGCTTTCTGCGATCTGATAAAAAAGGTTGATATTAATCCGCAATAAATTCCTATGTAAATTATTAGTTCCCTAATTAAATATGATAGATAATTATTTATATGATTTTGTATTCATTAAGGAGCAAAAATGTCTACTTTTTCTAGAATGCCAAATTATGATATCCGCAATGACGGAATTGGCCCATATTGTGTTTTTTATTGTGAAACTTGTGGTCGAGAGTATCGCAGTCAACCAGATGTGGTTGGTTCGGTTACCCAGGATTTTGGAAAACAGGTAGCCAGTGGCTTATTGAGAAAGGTGCCATTGTTTGGAAACGCTGTGGCAAATAATGTTGTGGGTGAGGATCCCCGCTACAGCATGAAATTGACACCTGCTCAGATTGAGAAAGCCTGGCAACAGGTACAGGTAAATTTTAGAGAGTGCCCAACCTGTTTACGGATTGTGTGTTTATCCGATTTTGATACACAATCTGGATTTTGCCAGGAGGATAGCCCACGAGTTAATGAAATTTCTGAAGCGCGCGCTGAACAGGCTGGATCCGCATTAAAAGGATTTGCAAATGCATTTGGATTAGGAGATGTAGTTAAAAATGTTCAACAGGCAGCTAAAACAGCCCAAACAGCAGTTAGTCAGTCGGCTCACTGTCCTAATTGTGGTGTATTGGCAGCTGCAGGTACAAAATTCTGTCCGGAATGTGGCACAGCGATGGAACAACCAATATCAAGTAAATGCCCAAATTGTGGTCAGGATGCGAATGGTGCCAAATTTTGCCCGAATTGTGGCACACCGATTGAGGTAAAACCGAAAGCCACTCTTTGTCCTAATTGTGGAACAGAAACCAAAGGTGCTAAATTCTGCCCGGAATGTGGAACAAAAATTAATTAACCAATTTTCCTGGTTTCATTTCTGATTATTATAAAATTAAATTTTTTTCTACCAAAAGATAGATAGTAATTTGATTCTTATTGGGTTTT
The DNA here is from genome assembly GCA_963715915.1 of uncultured Chloroflexia bacterium. Lineage (GTDB taxonomy): Bacteria > Chloroflexota > Anaerolineae > Anaerolineales > Anaerolineaceae > UBA6170. Next base: position 115,268 of record CAVQSU010000013.1, on the reverse strand, counting down.
TATAAATTAAATCACTAATCCACATTTAAGATTATTCATTAATCTTTATAAATAAGAATTGGATAAATTTGTTATCAATATTTTATAAACCCAGCACTAATCGGATCAGATCCAAATTCACGATAAAGTCATAAACCCCAATAGCGATCAATAGGAACCCTCCGATCAAATTAATTAATCGGGAATGCGTTGCTAACCAGCGAGTTATCGTTCTTTGCAGAACACCGGAAATTAATGATAACGCCAACAGCGGTAAACCAAATCCTAATCCAAACCAGAGAAACACATTCAATCTGCTAAACGCCTCAGCAGCAGTAAGGGAAATAGCAAAGATACTTACAACTAAAGGACCTGAGCATGGCAGGGCGATGGGACCATATAACAGCCCATACACAAAAGCATTAAAATATGGATTCTGCAATACAGGTACTTTGATCTGGGGAAGCGCTTTGAATGGGTTTTTATCCAGTAAGAGTAAAACACCTAATGTAATGATCAATAGATCAGCGATCGGAATGACGATTGATAACGCTCTACCAACAGAAATAGAAAGCAGAGCAATCAGTAAACCCAACAATAACATCATTGTTAGCACACCTGCCAAAACAAAAAAACCTAAAAAGTGCCGTCCTTTTCTGAGATTATCCGTACTTGCTCCACTTAAATATGCAAGATATCCTGGATAAAGAGGGATAATGCAGGGACTGGCACTCGCCAGAAGACCCAGACCAAGAGATGTGAGATTTGCTTCCATAGGTTCCTTTCCTTAATCATGACCGCTGAGTTAATCGTTCTCAGCGGTCATTATCTTTTAGGACTTACATATTTTCTGATAAAAAGGGTTCAATAAAATTCTTTAATTCTTCAGCACTTTTTATCCCAAAAGGCATAGGATGAGCCTGACCTTTTCGGTCAATGATTAATATTGGTGTTGATGGAGGGTTTAGAAATTGAGCACCATAAAGATTGGCAATTTCACGGGTTACTTCTTCCGATGCAATGGCATAGATCCAATCAAAACCATTGTTTTCTACATAAGTTTTTAAATCTGAAGCATTTTCATTGGTGTCAATGTCAAGACCAATCGAGACCAAATCCTCATTCATGCCAAGTAATTCATGTAAGAGTTTGACCTGCTCTTGTTGTTTCTTACAATTAGAGCACCACATCGCCAGATTTTCAACTAATACGACCTTCCCTTTAAAATCATTAATAGTAAATGTTTCTCCAGTACTTACATCTGTAAATGTGGTTCCAAACCAGGCAGTTTCTTCCATCATTTTGTCAGAAGACTCATCCATCATTTTGTCTGAAGACTCATCTATCATCTCGTCTGAAGATTCATCTATCATCTCGTCTGAAGATTCATCCATCATCTCGTCTGAAGATTTATCCAACATTTCGTCTTCAGTTTTATCCGCCATCACCTCAGTAGGTTTTTCCATCATAACTTCTGGTGTAGCCACAGCTGGAGCACAGGCAGCCAGAAGCAAAGTTGTTGAAAGCATGGTTATTAAAATTTTCCTTATCATTTGATCCTCCAAAACATTAATTTTTCCTATCATACAAACAAAATATTACGAAACCAGTTAACAACCATTACAAATCTATTAAGGAAGCGTAAGATTTATGCAATAATTGTGTTGTAAAATCATTCTAAATGAGAACCTTATGACAAAGATAGCGATTGTAGAAGATGAACCCAGTATTAGCGAGGTTGTGAGTTTGTATCTTCGTAGGGCAGGATATGAAGTCACTTGCTTTGCCGATGGATTAGTAGCATTTAATTCATTGATTGGTTCATTACCGGACCTTATTATTCTGGACGTGATGTTACCAGGTTTGGATGGATTCACACTTACCAGAAATTTACGTGATCAGTCAGATGTGCCTATTATTTTATTAACCTCACGCAAAGAAGAGAGTGATCGAATTGCTGGGCTTGAATTGGGTGCAGATGATTACGTTGTAAAACCTTTCAGTCCTCAAGAGCTGGTAAGTCGAGTGCGAGCTGTATTACGTAGAGTTCGAACTACATCTACAACAACCAATGAAGGTGTCCTGAAATTTAAAGGCCTGACAATTAATCCACAGACACGCAATGTTGCGATAAATGGTGAAGAAACCATTCTGACTGCTAAAGAATTTGATTTGTTATATCACATGGCACTTAATCCCAAACAGGTTTTTACGCGAGAACAATTATTAGAAAATATCTGGGGGTTTTCTCATTACATCGACCCGGGAACTGTCACAGTTCATATGCGACGTTTGCGAGAAAAAATAGAAAAAGACCCAACTTCACCTGTCTACATAATAACCGTTTGGGGGATAGGATATAAATTTGAACCCTAAAACCCAAAAAGAAGAAAAATCTCGTAATTTTGTTTTTGCCAGTGGCATCATCATTGTTTTTATCATTTCACTTGTTATCTTTTATTGGTTAATGCGTCCTCCTATGGAGGATCTGGAACATATGGCACAATTCCTTTCCTTTACAACGGTAATTTCTATCGGTATTGGTTATGGGGCATATCGGTTGAATTGGTTAGAACGGGCTCCATCTTTGCGCTGGGTACTGTTGGGAACCTACATTCTGGCAAGCTTATTAACATTTTTAAATGTCTGGTTGACAGCACGTTTGATGTTTGCCAGTGAACACGATTTATTATTGGCGACAGTTCTCTTACTATTCGCTGGTGGTATTGCCGTGGTTTTAGGTAGCTTTTTCACCAGTACCTTGATTGAGCGTATAAAAAGACTTGAAAAAGCTGCGAAATCAATAGAGAGTGGCAATCTTTCTTCGCGAGCTGAAATACCGGGAAATGATGAGTTAGCGATGTTAGCGAGATCATTTAATCAAATGGCACAAAAGATTCAGTCGGCGGATCAAAAGCAAAAGGAATTAGAATCATTGCGGCGTGATCTGGTCGCGTGGGCAGGGCATGATTTACGAACACCACTTTCTTCTATTCGAGTTTTAGTAGAAGCATTATCAGATGGCTTAGTGACAGATCCAGTCGTAATCACGGACTACCTGGCTCAAACCAAAAAACATGTTGATAATCTCTCTCTGCTGATTGATGACTTATTTCAGATTTCCCAATTGGATGCGGGTGGGATTCCGCTTACACTTGAACCTTCCTCACTTTCAGATTTGATTTCTGATACGCTAGAAAGTTTTTCAGGGATAGCAAATCAGAAAGGAATTATTCTAAATGGTTCAGCAGAAAAAGATGTTGATCCGATTAATATTGATGTTTTATGGTTAGGAAGAGCGATTAATAATCTGGTTAGCAATGCCATCAGACATACGCCTTTTGGCGGAAACGTGTCTATATATGCTGAAAGTGATGAAGATAAGATTTCGGTCTCTGTTCGGGACACAGGAGAAGGAATTTTGCCAGAGGATATTCTACATGTTTTTGACCGTTTTTATCGAGGAGAAAAATCCCGAAATCGATCCAGAGGGGGAGCAGGATTAGGATTAGCCATTGCTAAGGGTATTATTGAAGCTCATAATGGAAGTATTTTTGTGGAGAGCCAACCTGGACGGGAAACAGTCTTTACATTTACTTTACCGAAACGTTAATTATTCGTTCATAAACACGTAAGATTTTCATAATATCAACGGAATAGAATCAACATATCTTAATAGGAGGTATGTTGTGAGAAATAAATTCTTATTGATTATTATAGGTGTATTGATTCTAAGTGGATGTAGCTTGAAAATGGCTTCCGACCAGGAACCAAACAATTATCTCCTACCTGATTTAGGAGAAGCACCAGAAATATCCAATGAAATCTGGATTAATACTCCTAATCCATTACACCTGGCAGACTTGCAAGGCAAAGTTGTATTAATTGAAATGTGGACTTTTGGATGCATTAATTGCAGGAATGTCGTCCCTTCGTTAATATCCTGGCATGAAAAATACTTATCTGACGGATTGGTGATCATTGGAAATCATTACCCAGAATTTGAATATGAGGCTGATTTTGAAAACCTGAAGAAAGCAGTCGAGGAGCTTAATATTCCATATGCTGTGACTGAAGATAATCTTGGAACCACGTGGAAAGCATATGATACACATTTTTGGCCAACACTTTATCTAATTGATAAAAATGGTCATTTGCGTTACGTTCATGTTGGTGAGGGGCGATATAAAGAGACAGAATTAGCAATTCGCACCCTTCTTGAAGAATAATGGGATAGGATAACAGCGACTATGAACGAAATGGAATCAAAAAAAATCATTGAAACAAAGTCGAAAACCAAAAACAAAGGATATTCTAAATCCTCATTTAACTGGCTGAGACTAGGTATTCATGTAGTAAGTTTGTTTCCTCTTTTCGAACTAACATATAAGGCATTTGAGAATCAATTGACAGTCAATCCAATTCAGTTTGTGGAACAATTTTTGGGTAGAGCTGCATTAAATTTGTTGATTCTTGCACTTGCGGTGACCCCAGTAATAACACTTACGGGCTGGAAAAAGATTGGAAAACATCGCCGGGCATTAGGCCTGTATTCATTTTTCTATTTTGCCTTGCATTTTATTGTTTTTGCTGCAGTTGACTATGGATTCAATTTTGATGAAATCTTAAGCCTGTCAACTCAAAAGCCATTCATTATTGTGGGATCTCTGGCAGGTCTTTTATTATTATTGTTGGCAATCACATCATTCAAGTTTTGGATGAAATTGATGGGGAAAAGGTGGAAGGGTTTGCATAAAACTGTCTATCTGGTCGGAATGTTAGTGATCCTCCATTATGTCTGGGCGGTAAAAGGGTCTGTAGCAGCACTTAGTGGGGATACCGTACGTCCAATCATAATGGGATTCATTGTTTTTTTCCTATTATTCATACGAATTCCACCAATTAAGCGCTGGATAGTAAATAGAAGGAAGAAAAATTAAGAAAAAATCAGTAATAAACAGAGCAGATTGGGTATAAATAAAAATTTAATGACATTAATAACTTGCTAGATTTTTCCATCCGATTTACACTCAAATATGGATTAATATCCAATTCCATCAAGGAGTATTCTCTATGCAAAAACAATTGAAAGCACATATTGACCGGCTTAAAGCGGCAGGCGCGACATATGTAGATGCGCGTTGGTATCCCGTGGAAGAAGCCAATTATTTGATGATGTGGAATGGCAATCTGAAAGAAACAACCTCTTCCCGTGAAAGTGGGCTGGGAGTTCGTGTTCTGTACAAGAATGCCTGGGGTTTCTCTGCTTCATCAGATATGAGTAATCTCAGTACACTATTCGATAAAGCCTTTGACAATGCCAGAGTGGCTGCAGAACGTGTAACATTCCCTGTCCGACTGGCTGAAAAAGATGCAATTCAAGCATCTTTCAAGAGTCCAAATCAGATTGATCCTTTTGGTGTCTCTCTGGCAAGTAAGGTTGATTTCTTGAAAAGCATGGACGAAAAACTCAACCAGCCTGGTGTAGTCCAACGTGCCAGTGAAATGATGTTTGTGCGCAAACAAATCATTTTCCTTGACTCGGAAGGTAGTGAAATTGAGAAAAACATCATTGAAGCCTTTCCAGCTATTCAGGTAATGGGTGTTGATTCCTCTGGAGAAACTCATAGCCGCAAGTTTTCACCTGACCGACTGGGCAATACCCGTGGCTGGGAAACACTGGATATGCAACTCTTTAATGAAAATGCAGAACGAATCGTAAAGGAGTTGAATGAGGTTCTGGTGGCGGATCCTTGCCCCAAAGAAGACCGCTCTGTTATTTTGCTTCCTGGTATTATGTTCCTGCAAACACATGAAACCATTGGCCATCCATTGGAATTGGATCGCATCTTGGGATATGAGCTCGCCTTCGCAGGTGGTTCTTTTGTCACCCTGGATGATTTTGGGAAATTGCGTTATGGATCAGAAAAACTTACCGCCCGTGCTGATGCAACACTGACCAATAGCCCGGGTAGTTTCGGATATGATGACGACGGTGTTCCAGCTCAGGATAATCTTCTGATCGACAAGGGCATTTTGGTCGGTGCAATCACTGGACGCCAAATGGTGGAAGAAGCCAATGCCCGTGCCAAACGTCAGATCTTTGATGGTAGCAGCGGGGCAAATCGCGCAACCGCTTTCTATCGTGTACCAATTGAACGTATGACCAACATCAACATTGATCCGGGTGAAGATGGTTCTTTGGATGATATTGTCAAAGAACACTGAAAAGGGCATTATCCTGGATGGAGATAAGAGTTGGTCGATTGGTTCCAATCGTGAACAATTCCATTTTGCCACGGAAATTGGTTGGCTGGTGGATGATGGTAAAGTAACCAAAGTTGTCAAAAATTCAACCTATAAGGGTGAAACCGTAAAGTTTTACAACTCACTTTCTGCTGTTGGAGATGAATCCACCTGGGTTGTGCATTATGTAGACAATTGCGGTAAAGGCCAACCGAATCAAATCATGCAGCTAGGGCATGGTGTACCGGTTTGCCGGTTTGACAATGTACGGATAGGAGAGTAATCATGAAAGAAAAAATTCTACAAACATTGACATCATTACGTGAATACGCATTGTCAACAGGTGTCACCGCTGCCTTTATGTACCATGAAGAAGATAGTTACCTGATGCGTTTTGCGAATTCCGCCATTTCTCTCAATACGAACGAGCATCTGATCCGATTGGAAATTACAGTGTATGACGATAAGCGTCGGGCGAGTTATGAGATGATCACCGACTTAAACAAACTGGATGAGATGAAACAAGCAGTGGATGTCGCTGCTGAAATGGTGAAATATGCCATGCCACTCAACTATCAACCCAGCATTCCTCATTTTAAGGAAAGCTATGTGGATGAGAAAGGTTTTAATCCGGAATTAGCTGCAATGATCGGTGAAGAAAAACTGGCATATTTCAATGCAGCAACCAAAGATCTGGAAACAGACAAAATCACACTGTCTGGTATTTTCTCATCCGGAGCTAATATCCTGGCACAAATCACGACGCTCTCAGAACATACCCAGTACATCAAAACCTCCGACGCACAGGTTACCATTGTTCTGGCGCATTCAGACTTGAAATGGGAAGTCACCGCAGAACAGTCTGCCCAGAAGAAAGCTGATTTGAATCCACAAGAGCTGCATTCTGAATTATCATTCCTGATCGATCACTACAACAATGATCCAGCCCAACAAATACCAGTTGGGAATTATGACATTGTCTTTGGACCAGCAGCTACTGCTGAAATGATCAGTTTTATGAATTGGATTGGCTTCAATGGTGGCTTGATGAAACGTGGTTTTTCATTCTTAACAGAAGACCATGTGGGCAAGAAAGTTTTCTCTGAAAAATTCAATCTTACGGACGACCCTTCTCGTCTGGAAACTTTTCCATTGACCCGTGATGCTATGGGAATGCCACGAGAAGCATTTCCGCTATTTGTAAAAGGTGTTTTCCAGAAATTTACCTGGTACCAGGATGATGCTGATGAATTTGGAGCAGAACCGACCGGTCATAATATTCCTCACAAAAGTCTTGTACTGTCTGGTGGAGAAATGGACGTCAACTCACTCGAGGAACTGGTTAAATTACCCCGCGATAAGGACATTTTATACATTCCATTCCTGCATTACATGAACATCGTCAACCCGTCGAAAGCCCTGGTAACAGCCAGTTCACGCTTTGGGGCATTATTACTTAAAAAAGATGGCAGTATTGTTGTTCCATTCAATGTGCGAGTTACCCAGAGTTTACTGGACGTCTTTGGAGAGAAAATTGCCTGGATGTCGAAGCACCAAACCGTGTACAATACCTCAGCCAGTTACGGAGCCCGAAATCCGGTGGCGATTATCGTTCCAAAATTTATCTGTGTGAACGATCTGGAGATTTCGCATTCGAATTCTTCATATTAGTTAATATCGTTTTAATCAGGGCTTGGATTTCCTCTGAGCCCTGATTATTTTTTAACTATCCCAGGTATATTTTTGATCCAGCCAATCTCAAATATCGGTCGTTGCATTTCCAAATGGACAATAATGAACCACATACCCAATGGATTGCTGATTAACCTAAAAAATCACCCATTTGCACTCTGAATAATGTCGAGCCATGTCATGCAGGCCAAATTTCTATTCCATCAAAAAAAATCATTTCAATTAAGTCGATTATTTTTTCTACATCCTCAGACTGATTGTCAAGTTTTGTGAAGAAAAACGGATACATTAATCCCAATAAAGCCCAAACCCCTAATTGAGGATCTATGGCCTTAATTTGATTGATTGAAACACCTGTTTCGATGATTTCAGCTATTGGGGTTATGAATTTAGCATGGTATCGTTGGTTGAAAGCTGCTCGAGAGGCCTGGTCGATACTTGCTAAATCTTGTTGAGCCAAACGGAATATTGAACGATCTTCAATAGGTAACTGGGTAAAAACGGCATGTATGAATTTTGATAAAGAATCTCTGGTACTCTCAGGTTTTGATCTGATTTCAGTCAGCAATTCCTCATACCTTGAAAGGTGGTCATAAAGTACAGCGAGGAAAAGATCTTTTTTGTCTTTGTAGTGATAATATAACCCTGCCTTCGATAGTTGACATGCTTCTGCAATTTCTCGCATAGAGATTCCTTCGTAACCCTGAACTGCAAATAAACTGGCTGCAGTTTTAAGGATATGATTACGCATCTCTGATCTTGCTACTTCAGCCATTTAACATTCCTTTCGTTCATTAATAGTTTGAAAATATTTTCAGTGACTACGAATTATGTTGGGTCTCATTGAAGAGAACCTGGTTTTGTTCTGCAGCACGGTTTTTTAACATAAATGCAACACCAACCAGAACCAGGCTGATGATTCCCATTATCAGAAAAGCCAGACTATATCCAGCTGCTGCACCCATTGTTTGTGTTCGAGAAGCGGCTATCGCTCCTACTAATGCACCACCAACCATTTGTCCAGCACTGGTAAATATGGAAATTACGCCCTGTGCCACAGATCTTTCAGAGACTTTGGCTTCATTTAGTGTGATATATCGCAAAGGTGCCCCTAATAAGGTGGATAGACCAAAACCAATTAATACACCAGAAACAATAAATAAAGATAGATTGGTAGAAAACAGACCCAGTAATGTCATACCAATCATGGTAGTGAAAGTACCGACAAGGATTACAATTCGTGATCCTAATTTATCCAGTAATCGTCCAACCATCGGTGAACCTATTGCCAGAGCCAATACAACTGGCATTAACATCCAGGATGCGTTTTCTTCCTTTATTCCATACTCGGTTAATGAAACAACTGCGAGTAATGGAAGGAATACCATTCCAGCTTCTGAAAAACCAGCACCCGCGGAAAGTATATAGCTAAGACGGAGTTGAGGGCGATTAAACAAGGAAAGCGGAATGATTGGATTTTCTGCTCTTTTCTCAATCGTAGGCAATATAAGCAGCAGGATAAAAAATACTAAAAATAATGGGAAAACCTTAAGCGAAAATAGACTGACAAAAAATGTTTGAATATCAAGTTGATTGATCGCTAACGCCAGACTTGCGAGAATGACTGCAATAATGGTCATACCAATCCAATCAAAGAGTTTTGAGGTTTCATTACGGGTTGTGGGTAAGATTCGAATACTGAGAAAAATGACCAGGAGAGCAATGGGTATGTTGATTAGAAAAAGCCATTTCCAGGAAGCAAAGCTGAGAATCACACCACCCAGGATTGGGCCAATCAGGAAGGCCAATCCAAACACTGCCCCAATCAATCCAAGAGCACTGCCACGTTTTTCAGCGGGAAATGTGTCACCAATCACTGCACTGGCGACCGGAAAAATACCTCCCGCACCAAAGCCTTGAATTGCTCTGCCAACCAGGACAAGCGAAAAATTAGTCGATAGTGCAACGACAAGGGAGCCAATCGCAAAAATCGAAACATCAATAATGTAAATGGAACGGCGTCCAAATTGGTCTGAAAGTTTAGCCATCAATGGTGTTCCGATCAGGTTAAAAAGAACATACAGACTAAATATCCAGGAAAGCGACCTTTCCGAAACGTTATAATAAGAACGGATGGCTGGAAGCGCTGGTCCTACTATCGCGATATCCAGTGCACCCATAAGAACTCCAATAAACAGAACGATTAAGACAACATTTTTATTGCGGGACTCCATGTTTGTTCCTCCAAATCATCACTCATCACTTACCGACCGATCGGTAAGTTTTATTCTAATACCATAGAAATTATTGTCAACATAATGTATAGATTGCGTTATTGTGAAAGCTTGGTAAGAAATTATAAAAAGCAAAGATTATAAAGAATCAAATGTTAGTGTAACATTATTTCTGTAAATTCTAGAACCTTAACAAAATGGTGAGTCAGAAGTATCCTAAATAGATTACCACATCAAAAAAGGAGACCAAATGACTCACCAAGAAAATTATAATCTTTCATCCTATGGAATAGAAGAGCTTTCTCAAAACGGAATAAACGCCATACCAGATTTATTAAGGGTATTACTAAACAATGCGATGCAAGCGGAAAGGTCCAAATATCTGCAAGCAGGAGAATACGAACGGACAGAAGATCGCAAAGGACACGCAAACGGTTTCAAGCCCAAAACCGTCAAGACCAGATTAGGAGAGATTACTTTTGCAATACCACAAGTGCGGGAAGGCGGATTTTATCCATCAGCTCTGGAAAAGGGAATGCGAAGTGAACGGGCTCTAGTGATTGCATTAGCTGAGATGTACGTTCAGGGAGTTTCAACCAGGAAGGTAAAAGCGATTACAGAGGAATTGTGCGGTGTAGAGATCACGCCCATGCAGGTCAGCCGAGCTGCTGCACAATTGGATGCAGCTTTGCAAGAATGGAGAGAACGACCACTTGGTGAAATTCAATATTTGTTTCTGGATGCCCGTTATGAGAAAGTCAGAGAAGCAGGACAAGTACGAGATGCAGCTGTTTTGGTGGCTTCTGGGATCACACCAGAGGGAGAAAGGCAGATTTTAGGTGTATCAGTGTCTCTGAGTGAACATGAAACCCATTGGAAGGCTTTTTTACAGGGCTTGAAAGATCGAGGATTGCGAGGAGTGAAGTTGGTAACCAGCGATGATCACAGCGGATTAGGAGCGGCCAGAAGATCGGTGTTAGGAAGCATTCCATGGCAAAGATGTCAATTTCATTTACAACAGAATGCTGGAGCTTATGTTCCGAAACAATCGATGAGGATGGAAGTAGCGGCTGACATACGTGCGATGTTCAATGCTCCTGACCGAAATACAGCTGAACGATATTTACAAACGGCCATACAAAAATACGCACTCTCAGCTCCTCGATTATCTGCATGGATGGAGAATAATTTATCTGAAGGATTTACTGTTTTTGATTTTCCACTTGAACATCTTCGATCAATCCGAACAACGAATAGCCTGGAAAGGATAAATAAAGAGATTAGAAAGAGAACTAGAGTGGTTGGCGTTTTTCCAAATGAACTATCATGTTTGAGACTTATTTCAGCAAAACTAATGGAAATCAGTGAGGAGTGGCAGATAGGAAAACATTATTGTGGAAATAAATTACTAAATTGTTAAAGCAAAAATGGATATTTCTGATTTGAAATTACAGAAAAAAGGTTGCTTAGTCAATCAAATCGGAATTGTGAATAAAAATTTGTGTAATCTAATATTTACTTCCTTAGTAAACAAAATGATATTTTGAAATATTTTTTGTCTTTGATTATTAATATTAGCTCTGGTTCATAAATGACAACAATCGTCCAGGTTTGAGCTACTAGTAACGCCAATCCTGGATTAATTTATTGAAAATCAAGCTCATTTTTTTGTTATATACTAATTGAAAATCGAATTTTTCGGATTATGGTTTATATTATAATCATTCATCCAGTGATTAATAAAAATCCACAGCGAAAGACCCAATTGAGTGTTATAAGAATCCCATGTTAGGCAACCAATCAATCATCCAAACAAGAATAACCCCACCGCGTCGCAGGAAAGACCTCGTAGAGCGAATTCGGCTTATTCAATTCTTGGAAGAAATGATTGAAAAGCGTCTGGTACTGGTTTCAGCTCCTGCAGGATATGGAAAAACATCTTTATTAGTAGACTTTGTATCCCACTCAAGGATACCTGTGTGTTGGTATTCAATCGATCGATTGGACATTGATCCATTACGCTTCACTGCATATTTAACAGCATCCATTCAACAGAAATTTCCGTCGTTCGGTCAAAGAACATTTGCAGCTTTAACTGGCGATCAGGGGAAATTTAATGGCGATTATATAGCTAATGTATTAATTAATGATATTTATGAAAATATATCCGAACATTTCTTAATTATCCTTGATGATTATCATCTGGTTAATGATAGTATTGAAATTCAAAACTTCATAAGCAAGTTGTTATTGGATCTTGATGATAATTGCCATTTTATTTTTGTGTCGCGAACGCTATTATCACTTCCGGTGTTGCCAAATCTGGCAGCACGATCCGAAGTTGATGGTATGAGTTATGAGGAATTAGAATTTCTATCAGAAGAAATTCAAGCTCTCTTTCAACAAAACCAACAATTATCTCTTAGCCTTGATCAAGCTGATGAAATCAAACAAAATACCGAGGGATGGATAACCGGAATTCTTCTGACCAGCCAGGTGGACAAAAAGATTTCTGCACTCCAGGCAAGATTGGGGCGGGTGTCCGGTTTCTCGTTGCAAGATTATTTTTCACAGATAATAAATCAACTACCTGAAGAGATCAATTCTTTTTTGCTTTGGTCCAGTTTACTGGAAGAGTTTAATGCAAATCGATGTGCAGAGGTGATTGGTCCAGTTATTTCTGATGAGAATGCTCCCTGGCAAAAGTGGATGAGTGTAATTCAACAATATAATTTGTTTGTGATGCCAGTTGGAGAAGAGGGAGACTGGTTGCGATATCATCCACTGTTCCTTGATTTTTTACAAAACACAATAATTGCTGAACAACCTGAAATTGCCAAAACAATCCTTCATAACCTTGCCAAAATGAGCATCCGTAATGATCAGTGGGATCAAGCTTTTTCCATCTATCGAAGATTGGGTTCTCAAAAAGACCTTATCCAACTAATTGAACAAGTTGGTTTAGAAATGATCTTAAATGGTAGACTATCGACTCTCTCAGCTTGGCTTGATTCTCTACCTGCGGACGTGCTAAATTCAAATCCATACATTGTTGCTCTTCAGGGGAATGTGGCCTGGGTTTTGGGAAATACCGCATTAGCTATGACACTTTACAACCAAGCGATAAATTCAATGACTTTGCCAGAAAATCGCAAAGAAATGATCATTGCATTATCAATGAGATCTGCTACTTTCCGATTATCAGGTAAGCTCGAAGATTCAATTACAAATTCTTCCGAAATTTTATCATTGATTGGAAGAGATGAATCATTTACTAAACAAAAGGGAGAAGCTCTTCGTTGTATTGGATTGTGTGATTTTCATAAGGGAAATTTACAGGATGCTCTTTCTAATTTAGAAAGTGCTCTTCGAATGATGAGATCGATTAATGATAATAAAAATGTTGCCATCATTCAAATAGAAATCGGTCTTATTTATGAAAATTTAGGGGATTATTCACACTCAAAAGAATATTATTTATCTGCCTTGAAATATTGGAAACAGGTTGAAAATCCTTTATGGTTATCTAATTTACTCAATAATCTAGGCGTTTTACAGCAATTATTGGGTGATTATAAAAACGCTAGTCTTTCTTTTGAACAGGCATTAAGTTATGCGAGGTCTTGCGGGTATGCACGTATGGAGGCGTTTATATTAACCGGTATTGGGGATATCTTTGCTGAAATCCAGGCAGATGAACAAGCGATGCAGGCGTATTATATGGCAGAGGTCATAGCCGATAGTACTCAGGAACATTTTTTACAGGTCTACATAAAAATTCAAAAGGCTTTGTTAGCTTCAAATCGCAAAGAGTTCGAAACAAGCGAGAACCTTTTTCAGCAAGCTTTTGATTTGGTAGGGGCGAATGGTTCTGCTATGGAGCACCATCTTGTAAACCTGGAATATTCAGGCGTAAAAATAAAAGACAATAAAGCAAACGAAATTATTTTATCGCTGGAAAATACTTGCGAATTTTTCAAAACAGGTGGACATAAGGTTCAATATGAAAAAGCACATTTGTATCTGGCTTTAGCTTATATGAATAATCATCGTTCTGAAAAAGCGATAGAGCACCTGTTGTTTGTTTTTTCTAGTCTGGAAAGTGAATATCCAAATGTTTCTTTGATATCAAGTGCTAGTCGTTTCAAAAAATTCTTAGTTGGTTACTCACCTGATTTACTTGAAAAGGAGTATTCTCTTTTCATTGGACAAATTAATAAGTTTTTGGAGAAATTACCTGCTCTGCGTCGAGAATTGAGAGAAAAAACAATCGCAATACCTTTTGCACCACCAACAATTATTATTCGTTCTTTAGGTCGAATGCAGGTGGAGGTAAATAATCACATCGTTACAAGCTCTAAGTGGCAAACTCAGGCTGCTCGTGACTTGCTGTATATGCTGATGGCTCATCCGGAAGGTATGACAAGAGAAGAAATAAGCCTAATCTTTTGGCCGGATGCAACCATCCAGGAAGCCAAATTCCGATTTAAAAATACAATTTATAGGCTTCGACGTGCCTTAGGAAAAGAAACTGTCATACTGGATCAAAATGTTTACAGATTTAATAATAAACTTGATTATGAATATGATGTTGAGAATTTCTTGAGGGAAAACGCTCAAGGAAATCAAGTTCAAGATCCAATTGGCAAACTTTCTCATTTCAGAGAAGCCATAAAACATTATAAAGGCAATTTCCTTTCAGAAATTGATTACAACTGGGTTTTAAGTCCTCGAGAATATCTTCGTCAAATTTTCCTAAATATTCTTATTCAAGTTTCTATGATTTATTTTGATCAATCAAACTATGACTTATCTCTAGAATATTGTCAGCGAGCAATAAATGAAGATATTTTATTTGAAGATGCATATAGGCAAGCTATGAGGAATTATGCAGCAATGGGAAATCGTCCAGCGATGGTCCACCAATATCAACAATGTGTAGAAATTCTGGAACGAGAAATCAATGCTTCACCATCTCGACAGACTCATGAGCTTTATGAATCACTTTTAAAATAATCCTTTTAATTTTTACAAAATCTAATTTATACTGTCTTAAAATCTTGAAAGTCAGGCTTTTCAGACTCATTTAGGATTAAATATTAAAAAATAAGTCTTATTGTAATGAAAGTTATTCAAAACTCTAATTTGAGACCATTTTAATGCCTGATTTGAGACCCATGGTATTAATAATTAGTTTCTATATTATATTAAAGGAGTAATGCTATGTTATCAAATATTTTTAATAAATTCAGTTTCGTTATTCGGTCTTTTGACTATCGCATTTTAGTTTTCATTCTGATGTTAACACTATTTGTTATTGGAGCTGGAGCCCCCGGAGCCACTGGAATAAACGGTGGATAATCACCTCAGAATAATTGAATAAATCCTCAGTAAACGAATGCTATTAATTTAATAGCCAATTTTTATATTTTTTTTATCAGGACTTAAACCTTATATATGATTCTAATACTGGCGATTGTAATTGGCCTGTCTGCGACTTTAATTCGCGCCAGGCTTAAGAATCGAACTTTAAAGCTACCAAAATTTAAGTGGGAGTGGTTGGTATTTATCTCAGTCATCCCTCAGGTATTCGCATTTTATATTCCCTCTGTTGGTCGTTGGATACCGGAAAGTGTTATACCGTATCTTCAAATCACAACCATGTTGGGCTTGCTCGTTTTTACTGCAGCAAATCTGGCGCATCCTGGATTTTGGTATTTAGGTCTCGGTTTATTAAGCAATTTTTTGATTATTTCTTTCAATGGTGGATGGATGCCAATTCTTCCTGAAACGTTATATCGTATGGTGCCTTCAAAACCAATTCAATCCTGGGAAGTGGGTGCCCGTCTAGGCATGACAAAAGATCGTATACTCACCTTTGATCAAACCAGGTTGGCTCTTTTATCCGATAGGTTTACAGTGCCAAACTGGATTTCCTACAAAGTAGCTTTCAGTATTGGGGATGTCCTGATATCAATTGGAATTGTGGTCTTATTATGGTCACTCAGTCGAAATCAATAGGAGAATAAAATGATACCTTTAACTCAAATAAATAAACTCTCAACGAACCATTCAACCACCATGCGAAGCCATAGTGTGGATATTAATGCTGAATTTAGTCGCTTGATCCATGCTGCTGTGATTAATAAAGGCTTTCGGGCAAAATTGTTACAGAACCCTGTCAGTTGTATTGACGCTGGCTACTGTGGTGAAAGCTTTCATTTTCCATTCGAAATAAAAAACCGCATCAAACAGATTAAAGCCAGGTCTCTGGAAGAATTTTCCAATCAGGTAATCAATTTAATCAATAAGCCATTTGTTCCCGAAATGGCTCCTGTTTTTTGTAATTAGGAACGAATAGAAAACTCCTATGAAGAAATATCCACTTGAATTGATAGAACAGACCAAGGAATACACAGATTTAATGGAAGAGCTTCGGTTTCAGAAATTCGATTCGAATTCTCTTTTGATCCCGATTGAATTAAATTTGCCAGATAAATCTGTAGGTCTTTTTGTCTTTGATAATATTAGTCTACCTGTTGGGGGGCAAAAGAATCTAATTGATATTGCTGGATCACCTTTTACGCCAGAGTTGGCTGGAGCAAAGGTTTTTTACAGCAAAATCATTCCGTCCATGCAAAAAAATTATGAAAATGCATTGCATAAATTAGCGGACTCTATTGATCGATGCGATAAAAGTATTCATAGTGATGAGACATCCCTCTGGGCTTTGCGAATTGCAGATCGTTTAGGATTGCCTTTGGAACAGATCAAATTAATTAAATTAGCAGCAAAACTACATGATATTGGCAAAGCAGTAGTTCCGAGAGAAATTTTGATTAAGCCAGGACCTTTGACAAGTGAAGAGTGGAAAATCATTCGACGACATCCAACATATGGTGCGACATTAATGGAGCCAGCCAAAAGTTTAGATGCGGTTCGTCCAATTGTTCAAGCCCATCATGAACGATATGATGGCGCTGGATATCCTGATGGTTTGAGTGCTGAAAACATACCACTTGGTGCCCGAATTATTGCTGTTGCAGATGCATTTTCGACCATGACCATCCGACGTGTTTATCGCAAACCTGTTTCGATGAATGATGCGGTTAACGAGTTAAATCGCTGTAGCGGAACACAATTTGACCCACAGGTGGTTTCTATCATGTTGGATATTTTATCAACAACTTGATGAATTAAGTATTGTCTAAAACAAAACTCCCTGGGGGAGTATTAACCAATACAAAAGGATTGCCATACAGGTCGCTGTCAACATTGGACGCTGACTGATTTTCTGGATCAGGTTGCCGAAGGTCAACACCAGCCAAAGGATGACCAGACCTTGCAGCCCACCAATCATTCCTGAAAGCGAGCCAAGAGCAGCCATGAGGATGGTGTAAAGAAAAAAGGGAAATAATCCAATCAGCATTTGAGCAAGCTGTATGCCAGCCCGTTTGGGTAACATTTCTGATTCCCTTAGACCAATCCAAAATCCCAGAGCTGTAAATGGTGTAAAAATGAGTAACCAGATCAAACGCAGGTTGATTGGAAAAACAAAGAACCATCCTGTGCGTGTGTAGGCAGCAGTAATGATAAGTGTTGCTATGGTAATTCCAATGGAAAGTAAAAATCTCCTCCGATCCTTCTTGGAAGATGTGACCAGATTTCTGAAGCTAAATGATCCTATTCCCCTATTTCTTAGTTTTCCATTTACACCCGGCATTTTACCCAATTTATAGAGTAGCATAAGGAGAATGCCATACCCACCAATAAAGCAAACATAAATCAGATTAAGAACTGGTTTTCCTATTGGAATGAAAAAGAATATACTTCCCAGAATGGCCGCAACAGGCAAGGCACCTAACCAAAGGAGCACTTTTCCCCATAAAAATTTCCGGAGATTTGTTATTTGAGTGGATTGGTTTTGATTATTACCTATTTCTTCCCCTTTAAAAAACTGTTTTCTGATTTCAATGAGCAATATAAATACACCAATAAGACTGATAACCCAGCTCCAAATTCGAATTATCGGAAGATAAGAATCGGAAATCTCTGTCTGAAAATGGTTATTTAGCCAAAACTTAATCTCTTTTATCACAGCAGAAGAGAATGGTTCATAGTTGTGTACCAAATTTGATAAGATCAGTTGTTGCCGAATTGCATTTTGTGTGTTTTTTGATGAAAAATATCCATCCTGATAATCATATTCACCTGCTGTAAGTTTACTGAAAAGTAATTCTGCGTTACTGGGCGTTAAGATATCATCCCACGATCCGCTGATTAAGAGGATTGGTGTCGCAGGATTATCTGATCCCAGAGACTGAACCCATGGAAGGTCAATATCAGAAGTACCGGTAAAAAATTCTGATTGAATATTGGTTGATAGATTTACCTGTGTACCCAACAGGATCAATCCGGCAACATTTGAATTGATGGTTGCAGTTTGTAATGCTACCCTGGCTCCCAAACTATGTCCGAGTAGAAATATCCGATTATCCGCTAAACCTGAGATTCTTTTGAATTCCTGAATCGCGGTAAGTGTTTGAATGGCGAGACGATCTGTTCGAGCATTATCGAAGGTTAATGTTCCGGATGAGCGACCATGGCCACTGAAATCGAAAGTTAAGACATGCCAATCGTTCCGAACAAACTCACTGGCAAGACTGGTCATCGTTACCTGGTCAGATCCAAATCCTTCAAGCAGAATTACACCATATTGTTGTGTGCCCTGGTAATAAGTGCCTGCCAGAACATCCTGGTTTCCTTCTATGAATTCAAGGGATTGTGATTTAGAGAGGGGTCTGTCTAAAACATACAATCCCAAGATTGGGATGAAAGTGAATATAAATCCTATGAACATTAAGAGAGTTAATTTAAATTTTCGTACCATATAATAATTTTATTCATTTTATGGACAATCGTGACCAGAAAACTGATGAATAATTGAGGGTATTTTTACTTAAATAAATTTATTTTGGTATTTTTTATGAAATATTTTTCCTCAATTCATATTGCAGCCAATGACGATGATCGCTTGATGCCAGCTTTTCATATAGTTGATCGCCTTCTTTTCCATACGCTGTGATGTAAGTAAACAGGAATCCGTTTATAGAAAGTCCCAAGTCTTTTCAAAATCATTCAGTTTTTCATCATAAGCGCGATTCATTATCAAATTAATTCCAAAAATCGGATGCGATTTCTATTATGTTTCCTTCAGGGTCTGTTATCATCGCGGAGCGCATGTTCCAGGGTTCATCTCGGGGTGGGTAAATCTCCGTTCCACCTTTGGAAATAATCTCATTGAATTTTGTATCCACATTTTTTGGATCACCGACATTAATGGCTAGTTCAAATGTCGCATTTAATTTTTTGGGAAACTCCGGGCTATTACCCAAAAGGTGAGGTAGTTCCTTCCGTTCAAACATGGAAAAACGAATACCCTCATGTTTGAATTCAGCGTATGGACCTTCTCCACTCCAATCAATTTCCAGGCCAATCGCATTTTTATAAAAATCGACCATTTTGTAAATATCATCTACAAAGATACCGATCATATCAAATTTTGTTCCCATAAGTACTCCTTCTGCTGAGGTTAATGTACTCGAGAAATTCTTTTTAGCTCAAGCAATAGAATCATTGGTTTATCATAATTAAAAGTAAATATCATTTGAATTTTTGAGTACAGCGCCTAAATCACTCAATTTTTCATTCCACTTGGTGATTAATTCAGCAGCGTCTTTGCTATAACTACTATGACCATTCTCCACCAGGATCACTTTATAACCCAAATCTAAGGCACCTATCGTGGTAGCCTTCACACAACCATGGGTAACCAATCCTGTGATAACCAGACTATTGACCGATTTTGATTGCAATAAATCGCCTAATGATGTTTCCTCGAATGCATTTCCATGTTTTTTGTGGATCAAAAAATCCTTGTCGGTGGGCTTTATATCTGAATGCAAGTGCCAGTCATCAGAACCATAAGCCAATATCGTGTCATTTGAATGCTGAATATAAATAATCGGAACTTCGTTCTCATGAGCTTTTCCTACAAGCAAATTGATATTATTGAGTAAGCTATCAGCTTTATAAATGGGGATGGTTTTATTGAATAATCCTTTTTGGACGTCAATCACCAGTAAAGCCTTAATTTCTAGTCCCTCTTCTGATAATTTTTTGGATTTTGATTTAGCCATCGAGAACTCCTTGATTTTGTAAAAGAAAGAATATATTCACATAATAACCATTTATTACTATTTTTGAAATGCAATTATCCGTAAATCATGTTGAGGAACCATTATCTTTGCCTTTTCTTCTGGAAATTAATTGTCAACCCTATTAATCTTGATACAACAATTGCAATATATCCGACTCCTGAGAATTGTTCCAGCATGGCGATGACCCTGGCAGGTGCAGAAACTGGCAGAATATCTCCTAATCCAGTTGCTGATAAGTTTGTAAAACTGAGGAACAATAATTCGATAAATGTTAAAGGTTGACCAGGATGTGCTCCGTTGATGAAACTATCAGGAACCAGAGCTTGACACACCAGGTAAGCATAAGCAAATCCCCAGGCAAGTAAGGTGAAAGTTGCCCCTGCAGCAAATAACTCGTCGGTGGTCACACTGTTATCGCTTAGCATATACACAATCATACTTCCCGCTGCATAAAAATATAGGATAGCTTCCAGAACCGACGACCAAACAATCAAAGAAGGATTCTCAAGTATGATGGAGAAGACCGACAATAAAAATGCAGGAATCGCAAGCATCCATGCGATCCAGTCCACTGCGGGACTTCTACTTACCACCCAGATGACTAAAACCAGAATCAAAGCGCCCATAGCGCTGAGAATTTCCCATTGGTTGGAAGGTTCGTCGAAACTGGCATATAGAACCAACTGAAGAAGTTGAGCAGCCAATAGAAAACCTGAAGGATGATGCCTGGCAAGCCAGGATTTTATTGGGGTTGATGGATGCCTAATCGTCATAATAAGTTAATCGCTTTCATATAAAAAGTAAAAATTCATATTGCAAAACAATTAGTTATTAAATTATAGTGAAGTTATTTACTGATGAAATCCAGTTAACATTAATTAAATACAAAGATCCCTAGATATCGAAATCAATCGCATTTTATCTTCAAAGAAAAAAATATTTAAAAATTTATTTTACGACTTTATTAATCTCAACCAGAACCGATTCAACCTTTTCTTTAGTGATGCCAAATTGGGCTGCTTGTGGTGTAGCTAATAAAGCATTTAGCGTCATTCCCTTTACCAATCCAACCATAGGATTTGTGGAGATTCCTGGCATATATTTTTCGATAATTGGTTTAGCCTGTGGGTGGTCTAAAAGTGCACCAAGTTGTGTATCCAATGTGAATTTCATAACATCCTCCTAATTCTTATTCTTATTTTTCTGGTTCAATCGGTTCGTTAGTTATTGCTTTTGATTCTATCTCAGTTTGTTCATCAATTTCTGGTTCTCTGGATGATATTTCATTAGCTGTCCCATGATAAAGTTCATACCCCTGGCTGAAAATCACAACCTGGGCTGCCAGTAACCACAAAAAGAATAAAACCAGTACACTGCTGGTGATATTTAAAATATTCCCCATTTTGCTTTGAAAGCCGGTAAGCATAGTATTAAGACTATCCGTTGATGCTTTCGATTGGCTGATCATAGTTTGATATTGGGACAGACTGGTGGAGATTAAAGATACATTTTCAGACATGAGGGTCATGCTATCTTTAACCATTTCAAGATTGTTATCAGCTTTATCCAGGTTCGTTGACATATCCATGAATATTTCTGGCATATCCTCCATACTATCGGATAGCTCACCGAGGGAATCCGCTAAGGATGTTTTGGGATTATATGGTTCTGGGGCTGGGGGCATCACAGCGCTTAGAAATGGTGTTGCACCCAGAACAGCCTGTAACACTTCAAAAGATTTGATGGCACTCTCCAGGGATTGGGCTGCGTTTTCAGCAGTAGCAAGAGAGCTGGTGGCAGTTTCAATCGTATTGGGAAGAGTTTTCCCCATGAGCTCATTGACCTGGGTGATGACTGGTTGTGTATCATCAACAGTCACAGCAGTTGAATCCAACATATCTGAGAGTGCATCCACACTTCCAATGGTTGCTCCGAGTGCATCATAGGTAATTTCCAATGTTTTTTGACTGGTATCTACACTGTTGATGAGAGTATCAATCGTAGAATTGATCGTTGTGGTTAAGACCGGTTTAGCAACCCATAATCCCACCAATCCAGCCAGGCTAAGGATTAAACCAATTACACCTGCGATCATTACAAAAATTCCCAGAATTCTTCGCAAGAATTTCATCATCCCTCCATCGGTTGCTGAATAAAAAGATATTAAATGAATTATACATCGCGGAATTACATATAACCCACTTCAATATAACTTTTTATTGATAGGAAATCATCTGTTTTTTTTGTAAACATTCAATAATATTCAGTCTTCCTGATAAATACATTTATCAAGAATTAAGATACGTTATTGTTTCCAGAAAAGCTTGAGATAAGAAATATAAAAAAAGTAATAAAACTAAAGATCCTTAAGATAGGTGGCCAGTGCCAACAGAACGAATCCTGCAGCAACTAACCAGAAAGACCAGCCAGATAGAACTGGAATAGAAACGAACTGGGAAATAATACCCAAAACGCCAAGAATGACGGCGATCCACCAGGTTGTATTCTTTGGTCTGCTAAGTCTCATATTATCCTCCTACGGATAGATCAAGTGATTTTTGTATTAATTTTTAAGATAGGAATTTTTAACGAATGCTTTTCGGTAAATAAAATTATCTTCAGTATATATTATTGATTTCTTGGTTGGAGCCAGAAAAAATATTCCCAAAAAATCAAATGGGCAAGATTTCATAAAGCCGGCTTATTTGTAAAAAATCCAGGAGGACGAATTATTAAAATGAAATCATCCAATTATGATGATGATTATGGGGCTACTCATTTCATAAATCCGAAATACCTGCTATTAATATCCTAACCCCATCGTGCTATTTATGTCCTTAATAATAACTGTTAAATTTCTATAATTTTGGAAGAATCCTATTATTGAAAATCACAATGAACGTTAAACCTTGTAAACCCTGAAATCACATTTATCTGCGCCTTCCATTAAAGTTCCAGTGCGTTGCAATTTGAGGTTCCTGTTAAATGCTTGATAAGCTACTTCATCAGTGCTACAAGCCAGTAGATAACCTACACCTGGGTGACGGTCCCGAAAAAAGCGAGCCCATTCACATTGATGCACAAATACTGTAGCGCTATTCTGTGATTTTTCGATCACCTCAATTTCCAATCCTGCTGAAAATAGGTTTTTTCCGGTTGGTAATGTAGTGAAGTCCTCAATAAATTCTTCAACCGTGCCTCTTTCACCACTTGTCATTACCAAACGACTTTCGATCATTAAGTCATAAACAATCAACTCCCCCTGTTTGCCATAAAGTTTGATCATGGTTTCTGCAAGATTAGCCTGACCATCGAACCTCAATAACAAAGCATCATAAGCACTGATTTCCTTTTCGAAAGTGCTATTTGCAAATTTTGATCTGATCTGTTTAATAGGTGGAGAATTTTCAATAATATCGAGAATTTGATCAAGATGGTTTTCTCTCAAAAATGGTGAAAAAACCTCCAAGGTTTCCACTCTGTTTTGTTCATCATTCAAAGGATCCGAATTTGCTATTTCCTTCCATCCAGAGGCCAGGATGTAATTAATTGGGTTGAAATCATAATTATTGAATGCGGTTTCCCATACATCCAATGCATTTTGAAACCCAATTCGTGGGATTAAATATTTCATCCAGTGTAAATATGGCTGAAAATAGGTTGATCGATTCACCTGCAAAGGAAATGTTCTGAAATGGCATGGGATATCATTCATGATAAATCCTTTTCTACATGTTAGTACTTAAATTCATTTCCAAGTATCACCAATTTTTCTTTGAAATTATCTTTTACCTTCTTCACTTCAATCAAGTTAAGAACATCATAGCCTTTTTTCTTCAGAAACCTGATCATTCGATGATTATCCGGGTGAACCCAAACATATAGTTGGTCGTTGCCTAACTTGGCAGAATATTCTTCAGCATGGTCAAATAAGTTTTGAAGCGACATAACCCCCCTGGAAATCCGGATCCACATACAACCAATCTAACCAGACCACCTGATCTTCTATCTTCACTACTGAATAACCGGCCATTTTATTGTTAATTTTATAAACAAAGACCTTGCGGTTTTCGGTAAAATAACTTTCTGCATCACGCACCGCTTCTGACATCATCACTATCTTTTCTGAACCGTTTAATCGATTCAGAATAATTTTCATTTCGAAAACCAGTTGTAGAAATTCAAGTGATACTTTTCTGATTTGAACAATCTTTTCCATATTATTTTCCTATTCATCTGAATCATGCCTACATGAGTGAGTTTTAATTCATTTATACCAGGATTTAGTTAATGAATAAATTATCCTTTGACATAAGACAATTTCTCAGAAATGAGTCCATTGATTACTTTGAAAATATCGACACCACGAACATGCCCCATTATCTCCATTCTCATCAATCCAGGAGTATTTCCAACGCATAATGCAATGTATGCCTAAACCAAAAATTTCCTCTATTTCGATGTGGGCATTCGGCGAATGAAGGAAGAAATCCTGCCAAAATTGAGTAACATCCTGTTTTCCAGTATAAATTGTGCCATCAGGGGCAGGGGTTGTATTTTCAAAGATGCAATTCTCGCTCATCAGCTTCATCATTTCAGGAACATCATGCTGATTGAATGCATCATTAAATTGAAGAACAATACGGGTTGTTGATTCTAATCGAGACAAACGGGTTGGTGTCATTTTACATTTTTCTCCAAAAAGGAATTAATCAATGTAATTCAATCATCATAATATCCCTGAGGATTTTCCTCCCCTGCCATGATTGCTCTGAAATCGGTTAGATTCTCTTCAAAAGCATCAGGGTTAAAATGGTCAAAACTATTTTCACGCGGGAGAATGATGTTCAGGCAATGCATCGCCATCCTGACTTGCATGCGGGTCTTGAATTCATGATCATGAGCATATCCAACAATTCTCAAAAATTCTTGCCGCATTTCAGGTGGATAATACCACCATAAGATTGCGCCAACATCCAGTGCCGGGTCATCGTGTGACATTGAATCCAGATCGACCATAAAGAGTTCTCCAACCTCTGTCATGATCCAATTGCTATTGTTGATATCATTGTGTGAAGCAACCAATCCAGCTCCTGTAAATCGGCTCACTTTTTCTCTTAACATGATCAGGCTTTTATCAATATAGTTTGCTGAAGTATGTAGCAAAGGCCTGTATTTTCTCCATCTGGATTGGATTTTATCAAGTGCCTGAAGACCAATTAAGCTATATTGATCTGTGGAAACCTCGGAAAGTGTCTTTTTTACCGGCTCGCATTGATGTACCTTTTTGATCGCAATCGCAAAATCATCAATATGAGTAGAAAAATCCCGTCTGGTCGGGGTTCTACCATTGATATAAGGCTGGACTAGAATGGAGCTGCCATCCTCAAGGAAACCGAATGATAATACAGGGGGTGTCAAACCGATGGAAGCCATCGCTTGATATCTTGCAATCGGCGATCCTATCTTCACGAAATAAACCTCTTTACCAATATGGGCGAAATATGTCTCATTTCCATGACCTTCAGGATACGTGAATTCCCAAGGTTTGCTGGAAAAATTGTTTTTTCAGATAGGACTCGACTGCTTTTTGATGGTAGTTTCTCATAGCTGATTCTTTGTTCAATCTTCTAAAATTATTATAAGTATTTTTGGTTTTCTGAAATAATCTATGATTAAACGATTTGTTTTTTATCTAACCTTGTGTATCATCACTGCAATCCATTGTAAATTTTTAGATTAGGTGGCAGCATGCAAATTTCTATTCTGACATATGGCTCCCGGGGGGATGTGCAACCATTTTTGGCCTTGGCACTGGGATTGAAAAATGCTGGTCACCAAATTGTTTTGGCTGCACCTCATCGGTTTTCCGATTTTATTGAATCTTATGGTATCCCATGTGAGCCCCTGGCGGGTGACCCGGATGAACTCAGTTTGTTATTAAACCAGGCAGGGAATAATCCCTTCAGAATGGTACAAAGCATGCGGAAACATGTTGTCGGTATTGCGCCGGATGTGGTGCGCGGGGTGAGAAGAGCTATGGTGGGAACAGATATGATTATTCATGGTTTTGCTTTTACCACGGGTGCGCATAGTTATGCTAATGAATTAGGCATACCTGATGTTTCCATTCAGATGTTTCCTGTTTTTGCCCCCACACATCAGTTTTCAGCTATTGGAGTTAATGGCTCGAAATCTGGTTGGTTCAATTATTTTACACATTGGCTTTCCACCAAAGTATTTTGGCATGTTGGAAACGCTGGATATTTTCAATTACGGAAAAAAGCCCCTCAAGATTTCCCATCAAAGTTATTTTGGCCATTTAAACCTTCGAACACTCGCACTCAAACTCCTCTGATATTCGCCATCAGCCCACAGGTTCTGCCTATGCCAGAAGAATGGAAACTGCCTTACATTCATCAACCAGGCTATTTTTTCCTGGAGGAACAGGACTTTACCCCACCACCAGAGCTTGTGAAATTCTTAAGCATTGGAAAACCCCCACTTTGTATAACTTTTGGTAGTATGGTCAACCCGAAGCTTCGGCGAGTTATCCGATCTATATTGGATGCTGCAAACCAGCTCGGAGAGAGAGTCATTATTTTGACAGGTTGGGGTGGGTGGAAACCAGACATCCAGAATGAAGAAATCTTTTTCATTGAGGCCGTCCCACACAGTTGGCTGTTTCCACAATGTAAGCTGGTTATTCATCATGGTGGGGCTGGGACAACAGCTGCTGGAATAAAGGCAGGAGTCCCAGCGATTATTATTCCCCATACAGCCGATCAACCCTTCTGGGGGAGTAGAATCGCTGATATCGGGGTTGGTCCTAAACCGATTCCTGTAAGAAAAGTGACCACAGAGAGGATAATTTTAACCCTTGAACAAAGCAATTCTGAAACAATACGGAATAAAGCTGCGAAAATTGGTCTTCAAATTCAAGCAGAAAATGGAATAGAAAATACGATTAAGCTGATAGAAAAACACGCGGACCTTTTTTCTCGTCAGAAATAAACATCATCTTTTTGAAGTTTTCAATTGTTTAAAATTGACTGATCAAGAAGATAAACTTGGTAAGTATTAATATTTATACATAATGTTAAAAATACTTGACATAATGATTAATTAATGATACATTATGTATATATTCATAAACAACAAGGAGATAAAAAATCATGTCATATCAGGAAAAAAGAACAATTACTAATATTTTTACAGGCGCAGTCATTTTAATTGCCTATTGTATTTACGCCTTTGGAAAATATCAATCAGGGATGGTTGCATCTGGAGATTTAAAATTCTGGGCTTCTACAATGCTCATTTTCATCGGGGTTGGAATTGTCGCAGCCATTATCGTACAGATTGTTTTCCACATTCTGCTTTCAGTGTCCATCGCAGTGCAGAAAAAAATTCAGGATGAAAATTTTGATGAAAATGAAATTGAAAAATCCATCAAAGCAGAAATGGTCGAAGATGAGATGGGCAAGTTGATTGGTTTAAAATCTGAGCGGATTGGTTACATCACGGTTGGTGTCGGATTTGTCCTCGGATTATTTGCCATCGTTTTTAATTATTCGACCGTAGTATTACTGAACATCCTCTTTATTTCATTCAGCCTGGGTTCTATCCTGGAGGGTTTTACCAATCTGTATTATTTCAGGAGAGGAATCCATAATGCCTAAGAAATTTGTCATTTCCAATAACATTCGCACCCTTCGTTTTTTTGCCAATGAAATGACCCAGCAGGAACTGGCTGAAATGACAGGCGTATCGCGGCAGACGATCATGGCGGTGGAAGCAGGAAAATATTCGCCCTCTTTGGAACTGGCTTTTCGCATCGCTGATGTTTTTGGGGTCACCATCAATGAGGTCTTTTCTTATGAAATAATGGAACAAACGGGGAAGAAGAAATGAAAGCTATTATTTATGATAAGAACCAGAAGCCAGACCATTTGATCATGCAGGAAATTGACAAACCTATTCCGCTTGAGAATGAAGTACTGGTGAAAATTTATGCAGTCTCCGTCAATGCTGCTGATTATCGTTCAATGCAACTTGGTGCTATTCCGAAGAAGAAGATTTTTGGCTCGGATATTGCGGGAGTGGTTGAAGCTATTGGTAGCCAGGTCAAATCGCTGCGTGTGGGTGATGCAGTGTTAGGTGATTTGTCAGGCAATGGATCTGGAGGATTTGCCGAATTTGTGACTGCCCCAGAAACGTTGTTAGTAATCAAGCCAGCGGTGGTAACATTTGAAGATGCAGCAGCAGTTCCGATGGCTGCTATGACAGCATTGCAGGCGATTCGTGACAAAGGTCAGGTTCAATCTGGTCAGAAAGTATTGATCTATGGATCTGGAGGTGGGGTTGGAACATTTGCGGTTCAATTGGCGAAATATTATGGCGCAGAAGTCACTGCTGTTTGTAGTACAAGAAATGTTTCCTTGGCTCACTCACTTGGTGCAGATCATGTGATCGACTACAGCAAAGAAGATATCCTCAGTCTCGATAGAAAATTCGATGTGATCATAGTGGTCAATGGGAATCGTCGCCTCATGCAATACAAAAAAGCTTTATCTACTGGTGGAAGAGTGGTTATAGTGGGTGGGTCATTATCGCAGATCCTGAAAACGATGTTATTTGGCCCCATCCTTTCGATCGGTGGTAAGAAATTTTCGTTATTAGCTGCTAAAGCGGTAACAAAAGATTTGGATTTTATTATTAAATTGGTTGCAGAAGGAAAGCTGAAACCGGTCATCGATCGTACATATCCATTAAAAGAAACCCCTGAAGCGATCAAATATCTTAAACAGGGTCATGCCCAGGGGAAAGTCGTGATTTCAATTTTTCAGGATAACCAATTTTGAGGACAATATGGGCAGGTTTTTTGAACTCTATCACGAAGGGGATTTACACGTTACAATCAAAGGTGAATGTTGGAATTACTAATAAACTTTAGAAAGATAAACAAATAAAATGGAAGACATAAATATTCAAATGAGCGACAATTCCACTCAACAATCAGACAATAAAAACCTACCAGATATATTGCCAGAAGCCAGACTGGCGGATTTACCCGAGAAAATGCGTCAGGGCGCTGCTCTGGCAGGCTGGGACGAGTTGCTGCCCGTTCAGGCCAAGGCCATCCCATACCTGTTTTCCCGGCGAGATATGATGATTCAATCCCATACAGGCAGCGGGAAAACGGGAGCTTACTTGCTCCCCATGCTCGAAATGATCAATCCTCTCCAGAACTCGAGCACAGGTTCTCATTATGGTGCCAACGCGTGAGTTAGCACTACAGGTTGCCACCGAAGCCGAGCTATTTGGTCGGGCGATTGGTGTGCGTTCCATCGCCGTCTATGGTGGTGTTGGCTATCGTGCTCAATTGGATGCCTTTAAGGAAGGCGCTCATATAATCATTGGAACACCAGGTCGTTTACTTGATCACTTGCTACGCCGCTCGCTTTCCCTCAAAGATTTGAAATTCCTTATCCTCGATGAAGCCGATCATATGCTTTCCATGGGTTTTTACCCCGATATGCGCAAAGTGAAATCTTACTTGCCGGACCACCCGATCAGTACGTATATGTTTTCTGCCACGTTTCCTCCCCAGGTGATGCGTGTTACCAGTGAATTTCTACGGGATCCCGGTTTTATCAATCTCAGCAGCGAGCACATCCACGTCACCGAGACGGAACATGTCTACTATAAAGTCCCCGGCATGGATAAGGATCGTAGTCTGGTGAGAATTCTTGAGGTGGAGAATCCTCTATCAGCCATCATCTTCTGCAATACCAAGGTGCATGTCGAATATGTAACTACCGTTCTGCAACGTTTTGGGTATGACACCGATTTACTGACATCAGATCTATCTCAATCCGCTCGCGAGAAGGTACTTGCGCGGGTTCGCAATGGTACACTGCGTTTCCTGGTAGCGACGGATGTAGCCGCGCGTGGGATTGACCTGCCAGAACTTTCGCATGTCATCCAATATGAACCGCCTGAAGATGCTGAGGCATATATCCATCGATCCGGTCGTACCGGCAGGGCTGGGAGTAGTGGTACAGCCATCACCTTGGTTAACATCACTGAACAAGCTGAACTACGCCAAATTGGCAAACGTTTTTCCTTAAAAATTGAGGAACGGGATCTACCCGATGATGAACTTGTGGAAAAGGTGGTTTCAGAGCGCATCATCACCTTGCTGGAAGCAAAACTACGCGCCAGGGATAAATTGAGGACCGAGCGTATGCAACGTTTCCTGCCACTCGCTCGAAGTCTGGGTGAAAATGATGAAGAAAACAGTCTACTGGCAATGCTTCTTGATGATTTTTATCAGGAAACCTTCTACTCATCAGTAATACCTCCATTATCAGAGGATCAACAGGAAAGACAAAGAAGTACACGTCGTCCAAAACCTCGCGGATCGAATGAATCTGAGCGAAAAGGTAGCTATTCTTTTAATAAATCCAGCAACCGCAGACGGCGTCCTCGCTAAATTGAATGGTTAAAATTTGTCAAATCTCATTTTGGAAATCTGTCAGAAATAAGACTGACATATAAAAGAAAGGATTCTTTTCCAGGCGAGAATAGATACTTTTTCCTGATTTGCATCCCCTACCTGCTGATCCTTGTATATTTGAATTAGGATTTTTTTTCTTTTACAAGCGATTTAACCTAAGAATTAATTTTTTCACCACGAATATATATAGGAAAACTCAATAAATTAGATCCCCATTAAGGCCAAGAGCACAACTTGTGATAGTCAGGGATTACGCAACCAGATGGGATTTTTTCCAAAGTCCAGCAACTGACGTTCAAAATAGTCGTATAAGGATATAACATAAAGTCCTTCACTACCATTAGTAGATGAAAAGACAATGTGTTTACTATCTGAGGACCATCCTGGGTGGCTGTCATTCGAATGGTTATCGGTTATCAAGTAAACCTTGTATTTGCTGGTGTCCGAAGTGTTATCTGCAAGCAGGGGAAGATTGGCTGTATCGATCAGGAAAATCTCATCCCCGTTCTGATCATAAGGATCCAAGCCTGAAAAGGCTACATATTTCCCGTCGGGAGAGAGTATAAGGTCGGGGTTGCTTTTTACATCCCAATATTCAAAAATGTTTCTACCGTCCGAATCTACAACATAGATTGTATCCTTATCATAAGACTCGTTATTCTTTCCAATGTAACAAAACCCGACAAAAAAGAGGTGCATTTCATCAGGTGTCCAGGCTAAAGAAAAAGAATAATATGGAACAGGAACGAAGATCATCTCCCGAGTGCTTACTTTCAGGATATAAATCCCGGTTTTATCTGGATTAATGTTCGAAATACAGTGAATGGTAATTTTTTGACCAGTTGGTGACCATTGCATATGGGAACAATAAAAATCCGTTTTATTGTGGTTGGTGAGCTGTCTAAAACCCGAACCATCCGGATTTACGAGATAAACATTATTTTGGTAGAAGAAAGCAATGGTTTTGTTGTCCGGTGACCATGTTAGTTCACTCAGATAGGTATCAATACCACCCTTTATTTCTACTGTGCTCTCATTAATCAAATGACCAGATGAATATATCTCCAACACGAAGATCTGCCCATCTGTTGAAAATATACCTGCATCTGCTTTTTGATTGACTATAAATTGTCCATCCAGAGACATACTTCCGAGTAAGGAGTATTCACGAGCGTCCGAACCGTCTGCATCGACTAGCCATGTGTTACTTGCCTTATCCTCGAATAAGATCTGTCCCTGGTTGCCTAGATCAGCAAGAAAAGCGTGTGTTTGGGTGGCTATTGGAAGAGGTGAAGGGGTAATAGTAGGTGTCAGGGATGGGATTTGAGTGAAAATGGCAGGTGTCAGGGATGGGATTTGATGGATAATGGAAGTCACTGTTGGAGTTGCCAATGTAATAGGAGTGGCGGATCCACATGCTGTAAGAAGAAGAATAACTATCGGTATGACAATTAAGATCTTTTTCAAAATTTCTCCAAATTGGTGTGGTTGTAATTGTGGAAAATTATTGGATTTTGATTTACTTAAAATAAGTATAACTATAAATGTCGGGGCTACAACATTAAAAATATTATTCATAATCATCCTAACTAAACCCATGAATTACCGTGGATGTGATGATTTGTAGAAACATAGTCCTAATCCACCCAACGATAGATTTCCAGTAGTCATCGAAACTGGAAAATGTAATACGTTTTACCAGGCTAATTACTATAATGTTGTGAAGTGAAGCATCCAGGCAGAGTCGTGTCAGCTTATCAGTTTGACATATTCGAAAGCGGAAACCTTCAACAAGAAAACAGGCACCAGGATCGAGTACAAATACATCGTCCCAGAAGAAGTTGTGAGCATTTCTATCCTTCCACCATATCTCCAAACGTTGATGGCAAGAACCACATTAGGACATCAGGAATTTAAAAGCGTGTGTGTGTGGCTGAAATTTATTGTCTCGCAAAACGAATATTTCTGCTGTTGGATCGATAGCAAGTAAGGAATTAGGAAGTCGATGTGAAAGAATGATTTCACTTAATGAACCGATTACAACCGATCTCAAGCCAACGGAGGAGAGGAAGTGGTGCAAGCCATTCCAGAAATGATCGGGCAATGCGGCGACTATATTGACCCATAAACTTCTCAAAAGATTGACCGCCAGCCCAGGAGTCATTTGAAGAGAATTCAGACATTACTGCTTTTTTCACCATTGTCGTAAATGTCAAACACAAAAACCCAATAGATATGATCTGCTCAGTTGAGAAGAACAATCCAATCTTAAGGAAATCATCAGAGTTAAGGTTGGGTTAAGAATGAAAGGGTTCTCTCCCATGCCAGGGTGGCTGCTTCTGCTTTATACGCATCCAACCGATCTGGTTCGCAGAACCAATGTCCAGTATCCGGATATTGATAAAAGGCGTACGGTCTGCTAGCTTTCTTTAGCGCAGATTCAAGTTCATCGACATTTGCCTGTGGTTCAAATACATCAAATTCCGCAAAATGCCCAAGGTAGGATGCTCTGGACTTGGTATAATCATCTGGACCGGTGCCATAATAGACAACAACTTTGCTAATTATATCTGGATGGATTGTGGATAGATCCAATGCCAGGAAAGCACCTAATGAAAATCCAATGACCGCGATACCTCCATTGGATGGTGGGGTCTGATCCTGCAGGAGATTTAACGCTTCATCCATATCGATTCGGGCTTGATCCAGGTTTAATTCATTGCTGTAAATTTCTGCGGTCTCAATTTCAACGGTTAGTTTTCCGTGGTATAAATCCGGAGCATATACCGTGAATCCTTCTTTGGCTAATTGATCACAGTAATTCTTGATGGTTTTATTCAATCCCCACCAGGCATGTAAGACCAATACTTTTCCTAATTCTTCTTTTATCGAAGGTGCAAAATACCCTTGATCTATGTTCATCATCTTATCCTCTGATCAATTCTCCAACAGCAATTCTAATGGCGGATTGTCTGGCCAATATAGTGTATAAGTATTACTTTCATCCACGAGAAATCCAACCACAAATTCATCTTCAACCCATCCTGCCATGGTGGAGATAAATTGATTGTCGTTTTCTCCCTTTACATATATTTTTGCACTATTTTCCTGCATCATAGTTTGAAAGGTTTCTAAAGGAAATTTTCCTGGATCTAAATTATTAAGATCAGGCTGAACTAGTGTTAATAGAAGGAATTTTTGCCCTGCAGGAGGTTTTTGATTGTGCACTTCATCGACCAGGTGATTTTCAGAAATAATCAAATCCCCCATACTAGTTGAGAGAGTCTGGTTTTTTGGCAGAGTTTTGTTCACTTCATCTACTTTGGAACCTGGTCTTGAATTACAACCCACCAAAGTTATTCCAAGGATTATTGTCATAAAAATTAATAATTGTTTCATGGATCATCTCCTTTTAAGAAAATTCAATTAATATCATTAATTGATCGATTGTACTTTAAGGATTTCCCACGAACACCTTATTTGTTTCCGATGATTGATAGATAAGTAGTTTTCAATACAAAGTAAGATTCAATTATTACTTGTTTCTGAATTTATCACATTTTTCCCGTTTAATACATCATTCTGTAGGATCTCCATCATTCTTCCAGGTTCCTCAAAGATGGGACTATGAGCAGATTGTTCAAATGTATAAAACCCTTTCACAGGTGCTTGAAGATCATCAAGATAATCTTTTGCCAGCTCATAAGAACAGGTGTAATCAAATTTTCCATGCAGGAAATAAACCGGAATTTCAAGCGTTTGAACTTTTTGTGTCAGATCGATTGAAAACATTTCATTGCGTAAAAAGCCAGCGGAAAAAGACTTTCCACGCCAAATATTTAGCTTTTCCTTGAGGGTATATTCATTATTTATCAAAGAAGGGAAAAAGATTCCAGATATCACCGAATTCATCTCTCGTGTGGTTCCAATGCCCAAACGGTGCATGGCTTCATCACGCAACATGAGATATGCATCTGGCAAAGGGCTGACCATTCCCAGAGGTACATTTTCCAGTTTCTCCACCATCTTATTGTTTCCACGCTTTTTATACTCATCCAACATGTAAGCATAGGCCATGTTTTCAGATTTCAATTGATATGACATTTGCCCAACTCCAATGTAAGCATAAAACAACTCTGGTGCTTGGTGGGCCGCCAGAATACCGATAAAACTTCCGCCTGAATGACCCATCAGATAAATTTTTTCTTTTTCAAAGCGTTTTCGCAAATAATTGGTTACTTCCAATGTGTCCGTTACCAGTTGATCAATTGTCATCGTCTCAGAGGGAATATCCGGGCTGAAGGATAGCCCGGAACCACGTTGATCCCACCACACAACGGTAAAATTTTCTTCCAGACCAGTAGGATATGTTTGCGTCAGGAAATACTCAGGCATGCCCGGACCTCCATGCAGAAAAAGCAGGACAGGATTTGTTTCATCTACACTTTTGATGAACATTCCCTGATTGACTCCATTAACATCGATAAAAACCTTCTCGGAAATACTGCCTGCAATTGGATTTCCTTGTTCATCTGTTAGCGGAATGGGTTTGCCTTTGCTGGAGAGCAACAACCCAACGATGATGATTAATATAAAACTTAAAATTACAATCGTTGTCGTCAAAATGAACCTTCCTATAAATCTTCCTGGCTGATTGTTCTTATTATCGTTTTTTCTTTGAATAGTCATATTTTTCTTTTCTTGTTCAAATTGAAGGATTTAGTAAATGATTACCAACCATTCATTTATACCAAAGAAGAATTTATACCTAACTACCTATCAGTACAGTAATTAACAGAAGGGTGGTTAGTTATTTTTATAAACTTACAATAATGACAATGACGTCAAATTTTTTTATCTGCAGTATAAAAATGAAATCAATTGATTTGATTTCAGATGCAAAAATTGATTACCTGTAACAGCATTTTCCAGACAATCAAAGTTTTAAGTTTCCTAATAAAGGCGGTCCCAATAATTCCATACCATGGAGACGCCACAATTCAGGATCAAGTGGAGGCATGGCATTTGATTTGGTGACTTCCCGAAAGAAAGCTTCCATTTTTCCAGCAGGTAAAAAGGCAATTAAAATTCTGCCATGATTGTTACCTGTATGAGCCCAAACATGAGGCACCTGACGAGGTGCCAGTACCGAATCTCCAGGTTGTAACTTGACTCTCTCCTCCCCAATTTCAAACAAGAATTCACCTTCGACAACGTAAAACCATTCTTCCTGATCGTAATGTAAATGTTTAGCAGGTCCACCTTTTGCGTGAAATGTATTTTCGATAATCAAGACACCATCGCTGGTTTTTGGGGTTACTTTGAAAGTGATTTTGCTTACGCCTAGACCACGAAATTCTCCAAATTGGTCTTCATCAGCAGAAACGATCGTCGTTGGTTGATATTCAAATGGATTTCCCATAGCAGAGTCCTTTTTTTATTGATTGGTGCATTTTTGGATTGCATCTCATTTTTGGTAGATACTCCTCTTATCTCAAGTATCTCCAAACCATCAATTGATAAGCCGGTTGATTTCTTTCTACGAGAAATCATGCACGAAAATATTTGTTTTTATCAGTTGAAATTTTATAGTATCTCAAAAGAAAAACATTATATATTTATGTACAACGCTGGATCCATACTATTCCACATATTTACTAAACACCTGCGTGATATAATCATTTTTTCTGTTGAGCTTTTCGACATGACTGAAAATTTACCCAAAAAATCTGTAAACAAATGGCTGGTGTTGGTTTCGGTAGCAATGGGGGTGTTTCTCGCTACGATCGATGGCAGTATTGTTAATATTGGTCTCAATACGTTAGTGAATGATTTACAACAACCCTTAAACCTGGTGGAGTGGGTAGTATTAGCTTACATGCTTACCATTTCCACGCTGCTTCTTTCTGTTGGTCGTCTTTCAGATATGATCGGCAAAAAGAAATTGTATCTGGCTGGGATTGTGTTATTCACGCTAGGTTCCGGACTTTGTGGACTATCCCCATCCGTCTACTGGTTAATTGCCTTCCGTGTACTGCAAGCCATTGGCGCTGTACTCATGATGGCAATCGGTATGGCGATTGTCACCGAAACATTCCCTTCAGCTGAACGCGGAAAAGCGTTGGGAGTTATGGGTACGATGGTATCTCTCGGAATCATCGCTGGCCCAACGATTGGCGGGATCATCTTGCAATCGCTCTCCTGGCATTGGTTATTTTTTGTCAATCTACCAGTGGGGTTGATTGGTGCCATCCTGGTATCTTTGTATGTTCCCAAGGACAGCAAACGCACCAAACAACATTTTGATTTTGCTGGAGCAGGGGTCATGTTTCTGATGATGATCTGCTTGCTTTTTGGATTATCGATCAGTCAGGAGCGGGGTTTCAATAATTCGACAGTAACTGGATTGTTGCTAACAGCCATGATCGCCCTGGTTGTTTTTCTCAGGATTGAAAGAAAAAGTCCAAATCCGATGATAAATTTGCAAATGTTCCGTAACAGGCAATTTTCGATCAATCTGATCACCGGCTTTTTGGTCTTTGTATGTACTGCTGGAATGACTCTGCTTTTTCCGTTGTATCTTCAAAATGTGCTTCAATATGATTCCGGTCAAACTGGTCTGATGCTGGCTATAACCCCGTTGTTTGTATCTGTTGTTGCTCCTCTTTCCGGTGCTCTGTCAGATCGCACTGGTTCGCGCCCGATCACTACGTTGGGGCTTCTTATCATTATCATAGGATTTTTTGGTGTAAGCACGCTGTCTGAAAACACAACAACGTTTGGCTACTTAATCCGCTTTATTCCCATTGGAATTGGTATCGGTCTATTCCAGTCTCCCAATAACAGCGCGGTAATGGGTTCAGTAAGCCGGGAAAATCTCGGTGTAGCCTCAAGTCTGCTTTCGTTGACACGTACATTGGGGCAGACGACTGGAATTGCAGTACTAAGTACAGTTTGGGAAAACCGGGTGGCTTTTTATAACGCTGGATTTTTGGAATTAGGGGCGACATTCGCACCGATTCAGGCACAGGTCGCTGGTTTACAGGATACAGTCCATCTTTCAATCGTGCTTCTCATCCTGGCGCTGATGATTTCTATTTGGGCTTTGATTGAATTCTTGAAACTAAGAAAACAAAGTCAAACATCCATCAATAAGTAATTCTGATATAAATAAATTCAGTTGGGAAAATGATCTCGTACTAAATTCATATCCTTTTTTCCTGTTCATATGGCATTTGCAAGATTATTGATATCCGGTAAAGGGTAAAACGCGAAGGTAATTATGAATAGTTCTGGTCATTTGACCAGTATTAGAACCCGCGTTTGGGTAGTCATTTTTCTAATTGATAAGAATAAAATTACCTCCGAAAATAAATTCAATCTTAAGGAGATAAAAATGGATTCAAGTGTTTTAATTGCAGTGGTCTTTATTTCAGTTGTAGCAGTAGCGATCAGTGTTTCTCAGAAGAAGAAAAGTAATTAGACAGTATATCGTCTATGCCAACTCTCCGGGAAAGTAAGTGATTTCCATAAACATATCGGATTAATTGACCATGATGCTGGATTTCATGCTCCAGAAGATCGAATGCTAGTTTAATCTGTGATTCAGATAAATTCTCAAAATCCATTTCGTTCAAGAAGATGACTGGATGTTTCCAATGCTTCAAGAACTGATTGCTTGACATCAGGTGTTTTCAGACTGCAGGAGAAACCTTTCCATTCTCCAGCTTCAATGGCTTTGAGATAACTTTCTCGGGCACCTACCACACACCATAATTGCCCGGAGATTTGGTTGGACGGCAGATTGGGCAAATCAAGGGTTAATGATTTTTCTTCCAGATGTATCACCAGGTCATTGGTTAATGAAAAAGCACGAGACAGATTTTCTTTTAATTTCTCACTCATCTTTACCTCCAGGAATTTCAGATTTATGCATCAAACGGAAACCCTAATCTTTCTAAGAGTTCACGGCATAATTCAGCCTTGTACTTAATTGGTGGTTTTTCGGTTTTATGGGAGTCTGAACCCGCACTAATCAACAGATGGTGCTGTTGAGCATATTCCAGATACATTGCTGTCTGTTCGGTTGTATGTTTTGGGTGATAGACCTCCAGACCATCAATCGGAATTTCTTGCCGGAGTTTATCCAACATTTGAACATCATACGTCACAAATCCGTCTTTGTGACCTGGGTGGGCAATGAGACACACAGCCCCACTCTGGTGTGCAGCATCCACCACTGCAGCCAAATCGTTCATCGCAAAAACACAACCTGCCTCCAGAACGATTCTCCCAGCTGAAGCTTGACCTGTACCATAGCCATGTCTTTTTAATAGAGCAGCCAGTGCATGTGGCTGCAGAGGGCTGGGTTGTTCGAGGATGATATCCAACGCCTCAGGTTCCGAAGGAAATTCGTACCCCTTTCGCTTCAGGTTTTCAAAGACTTCCCGGGTGTTCTCACATTGACGTTGTAACAAATTCTTGGCTAAGTCGTTCAATCGATTTGGAGGTGGTCCAAACCCATAACAAAGGAGATCTGTCATGTTGTCCAACCCCGACATTTCATCTTTGCCTGACAACTCGTCTTTCCACAACGTGGTCATTTCAACACCCGCGATCAATGGCAGGTGTCTTTCCAGTGCAAGTTGTTGGATTGCGACAACGGTATCAACCCGATCATGATCGGTGATTGCTGCCAGGCTGAAATGCTCTTGCACCAGGTAATCCAGTAACTGTTCTGGTGTCCATATGCCATCACTGTAGGTGGTATGCAGGTGGAGATCGATCGAAGAGGTAGATAGGATTTCATGTTTTTTACGAGACATTTTCATTCCATCTTTCTATCTTTATTTTATAATCAAATCGTCTTTCTCATAATACAGTGATTTTTACCCTTTTTACCTTCATAACTGAAACCGGCTTTTTCAAAGATTTCCTTCGTCCCATTATATAAAAACGAGTTGTTTACTTTTTTGCCTTGGGTATCCTGTGGGTAGCTTTCTACAACCCCACCTCCCGCATTTTTAATGAGTTCTAAGGCACCGTTCAAGGCGAAAAAGGACAGGCCATTTTTGCGATAATCTCTATCAACGAAAATACAAGTAATTCTCCAATCGGGCATCGTCATTTTGGATTCAACTTCTTTTTTGTGATAGATATTGGGAAGTTCTTCGGGTGGGCCATATTGACACCAGGCTACACAGGTATCACCATCATAAACCAGGGCAGCATGAGATCTATCTTCTTTGACGAGTGATAATTTGTATGATTTTGACGCTTCTTGACTATCAATTTTTTGGGGAGGTGTAGGATGAAAATATCTGCACCAACATCCTCCCCAGACACCATTGTGTTTTTGAACCAATCGCTCAAAATCATTCCAGGTTTCCATATTCAGCTCTTTATGGATAAATTGTTCATATTACCTCCATAGACATCAAGGATTATTTTCTCTGTTCTTTATTTTCTATTGTCTGAAATAGTGTGATTTGCATGCCATCCGGGTCCTAGACGTACATTAAAATCACCCCATGGGGTCATGATGGGTGGATGGACCAAAGACGCTCCATGAGCAATTAGCCGCTCCATCGCCGCTTTCAAATCAGGTACTTCAAATGCAAATCGAATTTGTCCACTAACGCGTCTTCCGGCTTCGAGATGGTCAATCGTTTCTGCCTGTATCTCGTCGAAAATCTCGAGTGTAGCCTTTCCCATATTAAGGATAAGTGCCTGACCTTGCCCGTTGTTCCAAATGGCAGCAGGATCAATTCCGAGTCCTTTGCAATAGAAGTTTACTAACCTTTCATATTCACTGGTTGTGATTGCAACACGCATTTCTAAGATCGGGTTGCTGAATTTTGCACTGTCATAAGTTTCCAATTTTATTCTTTTGCTAAATACCAATCCAGAACACGCAATGCTCGCAGAGTGATCCAGCGACTGGGTTGACCTACTTCTTCGTTAAGATCCACCAACATTTCACCAGGAAACTGTATATCAAGATTCCAGCTACCGTCCGGATTGCGTTTGGATAACAGCACTTCAACAGCGTCATTGGCGCGATCATCCGGTGTGACATTGGCTTTTCTCAAATATTCCAAC
This sequence comes from uncultured Chloroflexia bacterium, assembly GCA_963715915.1. Classification (GTDB taxonomy): domain Bacteria; phylum Chloroflexota; class Anaerolineae; order Anaerolineales; family Anaerolineaceae; genus UBA6170. Next base: position 74,274 of record CAVQSU010000013.1, on the reverse strand, counting down.
CCTCTCAGTAAGTCGTAATGCCACCAGTTGGGGAAAGCGAAGGAAGTCCATTTGGCACCACCTTTACGATCACGTTCAATGATCTCTCCCGTTGACATCCGGTGGAAAAGATGTCGATTAAGCAGGTATTCTTGACCCAACAATCGTGCCTTTTTTACTTCCGGATTTTCACCTGTAGAGATTTCGTACTCCAGTAGAGCCTCAAGCACACAAATGGTGGTGTTGAACGAAGATCGAATTGAACCGATCTCTGCATCACAATTCCAACCACCGTCCGATAATTGCTCACCAAGTAACCGATCGATGATTCCTTGCACATTCTGGCCAAAATAGGCACCACTGGCGGCAACCTGACCATTGATACAGGGTTCGATTTCACCGGTAAAAAATGCATTCTGATCACACTCCTCTGGACCACAACCTTTCCAGGTCACATTGTCTCGCACCAATTTCATGGCTTGATTCGCTGCAACACTGGCAGGGTCGAGTCCTAGTTCTCTCAATAGTATAAGCGCATGCATGGTGGAGTTAAAACCGGGATTCCAGGCTGCCCCGGACCAGGTACCATCTGAAAGCTGAAGTGCTAAAATTTTTGCACCGATACCTTCGAAGGCTATTCTCGCACGCTCCTGCGCAATTACTCTCTCTGGTGCACCGATCAGGTCTTGCATCACCTGCCAGCGGATTGCCGGATCAGAATCAAGCAACCAGTCGATGATTGCTTGTCCAGGTTTATTCATCATTTAATCCTTTCCCATCAAAAATTGGTTGTATGGATTTTTCAATCCTAGCCACCCTGGTTTTGGATTGTTTCGGTGCAGAGAAATACAGCAGATAAGCTCTTTGGCGACCGGGGGTTAATGCTTCAAATGCGGACTTGAAATCCGGCATTTCTTCGAGATATTCTTGAAATTCTTCGGGCATGTTGAATTCTTCGGTTTTCTTAAATTCCACCTTCAAGCCAGATTTTTCCACTTCAACAGCTTTCTGGATATATGCTTTTAAAATGGCTTCCTGTTGCTCGATTTGCTGAACATTCGTAAACCGTACCTGTCTGGCAGACTGGACATTTTCCGATTGAATGATGAGAATGTGTTCAGGATCTTGTAATAATACGCCTTTGGGAAACAAGATCGCGCAATAGTCTTTGAATCCATGCATCAAAACGATGTTTTTCTTCTCAGACGTGTAGCAAGGTACTCCCCATTTTAATTCTTCGATAAGGTTACAATCTAAAATGATCTCCCGTAGTTTCTTAAATTCAGCCTGCCATTTCGTTTCCCGAACGATAAATGCATCAACCTTAGGGTTTTTTGTATTCAATCTTCTGACTCCTAAAAAAACTTGTGATTTTGAAAAAATTCATCTTACCAATTTAAGGAATTCCAGCACCCGTTCCAATAAAAGACTGGTCGCAACTGCATCATAGGAAGGAAGAGAACTGTCAGCGAAGTAGTGTTGATCACCGGGATAAAGGAATAATTCTGCATCTTCTGCAACTTCCACCAGTTCACGAGCCGCGTCAATGTCCCCTTCACCGACAAAATAAGGATCCGTATCCATCGCATGGATCTGAACAGGCACACCTTTTGGCCAGGTTTCACTGAATTCGGTGTAAGGCACGCAGGAATAGAAAAATAAAGCCCCTTTTGCTCCTTGTCTGGTCTGGGTCAGCCATTGAGCAGGAACAACACCGAGTGAAAAACCTGCGTACACCAATTCTTCGGGGAGGTTTTCTGCTGCCCGTTTTCCTCGTTCAATGATTTCACTAAAACCAAGCTGCTCCACATAAGCCATCCCATCTTCGATTGAATTGAATGTTTGTCCATTAAACAAAGCTGGTGTGTGGACAACATGACCAGCAATTCTCAATTTGTCTGCAAACTCAATTACTCCAGGAGTTAATCCCTGAGCATGATGGAATAATAAAATTTCAGCCATTTCAACCTCTTTCCTATTTTCTTACATATCAAACACAACAACATCCGGATCGTAAATAGACAGGTATCTCACTACATCCTTTGCTTCCACAACCTTTTTGTAAGCATCCAAAAGATTTAGAATGTCATTGTCCATTTCGTTCATTATTTCTCTTCCGATAATTAGTAAAGAACATTAATTTTTTTCAGGATAATTTTTCAACAATCTTTGCGATCCGTCTTTCTCGGGTCTCCTGAGATTTAGCAGATTCCACCTGGCGGACATATTCTTTTTTCATAGATGGAGCAGATTGATTAAAAGCATCCATTGCACTTGCATCTGCTAACGCAGCTTCCAAATCTTTTGGAATTTCTACCGATCGCGGATCAAGATCCAATGCCAATTTGACATCCACTTCATCTCCACCTTGAATCCCGGAACCGTTTCGATGCTCAGAACTGAAACTGATCATGAATTTTCCGTCCATCGTTGCCACTGCACTCCGGTAACTGTAATCATTGACTGTCACATTTACGAGCGGTCGTTTTCCTCCACCTAATTTTTCGATGACTTCATCAGGGACATGGATTCCAGTGTTATTTCCGAATTGTAAAATGGTGGTATGAAATGTAATAAGTGTGGATTTTTTAACACCCATAGGTGAATTCTCAATACTCATATTTTCCTTCAGTAGGTTTTCAAAAATAAAACATGGTTATAACCTGGTAATAAATTACCACAATGAGTGTAGATTTATTAGCCTGAGATCCAAAAACATTGTACGTAAGAACAAAGGTTGGATTACCAGTTATAACGAATTTCTCCGAGAAAAATAATTAGTCGTTTCTATAAAATTAATGAAATAGAAAAGGTATTATTGAATAACCTGTCCAAAAAATAGGAATCAGGTTCAACAGAAAATGGGGAATGAAAGTAAAGATCATATGTTTGGTTTGCCGCCACACCACCAGATGCAGGAATCCGGAAACACTGGTCAGGATTACAAATATTACACCAAACACCTGATGGGAATCCACTGTGGTGAGAAATTTTGCCCAATACATGGTGTGGATCATTCCGACAAATGCTGAAAATAAAAATAATCCAACCAGACGGAAACTTGTTTTTGGCTTGGTTGGAAATAAATCCCAGGCTTCAAAAATGTATATCCACAATAATTGCTCACTTGCTGCATTCAATGGTGCCCAGATCAAAGCCGTAATAACAATTCCGGATAAATTACTTTCTGGAAAGGTGTTTCTGGCAATGTAAGCACATATTAGGCTAAGCAATATCACACCTACGTTCAGATAAAAGAAAACGGTGACTTTTTTAGGCAAAGGATTGAAATATCCTGTTGATCCACGACGCCATTTGACCAATCCCCATGCGATTCCATAATACAAAATCATGGGCAACAAAGCACCAGACGTTTCATACAGCAAACCAGCAACTATTGGAAAAAGAACAGCGGTAATTGCTGCAATAGCGAGGTCTATTTTTTTAGGTTGCCATTTCTGTGACGAGCTTATACTCTGAATTGAATCCATTAATCTCCTGTTCAAAGAAATTCAAATGTTTTTATTTTCAGTTTAACACATGATCAATCATCTTTGGCAAATGAAAAATGCATCTGTACAATCACCCACTGTCCATTTCGTTTTTCTAACGTCCCGGTCCAGCGGCAGTTATCCCATCCAATTTTCTTTCCATTCCATTCAGCATGGTCATCCAACATACAGGAGTACCAGGCTACATTTTCGAGCATGTGAATAATTTACCCGTAAGTCTCGGATGGCATAATCAGTCGCTTTGAAGGCATCATTCAACCAGGTTTTTTCACCCATTTGTTTAAATGCGTCAAATCCAACAATTGTACTGCGAGAATCCGGATGATAAATAAAGAAATTTTCATCCTGCGCCATAATGGAAAACAAACGATTAATGTCTTTGGTTAATGCCCAACCAATTGAGTCATGGATACATGTTTCAACTTCCTTTCGGTCTTGTTCAGATACCATTTTTTCCTCCTACGAATCTTCTCATTATAATCAGAACTGCTACGGTTTTTCCTTGGGAGGTTTCCTTTTGATTAAGACCAATTCAAAAATATCCAGAATATCCTGATGAGCATGTAACAGGATCTGATACCCGTATGTACATCCAACAACCATCATGGTATCTGGGTGTTTCAACCAGCGCTTTTTGAACCAATGAACCATAAGTTCCTATTCTTTCCTATTGCTTTTTCCAATTCTGCTTTCCCAAGAATTACCAGGGTGGTAAAAGAACCAAGCTCAGGGTACATTTCACATAATGGACGTTTCGAAATGCGATATTGTAAATTCCAGCCATACCGCTTACCACCATCATTGAAGATTGGAACAATATGATAAGTTTCCTCCAAAAATCCTCGCAAAGTAGCCCATTCTTTTGCGATGGGTTGTCCAATCCAGGCGATCATTTCATCAACTGTAGGCTGATTTGTTCTGTCCAGCATTCGTTCGTTCATAATAAGCTCCAACCCCTAAATGAATTTATATCCTAATGAAAAAAGTAGAGAGCTTGCTGCATATTAATTATGCTTCAATAATGTTTAATTGCAATGATGGAAAATTAACAATTCAATAAATCTTACAATGGTTTAATTACAGTGTGTAGGGATTTATAAACTTTACATATGTCGATGCCAAATGGAAGGTATATGTAGACCTACAAAACAAAAAATGTTCACAACCTTATGCTGTAAAACGAATATCCGGAGGATAAATCGTAGGAAAAGAAAAGTTCATCTGACAAAATTGCCATTGATCTTTTTCTTTCATCCAAAACTGCTGTAAACCGAATCGGCCAGGTGTATTGTGGTCCCTTTTCAGCTTCTGCCAATCGATTGATGCCAGAGCGCATAACAGCCAGGAGTTTATCTTTCACTGTGATCTCCTGTTCTTGATCAGTGATCCAATTCAGATCGTCAAAAAAGTTCTGGTAACTTTCAGAGGGATCAATTGTTCGTGAAACCGTACCCATTGCGGCAAACCAGGCGCAATTACCATGCACGTGAATATTGAGATTTTCGGTGTCCAGTTTGAGATCGCCCCAATTTTTCCAATCACTGTAAACCAATTCTCGTACAGCTTTCCTCTCCTGGCACCATTCACCCTGACCTTGTATGTAGGCATTCGTACCGATGACTTCTATTGTCTTGTCATCACAAAACAAATCCATGAAGTTATCGATCACATCCAGATCCCGATGGATATAACCATCCTGAAATTGATCAATGACTTCTTTGATCCTGGCTATTTCTTCGTTCATTATTCTCCTTTTGATTAATCATCTCATACAAACTTTAACTAAAGATCTTTTGTTTCTTCAATCCAGCGCTTTACAGCTTTCTTGAAAAGAATTTCTTTATGTAAAAAAACAATAAGCTCTAAAATAGGTAATTATCGCACGAATATTTGAGCTCCAATCAAAAAGCTCTTTTTCATCTGTATTATGCTTTATATGCTCATACGCAACTCATCATCACTTATCAGATCTTTTTCACACTTTTTCATTTTAACGTCAATTCCATTATGATCGATGCATATGGTGGAATCTCCAGTGCGGGGACATAATTCAATATTTGTCCTTTTTCGAGGACTATTAATTCAGCCAGTTCGGTTTCGTCCAGCAGTGAAATAGGAGTATATTCTCCCTGTGGCAGGGTGCTGGATGCCAGAGATAATTGATAATTTCGAATGGGGGAACCAGATAAGTTGACTAGGATCAGCATGGATTCATTCGACATGGTTCGCAAGCAGGCAAACAAACCCTGATCGTTGGTGGAAAGCAGGAGCAGGTCACCTGTCTGAAGGGCGGGATGGCTGTTGCGAAGGGAGATCAAAGCGCGATAGTGCGAGTTGAGCGATTTGGGATCATCAATCTCCGTTGAGACATTGAAAACCTCATAATTGGCATCCGGTAATTTCCAGGGTGCGACATCCGAGAAACCTGCATATTGCCCACCGGTCCACTGCATGGGACGGCGGCCCTGTTCATCGGGTGCTTCACCAAACATGCCAATTTCCTCACCGTAATACACAAAAGGAACACCAGGCAATGAAAAGTATAACGATGCTGCCGCTTTAGCCTTTTCCAGATTACCATCCAATTGGGTCATAACGCGTGCCATGTCATGGTTGGTAAGAAAGGTGCCGTATTGGCCTGCAGGGAACCGTCTCGTGCCGGATTTCAACGTTTCGAGCATGCGGGTAGAATTCCCGTCCGTAATACTCGAAAGCATTGTTGCTGACAGGTCAAACTCAAACGCCAAATCGACTTGTTTGTTGGCAACCCATGGAATAACGATATCGTCCGGCATCCATATTTCTCCGATTGTCATAGCCTCCGGATTTAAACCTTTGTAGAATTTGAAATAGTTCGTAAACCAGACATGGGATGCTTGTGTCTCTATGGTGGATGAGCCTTCCTCTATCAGGGAGCTAATTGCATCCAGACGGAAGCCATCAATGCCAATATCATTCAGCCAAAATTGAGTTATCTTCTCCATTTCCTTGGTCACTGCAGAATTGGTGTAGTTCAGATCAGGCATCCCCTCCCAGAAAAAAGCATAGTAATAACTGCTATTCAATGGATACCAAACCTGCTGATTCCACGCTCCCTTCCAACCCGGATCATTATCTGCCCAAATATACCAATCATGATATTGTGACTGTACATCCTGTGATTTGATGAACCATGAATGCTGGCTGGATGTATGATTGATTGGTAAATCAATGAGGACACGGATTCCTCGTTGATGTGCTTCGTCAACCAGATGCCTGAAATCGTTCATGGTGCCATATTCGGAATTGACCGCATAGTAATCAGTGACATCATAGCCATGCGTCGACGGGGATGAGAAGATGGGCATCAGCCAGATCCCTGTAATCCCCAGGTCAATGGTAGTGTTTGGGTCGCCGTCGTTCAGGTAATCCAGCTTTTCGATCAATCCATTGAAATCACCTATGCCATCGCTGTTGCTGTCATAGTAACTACGAACAAATATCTCATAAAACACTGTGTTGTTCCACCAGGGATGATTTATGGTTGCCTGAGTTGGTGTAAGGGAAGGGATGGCCATCACAGTGGGTGGAACGGGCGTTGCTTTAGCATAAATAGTAGATGGATTCGAAAGTGAAGCAATGGGCACTGGAGTTGTTGCGTTATTATATGGAAAAGTACAGGCTGCCATTGATAAAACGAACAGAAAAGCGATAAGATTCTTCATTTTCTCCACGCTTTCATGCGCACATGGAGTGACTTTCTGGACAAATGTACGAATTTTCAATCGTATTCAAACCATCTGACTATTAATTATATAGATTATTGAAGCGTAGAGATTATTTCAATTAAGCAATCGTATTTATCCTAATCGAGCAAGATTATATGATAACAAAAAATATGAACCTTGGTGTCAACTACCTGCCAAACTGCTAAAGAACACTTCAATAATTGGACTGTACTTTACCAGCTCATCGACAGAGTCCACCTGATCCCGATACCATTGGGTTTCCGGAGCGCTCATCAAATTTCTTCGATCTTCCGGAGCGACAATTTCAACTGCTTTGGCTGGCAGCTCAATCTGAAGAGATTCTTTGAGACAAAACGTAAAATCAGGATGTGCTCTCAGGTTTGCTAACCAATCCCGTGGGCTGTAATGACCTTTTTCACCCTTCGCGTTTGGAGTCCCACAAATGATAATGCGACCATTCACATTGGTAAACCAGATCTCGATCCTTCTGGGCAACCCCGTTTTTGCGCCTATGGTAATAATATCGATGGTTCGATCGTTTTGCAAGGCATCTTGGATCTTTGTTCTAATATCCACTAAATGTTCCTCTTCTTCTTTTGCTCATTGGCTCATAAATTGGATGCGGTTAGCACATTTTTATCGTTTCTACTTTGTATATCAATTCGTCATGAAAGGTTAATTTTTGATTAAGTCTCTGCTTTTATAAGATGTGTAAATAGTTTGGAAAATAGATATGGCAATATGAAAAATTCAAAATTATCGGAATTTATCATCTCGTTTGTCAATTAAATGGCGGTTATTATGCAACAGGTGAAAAGTTCAATCAAATTGAAGGAAATTTATCTGGTATCTTCCATATTAATTTAGTAATAGTTAATCCATTCTCAAAAATACAACCCTCAGCTTGCAAAAACAGAATATTTAATTCCGTTTTTACCATCACGTTTTACTGAGTACATCAATTCATCAGCCATTCGCACCAATTCATCGATTGATGTTGGGGCAGTGTTGTACGTTACCACACCAAAACTGAAAGAAATTGACCAATTATTGTTTTTCATCTCTTCTTGAAGGAGATTCTTTAATTTTTGGAAGAACGACTTTGGCAGCCTCTTCAGTCGTGAAAGGCAATAAAAGCGCGAATTCATCCCCTCCTAACCGGGTTACTGTATCAGTTTTTCTGATATTCTTATTGATAGAATTGACCACTGAACAGAGAATATCGTCACCAGTGGAATGGCCAAATTGATCATTCATGGTTTTAAAGTTATCAAGGTCAAAGTATGCTAAAGAAAAAGGGTGTCCGTATCTTTGTAAACGGTCAATTTCCATTTGTACCAATTCCAAAAAGTGACGTAAATTTGCCGCTCCGGTTAAATTATCTGTACGGGATAGAACTTTTTCAAGTTCCGTAAGATTATGCACTGAGGATAATAGGACTGTAATGAGAATATAAAAAAGGAGACGAATAATGGAATTCCAATAAGGGATCAAGGGAGAAGAGTACGTGTTTCCAGCGGCCATATCAGCCCCCAACCAAACGAAGGCACTAACAACCGAGGAAAAAATCCCGAGCTTGCGGCCAATAAACCAGGTAAATAGAGAGATTGGGAGCACATAGAAAACTGAAAATGCGAATTCATAACCAGTGACGAGATCCAGGAACCCAATTATTCCGATAAGAAGAAAACCAAGGATAAAATAAAACGTTTTACTTTTATTTTCGAGTCTAGTTACCAGGTTCAATGTCGCACCTTCTTGTTCTTCTAATTTTTCATAAAGCTCTTATGAATTATTAATTTCAGATAACATGCAATTATGCTATTTCCAGCCAGAAAAAGCAAGAATGAATCAGCTTCAAGGATCCATAATTTGTTTCAGAGACCAATAATGGAAACGAATTAACAAAAGAGGTGCAAGAGATATCAAAGTTTGAATTTAAGATATATTTCAATGCGATTTAGGGTAAGCTTTCAAAGGTTTCAATTTTTCTTCACAGACCTCGAATCAGATTTTGTCTTTTCTCATCTTAAAAATTCTTCAATCAGTTCAATCGCTCCTCCAATTCCATCTTCTGTTCGAATACGTTCACTTATTGCTGCTGCATTTGCACGAATATTTTGGTCGGTGGTGGCAATGGTGATAGCTTCAGCGAGTCTTTCTGCTGTAAGTTTTCTAGGTGGGATGGATCGGGGGCCAACATAAAATTCTTCTACCCGTTTTGCCCAGAAATGTTGATCACCTAGATGTGGAATAAGTATGGATGGTACTCCTGCACGCAACCCAGCAGCCGTCGTACCGGCACCACCATGGTGTACGACGGCTGCCATACGTGGAAATAACCAGGCGTGAGGAACAGAATCCAGCGCAAATATCGTATCCGGTAAATGAGTATGATCCAGTCCACCCCAGCCTGCAGCAAGGATACCCCTCTGTCCTGTTTTGGCTAAAGCTTCAATCACAAGTTGAGACATTTTTCGGGGGGTGCGGTTTGCCATGCTCCCAAAGCCAATGTACACGGGCGGAGCACCCGCTTCGAGAAAATTTACTAATTTGGTAGGTGGTTGCCAATCAGGAGGTGGATCCAGAAACCAATAACCTGTCAGTTGGATGTTCTCGCCCCAATCATCTGGTTTAGGAGAAATGATGGGGCTATAACATCCAATGATCGTTTGGGGCTGTCCGTTCATTTGGAAATATGGATACTTTCCAAAAGGAATGGCTGGTAAATTGAGTTTTCCTTTTCTCCAACGGTTGATCATTGGACCAGTGAATACTTGAAAGAGGAAGAGAGAGATTATATGAGTTAATTTGTTATATCCCCCACCCAGTGGCAATACCGGGAAAATACCATTCGGATTGGGGTAGGCACGTGTAGGAGCAAACCCCGGGATCGGTATAGCCATCAGACAAGGAATTCCAATTTTCTCTGCTACATGATATACAGCAATCCCCATCATCGAGTAAATAATCAATTCAGCATCCTGACAGGCCAAGCATGTATTTTCGGCAATACGCTCGGTGAGAGGCTTCATCGAACCAAGGACTTTTGAAAGCCATAATAGGATATTTTGTTTGGGGTCGATCCCTTCGGTTCCCAGCAACTTCTGAGTATCGATACCGAGTTGAAAAAAGTTCAGCTTGTAATCTTTTACCTGAGGTTCAAAATTATCCGGAGCAGCAATGGTTACCTGGTGGCGACCGGTGTTTTGAAGCCCTACCGCCAGAGCAATGAATGGCTGCACATCACCACGTGAACCAAGAGAGACAAGCGTGACCCGCATAGTATTACCTTTCTTTTCGTCGAATGGATCGTTTTTAATGAATTCTGGTCTGTAGTGTTCGCATGGATTCCATTGCAATATCCACCTATTAATTATATTTACAAATCTACTGACCCATTATGAATAATCGAATATTAGTATATAAATACATATTTCCCAACTTATCATAGAATTTCAACTCTGAAACGCTGGTTGGAACTGATATAAACTAACTTATTATTTTAGATTCTCTATGCTATACCCTTAAAGAATACTTCAGCAATTGGACTGTACTTCACCAGCTCATCGACAGTGTCCACCTGATCCCGATACCATTGGGTTTCCGGAGCGCTCATCAAATATCTTCGATCTTCCGGATCAACAATTTCCACCGCTTTGGCTGGCAGTTCAATCTGAAGAGATTCTTTGAGACAAAATGTAAAATCAGGATGTGCTCTCAGGTTTGCTAACCAATCCCGTGGACCGTATTGACCTTTTTCACCCTTTAAATTTGGTGTCCCACAAATGATAATGCGTTCATTCCCATTGGTAAACGAGATTCCTATTTGCTTGAAAACAGCACCTTCGCAATTCACAGTCCCCGTCATCCAGTGCAAGCATAGTTTGCCAACTTTATGCGTACCAAAATGATGGCAGAGAATAGATACCACTGCTAATAAGTTGAACTTTTCCTCACAAAATTTAATTTTGCAATTAATACTGCTTTTAATAGGTCCGGTTTCTGAACGCGCGACTAGAAATCGCAATAGAGTTATTGTCAGGGTCTTTTGTGTTTGCAAATGAGTAACCATTTGCTTGGTGCGTACTGCCAAACATAAGCCCCTTTGCTGCTGATTCCTCCTTAAATTTTTCAATGTCTTCAACATCGAACATGAGTTTCACGCCAACCTGACCTAATTTTACACTTTTAGCGGCTTGGTGAATCAGAATATTTGCACCACCATTCTGAGACTTCAATTCGATAAGTCCTTCGACAACTTTGCCAGTTGAAATGAAGCCAAAGTATTTCTCATAAAACTCAGCGGTAGCTTGCATGTTCTTTGCGTAGAGCAAAATTGTGTTTAGAGGTGTCTGCATTATAATTCCTGTTTCCTAACGGCTTGCGTTCGCGAAGTATAGTACTGGGACGGTCATGGATACTGGATGAATAAAAAAACTGATTATCAGTGTGATGGCGCCAATGAACCCAATGATGAGTCGTACTGAGGTTGGAATTACAATATCATGATCATCCAATCTCCTTGTATCCTGGTTCCGATTTCGAATCCACACAGTCAGGACAATAAATGGCGTGGTGAAATACAAACCTGCCCAGGCAATAAATGAAATATGACCATGACTAAATTTATCCCAGTGGAGAATAATGGCTATCCCTAACAGAGAAGCAAAAGATAAAACCGGAAGGAACCCTACTTTGATCTTATCCATTGCTTTAATCTCAGCACCCCTATAAAGAAGACGATACCACCAGCATAAGCAGCTGCCAACATCATGGCAGACATGGAAGGTTGAATTTTCCACGCGAATAATTTTTCTGTTTCGGCGGGGAAAAAGAATAATATGACAAATGCAACCACAAGAAATGGAATGACCAGGGCAGCGACCCAGCGGGTTTCGGGTAATATTTTTGTTTTCAGAGAAAGTTTTCAATTTGTACAATTCCTTTTGAACAGATCGATTTTAATAATTAATCTTGTATTATAAGGAATATAAAGCCACTTTGATCAAGTTGTATATGGTGACTTTTAATGAGCAATCAAAGAGCTACTTGATGATCAAATCCTTGTTAAGTTAATAAACCTTGATTGGAATTTCATTCATAGTTGTGTTTGATCCTTTTTTAGTATTTAAATTCTTTTTAAGAATATTGAACTAAGGTTCGTATCATTGACTGCTTCAGTATAAGATTTACTCCAGAAATAGGAAGAATTCATAGCTAATTTAATTACTCAATTGCTTCAAAGAGGAATTCTAAACGTGATCACTTACATCGCAATGTGTTTAATTTAGTTCAGGAGAGTGAATGGCGCAGATCATCTGTGCATCTTGTAAAGCTGATCGTAATGAAGTCAGATGCTTTGGATGTAGATGGATTCTCTTAAAAAACGGCAATAAATATTTTATCTTGAAATAGATGTGAACCTATTTACAAAATCTAAAAAATTTCAACAGGTATTTATGTTCTCGAATACTCATCACAATTGCATAATTGTATTCGCTTTCCCACGGAGCCATCGTCGCCAGGGAAATTTGAATCCCCGCCGTGGTGGGCTGTTTTAATACCACATCGCTACTCAAAACAAGAGACCTTGTTATTGTGGTGCGGGACAAGAGATTGTTGAATAGTTAGAGAGAATATTGACAATTTCACCTCACATAAAATAAATTGATCATCTGATTAGTGAAATAATTGGGTAATTACACGTGGTAAAATTCATATTTCTCAAAATGGAATAATTTTTTTACGAAAAATTTTCAATTCATCGATAAAATTCTGAAATATTAATTTACCAAAAGGAATTTCCACCATGCGAAAGCGATTATTCTTGACTATAAAGTTAATAATCATTGTAAGTCTATTGTTGATTGGTGGTTGCAAACCTGATGATATTGATGTGAACCTTGACGTTGATAAAGAAATTGGTACATGGGAAGCAAATATTGTCCGACCGACCGGCTATGGCACCGAGGATAGACGAATTGTGTTAGAAGTCGAAACCGATGACCAGTGTTTTGAAACGATCACCGATCCAAATACGGGTGTAATTTACGGGGAACGTAATTGTGCCTTAGAAATCAGGTCAGATGGCAACACCTGGATTGTTTATGATGACGAAACGGTGTTACGTGCTGATTTTCAGGATGATCAACTGATTATTTATGGCATGTTTCCCAGCTTTGGAACAGAACCGGATGTTAAATTTTCCCGCATTAAATAATGGTCGATAGAGTCTCAATCCAGACCAATAATTAACTGGGTTCCGGGAGAAGAATTCCCTGAGCACCATTCAAAAATGCAAAGCTGTTATGGGATTGACAATCGATAATTTAAGCGGAGATTGCCTTTTCTTTATGTTGGTTTTTATTCTTCGAAATAATGGTAGCGAAAATTATCCCAAAAATCACATTAACCGCTGCATAAATCCAGTAGGCAGTCTCTGGTTTTCCTTCTATGCCATGTAAAAATGGCAGTAATGGTGCAGCAGTATTGTTCATGGCATGGAAAAAAATCACTACGATTAGTTTTTTCCCGCTCGAATTATATAACCAGGCATACATGATCGATATACTGGTCGTCATTAATACAAAAGCAAAAAACGAGTAGGCACTATGTAAATCACCTGCCATAAACCATAAAGGTAAATGCCAGAAACCCCAAATTACACCGATCACCAGACTTGCTGGGATAACCCCCAACTTTTCTTGCAAAGGTTCCTGGGCATAACCGCGCCAGCCAAATTCTTCCTGACCACCCCCGATAAGCATCATGAGAATAAAGTATGGGATTGCTAAAATGATTGCTGGAGTACCCATATCTGCGGGAAAGAGCGTTTGCGCAACATCCAGGTTAACCGCAAGGGCTAAATAATGCGCGATCAAATGGATGATGATTGGCAATCCCAATGCAATGAACCAAATAGATTGGCTTGACCCGAAAATCAATCGCACGCCTTAAAAAATGTTTTTATTCCCTTCCAACCCTCATCCCGGGCAACCAGTGTAAGCGCTGCCAACAATGGGGCAAATGCCCCGATGATAACAACCAACATAGTGTAGCTAGCAACATTAAAAGGTAAATTGACGCCGATGCCATCTAACACAGATGGAATCCAAATGATCCATGAATAAGCAAATGTCAGCAAGAAAAATTTCCAGGGATTTCTGTTTTTTTGGTGATTTGTCATTGTTTTTATCCTTTAATTATTAATTATGGTTATGATGGTTTGGTTTATGATGATTTATGGTTCAGGGTAAAAACACGAAAAATCACACCGGTCAACCTAATGGTATTCATCAGGTCAGTTAAAAACCGGTTTATGTGTTTCTTGCATGTTCCATTGTAACAATGATTTTTCCTTTTGCGTGGCCTTCTCCGAGATACCGCAGCGCTTCCGCTGTCTCACGCAATGGATACGTCCGGTCTATCACTGGTTTCACTTTCCCTGTTTTGAGAAGTTCATGGACGGTAGTTAAATCCTTTGGGTTAATTTTGGCAATAAACGAGCTTATCTTTTTCCCCTCGGTCTTCGCAATCCACCACTCCAGGAACATGCCTGCCACCAGTTGCGGAATAGAGTTTTTACCTCCTCCGGCTAAAACACAAATCCCTTTGGGTTTAAGCGAGCGCTTGTATTCGAATATCGAACGCTTCCCATTTGCAACCAGGATCAGATCGTAGAGCTCTCCGTTCTTCGTAAAGTCTTCTTTTGTATAGTCAATCACCTGGTCCGCGCCAAGCGAAAGAGCCGTTTCCACATTTCTTGAACTGCACACGGCTGTCACATGTGCATCAAAGGATTTTGCAATCTGGACCGCAAATGTGCCAACACCGCCCGAAGCGCCATGGATAAACACCTTTTGCCCTGCTTGGATCTCTCCAATGTCGCGCAGTCCCTGCAAAGCGGTCAGTGCTGCCATAGGTGCGGCGGCAGCTTCCTCAAAACTGACATTAGCTGGTTTTAAAGCCAGGGCTTTTTCGTTGGCACACACGTATTCGGCAAATCCACCACTGCCGCCTTTTGCGACCCCGAACACATCATCCCCAACCTGGAATTTCGTTGTCCCTTCACCAACCGCAATAACGCTTCCAGCGATATCGGCCCCCAGCGTTGTCTTTTTGGGTTTCAACAGACCTCCGCTCATCAGGCGGATCAGGAACACGTCGGCCGTCAGGAAATGCCAGTCATAAGCATTAACGGAAGCAGCATGAATTTCAATGAGAACCTCACCTTCAAGAGGAGAAGGCATCGCCAAATCCTTGAGCTCAAGTACATCCGGCGATCCGTATTTAGTGTACACAATTGATTTCATAGGCTACCTCCAGGTTTGCCTGATTCTTATCGCAATAATCCATATTTAGCAACAATCGGTATGATGGATCGTAAAGCCTTACTATTTGATTATAGGGAATATTTGAAACCCTGCAAACGCGCTTAATTTACACTTGAAAAAAAGTCTCCCAGCCAGGAAAGCGCACAAAACTTTAATCCAACAACTTTTTCACTGCTTTACAGGAGAGAACATAAATCCACTCATCCGACACGAACTGCGTTTGAGAGAATGATGGTTTTCTCGGGTTTTCGGATGTTATTCCAATTCTTTTAAAGCGCGTTCCAATAAATTTTTGACTTCGAGTTCGTCTGCCCATTTTCGTAAATAGCTTAAATCTAGTGTGCCTGCGAGTGTTTTCAATACCCCAAGAATGTCTCGCCATTGACGCTCCGACACTTCACCACCCAGATGATACCATTCGAGTTTTGCCAGGATGGTGTCTTCGGGGCTAGAAAATTTTGCGCTGACTTCAGTTTCAAAAATAAAGGTTTGCATTCGTGAACGAATAAGTTGAGAGTGCAAAAAGGGGCGTGGCTTTGGAATGAAAACATCCACTTTGAACATAGTTTCCCGATGAATGATGTTAAAATTGGAATGACCCTGAATGGATTCAGCGATCATCTCATCGTCTAAATAGAATTCACCTTGCAAAGCGGAAACAAATGGCTTTAGATGTTCAAATTGCATTTCAGCAACGATATCTGAATCCTGGGTAGTGCGTATCATGCCGTAGAGAGTACTGGCAAGGGAGCCACTAATGAGATATGGAATGCCAAGACTTTCGAGAACATGGGTGACTTTGAGCGTGACTTCAATCGGTTCATTTTGCATCGGGTAGCGCTCCATAAACCTTACATGCAATTTCCTCGCCGAGAAGCAAACCTGCCAGCCTGCGACGCAATTCGGTTTCGCTGCTCTTAGGATACTGCGAACGTAACCCAGCCAATGCTAACAAACGAGCCGATTGGTTGAGCTGCGCCAGCATTTGCATTTTGCGGGTGGGGCTGGCTGACCGCCATAGCTCAATTTGCAGGGCTTCCATTTTGGGATGGGTATCAGAAAATAATGCGCTCATCCATTTGATTTTACCTGAATTGGATGTAAAAAGCACCTTCCAATTTGGATATGCTTTTACTCCGAACTTACATCACTATGCCTGCAGTCACAGGCCTAAACTTATATCCATAAATAATGATCCCCCGGTCATCCATATCGGTGTGGATCTTGCGGGTGACCATTTCGATTGGCATGCCAATTTCCACATGCTGTTCACCCAGGTCGGTTAGTTTTTCTGTTACAATCGGGAATTCTTCCAGTCTTACTAATGCATTGGTGTGTGGTGGCTAAGGTGTTATTTCTTTTTCCCAAGTTAATAATAACGTCTATCATTTATCGCGCTCCTGATGCAATATGATTAACTGGCACATCGAGGGTGGATCCGATTCCAATAATCAACTACTAACATATTTTAATTATTAATAATTCCCTGAATTGTTAAATCAAACTTCAATTTCCCTTGACAACTCTTTCACAACGCGTTATATTGTGTATATACGATATACACAGTTTGGAAGGAGTATCAGGAGCAATGGAAATTCTATCTGTTCAGAATCTCAACAAGCACTATCCCAAGTTCGACCTTAAAAACGTCTCTTTCAGCCTCGATCAGGGCTATATCATGGGTTTCATTGGACGCAACGGTGCGGGGAAGACCACTACCATCAAATCCATATTGCGCCTCGTTCATCCCGATTCAGGTACGGTTAACGTTTTTGGCATGGATTTCGCTGACGAAGAATTTACCTGTAAACAGCAGATTGGGTTAGTGCTTGGCCAGGTGTCCTATTATCCAACGAAGAAAATTTCAGTCATCGCCGACGTCACCCGACGCTTTTACTCCGAATGGGATGGCAATGCCTTTACCACTTACCTCAAACGTTTTGACCTCGACCCCGATAAGACCGTCAAGGAACTTTCTGACGGTATGCGCGTCAAGTTCGCTCTTGCCCTGGCTCTCTCACACAACGCCCGTCTCTTGATTCTCGACGAGCCCACTACCGGCCTTGATCCCGTCTCACGGGACGATTTACTCGAACTTTTCCAGGAACTGATCGAGAACAGCGAACGCAGTATCCTCTTCTCCACGCAGATCACGTCCGATCTCGAAAAGTGTGCTGATTACATTACCTACATCAAAAACGGAGAAATCATTGCCAGCACCTCCAAAGACGACCTTGTAAATTCATATAAAATCGTCAAAGGTACCAGAGCACAGCTCACCGAAACCTTGCTGCCCCAATTGATTGGCTGCAAGAAGAATGACTTTGGTTTCACTGCTCTCTTACCCACGGATAACTTACCATTCGCCGACGGGTTGGAGATCGCCCCAGCGGATCTCGAATCCATCATGATCCACATCGAGAAGGAGTAAAAAATTATGAAAGTCCTGCTTTTTAAAGAAATCAAACTGGCTTTACACCCGACCACCTACCTGTTTATGGCTATTGGTGCAATGCTGATGATCCCGTCTTATCCCTATTACGTAGCTTTTGTTTATACCTGCCTGGGTATTTTCTTCATTTTTCTGTCCGCCAGAGAAAACAAGGATATCTTTTTCACCGCCTCTCTACCGGTTAGAAAAAGCGATGTGGTTAAATCTCGTATCATCACCGTTGCCATCATCGAATTGCTGCAGCTCGCGATTGGCATCCCCTTTGCTATCATCGGCATCCGCATCAACCCCAATACCGCTGGAAATTTGGCAGGGATTGAAGCCAACATGGCCTTCTTTGGCCTGGTCCTGATCATGTATGCTCTCTTCAACGCCATCTTTCTTCCGCTTTTCTACAAGACTGCCGTTAAAGTGGGTATACCCCTGGTTTACGCCAGCATCGCCGTGACGATTTATGTCGTCGCTGTTGAGTTAGCTGTGCAAATGATACCCTTTCTAAAAACGCATTTGGATACCACCGATTCGGCGATGGCGATGTACCAATTTCCAATTTTGATCACGGGCATGCTTATCTTTCCCCTGTCGCTGTGGCTGACCTATCGCAAATCAGCAGCTAACTTCGAAAAAGTGGACTTGTAAACCCGCATGGATATTGTTATTTCCAACACCTCCGGGGATCCAATCTATCAGCAGATCTTTGAACAGATCAGCGCGCAGATCATTAAGGGGCAACTTTCCAGTGACACCTGCCTGCCACCCATCCGCACGGTTGCCAAAGAGCTACGCATCAGCGTGATCACGGTCAAACGAGCCTGGGAAGAATTGGAACATGCCGGCCTGATTTACACGATGGCTGGCAAAGGTTGTTTCGTATCTTCTCTGAAGCCAACCGCCCTGGATGCCAAACGTAACCAGCTTGTCAGTGAAAAACTTGCCAAAGACATGGAGTATTACAAAACCCTCGGCATTTCTCTCGAAGAGATCATCGACATGCTCAAGAAAAACTATGATGAGGATTGATTTTATTTGTATTGAAAAGCTTAATACTCTCAAGGGCTTTACCAAAATCGCATCAAACAATACTAGTATTCCACAAGAATATAAATCAAAAAACGCCTTCCAACCAGGAAAGGCGCTTTTTCCTCCGACCTTACATCATTATGCCTGCATTACAGGACGGAATCTATCCATAAATGATGATCCCACGATCATCCATATCGGTGCGGATCTTGCGGGTGACCATCTCAACCGGCATCCCGATTTCCACATGCTGTTCACCCATGTCGGTAATTGGTGATGCTATAAATGATCTTTTTCATTTTTTGAAATTTCCTATCTTTAATTTGTTAGCAATCAAGTGAAATCCGAATACTACGAAGGCTTGCAAAATAGCGATGCCAAATAATAAAAAGATCTCCTGGTAGGTAATTCGACTGGTTTTTAATACAGAATACCAAAGAAAACCAGCCAATACACCACCAACAAAACCGATGAACAATAATTTAATACCCAACAATTTCTTTCGGAAGAATTCAAACAACATCACAATTACCTGCAATGGGAATAACAATACACCATATGGCAAAGCAATCAAACCGATTGCCACAAGTGGAGCGGGAAAAATGGGTCCATCATTTGCCCTTGCATAAGCAAACCAAATAACTGGGGTTGTCACCACTGTTGTTATGACAATACCTGCTCCTGCTGAAAACAACAATACAATGATTTTTGTAAAGAATCTACGCGTCGCCTGATTTATGGCTTTTCTCCTACTAACAGAAGTTTATTAATTGTCGCACCAAAAATCCAGATGATGACGTCACACCTTACGAAAAATTTCTATGTACGATTATCACATATCAAGCAACACGCTCTCCAATTGGAGAGCGCATCGTCATTTTTTTGTGCTTGTCTATCCACTTACGACCCTGACATCACCGGCCTGAATTTATATCCATAAATAATGATCCCTCGGTCATCCATATCGGTGCGGATCTTGCGAGTGACCATCTCAACCGGCATACCAATTTCCACATGCTGTTCACCCAGGTCGGTTAATTGCGCGGTAACGACAGGGCCTTCTTCTAATTGCACAAGAGCCATGGTGTAGGGGGCTGACTGTTCGTAGCCAGCCGGGACACTGGTCATTTGTGTAAAGCTATACACCTGTCCACGCCCACTGAATGAAAATTGTGTTTTGGCTTCTCCACCGCAGTAGGGGCATACATCGCGGGGAGGAAAAATCTTTGAACTACAATGTGGGCAAACTTCTCCCACTAATGCGTACCGTTGTTTTTTTAATCTCCAATGACGTGGTACTTCCATTTTTAATTACTCCTTTTCATCGTCTGATGATCTATGCCAGTTTAATCTTTAACTTCTATCAAATCCTATCAAAACTGCCCAATTTCCTATCTTCTAATCTTTTATTAATAATTCAGGTTGACCACTACTCATACTCCTCGCCAAACCTAATAGCGTTACCGTAAGGATCGTTGACCTGCATTTCGTTCATTCCCCAAGGCTGTTTCGTTAACTCGTACGCAAAGGGCGCACCTTTAGCCTTAAACTCTGAAAACAGGACTTCAATGTTATCGACTCGAATGTAGCAGCTACTTTGGCTTGCGATCGACTTTGCTTCCGCTTCGTTTGTAGCTTGCCAGAAGTGAATTTCAGCATTCCCACGTTTAACGATTAGGTGGTTGTATTCTGGGAATATCTCAACGATCTCAAAATTGAGAATTGATTCAAAAAATTCTGAAGTCTTCTTAATATTGCCGGTTGGTAATTGTGGGATCGCTGGACTTAGTATGGGTTTGCTCATAATTGTACCTTTCTGCCACATAATAGAAGTTAGGCAGGCATTCTTTCCAAAACATGGGTTACAGCAGTCGAGGCGGGACCACCCAGACTTTGCACCAGTGCCAGACGAGCATTCTGGATCTGATTTTCTCCTGCTTCACCCCGTAATTGTTGTACAGCTTCCACCAATTGATACGCGCCAGTGGCACCCAGTGGATATCCACGGGCTTTCAACCCTCCCATGGTGTTGATTGGTAAGTCGCCTTTCAATGTTAATTTGTCTCCCATAGCCAGCTTCCAGCCCTCACCGCGTGGGGCAAACCCGGCAGCTTCCAGTGAGAGTACCCCATATACACTGTAAGCATCATGCAATTCGAACAAATTCACATCACTGGGTAAAATACCAGCCTGTGAACAGGCATTCTCGAGTGAGACCCCAGCAGCCCGAAAAGCCAATGGGTCGGGGCGGTCGTGCAACGCCAGGGTATCAATAGCGACATCCGACCCGATCACCCGCACCAGGGGATGACCAACTTTATGGGCAATTTCTGGTGTGGTCAGGATGAGAGCAGCTGCACCATCCGCATACGGGGCGATATCAAACATGTTCATCGGGGAAGAGACCATTCCGGCTTTTTCATACACCTCTGGTCGAATTGCTTTGCGGAACATGGCATTGGGATTGTTGACTGCATTGGTATGCCCGATCAAAGGGAATGCGCCAAATGCCATGCGGTCTGCTTTGGGGTTTTCATACAGGTAACGCTGCATCAGCAAACCTGCCTGGCTGGTAAGCGTCTGTCCGATATATACTTCATAGTCGTAATCCATTACCAGTTTGGTGGGTTCATCCATGCCATCCCCGGAAAGATCAGTATATTTTTCCATACCCAAAGCCATGGCGATATCCACCCAGCCGGATGCGACTGCCAGATAGGCCATGCGAAAAGCAGCCGCTGCTGAGGCTTCTCCGGCTTCAATCGTGTAAGATTCAGTTCCTTCCAGGAAAGTGTTATCGGTAACCAATGCACCTAAATTTGCCTGATGCGATGCCACGGAAGCAATTAAATTACCTATATAGATCGCTTCAGGGATTAATCCTCCCGCATCCTTTTTGGCAGCCTGAACCGCTCGGGCAGAAATATTGCGCAAAGATAATTCCCAATGTTCTCCAACCGGGATTTGACCAATACCTGCAATGACAACTTCACGCATTATTCCTCCCTTACCGCATCGTCAATTTGCCGCGTAAACGCGTGTAAGTTGCATAATCTATCTCGGTTCGCCGGGCAATATAATCCTGCGTTTTTAAGGCTTTATCACGGCGTTCCAGAATTCGATCAGTCACGGTAATATCCATGGCATCCGATCCAGCGCCGCTTCCGAATGAAACCAAAAGAATACGATCACCAGGTTCTGCTTCATCCAGAATGGCGGTCAAGCCAATAATGGCAGCGCCAGCATACGTGTTTCCAATCACAGGTGATAATAAACCTGTCTTGTATTGCTCTTTGGAGAAACCCAATAATCCAGCCACACGCTGAGGAAATTTCGTGTTTGGTTGATGAAAGACTGCATATTTGTAATCAGCTGGGGTGGTATTCATTGCCTGCATCATATGTTTGCCAGCTTCTGTAATATGTTTGAAGTAAGCCGGGTCACCGGTGAAACGTTGACCGTGCTCCGGATAATGTTGCTCGGGTCTGCGCCAGAAATCCGGTGTATCGGTCACGAAGGAAAATGTGGCATTGATGATAGCCACTGCTTCCTCTGCTGGGCTAATAATGTAGGCAGCGCCGCCTGCTGCGGCGGTATATTCCAGAGCGTCACCAGGCCGACCCTGGGCAGTATCCATTCCAATTGCCAGGGCATACTTAGCCATACGGGATCCAACCAATCCAATCGCTGCTACCATGGCTTCTGTCCCGGCTTTACAGGCGAATTCCCAATCACCGGCCTGAATGTGCGGTGAACAACCAATTGCTTCCCCAACAATGGTGGAGGATGGTTTGACCGCGTAGGGATGTGATTCACTACCGATCCAGACCGCACGGATCTCTCTTGGGTCAATGCCTGCTCTTTTTAATGCATTGCGCGAGGCTTCGATGGACATGGTGATGGTATCTTCATCAAATCCGGGGACGGCTTTTTCCTTGATGGGTAAGCCTTCATCCTCACCACCTTTCCACAATCGAGCAACCTCCGTAGCTGGCAATCGATAACGAGGGACGTAAGCTCCATACCCGATAATTCCGACCGGATGACTTGGTTTTAACAAAATTGGATCGGTTGCATAATCATTCATCATTAATTTATTTTCTCCATTCTGCTAATATTTCCTGGGCACGTTCGACCCGTACATTTTTTTCCTGTGCTAATTGGCCTGCAAGTTTTGATATTTCTTCCCCTTCCGCTCCGGCTGTGATAGC
This sequence comes from uncultured Chloroflexia bacterium, assembly GCA_963715915.1. Taxonomy (GTDB): domain Bacteria; phylum Chloroflexota; class Anaerolineae; order Anaerolineales; family Anaerolineaceae; genus UBA6170. The sequence continues at coordinate 51,036 of CAVQSU010000013.1, read as the reverse complement.
GACCTGCCGGGCATGCAAACTCATATGACCCCGTTGGATACCCTCGGTAGCCAATGCTCGTAAAGCTGCAAGATTTTGTGCCAGACCTGCTGAAACAATAATCTCAGCCAGTTCCTGAGCGTTTTCGATTTTCATTAATTTCAGGGCAGCCTTTGCAGTGGGATGAACCCGGGTCGCGCCTCCAACGGTTCCAACCGCCATAGGCATCTCGATGGTGCCCACCAGATTGCCATCCTTATCTTTTGCCCAGGTGGTCAGGCTTGTATATTGGCCGGATCGTGCAGCATAAGCATGCGCGCCAGCTTCAACAGCCCGCCAATCATTACCAGTAGCAATTACTATTGGATCGATGGCATTCATAATGCCTTTATTGTGGGTGGCTGCCCGATATGGATCCACGGCGGCGAACGCCCAGGCAGCGATGATACCATCGCGAACTTCGTTGGCTGTGAAATCACCAAACGACAGGTTTTCTTTCAGGATCGTGACCCGTGATCGGGCCAATCTTCTGTCTGCCAGGTTGGATAATATGCGTAAATGAACTTTTCCACCTGTCAAAGATTCAATTTGAGGAGCTAACGTCTCGGCTGCCGTATTAACAGCATTAGCGCCCATGGCATCACGTACATCAAAGATCAGATGCACCACCAGAAATGGACCAATGGGGGAGTCATCTATAATTCGCACCTTGATATCACGTGGCCCACCCCCATATTTGCTCAGTACAGGGTCAACTTTGCCAGCTCGATCGAGTAAGACCTGTTTGGCTTCCAATATTTTTAGACGCGCTGAATGTACCTCATCCAGATCAATGACCTGAATCTGGGCGATCATTTCTGGGGCTGTGGTGTGGGCGAAGAAACCACCGGAGGAACGAGCCAGTTTCGCCATGTAAGACGCACTGGCTACCACGGAGGGTTCTTCCAGTACCATGGGGACGAGTACTTCCCGTCCATTGACAAGGAAATTCTGAGCAATTCCCAATGGTAAACTGAAAGTGCCAATCACGTTCTCAATCATATGATCAGCCTGCTCGATCTTCAAACCATTCACACCACTTAAAACGGAGATTGTCTGAGAATCCAAATTCTGGGTTCTTTGAAGCCAGGCATGCCGTTCTTCAAGGCTCATGTTGTAAAACTTTTTCTCATCTCTCCCTGTGGTGGGTCCCATGCATCCTCCGGATTTTCATCTATTTTTCAAAAACACCTAGATAACTAAAACTGATCAAATCCTTCTTGCTTATCGCGCAAATTGTAGTTTACAAAGGCTGGCAAAAACTATCAAATTCCATTCGCGTAAATATTTTTTACCATTTTTTTGACTTGATTTATCAAAGCCTGGTCTTAAATACTAATAATTCGATTTTAAAGGAAACCATATACAAAATCGATACGATTGTATAAACTTTGTCTTATTAATTTATAAGGATGTTATAGCGTGAAAGTGTCTCCAGGTTTTAAAACATGCACCTGACAATTCGTTTGTTCTTGGACTTTTGATGCCCATGCTTGCCCATCCTGAGCGATTAAATCCCAGGTGTTGAAATGAATGGGGATCACATGTTTTGGCTGTAGTAATTTTACGGCTCGGAGCGCATCTTCGGGACCCATGGTGTAATTATCACCGATGGGAATAATAGCCAGATCAATTCCTTCTTCGCCAATCAGTTTCATATCTCCGAAAAGTCCGGTGTCTCCGGCTACATAGATTTTCTTGTGATCATTCGTGGTCAATAAGAATCCAGCCGGGTTGCCACCATCGCTTCCATCTGGGAGGGAGGATCCATGCAATGCCAGCGTCAGTTTCAGGTACCCAAATGGATATTGGAAGCCACCCCCAAGATGTTGACCATGGGTCTTCCTAACACCTTGCTTGCTGATCCATCTTACAATTTCAGCGTTGGAGATCACTTCCGCATTGGTTCGTTGGGCAATTGCAACGCTATCCCCAACATGATCTCCATGCCCATGGGTGATCAAGAGATAATCCGCCTGAACCTGATCAGCTCTAATGGGAGAGGAAGGGTTCCCACTAAAATAAGGATCAATGATTAATTTATATCCGTTTGTATTAATGCCCAGGGTTGCATGCCCATACCAGGTAATCTGTGTGTTCATTTTTTCCTCCTGTAAAACTTTTATTTACTCAACCACAAATTCAAATTCGCTGGAAATGAATTCGTTTCCGGCTACATCGTAAATTTTGATGAAGAGTGTATGTTTTCCAGCGTTAATGTTGATAGGATAACTATAAGGCATTTGGGTGTTGCTGCCAACCATTTTTCCATCCAACCACCATTCAACCCGCTCAATCCCGGTGCTGTCAAATGCTTCTGCCTGTAAGGTAATTGTTCCTTGTGAGGACCTTGGTACAGTCCGGTCTGCTGTCGGATACAGGATCTTACCGGTTGGGGGAGTGTTATCCACAGACACCTGGATAGTGTGTATATCCACCTGGAAATTCTCACGAATCACCATCAGACGCAAAGCATAAAGACCATCTTCTATACCGGTGGTGTCCCATTCCACAATTTTTCGATTGGAAATCTTGCGTGTAAAATCTTCACCAATCTGTAACCAGGTCGCTGGATTTAAACCCTGCCCGACCTGGATACGATAACTGGTTAAATCCTGTGTTTGCACGGTTCCCATGATGTCCACAACACCACTTAAGTAGCTATAGTTGGGAGGGGATATAATCAATGCGTCTTCAGAAGGTTTAGGTGCCTGGATTAAATCATAATCTTTGGGAGGTATAGCGATGCTATTGGCTGAAGCCCAATCCAACGCTTCTTCTGGAACAAGCATATAAGTTCTTGTTTCGATCATTTCTGTAGGTGTGAATACTGTTGCCAGAAGACCGGTTTCCCGATTGATTTCATAGCTTTTAAAAAGATTGTCGTATCCTGCAGGCTGGGTTCCATCAATAAAAATTTCAGTGATGGTCGCAGGGCATTCCCGTGTAGGTAGCAAACCGGATAAACTACAGACCACGGCTTCGCTGATGCCGGTGGGTTTTTGCCAATTCTCAACCGGTAAATTCTGGTGCAGCCATTGCATCATCGCATACCAGACACCGCCTGCGATTTTGGGATTCAATTCAATCGCTTCTTTTTCAGTCTGCCCAAACCAGATCACACTGACGTATTGTGGGGTATAACCAGCAGTCCAGATTTGATCCTTATTAAAGGTAGAACCAAATTTCCCTCCACTGGGTCGACCAATATCCAGCAAGTTCGGATACCCCAGTGTTGCCCGGCGTTCGTAATCGTCTTGGAGGATATCATGGACCAAATAGGCGAGTTGCGGGCTCAGGATTGCCTGGGAATCGGTCTGGAAATCGTCCAATACTAAGCCATCCACCATCTCTACATGTTGCAATAATTTTGGTTCAATCAAACCGTTGGCTGGATTTTTGTTGCCAAAGTGTGTCCCAAGCGTTGCAAAAATACTGTAAAAATCTGCGACTTCTAATATGGTGGCACTCTCGCCAGCGTATAGGATTTCCCGAACCTGATCAAGATTGCTGATGGTTGACAATCCAAATGAATTGGCACTGCGCGATACCACATCATAGCCTATTTGCTCGAATAGCCGGTTGACACCGGTTAAATAATCATTGGCAATCGCCGTTCGAAATCGGATTGGGCCTTTAAATTCTTCAATTGGTAATTGATAAGCGGATAAATTCTCGGATAAGTTCGCTGGAATATCCCAGACCTGTGTAGCTGGTGAGAAACCTCTGGCAAAAGCATTCACGGCAATTAAAGGCGTCAGAATGGTGCCACCTTGTTTACGTGTATTGCCAGGCGATTCTTTTTCTCCTTTCAGATTTCCAACGAATGCAAGCACTTCACCATCACGTGGGTCCAGGATGATTCCGCTGCCCATCAAATCAACATCATCCATAAACTCATCAAACAGCGATGGCAAAAATCTTTCAGGGGGGCAATTGATCATTTCATTTTCAGATCCATCAACCCTGTTCAACTGAGTGATTAATGTGCAGCGTAGGGCTTGTTGAATTTCGTAATCCAGGCTTGTGGCCACGCGTAAACCACCCAGTTCCACACGTTCTCTGCCATACAATTCATATAATTCGTTTATGACCAGAGAGGAAAAGGCGGATGCGATTTGATCCTGTTCCTTAACCGCCGAAACAAGTTCCAGCTTTGAATTCATGGCAGTTTTGTAATCTTCATCGGAGACAAAACCCTCTTCATTTAATTGAATTAACAAATTCTCCTTGTTTTCCAATGCTGCCTGAGGTGCATCCATTGGATTGAGTGCAGGTGTGAGGGAGGTGGACACCAATAACGCTGCTTCTGCCAGATTCAATTCACTGGCATTTTTATTCAGATATAAACGTGCGGCTCCGTCAACGCCAACGGTGTTATGTCCATAAGCACTGCTGTTCAGATACCACTCCAAAACTTGTGCTCTGCCATATTTTTCGGTGATTTGTGCAGCCAGCAAGCGCATGCGTAACATCCGGCTGAGGTTTTCCGGCTCATCCCAAAGCAGTAATTTTTCAACCAATCGCTCAGCGATCGTTCGATCAGAATCGGTTGAAAGTAAATTTCGGTTATAACCGGGACTGCTCCAAAAATCGGACTGATAAACAGCTACGGAGAGTTGAACCACATAGGGGCTGATAAATTCTGGCTGGTTGGGATCCAAAGGTAGAAAGCGTCTCCGGTTACCAACTTCTTCAAGGCGATAGATTTCGTTCTCATTGTTTTTATCCATCAGAACCGTAGGAGATAACAGGAGACCGTTTTCAGGGTCAAGATAAGCAGGAATCCATTCTGTAGATGGCAAATTAGTTGTCAATTGTGTGTAATAGTAGCCGATAACAACCGGAACACTCGCCATCACAATCAACAGTATAATGAGGGATACCAGACTCAACTGACGAAGGGAACGCCGCGTTTTGACGGGCTTTTGTGATCGTCTTCTTTTTCTCTCTTTAACGATGAGTAACGTTTGCAAGCGTGATTTCATTGGATCAGGATCAATCACTTTGTTGGGGTGATGGTAGCGGTCATGGTTGGAGTAATTGTAGGTTTGATCGTTTGTGTATTTGTTGGTGTCCTGGTTGTCGGGATTGGCGTTCTGGTGTTTTGGGTAGGAGAGGGCGTTTCACTTGGTGTGGGTGTTGCTGTGTAATATTGAAGGAGATAGAACTCGGCAGTTGCCTTCCACTCCGGTAATACGGCTTCGGGATCCAATTCCAACATTCGTTCCCAATCCCGTTGGGCGACATCATTTTTCAGTTCTTCCAGGGCGATTGCCCGGACAAAGTACATACGGGCAAGTTCGCTATCATTTTCCGCCAGCTTCTGGCATTCACTCGCCTGTTGGTAAGCATTCCCTGGTTTTTTCAAAGGAAAATTAGCTTCGCTGAGTGTGATGCAGGCTTTGAAGGATTTTGGTGCCAGTTTGAAAGCACGCGCGTAATCTCCAAATGCTTTTTGATATTCTTCCATGGCTGTATAAATGATTCCCCGTTGCATAAAACCTTCATAGTATGCAGGATCGCGTTCCAGAATTTTATCCAATAAGTTGATTGCTTCTTCGAAATTATCGTTGGCTGCATAAGCGGTCGACAACAGAATCTCTGCTTCAGGGTCAAAGGATGTGTTGTATCGGATGTATATCAACAAAGGATCGAGCGATGCTTTGGGATTGCCACTCGCCTGAAAGATCTCACCCAGAAATTTGTAGGCACTCAGCAATGTCAAATCTTTTTCCAGAGCTTTTTCCGTGTAATCAATGGCTAAATTGAACTCATTTTCGGACAATGCGATCCGCCCTTTTGCCAGATCGAGGAGCGGTGTATTGGGTAGCAGAACCTCTACATTCTCCAGATATTCACGGGCTGATTCAACATCTCCTTCCTTAAGATAAGCCTGTAAAAGCGTCAGATAAGATTCTCCATAATTCGGATCAAGATTGACACTGATGAGCAGATCTTCTACAGCTAAATCAATCGTATCTTCCCGCAGCAGGTTGATCTTTGCCCTGCCATAATATCCCGGAGCAAAATCAGGATTGATTTTGATGGCTTCTTCATAAGCAGTCAGAGCGTTGCTGAGTTCGCCAGTTTGCAGGTACGCTTCTCCCAAATGGTAATAGAGATCGGGAGCATCTTTTTGAGATTGAAGTGCCTGGTTGAAATACTTGATAGCCTCTAACCAATTGTCTCTCTGATAATTACGCATGGCTATACTGTAGGCTTCAACAATGGGGTGCGGGGTGAAGACATAAATGGGAGTAGGTGTGTAGGTGCTCTCCAGAATATTCCAGGGAGCTGTCGGCTCAATAATCCTGGGGGTAAGTGTGATGGTGGATGTTGGGCTGGCAGGGTAAGTAGGCGTAGGAATTGCCGTTCCAAAAGCAGCCATGTTACGTCCACGGAACAACCACAGGCGATTGGATTGTGCTGCCCATACGATGAGGATGATCACAGCGACGAGACCAACAAAAGAAAGTCCAACTTTTAGCCAGGGAACTTTTGGTACAGGTTTTTCTACCGGACCTAACGGTGGTAATTGCCATTTGCGTTTTTGCGCTTCGAAGGGGATGACCAAACTCTCATCCACGGGCAAATCCCCCAGCATAGACAATCCGCGGCGTGCCAATTTGTTTTTCGGATCGAGCTTGAGCGTCTGATTGAGACAATAGCGCCGCTCTTTGATGCTATCCACAACGCCGCTCATCCACAACCAATAATCCGGATTCTCCTGATTTTGCTTTAACAACCGCGTCAATAGATCTTTCCCACGAGCCCGATTTCCCGCTTCGATCGCACTCCGCGCTTCCTGAAACATCTTCTCTTCGGCAGTTGTCATGCATTGAGTTTAGCATAGCCACAATTGCACGACAAGGGAAATGGGAGAAGAAACTTCCCTCCAATTCATGGTATCATTCCAACCATGAAATCAAAACCAATCCATCAACTCTTCACCGTCTTGATGTTTTTCCTCGGTGGCTGCGTCCCCTCCGGCCAGCTTACCTTACCAGACAGTGCCTTCACCAGTACACCGGAGACGCCCACTATCGCCCCAACCCTCACCCCTACCATTACATCCACACCAACGCCACGCCTGACCTCTACACCCTTACCCTCCCCAACATCCACCCCGCGTGTTCACACCATCAAATCAGGGGAAACCTTGCTGGGGATTGCCTGGTTTTACAATGTCTCTCTGGATGAGTTGAAATCCATGAATCCGGATGTTAATCCGAATATCATGATCGTAGGAACTGACTTGCTGATTCCGGTTGCGACGCTGCCGCCAACCAATCTGACGCCAGAACCAACACCAATTCAACTGCCTCTTGAAGGCTTGAATTGTCTGCCGGATGCTGAAAGGGGTGCCTGGTGTTTTGTTTGGGTCAACAATACTTCGTCAGAAGCCTATGAAAATGTGACCATCGGGTTTAACCTGGCTGATTTACAGGCATCTCAGGTTTTTTCCAGGCAGGGTACATCTCCACTGAATATCTTGCTGGCTGGCGAGAAAATACCGGTAGCAATCTATATCTCCGGTCCAATACCGCAGCCATTTCAAAATAGTGCCCAGTTTGTTTCTGCGGTTCCTTATAATCCAGAATCAGGTCGTTATCTCCCCATCAGTGTCGAGGTAAGTTCTGACATTTCAGCCCTTGAAGGTCAACTCATCAGCATTGATGGAGAATTTACACTCGCAGAGCCTGCATCCAATGTCACCATTGTGGCAGTTGCGCTGGATGAACAGGGAAATCTTGTTGGCTTACGGCGCTGGCAATCATCCTTGACAGAACCCGCGAATGCAGGTGAATTTCAAATTGATTTGGCAGCCGTGTCTGGGAAAATTGCAGAATATCTTTTATTTGCTGAAGCTCAGCCCTGAAAAGTTACCAGATTAGATAGCTGTCATTAACACACAATGGCTCACTGCTCGGCACATCCAGGCACAAGGAATAGGTCAGGACGCTGCCATTCTGTACGCGTTTGATCGCAGGAATGGTAATTTTGCTGATGCCATATTCGTCTGTTGCCGTCACATCATAAAAATATTCATGGCCATCGGGCAATGTGATTTTTAAATCGGATTCAATATTCTGGAGAGGAGTTCGGTTTTCAGAGCGTAAAATCTGTATTTGTAACTCCTGCTCTTCGTTCAATGATACATGCGATGATTTTTCCTGAATATCAATCGTGACGGTTTGGGCGGTGTATTCAAAATGAACCACCTGCTCGCTCTGAATATTCATGGTCTGAAGAAATTCTTCGCCCAGTGGCACCATTTTTACCGATTGACTGTCAGGTAGGTAATCCAGACAATAATTCTGGAAACATTGTCGGATGTGATCACCATCTTCATATACCTCACACAGCGGACTTCCCGACAGTTCTCTGCCACCATGTTGGATAATAAATTGATCGAATACTGAAGGGACATGAAATCCATTTGGGCTATTGACGACATAAAAGACCATGTTGTCATCCAGGGTGTAGAGTTGTGGTCCAGGTTGATCCTGTTTGACACCCAGGCGTACCGGGACATCCAGGAGATGGATGGTTTCAGGTAAGCTTGGATTCCCGATAAAAACAGCATTCTGATAAACCTGTTGTATTAATCCCGGTTGAATTTCAATGGGGGCGGTTAGCGGTTCGCCAAATGCGTCCACATGTTCAAATCTTTTGATAAAACTCAGGAATGGCATGGTGACCGTGTTGGCATTCACGTTCACTCCCGCCCCTTGCCTGGCAGTGAATTTACATTTTTCATCACAGGTGTAAGCACCGTAAGCCAGAAGTTGAACTCTATCATCAGGGTCATTCATCTGGCGATAAAAACCAATATTTTCAAAGTATTGCTCGATCCTTTTTTCCTGCAGGTTGTATCGAACAGAGTGTGATCAGTTTACCAGTGATAGGTTCTCCTCCCAGTTGCTGGTAAAGAGGAGTAAATTCTTCATATACCTCTTGAACCGCATCCGAGTTATTCCCGTTTAAAGAAGAATTTACACCCAACATTGCACCGATGGGAAAGAAAAAATAACCTTGATTTTGACTTAAATTTTGATTGAAACACATCAAAGCATTTTCGGTGTATTGGCATTGGTTTTCTTCCCAGGAGAAAACTTCTGAAATGACTGGTCCAAGAACTTCACTTCCACCCATTTGCTTATAAAAATCCCGGAAAGATTTATCAATGCCATAAACTCTATTATTTCGTCCACTTATTTCCCCGCTACTACAAGCAGAGAGGAAAAGGGACAAATATATGAAAGAAAAAAGAGTTCTGTAAAAAAAGGCTTTGATTTTCAAAATAATCCGATGAATAATTTAATTGAAAGAAATACAATCTATATCCCCAAAAAGTATATCAAATTCATCCGTTAATAACAATCGACCCATCCCCGTTAATTTAAGATGGGTCCAATCGAAAAAATAATTAATAATTATCAGATGAGTTAATTGGAATTTTTGATTCGCAACCTTAAATCGGATTCGTAGGTGTTCTGCAATCCGATTTCCAATGGTGTGAGGGGGTAAAAATTTAATTTTACTCGAGCCAGAGTAAGATCCGCACACATACGGCTGGGACCACCATCGTTGCGTGTATTGTATACAACTTCCGGTTTCTTTCCGGTTATTTCTGCAACCAGGCGTGCTAATTCGCGCACGCTGGTTTCTCTGCCACTTCCAAGATTAATGGTTTCCCGATTGATATTGCTGGCAGAAGCAGCGGTTATCAATCCATTTACTACATCATCAATGTATATATAATCTCTGGTTTGAGTACCATCACCATGTACAACCAGGGTCGAGTTTGCATGGGCTTGTTTTAAAAAGTATGGGATCACCGGCGGATGGGTGGGTGGCAATTGTTGTCCCGGACCATAAGCATTGAAAATGCGCAGATTAACCGTTTCAATTCCCCACAATCCGCCAATGGTTTGAATGTAATATTCAGCGGAAAGTTTAGAAACCGCATAGGGTGAGCGTGGTTGTGGGATGGCAGTTTCTTTTACGGGTTGGGATGATTGGTTTCCATAAATAGCACCAGATGAGGTAAAAACTACCCTGCGAACCCCCACATCCCGCATGGCCTCCATTAGGGTGACCGTTCCCCCGACATTTACCAGGTTATATTCCCTGGGATACAAAACTGATTCTGGTACGACTACCCGAGCAGCGACATGGTAAACACAATCGACATCCTGCAATAATGTCCACAATTTCGGCCGATCGTTGATATCACCTCGGATGAATTCAACATCGGGTAATAATCGATCAGGATCACCTGTTGAAAGATCATCTAATCCCCGTACATAATGACCTTCTTTAACCATTTTATTCGCTAATGCTGAGCCGATAAATCCTGCGGCGCCAGTGATAAAGATACGCATAATCACCTAATTATTAATGAAAGAGATTTTTATCAGACTTTAAGTTTTAATTCTTTTAATTTAACCTGTATTCACTAAGTTGAACTCATTATAGCATAACCGATTTCTAATCAAATTAAAACCAATTTCCATTTATAAGCGCGAAAATCTCTAAGTTAATTTCCTAATTATGGGAATATTCATATAATTAGGGAGGAGAGTAATTTAGCAAAGAAACCTATGAAACATATTATCGAAGATTTTATTCCCTTATCAGGAAAAAATGATATAACCACCGCCATCCGTGAAGTCATTAAGTATTATGGTGTCAATCTCAGTGAAGAGATGTTATTTGGATTGGGAGCTGGTTTACATTTCTATTATTTCAATATGCGTAGTCTGCCACATCCGGTCATCGGTGGCAGAATGCTTCCCAGAAAATTTGAAGAAAATCTCACACAGCATAGTCATATAAACATCCAAATTAAAACAGCTCAGGATGAAAAATCCGCCTGGAACATGCTCAGGAGTAAACTCATTCTCAATCACCCGGTGATTGTTTATGTGGAAATGTCTGAATTGGAATATTTACACATGCCGCCTGATCAACGCTTTGGAAGCCATTGTGTTACCGTATTTGGTTTTGATGAAGAAAAGAAATTGGTCTATGTTTCTGATCGCGATCAGGTCGGGTTTCCGATAACGGTATCCCCGCAGGAACAACCGCAGAGTTTTCATATTATCCCTGTTTCAGAACTGTCCAAGGCACGAATTTCCAAATTAGAACCCTTTCCTCCGGATAACATCTATTTGGAGATTGAGTGGAATTATTACCATTTTCTTACCCGCTTTCAGATCTTTTCGGCGATTAAGGAAAACATGATTCAATTTCTGAATGCTCCTAACACCAATGAAGGTTTGAGAGGCATCCAATTATTTGCCCGGTCTATGGATAAATGGAAAAATTGGAGTGCAGCAAAATTAAAAAGAGCAGCATTGAATGCATTTATTATGACTGATCAAATTGGAGGTACAGGCGGTGGTGCTTTCAGAAAAATGTATGGACATTTCTTATTGGAAGCATCTCACCTGGCAGCGGCTCCTGCTTTCGGTGCGATAGGGGAACAATATTTGTTTCTCGGTGAGCAGTGGGATGATGTTGGGCACCTATTTTTCAATCTTTATCAGGGTGAACAGCCAGATATTCTGGAGGATATTAAAACGAAGTTGCTTCAAATTGCGGTGGTTGAAAAAGGCCTTGCCAACCAATTGCTTTCCGTTATTAACGCTATTAGCGAGTAATTTACTATCCCGAATATTGTCGAATGCAAGTTTGCAATGCAATCGTGATTGCTTTTAAGCTAGTATCCAAACTCATGGACGCAACAACCTGATTTTTTTCAACAACTTGTTCCGGTAATGAAGGTAAATGAATGAATCCGCACAGACATTTATTATCCAGGGCCGCTGAGTAGTACAAACTGCTATAAAACACCTGATTACACAAATAAGCTCCAGCAGAAAGAGAAATTTCCACTGGAATTTGTGCAGCTTTTAGATGGTTAAAAATCAAGCTGACGGGTAATGTGGAAAAGAATGCTGCAGGTCCATCCTCCATCACTGACTGATCGTGGATCTGATTTCCAGAATTATCCGCAATTCGGAAATCCATCCAATTAATGGCTACTTTTTCAATGGACACAACCGGTCGATTGGTTGCTTCTCCCAATAAAATGATAATTTCAGGCTGGTTTTTCTGAATGGATTCTCTCAGAAAAGCGACTGCTTTTACACTGTCAACGGGCAGAATCTCCAGAAACAGGTTGTGTTCCGGAAATAAATTAACCGGAAAGTTCTTAATTATTTCTGCTGATGGGTTGGTAGAACTTCCATTAAATGGCTCAAATCCTGTCAGAAGGATGTTCATATTTGTGTCCTTTACTATATCATCGTACAGAGTCTAACATTGTTTTGTGTATTTTGTGAGATAGCGGTGGGGGTGTTTTTGGCGTGCACCTGCATGCCAAAAACACCCGCTTGACCTGATTTATTATGGTGATACATTATTTTTCAGTATTTTTCAAATACCTGGTCATTGGTACAGTAAATTCCTCGCTTAAGGTACGAAGTTGAACCTGAACTTCCGTGGGTTGCTTCATTTACCATGATAGATTAAAGTAGTAGAAACCTGATTAATCTTAGCAAAGAGAGAAGAAATGGTAAAGAAATGATTAAACTAATGATTGCTGATGACGACGCCAAAGTGCGTTCTGCGATTAACCTATTACTGGATCAGGATCGAGCTTGTTGGCAAGTCATCGCTGAAGTTCGTAATGTAAACGAGCTATTTTTAACGGTAGAGCAAGAAAAACCTCAATTATTATTATTGGATTGGGAATTACCAGAAGAGCGTTGCGGGGATAAAAGACCTCCATATTTTTGTTTGAAAGACAGGATTCACCATTTACTGGAACTAAATCCGGAAATGCATATTATCGTTCTTAGCAGCAAACCTCAGGTAAAATCTGAGGCATTAGCAGCGGGTGCGAATGACTTTGTTTCTAAAGGAGATCCGCCGGAAATCTTTCTCAATGCGTTATATGCCATTTGTGAAAAACCATCAACAAACTTCATTGAGCAACCCAAAAAGAAATCGGAACACCACAATTTTGCAGCAATTATATTGTAATTAAAATAATTCCAAAAAATCCTCCTTATTTTTTTTGTGAATCAAAAAGCATCTATCAGCTAGATGCTTTTTGTATTTTTTAATATTGAATCTATCGTTGCGCATAGTTATGCAATCAATTTTTATAACAAGCGAAAAATATTTATTTAAAATCTAAGCTGAATATAATTAATCACGTATCGAATTTGATAGCCAAAATTTTATTTTCTTAATCATTTTTCCGGAGGTTAGCATGTATATAGCCGCAATTGACCAGGGTACTACCAGTACTCGTTTCATCATTTTTGATCAGACGGGAAAAATCATAGCATCCGACCAGAAAGAGCATAAGCAGATTTATCCGCAACCAGGTTGGGTGGAGCACGACCCTTTGGAAATTTGGCAAAATACCCAGGAGGTGATGTCTTCCACATTACAAAAAAGTGGGATCAGAGCGAATGAAATTTCTGCAGTGGGTATTACGAACCAACGTGAAACAGCTGTCCTCTGGGAGAAATCTACAGGCAAATCGGTCCATCCAACAATTGTCTGGCAGGATACCAGGACGGATAAAATTTGTTCTCAATTAGCGCAGGACGGTGGGCAGGATCGCTTCCGTTCGAAAACAGGATTACCCCTGGCGACCTATTTCTCTGGCCCAAAGGTGAAGTGGGTGCTGGATAATTTTCCGGACATACGGGAACGAGCACAGAAAGGTGAAATTCTCTTCGGAAATGTTGACACCTGGTTGATCTGGAATCTCACAGGTGGGCCGGATCATGGCTTGCATATCACGGATGTGACCAATGCCTCGCGTACTTTATGTATGAATCTCGAAACATTGGATTGGGATCCGGAAATTCTCAGGATCATGGGAATTCCCCGAGTGATGCTTCCACAAATCCGTTCATCCAGTGAAGTATATGGTCAGATTGCGCTAGGGCAATTATCTGGCGTACCTATTGCCGGAATTTTAGGGGATCAACAGGCGGCCCTCTTTGGTCAGACCTGTTTTGATGTAGGTGAAGCCAAAAACACCTATGGAACCGGTTGTTTCATGTTATTAAACACGGGCAATAAAATCGTACAATCGGAAAATGGCTTGTTAACAACGGTTGGTTATAAAATTGGAGATGCTCCAGCCATCTATGCGCTCGAAGGATCCATTGCCATTACTGGAGCGTTGGTGCAGTGGTTGCGTGATAATCTCAACATCATTCAGAATTCGAATGAAGTGGAACCACTGGCAAGAACGGTGGATAATAGTGGCGGTATCTATTTTGTTCCAGCATTCTCAGGTTTATATGCCCCTTATTGGCGCAGTGATGCTCGTGGTGTAATTGTTGGGCTAACACGCTATATCAATAAAGGTCACCTGGCACGGGCTGTGTTGGAAGCCACTGCATACCAGACGCGAGAAGTACTGGATGCAATGAACAAAGATTCGGGTGTTGATTTGAAAGCGCTCAAAGTGGATGGCGGTATGGTTTTCAATAACACGTTGATGCAATTCCAGGCAGACATTCTGGGAGTACCTGTTATTCGACCCACTGTGGCAGAAACGACCGCGCTGGGTGCTGCTTACGCAGCAGGATTGGCTGTAGGTATCTGGAGGCAGATAGATGATCTGCGCGCCAACTGGGGAATGGATGCGATCTGGCGACCTCAGATGAATGTCGAGCAACGTGAGAAAATTTATGCTGGCTGGAAGAAAGCAGTTACCCGCACATTTGATTGGGTTGAATAATTATAGTTATGTTATGATTGTGAAATTAATTACAATGGAGCATTCCTTTCATCTAAGTGATTTGGGTAATTTTTGTGGGTTTTCCCACCAAAATTACCCACTAATCTCGATAAAATAAGGTGAACAAATGGAGCAAAACGAATGGATAAACCTCAAGCGATTGTGATCGGAGCGGGTTTTACCGGGGTGGCAGTCGCTTATGATCTGGCACAACGTGGATTTAAGGTCAGTGTTCTGGAACGGGGACCACTGGTCAATGGCACCTCTGGGAGAACGCACGGTCTTCTGCATAGCGGTGCCCGGTATGCAGTGGATGACCAGGAATCGGCCATTGAGTGCATTGATGAGAATTTGATTCTACGTA
The DNA here is from genome assembly GCA_963715915.1 of uncultured Chloroflexia bacterium. Taxonomy (GTDB): domain Bacteria; phylum Chloroflexota; class Anaerolineae; order Anaerolineales; family Anaerolineaceae; genus UBA6170. The sequence goes on along the minus strand of CAVQSU010000013.1, from coordinate 35,869 downwards.
AAATCATTCCACAGGTGATCGAACCCAATGGGGGTCTTTTTGTAGCGTTGAATGAGTCGGATATGGCATACCGCGACGCTTTCATACGGGGTTGTGCTGATTGCCATATTCCGATTGAAGAATTGAACAAACAGCAAACCTTAACCCTTGAACCTAAACTGAATCCCGATCTGATAACAGCGTTTAAAGTTCCGGATGGCACCTTTGATCCATTGCGTCTGGCGATGGGATTTGCTGCTTCCGCCAATGGATACGGTGCAGAATTTCATCTTTTTTGTGAAGTGAAAAGTTTTATCCTGGATGGCAGAGGGAATGTAAACGGCGTTGAATATCTGGACCGCACTGAGAACAAAATAAAAGTATTATTTTCGGATATCGTAGTCAATGCTGCTGGTGTCTGGGCGGGGGAGGTGGCTGCATTGGCCGGTAACATTGATCTTCCCATCAAACCTACCCCAGGTGTGATGGTGGCATATGATCAACGCTTATGTCAGCGTGTTATTAATCGTCTGAATGAACCTGGCGATGGTGATATTATCGTCCCACAACGTCAGATGATCACGGTAGGAACAACCTCCTTTGAAGCGGATAATCTGGATTACATTCCGGTCTTTGAGGATCAGGTACAGCTGATGTTTGACCGTGGTTGTGAACTCATTCCAGCCATTCAGCGCACCAAAGAGCGTGGGGCTTTCATGGCATCCCGACCACTCCTGGATTCAGGCACAAAGGGGCGCAGCCTGACACGGACATTCAAATGCTTCGACCACAAAGAATCAGATAACGTTGATGGGCTGGTAACCATTACTGGAGGAAAAGCCACCACCATGCGACTGATGGCGGAAAAAACGGCTGATCTGGTTTGCCAGAAATTAAGCATGCAAGTACCCTGTCAGACAGCTGAAATCCCAATCCTCTCATACCGAAAGTTTCGCATCGCTAACAATCAGGAGGTCACATGACACAAACCTGGCATGTAACTTTTGAAATCTTCCGGAAAAAAGGCGATCAAGCTTCGCATTATGATCGCTTTGAAATGAAAGTTGATCCGGATGAATATGTGCTGGATGGCATAGAACGCATCTGGGCTTTCCATGATCGCTCATTGGTCTTTTCTCATGCCTGTCATCATTCCACCTGTGGTGCTTGCGGTATGGTGGTCAATGGCGTTGAAAAACTTACCTGCATCACACCGATTCGCTCCGTAACCAGGGATGGTGGCGTCATTCGAGTGGAGCCCATGCGGAATTTCCCAGTTATCAGTGATCTTTCGGTGGATATGACCGTCTTTTATCAACGCATGGAAAGTGTTGGGCATCAACCTGTTGTCTCCATCGCGTATGAGGATAGCAAGGGAAAATTATAATCCCGATGATAACCTCTTGCGATTATCTGATTGTATCGAATGTGGTCTGTGTATCAGCGCTTGTCCAATCGCCCTGACCACACCAGCTTATTTGGGACCAGCCGTGCTGGCAGGTGCGCAACAATCCGGGGATCTTAATCCCTGTGTGCTGGAATTGGTCGACTCTGAAAATGGTGCCTGGCGTTGTCACAGTGCTTATGAATGCACAGAAGTATGCCCATCCAATGTAGATCCAGCCTGGCGGATTATGAATTTACGCAAACAATTGGTATCCAGGCGTATAAAAAAATTCTTTGGTGTAAAGTAGGAGGTAAAATGTCAGACCAACCACAAAAACCTGCTAATCTCATAAAATGGTTCGATCCTCGCAACAAGAGCCTGGGTTCCTGGGCATTTATCCTTAACCGAATTACCGGTCTTGGGCTTACGCTTTATCTCTTTCTTCATTTAATTATGTTGGGACAATTAGCCAAAGGTCCTGAAGCGTATGATGGTTTTATTGCTCTGGTAAGAAATCCCGTATTTTTGGCCGGTGAATTATTGGTAATCGCTGCAGCTTTGATTCACGGGTTGAATGGAATTCGAATCGGGATTACCAGCTTTGGTATCGCCGGTGGTAAGCAAAAGCAGCTCTTTATTGGACTGATGACGGTGGCTGCAATAGCCATCATATATTTTGCTATTCGTATGTTCACCCATTAATCAGGAAGGAGATAACTATGAGAGACGGATTTGATGTAACTCCTCGATCGGGTGAAGGCGCAGGACTGTGGTTCCTGAAGATTCTAACCGGTTTCCTGGTCATTGTTGTATTGATTATCCACTTGATCGTCAATCATTTAATCGTCGAAGGTGGCTTGTTGACCTATGCCGATGTTGTCCGCTATTACCAAAATCCCATTATCCCCATCATGGAAATTGCATTCCTGATCTTTGTGGTCACCCATGCATTGATGGGATTGCGCAGTGTGTTGCTCGACCTGCATCCATCCAACAAAGTACTAAGACTCATCAATTATGGATTAGGTGTTTTAGGAGTTGGTTCCATTGCTTATGGAATCTGGCTGGTGTTGGTGATTGTGAGTAAGGGATAGCTTTTATCTTCATTGACACTCCCCTCAATTTAGGTATAATTGCCTTGCGACTTTGGCTCACTAGCTCAACTGGCAGAGCAATTGACTCTTAATCAATCGGTTCAGGGTTCGAGTCCCTGGTGAGTCACCTGACAAACGGTGGGGGAACACGCCGTTACCCCAAAACTCGATTAGGATCTGCTCTGCAGGTCCTTTTTTTATTATGCTGAAGTTAATTCGGGATTAATTGCTTTCACAGCTCCATCTTTTTTGGTATAAATTAATGCAACAATTGATCTGAGGATGTCAAATGAAAAAAATTTCAGTGATGTTTGTTTGTACAGGTAATATTTGTAGATCACCTATGGCGGAAGCTGTTTTCAGGAAAATGGTATCCGAGAAAGGTTTATCTGATAAATTTTTAATTGCTTCTTCAGGGACTGGCAGGTGGCATGTCGGTGAACCTCCTCATGTTGGCACTCGCTTGATCCTATCCGAGAACAAGATTGAAGTCGGTGGCAAACGAGCCCAACAACTGAAAGCGCAGGATTTTCAGGATTACGATTATATAATTGCCATGGATCAGGAAAATGTGGAGGATATCCAGTATTATTTCAAACAAAAAGTCAGGCGTTTGATGGAATATGCCGGTCCTGGGTACCCGTTGGATGTTCCTGATCCGTACTATGAACATAATTTTGAAGAGGTCTATAAATTAGTTAATGCCGGATGCAAAGGTTTGCTGACCTATATTCTCGAAAATGAAGGATTATGACCTCACTGCCTTCACCCTTAAGCATAGCATTGGATCAAGCGCTCTTGGAAATTGGTGATCCTGGGCCTGTGGTTGAAATCCGATCACAGGGTGGTGGTTGTATCAACCACGCATCGCAGGTGGTTACCAGGAATAATCAATATTTTCTGAAATGGAATCCACAACCACTTCCCAATATGTTCACTACAGAAGCGCAGGGGTTGCGCTTATTGGCAGCTGAAAAAACCATCCGTGCTCCAGCGGTCATCAAAGCGCAGGAAGCGCAATCTGGCGTCCCAGCCTTCATACTCCTGGAATGGATTGATCGCTGCTCCAGTTTTGATCAAAAAATCTGTGGTCAGCAATTGGCACAGTTACACATGAATAGTGACTCACCTCAATATGGGCTGGATCATGATAATTATATTGGCAGCACGCCACAATATAATGCCCGGCACGCTGAATGGGTAAGCTTTTTTCGCGATCAACGCTTGCAGCCACAAATCGATCTGGCACAGCGCAATGGCCGTTGCTCTAATGCTCGCCGTCAGAAATTGGAACGATTGATAACTCATCTGGAAGAATGGATCGCAGGAATCCCTCACAAACCTTCTTTGCTGCATGGCGATCTTTGGGGTGGTAATGTGATCGCTGATGAAAAATCCAATCCCGTATTAATTGATCCGGCGGTCTATTATGGAGATCGTGAAGCGGATCTGGCTTTTACGCAAATGTTTGGCGGTTTCAGTCAGGCTTTTTATCAGGCTTATCAAGAAATCTATCCCCTGGAACCGGGTTATCAGGATCGTTTTGAGATCTATAATATTTATCATATTCTCAATCACCTGAATCTCTTTGGTGAAAGCTATGGATCTTCGCTCGATTCTGTATTGAGGCGATTGGTAGGCTAACATGTTTGTTTTTCTTTCAAAATTCTTGCCGTTATGGTTTTATCCGTTGGGTTTCGTCTGGTTATTATTGATTGCTTACTTACTGCTCACTCGTAAGCACACGCAGGGACGAAAAATCCGCTGGATGATAATTCTGGTCGTGGTGGTTATTTTTGTGGGGGGCAATCGGTGGGTACCTGCTATCCTGGCGAGATCTCTGGAGTGGCGCTATTTACCTTCAGAAAATTTACCAAACGAAAGTATGGTTGTCCTTTTGGGAGGTGGCACAGAATCGCAACAATATCCACGACAGATGACAGAAACCAATGGGGCTGGAGACCGGGTCTTGTATGCTGCCAGATTGTTTCAATCCGGTGTTGCCGGGCAGATCTTGCTGAGTGGTGGCAATATTGAATGGTCTGGATCACGCACCACCACACCCGCCCTGGATATGGCGGAACTGCTTCTCATGATGGGTGTTCCGCAAGATGTTTTGATCTTGCAGGACCAATCCCGCAACACAGCTGAAGACGCATTATTTAGCGCTGAATTATTAAATGAACGCGGTGTTGAGGAAATTATCCTGGTCACCTCGGCCAGTCATATGTTGCGCTCGGTGGCATTATTCGAGAAACAGGGATTGAAAGTCATCCCGGCTCCCACGGATTACAGCATTACCTATGATCAGTGGAATTCCCTCTGGAAGCCAACCATCCAGGACTTGCTGGTTGGCCTGGTTCCCAACGCGGGGAATCTATCGGATCTGACAACCGTATTGAAAGAATATCTCGGCTTTGTAGTTTATCGCTTGCGGGGGTGGTTGTAATAAATAAATATTTCTGTATAATAATTCCATAAATAATCCCCCTTTGTAGCAGGTGATGACATGACAGAAGACAAGCAAGACTATGAACCACCCGCCATCATTTTTGAAGCGGATATAGAAGCAAATGCAGGTATATCTACCGTCGGGCCAATTATTGTTGATCCCCTTGATGCAGATGTAAAAGGTTGGGACTGGCCGGTTGAATCCGATTACCTAACCCCCAAAGAATAAATTCAAGAGAATAGCATGCAAAATTCCTGGTTGAAATTTTCCAGGTCTGTTCTGATTGTGGACAAAATCAAAATGAGATTTCTGATAGGTTTGATTTTGGTTGTGCATGTATTCACGTTGGCTTTCGCCTGGGGAAATACCCCTCAATCATCGAATGCAACCAAGATTGAATATCAGAGAACAAATCAAACCATCACCTTAAGCTTACATATCCCCACTATTCAATGGCAACACTCAGGTGCGGGAAGCTCCATTTCGATTCCAAATGCAGAAATTCTTACGAATCCAGGGGAACCTGAGATTCCTTTTTTCTCCACGACGGTTGCGCTACCAGCAGGCACTTCATTGAATACCTTAATCAATATTTCACCTGAACTGCGCGTTGCTGCCCCTGACGATCTGAAATTCTCGTCAATTTCTGATCCGGAACCGATTACCAGTTTTGAAGAAAAAGGCAACAACTCATGTTCTCGGGGATCATCTATTACTCCGATTCAAATCGGTGATCCATTCTGGTATCGTGATCAGTATCTTGTTTCAATTAACTTCTATCCAATCCGTTGGGATTGTGTATCAAATAAATTCTTATACAATAAAGACCTTGAACTCAAAATTACATTTGATGATCAGGCTGAATCCGCTGATAATCTGAATATTGATTTAAGTGATGATTCCTATCCACAGCAGCTGAATATCATCAATCCACTGGACGGGAATTTGTGGAAGTCTGATCCTACAATTCTGTGGGGAGGTGGTCTGCGGGATCCCTGGGAGTCTCGAGCACGAATTGAGGTGACTGAGAATGGGATTTACCGGATCGCTTATGAAGACCTTCAAGCCATTGGGTTTTGGTTGGATGCAATCAATCCAATTTATTTCCACATCGAAAATCAGGGTCGTGAAGTTGCCTACCAGTTTGAAGGAGATGATAATCAAATCTTTGAACCGGGTGAATCCATTCTCTTTTACGGGGAACAATTTCAAGGAGATTATTTAGCGACGTTATATGCCCATCAAGCAGATCACTGGCCAGCATATGGTTCCTGGCAACCAGAATTTTCTGACTTCATGTTGGAAAAATATACCAACACAAATGTCTATTGGCTTTACCAATCTGATACACCTGGTATGAGAATCTCAGAAATAGATGGTGCACCGCGTTTGGGGAATGTAGTAACCAACTTTTGAGGACCAAGCACGTTTTGAGCAGGAAAAAGTCTGGTGGACGACCCATTTCACCAATGAAGATACCTGGTTTTGGGAATATTTAGAAGTTAAAACCTTTCCATTGACCAAAAGCTATTGGGTAAATTTGATAGATCCGGTGATTTCTCCAAATCACGATGCGCTGATTGAAGGTCAGATTGTCTCAGCCACTTCCAGTTCCGCTATCAACCCTGATCATCATCTTCAATTCTTTCTGAATGATGAACTCCTCGCCGATGATTATTGGGATGGCGCTGTTCGTCATTCCTTTTCGGGAAGGATTAATCAACAATACTTGAAAGTAGGGGAGAATAAATTTTCTTACACAGTCCACTCGGTGGGGTTACCAGCATCTCGCTATGGGTTTGACTGGTTCTCAGTTTGTTATCTCCGAGAGTTAAAAGCAGTGAATGACCAATTGTTATTCAACATAAATCCAATGGAAGCCGTTGATGTCCAGATTGCTAATCTTTCTTCCCCTGAAAATTTTTTGTGGAACATCTCAAATCCTCTGCTACCAGTTGCCATTCGTAACCTAGAATTTAATGCAGGATTGCTTACCTTTTATCAGGATAACATTGACCAGCAACAATACGTTGTTTCAAATATGAGTGCCATCAAACCTGTTTCAGAAAATCTAAGTCTGTACGCGCCGCTAGATCTCTTATCTCCAAACCAACAGGCCGATTTTTTAATCATATCCCCAACGATATTTCTTGATACTTTACAATCCCTTGTAGAGTATCGCTCATCTCAGGGCTATCAGGTTCGCCTGGTCGATCTCCAGGATGTTTACAACCAGTTCAACTACGGCATTTCCCATCCCATAGCCATCAAGAATTTCTTTGGGTATATCTATCAGCATTGGGATTCTCCAGCTCCTCAATATGTGTTATTGGTTGGTGATGGGCATTGGGATTTGAAGAAAACAAGATCCACATCTGAAATATTTCTTCCTCCCAATTTTGTCTGGGTTGATCCATTGCAAGGGGAGGTAGATAGTCTCAGTGATTTGGTCGCTGTTGCCGGGGATGATATTTTTCCTGATGCCATGATAGGTCGACTACCTGTCAACACGACACAAGAATTGCAGGCTTATATCGATAAGACCAATCAATTTGAAAACGGGAACCCTGTATATAAGCAGAATCTCACTTTTGTGGCAGATAACTACTACCTCCAGGATCCGGATAACTGTACGGATTATGATCCGGCTACACTCTGTTTGACCGATTCTGCTGGCAATTTTCCAGCCATTGTCAACCAGATTATTGCTGAAGAAATTCATCAGCCGTATCAGATCAATAAAATCTTCCTGGATGAATACGATTGTCGTTCTGTTGGTTCTGAAAATTGTTCACTGGTTACGGATGACATTATTCAATCTTTTAATCAAGGAAATCAGATCATTTCTTTCAATGGGCATGGAGCGATTCCCTATTGGGCCGCTGAAAAAATATTTCATGTCGATCATATTCCACAACTTTCCAACCAGGATTTGTACCCGGTCGTATTTTCATTGGATTGTGTTGATGGATACTGGTATTTTCCACCCAATTTAGAAGGTCAGACAACCGATCGTCGTTCTTTAGCGGAAGAGTTGACCCGTGTAGCCGATAAAGGCGCCGTTGCCATGCTTTCATCTCCGGGTAATGGCTATGTCAATGGGCATGAATTACTCCAACGTGGATTTTTCTCCGCCTTTTCCAACCTGTCACATCCCACGTTGGGCGCATTAGATCTGAATGCGAAACTGACGCTGATGACGAATCATGGTAATGATAGCCTGATTTTTACTTACATGATTTTTGGTGACCCGGCGTTGCAATTATCGCCTATTCGGTCGGGAATCCATCTTCCGTTGGTATCACGATGACAAAATTATCCCAATCTTTTATTCATGCTCAGATTATTTCAAGACTGAAGAATAAAGATTCTTTTCGTTTCAAAGTTATCGGGAATTGCATGCAGCCTTTGATTCAGAAAGGGGATTGGGTATTAATCGAACCCTGCTTCAATAGGCTGAAATTCCAGCCAGGTGATATTGTGTTGATTGACCGCGGAATGGATTTTGTGATTCATCGCCTTATCAGAATAAACACTTCAGAAATCATTTCGCGAGGTGATTGGGCTAGATTTCCAGATCCTCCAGCGAAATTGGATCAGGTTTTGGGACATGTCGTTGAAATAGAAAAACATGGGTACCGATTTCCTTTAAATCATCCATTCATTCGTATTTTCAATCGCATCAATTATTTTATTTCTTCTCAGTATCGAAAATGTGTCCTTTCAATAATTAGTGGCCTGAGTGTTTTTGGCGTCCGAGCTGACGCCAGAAACACCCACTTGCCTCGATTTATTAAGATCATACGTAAAAAATTTATTTAAACAAAGGAGTTTCATGAAACTTACCAGCATACCAGTTCAAAATGATGAGATTGTGTATTATTATCATAAAGTGGAAAACGTAGGATTGCTCTTACATGGTCAAAAAGGCAAAGTAAGAACCGTTAACTTTGTCGGTGATTTCATCTGGAACTTGATTGATGGACATAAATCAGTTGACCTGATCATTGATCATGTTAAATCAGAATTCAGCTATCAGCTGGATACAATAAAATTTGATGTTATTCATTATCTGGAGGAACTTTCTAAACGATCTCTTATATACTTAAAGGAAGAATGACAGGCAATAAAAAACGTTTCCTTCCTTTGGCTATTCCCTGGGTTTTGGTGCTGATGATTTTTGAATCGCTCCAGATTGTTCGAGCTGCTGTAACTCTGGTTTCATTGGATGCCTACCCTGGTAATCAACAGGTGATCCTGGAATGGGAGACAGCGACTGAAGCGGATATGCTGGGCTTTTATGTCACCCGTAATGATCAACTCAATGGTAATTACACACGGGTCAGTCCGTTTATTTTTACGCAGGGAACAGCGGTGAGTGGTTTGATTTACCAATACATCGACTTAAACCTGACGAATGGAAAAACATATTATTACAAACTCGAAGCCGTTGATAATAATTACAACAGTGAATTTTTTGGACCGGTGACTGCCATCCCGCTGGAAGTGACGCCTACCAAAACACAAACACTGACCCAAACCAGTTCTACCCAATCAGGGAGTAAAACTTCTACGGCAACTATAACATCCACTCCAACGATTGACCTCACCCAAAGCAAAACACCCACCCGAACATCGACGTCCCCATTTTCATTTGTAACCAACACCCCCACAACAACTCCCACTGCAACACCGAGAATATCGCCAACGCTTACCGGGACTTATACCCCGGATTTGACGTTAACGCCGGTCGTTACGCGTACCTTGAAAATCATCAGTTACAATGTTTTTACATCGACAGTTACCGTTACACCTGAACCACATGAAGTAAGTCCTTTCAGACAGGGTCTGGTTGGATTTGTGATCACCATCGGGATTGGTTTTATTCTCATCATTACGCTCATCATCATTCAAAGGAAACGAACATCGTTTTGAGAAGTCAAGGCCAGCGTTATCATCTCACTATTCAGCCTGTTGGTTGGTTTAGCCGGATGCCAGCATCAAAATTCTCCAAACCTTCCATTGGAACAAGTTTCACAATTGCGCATCATTGTGCCAGGTGAGGGTTATTATCAGATCACCCGCAATGAATGGGAGCGAAATGGGCTGGTCGTTAATGACCCAGACCAAATACAATTGTTGTATCAAGGTGAATCACATCCTTATTGGACCAATACTGATCCCGATACTAACGATCTGGCTATTCGTTTTTATTCCCCTCCGTTGTCGCCAGACAATAACCTGAGTGAAAATGTATTTATATTGACTGCAGGGCAAAGTGAGACAAATCACCGCATCACTCCCCAAAAAGTGCCTTCCGCTCAAGACAATTATGAAAGTAACTCTATTGGGAATTATCGAGAAAAAATTGAACAACAATCCCTTTATCTCCCGCAGGTAGCAGGTGAAGATCACTGGCTTTGGGATTTATTTCAACCCAATCTACCCATTTGGCAGGAAATCCAGTTGCCACAAGAATCACTCGACCATGTCCGGATCAGAGTTCAAGTCTGGGTTACCCCCACCAACGTGGAGCATCCTGCACAACGATTTTCCGCGACGATCAATGACCACGTTGTTGAGCCACTTGCTGTTGAAGGGCAGGGTAGGCAGGTGATCGAATTCCAGCTGGATCAAGCCGATTTAGACACGAAGAATAAATTTTCCATCCAAACACTTGTTTTCCCGAATGATCTACCCACAAAGATCTATTTGGATTGGATTGAAACCGAATATTCTTTGCCAATTCGTCTTGAAAATAAAATGCAATCATTTAAGGTGCGTGATGATCATTCTTTAATTTCAACCAATTCCTCCAGTGGCTCATTGGTGACTTTGGATAAAAATAATCAAATACGCGATGTTTATTCAATGCGAACCGCGGAGCAATTCATAATGGCACAACCACCAAACACAACTTTTACATGGATACCGGATGACCAGTTTTTATCCGTCCCATCCATTCAATCAATCGCTAATGAGAAGCTTAAGTTTCCATCCCTACCGGTCAACTATCTCATCATTGCTCCTGATCATTTTCATCAGGCACTTTCACCTTTGCTTGATTTAAGGCAAAAACAGGGATTAACAACGATGATTGTGAGTCCTCAACAAATTTATGATTCTAATCACGCCGGTATGCCGTCGGTCGATGCCATCAAAGCATTTGTGCGAAGCATTTATGAACATGATCCTGAAAACTTGAAATATTTGTTACTGGTAGGTGACTACTCCTATGAAATTGTGGATTATCAGAAATCTATAGAATTTGTACCATCATTTTTTATAACTACCGATCCATCAGGTCAGACCATCAGCGATTATCCCTTTGCTGATCTCAATGCTGATTTCCTGGCTGAACTTTCTGTAGGACGAATTCCAGCTTCCACTCCCGAACAGGTAACTGCCTGGGTTGAGAAGGTAATCTTATATGAGCGTTCTATCTCTGCTGAGTGGAATAATATCATCGCAATTTCAGATCCATCGGATTCAAATTTCCTTGATTCAGCACAAGATTTTTTACTGCCTTTCAAGAACGAATATCAAACTCAATTCGTCAATGCCCCTGGACCTGATGATATAGAAGAAATATTTGCAAGCCATTATTCGCTGGTTGCTTATTTCGGTCATGGTAGCATCGATCTTTGGGGAAGGGATAAAATGTTAAGCATTCCTATGTTGTCCAGATTGCCGGAATCTGCTGCTCCACCCGTCCTCATCAGCTTCAGCTGTTTGAATGGTTACTTTATCCATCCAGGAAAAACCTCACTGGCGGAAGGCTTAATGTTCTATCCAGGTGGTGGAGTCATTGGAATTTTTGCACCAACTGGCCAAACGTTGATGGAAGATCATGGAAAATTATTGCAATTCTTACAAATTAAGTTACAATCAAAAGATCATTCCAGAATGGGTAATCTACTATTCCCTCAAGAGGGGGAGAAATTTTCTGAAAATTACTCCGTAACAGACATACAAAAGACCTTTATATTCTTTGGCGATCCTGCTATGCTCATTCCACAACCAATTCATCAATTTTCTCGGGAAGGTAAGAAATGAATAATCAAGTTGCCTTAAGAAAGCTTTCACTCGTTGTTGTTTTACTATTATTTATGTTTTTTCCACAGAATGTGGTATGGGGGGGATTGGACTTCCAGACTGTACCTACCCTTCCTCCCACTGCAACATCCACTTCCACTGCTACGCTCACACCGACTGCGACCATAACTGTCACTGCAACTATTACAAACACCAATACCTCAATTCCACCAACTCAAACATTCACTCTCACATCAACGCAGCCTGTTCAGATCTCCCCAACTTTTACCAATACCCCTGAGATTATTGTGGAACCTCCTCTATTAAACTGGATTAATTATCTGCTTTTGGCAATTGTGAGTGCAATTGCTATCGTTACTGGTGTTATTGGTTACATATTATTTATTCGCAAGAAAAAGCCTTCGAATCAGTAATTTGAATGGCTTTTCTTGGAATTGCTTTTTTTTGTCATAATTATATGAAAGTTAATGAATTTATTTACTGATAAACATTTGATTTATCAATCATCCGTTCAAAGCAATTTTCAAAACTCAATAACCAGGTATGATATTGGGGAATGTTAAAGAATGAACTGAATAAAAAATCGACTTATGAATATAAAAATTTACATTAGATATCTGATACTACCAATCGTCATTACACTTTTTTTATTGATTCCTGAGAATGTTGTTTGGGGAGGACATAGCTACCAGACTGTCCCGACGATTGGCCCAAGCAACACTCCCACGAGGACAAAAGTATTCACTGCAACCCAATCGATCGGTACGCAAAATCCGATCATAATTTCTACATCCACAGCTGTATTGATCTCCCCTTTACCGGCAACAGCTACATCCACTGCACAGCCAACAGAAGATCAAGTTTCCCAAACCACAGAACCTGAAAAAACCGAATCAATTTCAGAGACAAATGATGCTACACAACCAGAGAGCACTTCTTTGGTTGTCCTGCCTGTTGTCTCAAATGGAGATTCAGCACCACGAGATCCATCCAATCAGGATGAATATTCACCCATCCCGGCTTTTGTGTTTCCTTTAGTGGTGGTATTGTTGTTTGTGATTATTTACCTCACCACTAGATTTTCGTTAAAAAAATCACTGGACGAAAAATCAACCCAAAATAACAAATGACCAAAAAAAGACTGATCCTTGTTTTTGTTCTTATTCTCGCTGCTGGTGTAATTTATTGGGGAATCAATCTGGCAAGACATACTATCCATCTTTTCCAGGCACGCCAGGAAGTGAAAATGATGTTAGCTGGAGGTGTGGAAAATGTTTCACCGAATTATGCTTTTCAGCTCCTGAATGAGGTTGATCAGGATTTGTCAGTAATAGATCGCAGTCTGGGATGGTCTTATCCTCTTTTGTCTGTAACCGGAAATATGACTTCTCAGGCACAACCATCCATCAAGTATTTAAAATCGTTAACCAGGTATGCCCTTCTGTTCGAAGATAAATTATCTCCGTTTATGAATCGGGAAATTGATAATGGCGTCGAAATGACCAGCCTGATCAATGATATTCTGAATGATGAAGCATTAATTGCCCAGGCTCAATATTATTCAGAAGAAATCGAACGCCAGCATACTAGAATTGATATATCAGCGTTACCGTTCCGATTTCAGGATGATTTTCAGATGTTAGAACCCTTTATCCCGGTCATTATCTCATCCAGCAAGATACTTCCTTTGTTACCAGACCTGGTGGGTATGAATGTGCCGTCCCAATATCTGTTGCTGGCGTTAAATCATGATGAATTGCGTGGGGGTGGTGGCTTCATCACCGCCATGGGAATCGCGACGCTTAACAGTTTGGTAAACATTGATTTTGATCTGCAGGATTCCTATCAGGTAGATGATCTGACGAAAGCATATCCACTCCCACCCCAACCGCTGCAGGATTATATGCTGGCCGGGATATGGGTACCACGCGATGGAAACTGGTCAGCTGATTTTCCCACCTCAGCCCAGACAGTACAGAATCTATATGAGTTATCCACCGATCAAAAAACAAATGGCGTCATCGCCTTTGATCAACACACAGTACAGAAATTTCTGGAAGTAATGGGACCTATCAATATCGATCCCTCGCAGGAACTGTGGGTAAATTCGGACAATGTCCTGGAATACATGTATGAAAGCTGGGGGCAAGCCAGTGATTCAGCAAACTGGTGGGCTAATCGCAAGGATTTTGTGGGTATTCTGGGCAAAGCCATGCTGCAAAGTCTCATCAATACCCGCGACATAAAGAAAATGGTGGCCTTGGCGAAGGTCTCGAATGACTTGCTGCAAACCGGTCATCTGATGCTTTATTTCAATGAGCCAACCATTCAATCCTTACTGGCAGAAATGGGGTTGGATGCTGCGGTCGAATATCAAGGCGGCGATTTTTTGTATTGGGTCGATTCCAATATTGGCTTCAACAAAGTGGATGCCGTCATCATACGAAAATTGACCTATGAAGTTGATTTAACCGATCTGGATAACCCCACAGCCCATCTCACCATGGAATACGAACACCCAATAGATGTTGAAGTGCCCTGTGTGCATGAAGCCACATACGGGAAAGAGATTGCCTATACCAATATGTTTGAACGCTGCTATTGGGATTATTGGCGGGTTTATACAGCTCCATCCACAAAGTTGCTGAATGCCAGTGTCCAATATGTTCCGGGTGATCTCATGCTCAGTGGAAATGAATGGAAGGGCGAGGTTGATCTGGAGAGTGATCTGCCAAGCCTGGGCATGGTGGCAGGCTTGCTGGTGGTACCCACAAACGGGGTTAAGAAACTGGAGTTGGATCTAGCCTTATCACCAGATATTTTGTCCTATCAATCTGGTATCATTGGTTATGAACTGAACTTTTATAAACAATTGGGATTAAAAAATGTTCTGTTTGAATTCAGGATTTTGATACCAGATGACTATCAATATCTGCAATATCCAGATAATACAACGATTAATCAATCGTCAATGCTTGTAAATGACTTGCTTGTATCTTTACAAATGAGTATGGATATCACTTTTGCAAAATTTAGATAATTAAACAGTAAGCTCTTTTATCCTGTACAATTATTTCAAAATTTCATAAAGTTAAAATTGTTATCTTATTGGTAAGTTGGTAAAATATGAAGAGTTGTAATGAAAAAACAAGAAAAAGTAAAAGAATATTTCTAATTTTAATTTGGATTTCTATTTTTCTCATAGCTATGTCCCCGATAAATCACCAGGAATATGACTACCTTGCTGGTTATGAACCACCACAGCAAGAGATTCTCCGGTTTGGGATAACACTCCCTTATTTATCAGGTAATTATGTAGAATTAGTGAATCAAATCAACGCAAAAGCTGTATTAGATTGGCGTAAGGATGATAAGAATGAGTGGAAAAAGGATAGCATTGATTATTTGCATGTAATTCGGGTAGATGATCAATCTTTTGGAAATGGTACTTTATTGGAAACTTTGCCTAATCTCATTGCAAATAACATTGGAGAAGTATGGATCATTGGAAATGAACCAGATCGGGATATCCAGGATGGGATCACTCCAGAGGTGTATGCTCAAAGATTTTATGAAATAGCAATTCGGATCAGGCATTTGGATCCATCTGCAAAAATTGGGTTTGGTTCTGTGGTTCAACCAACACCTATAAGGATTCGTTATCTGGAACGTGCTTTGAATTACATGACCTATCTTTCATGTGGAAATAGGGAGGCTGCTTTAGATTTGATTGATATTTGGAGTATTCATGCATTTATTCTAAATGAAAGAGGGAGCTGGGGAGCGAGCATTCCAGTTGGATTTAATTGTCCAATTGAATGTTTTGAAGTTGAAGGAGAGGAATGTCCCGAATATTGTGAATTAGCGGTAAATATAACGGATTATTCGGATACATATTCAATCGACATCTTTGCTCAAAGGATTATTGAATTCCGAAACTGGATGACAAAAATCAATGAACAAAGCAAACCTTTATGGATTACAGAATATGGTAGTCTTTTTCCTGATTGGGAAATTATTTGTACTCCATACCCAGAAATATGTGATAATCCCTTCAACGGATGGCCAGAAGAAATTGATACAAATGAATTCATGTTAGACACATTTGATTTTTTGCTTACATCATCAGATTTCAACCTATGGTTATCATGAGGATGAGAATCGTCTGGTTCAAAGGTGGTTTTGGTATAGCCTCAATGATTACCGGAATAAATTTGGTGGTACATTATTCGATCCGGAAAACTATTTTTCCTCAACGCTGGCTGGTCAAAGTTTTATAGGTTACACAAATGCAATATTGTCAAATCCAATTTCAGGAACAACGCCAGTTATATACAGACAATCTGATCAAGTTTTTCATGTTCATTATAATGAGGTTACCAATGGCTTTAGTTATCCATATCAATTTTGTTTTTTTTCTCAATTACCACTTGTCTTTAAATAAGGTATAATGTATATTAAATCTTAGCTAATAAATGTAAGATTTTAAAAGCATCCAAACCCATAAATTCATCTAATCATCAACAGGGGAGGAAAATATGTTGAAAAAAATCTATAAGAATAAATCATTACTGACAGTAATTTTAGTAGCATTATTAATTGTTCTTGGAATGTTAGGAACCGATTGGGAAGTTGGTTTTGCTGAAGAAACACTTCCAAAGGTGGTATCTATTAACCCTCAAACGATCTGTGCAGGCTCGCCTGACACACAAGTCACAATTATAGGTGAAGATTTTATCAGTGTAGATTATACTTGGATAAGATGGTTGGATGAGTTAAGTATTTATTCGTATATAATTCCTGATGAGGTTAATTTGGCTGGGACAGAACTAATATTTACGATTGATGCGCCTTTATTAACCCAGGTTTATTATGCCCCATTTTGGATTGAAAACCACCCCCCAGATTCAAATGAAAGGACAGGACCTTTTTACATTGACATTGTTGGTTGTGAGTTTGTTTATCTTCCATTGATCATGAAGTAAAATCAGAAAAAATTAACATCCTGTGGGGTGACTTTCAGTCACCCCTTTTTTTATGACCAAAAAAAATCTCTACTCCAACGCTTTCCTTTTTCTTTCCGTCAGTCTGATATCAGGATTATCTTACCTGTTCACGGTCTCCCAACGCCTGACCTGGGCGAACTTTGGCAATGATGGCGGTGACTTTCTGTCTGCCATTCTTACAGGCGGAATTCCTCACCCCACCGGTTATCCAACCTACACAATTCTAGGGATTTTGTTTCAAAAAATACCGCTTGGAGATCCATATTTTCGGGCAGCGATGCTTTCCTGGTTGCCAGCCGCCATCAGTGCTGGTCTTTTAGCCCTCTTAATAAAGCAGGTATTGAGTGAAAAATCTTCTTCTATTTCAACCATAACTGCCCTTATTACCGGCTTGGTGTGGGGCTGGATGCCATTTCTCTGGTCGCAGGCTGTCATCGTAGAAGTGCATGGCTTGCAATCTTTATTTTTGGTAATTACGCTCTGGTGGATCTGGATTTTAGTGAATGAGCAGCAACGAAAAGTAAAAATTTCTCATTTCATTCTTTTATCGTTTTGTTTTGGTCTGGCAATAGGCAACCATATTACCATCCTACTAATCATGCCGGCTATTCTTTTTGCATTTTGGGTTGCTGTCAAAAATGGTCTGGGAAAACGGGTTGTCATTGCGCAAATAATGGTTTTAAGTATGGGAACGTTGATCTACCTTTATTTACCCATTAGGGCTGCGCAATATCCTCCTATCAATTGGGGCAATCCTCAAACCTGGCAGGGATTCTGGTGGGTCATTTCAGGGAATCCTTACCAGAACCTGGTAGCAGCCACTTCAATTTCGCAAATATTCACTCGCATTTCTGCATTGGCTGGCTTACTGATTGAACAATTCGGGTATCCGGGTGTGATCCTGGGGGTGATAGGTGCTGTGCAATTCAAACATCAAAACAAAAACCTGCCCATCATTCTGGTTTACATTTTTATTGTTTTTTCATTTTTTGCGATGCTATATGGCACCGATGATTCGATTACCTATTTATTGGCACCGTTTCTGGTGTTTGTCATCTGGATAGGTTTGGGCATCACCACCATGATTCCATTCACCTGGAGAAAATTCCCGGTGGGGTATGCTTTGCTGGCTATCTATACAATAACGGTCATCGCAGCAATTCCAGGCACTATTCAGACGATTAATCCACAACAACAAACCCAACCCGCTGATTATGCGGAATATTTGATGGAACATTTACCGGAAAATTCAATTCTCCTGACCAGTGAAGATCGCGATTCCTTTCCCATTTGGTATTATCATTTTGGCTTGCAACAACGATCTGACCTGGTGGTCATTGTTTTGCCGCTGTCTCAATTCCGCTGGTATCAGGAAACATTGACGTATACCTATCCTGAAATCAATCTTCCCGGATCTGATTTCACAAACCACCAATAAAAGTGGTGTCTGGGGAGAGAGAGTTCCGGATCTCAATTCAGAGCGGCCTGTTTGTAGGTCGACCATTCAGAAAACCACTGGCAATTCAATTTATGTCCTCTGTTCAACCGGACAGAATTATAATTTTGTGATTTCCGAATAAAATTCTTGAAAAATGAGATAACACTACCTGTAGTCTTTCTGACGAACTTTCAGAAAGATGGCACAAATAATCGCTTGCATCACCCAGAAGAGGATCCCTGGTTTGGCACCAAAGGCAATGGCATCTGTCATACTGAAGCCCAGATGAGCAATCTGACCGCCTAGAAAACCAACCAGAATCACATAGAACATTTCTTTTGTCAGGATATTCGTATTTGTATTCCCATTGATTGATCTTTTCAAACGTCTGAGGCTTTCAAATATCATCCAGAATGAGCTGATATACATGGTGGTAAAACCAATCAAACCCGGAATTCCGAGATCCAATGCTGTCTGTAGAAAGAGGTTATGGGCATGCCCAATATCTTTGACCGGGACATCAGCAGAAATGGTCTGTAAGGGGTACAGGACATTCACAATGCTGACGAAATGTATTCATCCCCATACCGGTGAAGGCAAAATCCTGGATGGCATAAATGGCGCGGGACCAGATTTCAACCCGGCCGCTTAGCGTGTTCATCGAGAAAGCCATGCTGGCTATGCCACTATCTGGGAAAAGTTGATTTGTAAATGTCATGAATTGGCCATTCAATATAAAGTAGACCAAAATCCCTACGCCAACAATTAAGAGAGCAATATATCCCCATCTGATTTTTTTAGGTAATACAACCAGTAACAGTAAAATGAGTCCCAAGGCCAACCCGATATAAGCTGAACGCGATTGGCTGAATAGCAAAACTACACTGCTTAATCCCAACAAAAACAAGTTAATCAGAATGTAAAAAAGAATAAGAATTGATGGTGTTCTTTTGCTGATTTTTTTGACCCGAATGATCATCCAGAAGAGCACAACGATCCAGAAGGGGATGATCCAGGTGAGAGCGCCACCTACTTCATTGGGATGAAACCCTTCAGTCAAACCTGGAATGAATGCTGAGATTTTGGGGAAATCCGCATACAAGGAATTAAAGAGAATGATTTTGTTGGTAGGCCACTCAATTCCCAATAAGCCTAAAATTGAAATGCCAAAGCTTCCAACCATGAATATAAGTGTGGAAACTAGAATGCCGGTTCGTTTATTGCCAAATTTTACCAATGCGAAAAAGACTGCCATTCCCCAAATCACACCTGTTACTTTTTGAAGACTGACAGCGATATCATAAGTTGCGTACAGACTGATCAGTACCTGAATACTGATCACCAATAACGCCAGATTCATGGGCGTTGTTGGGAACGGTTGTTTCTTTGCCAATCCAGCGATCAACCACAGAAAGGGTAATAGTAATAACAGCCAGCTTTGTTCAGGTTGGATCAAAATGAAGAGTGGTGCAGCAGCCAATAAAATAATCCAGGCAATCGAATCAATGGATTCGAATATGCCTGTTATACTCACCCTGATTGAATGACTGTTCTTTTCTGGCATAGATTCATTAATAATTGTACTTTAATCCCTGAAATGAATGGCCTGGTAAAAATATATGAACCACAAGAGAATAAAAAGATAGAAATCTATTGGATTACTCGTTATTATTTTGAAAATCTGATAAAATCCAAAGCAGAAGAAACACCGAAAGTTCCTCAACCGCTTTCAATCTCTTCACCCAAGGTGGAAAATGAATTATCAATTACAAGAAACTGAAAATGATTTTGAGAGTATCGACATTCGCCAATATTTGGCTTTGTTCTGGCAATGGGCTTGGTTGATCGCTCTGGTGACTGTTCTGGCAGGACTGGTGTCTTTTTTGGTCAGCCAGCGGATGACACCGGTGTACTCTGCTTCGACAACGCTTTACATCAATGAAGCGCCTTCAACCAAAGCCACCGACTATAACTCCATCATCACCAGCGAACGTATTTCCGGTACCTATTCGAAAATGATCACTACCCGTCCAATCCTGGAAGAAGTTGCAAATCGCGTTGGGGTCACAGTCGAGTATCTGGATGGACGGATTACAGTCAGTCCTATTCGTGATACCACATTGATTCAAATTACTGTGAAATCCAGTGATCCGGTACTAGCAGCTCAAATTGCCAATGAATTGGCCAATGTTTTTTCGGATCGAGTAATTATGATTCAGGAAGAACGCTTTACCGTTTCAAAAGAAAGCCTGCAGACACAAATCTCTGATATGGAGGCGCAGATAGATGATATTATTACTGCGCTTGGTACAGAAGATGATTCCGGTGTAAAAGCCAGTCTTGAAACCAAACTGACCCAATATCGCGCTATCTATTCCAACCTGATTCTCAGTTATGAACAAATTCGGCTTTCGGAAGCGCAGACAGTCTCCACTGTATTCTCAGTGGATCCGGCGACCGTACCTACAGCACCCATCAGCCCACAGGTGTTGCGCAATACAGCCCTGGCAGCCATGGTGGGATTAATGCTGGCGGTTGGGGTCATATTCCTGATTGAAGCCTTGGATGATACGCTTAAAACACCTGATGATGTCAAGAAAACCCTCGGTTTACCCGTACTGGGTGTCATTGCCAAACACGATGCGGAAGATGGAAAACCGATTACCAGTACAACACCACGATCACCGGTTGCTGAGGCTTTCAGATCCTTGCGAACCAATATTCAATATACGACAGTTGATTCTCCAATTGAATCGATACTTATAACCAGTACCGATCCTAAAGAAGGAAAAAGTACGGTGGTGACTAATTTAGGGGTGGTCTTTGCTCAATTAGGCAGAAAAGTTACCCTGATCGATGCTGATTTACGCAAGCCTACTCTGCACCGAAAAATCGGAGTACCAAATAGAACGGGTCTCACTGCTTTATTTGTCAGATCAATGGAAACATTGGAACTGATCATGCAAAAAACGGAAACACCAAATTTGAATGTCATTACTTCTGGTGAACTACCTCCCAATCCATCCGAATTACTAGGATCCAAAAAAATGCAATCCATATTGGAAAAAATCAAGGAATCATCCGATATGATCATCATTGACAGTCCCCCTGCCTTGGCAGTTACGGATTCACTGGTCATGGTCCCATTTGTTGATGCCGTGCTTCTGGTCGTAAAACCAGGCTTTACCAAAGCAAAAAGCGCACTTTTAATTGTCGAACAATTTAAACGCTCCAATGCGAATCTGGTTGGGGTAGTGATGAATGAACTCGATCTGGGACGTTCCCGCTACAGTTACAAATACTATCAATACAAAAGTGATAAGAACTACGGGAAGTATTATTCCCACGAGAAGAAATCAGTGTAGTTTTATGCAACCAAAAACGATCCCGGATGAACTACAATTTGCCATACATCTCATGGCAGGTTGTGCCACTTTAACACGGAATGTGCAAGAAAAACATATTGCTTCACAGGACAAAGCGGATCGCTCTCCGGTGACCATTGCCGATTATGCGGTTCAGGCTTATGTTGCCCAGGAAATTCTGCATGCGTATCCGGATGATGTCATGGTGGGGGAGGAAGCCAGTAAATTACTCCAGCAGGATGAAGCCTTACTGGATGAGGTGACTGAACATGTAAAAGCGCTTCTCCCGGCGTCCAGACCTGATGATATCCAAGATTGGATCGATCATGGTCAGGGTCAACCCAAAGGTAGATTCTGGGTATTGGACCCGGTGGATGGCACCAAAGGTTTTCTGCGCCGCATGCAATTTGCCACTGCATTGGCGTTGGTTGAAGATGGAGAAGTGATTTTAGGCGTGCTAGGATGTCCAAATCTCACATTTACCGGCAAAACCGGGGTGATGGCTTATGCCTATCATGGTCAGGGTGCCTGGTGGCAGTCATACGATCCAAAAGCTGAAGCACAATCGTTGCGTGTATCCGAAATTAAAAAATTATCCGAATTCCGTATTTTACGCTCCTTCGAGGATAGCCACACAGATAGCTCAAGAATCGATTCATTTGCCAGGCAGGCAGGAGTGTCAGTTGATCCGGTCCGCATGGATAGCCAGGCTAAGTACTTCATGCTGGCAGGGGGGCAGGCTGAAATCTCGATGCGTTTGCTGGCTCCCGAAAGAGCTGATTATCGTGAATTCATTTGGGACCAGGCACCTGGATATCGCGTCGTGCTTGAAGCTGGTGGTACCATCACTGATACAGATGGAAACCCACTTGATTTTTCCACGGGACGTCGCTTAACCAACAATCGTGGGATCTTTGCCACAAATGGTTGGATCCATGAGGAAGCGTTAAAAGTTCTGCAACAAACATAGGTTTACCATTCGGAGAGACAAATGGATATAGATTTTTGGGTTCTCATCGTAGTAGGTTTTCTTGCGCAATTGATCGATGGCAGTTTGGGCATGGCGTACGGGGTTTCGTCTAATAGTTTTTTAATGGGAGTTGGGGTTCCGCCAGCAATAGCCAGTGCCAGTGTGCATACAGCAGAAGTTTTCACGACCGCTATCTCTGGTTTTTCGCATTGGAAACTGGGAAATATCGATAAACGTATAGTTTTTGGGTTAATCATTCCAGGAATGATTGGTGGTGCATTAGGAGCGTATGTCCTTACCAGTGTGGATGGAAATGTCATCAAGCCCTATATTGCTATTTATCTACTGATCATGGGCATCCGTATTCTAACCAAAGCATTCCTGAAAAAATTAAATCCGGAAATTGATCCAAAACCCAAACTTCTGATCCCGTTGGGTTTGGCAGGTGGATCATTGGACGCCATTGGTGGTGGTGGTTGGGGACCGATTGTGACAACCACGCTCATCTCCAGTGGACATACACCCCGTAAGACAATTGGTTCTGTCAATTTCTCGGAGTTCTTTGTTACGCTGGTAGTCTCGATCACCTTTTTACTGACCATCGGATTACAACATTGGAATGTCTTCCTGGGTTTAATGATCGGGGGAGTCATTGCAGCGCCTTTTGGAGCTCTCCTCACCAAAAAGATCCCGGCGCGTGTAATCATGATAATCGTTGGACTTTTGATTATCTTCCTACAAATTCGCACACTTTACCAGATCTGGGGATGACAGAAAGCATTTTCAAGTAATGCTTCGATTCAGCTATAATTAGGTTATGAGCGATCACATCATTCCTCACCAGCATGACATCAACCAGGTGGATCGGACTGCCATTAAGCATCACCAACCCCTTTTAATCTGGTTGACCGGTCTTTCTGGTAGTGGCAAAAGCACCATATCCAGTGCACTGGAATTACGCTTGAACAAGGAGTTTGGTGTTCATACTTACCTGCTGGACGGGGACAACATCCGGACTGGCTTGAATGCAGATCTGGGATTCTCAGATGATGATCGTGAAGAAAACATCCGCCGCATTGGTGAGGTAGCAAAGTTGTTGGTGGATGCAGGATTGATCGTGATCACAGCTTTCATCAGTCCATTTCAACGCGATCGTGATCGTGTCCGAGCATTGATTCCCAGCGGTCAATTTTGGGAAGTCTATGTGGAGTGCCCTCTCGAGGTCTGCGAACAACGTGACCCCAAGCGTCTATATACGAAAGCACGACAGGGACAAATCCCTGATTTTACAGGGATCTCTTCTCCTTATGAAGCTCCTATAAGCCCTGAAATGATTCTGTCCACCCATACACAGCCATTGGAATCCTGTGTAAACCAACTGATTCAAAAATTGCTGGAAGAATCGGTCATCAATTTTCCATCAACGTATCAACCCCAAGTCTGATCAGCTGGGAGATTGTTGATTTTCAATTTTGTGATAATATTATGCCCGTTTGCTTGTCAGCTGTTATGATTGATGAGGTTTAAGCTGTACGGCAATTTAATCTAAAAAAAATTGAAAGAGTATCTCTTTCTTAGTAGGTAAAAAATGCAAATAAAATCAAAACGAAACTGGGGGCTGATCCTGGCAATTCTGGCTGTCTTGTTGGCATTGGTGGCCTTCTTCTACTACATGATCTTTTATTCCAATTTGGGAAAGACTTTCCTGGGCAGTAAATCTGTCTGTTCAGCCGAATCCAACACCACCTTTTTACTGGTCGGAATTGATTATCGAGGCGATGATTACCTCTATGGGTTAGCAGATGTCATCCGCCTGGCGAATGTCGACTTCGATAACCAGACCATCAACATGGTCGCGTTGCCGCGTGATTTGCTGGTGGAAATCCCAGCTGAGCGTTTCAAAGTGCCAGGACCATATAAGATTAATCAGGCCTACTTCTTTGGAACACCCGGTATGCAGAACTATCTGGGAGAAGGGGAAGGGCCTGGAGCTCTCAATGACGTCATCAACTACAATTTCGGTGTCTCAGCCGACCATTATCTGGTGTTCAATTTCCGCGTTTTCGTGGACTTTGTGGATGCCATCGGCGGTGTGGATGTTAATCTCCCCGAACCAGTCTATGGTGGCTCTCAGGGGGATTTTCCCGCCGGAGAACAGACCTTGACTGGTGAACGTGCCCTTGCACTGGCCAGAATTCGTGAGAACTATTCGGATGCGTTTCGCGTGCGCAACCAATCGATCATTATCAAAGCCATCACTCAGAAAATGATGCAACCGACGATGATCATAAAATACCCATTGCTGATCGGTCAATTCAAAGACGCCGTCTTGACCGACCTACCCCTCGATCAGCTGAGTAATGCAGCTCTGTGCTTCCGTGGTTTCAACAGTGATAACCTAAATACCCAGGAATTACCGGCTGAGTTGCTCTTCCAGGAAAACGTCTTCCTTACTTCCCTGAATGAGTACTCCTTCGTGTACAAATGGGATAATCGCCTGGTGGAGTGGATTCAAAAATCATTAACTAAATAGCTCATTGCTGATGGCTCATGGCTGATAGGAAAAGATTTTTCGTAGTCGTAGTTATAGGGAATCAATTGTGATGTGTTCGGTTAGATTATTTAGGGATGAATTATTCTTTAATACTGTTATTCAAGGAATTAAGCATCTTAGCGATTTCGATTGCTTGTTTTTCTAATGAATTGAAATCTTCAGAATCTATCCATTTCCGTAATAGAAATATTTCCAGTAAAGTCATTGTTTCATAGAGCGACCCTCGTGCAATGATTAGAAAATGGCTGAATTCTTTTCGAGAATATCTCCCTTTGCCTTCAGCGATATTCATGGCGATTGAAGTAGCTGCTGCTTCCAGTTGTTCAATTAATCTGAAATGATTTTTTGGAGTTTTCAATTTTTCTGATAAATCAATTATCTTATTGGCAAAATCAATACTCTTTTTCCAAACATTTAAGTCTTTATATGACATGTGGCTTGTTGTTTTTATTATTTCCGATGAGGCATCAATTTGTTGAGATGTCATTATTTTAGGAATTCCTTTCTTAACTTATATGGTCTTTTAAAATGGCAATCAGCCATGAGCCATGAGCCATCAGCAATCAGCTAATTATTTACAACAATCTCGTTTTGGTCTTGTGAGCGCCAATAGCAAAACCGGAATAACCACCAAGCCAGCAATGATCCACCAGGGTGCTGAATCTCCCCCAGTCTCCGCACTGAAACCACTCAAATGCACGGCAGTTGTAGTGAAAGAGAATGATCCTGTGGGCATTGTCTGACGAACTGTCTCAGACCCAGACCAATTGGCTGTATCTACAATCGCAGCTAATGCGTCGAAGCTGAGTGTTGAAATGATTTTGGATCCAACATAGATTGCATTGTCAATTTCAGCTAAATGCAATCTGGAGTTACTTGCATCTAAACCTGAAGGAATTGCTGAATTATTCTCACTATTTGCATCTGTCCAATTGTATCCATCTGAATTTAAACCAAAAATAAATACTGGAGCTGACTATGATCCTTGATAAGCCAAAATTTGATCACCATGCTTAGTCGAAAATCCTAACATTTGGTGACAAATCAATAACTCTGATTTTTACGATTTGTCCTAATTTACAGCCAGCATCGGTGCATTGCCAGGAAAGGATTCCCGTCATCCTATCAACTACAAAAAAACCATCAGTGGATCTTCCATCCCTTATCTGTAAATTTAATTTCAGTTCCAGCAGAAATATCTTTCAAACAAACAAACGCAAATTCATCATCATTGTCAAAATTGAACCCAATAATCGCAATATCCCCCGGACCCAAAACATCACCTGCAGTTACTGGTGACGTAAAAGCAACCAAACACACAACAATTACCAGGATAGTCCCAACGAATTTCTGCATGGCTAACTCCATCAAGGTAGATTTCTTTTACGGTGATCACACCACAAAAGCTATCCATATTTTAATATAAGAAAATTTTAAGGTAATTATTTAAACCTTAAAATTTTCCTTTGTGTCTTTGATTTTCTTTGCGATTTTGGCGTTAATGTCTTTTTAAAAGAAATTCCGTCCGTCAATCAGCTTGACTTTTCCATCCTTCAAAATCGTCTTCCAGTCGAGCTTCTTGTAGACCGGCCACTCAGTGACCAGCAGAATAGCGTCCGTATCCATCAACGCCTGGGCAGGATCATCGAAGTACTCGATCGCCAGCTCGGGATACTGTCGCTGCATGTTCGGCATCGCTACCGGATCGTGACCGCGGACTTTCGCGCCACGCTGGATCAGCTTTCGGGCAATGTCGATCGATGGCGCATCACGTAGATCATCGGTGTTGGGTTTGAAGGACAAGCCTAGCAAGGTTACCGTCTTGCCTTTCAGAATCTTGAGTTCATCCTGGACGCGCATAACGATCTCTTCGCGCAGCTGGTAGTTGACCGTACGGGCTGCCTGGATGATGGGCATCTCGAGATTGTACTCGCTGGCAGTCGAGATCAGCGCAGCCGTATCTTTCCCAAAGCACGAGCCACCCCAGCCTATACCAGCATTCAGGAAGCGTGGACCGATCCTTGTGTCAAGACCAATCCCACGGGCGATCTGGGTAATATCCGCACCGACTTTTTCAGCCAGGTGCGCAATCTCATTGATATAGGAAATTTTCAACGCCAAAAACGAGTTGGCAGCATATTTAATCATCTCAGCGGACGCCAGATCACAGGTCACCAGCGGCACCACGGAAAAACCCTCTGGTCGCGGCAAACACTCGGCAGCAGTGAAGTCCTGGTTCAGGATCGGGCGATACAGGTTGGTCAGCACATCGATGGCGCGTGGATCAGTCGC
Organism: uncultured Chloroflexia bacterium; assembly: GCA_963715915.1. Classification (GTDB taxonomy): domain Bacteria; phylum Chloroflexota; class Anaerolineae; order Anaerolineales; family Anaerolineaceae; genus UBA6170. Next base: position 8,276 of record CAVQSU010000013.1, on the reverse strand, counting down.
TCCCACCACGATACGATCAGGGTAGAAAGTGTCATACAGAGCGGAACCCTGCCGCAGGAACTCAGGATTCGATGCAATGGCGTAGTGTCGATCGGGTTTCATGCCATGGCTTTCGATATAAGCATCGCGCACAATCGTCCCGACCCAGTTGCCCGAGCCAATTGGTACCGTGGACTTGTTCACTACCACAGTAAAGTGATCATTCAAGCGCGATCCGACTGCGTGAGCAGCCTGGCGCACATACTCGAGATTCGCGGATCCATCCACATTGGATGGTGTTCCCACCGCAATGAAGACCACATCCGTATTGGGGATATCGGCTTCGTCATAATCGCAGGTGAAAGTCAAATGATCGTATGCCAATGCCAGCATTGTATCCAGGTTGGGCTCATAGATGGGTGATTTCCCCGCCTTGAGCAGGTCAATCTTCTCCGTGTTCAAATCCAGACACGTAACCTGATGACCCAGATAAGCCAGCACCACACCCGTGTTCAATCCAACGTACCCAGTACCAATGACGAGAACCTTCATGTTTCCTCCGCTGTTTTTGTTGTCTGATCACAATTGTACTAGGAAAAATATTAAATTGGAATTGATAAACGTCATATAGGTGTTAGGTGTTAGGCGGTAGAAAAAACTGATCCCTAACACGTAATCCCAAAAAAGTATTACAATTTTCCCCATGAACCAACTACAAGAACTCGAATCAATTTCTGTTCACATTCTACGCGAAGCGTATGCAAATTTTAAAAGCCTGGGGATGTTGTGGTCAATGGGCAAGGACTCCACGGTGCTGTTGTGGCTGGCACGTAAAGCTTTCTTCGGGCATGTGCCTTTTCCGCTCATCCACGTGGATACGCACTTTAAGATCCCCGAGATGATTGAATACCGTGACCGCCTGGTGCGCGAGATGAAGCTCAACATGGTGGTAGGATCGAACTTCGAAGCACTGGAAGCCAAACGCACCTTCCCGGATGGCGCAGTGGACCGGCTGACCTGCTGTGGACTGCTCAAGACGGAAGCCCTCAAACAGACGCTAAATGGCAAAGGCCGCCGGGTGCGCTTCAACCATGAAACTGACCGCTATGAGGAGGAAGAAAATCCACAGCCTTTCAGCGGTGTGATTGTGGGCGCGCGTGCCGATGAAGAGGGATCTCGTAGCAAGGAGCGTTATTTCTCTGCGCGTGATACGCAGAACGAGTGGAACATTGCCGACCAACCGCCCGAGTTCTGGAATCAATACAAAACCGACTTCGCACCCGGCACCAACGTCCGCATCCACCCGCTGCTGGATTGGACCGAGCTCAACATCTGGGAGTACATCGAGCGCGAAAAGATCCCCACCGTTTCCCTATACTACAACCAGGGCGATGGCAAGCGCTACCGCTCTCTGGGCTGTTATCCGTGCACCTACCCGGTTGAATCCGAAGCGCGCAACGTGGCCGAGATCATCGCAGAGCTGCAGGTGGGCAAGTTTGCCAATATCGCCGAGCGCGCCGGCCGCGCCCAGGACAAGGAAGACGGCGGTGGGCTCGAATCCCTGCGCAAAGAGGGGTACATGTAGATGGAAAACTTACTGGACTTCAACAAAGAACAGATGAACGTGGTCTTCGTCGGCCATGTCGACCATGGCAAAAGCACCGTGATCGGCCGGCTGCTGGCGGATACCAACTCCCTGCCCAAAGGCAAGCTGGAGGGCATTCGCGCGCGTTGTGCATCCCAGGGTGTTCCCTTCGAATATGCCCTGCTGATCGACGCGCTCAAAGACGAGCAGGCGCAATCGATCACCATCGATTCAGCGCGGGTCTTCTTCCAGAGTGCTCAGCGCAATTACATCATCATCGACGCCCCCGGTCACATCGAGTTCATCAAGAACATGGTCACCGGTGCCTCGCACGCCGAAGCCGCCATCCTGGTCATCGACGCGGCCGAAGGTGTGCAGGAGAACTCCCGCCGCCACGGTTACATGCTCTGGATGCTGGGAATCAAGAAGATCGTGGTGCTCGTCAACAAAATGGATCTGGTCGGTTACGATCAGGCCGTCTTCGAGCGCATCCGCACGGAGTACGATGCTTACCTGAGCGGGATTGGTGTGCAGCCACAGGTTTACATCCCGGTCAGTGGGCGTGATGGCGCTGGCGTGGCAGCGCACAATGGCGAGATGGCCTGGTATGAGGGTCCCACCCTGCTGCAGGCACTCGATTCCTTCGAGAAAGCTCGTGCCCTCACCGATCAACCTGTGCGCATGCCGGTCCAGGACGTCTATAAATTCTCCGATATGGGCGACAACCGCCGCATTGTAGCCGGGACACTCTCCAGTGGAACCCTGCAGCCCGGAGATGCAGTGGTATTTTATCCCTCAGCCAAACGCACTGTGCTGAAATCGCTGGAAGGCTTTAATCAGGAGCCGCAAACACAGGTAAGCGCGGGTCAGGCAGTGGGATTCACCATGGCGGAGCAAATCTACGTCCGGCGTGGCCAAATTGCCTGCAAGGTGGACGAAATGCCGCCAGCTGTCAGCACGCGCCTGCGCGTCAGCCTGTTCTGGCTGGGACGGCAATCGCTTACCCCCGAAAAAACCCTGATCCTCAAACTGGGTACAGCCCGTGAGAAAGCCCATATCGAGAGCATTCATAAAGTCATCGACGCCAGTGATTACAGCGCTGCTGACGGCAACGCTACTCTCAAAATCGAGCATCACGACGTGGCTGAAGTCACCCTGCGCCTGGCCCATCCGATTGCCTTCGACACCTCCGACAAGCTGCCCGATACCAGCCGCTTTGTGCTGGTGGATGAGTACGAGATCCGTGGCGGTGGCATCGTCCTGGAAGCCCTGCCGGATGAAGTCAGCGAGCTGCGCGATGAGGTCAACCTGCGCAACCAGAAATGGATCCGCAGCAACGTGACCATGGAACAGCGTTACGAAAAATACAGCCAGAAATCCGCCTTGGTGGTCATCACCGGTCCCAAAGGCATCGGACGCAAACGCCTGGCCAGTCTGCTGGAACGCCAACTCTTCGAGGATGGCAAACTGTGTTATTACCTCGGCATCGGATCTGTCATGTACGGCGTGAATGCCGATCTCAAACGTCGCGATGCCATCAACAACTGGCGCGAGCACGTCCGGCGCTTCGGCGAACTGGCACACCTCTTCCTGGATGCCGGGCAGATTCTGATCGTCACGGCTGTTGAATTTACCAAATCCGACCTGGCCATCCTGCAAACCGTCATCGATGAAGAAATGATCAAAACTATCTGGCTGGGTGAGCACGTCACCACCGACCTCCCCGTCGATCTGGTCTTCGACCATGGAGAAAGCGACGAAGAGATGGCCATTCGCATCAAGAGATTGCTGCAGGACGCGGGTGTGATATTCAAACCGTAAGTGATAGGTGTTAGACCAACCCCCAACCCTGCCTGCTTTCCAATAAAACAAATCAAGGTATCCTTTCAAAAATACCCGCTTGCCCCGAATGATTGAGATGATACCAAATCACTTTACAGCGCTAGCTGCGAAGTATACATTTTTGTTAAGCCCGGAATGATCCACAGTCCTTTGTGTGATAATCAACAAAATGCGCACAAACAGGAGAAGTGTTTGACAGATCTACAACGTTGTCCCAGCCTAGGATTAAACAATGATCCAACCACCAGCAGAACTTACCTGAATGATCAACATGTTTGTTATCATCAGGCAAAAGTCTGGCAGGTCCCGCTGGATCATCAGAAAGAGTATTGTCTGGGTAAAAATTTCGAACGCTGCCCCATATTTTTATTCGCCGAACCAGAAATTCCACCAGAGCAAGAAGCCGAACCCCCCGCAAAAAAGATTGCCAGGCAACCTATCAAGCTCACGTATCCATTTTCGCTGGCGCAGTCGATCACCCTCTTTATGGGCCTGGCCATGGTGGCAATCACCGTCTGGACTCTTTTTTCCGCACCACCCCCTTTACCTGGAACGACCCCTTTGGTCAACCGGTCGTCAGTGGATCATCCGGAATAATCCCAACCTTCACCCCCACCGCGGATCTTAACGCATCTGATGCCAGAATGGTAAACCAGCTCACGCTGCAGGCTGTTCAAACCTCGTTGATCTCAGGCACCTCCGCCAATTTCCTCACAATGCAAGCCAATCTGACGCCGTCTGCAGCACAATTATCACCCACCACCGGGACGTGTGCAAAACCGGATGGCTGGATTGTCTACCAGGTAAAAATCTGGGATTCGCTCACATCGCTCAGCCGTTCCACCGGCACCTCGGTGGATGCCTTGATGCAGGTCAACTGTCTCTCCTCCCGCAACCTGCCGATCGGCCAGGAGATTTATCTGCCGTATTTCCCCCGCCTGGGCACGTATACAGCCACCGCCAGCATTACCCCCGAGCCACCAAAGAATACCAGCACCTACACCAGCACCAGCACCCCAACCAGCACCATCACACCTATCCCCACCAATACCCGCAACCTGCTCTTCTTTGATACCCGCACACCCACCAGAACCTACACCATGGCCCCCACACCCACACAGACGCACACCCTGCCGCCCAGCCCCACCTCTACCCAGCTTCCAACAGCGACGGCCACCACCCCGCCGCCCCCTCCCACCGAGACAGACATCCCACCCCCACCCAGCGATACCCCCGAGCCCACCGAAACCCAGGAACAAAGTTAGGGATTGGGGGTTAGGCTAACCCCTAATCTCTAATTACCATCACCTCTATCGATAAGGGGATCTGCTGCCAGGCCTGGTCGGCGGTGAGGACAGTTGAATCTGTGAGGATCCCCAATGCCAAACAAGCACGGTCTCCAAGCGATAAACCAAGCGCTTTCGTTTCACGCGCTAAAATTCCAGCCTGGATCGCTTGTTCTTCATCAAAAGGCACCACATTCAGGCTTAACAGGCTCATCACTTCCAGTATTTGATCCGTTGGCATACCCATCAAATTTAATCGTGTGATGACCTCTGCCAGATTTACAGCAGAAATTCTTGCGCGTGCCAAATTCTTTTGAACCAATTCTGCACCTGGCTCCTGATTAAGCACAGCCAAAATAGCCGAAGCATCCAGAATGACATCACTCATTTTTGGATTCCTCGCGCCGCACAACCAACAAGTCCTCCACCAAGGATACTCCCTCTGGAACATAGTTTCGCACCAATTTCTGAGCTTGCGCAACAGCCTGATGTAACGGAATCACCTGAATCGAATCCTTCTCAAGCCGCAAAATCAGCTCATCCCCTGCTTTCAAATCCAGTGCTTTGCGAAACTTGGCAGGAAGCAATAACCTGCCATTTTTTGTTAAAATTGTACGAGATTCCATAATTGTCACTTCCTTAATAATTGTCATATTAAACATTTTATCACATTCTGGATCATCGACCACCGATTTCCTAATCCCCAACCCCCAATCCCCATATCATGCCCTTTGGGTATATCATGCCCTCGGGCAATCCCAAATTCCCCCGCATTGCCAACCACGAATAAAATCACGAATTCACGAATGACCAACGGTCATGATATAAACGAATAGGCACCTGCTGTTTATAATGGGAAATTTTCATCCTTCTCTGAAAACTTTTTTCATGTTTTGTTAACACCTTCCGTAGGACCTGAGCGAAGCGTAAGGCAACACCTTCTGTAGGACCTTACGAAGCACCTTGCGAAGCACCTGAAGCGTAGCGGAAGGGTAGCGTAGTGTAAGGGCAGCGTAGCGTAAGGGCTGCGAAGCGTAAGGAAACCCCAACCCCTTGCGAAGCACCTTTCAAAGAACCTGTAGCTTGGCGGAAGGGCAGCGTAGCGGAAGGGTAGCGTAGCGGAAGCGCAGCGAAGCGTAAGGAATCCCCAACTCCTCGACCCCCCCGTCAAAAATTTATCATGGAATACCTCGAACACCATGAAACCATCTCTACACCTGAATTTATTAAGAATTACCCAATAAAAACTGCAGCCCGAACAGTAAGAACTGATTTTAATGAACTGGTAAAACTCGGACAAATACAACAAAAAGGTAGTAAAAAAGGAACCTATTATACAAAATAATGCCGTTAAATGCCGTTATTTTCCGTCTTTGCCGAATTTTGGAGGTGGATTGTTTGCTAATTCCAGTATTTTTTTATCGTAAGCTTCTTTGTCGAGTGGAGGCACATCCGCTATGTTCCCTTTTTGAGCTATATTTACAGGCGTATTTTCAGTACTTTGTATATCGGAATTAATAGTCGCACTAGTAAATAGCTCTGGATAAACTAGAAAAACTACCACCAGCAAAACAAAGAAAACCATGAAAAAACCAAAGTGGCTGTGTGGAATGTATATATTTTTCAGGGCATTGATGATATTTTTTTTCATTCTTTCTTTATACTAGTTTACAAATTTTTTGCCCTTTCTCCAAATTTAAGACTGTATTTCTTGTTTTGATATTTCTTTACTATAACAAAGTTCATGACCCAAGTCATGCCAAAGAGAATGAGGAAATATATGGCTCCAGACAAGCTTATGCTCGGAGCTCCTAGTGTCTCATTGTCTTACGCCGCGTGCGGCGGTGACCTGGGTCCTCGCCTCTTGCGAGGATTGCGCCTCCTGAGTAGAGGCCGATTTGGTCAAGCCCGCCTCTCGCGGATTGACAATGGAAGGGCTGCCTTTGGGCGGCCCTTCTTGTTTTCGGCGAAACGATCCCGCCCCACGAACCTGGCGTGCGACCGAGACGATCTCATGCCGCGAGCAGACGACCGCACCCGATCGAATGGCAAGACGACGCTCGTAGGCGGTAAGATCATAGTGCGGCGTCGCGGTTTTGGGCGGGCCTTGGTAAAGGCTGCGCGTAATGCCGAGGGTCAGCGCAAAGCGATGCAGTTCATCAGTGTCGTCGGCAAGCAGATGGCACCAGCGCAGGCCGCGCCACTTCCAGATCGCTGCATCGACATAGACGGACATTGGAACTCCGTCCGCTCAGGCGCCGTGCCAGGTCCCGGGTTTCGCCCGGCGTCGGCGACCGGTCATACCCGCATCGGCATCAACACGTAGAGCGCGTTGGTCTCGCCCTCATCGTTGATCAGGGTCGGAGACCCGGAATCGGCGAAATGGAATTCGGCGGTTCCCGTCTCGAGCTGGCCGGCGACATCGAGGAGATAGCGCGAATTGAAGCCGATTTCGATCGCGTCGGAGGAATAATCGACGCCGAGTTCCTCCGTGGCGCTGCCCGAATTGGGTGCTGTTGACGGCGAGGACCATCTTGCCGTCGGACAGGCCGAGTTTGACCGCCCGTCCTCGTTCGCTCGAGATCGTCGAGACGCGATCGACGGCGGACGCGAATTCGGCGCGGTCGACCTTCATCGTCTTGTCGTTGCCCTGAGGGATGACCCGGACATAATCGGGAAAGGTGCCGTCGATCAGTTTCGAAGTCAGGACGACCGGGCCGATCGTGATCCTGATCTTGGTTTCCGAGACTTCGATATCGACATTGGCCTCGGGCTCCTCGACCAGCTTCTGAATCTCGCCGACAGTCTTGCGGGGAACGATGATCCCGGCCATCTGCTCGGCGCCGGCGGGTGCGTCCATCTGTGCCTGGGCCAAACGATGGCCGTCGGTCGCGACCGCGCGTAACAGCGGCTTGTCGCCGACTTTGACGGCATGGAGGTAGATGCCGTTGAGGTAGTATCGCGTTTCCTCGGTCGAGATCGCGAACTGGGTCCGGTCGATCAGCTTCTTCAGAGCCGCGGCCGGAAGCGAGAAACGGCTCGGGAATTCGCCGGTGGTCAGATCGGGAAAATCGGTGTCGGGCAGAACCTGAAGGGTAAAATTCGAACGCCCGGAGCGCAGCGCAAGTTGCGCGCCATCTCCGGTGTCGAGCGAAATCTCGGCCCCGTCCGGCAGCTTGCGGACGATATCGTAGAGGATATGGGCGGGTACCGTGGTGGCGCCCGGCTGACCGATATCGGCCGGAACCGTCTCGGTCACCTCGATATCGAGATCGGTCGCCTTCACCGTCAGATTGGATCCATCGGCGCTGAGAAGCACATTGGATAGAATCGGTATGGTGTTCCGCCGCTCGACTACGCGGTGGACATGGCTCAGGGATTTTAGCAGATGCGATCGCTCGACGGTCGCGCGCATGTCGTCTTCTGTCCTTTAAGGCGTCGCCCGCAAGGGGCGGCGGTTCAGGGGCGGCCAAGCCGGTTCGGGTTGACGAAATTGGCCCGCGCGGCGCCAAAGCGCAAGGGGCAGAAGCTGAAGTTCCACCGCTGCCTGATCCCGGATCGCCTGTCTGGCCGGCAATGCCGGC
>CAVQSU010000012.1:0-17954 GCA_963715915.1 uncultured Chloroflexia bacterium | reverse complement strand
GTGGAGATGGTTTCCCGTGAGGTACATCATCCCCGGTGACGATGAATTTTGGCATGGGTAAGCTGGCTTTCTTCAGACGGGCTTGAACCAGATCATATCCACCTGAGGTTACGATTGCCCATTTTCCAGGAGGCAAGTGTTCCATCAACGCTTTTGCACCAGGAATAGCAACCACACCTTCGGTATCCAGGATCTCATTAGCCGTGAACTCTGCAGCTTCTTTTTCTGCATCTAAATGAGGAGCTACTTTTCGGATTGTTTCAATTGTGCGGACTCCATGGGCATTTTGTAAGACAAGATTGAGGTCAATCTCGTATTTTTCTGCCCATTCCTGCCAGTGTCGTTCTATACAACTGGTTGAGTTGAGTAACACACCATCCAGGTCAAAGAGGATGGCATCACAAGTGAGCGTAATTTTATTATCAGTCATAAAATAAATTATAGTGGCTCATCTTTTTGGATATTGTCTTTTCCCCCTCCAGACCTGAACAATAATAATGCCAATCGTTACCAATCCCAACCCTGAAATCTGAACCAGATTTAAGGATTCTTGCAGGAATATCCAGGCCAGGATGGCTATTTGCGGTAGCATGGTGCTATTGATGATACTGAATTCAACAGCCGTGAGTATTTGTAAGGACTTATTCCATAATGTAAAAGCAATCGCTGTATTGACGATTGCCAGCCAGGCCATGATCAACCATTGCAATAGATCGAGTTGACCAAATCCCTGTATGGTTGCTCCGGAAATTAATAGCAAAACCCCACCGATCCCCATACTGATGGTGGTGATTAGGATTGCAGGTACCCACTTTGGCTGTTAATTTTTCTTCCCAATAGAGAGGAACTTGCGTTGGCTAGCACGCCAACAAATACCGCAATCAGACCAATAACCTGATTTGCAGGGATACTTAAAGGAAGAAAATAAATAATAGCACCAGCGACTGACAAAAGTATCCCCAGCCATTGTACAAAAGTGGTGGCTTCCTTGTTGACGATACCACTGGGGATCGCCACAAAGATCGGTGAGAAATTTAGTAGCAGGGTCACCGATGCAGCGGGAAGAAAAGCCAACCCAATAAATTGAGCGCCCTGGGTGATGGTATAAAATATCAGTCCCAACAGAGCCAATTGCCACCAGGTGGATTTTGAAAAATTCTTTATCTTTTCACGATGAGTTTGGTTCATCAACACAAAAGGCAGCAAACATAGAAAAGCCAATGTGTAGCGTAAACCGGCAAAGGTCACTGGTGGTAAACTGGCTTGCAATCCGATTTTGATCAGCACCCAGGATGTGGACCACAGAAAGGTGACTAATAATGCGAGTAATACTGCTTTGAGATGGGATCTGGGTGGATTGGTCGTGTCAGGATTCATGCAAAGCCTGTGTGTTTGAATGAGATATCGTTGAGTTTCGAAAATCGAAATTATTGTAACAGGTAATTATCCTCGGCTTTTCGCAATCTCTCCAAATGGTCTTTGAAATACTCATTGTTCAGAAAATCAATTCCCCAATCTGGCGAATTTTGAGCATGTACGCCAATATGCCAGAGGTAACGTGCACAAACAAAAAGTCGAATCGCATTTTCATCCACCTCTTTTATCGATCGATGAGATTTATAGGCTTTGATAAACGGTTCCCAGCGAGAAGCTTCAGCATCCTGTAAACGACAGCACCATAAAAACACCGCCAGATCAAAAGATCTGAATCCATATCCACCACAATCAAAATCATAGAAGGTAAAAGTGCCATCTTCAGCAACATTGGCGTGATAACCTTGTAAATCCCCATGGCAGAATCCCAATTCCAAATTATCAGCCGGTAATTCTAATAGTCGTTGGCGCAGTTTTCCAGAAAAATTCTTAACATATTGCCAATCTTCCGGACGATCCAGCAAAAAAGGTTCGATATATTTCAAAGGTTGAAATGTGAAATAATTCAGATCCAGGTGGAAGCGTGGATGGGGACTGTGGAAATCTTGCAATGCATTATGCATCTCAGCGACAGCTTGACCGTATCTTGATGCCACCAGCTCAGGATTGACTTCGTACGAGATCTCAGGACCCGGTGCCAGGGTAAATAAAGCGATATAGCGTTCTCCTTCGGGGGCGTCTACCGGGAAAAAATATTCTCCATTCTGGGTCGCTATAGGGTGAGCGGCTGGAAAATTCTTTTTATGCAGATGGTTGAGGACATCCAATTCATATTGAATGTCCGCAAGCGTTCGCCAATTTTTTCGGTAAGCCCTCAGAAAATGGATAGCACCATCTTCAGCAGTGACCCGATAAGTATGGTTAAAACCGCCGGAATAGTATTCGCATTTTGATCGTTGACCTAACCCGTAATGAGGTAATACCTCCAAGGCGATTGCTTCGGGTGATAGATGCGAGGAGGAAACAGGAAATATTTTTTTCATTTTTGTACCTCAGGGATTTACTCCGGATCAAAATAGATAGGGTTGGAGATCAGTGCCGGTAATAATGGAACACCAGGCAAAAATGCTCTCAAAACTTCCACTCGTGCAAATCCCGGTTTCTCCATGGTATAGGTCATCTTGAAGCTGCCATTGGTCGGAGCATCCCAAACCATCATGCTGTCCTGCCCTGTCACTAAACGGACTTTGTCACCAGCCAGCAAATTGGTTAGCTTAAATTCAAATTGATTGTGGTCAGACCATTTTACGCTGTCTCCCAGAATAATATCTTCATTCACTTTCATATCCATTTCGGGACCATTCGGTGCAAAGATGAAGTAGGCATGCCCGGCTTTGAGCGCTGCCAGGATGTCGCTGGCGCCATTTGACTCGGCAAATACGCAGGTTGTGGGGCCACCCAGGAAAATGAAGGGCGTATCGCGGTGATAATCACTGCCTGCGCAAGCGGGAATTTTCTTGCCTGACGATAATAATGCCTGCCACAATCCCACCGCCTTCAGGTTTGATTCACGCATCGGTCCATTCCAGATTTCCAGACAGTCGAATGGTAAACTTTGTAAATCATACTTGAATTCACAGCCTCTTTCATAAGGGTGATTAATAGTAATTAAAGCACCACGCTCTTTGGCCTTTTTAAAAATCGCCTGGGTTTCTTCCAGTGTGTTGGTGGCGAAGCAGCCATCGAAGGGCTTATCCACGCCCAGGAAATTGGCATGACCTTGATAATGAGTCCACTCTACACCTGGTATGAGTGTGACACCATCAATCTGAGGTAGTGCAGCTCTCGAAACCATCTGATTGTGGTCCGTAATGGCGACAAAATCCAGACCATTGCGTTTGGCTTTCCAGGCAAGTTCTTCCATGCTATGCACGCCATCAGAAGCGAATGTGTGTGTATGCAAATCCCCTTTTAATAATCGTCGGACTTTGTAATTAATGGTAATTTTGTAAAATACTTTCAATTCCTTCAGTCTCGACTTTATATGCACCTACTAGAATTTTCCATTCTCCAGGATGGATTGGGCAAGTTTGATATCCGGGGGTTGCCTTCGCTTCACTGACAAAGAATATGCTTCGATCCGAACCAGACATACCGATCTGCTCACCATCTGGACCAATTAAACCAAAATCAATAATATTGATTTCTGGTTTATTTTGGGCAATAAAGCTGTCTTTCCGAATTTCGTCAAGTTCAAATCTCGCGTATTGATATTTGATCTCAATCAATTCTGCATCTTGATCGACATGAAATGGCAGGGTGAAATAGGTTCCTTGTTTATCGTGTTCAATAAACTTTTCAAGATAAATCGTATCTTCAGTAGCCATAAAACCTCCTGAATGGGCGCTATACCTCGGGAATGGGTCCAAGAACGTTGTTAAGAAATCGGAATATTTGTTTATCCCAGAAGAACCAATCATGCCGGGCATCTTCTTCATGATAATGGACATTCAAACCCACCGAAAGGCAGGCTTGCTGAAAGAAAACGTTCAGTGGATACAAATCATCCTGCTTTCCACAAGCTACATATAGCTCCGGTAACTTTTTACTCTGTTCAACAGCAGTTTTCAACCATGTAGCCGGGTCGTGTTCGCTGCCTGGCAACTTGCTAAAATCCCCAAATAAATACTTAAATTCTTCCTGGCGCTTATCATTGGGATTATTCAGAATGGTCAGAGAAAGAACACCAGATAAACTGGCTGCCGCCTGATATAAATCTGGTCTTAAAAAGGCCGCTTTAAAAGCACCATATCCTCCCATGGAATTACCGGCGATGAATGTGTCTTCCCGCTTGGGAGAAAGATGAAACACATCATTGATATAACGGGGTAATTCTTCCACCAGGTAGGTGAAGTATGCCTGTCCGTTGGGTTGATCAACATAGAAACTGCGACCAGCAGAGGGGATAATCACCACCAGTCCATAGGTATTGGCATAAGTCTCGATGGAAGAATATCGTTGCCAGGCGCTGCCATCATCGCTAAGTCCGTGCAAGAGATACAGGACTTTTCGATCTCGTACCGGGACATTTTTGATTTTCCCGGGGTCTGGCAGAATGATATTAACCGGTATATTTACCCCAATGCTTTCAGGAACATGATCTAATCGTATCAGCGCCATCATGCTTCTCCTGTTGGGTTTAGTTCCACAACTGGTTTCGTGGGATCATTCTTTGGGAAGTTCACCAGGAAGGAAAAGCCAAAACTGATCACCATCAACACAAATGGAAATACTGTTAATAAGAAACGGGATGCATTCGCAGGATCCGGTCCGGGATTGTTGCCACTCTCGAACTGGAAAATAACAAAAATCAAATAAAATGCAAAGCTGGTGAAGAGCCCATTCAGGCGATTCATGAACCCCAATGCGTTGGCTATGATGCCTTCCCGGCGTAAATTGTACTTGTTCGTATCTTCATCCATAATCTTGGCACCAATCAAGTCCATGGTGGTGATCACGCCAGCAAACCCGAAACCAACCAGTGCGCTTCCTATCGCTGCTGTTGCCAGGGAGTTTGCAAAATATAGTGGTACAAAAGCAATTGCCAGCGTAATCAGTGCTGCTCGCCAAACGGGGATCAGCGTATACTTCTTAACCAAACGCGCCCAGATGACCACACATCCGATTGCAATGATCAATACGGATGCAAACAATATGGTGGATTGGCTGTCTGGAATTTGGAGTGTATATTTAACAAAAAAGGGCAAGGATGCCAGTACCAGGGACATGGCTGCACTGTAGAACGCGTTGGTAAATCCGGCTAACCAGAATTTGCGATTGGTGAACAGACTTTTTATACTATGCCAGAATTTCGGCTTTTCCTCATCTTCATGAAATTCTACTTCTTTCGAAGTGAAAGTCATGTACAGGATGACCGCACCACCTAAAATACCATAAATGATCGCTGTGGTACTGAAGCCAATAGCACTGGTGACCACTGGGGTTAAGGCAATACTGATAATCATGGCAACCAGCTGGAAAGCCTGCCGCATGGCATTCGTCTTCGCCCGGCTGGCATCTGTACGGAACAATTCGGGGAATAAAGCAGCATAATTTGCATTGATGACTGAATCCAGCGTACCGGCCAAAATATAAAATAACATAGCGTAGGCAAACAAGGAATTACCCGATAAAAAGCTTGGGGTGCTGTAAAAGGCGATAAAAAAGAGCACTAGTAATGGTGTGCCAATGACCAGCCATGGCTTTCGCCGACCCCAACGGCTGCGTGTGCGGTCTGAGAGAAAACCGTATACCGGATTGTCGAGTGCATCAATAAAGGTGTACCAGAATAAAATCGATGAAAGTTGCAGGGTTGTCAACCCAAGATTGACCACATAATAAATCGCTGCATATGTTTTTAGCATATTGATAGGAATGGACGTGCCAAACATACCGATGGCATAATTGAAGGACTTAAAGCGCGGTTCTTGCATGGATTTTTTCCTCCTGGGAGATGGATTGGGTTATTCCAATGATTGATGTGGTGGGATTAGATACCATCATTGTATAACAGAAAGATGATGAGATTTATATTTTTCAGTTTGGAATTTTTTAGGAGGTTCTCGATAAATAAATTACAAAGATTTGATTAAGATCACGGCAGGATTCTCTGGACCCCATAGGGTATCCGTTTCGAAAAGAGGTGAAAAACCCAAAGAGAAATAAAATTCCCGCGTTCTGGCATAATATTGATCTGGATGAGAAGGTGATAATGTCTTCACATGCAACCATTTCCCTTCACTTTTGCGAGCTTCTTCTTGCACCAAATTCACAAGTTTTCTACCCACACCTTGCCGGTGAAAATCTGGATGCACAGCCAAAAAGTGAATCTCAAAAGACCCAGGATACGATTGTGCTAGTGTGATTACACCAACAACCATTTCATCTTTACTGGCTACCCAGGATGGAAATTTATTCAATGATTCAATATAAGCATTATTGGCTTCAGGAATGCCAAACCAGTCTGGCAAGGCTGCGATGATTTCGGCACATTCTGGTTCATAAGTAGAGGAATAGGGTAGCAGGGTGATGTCCAACAAAAAGGTTATTTCTCCTGATACCAGCGAGTAGGCTTCTGATCAATATTGCGTCTCACAATTCCTTTGGCTTCCAAATCCAGCTGAACACATTTCACCCACCACATGGCTTTCTCACCATTGGGAAATAAATCCTGCGGTAAAAAGGGTAATACTGCCTGTCCCATCTCAGCCTGGGTTAATCCCGGTTTTTCAAATGGTAACGCAGACAATAAAGCCTTACGCATAGCTAAATATTTGTTTGCATTAACTCTGGTTGTTCTGCCAGGTGTATTTATATTTTCTATTGTAATCTTATCGTCTTGCATTTTTGCTCCTAAATCTATTTATTAATTGTGATCTTAAATTTAAGTGATTATTTTTTAACCAATTCAAAATAAAAAGCCACAAATTGCATATATGGGTTGATATTTTCAAAATAATAAAGATGGTCTTCTCTGAATTCATCTGCGTTGCGATTTGTTTCCCCTCGCCATAGACGCTCAGGGATTGAGTCCCAACGACATAATTCCATCCCGATTATCCTGATTGTAGCTCTTTTGTTTAGCTTGCTGTCATACACATCATAATACTCTCCTACAACCAGGGCATCATCGTACTCACCATCAGAAATATCCACTTCTCCCAATCGGACAACACTGGCGGTTTTTCTACCTTCAATAATTTGTTCCACCAGGCTATCAAAATCGAATTGAATTCTTCTATTCTTATTGTTTAACATTTCTCTCTTTCATCGTTATTTTAATTTTCTTTTTGCCAGCTCAAGATTTTCTTTTACGCGAAAGAGTGTGATTCGGCGGATAAGGTCATAGGGGATAGGTTGATCCAGTGGGAATTGCACAGATCCTTTTCCACCTTTGTATTGGGAAAGTTCTTCTTTGAACTTCTCTATTCCACTCGGTACTGGATAAAAACCGATATGTGTCTTAAACGCTGCAAAATGCACCAGATTCCCATGAAGATAGAAGGTTGGCATCTGGTAACTGATCTTCTCGGACGCATCCGGTGCTGCTGCTTTGATGACAGATCGAACCTTTTGCAGGATTTTTTGAATATCTTCCGGGTATTGCTCAATATACTCATCAATTGTCTGATAGGGGGGATTCTTTTCCATACCAATTCCTTTTTCTCTTGAATTTTAGAGCTATTATGAATTATTGCATGAATTAATCCATACACAAACAGATAAGGTTATAAAAAAATAGTTATTAGGCAGACGTAGTACGATTGAGGAAAAATCACAGGAAAAAGCAATTGTCAACGTTGTCAATTCCAATTATAATAATTTCAACAGCTTCATTTCGGTTTAAGATCATCACCATTTCTCAAGTAATTCTGCCTCAAAAAAGGAAATCATTTTAAATGAATAATCAGTCCATCCACCATCAGCCTAATTTCGAAAATTTCAAAAGAGCGATTAAAACAAAAAAACCAGGACCCGTTCCTTTTGGTGATTTATTTGCCGATCTTGAAGTAGTTGGTCAGGTATTAGGTGAAAAAGGAATTGACTATTATGGTGAAATGATGATTGAAAGAAATCCTTCAATCTCGGACCTTAAAAATTTAGCGGATCGCTATGCAAGTCAGGTAATTCGTTTTTGTCTTAAAACTGGTTGGGACTATGCTTGGGGATTTAGTTTTATTCCGTTTGAAGGATTGAGAAATTTTGAATCAAGTGAAAAATTGGAAAATGATGACCGCAGAAGAATCTGGACGAATGACAATGAAGGTCCCATTAGTTCGTGGGATGATTTTTACAAGTATCCATGGCCTCGCGATATTGAAAAAATTAATCTTTCCGTTCGAAGCATGGCTACCCTGGTTCCATCAGGCATGAAAGTGATGGTGATTCCTGGTGGTATTTTTGAGTGGACAACCTGGTTGATGGGATTTGTGCCTTTCAGTTATGCATTGGCAGATCAACCTGATCTGGTCGACGCCGTGATTGAAAAAGTGACTGAAATCGTTTTTTCTGTTGTAGATGATATTATTGATGAACCCGGTGTGGGTGGCATCTTCATGGGGGATGACTGGGGGTATGCAACTGGTACGATGATATCAACAAATTTAATGCGCGAAAAATTCATACCAGCCCTGAAAAAAATTGTGGATCGCGTTCACCATGCAGATAAATTATTCCTGTTACATTCCTGTGGCAAAATGTATAAATTAATGGATGATTTGATTGCTATTGGGGTAGATGGAAAACACAGCTATGAAGACAAAATTTTCCCAGTGGAACAGGCGTACCAACAATATGCTGATCGGATCGCTATTATCGGAGGTGTGGATGTGCATTTGCTATCTTCGGGAACCGAAGAACAGGTGCGCAAGCGAACGCGCGAGATCCTGGAAGCTTGTGCACCAGGTGGCCATTATGTTCTGGGAACAGGAAATTCAGTGGTCAATTACATGCCATTAAGTAACTATCTGGCAATGCTGGATGAAGGTCGACGTTGGAATGAGGAAAATTGGGATTAATCGCGTAAAAATGATCTACCAATTTACAGTGACTAATCACTTTCTCTTAATTGTTGGTTTATTTCGCCAGAAAAGAAATAGAAAGTTTTTCAGCCCAATCCTTGATTTCCCCCCAATTTCTGGCATCATTGGCATCTAAATTATGCAGAGGAGAAGCAGGCGGTTTCGTCAACAATTTGTCCAGAAAACGCAATTTTCCAGGATCATATTTTCCACCAAACATTACAGTGGATATCGGTTTAAACCATGGATATTGTTTGAGTTCATTCTCTAATTGGTTTTGGGTATCTGTTAATTCCTTTTCCGTATTGCCAATTGGCCCCAGCGCAAAGAATGCAACCGGTTTTCTGGAGAGAATATCCTGATTCTTCATCAGGAATTTTTTAGCATCTTTCAACATGCTGCCGATATAAAAGGGTGCTCCGATGACGATGAATTGGTATGATTCAATCTTCTCAACTTTTTTGCAGGGAAGTACATCTATTTCAAATCCACTTTGAATTAATATTTGTCCAATTTTTTCTGCAACCTCTTTAGTAGATCCGTAACGTGTGGCATAGGCAATCAATACTGATTTTGACATGCTATTCTCCTTTCTACATAATCATCAGGAACAATCGCTGAATATTGGCACATCCAATTGAGCAAATCGAATAACGAATACGAATGATTTCATACCTGTAATGGATGGAGACTGAGATCAAAGAACTTCCCATCCTAAATATTCTACACATTGTTTGATGGACAGATCAAGGATTAAAACAATAATTTCAGTGATTCAAAATCCAAATCAATGAAAGGAACATCATTTTCGATATTATATTTTCGGTTATTCATATATCGCATTGCCCAGCTGTCTTCAATATTGTTAAGGTCAAAATCTCTTTGAATGACTGCATATAACTCAATCTCGCGCATTTTGAGGAAATATGGAATTTCTCTTAGCATATCCAGATTGAGAGGAAAACAATGTAAATAACCTTTTAGAAAATGACTCATGAACTCCCTGGTGAGTGCTGCTTTATCTTCAGATGATGCTACCAGGTAAAAAAGGACAATTGCGATATCATTGATAAACCAGTTATAACCACAATCATCAAAATCAAATAAGGTAATTTTTCCATGATCATCAATAAAAAAATTTGATCCATGGGCATCCTGATGAACCAACCCATAAGTCTCTAGATTTTTCGGTATTGTATTCACATGTAAACAAATTGATTTATATTTTTCTCGAATTCAAATATTCGTTCTCAGGTAAATATTGCTCGACATAATCAAAAATTGGATCATCCCATTCGGGGCGTTTTCTTTCTGGGTGCAAGGGATGAAATTGATTAGTCAAAGCGTGCATTTGACCCATCAATTCGCCATATGTTTCAAAGAGCTTAGGTGTCCATCTTCCCCATGGAGGATTACCTTCTGCTTTTATAAACGCAGTTGCTAAAAAGTATCCATCCTTCTGATCTGGAATCGTTTCCACCAGATTGCCAGTTTGAGAAAGAACAGCCCTGGCTACACAGAGTCCATGGTCGGCAAGAAAATTAATCCAATCGACCTCGCCATGGATGAGCGCTTCATCACGGCGAATGGAATGAGAAATGCGCAGGATGTACTCACCGGTGTCGTTTTCGAATTCATAAATGAAACTTTCAAAGCTATCCAGTACCTGAATTTCATCCTGACCAATTCCGTATCGATGCATAGATTCCTGTAATATCTCTTCATTAAAAAGGTTCTTGATGCGTTGTTCCATGGTTTATATTATACAAATAAAAAAGTAAGGAGAACGGAAACAATCAATGTGTAATAAATCCAAATTTTATTTCAGTAGGAATATTTTCCTAAAATCTGTAAATAATTTTCGTGGTTCAGTATACCGGAAGCTTTCTGCGATCTGATAAAAAAGGTTGACATTAATCCGCAATAAATTCCTATGTAAATTATTAGTTCCCTAATTAAATATGATAGATAATTATTTATATGATTTTGTATTCATTAAGGAGAAAAAAATGTCTACTTTTTCTAGAATGCCAAATTATGATATCCGCAATGACGGAATTGGCCCATATTGTGTTTTTTATTGTGAAACTTGTGGTCGTAGAGAGTATCGCAGTCAACCAGATGTGGTTGGTTCGGTTACCCAGGATTTTGGAAAACAGGTAGCCAGTGGCTTATTGAGAAAAGTGCGATTGTTTGGAAACGCTGTGGCAAATAATGTTGTGGGTGAGGATCCCCGCTACAGCATGAAATTGATACCTGCTCAGATTGAGAAAGCCTGGCAACAGGTACAGGTAAATTTTAGAGAGTGCCCAACCTGTTTACGGATTGTGTGTTTATCCGATTTTGATACACAATCTGGATTTTGCCAGGAGGATAGCCCACGAGTTAATGAAATTTCTGAAGCGCGCGCTGAACAGGCTGGATCCGCATTAAAAGGATTTGCAAATGCATTTGGATTAGGAGATGTAGTTAAAAATGTTCAACAGGCAGCTAAAACAGCCCAAACAGCAGTTAGTCAGTCGGCTCACTGTCCTAATTGTGGTGTATTGGCAGCTGCAGGTACAAATCTTGTCCGGAATGTGGCACAGCGATGGAACAACCAATATCAAGTAAATGCCCAAATTGTGGTCAGGATGCGAATGGTGCCAAATTTTGCCCGAATTGTGGCACATCGATTGAGGTAAAACCGAAAGCCACTCTTTGTCCTAATTGTGGAACAGAAACCAAAGGTGCTAAATTCTGCCCGGAAGCGAGGCAATCTTGCATTACCTGTCCTTGTCAAACACTTTCATAGCTAAATTCCTGACACTGAAAGATACAGAAAAATCTCCATCTCCCCCAGCTAGTCTGACTCAAACTGCCCTTCAACTTGAGTCGTTCTTGTGGAAAATCAGTTTCGATTAAATTGGATTTCAAGAAACAAATCTATCGAACACGCGTGGTAGTCTGTTTGTTTGCTTGTTCTAACCTACAACTCATCATATTTTTTCAGTGTTGGCGAGTCCAAAGCCTGGCAGGAGGCATATGACTGTTTGTCAAATAACTCGACTGTTGAGTTGATGTTCCCACGCAACCAGTTTACTGATCAGCACGAACCTATCGTTCCACTCTGCCTCAAATAACCGACGGATATGACGGCAGACAGCGGAAAATTTATCATGGCAATTCTCGAGCAGAATTTTCAGTTTATCTTCCCAAAAGGTTCTCTGCAGAGATAAACCACCAAATGCTGCTTTTTCACTCAGGCAAAATAACAGCTTCTTTTCAGATATGCTTTCGTCACACTTCTCTTTCAGCAACTTATACTCAGCTTCAAATCCCTGAACCCACCCCTGACGCTCGGTTTCGGCAAATTTCCGTAAAAACTCTTCCTGTTGCCGAAGATCAATCTCTTCCTGACAACTTTGAACCACCTTGACGAGATACCGATGGGCCGTTTGGTTTTGAAGGCGCCCTTTATTCAACTCCGTACCAAAAATTGCCAATCCCTGCCGGATAGCCTCCGGAGTATAACGGCTGGCAAGCCATTGCCTGATTTTACCCTCTGGATCAAGCCCTTCTATGCCAAAGAGAATGAAGCCTTCATTCAACAATGTACGGCTCACTTTGCAGGTTGGTAGAATATCAATACATCCAGGTTGAGTATGGTCAGAATGTAACTGCTCAATAAATTCACGATCTTTATCGGGATCCGGACACGATTCCCGCAATATCTGCTGTCGACTTTTTCCGTTAAACTCTGCTCTTCCTGCATGGTTAAGTCCAGCTGTATAGGCTCGACAGATCTCGTCCACTGCACTTTTTATGAGTGTTCGCTTGCTGGAGTCATCCAAAAAAATGGTGCCCACTGCCTGTTCATACTTCCCGAATTCCCCTTCAATAACAGCTTTGTTCTCTGGAGTACCCGGAGCGGCTGGAATCATTTTTGTTGTTTTTTCAATATGCTTGCGCAATTTCTGATCATTATGAATGGGCTTGTTGTCATGAACCAGGGCTTGCGGCGCCTGACCAAGAAAAGTACAGCTATCGTCAAAGGCAGTCCTAACGCCTGCAGCACATTCCGTCTCAGTCACAACCACCGCTGTATGGCAGGCCGTTGCCTGATCGACTATCCCTTGCCAGTTGAAGGTCAACATTTCACCGGTGCCGGTACATTGTACATTTACGTCCTTGCCATCTGTCACCAGGATACTACCGGGTTGACATCGGGTTGTAGACCCCCGATAGCGAGGGGGCTTTGCCGAACGAAGCGGTAGCTTCCAACATATAACCAAGACCCTACGAATCTGGTTTGGGCTCATTCGCATACGGGAAGCTTCATATTTGAAATAATCCCTGATACTCCCATGCCAGGCTTCATAGTCTTCAACTATCTGCCGGAAATCTTCACTTGCCGATATCGGCATGCAGAGAATTGGTCGATTAAGTTGCTCAATATAGGGTTGTCCTTCATCCTTTTTGATCCAAACCCTGAGGGTTGAGTAAGGAATATCCACCTGCCTGCAGAACCATTCCGCTGAGCCTTTCCACTCGTCCAACAGATCAAGAACCAAACGGATAAAACCATTACTGTAAGCAGTTCTTCTACTGCTATGAATCACCACTGCCCCTGGAAAATCCAATCGATAATGTAAAACCTTCTCGCGTAGTTCCCAATCCCGTACGCATTGTAACTCAGGGGCAGAGGCAGCGGGACGACCGGGATCGGTGAGTTCAAGCCCCTGTAAAACATTCTCCAATTGATGTTTTCGTTCATAAACCTGCGTCCGGTTTACTCCGCTGTTCTCACAAATACTCGAAATAGAACCGACGAGGGGTACATTCATAACTGCTGCCGACTCTATGACTATTTTATAGGCAGCGATTATTGTCAGCTTGTTATTTTGAAGATCTTCTTTTATATTCATTCTCGGTTGTGGGTGGTTGTTTCCGGTTTTGGTGAACCTGGCTTTATACGAGACAACCACCCATTTTTTCAACTCATTATCCGAGAATTTTCTCTCCCATCAACCATACCTGCGCTCTGCCTCCATAAGAAACAACCCTGAACAGATCCAGCCCGCGACTATCAATACTGGTGAGTTCTGTCGTGTCCGCCCCGAGTCCCTGCTCAATCTTTTTCAGGGTCTGCTCAGTCACCCCGTAGAAACGATCAGCTGGAACCAAAAGTCCTCCAAGGCCGTGATGGGTACGCCGATGGTTATAATGCTCTACCCAGCGTCCTATACCTCTGGCGGCATCCGTCAGATCCATGAACTCCGTCTGGGTTACGCATTCCTTCTGAAAACTGGCGTTCAGCGCTTCAACTTTGCCATTTACAGCAGCCTCTTTGGCAAGATAATAGTTGATTTCGTAATCTTCCAGCAAAGCCTCAAAACGAGACAACCCTCTCCATGAATGAAAAGCTGAACCGCGATCCGACATTACGCCCTCCGGCCTGCCATAACGTCGAACCGCCTGGTCAAAACTTTCAATTACCGGATCTGCCCTCTCTGCGGGTGCCATTGCCCAGCCAGCGATAAATCGGGAATAATCATCTTCGATAAACAAGACGCACTGTTTTTGTTTATGGACGTAAAAATGATAAAAATCAAGATGATATAGTTCACGAGGACGATCAGCCTCATAGCGCCCGACATGTTCCTTACGTTTCAAGGTCGGTGGAATATAGCCATTTTCTTCAATCACATGTCGCACGGTGCCAACCGAAACCTTAAAACCTCCACGTTTAAGCATGTTGCGAATTTGGCTCGGACCAAAACCTGGGTGTTGTCGCCACATGTTTATAATTTTTCGATTTCTGTTTTCCGCTAGATCCTCTACCTTGATTTCACCCTCACTTTCAACAGTACTGCCATCCTCACCACGACGTTTCCAGGCACGGCGCCATTCATAGATTGAACTGCCTGTTACATTGTACTTAACTGCGGCTTCTTCAACGCTATTGTCTTTGGCGTATTTGAGAATCTCTTCTTTCTGAGCCTTTGAATAACGTTTCCCCCGGGAAGGACATTTCTTTTTCGTTGGCATGCCCACCACTGTGCCACCAACATCTGGCGATAACATTTGTGCTCTCCTATCATTGTCTTTATACTGGAGGACACAGAGATATTCTATACACTTAATGTCAGGGGTTTGCCTCCACCACATGATGAAGAATTATAGTCTATGACAATTACCATTTGAATTCAAAATGCAAACAGGGAAGCCGTCACGATTATCCATCATATGTCAATTCCGGTAAAGTGTCTCTTCCCATCGGCAACTCAGCATGGTTACTTGACTTATAAAGGGTGTTGAAAAGAATCATTAAACATGATGTAAAAACAGTGATTTAATACATAAAAGCCTCTATAATGGGTGGAAACTCTGACCAAAGAGAATTCAACCCAAAACGGAGGCTTCTATGCACCACAAGAATATCAAGGTCAGCATACGAAAACAACTGAAAAAGCAATATCCAAACTGGAGTCGTCTCCCCAAAAAGGTCAAAAAACATATTATCCAAGAGGTAATTGCAGAATATGTTTGCGATTATGATTTTAGCCGAACTGTTGCCACCCCTCTAGAAGTGCTTGGCATAGAACAACAGGTTCCAGTAAAAGGAATTATCAAGCTCAGTGAGATGGCTCAACTTATTGATATGGTAGATAACAACAGAATCGTAAGGTTCAGTAATTACAAGCGCTCTCCCATATATATCAAGGACGAAGAGCTTCAGTTTGTAGACAAACTGATCGATGACGGCATCATCAACCGTCTGTTGTACTATGAGGGGTATAGCCCAGCCATGCGTGGCATCTTCCCCAGTAATTTATTTCGTGCCGAGCTTCTCAAGGCGATAAAGTACCCTGAGATCAGTTATCGTAAATTCTGTTACAGCACCGATTTTCGCGTAGCGTTTAACCGTCACAACGATATAACATTTTCGGAGGATTTTAGCTGAAAATCAACTTTAGTGGTGCCCCTTCAAGTCCGGATAATTTTCGAGGCAAATTATTCCATGGTACTGCCCGGAGGATAGGGTTGTGTGCTCTTTTGGGATAGGTAACCGTTATGGTGCCATCCTGTATTTTGACCACTCCTTTTCCGGCAACAAAATGACGGAACACTTTCGGAGCGTCACACTCTTCAAACCCTCGCAGTTTTTTGGCAAGCATAGAGTACAGCGTGTCAGCGATCATGGTAAGAGCGACATCAAAATGAATCTTGATCAGTATCGGAGATGAAAGGGAATTGAGATGAAAAAAGTTAACTGCCTCCCTGATACCATTTTCCACTCTCCATCTGCGACTATAATTGCCGACAACCAGTTCGACTGGTGTTTCACAGTCGTTTGTGATCAGAAAGGCCGGCTTTTGGTGACCATTGCCCCGCACAATAATCTGACGGATGCTCCCTTCGTATCCGGGAAGCTCTATTGTTGATTCATGTACCTGCGGGTTAGGAAATTTACGTTTGGCATGGGGAATATGAATCCGTTGCCAATCGCTGAGTTTTTCAGTTTCTTTGAGCAGCTTGTGACCGCGACGCCGGAGGGTAATAAATTTGATGGCTCGCTCATTGAGCTTGGACAAGTTACTGTATGTCGTCAACTTGGAATCGAAGACAAGGGTTGGACTGACACCACGACGAACCTTCTGCCAAAAGGAGAGAAACGCCAGCACCTGATCATCAGCTTCCGAGCGTTGGATATCAGCTGCAGAGTAAAGCATTAATTTGGAATCTGCATCCTGGGCAAAGAGACAGAGGGCACCTTTCATTACCTTTCCCCTAGCCCCAGCCCAGTGTTTTTCCAGTACCGACTCGTCACCGTAATGTGGTGCCGTATGAAAATCAAGGTTTAAGATGGAGCCGTCATAAAGCCCAATCCTGGATGCCTGTTTGACAAATGCCTGCTGCAGTTTGGTGATGTGATCTTCATCCAGAGAATAGGAATAACTCGACATGGCTGTGCATTTGGGAAGTACATTGAGTCCGGCAAATAATCCAAGGCCGGGATCGAAACCATGATCACCGACATGAGCGTATCGTTCGGTTCCGAGTAGTTTCAGAGCAAGAAATGAAAGCAGATAACTTCTGGCTGGTATAACTTTGCTTCCCGGTAACGAGACGCTCTGAATGATTTTGTCGATATTAAGCTGGGCAAGAAAAGGGGCAAATAAAAACACCCCGGCACCGGCACAGTCAAAACGCTGACCATTGAGAGTGTCAATACACGCAACCTCTGAACTGTCAGGAATTGTCGCCCTTTGAACAGTGACACCTATCTTGCGGCGAGTACGGCGGGGTAATTTGGAAAAACCTTCTTCAGCCAGAACACGTTCAACAGTACGAACTGATATTTCGACGCCATCCTCGGATAACAGTTCGGCAATTTCACCTGCTGAAAGATGTTGTTCCCGCCAGGAACGGATTTGTTGACGAACCGTTGTTGTGACTCTTCTGCGCTGCGATTTTCCTTCGGGGATTGGTTCTGAAAAATCTATTTTGCCATGGCGGAACTGGTGCTTTAGAAGTCGGAAGTATCCGTGAGAGTAACCGAATCGATCAGCGACGACCTTGTCCGGTAATCGTTCCACGAATGAAGCCCGAAGTGCTTCGTACCGTTTTTGCCAGTCATGTTGTGGTTGTGTAAAGTACGTGCAGCCCCCCATGCTTTTTGTTATATATAAATGACGGTTAAAAAGTCAAGTTCAAAATGTCAAAAATAATAAGGCAGGTGGTATTCGGTGACTTTGCAAAAACAGGTATTTCTCCTTAACATGTTGAATATTTTTGGTTTAATAGAAAAATATTCTCGGAAAATTTTATAGTGTTGAATTGGATTAAAAGTTTAACTTTGCTGCCGATGCAATTTATCCGTCACATCGTATAACAAGAATATCGATTATGGGAAATTGGTTACGGGTTACAGCAAGGAGTGAGGCGGGTTGAGAA
Organism: uncultured Chloroflexia bacterium; assembly: GCA_963715915.1. Taxonomy (GTDB): domain Bacteria; phylum Chloroflexota; class Anaerolineae; order Anaerolineales; family Anaerolineaceae; genus UBA6170. The sequence continues at coordinate 60 of CAVQSU010000012.1, read as the reverse complement.
GCTTCGTGCAAGATTGACGAAGTCTTAAATGTTAGCTGAAAGAGCTACGCGAAAATCGGT
>CAVQSU010000011.1:0-15242 GCA_963715915.1 uncultured Chloroflexia bacterium | reverse complement strand
GCAAGCTTATGCATCTACAGGCCAATCATGATACGTTAACTGGTCTTTTCAACCGTCGTTATCTGGATGATACCTTGCCGCGAGAGTTGAATCACGCTCGCCGAAAGAACTCACCTATCAGCATTGCGATGCTTGATATTGACCACTTTAAGATATTTAATGACACATTTGGACATAAGGCTGGTGATGTAATCTTAAGAGAAATAGGCCATCTTTTCAAGGAATCTCTGCGTAAGAGTGATATCGCCTGCCGGTACGGTGGAGAAGAATTCATTCTGGTTCTTCTCGATTCCACGCAGGAAGAGAGTTATAGCAGGTTTGAAATAATCCGCGAGCAGGTAAATAATTTACAGATACGTTACCAGGAAAAACTTCTTGGAAAATTAACATTGTCCATCGGAATTGTTGAAGCAAACGACAATATATTGAGTGCAGAAGAACTGGTGGCTGCAGCCGATAAGGCCTTATATGCTGCCAAACGTGCAGGTCGCGATTGCATCATAGCTTATAGTGAACTCAAACCAGAAATCAAATAAAAACCTGGATCAATATAAAGAATAAATGGTTATGAAAAGGCATACAGATGAATTCTGACAATCACAATCACCGCAGCATCTTACAGGGCATCGCTCACAGGGCAATGCTCGAAAGAGGGTTGCTTCCTGATTTTTCCGCTGCTCTATTAACTGAGCTGAAACATCTTCAAGACCCAGAATTCAAAGAACATACAATCGGAACTGGACCAGAGGATATTCGAGATTTGAGAAGGCTTTTGTGGGCTTCCATTGACAACGATGACTCACGGGATCTGGATCAACTCACGACCGCCGAGGAAATTAGCTCAGTTTTAACAAAAATTCGCGTGGCAATCGCAGATGTAGACGCTGCTATTAAGCAGGGATCTTTGATTGACCAACATGCGAGGCACAATACAACCTCTGTTTATACTGCAGCAGAGATTTATCCAATGCTGCCTGAAAAGGTGTCGACTGACATTACCTCATTAAATGTCAACGAGGATCGGCTAGCCATTGTAATTGAAATGGATGTCAATGAAGATGGTTCGATTAAAAGTTCGAATATTTATAGAGCCTGGGTGCATAACTTTGCAAAACTTGCTTATAACAGTGTTGCAGCCTGGTTGGAGGATAATGGGCATGTTCCTGAGAAAATTTCTGAAGTAAGTGGCCTTGCGAAGAATCTTCAAGTGCAGGATAAAGCAGCACAGCGTATGCAGAATTACCGTTATGATCAGGGAGCTCTCCATCTGGAAACTATTCAAGCCAGACCTGTGTTTTCAGGAGAACAAATCCAGGCGCTAGAAGATGATAAAAAGAATAGAGCCAAAGAAATTATCGAAGTATTTATGATTGCTGTGAATGGTGTCACTGCACGCTATCTTTCCGATAAAAAATTTCCATCCATCCGCCGCGTGGTACGTACACCGAAACGTTGGGATCGAATTATCAAAATTGCTGCGGATCACCATTATCGATTACCGGAATCACCCGATTCAAAAGCATTGGATGATTTTCTGACAAAACAAAAATCAAAAGATCCATTGCGTTTCCCGGATGTGTCTTTAGCCGTGATTAAATTATTAGGCTCGGGTGAATATATCGCAGAGCTTCCAAACGGAAATATCCCGGGACATTTTGGTCTGTCTGTTAAAGATTATGGCCACTCAACCGCTCCAAATCGGCGTTATCCCGATCTGGTTACCCAACGTTTATTAAAAGCTGCGCTGGAAGGCAAGCCTGTGCCTTATCGAATCGAAGAACTGGAAGAGCTGGCAGCGCATTGTACCAAGAAGGAAGACGACGCCACTAAAGTCGAGCGACAGGTGGAAAAATCTGCCGCAGCGATTCTGCTGGAAAACAGAATTGGTGAAAGGTTTGATTCAATTGTCACAGGCGCATCCGGGAAAGGAACCTGGGTTCGACTACTCGACATCCCTGTTGAAGGAAAACTGGTCAAAGGATTCAATGGTGTTGACGTTGGAGACCAGATTCGCGTGGAGCTGATCCAGATTAATGTTGAAATGGGATTTATTGACTTTCAAAGAGTTCACTAACTCATTCCATGAATTTATAAAAGGAGTAACAAAATGGCTAAGAAACCAATCGAAGTAAAAGAACCGAAGGAAGTAAAAGAACCCAAGGAAGTAAGTGAACCGAAGAAAGTAAAAGAACCCGAGGAAGAAAGTGAAAAAAAGGAAGTAAAAGTAACAATTCAAGGAAAAAAGGCAAGAATCAAACGCCTGCCAAAAGGTCAGCGTAAACATACGCGCCGGATGAAGCAGACTGAACGTAAGGAAGCTATTATCGTGAACCCCAAGAATTAATCGGATGGGTGAATGGTAAAACAAAGGAGCGGCTTATGGAAAGAAAAGTAGGTCTATGGATCAATCATAGCAAAGCGGTGATCGTGTCCATTGCCAATAAAAAAATCTATATTCGTGAAATCACTTCAAATATCGAGAATCATAGCCGTCCGAAAAATAGTGACTTTATTGATTCGCCTGTAGAGAAATCTGAGATGCTGCTGGATAGGTATTACAACGTGATCATTTCACTCATCAGTAATGCCGAATCCATCTGGATATTTGGACCGGACGAGGTAAAAGTAGCGCTGGAAGATCGCCTTCGAATAGCAGGTTTTGGAGCGCGTGTTGTCGGCATCGAGGCAATGGCTGCGATGACTAATCGACAGCTTGCACTTAAGGTCCAGCAACGCTTTCTTCGCAAACGGGTCACCCATGCGAACTCTAAATATTCGTTGAGCAATGATTAAGGATGTTGCTATGAAAATATTACTTGTCTATCCCGAATTTCCGGATACTTTCTGGAGCTTTAAACACGCCCTTAAATTTATTCGAAAAAAAGCTGGAGCTCCTCCCTTAGGTTTGTTGACAGTTGCGGCCATGCTGCCTTCCGATTGGGAAAAACGTCTTGTGGATCTGAATGTAACCGACCTGACCGATAAAGATTTAAAATGGGCCGATTACGTTTTCCTGAGTGCCATGGTTGTCCAACGCGAATCCGTGCACGCAGTCATAAAACGCTGTAAATCCTCCGGGGTGAAAATTGTTGCCGGTGGTCCGCTATTTACAATGGAACATGAACAATTCCCGGAGGTGGATTATTTTGTCCTCAACGAAGCCGAGAACACGCTGGCGCCCTTCCTGCGTGATCTGGAACTGGGTCAGGCTAAGCATGTTTATTCTTCATTAGAATTCCCTGATATCCACCAGACCCCCATACCGCTCTGGCACCTGGCTGATCTTCGTCATTATGAGACGGTTGCCATTCAATTCTCCCGGGGTTGCCCATTCAATTGCGATTTCTGCAACATTACCTCTCTTTTGGGACACATTCCGCGCACCAAAACCGCCAACCAGATCATCGCGGAGCTGGATAGCATCTATGCTCTGGGATGGCGCAAAAACATCTTCTTTGTTGACGACAACTTCATTGGCAATAAGAAATATATAAAAACGGAAGTATTGCCTGCATTGATTGAATGGCGCAAAGGAAAAACAGGGGTGCCATTCTCTACAGAATTATCCATTAATCTGGCGGATGATCCGGTCTTACTCAAACTGATCGTTCAGGCTGGATTTGACACCGTCTTTGTAGGCATTGAAACACCAAACGAGGATAGTCTGACAGAATGTAATAAAAAACAAAACGTAGGACGTGATCTGGTGGAAAGTGTTAAACTCCTGCAACGATCTGGTTTACAGGTTCAGGGTGGATTCATCGTTGGTTTTGATAATGATTCCCCAGGGATCTTTCAGCAGCAGATTGACTTCATTCAGAAGAGCGGTATTGTCACAGCCATGGTTGGGTTACTGCAAGCGCCGATTGGAACGCTCCTATACAAAAGAATGGAAAAGGAAGGTCGCCTGGTAAATGAATTTTCCGGTGATAACGTGGATGGATCGACCAACATTGTTCCGAAGATGGGTTTAGAATCACTCCAGGAAGGTTATCGCAAGATTTTACATCAGATCTATGCACCTGAATATTATTATGAACGTGTCGTTACCTTTCTGCGCGAATATCATCCACCCAGAGTCAGGGCAACTTCTGATCCACAATATTTCCTGGCACTATGGAGGTCCATCTATCATTTGGGAATCATCGGGGTTGAACGTCTTGAATATTGGCGGCTCTTTTTCTGGACACTGTTCAACCGTCCACGCTTGTTCCCCATGGCAATTACATTTACCATCATAGGCTTTCACTTCCGCCAGGTAGCCACATTGCATGTTGCCTGACCTGAGATGTAAAAAAGTTGAAACATAGAAAATAAGACAGGAATGAATGGAAAGTCAGCCTACGACAGAACGAGAACAATGGACTTTCAGACGGGTAGTTATAGCTACACTCGCTCTGTTAGGTATCGGGCTTGGTTTCTGGCTGCTTTACCGATTCTACCAGGTACTGTTTATTTTATTTGTGGCCATTATTCTGGGAACAATCATACGACCGATCTCAACCTGGTTGAATTGCAAAGGATTTTCAAAAGTAGGCGGTGTGATAGCCGTTTATGTATTATTATTCGCTTTGCTATCCGGATTTCTACTTTTGTTATTTCCCCTGGTTTTCGATCAGGGATCTGCCATCGTTAGAGATATTCCTTCTTACTATCAGGAGTTAAGAACCTGGGTGGAGCATTCACCCAATCAGCTGATTAATAGTATCAACCAGTATTTGCCGGATGTCATTCCAGGAACGGGATTTGTCATACAATCAGACCTGGAGATGTTAGCATCAGCTGAGCTGGCATTGGGCTATATCTCTTCCATTTTTAAGATATTTTTCATCGCACTGGTTACTTTATTGTTATCTTTTCACTGGACGCTGAACGGACAACGCACCATTGAATCTTTACTTGTTTTGTTTCCCAAGAACCAACGCGAGAATCATTCCGAGATGGTAGCAGCGATCGAATCAAAAATTGGTTATTTTATCGCCGGTCAAGGTGCATTATGTCTGGTTGTTGGCGTCATGGCAATCATTGGTTACACGGCGATTGGGTTGCCCAATGCTTTTGTGCTGGGACTTGTCGCTGGGGCGTTTGAGGCCGTTCCCATGATCGGACCAACCCTAGGTGCCATCCCCGCAGGATTGATTGCGTTGTCAGTTTCTCCATCTACATTAATCTGGGTAATTATTGTTACAGTCATTATCCAAATCGCAGAAAATAATTTATTAGTGCCACGTATTATGAGCAAAGCAGTAGGAGTCAATCCTTTTGTTTCTTTGTTGGCAATTTTTGCCTTCAGTTCATTGTTTGGGTTGGTTGGGGCGCTCATGGCTATTCCGATGGCTGCTATTATTCAACTGATATTGGATCGTTTTGTTTTTCATCCAGCTGAAGCTGAAAAAGAGGCGGTAGGTGGTCGTGATTTTGCAAGTCGATTGCGTTATGAAGCAAAGGAACTTACCAAAGATCTTAAGAGTCAGGCACGCCTTACCAAAGTAGGAGCGGATAGCGAGTTGAACATGATTGATAAAGTGATGGATGAGATCGAAGCAATCACCACGGATCTGGATCTTCTTCTCTCACAGATTCCAGAGGTGATTTCACATGATTAAAAACGTTGTAAGAATTGGACTCTCTATTCTGACCACAATCATGGCAATTGTGATCTTTTGGCAATTTCGGGTTGCCGTTATCTATGTTTTGATTTCACTCATTCTGGCAGCCTCCATCCGTCCTTTATTCACAAGACTATTTGGCAAAAGAATCATCATCCGAATCATCTGGATTCTTATTTACCTAATCGTTTTTTCTGGTCTCGGTTTTTTAATCATATTTGCAATCCAGACCTCTGCTACAGAATTGCAAACGATCGCACAAGGTGTCTCTGCACAGGATAAATGGACCTTGCTTTTATGGTCAAATAATACGGGTTTACAATCTTTATTTGAACGATTACCATCCCCAAGTGTGCTTTTTCAGGCGGTTATCGGAAACGAAGGCGAGCTGGTAGTTCCTGCACTGTTCGGAATCGTTCAGGATATCGGGAGTGTTATTGCCGCTATTGCCATCATTCTGGTTCTGAGCGTTTATTGGAGCATCAACCAAATTCACTTTGAAAGACTATGGCTGTCCATATTACCTTCTGGACAAAGAAAAAAAGTACGTGGCATCTGGCGAACGATTGAACCGGATATCGGATCCTACGTTCGTGGGCAGATTTTTCACAGTATTTTGGTGGGGGTAATTCTCGGGTTAGGTTATTGGCTGATTGGATCCTCCTCTCCAGCGCTGCTTGCTCTGATAGGAACCATTGGCAGCTTGATCCCGGTGGTTGGCTTATTCCTGGTCGTATTCACGACGATGTTATTAGGTTTATTAACCAGCGCACAAATCAGTGTTTTTACTGTTCTTTATACAATCGTTATTCTGACTGCTCTTGGTATCTGGGTAAAACCGAAACTGATTAACCGCCAATGGGATAACCCGATTCTGACCCTGGTGTTCATGGTTGCTTTAGCAGATGCGCTTGGCATCGCTGGAATCATCATCGCACCGCCTTTATCAGTTGTCTGCCAAATTCTATGGAGCCGGTTGATCAGACCCCGCACGAAAACAAGTCCCGCTAATCTTCTCTCTAACCTGCAAAAACGCCTGGAAAACCTGAGAGAAACTGTCAATGAAATGCAAGCACCACATTTGCCATTAATCACCAGCAGTGTTGAACGAATTTCAAACCTGCTTATTGAAGCAGAACCTGTTTTACGAGCAGAATTGATGGCAGAAGAATAACTGATAGTATGCTTTGCATTGGAAAGAATTAATTTAAACCAGTCCTTCCGGGGGATTTGAGAAGGTTTTTCGTGACCCGACTATTTTTTTCTATTACAATGGTTCAGTGAAGGAGGTAAAGCTCTAATTCTTCACAATATCCTTCCACAAAGGGGTAAAATTAAACGACCCACGATTGGAGCAAATTCATATTGATTACCCCTACCTCTCGTCCCTCTCTCTCATCCAAACGTCTGCGCGAAACCCTGGCTCACATTAAGCATTTAAACGATCTGCCGGAAGAAGCCGTGCAAGCGATGATCGAGTCTGCTAGTCTGCGTCATTTTGATACCGGTCAGGTGATTTATCTGGAAGGGGAGCCTGCAGAATATGTTTATATTCTGGAGAGCGGTTGGGTAAAAGCTACCCGCATGACGCATGAAGGCAGAGAGCAAGGCCTGCACTTTTTACGACCCGTGGAAATTTTTGGGGATAATGCGGTATTTACACAAACAACCTATCCCGCCACAACCACTGCCCTGGAGGCCACAGATGTCTGGATGATTCCGTCCGAATCTCTTGTGACCATAGTAAAACGCTTCCCGGACCTGGCGCTGGCGATCATACAAATTTTGAGCGAACGGATTTTGAGGTACATCGAACTGGTTGAGGATCTCTCATTAAGAAGCGTGGAAGCCCGTTTGGCAAGCACTTTAATGCGTAACGCTGAATTACAGGGTGGGCAGTTGGTTGTCCTGAGGCGTGAATGGACTACCTTCGACGAAATGGCTGTTCGCCTGGGGACCGTGCGGGACGTGCTCAGCCGTGCCCTGAAAACCCTGGAATTAGAAGGCTATCTCTTGGTGGACAAACAAAAGATTGTCATTGTAGACCCGGTTGAACTGGCAAAACGCGCAGATCGATAAAGGCATCCTCAGCAATCGTTACTGGTCTCACCTTTCGGTTAATCTTCGCTTTGGGTTCGAGTAAATCTCATCACCAGATTCTGGGGATCAAAAAGGGAGTCTTTTTTCGGTACTCAAGATATTTCGCACCGAACCGTTCTGTTAACTCAGGCGTTTCATGCTTATAGATAAACGTCAATAAGAGGGTAAAAATTATCAGGATAAGCAGGATCATCGCACCGGAACCCATCCATACAGCGATTCCCTGATAAAGAAGTAAAGCCCCCAGCGTCATCGGATTGCGGGTACAGGCATACGGTCCGGTCGTAATCAGCTGCTGTGTGGCAACCTTCGGGAACGGGGTGCCTTTCCCCAGTGTGTACTGAATGGATATTGACCACCCCACCAGGTAGATCCCGATTAAGGTCATCAACGCCCCGATAACCTGGTGCCACCATCCGAAGCTGAAGCTTCCCCATGAGCTAAGCAACCAGACAATCCCAACTTCAACAGCGACCAACACCAGCAAAGCGACTGAGAAGATGCTGATCACCTTCATTCTAAGCCTAGTTGGTGTTCCTATGGGTTTGTTCATTTAAGAAGGCTTTCGTTTTTTGCAACTGCTTGGTGCAGAATTGCAAGAAATTCATCCAGTGGCACTTTGTGAATGCGCGCTGCCCATTCTACATTGAGTGCTTTGGCAAGGAACATGCGCAAGGAATATTGCCCCACCCGTTGAACCCCAAAAACTTCCATTACCTCAGCAATATCTCCATACTCTAATAAAATATCAGAGATGCGCGTTTCTTTTGTTATATGCATGCTCGTACTCCTTTATCTGTCTGGTGGATTTTCTCATTTCATTCATGGATTAACCATTTCATGAATTGATCGTACCTTTCCAGATAGGTATGCACTACGACTTTTGTCGGGTTTGAGATCAGATTCCAATTATTGGATCAACCCGGTTTTGCTGATAAACATTTCTTGCAGTAAACACGACTTAAGTCGTTCCAGAACCAGTGAAAAGAACCTATACTCAGATTCACGAAATCATAAATGAAAGAAAGGAGTACTTATGAAATCGATCCTTACAAAAATTGCAGCGGTATTGGCATTCATTATTGGCTCAATGGCAGTTTTTGCAGGCGCTCAGGTGTTGTTGGGTAACGATCCAGGCTATTATGTCATCAACTGGGTTCCTGTTTATAACTACACGGTAGGTATATTGACCGTTTTTATTACTGCCATCCTGATCTGGCGCGGAAGTAAGCTCGCCTGGTTTGCTGCCATCACCACGTTCAGTTTACACACCCTGGTAATGATCCTGCTTCAGACTGTGCACAGAGATGTGGTCGCAGTCGATAGCATCCGCGCTATGACGATTCGTATGATTGCCTGGGTAATCATTCTGGCATTGATGTTCGCCCAATCCCAAAAGGATAAAAAAACTCGGCGTCTGAACACAGTAGCGAAATCTTAACACAATGACTGATTCTGGTCATGCCGACGAGACCTTACGCGACGCAATTCTGGCTGCATTTGCCGCCGACAATCGCATCGCTGCAGACAATTTAAGGATTGGCGTGCTGAACTCAATTGCCCACCTGGCAGGAAATGTGAACGATTTATCAAAACGTGATCTGGCAGAAGCTCTCGCACAGCAAGTGCCCGGTATCCGTGGTGTGGTAAACCGGATTGATTGCCCCGGTGCACCTAGCCCTGCCAGAACCGTGAATCTGGACTTAAAAAACTAATTAATTTATATAAAAGAGGAAAATAATGACAAAAACGTTATCAAAATGGTTTCGAAAATTTCACCGCTGGATTGCCGTACCGACAGCTCTGGCCATTCCAGCCGCACTCATCATTAAAGTTGATAGGGAGCGAAGAACTGGTAGCCACCTGGGAGAGATTGGATAAGGTTCCATCTATATTAATGCTGGTGATGGCGATCACTGGAGCGTACTTGTTTTTACTGCCTTATATCGTCAAAGCACAGAGGAAGAAGAGGGCATCAAAATCCAACACTGAAAGTTGAAAAGTGATAACAAATTTAAGGTGCGCTGCACGTAGGGAGAGGGATGCTTCACGGAATTGGAATTTGCCCTTGTTAATCCTAAATCTAGAAGTGCGGTGCACCTGATTACTTCTGTTGTATACAAGGTGCAATGCACTTTTGGTAAATCTATGTCGTGTATTCTTTCGTGATCGAGGTTTTTGGTTCATCTACAAGTGCAATGCACCAGCTGCACCAGATAGCTATAATCAACCTTGAACCAATCTTTTCCGATCACGAGCTGGTTAGTATACACATCCAGCACTTCACCTTCGATCTCGAGGTGTTGGATACTCAATCCACTGTCTTCCAGTAACAGGAGCAGATCAGCCGGGGTGTAGTAGCGTATGCTCTGTGCCAGAGTGTGCTCCGGTTGTTCGACCGGTTGCCATTCATCAATCCAGCGTGCATTCACCAGATCATAATGGCAGCGCTCGATCATTGCCACTGAACCGGGCACCTCTTCCAACGCATCAAGACGACATTCATTGATTGCATCACACATCGGTCCCAGTCAATGGTAGACATCCTATAGGACTTATCCCGCTAAAGCTAACCTTTCACGAGATCTCCTTATTTTGAAGCTATAAAGTAAAACATCATTCCAAGTAGTATTTTTTTTATAGTGAAACTACTTCAAGTTCTTAATTAAAGCGATTATCTGTTTTTGGAAATTGCACAATGGCTACAGTTTGGGAGGCAACAGTGATGCCTTTTGATTTAAAATTCTCCAAGATGAAATTGCTAATATCACTGCGAAATGATCGGCGTAAATTTGTATCCACAGGATACACTACTCCTAACTCAATCCAATTATCTGTTAATTTCATGTACTCTCTGGGTTCGAGTGGTGTTACTTTGACTGCCAGCTTACGTCGAACATCACGCCTTTGTTTTTCTGCTTTTGGAAGCAACTCCTGATAAGCATGATGTTCAAGAACTGCATTATGCATGATCCTCATGGCCTCTTTCCAGTTTGATTCATACGTCACAGGAATATTTACTTCATCCCATACAAAGTATAAATGGGCTGAGTAATTATAGAGCGGTTCCTTAAAAATAAAAGCATTCGATAAAGTTACTATTCGACCGGTATTATGATCCCCATTTAACCAGTTGCCAATTTCCATCACTGTTGTACGTAAAATGCCAATATCCACAACATCTCCCCTAATTCCCCCCGTTTCGATTCGGTCTCCAATAGAAAATGGTTTTCCTGTAATAATTGTGATCCATCCAGCGATACTGCCAATCACTTCCTGCAAAGCAAACGCTAATCCAGCAGCCAAAATTCCAAACGCAACCGAAAGATCGCTAAAGCGCTGGAACCAAATTCCGATCAATATAATTAAAGTCAAAATAGTGACCAGGTAAGATGTAATTTTTCGAACAGCATATAAATAAGGACTGTCGTCAGAAAGTCTTTTTAACAGAGTAATAATGAGAACTCGTTTGATGATTGCCTGGGCAGCAAAAACCAAAACGGAAAGAATTAATTTCCGGTAAAGATCATTTTCCCAAATGGTATTAATGAAATTCATTTTATAGACTTATCATATTTCGAACAATTTATAATTTGGCATTTTTTTACACTGGAGGAACCATTAATTAGAAACAACAGCTTTCCAATTACACTCTTTTAATCGCTCACGGAACCACTATTACCTTCAAGTCTCCTTCCTGTGCAAGTTCTTCAGCAAAGGCTTCCATTTCACCCATTTTGAAAATATTGGTTGTCGGTCCTCGGGTAGGGCGTCCAAGAATCATGATTTCTGCTTTCGTATCAATTGCAATCTGCTTTAATTGCTTTCGTACATTTCCTTCCCGAATGATGTAATCGACTTTTTCAACACCACGTCGTTGGGCTCGATCTACTAGGATTATCATGGCGAACTTGCCCATTTCCATTAATTCACTATAAATACCGCTGAGAGTTCTTCCCATGGAAGCCTGACCTAGAAATTCAGCATCCATCGCAAAGAAAAAGGTTAATTTGGCACCTGTTTCTATGGCAAGATTAACTGCATAAGTAACTGTTTCGCGGCTTTCGGGGCCACCACGTACTGCACATAAAATTTGATTGATTTTTTTTTCCATCGGTTATTCCTTATAAGAATTTTACCAGAAGCCATATGGTCGCTAATGTTACCGTTATAAATAATGCCGGCATACCCTTTTTAAAGAAATACGAATAGGTAATGGGATAACCTGCTCGTTCAGCGATACCTGCTGTTACCATATTGGCTGAAGCGCCGATAAGTGAACCATTCCCTCCCATGGCCGAGCCGACTGAAAGGCAGTAGAATAAAACTTTGCTTTCGGCTCCGGAAATATTCCCGGTTAGGAAACCGATTACTGGTAACATAGCTGCGGTAAAAGGAATATTCGCAATCACTGTAGACAATAAAGCTCCCATCCATACAATTGCCAATGTAGCAAGCACTAAATTCTCTCCAACTAATTTTCCAATCCAATCTGCAATAAAGGAGATTAATCCAACTTCTTGAATTGCTCCCACACAAATGAAGAGCGTCATAAAGAACACCAATGTTGTCCAGTCTACTGCTTCAATCATCTCTTCAACATCTGGTCTAATCCAAATTAATAATGTGGCAGCCCCCATAATGGCTGTTACAGAAGGAAGCATATGCATGTGTTCTCCGGTAACAAATAAAACAATCATACCAAGACCCACCCAGGCAACCTTTCTTAAGTTTGTTGGTTCTTTGATGACAGCTTGTTTTTCTAATCTTGTTACCAGCAAATCCGACATTTCTTCATCAATATCAGATTTTAATTCTTTGCGAAAGATCCAAAGTGAGTATAAAATCAACCCAATTAGTGCAAAAATAACCCCTGGGGTTAGATTTACAAGGAAATCCGAAAAGGATATCCTGGCATACGATCCAATCAATATATTGGTTGGTGTACCTATCAAGGTACTTATTCCAACCACATTAGATGCAAATACTTCCGGAATTAAAAATGCCAATGGGTTTATTCCTAAACTTAGGGCGATTTGAACAGTAATTGGCGTCATTAAGAGCATCGTTGTAACATTATCTAAAAAAGCTGAAGCAACACCTGTAACTATCATCAAGATAATTAATAAGAGCCATGTGCGTCCCCCAGACAATTTAAAAGCCGTATACGCCATCCACTGGAAAACGCCTGTTCTTTCAACCACAGCGATAACGATCATCATACCCATTATCAGGAAAATCACATTCCAATCAATGTATTTCAAGGCACGATTAAAATTGAAAATAAATAAGTCGGGATAGACCAATGGTCCGAGGTAACTGACAGCAAAAATCAATGCAGCACCCATCATAGCTGAAAGTGTGTTATGCAACCATCCCAGGGCAATAAGAGCCAGTACAATCACAAAAATAATAGTAGCAACCCAAAAAGCCGGTGTAATTTTACGGAGCAGCAATATGTCATCCATATAGATCGTTTCGCCGCGGTTCAATCGTTCGACCAAATTGGTTTCAAGCTGGATTTCCTGAGTTTGGAAATGTGAACGCTTAATCTTTAAGAGCTGCCCTTTGGTTATTGGTTGTGTTATTGCCAACAGGTAACGCCCATCCGCCTGGGTTTCAACTTGTATACTTTCGGTTTCATTATCATGGGCTGGTTTTGAACTACTTGTGGAAAAATTTTCAATAGAGACAATTGCGCCTTGAATTGGCACACCTTGATTGTCAAAAACAGCTCCAGTAAGCGCAGCGTTCGGTAAAACACTTTCAGATTGGACTCCGGTTGATAACACAATTGCTACCAGGCACGCAAATACAAATGCGAAGATAATGACCCATTTTAATGAACGGAGTCCAGGATTAAGTTGCCTGTGCATAGATCACCTCTGCCCCTGTTTGAGATTCAAGATACAGTCCAAATTCATTTAACATGTTGTCATCAAATTGGTTTGATTCTCCATCCCCTTGCGGTCGCCCAAGAACAACATAATCAGCCTGAATTTCATGGCTCAATGCAATGATTTCTTCAGTCACTTTTCCTTCTCGAACACTGATAAATGCTTCTGTACCATCACGTTTCGCTTCGATCTGTGCTTTCAGACAAATATATTCTCCCATGGAGCGTATTTCCTGTTTTAATACCTGTGTACGTGAATGTTGAGAATGTTCTAAGAAATCCAGGTTTACAACATACAGAAAGTATATTGGAATGTTCGTTTGCTTAGCCTGAATGATTGCTCTTTGGATCGTAGATTGACTTAAAACTCCGCCTCGAATAGCACAAATTATTCCTGACATAATTTCTCCTATTTAATTGAAATTTTCAAAAAGGGTTTATCGAAAATCTATATTTTGATTACTAATGAGTAACCAATAAATTGAATAAGATACAGACAGAAATTTTTATTCGAAACGGTTATAAAAAATAATTAATGCTAAGTATAAATCAAAGAGAAAATTATTCAATCCCCAATATTTTCTATTGTTCTGTTATTTCTTTCGCTGTTGTCGAAAATTTTATTATCCCTCACCGAGAGGAAATAAAAATTTTTTCTTCAAAATTTCCAACACGAACAATTCCCGCCTTACCCAGCGCTGGATACTGGGAGGTGGGTTTTCTAACAACGCTCGATTTGCAGCAATGGCATGTTCAATCGAAACCCATTCCGGTGTGAATCCGTATTCGCGTTCATAGTCATCCAGATTCTGCGCGCCAAAGCCATCCTCAACCTCACACAAATAGTAATAGGAGTGCATGCAAAATAGATCAAAGTCATCTTCCTCTGCCTGGTCATACTCCTCTACGCGACCAAACTCACCCAGGATTGCCTTCAATCGAACGCCGCACTCTTCCATTAACTCACGTTGCAGGGTGGTGACATGTTCCTCCCCATCCTCCACACCACCCCCTGGAAATTTATAGTCGCCATTGACCGAAGAATGAACCATCAATACCTGATCTCCCCTGAGAATAATGGCACGTGCTGCTTGACGGGTGACCTTTTTAGCAGTAAGGGATAAATTTGGTTTGTGGAAAATTTGAGTTAATAATTTCATAAATGTTCCAGGTAAAACGACCTTTGAAATTAATTTTGTTATCTATCAAATATGCGATACGATTGAATTCCATTCTAATTGTATTATTGATTAAATCGTTGATCGTGATTTTTTGGTTCTTTTACCACATTGGAGGTAGAAAATGACAGAAAATAAAACTCTCGAACATTCTCACCCACACTTAGCAGTACTGGATGGAAAATGGCAGGGGATGACCAAGACCTGGTTTGAACCCGATAAGCTTACGGATGAATCCCTATGGCAGGCGGAGTTCAAGCTGGTGCTGGGAGGTCGTTTCCTGTTGTACACCTATCAGGGCAGTATCCAGGGGGAACCGTTGGAAGGTATGGCGCTACTGGGCTACAATCCGCAACGTGGACGCTTCGAGATGGCCTGGGTGGATTCTTTCCATAATGGATCCGGAATCATGTTCTCACGCGGTGGTGAAAAAGATGGGGCTCTTCAATGTGCTGGCAG
>CAVQSU010000010.1:0-14817 GCA_963715915.1 uncultured Chloroflexia bacterium | reverse complement strand
AAAGACCCAGGCCGAACTGGTGGAGGTGCTGCGAGACGCCCCGGATATCCGGATCCTGGGCGGGGGCAGCAATGTCGTGGCCGCCGACGAAGGCGTCCGCGAGCCCGTCGTGCGGATCACTGCCTCCGGATGGACCCGGCACGACGGACCGAGTTCGTCGTGGCCGCCGGGATGCTCCTCTGCGTGTATCACAATCAACCGTTCTATGACTTCAGTAACAGTCATCTGGCCATACTTGATGTGGATACCCTTCTTTTCTCGCTCTTCATTTGACATACTTAATATGGCTTGTGCTGCGTCTCGAATTTCTTGTTTCAAAATAATGACAATTTTGCCCAATTCTATGTTGGTCCCACGATTGATTCCATCAACTCGTTCCGATGCATCGAGTTCGCGTCCAAATTGGAGTGGTTCTTCACCTGCTGCAATCAATAAGCGACAATGATTTATCCAAAACGGAATCATTTCTACCATATGACCTAAAGTCTGCATAACTGACCACTCGTTTTCAGAAGGACTAGCATGCACTCTCTGAGCAACATTAGGTTGCTGCAATAACAAAACTAATTTATGACCTATTTCTTCAAGTCTACTCGCTTGTGACTTACTTGAAACCAACTCATTTTCATGTTTCATTGCTATGGAACCTTCTCCTTCCTTTTAATAAAAATTATCAGAACAAAAGCAATAGATCAAACTTTACCCATTGTCTTCAATTTTTATTTCCCTAGATAACTAAACAATGCCAGGGTATAAATCTCGACAGCTTGCTTAAGTAGGGAAATTTCTACATACTCATCTGGTTGATGCGCCAACTCAGCATGCCCTGGACCGCATAGTACCATAGGGACTTCCCAAGCCGGTGTGAGAACAGCAGAATCTGTGAAAAATCTCACTCCCTTTATAGGAACTTCCGAACCAAGCACAGTACTCGCTGCTGCATAAATTGGGTTAACGATTGGATTTTTTAATTCTGTTTCTACAGAGGCATAGTCTTTCAGGATTTTTGTTTTGGTTTTCAAACCTGGGGTAGATTCCTCTAAATTCTTAAGTAAATTATCAATTTGATTCAATATGAACTTGTGGTTTTGTCCAGGCATCGTACGAATATCAATCGTAGAAAAACATTCATCAGGTATTAAGTTTATTTTCTCTCCACCATGAATCGTTGTTACCGCAGCAGTACAAGCATCGAGAAGAGGATGAGATTGAAAAGGAAAAACCAGGGTCTTAAATTGATGAATAAATAGGGACATCGATTCTACGGTATTGATTCCCAAATCGGGCATGGATCCATGGGCAGTCTTACCTTCCATCCCAATTTCTAACCACAATGCACCTTTCTGAGCCAGAAATATGGCATTTGTACTTGGCTCTGGAATCAATAATACCTGAAGAGGTAATACCTCACGGTGTTTTGAAATCTCCAACGCGCCAAGAAAATCAGTCTCTTCACCTGCTGTCAAACCGACCCATAAATCACCTCGAGGAGAGAAATCAGATTCAACAAGCACTTGTGCGCTTGCTAAAAATGCAGCGATTCCACCTTTCATATCCGATGCTCCTCTTCCCCATATCTTGCCATCAGAGATTTTGCCACCCCAAGGCTCATGGTTCCAGGGAATTGCACCTACCGGTACAGTATCTAAATGACCACAAACCATTACTCCTGGTACTTGACCCGATCCTCTCAGACAAGATAATACACTTGCTCGTTTTTCAGAATGCTGAATCAGATTAACTTCGAAACCAAGATTTCGCAAAAAATCTCCACAATAATTTGCTATGATTAACTCATCACCTGGTGGATTAATACTGTTAATATGGATAAGATCCTGGCATATTTTCACTACATCAACTTTTTCAAAGCCTTTTTTATATCTTTCCAATAATTTTTGCATTATTTTTTCCTATCCAAATCTAAAAGAAATTAGTTATACTCTTCTCACATTGAGAGACGTAAGTTACTTTAATAGACCTCAATATTACTTGAAGTATTATTGATTTTACTATTGTTATAAGAGATGACATTTATTAGTTGACAAGCGTAATAATTTATTCTATCATTTTAAAATCCAAGTAAAAAAAATCGATAGAATATTGTTTGCCCGTTGCATAAAATAGTTTCGTTGTTACAACAAGCAGCTTTTTTTTATTTTCCATCCTTAATTTGTGATCTTTCTATTATAGGTTGTATTTTTCATTGTATTTCTTAGGTCAAAAACATTTGGGAAAAATTTTTTAGAATGATTTTGAAAGGAGGTAGCAACCTGGGAATAAGATAATTGATATAGCTCTCTGAAAGTAAGAATTCTCAAAATCAGCTAAAACATAAGAGATATCATAGAATGCTGGCATTTTCACAATCAAATTTACTTAAAAAAATTAGAGGAGAAAACGATGTTTAGAAGACATAAAGGCTTGATGTTAGTATTTAGCATCATTATTGTTTTGTCATTTGTAGTTACCGCCTGTACTCCCGTTGCACCAGAAACACCAGCGATGGAAGAACCAGGTACTGAATCATCAGCAACAGAAGCCCAAGAAGCACCATCAGAGCCTGTTGCGCCAGTTGAAAAACCAGTAGTAAAGATCGCTTTTCTAGGGCCTCTCACTGGTCAGAATGCCGCAATGGGTAAAGGTGGATTGAACTCAGTTACTTTGGCTGTTCAAGAAGCTAACGCTAATCCAAATTACAAATATACCTATGAGCTTGTTCCGATTGATGATGAGTGCAAACCTGAGGTAGCAGTACAGGCTGCTTTGATGGCTTCCAGTGATATGGAAATAATCGCTTCCGCTGGTCATTATTGCTCTATGGCTGCTATTGCCACTGCTGATACATTCCACAACAACGGACTTGCGAATATTGTTTGGGGCGCTGTCCTTCCGGCCATCACCCTTGGTAATGATTACATCGAGGTTTCACGCGTTAATGGAACACAAGTCGAGCAAAATCAGGCGAATGCGAAATTCATGGCCGAGGTGCTGGGTGCAAAGACGATCTCCATCTTATATGATACCTCTGATTATGGTAAAGGGCACCTGGAGTATATTAAGGAAGCTGCTCCAGAATACGGCCTGACCGTTTTATCTGAACAGGGTGTAACCATCGATCAGGGTGACTTCTCAACCGAGTTGACCAAGATAAAAGCTGAAAATCCTGACATTCTCTATCTTGGTGCACTAACTGATTTGGGTGTGCCAATTCGAAGCCAGATGATCAAGCTAGGTATGGGTGATATTCCGTTGGAAGGAACCTCAGGAATCAAAACAGATGCCTTCATCGAAGGTGTTGGTGCTGAAAATGCAGAAGGTGTTGTTGCCTGGTTAGATGGACCTCCACTGGAAGAACTCCCAGGTGGCCCTGCTTTCCTCGAAGCTTTTACTGCTGCCGGGTTTAAGGAACCCCCTGAAGCTTATGGACCCTTCGCATATGTGGCAGCTCAGATCATTATTCAAGCCATTGAGACTGTCGGTCCTGATCGTGCGAAAGTTGCAGAGTTTATCAATACAACGAATCTCGAAGATAGCATCATTGGACCAGTTATATTTAATGAATTCGGTCAGAATAAAATTCCTCTGGCAAGCCCGTACGTGGTCCAGGATGGGAAGTGGGTTTTTTGGCCAAATTCTGAATATGCTTCCGGATTAAGGAAGATGCCAGGGTCAGATTAATTAATAATCTTCACTAGGTTTATGATAGTTGTGGATATCAAGATCCACAACTATCAGGTTTGATCAGCATGGTCATCCTATAAGTTCGAATTTCCACTGTTTAGACTTTAATATATCAATACTTTATTGTTGAGAGGAGAGTGGCTCTTGTCCCCTTTTGAAATGATCATTCAACAATCTATCAATGGCATAATGCTTGGCATGATGTACGCATTGGTAGCAGTTGGTTTCACGCTTTATTTTGGTGTTTTGGACCTGATCAACTTTAGCCATGGTGACTTCTTTATGCTTGGTGGTTTCATGGCTCTAATAATGTTCACATTAGGCGAAGCCCTGGGATTCGCAGATAATGCCCCAGTTTTACTAGTCATGATGTTCATAGGATCCATGGCATTAACAGCAATTATCGCGATTGCATCTGCGAGGCTCGCAGTAAAACCTGTGATGCATGCTCCCATGATCATCAGCCTGTTAGTTACCCTGGGCTTAGGCATTGTAGTTAGAGAAGCTGTCCGCCTGTTATACCCGCTCGGAGCCAATCCTCAGTTCTTCCCTTCGTTACTTCCACAAGGAGATTTTTCGATTGGTAACGTGGTCATCCGGTATGAAAATATTATCATACTGGCAATCGGCATCACTACTATCCTTATAGTTTATTTGATCATCAACAAAACAAAAATGGGATCAGCGATCAGGGCTGTTGCCCAGGATCATGAAGCTGCAAAGATGATGGGAGTAAACTTTAACCGAACCATCGATATGACATTCTTGATTGGTGCTGCTGTTGCAGCGATTGCTGGAATTTTATTTGGTTTATATTATGGGAGGATCCAGTTTAATATGGGTGCAATCATGGGAGTCATCGGATTTTCAGCTTCGGTTATCGGTGGACTGGGTAGTATATTTGGCGCGATCGTGGGGGGTATTCTTTTTGGTCTAATGGAAACTCTTGCTGCCGGGGCACTCCCAATGATCGGGTCAGAAAATAAACGTGTTTTTGCCTTTTTTGTTGTCATTCTGTTCCTGATCTTCAGACCGAACGGTATTCTCGGCGAAAAATCATCTGAGCGTGTTTAGAGAGGAGAGAGACAAATGACAGTGGAAAATAAACAGAAAATGGCTGGTTCGCTGGGCATCCTTGTTGTTTTGTTTCTAGAAATATTCGTTTTTTTTCTTGTAATGTCGATCTTTATGGTTGAAGGTGGAGGAATTCTGATCCCAGTATTGGTTGTTGGGGCTGCTGTATTGGTTGTACTGAAAAAAGTTCCCGGAGTGAAAACTGGACTAAATGATGCATTTTCGAACCATAAGATCATTGCTACAATCTGCGCTATTGGTTTGTTATTACTTCCACCCTTCCTGTTAGTTAAGAGTGCATATTGGTTGTTCATTGTCATTAATGCGATCATATTCATTATTGCCTGTCTGGGATTGAATTTGCAACTTGGAAGCACAGGAATGATGAATCTTGCTGGTGCAGCATTCATGGCGTTTGGAGCATATACAGCAGGCTTATTGGCCCTTAATGCTGGTTGGCCATCCTGGGCAACACTTATTGCCGGTGCTATCGTGACAGGATTGTTTTCAATCATACTATTCATACCAGTACTAAAAACTAAAGGCCACTACCTTGCACTGGTTACCATTGCTTTCCAGTTCATGGTAGTAATTCTGGCGGAAAATGTAGAGTTCACTGGAGGACCGCAGGGGTTAAAGAATATCCCGTACCTGACCATCCTGGGCTACTCATTCAACGAACCGATCAACTTGGGTTTCATCACTCTGCATAAGTATGCAAACTACTACTACCTGGGTTTGTTCCTTGCGATTGTTGTTGCTCTGGTATGTATGCGAATTTATCGATCGTGGGTAGGTGTGACGGCTGCCACAATTCGAGATGATGAAGTGGCTGCTAAAACCAATGGTGTAAAAGTCAATTACTGGAAACTGGTCATATTTGTATTGGGTAATAGCTTCATCGGTCTGGCAGGTGCCTTTTTTGCTCACCTCATTGGTTTTATCTCGCCTCCAAATTTTGTCTTCGATCGGTCTTTGGTAATGGTATCTGTAGTCATCCTCGGTGGCATGGATAATGTTTTTGGCATTATATTAGGGTCAATCCTGCTGATCACCTTACCGGAAAAGCTCAGATTCATTCAAGAATTCCGCTTCCTGATCTATGGCCTTCTATTGATTATCATGTTGATCTTCAAACCAAAAGGTCTAATTCCATTTGTACCACGAGATTTCAAGGAATTACTGGTGAAGGCAAAATCCAAATTGACTACTCCTACAGAAAAAAATGAAGGAGATGAGAAAAATGGCTGAAAATGATAAAATCCTGGAGACAAAAGATTTAACAATGCAGTTTGGAGGATTGATAGCTGTTGATCATATAAACATGGATATAAAGAGAAATTCAATCATGGGTCTGATTGGTCCAAATGGCTCAGGAAAAACAACCATTTTTAATATGTTAACAGGTCTTTATGCTCCAACAGCTGGATATTTTACTTTTGAAGGAGAATCTCTGGCAAATAAATCAGCTACTGATATCTCCCGTAGAGGTATAGCCAGAACATTCCAGTCAAGCCGCCTTTGCCTTGACCTATCAATCCTTGATAATATCTTCATCGGCATGCACGCAAAACAACAGCAGTGGTTAGGAAGCGCAGTGTTTGGACGCAAGAAACTTGCAGGTGAAGTTTCAATAGCTTATGAAAAAGCACTATATCTTCTAAACACATTCAATCCAGAGTTGGTAGACAAAGCTGGTCATCCAGCTGGTTCGCTTGCGCAGATTGATAGACGGCGTGTAGAAATTTGCAGAGCTATGGCAATGGAGCCGAAGTTACTTCTGCTCGATGAACCATCTGCTGGTATGATCCCCGAGGAGATCACAGCATTGATGCGAGATATTCAAAAAATAAAATCTGAATCCAAAGATATTACAATCGTGATTGTTGAACACGTGATGGCAGTGATCAAAATGATTACCGA
Organism: uncultured Chloroflexia bacterium; assembly: GCA_963715915.1. Classification (GTDB taxonomy): domain Bacteria; phylum Chloroflexota; class Anaerolineae; order Anaerolineales; family Anaerolineaceae; genus UBA6170. The sequence continues at coordinate 8,139 of CAVQSU010000010.1, read as the reverse complement.
AAATGTTTTTTGTCTTAACTTTGGACGAAAAATCGCTGAAGGGAGTTATGAGGATGTATCCAAAGATCCGGAAGTTATATCTGCATATCTTGGGAAGCATGGAGCTGTATAATGGATAATTCGCTTCTTCAACTCGAAAATATCACAACTGTGTATGGCAAAAACGAGATGCTTCGCAACGTTTCTATTGATGTCATTCAAGGTACAGTAACTTGTTTATTAGGTTCGAATGGTGCAGGTAAATCAACCCTGATTAAAGCTATTCTAGGCTTGGTAAAAGTAACAAAAGGGAATATTATCTTTGATGGAAAAGAGATTACTAATATCCCAACCCACAAGGCTGTAGGATTGGGTATCTCGATCGTTCCTGAAGGAAAGCGTATTTTCCCGAAGATGACAGTACGAGAGAACTTAGGTATGGGCTCTTACCTTGAGAAAGACCACCATAAGATTGAGCAGCGCATGCAAGAAATATTTATCCTCTACCCGCGTTTGAAGGAAAGAATAAACCAAGTTGCAGGTACACTTTCTGGAGGTGAGCAGTCCATGCTATCCATAGGTCGCGGATTGATGAGTGACCCGAAATTACTGATATTTGATGAACCATCATTAGGCCTTGCACCTATCCTGGTTGAGCAGAACTTTGACACAATCAAAGAAATCAACTCAAGAGGAACCACTGTCTTTCTTGTGGAACAAAATGTACATCTCACCCTGGAATATGCATCAAGAGGTTATGTCCTACAGCAGGGTGAGGTGGTTGCACAAGGTACAGTAGATGAACTTAAACAATCAGATGTCATCAAGACTGCTTATCTCGGATAATTTTAGTTAATTGTGATAATTTCTAAAAATATTACCTCTAGAACGATAATTTATGAATGAATTCACTACAATTGTAGGTTAGATTTTCTGGGCTTTCTTGGCAGTATCCTTTTTTTTGGGATACTGCCAAATGTTAATCAACTTGAATTTATTTATCAGGCTTCTCCTAGCAAAATTCAATGCAATCATGTCATAAGCAGAATGAAAAACTAATTCCTAATCCTCATTAATAGTATCTTTACTAATTTGAACAAACCTATGAAGATGAGACCATCAATGACTTATGAATTACAGGCATGGATCAAAAATGGAAAGATTAGTAGATCTAGGTTTTTCAATTGGTTTTCACACTCCTGGTTAATACGAAGTTAATGAAAAGTTGAAAAAAAAGCTAAATCAGGGATTGAGTACAGAATAAGCTTCATGACGAGTGTCCAATTTGGTCGTCATCTCAATTTGTAAAATCCTGGAGAGAGATCATGGCAAAAATAATAAATATCAATCATGTCGGGATTGTGGTACACAATATTGGCAAATCCTTGCAGTTCTGGCACGATATCCTAGGAATTGATCTGGAATACTTAGAAAGTGTACCAAGTTTTAATGTTGATTTAGCATTCTTACGCATAGACAAAACTCGTATCGAGTTATTGAAACCAAAATCTACGCAAGATAATGAGTATTATGAGTTATTGCAGTCCAGGGGCCCAGGATTTCATCATATATGTTTAGAAGTCGACGACATCGATGAAATGCTGGAAAAACTTAAATTCCACAACGTCAAACTGAAGAACGAAAAAGCGATCGAATTGCCTGGTAGAAAACTCGCCTTCCTTGAGCCTGATGGTTGTGATGGAGTAATTATTGAGTTATACGAACTTAAATAATTTCCAAATTTAATTCTTGCTGACAATCTCTCAGATTATTAATATCTCAGATACTACTCAAAGCTGTGCTTTTCACTGGTTTCATAAATTAAATTTAACCCATTAGCTTTCAGAGATGACTGGGAGATGGCATACATATAATTTCTAAAACTTTTAGATCAAAGAAGGTTTGTGTATGGGTGGGAATTAGAGCAATCGCAGTGTCTGCACCTTCATTTGTGCCTGTGATACAAATAATTGGTGTATCCGTTCGTACAATGCCAGCATCCGCAGCCATTACGGCGATCTCAAAAGCAACCTTCATTCCCTGGCCAAAGATGCGCAAGGTATTGGCAATAATCTCATCGACCTGATAGGTATTATATTTCAATCTTATCGCACGGTTGATACCACCAAAGACATGAGCTCCTGTAAAAATCCTTGCGGAAGCAGCTTCAATTATTTTACGGTTCTCATCAGTCAATTCCTGAACATCCGGTTTACGAAACCCGGTTGAATGGGAGAACACGATTAATTCGAAAGAAGTTAACATTTTGGCCGCGATGGCACCTGTTTTGCCAGATGTGGAGGCAACCAGAATTGTCCCGATCCCTAAAATCAATGCTCGTTCTCGTGCCAGTTCAATGGTCCTCGTGGTATTCATCTTCCCAAGTTCTTTAAAATATGTCGTGGAATTAGTTACTTCACCCATAATTATCTCCAGAGATTGATCCAATAAAAAACCTTAGACCGTAATATATCGAAACCATTTTTTTTGGAACTTAAAAATTAATTAATTCCAAATGAATAAAAGACAATAATAATTATAAACAAAATTCTGTTAATCTCATAACCAATTATTCAGGATTTATCTTTTTCCTGAAATATACTTTTATAAAAAAAATTTCACACCTCTTAATGCAGAAATTGATTTATGTACGAATTCACTGCCTAATCTACCAGTTTTGTGTCTATGCAATATTAACGGAAAATTTTTATGCTGCGTGCGCGGCTAGCTTGAACCAAAGATCTTCAGGTTGACTGAAACCTGCACTTAATGCAATTGAAAGTGTTTGCAGAACCCGTCGCATACCCTATTCGCTGCGCTCAGTGGCGCAAGCATGGCACGGTTTCAGGATCGAAATCATAACCAAGGGGCATGAATAACCAAGAGATAAGTGATGCGAATCTCTTCTCTGCTTCAAGGACTCATCCTTCCACAGATTAATTACAGTTTTGTTCTTCCAGTTCCGTATTATTAATTTTCAAAGCGATTATATTCAACATTTCAAAGGTTGTTTAAAAGTTCCATTGTTCCAAACCCGAATATTTGAAATTACTAATTCAGATTACTCATCAGCAGTCTTGGTGTTTGGATCTTGTATTACAAAGGATATTCAGTCCTCAAGATTGCAAATGATAGAGATTTTTTTCCTTCAGCGAGTTCCAAGTCCAGTAATTCAATAATCTTCATGCGTTAATTCTGGTATTCCGCTTTAGAGATCCCATAATTGTATTAAACCCAAAATCAGTCAAAAACTCCAATTTTTGAAAGGTGATTGTCCGGTAGATCTTGTTGACATTAACTGTAGGGCAGATTACACTTCTCCTCCAAATAAATTTATCTAAAAGGGAAATACTATCATGAGCGGTTATAACGCAGTATTAGCAAGAAATACGGAAAATGCTCCAAAAGGTATCGGTCCATATTCACAAACTGTAGCTTTTTCTCATTACAATAATCTTTCAGCTCAATTACCTATCGATCCAAAATCTGGTCGAGTGGTAGCCGGTGGTGTAAAAGAGCAGGCTGAAAAGTGCTTTAATAATATCAAGGCAATTGTAGAAAGCATCGACCATGTTATGAGCGATGTTGTTAGAATCACTGTATTCGTTAAGAATATCAAAGATATTGGCGTTGTAGATGAAGTTTATAAAACCTTCTTCCCAACCTATGTTCCTACGCGGACGATAGTCGCAGTTGCAGCTTTGCCTATGGATGCTTTAGTTCAAATTGAAGCACTTGTTTCAAACGGTGAAGGTACAATTCCAAACGCACCACAAGCAGGCGACCTCATAAAGCTTACTAATAACACAGCAAATGCGCCAACAAGTCCTCTATCGACGCAATCTGTCGCTTTTTCTCATTACAATAATCTTTCAGCTCAATTGCCTATCGACCCAAAGTCTGGTCGAGTGGTAGCCGGTGGTGTAAAAGAGCAGGCTGGACAGTGCTTAAAGAATATCAAAGCAATTTTAGAAAGTATTGATGTTCCTTTTGACGATATTGTAAAAATTAATATCTTACTTAAAAACCTCTCGGATATTGAAGCCGTAAACGAAGTTTATACAACATTTTTCCCAGACTCGGCTATCGCCAGGGCAGCAGCCTATGTCCCTGCACGGACAACAGTTGCAGCTTCAGCTTTACCTATGGATGCTTTGGTGCAAATTGAAGCAGTGGTGTCACACGGAGATGGTACACCCCCTCAAACTGTTGAAGACAGACATGGTATCATCATTGAAGCAAACAATACGGATAATGCACCAAAAAGTTCTCTTTATACACAAACTGTAGCTTTTTCTCATTACAATCATCTTTCAGCTCAATTACCTATCGATCCAAAGTCTGGTCGAGTGGTAGCTGGGGGTGTAAAAGAGCAAGCTGGACAGTGCTTAAAAAATATCAAAGCAATTGTAGAAAGTGTCGACCACGTTATGGGCGATGTGGTTAAAGTAAATATCTTCCTTAAAAATATCGCAGATATTGATGTTGTAGACGAAGTTTACACAACATTCTTCCCAAGCGGTGTTCCCGCACGTAGAACAGTTGGCGTTTCAGCTTTACCGCAAGATGCTTTAGTCCAAATCGATGCAGTTGTATCAAACGCTGAAGGAACACCTCCAAAAGCATAATTGGCATTTGTTTGTAAATACTGGAACAATAAAAATTACTTGTTATTGCCGACGATGAATGCGAAATCGCATATCGTAATCATAAAAAGGGGCTGTCTCAAATCAAAATTGAGACAGTTTCTGTTTTTTAACAGAATTAGATAACGGATTACATAATCTATTATGTGTGTACCATCAGAGAACATTTCGTGTTTCTTGTGGCGTTAATTTTACTCCTCCAGAATTTGATCTTTCAAAAACGATTTTTTTAAAAAATCAGCCCGGTCTCTACTTGTAGCAGACTCATTTAGAAAAATAACGGAAAATAAAAATCTTCTGTTATTACCATCCTTGATTTTCTCTAGAAAATTACTATATTACCTGCCAATTAATTCACTCCAAATTTCTAAACCGTCTAACCTATATCTATTGCAGAATCAATCGCTGGCTTCGTGAAATTCAAAACAGCAGAGGGGTAAAACCAACGCTTTTTCATCTTAGGAAATTGTTTAAAAGAAAGGAGCAGGATATTGTCAACTAGTCAGGTCCCAGAAAAATATTCCGGGAGTGTTGTTCTTCTCATTTTTTGAAACATGACCGATTGATTCACCTGTAAACCCAATTTTGTAACTCGCCATCAATGGATTAAGAGTGAAAAATTGTGAAAATTAAATTAATTGTTTAGATATAGAAATGTAGAACGCTAATGGAAAAGATTATAACTAGGATAAAGACAAGCAAGATAAAAAGAGGATATTGAAGAATAAATAACTTCCTTATCCCAAATTTCTCACCAGACTGACCAGCATCCCCAAGCCAATGCAGGCTGCTATGATGGAGATAATCACTCCGACCACAAGAGCCCATTTTGCCCCAGCGCTGGTGCGCTCAATGACAGCTTCTCGCGGATTTTGGGGGTTATGGTACACAAGCAGGGTTGAGTCCACAGGATACTGGGTCAGGTGTGTCACCACTTCCGCACGCGTTTTCTTGGTTCCTAACCCACCGAAGGAGAGTCTCTTGCTGGTAAAATCCTGCCCATTGACCTCGTATGCATATTCTACTTCGGGATAATAACTGACTGTCTGGCGACCATCCTCATCGTGGGTGATGCTCTCACGAACGCTGATTGCTAGCACTTTCCCCAGCACACTAGGCCAGGTCAGGCTGGCGTCGGCTTTCTTTTTACTACGACGGCTGAAGATAATCAGGCCCACCCCGATTGCCAGGGTTACCAGAAAAAAGAAACCGCCGCATAAAAGGCCAAACAGGAGGGGAAAACTTTCCATTATGCACCTCTAATCTTTCGCAGGGAATAAGGGGGGAGGGGGTCGGGATTATTTTTATTTTAGCATAGGTGGAGATTTCGGTGGTTTGCGGAGGAGTTGTTATTGTGAATGGTAAAATTTTAGATTATTTGAGAGGGGAAACCAGGTTGTTATAATAGAGAAGAAAGTTTTATCCTCCTATTCATAATTATCTTGAAATTGCAAAAAACATCGGGCTTAAATATGGAATGAGCCAGATTAACCAAACTGCTACGCTAAATTTGTGGAAATTCATGATGGCTTTTTCGTCTTTCTTTTTCAACACTACAAATGCCCAGATGGCATGAACGAGCATAAGGACAATTGCAATTACTCCCGTGATACCATGGAGATCAAATGACATTCCACCCACCATTTCGAACATCATTCCGGTTCCCAATGTATCACAGGAGAGACCCAGAATGAAGAAAACCAGGTGCCAGGGTTTGAGCTTACCTGAAATTCGCTCGCTCCAAACACCAATTGAGTAAAATACTAACGCTGCTGCCATGATGATGCTTGCTGATGGATCCATTTTTTCTCCTAAAAGTAATGATAATGAGCATGAAATTAAGATTGGGACATTCGTTATGGTAAGCCAGAGTTCATTCGAAGTCAATGCCAATTCATATCTTTCGAGCACAAAAAGTGCTTGGGGAAGAGGACCCTGTGCCCTGAAAGCGTATTGAATGCCTCAAATTATAGTCCCTATAAGATATTGATCCAATAGTTGATATTCGCATCAGTCTAAGGAAATTATGTTGATTTATCAAGTCTTTTACAGAATAGCTAACCTTCGGTTGGATTATTGTTTGGGAAATACATAATCTCCAATTTATGATTTAGAAACCAGGCTATCGATCATTGTTGATTAAGATTTATCCAAACATTAATTCATGGTCCAATCTACTCAATTTCACGTCTGATTAATATTCGCATGGCATTTTTGATTGGTTTTTCCGATACCAGAATGAGGTAACCACCCCCGCCTGCACCGGATAATTTCCAACCCATTGCTACATCCTTGTATTGGTCGATCAAGCGCGTGATATCCTCGTTCATCATATTCGGGAACATGGCGATTTGCGCTTCGAAGGACGCCCGGAAAGATTGACCAAATAGATTGGCATCCTGGTTGAGGATCGCCTGCCAACAGTTTTCAGCGGCTTGCGCTAAGGCGCAGGTGTTTTCTGGTGTAATATTGGTATTTTCAAGTACATCATATTCTGCATGGCGGGGTCCCAGTGTCACTAAATATAAGGATTGTTCAATGAACTGTAATATGTTTGCATCTTGCACATGTTCAATTTGTTTCGGCCAGTACTCCCCGTCATAATGTGCATTTGCCAACCCGGGAAACACGATTCCAATCGAATCCTGAGAGCCTGAGATCACCTTTTTCCCTGGGGGATTGTCATAGCAGAACAATATTTTTGAAAGTTTCTCATGATTTCCGGCAGGAATTTTGCTCCCCCATAAATCGATGGCTGCACGACGAGTACTGGAGGCCATCCCGCTGCGCTCATTGAAATCAAATGATGGCTCCAATGAAATCGTGAGGACTGACCCGGCACAATACTTTGACACCCAGGGTTGGTCAAGCCAACCACCGGCAAGGTCAATACGAAAGGGTATCAGGTTTTGTGTGCGCAAGACAGTAGTCGATCGGGGAGGAAGATTTTCATATGGCAGGCGGTTGAGGATCACGTATTCCACCCCTAATTCAGTACACAGCTCGCGTTTTTCCCGCAGATCACCATCTTCATTTACGATCAAATAATCCGGCTTCATTGACCGAAATTCGTTTTCAAAATCCAAAAGTCCGGAACCTTTTGATATAAAAGCTTCTTTTACATAGGATATTGCCTTGACCATAAAAATTCGTTCAAGTTCATTATTAATCGGCAGCCTGCCCCTTAAGATCATAGATCGTCTTATCCGAACCCAGAGCGACATATAAATCGCCGTAGGAGGCTGCCTCGCGAAAGAATTCGATGTGACCGCTATGGAGTAGATCGAAACATCCGCTAATTAGCACTATTTTTGTCAATTTCCAGCTCCTCTTTGTACGATTATCGATAACAATCAATTGCTTTGAACATTGCCAGAATATTTTCCGGGGGCACATCCGGCAGGATGTTGTGAATTGTGTTGAAAATGAACCCGCCTCCCGGTGCCAGAATTTCGATATTTGACCGAACGTGATCAAAAACTTCTTGCGGAGTACCAGAATTCAAAATATAACG
>CAVQSU010000009.1:0-5665 GCA_963715915.1 uncultured Chloroflexia bacterium | reverse complement strand
AACGATTGGCAAGCTTTTGCCAGCCTCCTGGGCAATGATTGGCCTACAGAACATCCTCATTCGCGGATTATCACTCTCCTCACTCTGGCAGCCGGTAGCCATTTTACTGGTGTATGCTTTGGGATTTTTCATCCTGGCTGTCTGGCGCTTTCGCAAAGCAGAAATGTAAAATTTGGTTAAAAACAATAAAGAACCCAGAGAATTTGAATCTCTGGGTTTTTATTGTCACTGAATATTGTTATTATTTTGGGATTCTTTTCTTTTATTTAATATCATCCATTGAAATAAAATTCATAATCTCAGATTGCATCCCTACCTTCTTAAACCATCTCTATCCTCTTCGTTGAACACTTAATAATGGTAACCCGAGATCATTTAGCTTCGTTAAAACACCAAATAACGAGGCTTGGTCGATAACTTCACCAATCAAAATGGTTTCATCATCACATTTCATGATGATGAAACCATCAAACCATTCTGACCAGGTATGGTCCAGCTTACCAATAACTTTTATTTCATAACTTACTTTTTGATCATATATCCGAGAATTTGACATATTCACCTTTAATTCAAGATCAAAAAACTGAATATCCAGGAGGCACAACCCAGCACAAAACTGAATAAGGTGGCCTGCATTGGTATCCCTGGATGAATTTCCTTTTTTCTCTGTAGAAGGATATCAAACACAACTGGAGTATGAAGAATTCTGATAACAAGGTAAATCCAGTGAATGAACATACAGATTAGCAGTAATGATTTAACCAGCTCCATACCCTCTGGCAATAATCCCTGACTGATTAAATATCCGGCCGAAAAATAGAGCAGGTAAGGACTATTCAAAATCAGCAATGAGATAACAGAAGCATTTTGATGGAATCCGTGCATGATCCAAATCTCATAACTCAGGTATCCTCCAATCAGGAGGAATACCAATTCTAGCATTGCTACCCAAACCCGGGACCATCCCAATTCAATCAACCAGGAGAAGTCCGTGATGGTAGGTTCAAAGAACAAACCCGCGACGATTACAACGCCTTTAACCAAAAAAGCCATGGCTGGATACATTCAGATGGCGATGGCGTATGGTGATTTAGTGAATCGTAAGGTTATTGCCGCCAGGGATGCAACCATCAAATTAAAAATTGTTCTTGCCAGTGCAATTAACACATAATCCTCAGGTTGAACAAATTTCTGAGTGGAAGTCGACCCAAAAAATGGTGTGATTCGCAGACTGGCATCCTCATATCCACTCCAAACAAACGCTAGATAATGCCCGACCTCGTGCACCACAATCAGCAGAATGATTGCAAAGAGAAATGTACCCATGTACATGCCAAAAACCTGACCGAAAGTTCTATCAAATTTTATAAATCGTTTGTCTTCTACCAATTGATTTTTCATTAGCATATCGACCACCTTTGGTTTCTTTAAAAATGGTTTTGGCTAGGATAACATTGAAAACCGGAAACAATAATGTCAGGCTTAGAAGATATCCTGTCAACAACATCGGATTTGATATTTCAACAGCAAAAAACACCTGTCCGAGGGAATCAATCAGGTAATGCGATAGGATTGCCGGAACAACACTTCTTGACCGAACCGTCAAATATCCCCACCCGATCCCGAAAAAGAAAGCCATGACAACACCTGGAATCGCCTCACCAGGAGCTTGGGATATTAAGTTCGAAAAATGGAACAGCCCAAAAAACAAAGCGCTGACCAGCACAGAGGTTTTTGTTGAAAAAACCTGTCGACATTTCCACAGGATCAATCCCCGAAAAGCAAGCTCTTCCCAAATACCCGGAACCAATGCTAACAAAAAATAACCCCAACCAATCACATCCGGATCCGGCCGAATATCAGGAGCATCAAATACGGCTGACATGTCAACTTTATTTATACCCATACAAAGTGATATGGTTGTTGCCAAACCAACAAAAATCAGGAATGACAATATGCCTGCGCCAACAATTTTTGGGGTTATTTTAAAGTTTTTTACGAACCAACCGTTCAACCTCTTAAACCCCAGAATACGGGGGATGATAATCAGAACAACAATCCCAGAAAAAATCATACGCACCAAAACACTGGCACTGATTATTAATGAAAGAGACCATCCCAATTCAACCAGGTGATTAACCATTGCAAGGATGGAGTCCATCTTGATAAAGACCGAAAACAATATAACTGATACGAAAAGTTTCAAGGTTATTCTGGTTTTCCCGGACCTGTTTAGCATAATTTGCCTCCTCAATCGATCCCCATCATTAGTATTGGAGAGAAAATTTGGCGAATGACACCCAACCAAAATTTCCCTCCGGCTACGATGAGTGTGATTTCAAACAATTGTTAATTTTTTCGAAAGATTCTCAATCCACGGAATATTAATATTGCTCCCAGAATTGCGAAGAAAGCAGCTGGGTAAATAATGATATTCACTAGAAAAGTATCACCAATCGATGTAACAATTTTTGTCAGATTGAGCACTATAAATACAGCGGCTATACCCAAAGAAACCAGGCCAGCAATAAATGATTTCTTATTCATTTCGAACCTCCTTTTCTCATAAACCATTCATGGATCTCTGTTTTGATTTTCTGGGATTTCTTGATGAGTTGTCATCATCAAATTTGATGATTCGGATGATGAATAAACAAAAAAAATCCCTCAATAATGCTTGAGAGATTCATGACCGAGGATTTGTATTTTACAACAACTTGAGGTCCTTAGCCTTTTGAATTGCTTCCAAGCGGCGGTGTACACCTAATTTTCCATAAATATTTTGTACATGAGTACGTATTGTGGTTGGTGACAAGAGGATCTCATCAGCAATTTCAGGCACACTGAGATGAGAATTCAACAGTCGAAGAACATCCATCTCACGCTCGCTTAACTGATCAATAAAATCATTTGAAGGTTTCTGAATTCTTGAATGAGCTTGTATCTTTGGGGAATCAAATGAATCTAATAATTTCTGAGAGTATCTTTTACAAATTCCTGCTGAGAGCGTTTGCATCAAAAGTTGACGCATTGGTTCGCCCTCGTCCACAAAAATTCTCACAAACATCTCTGGTTCAGCCAGCTGTATCCCTCTTTTTAGAGCTTCAAGTGCTTCTACGTTCTTTCCCAGCACCTGATAGACCAACGCCAAAACAATTTCCACTTCAATCAATACACCTGTCCAACCTAAACCTTCAAGGACTTGCCGTTGTTCGAAGATAAATTGCAGGAAATCTGTAAGCTTTGCTCTGGTTTCAGTGTCAGCTTGAACTCTATATTGCTTGCATAGAATTCGAGAATACACTAATTTTTCCTGAATTTCCCAATCATATGTTGATTTCTCATTCAAGATTAACCTTTGTTTCTCTGCCCATTTGTGGATTGAAGCTTCATATTGTGAATCAATTGTTCTTTCCCCAATCAACAGTTGAGCTCGGATCATGAGCGCTTCGGCATAAGCGGTTAATCTTGGATGGCTTCGTTCAGTAATTCTTTCCAAATCAGAAATTTGATCAATCGTTCTTAACGCAATTTTTGTGCAATTCATGTAGTATTGACCTTTAATGATCACTTCGGTTAATCCTATTTTTTCAACCAACGATAAACCACGTGTTAGATGGTCGCTAGCTTGATCCAGTTGGTTCCATTCATAATAAACACCACCCAACATGATCAAGTCAATTCCATCCAAAATTTGATGGTCAACTCTTTCTTTTGTGAAAGCAAGATTCTGCCTGCCGATATCGGTTATCTTTTGTAATTGCCCTCTTAATCTTGCTATAACCATCTGACCGTAACCAGCCACATGAACAGCGTAATGATTGCCACTCGATTTCCCCAATTCAATCGCTTGCGAAAAATTATGGTCCGCTTGATCGTGTTTCCCCAGATCGAGATAACAAAGACCCAGCCGGAAAAACAAAGTTGCCTTTGCCGCAGCATCATTTGCCAATTGATCGCTTTCGAGTGCTTTTAACGCAATTTCCCGCTGTTGAGCGGTTGAATCCCCCCTGACCCGAGAGATGACAACCTGCAATAAAGAAATTTGATTATTCACAAACTGCTGATCCTTTGGACCAAGAACCCTGTTTCGTAAAAAATCAGTCGAAAGTGCAGCTTCTGCCTGAGCCAGCATATCCTCAGCTAAATCGAGTGTTTTAAATTTTGCAGAAGTCCAGGCCTGTGCGATACACAGTACAGGTCTAGAATGGATGATATCTCCAGGTAGATTCTCCATCCATTTACGAGTGATGCCAATTTCTCCTCTCTTAATTAAAGTTTGGACATGAGTTTCAATTTGACTGGCGGCAAAATCCATATCTTCAGTCTTAAAAGCGTGGTTTACTGCATCAGAAATAAACCCAGACTTTGAAAACCAAATGCTGGCTGATCTATGTAATTCACAATTTAAACCAGGCAACTTAACTTGCAATTGCTTTTGAAGTAAGTCTGCAAACAAGTGATGATAACGATACCAATTACGTTGGTCATCCAATGGAACTAAAAATAAATTTAATTTTTCAAGTTGTTCGAGAATAGATGCACTATTTTTTCCACCTGTGATAAATTCACACAATTCAGCGTTTAAACGGGTCAGAATTGATGTTTTTAACAAAAAATCCATGATTTCTTGGCTCTGCTGACTGAGGACTTCTTCCAAAAGATAATCCATCACAAAACGGTGCTTTCCTGAAAATCCATCCAAAAATTCTGAAATATCATCTTTGTTTTGCATGGAAATTGCTGCCATTTGAAGACCAGCTATCCATCCTTCTGTCCGGTGCTCAAGTTTCTCAATTTGATCTGGAGCAAGTTTTAAGTTCATTATTTCATTGAGAAATTGAGTAACCTCGTCTCGCGAAAAACGTAAATCTTTCGAGCGCACTTCAGTGATTTGATTGCAAACTCGAAGCCGTGCTAATGGCCAGGGCGGATCAGATCGACTGGATATGACCAAATGCATATTGGATGGTTGGTTTTCAAACATGAATACCAGAAAATCGTGAATTTCAGGGTTTGAAATGAGATGATAGTCATCCAACACAATCACAAATGGTTGTTGAATATCTAAAATTTCATTGATAAGTTTATTGAATATCAGTTTGGTTTCAGCAGAATGATTCAGGTTTAATGAAACCAGAATTTGATCTCCAAAATTTGGAAAAATCTTTTTGATCGCTGCAACAAAATAAGACAAAAACCGAATTTTATCGTTATCTCCATTATCCAAAGATAACCAGGTGATGGGTCGATTCCAATAATTCGCACATATACAGATGGTAGTCGTTTTTCCAAATCCTGCCGGAGCTGAAACCAGGGTTATTTTTTTTGATAAATCCCTTGTGATCATCTCTTGTAATATGGGTCTTGGAACCAGCTTGTTGAGCGTTAAAGGGGTGAAAAGTTTTGTAGGAAGAATTGGAATAGTCACATTGTGATTATACAATACGCTTTAAGTGAAAACAAAAGGCAGGAAATTTATATCTATTAGTAATAAATTTTCATCCTCCAGGGAAATGTATCCGCGGATTATCATTCTCTTCTTTCCGGTGGCCATTAGCGAATTTACTCGCGTACGCTCTTCGATTCTTTCTCCTGGCTGTCTTGAGATTTCGTAAAGCAGAAATATAAACATAATTACGGTCAATAAAAACCTAGAACTATC
>CAVQSU010000008.1:0-129079 GCA_963715915.1 uncultured Chloroflexia bacterium | reverse complement strand
CGACCGCCACACGGTACATCAGGGCACGCTCGGGGCCGCTCATGCCTTGCGCTCCGGTCCACCCTTCGTGGCAGACAATAGTAGCGACCACTCATCCGGGAGTAGCATGTGCGTCGTTCCCGCCGTCGATCCGACTTGGGGTTCGGCTTCGTAACCGAGGTGAGCGGATCACGAAGCAGCTTGTGGTTCCTACTGAGCCAGTTGGTGAAGCTCTTGATTGCCGTCAGGTGTGACTGGATAGTACGTGCAGATCGGCCAGCCTCACGAAGTGACTCTGCATACTGATTCACACCGTCCGCCGAAATGTCCTGTGCCGTCTTAAATCCCATCTGGCTGCAGATCGCCCCAATAACTCGGATGGTGCGAGCAACGTGATCAGCTGATTTGGCACCGGCCTGCATTTTGACCTGAAAATCTACGAGGTGATCCTTTATTGACCGCTGAGCCTGGGTGCAAACCTGTTCCAGAGCCGGGTCAATCACCCGTTGGCGCCGCAGTGCCGCACCGGCTTCTAGCTTGGCTACAATTCGCTCGGCTGTCGCCTTGTCCGTGGTGCGTGCGCTCTTGGTACGTTTCTTGCCATCATGATCGAAATAGCTGTAGTAGTAGGTTCCACCACGAGTACCCTTGCCGAGAAGGGACTCGTTACTATGAACGCTACTCCATTTCGAGGCGTTCAGCTTCTTTCCGGTCAGCAGCCGCTTCATCAGGCTTGCCAAGTGCTTCATAGGCATCGGCCCGACCGTTGTGTGCCGACGCCCTTTCTGGGGCCAGTGTGATTGCCTTCGTGAAGTCGGCGACGGCTTTGTCGTATTCCTTCTTTTCCAGCCAAACGAGACCACGTTCGCAGTAGCCATAGCTCTTTTCTGGGTCCAATCGAATCACCTCGGTAAAATCAACAATCGCCTTGTCCAAGTCGCCTTTCTCCTTCCATGTCATGCCGAGGGCATGAAAATTATCCGGCTCATCGGGATCTAGACGAATAGCCTCATCGTAATCAGCGAGAGCCTTCTTGTATTCGTCCATACGCAGCCAGACATGTCCCCGATAACGATGCGTGATGGAGTCCGGTCTCAAACGAATGGCCTCCGTGTAGTCGGCTATCCCCTGCTCGTACTGGCCGAGAAATATCACGGCATTCCCTCGACCGAAGTGGGCATCAGGATTGCGACTATCCAATTCAATGGCCTTCGTGAAATCGGATGCCGCATCCTTGAAGCTTTGCTTCCTATGCCTCGCCTCACCTCGGCCAAGATAGGCTTCGATCAGAGCCGGATCGATCTCGATAGCCAGCGTGTACTCGTCGATGGCTTCCTCATATTGTTGGGCTTGCCGAAAGGCATCCGCCTTACGAATGTGCTCCGCTGGATCTTGTGGGCTACATCCGCAAGTCCCGGCGACCATGGCGACGAGAACAACAGCGAGAGTCGTTTTGCCAAGTTCAAGCATATATCCATCCCCAATGAATCGAACATTTGAGAGACAGTTCCCTGAATTCTCGACAGCGACATTGATCTGTCGAGAAGATGCCCCGAGTCCTATTCGTATAGGACCGTAAACTCTTTGGCCAAGTTTGCCTTTTTGAAAAGCCAGCAGCCCAACTGGACTTCCTGGTCCGATACTTCTCAGGAATCACCACGATGATCCCCAGCCGATGCTTGATCCATCCGACCATGTAGCCGACACCGAAAACCACGTTACCGATAAGTCGCAACATATCCTCCTCCTTCCATCAAAGTCCAATCTCACCGATTCATCAACGCCTTCCATTCTCTGACCTTTTCCTCATACTCCCTTCGTAGTCGCTCGCACTCGGGATTGATCTTCGGCCTGTAGACCTCGACCTTGATCCGCTCTGGCTTCGTCTTCCGCCGCTTGGGATTTCGGCTCTCCTCGACGTTCAAGTGCTTGTGGCGGTGCTGGTGGACGTGGAGATCCCCCTCCACCACCATTGCAAATTTTGCAACACCAGCGACATCCACTCCTTTCTCCGTCGTTGCCGTGGCAGGTGGCTGCTCTGGTTCGGGGGACGGGGTAGGAGACTCTTTCTCGTCGGTCAGCAAGTCCACGGCGACGTTCGTGTGATGGGCTGCCGATTCACCGCCAGAAGATCGCTCGGTGGAGACATCGACCCGAGCCGAACAGCCGGTGCCGATCAGCAGCATGAGGAGGAGCGAGGCGGCGGCTAGAAGCCGTTGGAGGTCTTGGAGCAGTCTCTCGGCTTGGGGGCGGGTGAAGCCGAGGTTGCAGGGCTGCCACTGGTCTGGATTTCGGAGGGTGAGGACGACAGCCTCATCGCCGGTGTTTTGGTTCTCGGCGAGGGAGGCGGCGAGGTATTCGACGGGGGCGTAGTTGAAGTGGATGTTGTGCATAGCCGAGTCTCCTTTGGGGTGAGTTGGGACTCGGCGTTGGTGGGTATCCGCTAAAAGGTCGTGCCAGTCAGGGTCGCATGAGCGGGGCAGAGAGGCAGTGACACTCAGTTGTCACAAGTTGCGGTCGCCATCGTGGACTAAATTGGCTACAGGAAGCGGCATGGCGAAATTGGATACAAAATAGCCCAAAAAAGAAAAAGCCCTAACCCGTTGCGGGATAAGGCTTTATAAGCACGCCCGGCAGGATTCGAACCTGCAACCCTCGGTTCCGAAGGTCTCGATTCCACCCCCCGCGGCAAGCTGTTCTTCTCGCCGCAAGGTGTTACATAGAAACTGTTTAGGGCTCGATGCAGAATGCCCTTTGCTTTGCTCTATGCCCCACATTTTAATTTATGAACCGCAGCGAGATCGGGCCGCACACGGGCCCAACGGTCCACACCGAACTTGTAGACTGAGCCATGTCGGGCGATCAGGCCGGTAAGGTGGCCCTTGGTACCGAGCCAACTCGTTTCATGTCCGTGGTTCGGCGCGTGTGGACTTCCAAAATCCGCCCACTTGCCGGTCCACTCCGCGAGTGTCGCCTCGGGCTGGCACGCGACCCGATCCAAGACACGCTCGCCTTCCAACGAAGCGAGATGGGCGTCGAACTCCGGCGGCGTATCGCCGACGGAGACAAAGACGTCTGATTCCGGCATCCAGAAGGCCTGATTGTTCAGCAGTTGATCGACGGTCAGGCTGAATCCGCGCGTACCGGCTTCGTTCAGGTAGACCGTCAGCTTTCGACGATCGGGACGACACGCGGGATCTTGCTTCAAGCGGCGCGCGAGCGGCCGCATCACCGTGCTCGATGAGGTAGGCCCAGATACTGTGCAGGTTGTCGATATCCCGGACGGCGATATCCGCGAAAGACAGTTCCAGGGACACGCCATCGATGTCGCCGGCCCCGGCGGTCGTCGTGTAGACTCCCGCCGAAACCTTGTCACTTGTCTCCAGGTCTTTTGCGACGTGGCCGCCAAGTGTGACTTCCTGTGCGTCGAATCGAACGTAATAGGGACGCGACTCTGTTGACCGATGCCCCCAGGACACGCGCACCTTGATGTCTTCTGCCGACGCGACTGCCGCCCACGCGAGCCACAACACGACGGCGCTCGCGCCACAAACAATCGTGCCCGACACTCGATGCTTCAGCTTCCACATGGCTTTCCTGGTGCGGCTATACATGGGCCGTTCTCGGGGACCGGGTCTATTTCAAAGGTCGAAGAGCCAGAAGCGGGTCACCGTAAGCTCTCCTCAAACATGGCGATCGGTAACGTATTCATCTCGGTCTACCTCAAGTGCGGAATAGCTGCTTAGCGCGACGACGCACATTTGCCGATGATTCTACCTGACGGCGTGCAATTTTGGGAAACGTCCTCTGACGGCCGTTTGGGTGATCATCGCCTGGCGGCTCAAACGAGTCCCAACACCAGAGCATCCCGGGCGGGAACGGTTGCCACAATGCGGTGACCGTCGTTCATCTGCGGTCTGTCGCCCCATGACCGGTCGGCACTCTTGAAAAGGCCCCCATCGTTTCGCCAAGACCATTTCGGTGCGAACTGCTTCCCGCTGCGAATTCACGGCCCAGAGGTATGTGGAATGTGGGTTTGCTTGAACCCTCGACGATAATTCGGCTGTCGCTGCTGGTGACATGCTGTGTCTCGCCGGCCCACGGCAGTAAATCGGCAAAGAAACGCTTGGTGTCGTCGTCCGGATTCTCGGCGTACCCATACCCCGGAAAGGTCCCCACCAGACGCGTCCGCCCTTTACCAAATACATTATCGACGACAGCGATCCGTCCGTCCTCGAACCGCCCGGCGACCCTGCCGGTGTTTGTACAGATACGACTGCAAGTAGACGCCGCCTCGCACACGATAACCGGCAGCCATCTTCAACTGCAGCTTCTCCAGCAGGTCGGGAGTAAACTGGACGTCTTGCTGTTTCACTCCGAACAGTTCATCCAGGCCATAGTTCGGTTGATGCTCGCCGGCGCGGCCTAGATTGCCGAAGTAGGCCAGGCATCCTTCCGAGATCAACCGCCCGCCACGAGCGACCCACGTCTTGATCGTCTCGGCGGTCTTGGCGCCGAGCATCACCGGATAGGGCAGGTAGAGCAAGAGAACCCAGTCGATGCTGTCGGGATACGGATCGTTCGTTCGCGGTGGGTCGATATCATTCCAATCGCGATAGCTGTAGCGATACCAGGCTTTATTCAGTGCATGGATCGTTTCGTACTTCTTGGCGAGCCACTCGCGGAATTTCACCGCGGACGCTGCGCAAAAGCAGCCCCCGGCGTCGCCGTTGTGGTTCAGTTCATTCCAGACATCGTAGCCGCCCATCGCCGGGTGATCGCGATAGCGCGTAACCAGCGCACGAAGGAACTGCTCCGCGTGTGCCCGCACCTCTTCATTGTCCAGGCACAGGCCCGGCCAGCCGCCCACAGAGCACGCCACCGTGTAATGGCTCGCCCGGCGCGTGCCATCGGCTTCCTCGACCCACGCCTGTGGGTACTCCTTGAAAGCCCACTGTGGCGCCGTGCATAGGACGTCAGCAACGATCGTCTTAAGCGCCATATTTGGCGGCCAGATCGAGTTGTCGATCGTAATCGTCCCAGTCGTACTTCCCGGGAGCCGCCTCGATGGCCGACCAGAGAAACCAATGACGAAGGCAATTCATTCCGTCGGCCGACGCTTGCTTGTAGTCGCGCTCCCAGTCTTCTCTCGGCGGGTTGGACTTGCGGAAGTAGACCGCACCGTAGGGGATCGTCGGCAGTTGTTTCGTCGACGGTACGGGCTCATCGGCCACCAGTGGCAGTTCACCCTGTGAAGCAATGGCGATCCCGGCGGCTGTGGCTTCCAGGAACTGCCTGCGGTTAAAGCGGGTCATACAATACTTCTTCACGTCGTTGTATCAAACGTTGTTGCTATCTTGGCACGAGCTACGGCGCACGTCTGGCCTGGAGGCACGCGGATCGGCGCGACTATTCGAGTGTAGAGCATGACTGCCGGCATTTCATCGTCAGTTCATTGATAAGTCGGAAGGACTGGTCTGAGGTCTTCGGCACTTGTCCGATACGGAGCAACCCAAGGAAGGCGAGTCTTATTCCCTTGAGCATGATTGAAACCACGTGCAAAACGGCCATACGATAGGCTCTTGGAACCGACGTTGGAACAATCGTATTTGACCGAGTTTCATCGAATTCCTCCGAGAAAATTAGAAAGCACTGCGAATTCGGCGTCATACTAATTCTGCTTCGCCAACTCCAGGTCGCGAACAACCTGGGGCCGAAGAAGCTTCCAATGGAAGGTGCGGTTGACCTTGTGGATCTGGGCCAACGGCATTACGGCGTAGATCGGTTCCGTCACGCGGATCAGTGCATCCCAATGCGCGAGTGCGCGGGTGAGATGGTTCACCGCCGTTGCTTGAAGCGCTGCATCTCCACCGGTCTTCAGGTCATGGTAAGCAACCGCTCCGCGGAGTTTCTCGGCGAAATACAGGCTCAGGTAGGCCCACGCCTGCGCATCCGCCACTTCATACGCCAGACTCGAATCGGACTCTGGACGCATCGGCTCGAGGAGCGCCAAAGCGCGGTTGCCATCCGCCTCGAGTTGATCCGCCAGACGCAGCGGCGTGACCGTTTCGGCTGCCAATGGCTCGCCCGCCCGTCGCGCTTTGACGAAATCGGGGATGGAGATGTAGTCTGGGTCCAGCACAGGGTGATCGATCAGGTCGTCCAGTCCGATGAAATGGTCCGGATTGCTCTTGGCATTCACTGACGAGAACCCCTCGCTGTAGAGCGTGAAATCCCAAGTGCCCTTGTAGAATGAACCAAGCCGCAACGGCATGCGACTGCCAAGTTTGAGGGCCTCGAACAGATCGCGTCCGGCTGGGCCGTAGCGTGCGGTGCAAGCATCACGGAAGACTTCGTCCGAGGTGTCCGGGTCGTAGAGCAACCGGCCCCAGGTCATGTAGTAGAGCCACTGACGCTCGAAGGCATAACGCCAGGGACGCGCACGTTCGGGTCGAGTCATGTAGTCCTTCGCCGGGATATAACATTCCGATCCCAGGAAATAGCCTCCCACGTAATCCTGGCCGTTCAAGGCGATGTGTGTGCGGACGAAGTCGGGTTCGGTCCACCGCAAGCAGAAGAAATCTTCGTTTCGTGCCATCCAGCAGATGCGGTAGTTCTGGGGCAGCGGGTTCCAGTACGTATCCCCGAGCTTGCCGCCATGGACATGGACCAGACGCGGACTGGATTGGGCGTGAGACCAGTTGAACTTCACTTCGACCCAGATCGGTTCGGGAAGCTCGATGGATTCGATGGCCCGGCGCGTCAGGGCCTCCGTGCTGAGGCTGGTGGAACCGCCGCTGCCGGTGCCCGCGGAGAAGGGGGCCCGGTGAATCAATCGAGCCTTGCGCTGGGCCGCTTGCATGCCAGCGATCACCGTTTCCAAAATCCAATCCTCCCGCTCCTGGGCGCTCATACCGCCCATGCGTTCACCCAGGCTGACACCGAGCCCCGTGAGATTGGGATAGGTATCGATCAACTGCGTGACGGTGGTGCGCGTGTATTGCTTGACGATGTCGGCCGTCTCGGCTGCGCCGAAGTACTGGTCGTCCATGTTGTCGTCGCAGTAGGCGGCAACGCCGTGCTTGGCGGCGAAGGACGGGCTGACGAAGATATTCCAGTTTACAATGTAGGTGTCGATGCCGCGCTCCTTGGCCATGGCGAACAACCGGTGCCAAAACGTCTGCCACTCCGCCAACTCGGCGTCCGTTAGCGGGCAGGCTTCCGGGAAACGCGTATTGCGAATCATCAGTGGGAACGGGTGAAGACTCCATAGCGAAAGGGTGTTGAAGCGGTTGCGGGCCATCATGTCCAGAAACGCTTCCCAGAACGCCAGATCTCGGCAGGTTGAGTCGTGCAGCGCGAGTGCTTCACCAGCCCGGTAACTGTACCATGGCAGGTTGAACTTGATGGCACGGAAAGGAAACCGGGGCGAAGCGGAGGTCTCCTGAATCTCGGTCAGAGCGGTACCGTTTTCCAGAGCCTCGGACAAGGCGAGTGCGCCGTAAAGAGTGCCCCGGTCGTCATTCCCTTCCACACACAGATGAACGCGACCGTCTTCCTGCCGCCTGTGAATCTGGTAGCCTTCGGCCGGTCCTTCGCCGATCGTTTTCAACTCGATGACGAACGGCGTCCCGGTGGTGGACGTGACCACGCGGTAACCGTGGGCCGTCAGGGCCTGTTCCAGTTGCACGCTGCCGTAATGCACCGGACCTTCGCGCTCGGCAGACTGCAAAATGACGTCGTCGGCGATGAGCGTCAGACACGATGACAACCAGATGAAAACCGTCAGTAGGAGTTGCATTTTCATGGGATTTCTACCTCAACCGGTTCTGCCGACACGGCGCTCACGCGGATCTTGCTGCCTTCGGTAGCGTGGAGCAATCTGACCGTGCGACTTGCGCCGGGCAATAGATCAAAGTAATTGTCCTCGAACACCGCCCCCGACCCACCCGCCATTTCCAGAGTGACCTGTCGGGCGAAGTTGTCCGTACTGATCTGAATTCCGTCCGCCACGCGCAACACCTTCAGCGTGGGCCGGTAACGACTCAACTTGAGGAACCTCTCCGGCGCCAGTAGACAGATCGCCGTCTGATCGTGGAAGGTGGCTGCAAGCAACTCGCTGCGGCGAACGATCTCGCCCAGTGAATCCGTATCACTGACGCGCCGCGACTGACCCGGTGCAACTGGACCTGGAAGGATTTTTCGGCACGCACCTTTCCCGCGAAATCCAGACGCCGCACGAGCAACTTGCCGGAGATCGGCTCCGGTCCGTCGTTCACCAACCAGACGGAGTTGTGGTCGGCAGTCTTTTCCCAACTCACGAGCACGGGGGAGTATGCCCGTCGCAGATAGTAATAGGCGATCTTTGGCTCGTTGTAGTAGTCCACCACGCTCATGTACATCATCGGCCACGGATCGTTCAGTCGCCACGGCATCGTGCCCCAACATCGGCGATTTCCGTCGGCCGTCCCGTCGGGTGTGCCGCGGCGGAACCGCTCGCTTACCTCCTGCAAGTATTCGCCGTGCGCCGTGCCGAGGACGCGGATCAGGTCGGCGGCGTTGTTGGGTTCGCAGAAGTCTTGGATGCGGCCGATTTTCTCCCAAGCCTGACCCGGTGGTGTGATACTCCCACTCGGGCGGCCAGGCGATTTCTCCCGGTTCGTCCACGCGGAAGACGAAGCCCGGCGGCCAGATTTCATCGTCGGTCAGGTACCGCTTCATGCTGGACAACAGCGGCGGGCTGACCATGCAGACTTCAGCGGCAAACAGCGGCACGGAAGCCTGGGGCTGAAAGCGGATGGTATTGTAGTCGTGCCAGTCGCCTTCCAGCGGGTAGTTGCCGTTCGGCCAGTTCACGCTCGTACCGCCCCAGGGCGAACTGGGATGGTAGTAGCGAGTCGGATCGTGCTCCTTCACCAATGCTGGCATGATACCCTGAAACAGTTCGCGACCGGCGGGCGACTTGGGATTCGTGGGATTCTCGGAGGGGAAGCCGAGGTAGTGCTCGTTGCCACCGCACCACAGGAAAACGGAAGGATGGTTCCGCAGTCGCTGGATCTCGTCCACAATCTCGGCCGTGAGATTGCCGCGATAGGCGGGATCGTCGAGCGGAAAATCCATACCATTGCCCGTCATGAACTCCTGCCACACCAGAATGCCGCGACGATTGCATTCATCGTAGAAGTGTTCCGGCGGAAGAGCACCCTCGCCCCACACGCGCAAGACGTTCATATGACCCTGAACGACCAGATCGAGGAGTTCGTTTGCGCGGTCCCGATTCCAGACGTGCGTGGTCATCTCCAGCGGGGCCCAGCAGATGCCGCGCAGGAAGATCCGTTGACCGTTCACCTTGAAAGCAAAACGCGGCTCGCCCGTGGCCGGGTCTTTCAAGACAGGCTCGATCTTGCGAATGCCAATGGCGACGTCACGGGCATCCTGCACCTGACCGTCGGCCATCAACTCGACGCGCAATGTATAGAGATGTGGCGTACCGTGCGTGTGCGGCCACCAGAGCTTGGGCTGTGGCACATCCAGCGTCATCGGAACCGGCGCTCCCGTGCCCTCGCTGACCACACCGCCTTCCGGCCCACGCAGTACCCAGCGCATGCGGTCGGCACTGCCCGAGACCGTGGGCTGAATCACCAGTCTTGCTTCGGAAAGATCCTCGTTCAATTCCGTGCGCACCCAAACATCGTCCAGCCACGCCCGACCGGGGATGTCCAGCATCACATCGCGAAACAGCCCCATCTTCAGATAATTCGGTTTTGCTCCGAGATAACTGCTGAAGTCCGACCCCGATTTACGGAGGTGCTTGAAGGGTTTCGACACGCGGCCGTCGATGTTGCCGGAACGAGCGCGTACTTGTTCAAGAAAACGGGCTGGCGAATGGAAACGGATCAATAGCGTGTTCGTCTCTCCGACCGGTGCCATCTGCTTACCAACTTCAAAGGCGTGCCGGCGGAACATGTTAGCCGCCTGTCCCACCTCCTGACCGTTCAGGTAAAGCGTGGCCAGCGTGTCCAGGCCATCGCAACGCAACCACACCGGGCCACCGTTCACGGCGGCGGGCGTGACGAACCGCGTCGCGTACACCCAGTCGTGATTGAATACCCAGGTGGTTTCCGCGCAGTTGCGGCTTTGGCGCGGATCGGGAATGTCGCCGCGCTGCAGCAGTACCTCCTGTACTTGCGCGGGCATCGTTGCAGGAAACCACTCCGTGCCTGGTTTCTCGGCTTCTCGACTCAGGGAGGCCATGTCGACATCGGTCGAATCAAGTCGCTTGACGTGCCACACTCCATCCAGTTTGATCTGGCAGCGCAGCGGCCGACCGTCTGCGAGCAGTGTGCCGCCCAACAGCCAGAGGAGGCTTGCCGTCAAGCAGACCTGAAATACTGTTCTTATGATTTTGATGAGCTTGTGGTTCATGAGCATTACCATTGAGTGGAGTGGAGTCGCCGGCCGTCTCACTGCGGTGCTTCATTTGGCGACCGTTTCAAGCAGCGACGCACTGCCGCTGAGTTCTGAGTCCTATACGTTCCGGCTTCCATATCAAACGGAGTTGAACCGTCGAAGATTCCCCGTCGTCAGGCAACGATTCGGGCGCGATCACCGCGCGAAGCGTTTTTGTGTTGGATGTCTTGTCGAACTTCCAGAAGGATTCCGCATGCACGATCTTGCCGGTTGCGGAGTTCCGCGAGTTGCTGACTAGTTCCAGTTTCAGCAGTCCCTCTCGGCCTTCTGAACGCACCGTCGCGAGGTAGCATCTCTCCGGCCGGTTGCTCAAATGCTTCGCGTTGGCGTGAAGCCATTGAAATTTCACTTCTCCATCATAGCGATCATCTTCTTCGTTGTGGATACTCTCATTCCTCCTGCTGTGGAAGGTGAAACCGCCGACAATGCGTTGGTCGAGTACCATGGGTTGCGATTGCCATGTCTTGTACCAGGGATGCTCTTCCCGTCGTAGTGGCGCAAACTGTATACGACTGTCGCGTGATGGCACGCGCTCAAGAGCTCGCTCCGCCGCCGAGCACGCAACCGTCGCTGCTACAGTGCTCATTTGCTGTTCGAGTTCCGAGATGGGCCACTCACGCGAGTAGAATCCATCGGCCTTCACGCTGGAACCGAGAAACCACTCCGGATGGTCTTTGAATCCCTCCACAAGAGCCGCTCCGGCACTTCGAAGCTCCAGAGCACGCTGTGAGTCGTTCTCCATGATCATTCCACCAAGCACACGCTCTTTCAACTTCCACATCTCGAAATAGGTAGCACTGAACTTTGTGAACGCCGCGATCATCTCGATTCGCTGGCGCTGCGGGGCAGAGAGATCACACGCCCTGGCCTGGTCGAGATACTCGAACAGCGTGTGATGAAAGTCCTGCGGCGTGCGGGAGAACTGCAGCGGCTCGCGAAATGGCCAGATCTTGCCCCACATGGGTGTCCACGCGCCTTCCTGCGCGTCCGGATTGCGCCAACTGGAAACGTGATCATAGAAACGATGCATGATTGGGCCGGCTTCGCCGAAGGTGCAATCGCAGAAATGTCGCAGCAATGTGCGTACGTCTTGATCTGGATCCCAGAGCATCTTGCGGATAATGTACGCCTTGGGCGCATCGAATGCCCACAGCGGGTAGAACTCCGCACGGTACATTTTGAGTGTATGCTGCTGGTAGTAGTGGAAGTTCTGTTGAATCACGTCAAGCGGAAGGTTGGGAATTACGAAACCGGCTCCGTAGATGTATTCGTAAGTGCCCATGTTTGGCGCCTTACCTTGCCAGACGCTCTTGCGGACCCCGGCAATGTTCACCAGCACATTCGTTGGGAGCTTCAAATCGCGTGGCGGAATCCCCACGTCGCCATACGCGAGCACTCCGACCAACTGGGCTGGATAATCGGGCCGCAAGGCGTCGGCAACGCGGGTCACGAACTGGTAGTAACTGTTGGGCCATCCGACGGCGAGGCACTCCTTGCATTGACACTGAAATCGCTGACCGTCGTTGATGCCAAGAGAAAAGAACAGGCGTCCCTGGTCAAACTGCTCGCGTCCCTTTGCAATGGCGATCTTGAGCGTTGCGGGTTCCGTGTAGCACGGGTGCCACGCCTGGTAGGCGTTCTTGCCGCCGTCTCCACCTCTCTGCTTGGTCTTCGGAACGAACGGCGTTCCGTCCATTTGTTTGGGAAGGACTTCAGGATGGGATGCCAGGCATTCCTCCACAGGAAACAGGTGATTCATGTTGTGCGTTATCGACTGCCCGCGCAGTCGCAGGCTCTTGAAGTAATCGCCTGCCAGAAAGAACCCGCGTTCCTCCATCAGAACTCCGGACTGACGTTGCGCTGGGCTGTGGCGGAGCCCACCCTCACGGAGTAGAAGCCCGCTCAGGGCGCGGGCAAACACCCACGGCTCATTCTCCGTTGTGCCGTCCTTGAGGGAGAATGTGCTCTGCTTTGGCAAACAGACACCGAGTTCACCAGGGAATGCCCAATGCATGCCCAGTTTGTCTTCCAGAAACGCAAGAACGCCATAGCCAACTGCGACGGGCGTCTTGCCCGCAATCGTAATCTGCGCCGTCGGCTGCGAACGAATTGTGATGCTGTACGCATCGATTTGCGTAATCCGTTGACGCGATTCCTTGGGAAGCTGCTGCCAATGGGGTGCTTCGGTCCTGAGTACAATTTCGACGGGGGTACCTGTTCCGCTCAGACGTTCCTTCTTAACAATCCTAAGGAGATTTCGTTCAAGTAACGACGTCAACCAACCCCCGGCCGTGTCGAAATCCCCCTCTTCGCGGATTCTGACATCGGAATCCGACTGAAGGCAAACATCGGCCAGCACGATTCGTGCGGACAGCAATGTCAAGACCAGGATACCGATTGGCCGCATGTACGTTTTCAAGAGTGACTTCCTATTCTCGAGTGGCTGTATCGTCTCGTTAGGTTTCATGTCGATCTGCAGAGAGACTCTCAGGCACAAGGGATTCGACTTTCGATTGTGTACGCTTCGCATATCAGTTTACGCAAGGTTGCTTCCCAGCCAAAACTCATTCGCGAGGAAATTGGCTTCACTGCGTGTGGAGAGTATGTCTTTCATGTTCTGCTTGCTCGATCCCTTGGCGCGGGGAGACGGCGTCATGTTGTGCAGCTCCCAAGTCGGGCAGTAGCTGGAAACGCCGTTCTTCGGCGCCTTTCCGCCAGCGTATTTTGGAATGGAGATGACGCCGTGCAGGACTTCGTGAGCGATCTCAAAACTGTCGGCTCCTTCGAACCTCTTCAGCGCGGTCAACGACAAATGTAAGAGCGGAGACTACACCGGGTTCGCGATCGGCGGTGGCGCCTATTTCGAGGCCTCGATCGCCTTCGATCCGGACTACCTGAAGAAGAACCCCGGAATCGAGGGCTTCCCCGCCTTCTACAGAAACCCGGTCGAGCACTTCTTTTTCAAGACGCCGCTGCCCTACGAATACCTCGAATTGGACCACATGGAGTACAACTCGTCGTGGTATCCCGACAAAAGTGATTACTTCCACGCCCTGATCAAGTGGACCGTCGATCGAACGGGGCTGCACCGCGACTTCGTCGATCCCATGCACAATAGCTGCGTAGCCATTCGACTCCTGTGATTCCTCGTTTGTCGCATTTGTCGCGAAACGACACCCAAACGCAGAGAATGCCAGGACATCACGTGACCCGCGTCCCGGGGCGTTGTTCCTTTCGAGATACACCAGACGTATGTCATTAGGAGCGTTGTGAACGACTGACGCAATCCAACGCACAAGCGATTTCGTGAGTGTGGCCATAGCGAGCCCCTTTTCCGACTAAATGACCGAGCGCGATTCTGCGACAGTCCGCAATGGTTAGCGCAATGGAAGTGCAGAGTTGTGTGGGGGTGGGGAGTGCCTGTTTTAGCTCACCGATCTGATTCACCAGCGGTGCAAGGCCGCTGGGGTCTCTCCAAAAATGTGTCACAGAATCGCGCTCGGTCATTTAGCTCTCAGAAGACAGAATATCATCCGGACTTTCGTTTCCCCCGCGGCTTCTTTGCTTCTCCACGCAGTATCTCAAGCCGATTGGCGGGTGCCGATGGTGAAAGGAAATCCGGGATGGTGTTCTCGTCTCGTCGGGGACGTGACAGAAACTCGACCGGCCACTCGGTGATCCGCTCACGTTTCACGTGGTTGTAATTTTCCGGTTCTGACTCGTCAATGTACTCACGCTGCAAAACCAGAGCGATCGGCTCGTCGGCACCTGCGTAGTCTAGTGAGAATCGAAGTGCCTCGGGGTAACTGGCAAACGCGAAGTAGTAGTCGTCTCCATCGGCCTCGTCCGGTGCACCGGCGGCTGGGCAACACCAGACGCGGTACTCGAGCACGGCATCCCACACATACCCGCCACCCGCTTTCGCCAACGCCGGATAGGTGCCGACGCGTGTAGATCTATTGCTCTTGGAAATCGTTTACGCTGCATTTTCCTCATCTCCTTTCTTCACGCGCCGGTCACGAACGGTCACTCTGGCAGCCCGAGCGGTGCTACGACTCACTGCCAGCACCTGCTTTGCGAAGTGCCTCGGCAATCGCCTTGTGACGACGATTCTGTGCGTGGCGCAGTGGAGACCGCTTCTGATGCGCTTTGGAGTCGACGTCCCACCCTTTGTCAATCAAAGCACGAACAAGCTTCAGCCGTCCTTCGGCTGCCGCCACGCCCAGAGCTTCTGGCTGCTTCTTCGGCTCTGCCCCGTTCTCCAGCAGTAGCAGAACCACATCACGGTTGTTCCTCAGAACCGCACAAGTTAGTGGCCCATGGCCGTGCCGATCGCGGTGATTCGCATCGGCGCCGGCACACAGTAAGAGCTGCGCGACATCCGGCCGGTCCTGGAACGCCGCCATATGAAGAGCTGTTCCACCGCTGTCATTGGCCGCACGCGGATTCGCGCCGTGCTTGAGAAGGGCTCGAGCAATCCGGGCATTGACGCCTTTGCAGGCCGCTTCTCGCAATACGAACTCCCCATCCGACATCTTGATGTTCGGGTCTGCACCGGATCGCAACAGCAGGGACACGATTTCGACAGCTCCTGCTCGTGTCGCATAGAGAAGCGGTGGTTGGCGAAGTTCATTCACCGCATTCACGTCCGCACCACGGGAAATCAGCAGCCGAACCAGCTTCGCATCACCGCGTTCGGAGGCTACCATCAACGGTGTCTCCCGCGATGGCCGATTCCGCCGTGATGGCAGACGTACGTCGACTCGTCCGGTTTCCTGCAAGGCTTTGCGTACCGATGGAACGTCGCCGCCCAGAAGGGCTTGCAGGAGTGCGGATCGTTCAGATGTGTTCTTCTTCGCCATCTTGCGTCGCTTACCTCATGCAGGTGAATCAGCAACCGCATTCAGCGTACTTCGTCCAGCACGCGACGTGGAGATTCCCGTGGTTGCGTTATCAATCGTCCTCGTACAACGTGAAGGGTTCAATGAATTTCTTGTCGACGTTGGGTAATGGAGTTCCGTCACAATTGGCGAACATGATCTCATTCTCCAGCCAATAGCGACAAAGAAACGTCTCGAAATCAGGAGAATCATAGACGAGGTCTGACTCGCCGATCTCGTCGATCTCACAATCCATCTCATCGGCATCGAAGTATTCGTAGGATATGACCACACAGTGGTCCGAACCGTCGCGATTTAGGTACAGATACCAAAAGGCGCATCCTTGTGAATCGACCAAGAATCGGAGTAAGTATCCATCGAACACTGGAAGCAGATTCTGAGCAAGATCAAGGTAGCAGCCGGTCGCCGACCGGACATATTTCTGTTTCTCGCTTGACTTGAGGAAGTTCGTGAATTCAGGTGGCAGGCTCACTCCGCTTGAGGCGGCGGATCGTTCGGCGACCGACAATTGGTTGCGGAGTTCAGCCGCCGCAGATTGAGTAATGAGATCGTCAGTCTGAACGGGCTGCTCCATTAGCCAGCCGAATGACCCGTCGAGATCAAAAGGCAGCTGATGTTGATCGCGAACGTTGTTAAAGGGGGTGTCTTGCGGGGTCATTGTTGAGCAGTCGCGCGTCTACCTTGATGGTGGGATTAGAAGTTGTGCACTTCCAGTTCCCGATAGACCAAATTGCGCCGGCGAATTTCATGGTCTTTGCAGATGAATTGCAGTGTCGCGTCACGCGGTCTCTCACCGAAATGCGAGGCGAAGTCACTTTGAGCGATTACCTTCAGTATCGCATCACTCGTCAGCCCCTCGGCCAGCAGAACGGAAAATATCGCCTCAAACTCGCGTTTGAATTTCTTGAAGTCGGACCGCCGAGGCAAGGCGAATCCGAGATTGAGGATAGCATCCACAGGACGGGAAAACGACTCAAAATCGACAACGACAACGTCGTTCTCGCCCAGGAACCTCTGGAGCTTCTGCGAGTCCGCCTTATTCAGAGGCTTCACGAGAGACTCGGGCGCGGAAGTCATCTTAAAAGCGGGCTTCCACTTGTCATTCACAATCCGCTTCAGTAGAAACAGAGTCCCCTGCAGACAGTTCCACCGTGCCAGATGCCGACCGTGACCAAAGCGGCCGCAGATCAAGAGTATGGGCAAGTCTTTGTTCGAGTGATGCGAGCCGTTGCCCACGTTAGACGTGACAACGATCGTCGATCTGGCAATTTTCCGCGGAAGCTTTGCGGAGACATTTGCTTTTGTTAGCCTAACTTGGGACACAAAGCAAACTCGGTTTCGTCACCGCCAAACCGCTGGGTCGCTGACAGATCATTACACGGAAAACGGAAGGTATCCCAACGAATCATCGAGAGGCGACGCATGAGAAATGCCAGTCGTTCGTCGTCACCCTAGAATCGCTGGGAGTCAATTCATCAATCAGGGACAACTAACGATGAGATACGCAAGGACACGATTGGTTGTGGCAAGTTCGGTTTCTATGTTCACCAGCCCGACCTTGCCGTTCACCTCGATATCACTCCGGAGAGAGCCAAAGTCGTCAATGATACAATCTGGGAGGTGGTGTCTGCGCATTGATACACCGGGAGATGTGGCAAGTAAAGAGGCATCCCTACGCGAAAGAGAGTACGGGTGTACCTTCCAGATCAACTCAACGTCTAACAGGACGGTAGGACCGCCAACCATCTACGAGCTACCGCTCGGAAGGTACTGGCGGTCCGCTCCCGGTCGTCGCTAAAATGCGCCAAGAGAACAAGATTCCAAGGACTATTCATGGTTGCGCGGCGAAAGAGACCATCCGGTGCAGTCAGGGAGCCCGCGAATGCCGGCTCCCGTTGGTCGCCCTAAATGACCGAGCGCGATTCTGCGACACATTTTGGGAAGACCCCAGCGGCCTTGCGCCGCCCGCGTGAATCAGATCGGTGAGCTAGGACAGGCACTCCCCACCCCCACACAACTCTGCACTTCCATGACGCTGACCATTGCGGACTGCCGCAGAATCGCGCTCGGTCATTTAGGTTCATGCGCCGCGCAAGGTGACCGAAGGCGTGCTGGTCGAAGACTACGTTCGTTACCAATGGCACGAGCACGAGAATCTCAACCCGACACATGAACAGACATTGCCCCCTACGAACAGTACGACGAGAAAACGGATTGGGATCTTGGCAAGGCATTGCAGGGATCCGTCTGGGAGGTATCACGGACCAACAAGAGCGTTAGAGGATACGATGATTTGCTGGACCCAAGGAGAAAACACCGATGAAGAGCAAGGTGATCTACTTTTGCCTGTTTGTGTGCGGGTTGTACTTCTGTCGGGAAACGAAATCCGCTGAATGCACCGATGACTGGTATCCGTTCACAGCCACTGGACTCGTCCATTAGGGGAGCGTTGTCAGCGTAGCAGATTGGCTGAACAAGCCAGCCGGCAAGCAGGGCCGACCAGCTATTTAGGGTGAGCAGATGGTTATCGCTGGCCGCCCCGTGCGATTCTGGGGCATCAATAACAACTTCGGCGACTAGTACTCGACCTCCCAAGACATCCAACGATCGCCGTCGTTCAAGCGGCATGTCTGCACGCTGTTTTGCGATTGGCTCCGAAAGAAATACGGCAATCACGACGCCCGGCTGAACGCCTGGGGAAAGGAGTGTCTTGACTGCTGTCCGGACGTCAGCTTTTCCGAAGAACACCTGGACAACAACAACATCTACCCGAGTGCTTCGATGGAGGGCAAGGGCACGCTTGGTGGCGTTTCCGGCAGTAAGAACGCCGATGCGATCAAGGAGGTATCCGGCAAGTATCCAGCCGTTCTCGCCTTGGATCTTTCCGGATGGAACAGCCCGCCGTGGGGCGACAGTTACAACGGCGTCGTCCAGAATTCCGTGGACCGCGCCAAGGCCTGGTGGCAGGATGGCGGTATCGTTGCCATGCAACTGCATTGGATACATCCCAGCAATTCCAACGGATCGGCCTGGCGGGGCAAACATGGAAGAAAGGAAGCCAGCGGGCCGTTCGATTTCGCCGCGGCGCTGGAGCCCGGTACCGAAACCAACAGCGAACTGACGCGCAACTTGAAGGGCCACGCCGACTTCCTGCAGCAATTGGCCGACGCCCGCGTGCCGGTCCTCTGGCGGCCGCTGCATGAAATCGACGGCGGCTGGTTCTGGTGGACCGACGCCGAACAGCCGGAGAACACGGCCGCCCTGTGGCGGATGATGTTCGATTACTTCGTCAAGGGTGGAAGTGAAAAACGATCGGGAGACACGCTAATGGCGACGCTGAAAATGGAGCGATCATGATATTTCGTCGAGTGTCGTGGATTGGCGTACTGTTGCTGGTGGCAGGGGCGGCCGACTGGCCGCGGTTTCGGGGTGTCAATGGCGGCGGGAGCGGCAAGAGCGCGGGCCTGCCGCTGACGTGGAATGCAACCGAGAACATCGCCTGGAAGACGCCACTTCCAGGATACGGGTCTTCCAGCCCGATTGTTGTCGGAGATCGGATCTTCGTCACCTGCTACAGCGGCTACGGACTGGATCGGAAAAATCCAGGCGAGATGGAGGACCTGCGTCTGCACGTCGTCTGTCTCGCGAGTGCCGAAGGCCGTGTCCTCTGGGACCGCCGAATCCGACCTCGATTGCCCGAGCGTGAGTTCAGTGGCTACATGGTCAACCACGGTTACGCTTCCGCGTCGCCAACGTCAGATGGCAAGGCGACGGCTGCCATTCGCGGCGGCGGCCGGGGCGACGTCACGCAGAGCCACCTGCTCTGGGAGATCAAGAAGGCCTCGAAGATTCCCACACTGTTGATGCACGACGAGCTGCTCTACTGTATCGGTGACGGGGGCATTGCCCGCTGCCTGCGTCCCGCCAGCGGGGAAATCGTCTACGAGCAGCGGTTGTCGCGCATCTATCCCTGGGCGTCGCCGATCGTGGCCGAAGACAAGATCTACGTCGTGGGGAAAGGCCGCGTCGTGGTGTTGGCCGTGGGGCCCGAGTACGACGAATTGGCGGTCAACGAGATGGCCGACGGTGGCCGGTTTCACGCCACACCCGCGGTGGATGGCAACAAGTTACTGATCCGCAGCGACGCGTTTCTGTATTGCGTTGGGCGGTAGATTGGAAACACCGCCATGAACGCTCCAAGCTCGACGCGGAATCGATTTCGAAGTCCATTGAAAAGGCACTCGAAGGAACGGGGAAAGAACTACCCAAAGAGCTCAGGGGAGCACTGTTCGGCGCAA
This sequence comes from uncultured Chloroflexia bacterium, assembly GCA_963715915.1. Classification (GTDB taxonomy): domain Bacteria; phylum Chloroflexota; class Anaerolineae; order Anaerolineales; family Anaerolineaceae; genus UBA6170. The sequence continues at coordinate 109,431 of CAVQSU010000008.1, read as the reverse complement.
GCTACGCCTCGGCGCGACCTGGGAATGGCTGTTTCAGCAAGAACGAACGAAATAGGCACCAAAACAATTAGGAAAATGTGTGATGACTCGAATTGAGCAGAAACTTGTCCGCGCGGCTGTTGTCGCTTGTTTGGCGACAATGATCGTCTCGCGATTGTCGGCGACGGAGTACTACGTCGATAGCGAAAACGGCTCCGATCGGGCGGCGGGAACGTCGCCCGAGGCGGCTTGGCGCACGCTTGCGCCGGTCAATGAGGCCATTGTTCGTCCTGGTGACAAGATTCTGCTCAAAGCCGGTTCGCGGTTCCGGGGGCAGCTCAAGCCGAACGGTTCCGGTTCGCTTACCGATGGTCAAGTCCGCCCGATCACGGTCGATCGGTACGGTGAGGGCCCGAAGCCGCGAATCGACGGGCAGGGCGTCATGCCGGCGACGGTCCATCTGTACAATGTCGAATGTTGGGAGATCCGGAATCTTGAGATCACGAACCAAGGTCAAGATCGCGTGGCCGGTCGGCGCGGCGTATTGTTCGAGATCCGGGATTTCGGGACCGCTCATCATATCGAACTGCGAGACCTGTACATTCATGATGTCAACGGGAGCTTGGTGAAAAGGCGTGGCGGCGGCAGTGCGATCAAGTGGAGCAACGGCGGTCGTGAAACGCCGTCCCGGTTCGATGGGCTTGTGATCGAAGGCTGTCACTTGGAGCAATGCGAGCGGAATGGGATCAACTCCAGCGGTAACACTCGACGTACGGAGTGGTATCCGAGCTTGAATGTGGTTATTCGTCGCAATCTACTGGAGCGGATCCCGGGTGACGGGATCGTGCCGATCGGATGCGACGGTGCCGTGGTCGAGCACAACGTGATGCGGGATTGTCCCCAGTTGTTGCCGCAAGGCGAAGCGGCGGCCGGAATATGGCCGTGGAGTTCCGACAACACGATCATCCAGTACAACGAAGTCTCCGATCACAAAGCACCGTGGGACGCCCAGGGTTTCGATTCGGATTGGAATTGTCGCAACACGTTGATCCAATACAACTACAGTCACGACAACGAGGGCGGCTTCTCCTGCTGGTCTGCAACAATGGCGGTAGCACGATGCCCAGGAATGTCGGCAACATCGGTACCGTTGTTCGCTACAATATCAGCGTGAATGACGGTCTGCGGCCCGAGCCGGCGCGGGCCAAGGGCATGTTCTCGCCCACGTTCCACATCAGCGGTCCTTGTCGCGACACGCGGATCTATAACAATCTGATCTACATCGCCGAAAAGCCGAATCCGAGCATCGATCGCACGCTTCTGCGGATGGACAACTGGGGTGGGCCGTGGCCGGAAGAAACGAAGTTCTGGAACAACATCTTCGTCACCGAGGACCGGACGACCTACGACAACGGTAAGGCGACCGGGACCGAGTTCAAGAACAATCTCTATTTCGGACGGCATGAGAACCGACCGGCTGACCCGATGGCGATTGTCGCCGATCCGCGTTTCGTCGGCGCGGAGAAGGTGGCGACCGGCCGCGAGACGTTGAGCCGATTCGGTCTTGCTTCGGATTCGCCCTGCATCGGCAAGGGGATCGCGGTGCCGGACTCCGGCGGAAAAGACTTCTTTGGGCGTCCCGTCCCGGACGATCGGCCGCCATCGCTCGGGCCGATCGAGCATACTGCACCACGCGATAAAGTCGATAATTGAACCGCGTTCCACGTTTTTCGTGTTGCTCGGTTTCGCTCTCGAAGCGACTCTCAACAAATACTACACATAAAGCATAGTTGGGCCCAAAGGGACAAAGGGGGATTCATGAAGAGCATAGCAGTACTCGCATTGCTGTGTGCAGTTTCGTGCCTCACGGCTGAACCAGTGGGGCGGAAGCAGCATGCCGGCAAGCCGGGACCAAGTGGATGGCTTTGCAACATAATCCAGCCGGATCCGGAGGACCACGGCCCGGACGGAGTCAATATCCACGATTGGGACGACGATGGCGATTTAGATCTCTTTGTGAATTGTGAAGAAGGCAAGTACAGCCGCCTCTGTTTCAATCCCGGCAGGAATGACGTACGTAAGATCTGGTCGGAGTATGTGGAGTTTAAACACGGGAACTGCGAAGACTCCGGCATGGGAGATCTCGATGGTGATGGCGACCTCGATTACATCGCCAACGGCGGCTGGGTGTATTTCAACCCGGGCACGTCCAAGGTGCGTAATGCCTCCAAGTGGGAGAAGATGACTCTTTCTCGGGATACTTGCTCTGATTAGCTTCAGCTGGGGCCTCCCATATTTCCACCAGCGGGGTATTACCAACTTCAGCAGCTCATCGCCTTTGCCTAATACGCAACAACCAGCACTTCGTGTACGTCTTCGATGGTAGCTTCGATGTGTCTATCGATGGTGCGGACTTGGGTGTTCGGATTACATGCCTTTACGTCGAGAATGTCAGCCGTCATCGCGACCTTGATTCGGAAGATCGGGACATCCTCGATCAGGCCGGGCAGCACGTACGGACGGTTCTTCTGTGGCGTAGTGCGTGGCGTCGGGTTGTAAGCGAGAAAGTGAATTCGCAATCGGCGCGACTGGGGATCGTCAGTCACAACCGCCTCGACATTGGCCGGAGCGTCGATGGTGATTCGCGTATCGGGTTGGAGCAATCGGAACAGATTGTGGAACAAGATGCGGTCTTCGACGATGGCATGCTCGCTGGCGCACGCATAGTCGGGAGATGCCGCGCACGTAACGACCACTCCCTTGCCAACCCGGTTCACCAGGACAGCAGGCCCCACAGATTCACCAGCACTCATCGGCCACTCGGTGCCCATCTTGCCTTGCTGCTGGCGGTTCGTTCGAGCGGGTGCGAAGAGGTGTCCGAAAGCGTTGGCCGTCGTCGGTTTGTAGACCGTGGCCGGACCTTTGACCAGGAATTTCCAATTGGGACGCAGTTGTGTGGAGAGTGCGCGGGCGAACTCCGGAAGCTGAGACGCCGCATCAACGCTGACCCAATTGTCATCCGTTTCGAGACGCCGGGTGACGTTCGCTCCGATCAACTCCGTGATGGCAGAGGTTCTCAGGGGTTCACCCATCGCATCGAACTGACCGGTCTGGCCGGTGATCAGCAATTTGCCGCCTTGTTTGACGTAGTCGCTAAGTAAGTTGACCTCTTTCGCTGTGAGAATGGCCGCGTTCGGGAGGCATACAACCGGGAATTTCATCAGCCCCTCAAGCGATACATTCTCGTCCAGCAACACGCCGAATTGCAGATGCTCCATCACGCTCGCCTGATGAGCACCTTGAAAGCTCTGAAAATAGCTGGCCGGGTTGTTCACGCCCGATCCAGTCACGACTACGGCTGCTGAAATACAGTCCGATGTCGAAGACCGGCGTGTGGCCGAAATGCGCTCGCTTTGTGCGTGCTTCACCAAGCACCTTGCCGATTCGCTCGTAGGCGACCGGATCAAGTTCACCATCAAACGCGGTCTTGTCGATCATCGTCACGAATGCTCCGTGAGCAAGCAGAGTCAGCGTCTCCCACCGCATGTCGTTCCATGGTCTCGTCGTCTGGTCGTGGTACATTCGTACGCCGCGCTGAATGGCCACTTGAAACGGAACGCCCGGCGTCGCCGCTCGATAGAACTCGGCATTCAGGCCCACACCCAGCGCACTGAATCCCCACACTCCTGTTTCGCCCGTGACAAAATCGGCGTTGCCCGCATGCTGTACCGGACGCTGACCGACTTCGAATGAGAACGGCGGACTGCCGTGATAGTTGAAGTCGACAGTCGCGCGGGGATTGATGGACTTGATGTGCGCGGTGAGCTCCTTTTCGAACTGCTCGCTGGTGTCGTAGCGAAACTGCAGCATGTGGTCCCAATCCCGGTCCCACGTCGCTCCACTCGGCATGTCGTGTCCGTAGCGATCTTGGAACAACTTGCGGCATGAGTCGCACCAACACCCATAAGGCTGGCCGAAGCCTTGATCGAGCATGTCGATGTGAAAACCAGCAATGCCGTAGGGCAGTTGCTCGGCCACGATCTTCTTCATCGCTTCGAGGTATCCAGAGTTGAAGCAGAAGCGACCAAGAGTTCCTCCGTCCGCACCCCGCATCTGCCACTCGGAATGCTCGTCCAAGTAGATGCCGCCTTGCTGCACGACGCAGTAGGAAATGATCGGCAAGTTATGCTTCTTCGCTTCGTCCATGGCATCTTGCAGCGGATCGCGGTCACCGAGCCCTGGCGCCTTCGGCAACAGCTTGGAGTTGTAATAAGCATAGTCGCCGTCTCGCAACCAAAGAACAAGATACTCGGCGTTCGCTTCGACGCACTTCTGCACAATCTCTCGACCGTCCCAGTCTTTGCAGTAACGCGTGTCTTCCGGATCACTATATCCGAACTGAGCCCCAGTCGGTCCGACTTCCATGCCGACAAGCGAACGTTCGAACCACGGTCGCTGCGTTGTATCTTGTGCTGGGGACGTTGAGCCTTGCACAAACGCCAGGACAGCGAACGCAAACACGAAAGCGACGGCATTCCATCGCGGTTGGCAGATGTGTTTCATGCGAACAAAGCTCTCAAGAATGTAGTGTGTTGCCGGGCGGTAGCTTAACGCAGAAGGTCCTCGAATCAACACCAAACGGTCGACTCTTCACAATCTCTCGACCGTCCCAGTCTTTGCAGTAACGCGTGTCTTCCGGATCACTATATCCGAACTGAGCCCCAGTCGGTCCGACTTCCATGCCGACAAGCGAACGTTCGAACCACGGTCGCTCCGTTGTATCTTGTGCTGGGGATATTGAGCCTTGAGCAACCGCCAGGACGGCGAACGCCAAAGCCAGGAAAACGACATTCCATCGCGGTTGGAAGATGTGTTTCATGCGAACAAAACTCTCAAGAATGCAGTGTATTGCGGGGCGGCAGCTTGACGAAGAAATCCTCGAATCAACACCAAACGGTCGCTTCAAATTGTACCCAACGGGCCGTGCGTTTGCAGGCGATGCGAACTGCTCTGTACATTTTCGCCGAACGGCACTCTTTTTCAAGGATATGCGATACCATTCGCAATAGTTCGACACCGTAGTTCGGGGGCACTAAAATCAGGACGCCACGGAAGGTCGAGATAGTACAGGATTTCAACCGGTCGGCCGATCAAAGGATCTCGGCCGATCAAAGGATCTCCCCATGACGCCAGCAAGCAGGTACAGTCTCCTCACCTTCCTCGTCCTGATGTTCGTGCCGTTGGATGGCCTGTCGGCTTCTGAATCTCAGGAAACTCGGGGCACGCCCAACGTCTTGTTCATCGCGGTCGATGATTTGCGGACGTCGCTTGGCTGCTACGGTGATACGCTCGTTAAGTCTCCGAACATCGATCGGCTCGCGCAACAGTCGCGACGATTCACCCGAGCCTACTGCCACCAAGCGGTATGTGGCCCGTCGCGAACGTCGATCCTTACGGGCCGGTTGCCCGACAACACGCGAGTCTGGCACAACCGCAACCTGTTCCGCGACACGCTTCCGGATCTGGTCACGCTTCCTGAATACTTCAAGAATCACGGTTACCATGCCCAATCGCTGGGCAAGGTGTTCAGCGGCAGGGACCGGGAAGCGGAACTGGATCCGCAGTCGTGGTCGGTGCCGCCGCTGTTGAAAGGTCCCGGCTGGAGCAACTACGCGCTCGACAGAGAACCAGGGCAAAGGCGGCAAGGGGCCCGCCACCGAGATGGCCGATCTGCCGGACGAGGCCTATCCCGACGGCAAACTGGCCGCCCTGGCCGTGGAGACCCTGGAGGACCTGGCGAAGCGCAACAGCCGTTCTTCCTGGCGGTCGGTTTCTTCAAGCCCCACCTGCCGTTCTGTGCCCCGAAGAAGTATTGGGACCTGTACGACCCGGCCGAGTTCGAACTCTCTGGCGACGTGACTCGGACGCTCGAATGCGCCCGATGTGGCCTACCACGAGCACCGTGAACTTGGCGGCTACAAGGACGTGCCGAAGGACGAGAAGTTCGACGCCGAGCAAGCGCGTCATCTCCGCCACGGCTACTACGCCTGCGTCAGCTATGCGGATGCCCAGGTGGGAAAACTGCTTGATGCTCTCGAGCGACTTGGTTTGGAAGAGAACACGATCGTCGTCTTCTGGGGCGACCATGGCTACTCGCTCGGTGAGGCCGATCGTTGGTGCAAGGGTACGAACTTCGAAGTGGACACGCGATCGCCGCTGATGTTCCGCTTTCCGGGTATGCCCGCAGCCGGGTGTCCCGACGGACGCGATGATCGAATACGTTGACATCTATCCGACGGTCGTCGAACTGGCCGGTCTCCCGGCGGCTCCCGATCTGGACGGCAAGAGTCTGGTTCCCATCCTGAACGATCCCAGGCACGAAGGACGCCCGTTCGTGCTGAGCCAGTTCGCTCGTCCCTTCAAGCCGTCCCTGCCGGAGGTGATGGGTTACTCGGTCCGTACGCCGACCCACCGCTACACGCGCTGGGTCCGGTGGCCTTCGCGAGAAATCCTCGAAGAAGAGTTTTACGACTACAGTTCCGACCGAAGCGCCGTTCCACAAGGGGCGTTTTTCGTCGAACGGGAGAACGTCTTCGGCGACCCCGCCTACCGGGAACTGCGCGAGCAACTGAGCGCCATGATGGACCAGACGCTGCAAGCCCGCACGAATTGTGATTCGACCGACCGACCAGAGAAGCACGTTGACCTCGCCAGTCTGGAATAGGAGGGTGACAATGAAATACTCCCAGATACTGTTTGCAGTCGTCCTGCTGACGACGATCGGTTTGCACGACGCGGATGCTTGGCCTCGCGGCCGAACATTCTGTTGATCGTCTCCGAAGACAACGGGCCGGAACTGGGTTGCTACGGCGATCCCTACGCCCGGACGCCTAATCTGGATCGGCTTGCCGCCGAGGGAGTGCGATTCGATCGCGCCTTTGTTGCCCAGGCCGGTTGCAGCCAGTCGCGTGCCGCCTACCTGACCGGTCTCTATCCGCACCAGAACGGCCAGATCGGCTTGGCCACCTGGAACTTCCGCATGTATCGCGAGGACACGCCGAATATCCCGCGCAGCCTGAAGGCGGCCGGCTACCGCACCGGGATTATCGGCAAGCTGCACGTCAATCCCGAAGAGGCGTTTCCCTTCGATATGCACGAGATACCCTCCGCCAATTTCGCCCGCAAGAACCTCGGGGATTATGCCAAGTATGCCGAGGCGTATTTCAACGCCGACGATCGGCCGTTCTTTCTGAGCGTCAACTATCCCGACGCGCACGGCCCATGGCTCAAGCAGGTCGACGGCCTGCCCAAGGATCCGCTGGAGCCGGACGACGTCAAAGCGCTTGCCTATCTCGGCATCGATCCGCCGCCGATGCGCGAAGCGATTGCCAATCACTACAACTGCATGAGCCGCCTCGATTCGCTGGTTGGCGATCTGCTGGCGTCGCTGGAGCGGTCGGGCAAGGCGGACAACACGCTGGTCATCTACTTTGGCGACCACGGAGCCGACTTCCTGCGCGGCAAGCGGACTTCCTACGAAGGGGGCGTCCGTGTCCCGTTGATCGTCCGCTGGCCGAATCGAGCCAAGGCCGGTCAGGTTCGCGAGGAACTGGTCTCGACCGTCGACCTGATGCCCACGTTGTTGGCGGTTGCCCAGGCGGAGCCGGTGAGCGGACTGCCGGGCAGATCGCTCATGCCGCTGTTGTGTGACGAGTCGACCGAATGGCGTCAGTATCTCTTTACCGAATTTCACACGCATGCGACGGGAACCAACTTCTATCCGCAGCGCACCGTGCGTAACGATCGCTACAAGCTGATCGAGAACCTGCTGCCCGGCCAAGTGAATCCCGGCTACGAGTTCACCAACGCGCGGTTCGAGGGAGTGCTGGCGGCCATCGAGGCGGCGCCTGACACGGTTCGGGAGGCCTACCACCGCATGCAGAAACCTCCTCGCTTTGAACTCTACGACCTACGAAGTGATCCCTATGAATTCCGCAACCTGGCAGATTCGGACGAGCACGCGGTCGTCTTCGAGGATCTCAAGCAGCGTCTTGCCACGTGGCGGGAGCAGACCCGGGATCCGCTCCTGGACTCCGCGAACCTCGAACGTCTCACGGCGGAAGTCAATTCCAGTGGATCGAAAGCCGCAAAGAAACACCGTTGGGGCTATCCGGACTACTTCTTCGGCAGGGAGCCGGAAGTCAAGACGTCGGGAAAAAGCAAGCAGAGGAGAAAGGTTCAATGAAGCAGGCTTCACCCTACTCGCCGCCATTCTGTTGTCGTCGCTGACCGTGTCGGCCAGGAGCGACGATGCCTCCCGCCCCAACGTCCTGATGATCATCGCCGACGATCTGAACGACTGGGTCGGTTGCCTCGGCGGCCATCCGGATGCGAAGAACGCCGAACATCGACCGGCTGGCGAAGCGAGGCTTGTTGTTCACCAACGCCCACTGCGCGGCTCCGGTCTGCAACCCGTCGCGTGTGGCGACCTTTACGGGAAGACGCCCGAGCAGCACGGGCATCTACGACAACGCGCCCGTCTGGCATGAAATGCATGCCGGGCATCGCGTCGATTCCGCAGCACTTCAAGGCCAACGGCTACTACACGGCCGGTGGCGGCAAGGTCTATCATCATCCGCCGGGGTTCAATCGCCGCAGCGACTGGAACGAGTACTTCGATCAGGTCTTCAACGGACACTACCAGGCAAGACTCGCCCGTGGAGAGAATGTGAAGAACTTCACGTGGCCCGACGGCTATCCGCTCAACGGCATTGCCGAAGTGAAAGCGCTCGCCCGACCGCCACGGAATGCCAAGGAGTTCGACTGGGGGCCGCTGGACAAACCGGATAACGAGATGGGCGACGGCCAGATGGTCCAGTGGGCCGAGAAGTTCCTGGCAGACCCGCCCAAGCAGCCGTTCTTCCTCGCTGCGGGCATCTATCGTCCCCATTTGCCTTGGTATGCACCGCACGAGTACTTCGACATGTATCCACCCGACGAGCATCACCCCGCCGCTGATCAAGGAAGACGATCTGGACGACATTCCGGAGGCGGGGCTCGTGATCGCCGAGCAGCGGCGTGGGGACCTGGAACTGGTCCGGCGGTCCGGGCAGTACCAGCGGATCCTGCAGGCGTATCTGGCGAGCGTGACCTTCTGCGACGCCATGGTCGGCCGGCTTCTGGATGCCCTGGATGCCAGTCCGGCAGCGAAGAATACGATCATCGTCTTCTGGTCCGACAACGGCTGGCACTTTGGCGAGAAGGAGCACCTGCACAAGATGACCTTGTGGGCCCGATCCACGCGGCTGCCGCTGATCATCGCGGCACCTGGCGTTACGAAGGAGGACAGCCGCACGTCGCGTCCGGTCAGTTTCATCGATCTGTTTCCCACGCTCAACGAACTGTGCGATCTGCCTCAGCCGGCGATGCTGGAGGGCGCCAGTCTCGTGCCGCTCCTGAAGGATCCGAATCGAACGTGGGAGCGGCCCGCATTGGTCACCTATCTGCCGGGCAACCACGCCCTCTGCGATGAGCGTTGGCGCTACATCCGCTACGCCGACGGCGGCGAGGAACTGTACGATCACGAGAATGATCCGAACGAATGGACCAACCTCGCGGACAAGCCTGATTTCGCTTCCGTGAAAACCGAACTTGCCAGTTCCTTGCCCCAAACCGATGCCCCGTCACGTCGAAAATCCAAGAAAAGGCAGGCCCGCACTTCTTCCCGGGAGCAACCAACCACGGTGACAGCCCGCCCAGCGATCAGCCCGTATCCGATGAGCTCCGTCATCAGGGTGGCTTCACCAAATACCAAAAAATATTGATAATTTATATTTTGTAAAGCATATCGAAGTTAGTAGTATAGATTATATTTCGGAAATATCGATTGAAGATTCATCTGAAATAGACAATAAGTTTTGGAATTAACTATCATCATGATTGTATGAATTTCTGGTTAAGTAAAGTTTGGGCGAATTATGATTTGGAAAAATCAATATCCTTTATTAATAAAGCAAAAACTTGTAATTTTTCTCCTTTTATAAATTAATTCTTGGAAAGCATATTTATTCTTTTTGTGTGGTGATGTTGCAATAACAAATGAGAATTGGATTACGCTTACAAACAAACAGCTTAATGACTTAGCTATTTATTATGTAAAAAATAATATGCAAGAATTATCAGATCTAATTATTGAAATAATTCAAGCTAGATTTGAACTTGGAATTGTTGATTCCAATTATGGACTATCTGATTTTTCCAATTTGTTGCGAATCGCAAATAAAAATGAGTTATTATTTATTTATTATTTCAAGGCTTGGAATAATGGGGAAATCGATTATGATAATGCGTACTATTTTTCCCATATTCTCAGGAATAAAGGTCAATGTGATATGGCTATAATAGTATTGGAGAAATATTTGGATTCAATTAATTATGTGACAAAAAATAGAAATCAATACGATTTTGAAGCTATTTAGAAGAGTTAGGAATGTGTCAAAATGAACTTAATGATAGATTATCTGCATTAAAAACATTTGGATTAGCTGAAGAAATTTTAAACAATGCAGAAGGTGTTTGGCCAGACAATGAATTAAATGCAAGGTGGGAGAGGTTAAATAAAATTATTGAAGAATTTAGGATAAACAATTAATTTTTTATGAAGAAATCCTTAGTAAAGGCCTTTATCTTGCTTCAATTAACCTTGATAATTTAAGATAGTATCAAATTACTAAAGAAATAAATATTCTCAAAAAGTCGGAATTTCCCCGCAGATAGCTGGGTATAATTTAGTAAGTTTTAGATATGAACGAGTGGATGAAGAAAAGTCACAAGGTATCAATCGTAAGGTCCCATATTACGACCCCAGCAAAGTACAAAAGAGTAGTATTAATCCAAAAACCAGAACAAATTATTAAGGAAGCCTGCATAGAAATTTCAAATAGGTATGAAATTGAATTTATGGAAATCGGACAAGATCAAGACAATGTAAATTTACCAATCCAATCATTACATAAAAAAAGTTCAACAAAGAAAATTTAAACGGTAAAAAGCTTAATAGTAAGAGAAATGTTCAGACGAGCACCGGAGTTAAAACAGAAGTCGTGGAGCGGGGAATTTTGGCAAGCGGATATTATTTAGTAACAATATGGCAGCAAAGAAGTGAAGAAACGATATGAAGATACGCACAAAATCAAGGAAAGGAATTTCAGCAACTACGTGTACAGCTACTAAAGTTGTTTTAGTGAGTATAGATAGGTGCTGGAGAACTGCTCCGCAGCCTGCTGTGGGAAGGATTCATATAAATATAATGAGAGCAACTGTTGACGTAGTTTTATCTGGAAGCAATATTTTATATTTTCATCAAATAGCATTAGCTTTACAGGAAATGGGTATCTTGAAAACTTATTTTACTGCTTTTTCTGGCACAAATGACCTAAATATATTAAAAGGAATATTGCCAAGTAAAACTAAAACCAAACTTGAAGGTAAGCATTTAGATGGATTAAATCTAGGCTTAATAAAGAAAAATCCATTACCTTACTTAATATCTCGAATGTTACTGAAAACTAACTTTTTAGATCATAGTCAAGCTAATTTAATAAATAGCTATCTCTTTGATTTATTTGCTATGAATTCAATAAAGAATTGTGATGTGTTTCATTCTGTCCATGAAAGTGGTTTGAAAACTTTCACTAAAGTTAAAAAAAGAGGAGTAATTACTGTGTGCGATGTAAGATCATCTCATATTAAATTCGAAACAGAAATTTTTAAAAGTGAATTTGATATGTTAGGCCTTCATTATAATGCTAATAATAAACCCCTTAGGAATAGAGCAATTGAAGAGTATGAAATGGCAGATTATATTATTGTGCCATCGAAATTTACACAAAAAACCCTTATTAATAATGGTATCCTTCCAGCAAAAATTAAAGTGATACCATATGGGGTTGATTTTTCCAGATTCTCTTATGATAATAAAATAAAAAATGATAACAAATGCAAAAAGTTTAAAATATTATTTGTTGGAAATGGAATTCCAGGTAAGGGGTTACATTATTTAATAAATGCTTTTTCTAAAGCAAACATTCCAAATAGTGAGTTGAATATTGTTGGTTGGGTAGAACCAAAATATAAAAAAATTCTCGAAAGTTATTCAAAAGACTCAAAAATAAACTATATAGGTCACATTCCTCAAATTGACCCTAAGCCTTATTACAATGAAAGTAATATTTTTGTTTTACCTTCGTTGTCAGAGGGATTAGCTTCAGTGATTATTGAGGCTATGGCAGCAGGTTTACCAGTGATAACAACTCCAAATGCAGGTGTTGAAATTATTGATGGAATAAATGGGTTTATAGTTCCAATTAGGGATTCAGATCAAATTACCTTAAAATTGGAATGGTGTTATAAAAATCTTAAAGAGTGTAAAGAGATAGGACTAAAAGGAAAAGAAACAGTTGAAAATTATTCATGGGTAAATTATCGAAATAATATAATAAATTTTTATACTGAGAATATTCTAAAATTGGGTTAAAACAGAAAATGGACTTAACAATAGAACAAATTTTAACATCCAAATTATCAATCGAATCTCTTTTAATAATCCATATTATTTGTGTCTCTATTACGCAATTAATTTTTTTAATAGTTATGTACAAAAAGCTTCTGCACTGGACCAGTTTTGGTTTTTGGACATGGATTTCTTTTAGTCTGTATTTTTTATTAAATCCATTTTTCGCTTTACTGTCATCAGATCTAAATTATTATAGTCAAAATTTAGCAATAAGTGGTGGGTATTTACGAGGTTTCTGGATTTTAATCGTATTACTCATTGGGGTAAATATTTTTTTTTGTAACATACTTCTCCACACCAAGTACTTCAATATATTGGAAAATTAAAAAAAATAAAATTACATTTCCAATGATTTTAATTATGTTGTTTTTTGTAGGTATTGGGATTTCCCTTAATTTCTCAAAGGGCATTACTTTTATCGAGTAATAGAACAATAATAATAGAGGGTGGCCGTTTTATTGGAAAAGTGTCCGGATATGAGGATAGTGGTTATCTGTTTCTAGTTGTACCAATATTGTTACTAATTCTATCAAAAAAAAGAAAATTAAAAATAACAGGGTGGGTTACAGCTGTTTTATTCATAATTTTGACCTTGCCAAATGGAATGTCAAGGTTCAATAATATCCTTCATAATTGCTCTTTCATCTGTTACAGGTATAATTAAAAAAACTTCATGGCCTTCTTGGTATTATATTCCATTATTAGTAATATTTACTGTAGATTACAATTGCGTGGACATACTCAATGGTCTTTGGAAGACTTGGACCTGAATTAACAAACTTATCTATACAATCCATTAAGAATATTGGTGAAACAATTCGGAGGTGGTGAAGTTTCAATGTTAGCTTCTTGGTATTGGAAAGTTATGTTGTTGAAAATTATATAGGATTTAGTTATGGATTACCATTAATTAATTATGTGGCAACAAGCTGGATTCCTTCTAGAATTTTTCCCGAAAAATACTTCATAATAGATTGGTTAGCTAATATTCGATCGCCTTTGAGTAATTATTTTGAAAGGATTCTCATTGGAACAAAATCATCATTATTTGGAAGTTTTTATAGTGAAGGTGGATTAATAGGCGTTATTCTATTATCATACTTAATGGGTTATCTTAGTCGCAAATTAGATGGAATGACTCCAATAAAACTTCCGTCATCATTAAAGCTACTTGGAATCTCATGGCTCAGTGTCCTTTGGATGGTATGGGGTAGTTCTGATACTGGGGGTTAATGACAATCGGAATTGTTGGTCTGCCAGGTATTTTTATGTGGCTTGTAAGTCCTAAAAAATAGAGATAATAAATTAGAGGCATATTTGCAGACTATTTTTTTTAGGAAGAATTTTTTACTACCATTTAGCACGAATTAATACTTCCTTTATTTATGCTAATGAAAATAATCACCAATTAATTCCCGTTTCATTACGTTCTTGTTTGAAGAATTTTGAAGATTTTGGCGGTAAGATGCCATTTATTATTGCTGGTACGTCGCAATGCCAATATCTGGTAGATTTAGGTGTAACAAACAAACGCAACTTCACGGGTCATGATGTAGTTGACAATGATTTTTGGGCAAGACACTCAAAAAAAAGTCCTTTTGAATATGTGTAAAAATGATAAATTAATTAATTTGCCAAAAAAAACATTTTGTTTGTGTTAATAGATTTGTTGTAAAGAAAAATGTTTTTGGTCTCCTGTTTTCATATGGAAAATATGTGGCATCAACAAAAAATCCTTTGCCTTTAGTTATTATTTGTGATGGACCATTAAGAGATGAATTAGAGCTTGATAAAAGAAAATTAGAATTATCACATTTTTGGCATTTATCATCAAACCAAATTAGTTTAATTTATGGTGGGTCAGTTGGATTGATTTTAGCAATTAGAGCAATGGGGGTTAGTAGTAAACGGGACCATGGCAGCTGGTTTGCCTGTAATTGTTAGCAAAGTTGTGGGTTATGTGCCAGATTTAGTAATTAATCCAAAAACAAGATTTACTTTTAATCCTTTCTTGAAAATGAATTGTCTGACTTATTAATTTTTTGTAAGAATAATTTGGATATAATGCAAAAAATGGGTTTAAATGCCCAGGAACACTTACAAAAATATTCACTCCCTTTAATTTCCTCAAATTTAGTAAAAGCTTCATTAGTCGCAGCATTAAATTCAGAAGCTATGAAAATTGATATTTGGTCTTTTCCATTAATTCTCCCATAATAACAATATAAGGAAATAAAAAATATATGAAAATTTTAAATTCTAACTTTAGGTTTTTTACCAGCAATTTCTTGGGGGGGGCCAGTAAATATTATTTATCAAAACGGATTAGAATTGATAAACCGTGGTCATGAAGTTACGGTATATTGTTCAAATTTGTTCAACAAAAAAAATAGAATTGAGAATGGTACTTTTGAAAGAATTTACGATGGTATTAGAGTAGTCTATTTTTCAACACTAAATATTCCTTTTTGGCCTGGTACATTAGGCCCTATTGGTATTTTGATTTAATTTCATACTTAAAGAAGAGATTCGTGATTTTGACATCATTCACTTGCATGGATATCGATCATTAATAAATATTCCTTGTATTTATTATGCAAAAAAGTTCAACAAGCCAATTGTTGTTCAACCTCATGGTGGTATCCCTATTATCATCAATACTTATTTCTCTTAAGAAATTATTTGATAAATTGATTGGTTGGTATGAAAAAAAGAACTTGGATATACTTATAGCCTTACAACTTACTGATCAAACCAAGGAATTCGTTAAAGATCGGAATTTCTCCTGAAAAAGTTAAAATTATTCCAAATGGTATGGATTTTGAGTTGTTTGGCGATAAAGAGGGAACAGATCTGGATGTAATTAAGTCAAAGTATAAAATTCCAGTAAATGTACCAATAATCCTGTTCATGGCAAGAATTAACAAGAAAAAAGGTACTGATATGCTAATAGAAGCATTTAAGTTAATAGATCCTGGTCTTAAAGCACATTTAATTATTTCTGGTCCAGACGATGGTCAATTAAGAGAAGTTCAAACATTAATTAAAAATTTTAAACTTGAAAACCGCATAATATTCACAGGAATTACTTTCTCAAGCAGATGCTATGGAAATCTATAAGATAGCTGATTTATTTGTTCTACCGTGTGAACAGATACATATCCGACGACTATCATGGAAGCATGTTATTCTAATGTACCAATAATCGTTACAGAAGGGTGCGAAATGGCTGGAATGATAAAGGATGAAATTGCTGATGTTACACCTTTTGACCCAATTCTTTTCGCAAATGCGATAGAAAATCTTCTAAAGGATCGCGAAAAATACTTAAAATTAAAAAATCGTTGTCAAGATTTTGCCCCTACAAAACTTTTCTGTAGCAAGTACGATTAATGAATTAGAAAATTATATTCAACTCTCTATGCAAGATAATAAAAAAAATGATACAAAAATTTTTGGACACCCCCTGGAAAGTGGAGAATAATTTCCTTAGATTATTTTTTTTCCCTTACATCCGACTATTGTTTTTCTTTAAAAGAATAAAATGGCGTAAGAATTGGAGAATTTTTGGGGTTCCTGTAATCCTAAAACATCGAAACAGTTTTATTCAATTTGGCGATTATTGTCAGCTAGATCTTCATCTAAATCCAATCCACTAAGACCTAATCATCCTGTTACGATCACAACCTGGAAAAGGGATGCTGTCATAGAAATTGGAAATAACTTCTCAATGACTGGTGGAGTTATTTGCGCAAGTCAAAAAATAAGAATTGGTAATAACGTAAATATAGGGGCAAATACATCAATTGTCGATTCGGACTTTCACCCAATTGATCCTTCTTTACGAAGAACTCAGCCGCAGCAAGCAAATTCATTTCCAATAGTTATTGAAGATGATGTTTTTATTGGAATGAATTGTTTGATTTTGAAAGGGGTAACAATCGGAAAAGGTACTGTTATTGGTGCTGGAAGTGTTGTTTCTAAGAACCTACCTCCTTTTAGTATAGCGGCAGGAAACCCAGCAAAGGTGATAAAGAAAATTAACTCTGAATGAAATATTAAATTCTTGCTCAACATTATGCACCGGAAGAAGTAAGCGGAGCAATCTTAGCATCTGAATTATCTGAGGATTTTGTATCGTTTGGTCATTCAGTATTTTTTGTAACAGCCTATCCCAGTTATCCACAAAACAAAGTTTTTTCTGGGTACAAAAATTAATGGATGAGTGAGGAAAAAATAAATGGTGTTAATATTATTCGCACTTGGAGTCATATCTCTCAAAATCAAAATTTTTTCCATCGCTCACTAAATTTTATTTCTTTCGATCACTTCATTATTCGGTGGTTTAAAAGCAAAAAAGCCGGATATTATTTTTAGTTATTCACCACCTTTAACTTTAGGTATTTCAGCTTGGTTACTTAGTAAGGTTTGGAATGTGCCATGGATTTTAAGGGTGGAAGACTTGTTTCCAGATGCAGCAATTTCAGTTAATGTAATCAATAACAAATTAATTATAAAATTTCTGTATTTCATCGAAAAATTTCTTTATGATAAAGCACAACACATCTCATTAATCTCAGAAGGTTTTAAAAAAATTCTGAATACAAAAGGGATTTCGGAAAAAAAAATTTCTGTAACTCCAGTTTGGGTTGATTCAACAAAAATAACGCCAAAAACCAGCTCAAAATTTCGCAATGATAATAATCTCTCAGAAAAATTCATAGTTATGTATTCGGGTAATATGGGTATAACATCTGCATTGGAAGATATTCTTGATGCAGCAGTAATGCTAAGAGATGTCCCTTTTATTATCTTTGTGTTAATAGGTGAAGGAAATAAAAAGAAATCAATCATTGAATTTATTGAAAGCAATCATTTAATCAACGTGCTTGTATTTCCTTACCAACCTCGAGATGCTTATAATGATTTATTAGCTGCAGCTGATTTAGGCCTTGTTACCCTTAACCCAAATTCATCTGCTTTTTCACTGCCTTCCAAAACTTTTTCAATAATGGCAAGTGGTCGCCCAGTGTTTGCGGTTACACCGAAAAATAGTGAAATTTCTCAGCTTATTAGAGCCGAAAATTGTGGGATTAATGTAGAACCAGGTGATCCGGAATTAATTGCTAAACAAATCATTGAATTAGCATCGCAAAAGGAAAAATTAAAGATGTTTTCACAAAATGGTCGGATTGCAGTAGAAGAAAAATTCTCTCGTGCCGTATGTGTCAATTCTTTTTAAAATTGTTACACTCACAAGTACATGTATCAGATTAGCGAATTTCAGTTAACTAATGCTGAAGATATAGCAAGGCTACATCAGGAATATTTGAATACCCCATTTAAAGGTAACTCAGGTCGTCATTTATTAGTAAATTATTATAAGACTTTGTTTTTTCAAAAAGGTGGTGTTTGTTTTGTCGTTATTTTTGAAGATAGTGTTATTGGTTTTGTCTGTGGAATTTGGGATCCAAGATTGATTAGTAAATATTTATTAAGAAAATTCTGGTATAGCATGATTTATTGGGGAATTTTGCATTTGTTAACATTTCCAAAAATGATAATAGATATCTCTTCTCGAATTTTTCAAAAAAATAGTAACAAAGAAAAAAAACCAGGAAATAATTACGAATTGAGACCTATAGTTGTAGCGAATGAGTATCAAGGAAAAAATGTTTCCAACATCTTACTTAGTAAATTATGTGAAGATGCTAAAAAACGATCATTCGAGAAAATAATTTTATTCACAGAAAATGATAACCTTCCCGCCCAAAAATTTTACAAGAAAAACAATTTTCAATTAATTAAGCAAGTGGATGGTGAAAAAATATTATTTGAGTTAGATTTGAGTTTTAATGAATGCTGAAATTTTTGCTGAATGGTTGCTTAGGCAGGGTTTCAAAACTTATAAAACCGAAAGCAGTTATTGGTTTAACCAAGGGTTTAAGGTTTTCCAAGCTTTTCCTTATCACTGGATCATAACTCCAGATGATAGAGAATTATCAGATTTTCTAAAAAGAACAAAAGGAATTGGTTTGAGATACTCTACACCAATTTTCGCTCAATTTGGCGTAATAAGTTATCATGCTGTTTACACAAATGATCAATATCAAATAGAAAATTTAGGTAAATGGGCAAGAAAAAATGTAAGAAAAGGATTAAGAAATTGTACTGTTACTCCCATTTCATTTGATCTTCTCGCATCTGATGGTTATGATCTCCAAATTGAAACATTAGAACGCCAAAAAAGAAAATTATCAATAAGTAAAAAAGAATGGGAAATTCGTTGCAAGTCGGCTGGTGAATTACCCGGTTTCCAAGCCTGGGGTGCGTATGTAGGTAGAGTTCTTGCAGCAAGTGTTATTACATTTCAAATGGATGATTGGGTTTATATGTTATATCAGCAATGCAGGAGGAATTATTTAGACCATCATGTAAATAATGCTTTGAGTTTTGTGGTTACAAATCATATTATCGAAATTCAAAAACATAAAAATATCCTTTATGGTTTACATTCTTTGGATGCACCACCCAGTATTGATGAATTTAAATTTCGTATGGGGTACTCAGCTAAACCAGTGCGCCAAAGGGTCTCATTTTCCTCAAAATTTCAATTTATATTCAATAACAGCAGCCATAAATTGATAAATTCTTTTACAAAGATATTTCCAGGAAGTCCTTTCTTAGCAAAAGCAGAAGGTATGATCAGGTTTTATCTTCAAGGGAAGTTGCCTTTAGATAGACAAACATGGCCAAATGGGGTGCTAGAACAAAAAGATACAATCATTTCACATTTAACGTATGAAAAGATATTTTGCAATCATGGCTGTCAGTTATTCTATGGGCAGCCATGATTTTCTCTTCTCCTGACTAACCCAATTCTTTTCAAATCTTAACCTTCTATTTTTTTTATCATGCAGGTTGTTTTTTCTTTGTAAAAAACAAATTATGATTATTGCTGATTCAGTTTCCCCTACTACTCCTAAACACTATCAGAATTATATAAATATTGGTAGATGGATACTTCTTCAAGAACGATTTAAAGAAGTATCTTTGTTATTACTCAGCAATGGAATTCAATTTGTTCCTCTTAAAGGACTGTATTTTAACAGCCTGAGTCTATCCTGAGAATAATCCACGTCCTTTAAATGATATTGATATCATAGTTCCAAAAGAACAGTATAAATTGACTTGTAATTTACTTTTAGAAAATGGTTTTGTCTTAGATCCTCCATTATGGTATTTGGAGGAAGCAATGAAAATACCTATTAATAATTGGCCAACTGGGCTAAGTTTTACCAAACCCGGCAGCGGTTTTTATCTAGATTTGCAATGGCATTTCGTTGAGCAATGGTTCATCCCTGCATACAATATTGATTTTGGATCTGTTTGGGGCCGCGTTGAACCTGCAAATGAAAAGGCTAAATCTCTTTGGAAATGGCAGCTTTCCATCCAGGATACCCTTGCACATCTTTGTCTTCATTGTTCAAAAGATGGCATGTATAACTTGAAAACATATCGGGATCTTGATTTGTACATCAGGCAGCTACCTCAATCATGGAATTGGGATTTGTTTATGGATTTAGTTAAACAATGGCAGATATCTCCAATTGCCTGGCAGGTTTTTCAGATCCTTGATCATTATTATAAAACCCCATTTCCAAAGGAAATAATTTCAGATCTTAAGCCCTTCTCCATTTAGGCAAAAAATAATTTTTGGGTTTAGTGCCAGTATCAGATGTATTTTCAAATAAACCAAATTTTGGCAAACGGTACTCAAAAATTCTGAAACTTGTCCAGATTCAAAAACCACTGAAGATTTTTACAATTATTTTTAAAGTTATCTTTCCTGGCAATGATTGGATAATGGGAAGATATGGAAAAAAAGTTTCAATCATTTATCATTGGTCTCATATCGCTAAACGGTTTTTTGATAAAAATAATAAATGAAGGATAAAAAAAATAAATATTTATCAAAAATTTCAAAATAGACCATTGGTCCGATTTCTTTTTTCCTGGCTGCCAGTAATTCTCTGGGCAGCCATCATTTTCTTCTTCTCCAGCCAACCCGGATCCGTATAAGTATTTACCAGAATCCTGGCGCTATCTGGTACCCATCCGCGAGGTCAGCGATTCCTCATTAGCCGAGTGGATCGGGCAGTTCATGCACTTTGTGGAGTATGCTGTATTGTCATTTCTGATCGCAAGAGCTCTGCATTCTTCTGGCAGAGGTGCCCGAGCCTTCCACCAGGATAAACCCGATACCCCAAAAATCCCCGCACTGGTCGTGATCATTGCGATGCTGTATGCACTCAGTGATGAAACCCATCAACTCTTCGTCCCCGGCAGAGCGTTTCAGGTGATTGATCTGGTGGTTGATTTTCTGGGTGTGCTGGGAGGGGCGTACTTGTATAAAAAGCTGGTAGCTGGTAGCTCGTAGCTGGTAGGAAAAAAATTAAAGGATTAATTGAACATGGTAGAAAACAATAACTCATCGTATAAAAACTTGATTGTTTGGCAAAAAAGCTTAATTTTTGCCAATGAAGTAATCAACCTGACCGAAAAAATGGAAACTGACAGAAAGCACTACCGCCTCGTCGAGCAATTAGAAGCAGCTGCAACCTCAGTACCTATGAACATCGCTGAAGGCAAGGGGAGATTTTCTCAAAAAGAATTCAGCCACTTTCTCATGATTTCACGTGGTTCATTATATGAGACAATGACATTGTTGGAAATCTTCAAGATGAGAAATTGGATTTCTGAAGAAAATTTCACACTTCTCGAAAACCTGAGTATTGAAATCGCCAAAATGCTCAACACTCTTAATCGAAGTATAAAGCCTTAATCTTTTAGCTACGAGCTATGAGCTATCGAGCTACACAGCTATTCCATTCTTAAAATTTCCCGTGAATCTCATATCCTGACAAAAAAATCATATATAATAGACTCGTTGGGGGACATTGCCTCCGGCGGAAAGTTCAAAGTTGAAAGTTCATAAGTTCATAAGTTCATAAGTTCATAAGCTTACAAGTTACTTAGTCTAGAAGCTTCAACCGAGCTACAGAGCATACTCAAGAACTAAACCTATAAATAAACCAAAAATTTTTTGCAAACAGAAACCTGATAATAAGACGATACAATGGGGGAACAAATTGGAAGCCCGAGATACCAAACCAAGAAACCAAATCCTAATGCCCGACACCTACACAAGATCCAGACCCACCCATAGCAGGCACGTTTGCTTTCTCGAGAATGTTATCCGGCGCGGCATGGATATTATCGTCGCGTTCTTCGGTTTACTCATCCTCAGTCCGCTCTTTCTGTATGTCGCCATCCGGCTCAAACAGGATTCACCCGGGCCGGTCTTCTTCCGCGGTCTGCGGGTTGGCCGCCACGGCAAAAATTTTGGCATCCTCAAGTTCCGCAGCATGTATGAGAACGAGAAAAGCTACAATGGCTCGCGCGTCACCGCTGCCGGGGATGTGCGTATCACCCCCTTTGGCAAATACCTGCGCGATACCAAACTGAATGAACTGCCCCAGCTCTGGAACGTGCTGGTGGGAGAGATGAGCCTGGTCGGTCCGCGCCCCGAGGATCCCACCATTGCCGCCGAATGGCCAGAGGACGTCCGTAAGCTGATCCTCTCCGTGCGCCCGGGCGTCACCTCGCCGGCTTCGGTCATCTACCGCGGCGAAGAGCAGCTCCTGCAGGGCAGCGACCCGATGGAGCAGTACTTTCAATCCGTGCTGCCCTCCAAGCTGCGGCTCGACCAGCTCTACGTGCGCAACCGCAACCTGCTCACCGATATCGACGTCATCTTCTGGACGGCCATCGCCCTGCTGCCGTCCCTGCGCAGCCGCCAGATCGGTGAAACGCGCCTCTTCTGGGGTCCCATTGCCATCTTCACCTCGCGCTACATCTCCTGGTTTTTCATCGATACCCTGCTGGCCTTCAGTGCTGCCTCCCTGAGTGAGCTCATCTGGCGCACCTCCCTGCCGCTCAACCTGGGTGTTGTCAACGCCATTCTGGTGGCTTTGCTCTTTGGCGTGCTCTTCAGCCTCATCAACGGCCTGCTCGGCCTCAACCGCGTTACCTGGTCACGTGCCGCCGCGGGCGATGCCTTTACCCTGGCGTTCTCGGTTGCCATCAGCACCGTCGGGCTGATTCTGCTCAAACGCAACCTGCTGGCCGATCAGATCCTGCCCACGGCCGTGATCATCACCACCGGCGTGCTCAGCTTCATCGGCTTCGTTGCCGTGCGTTACCGTGAGCGTCTCATCACCGGGGCAGCCTCGCGCTGGGTGCGTGCCCGTCAACAGTCCGGGTCCATCAGCGAGCGCGTCCTGATCATGGGGGCGGGTGATAATGCCGAAATGGCACTCTGGATACTCAACCGGCCCAACCTGGCACGCGCCTTTAATGTGGTCGGGATTTTGGACGATGACCCGCGTAAGCAGGGGACGACTGTCAACGGCGTCCAGGTGATCGGCACCACGGACATGCTGCGGGGTATCGTAAGTCAGTTGGATCTGGGACTCATCATCTACACCATCCACAACATTCAGCCCATTCGCCGTCTGCGGCTCATCCGGGCTGCGCATGGCACCGGGATCCGCACCGTCGTCCTGCCCGATCTCATGTCTCAGCTGGCCAAACCTTCTTGCCAGGCCGAGCAACTCCTCCAGGGTCACCCGCTCGACGAACCCCTCACCCCCGCCGAAACCAGCCACATCCTCCAACACCTCTCCCACCTGGCCCAACAAGGCGACCTGACCGGCGTGCAGTCCCTGGCAGAGCAACTGGTGAATTTGCTTCCTCCTGAGGAGGAATAGCTCTTAAGTTCTTAAGTTCATGAGTTATTAAGAAAAAGAACAGCTATTCAGCTAATATGCTGTTAAGTTGTTACTATAATATAAAAAATAGAAGGAACATGAAACATGGCAGAACTCACTACACTTGCATATAAAGATTTATTGGTATGGCAAAAAAGTTTGGAATTTGCTAATGTAATAATTGAATTATCTGAAAATTTAGACACAGAAAAGAAACATTTTCGCTTAATAGATCAAATTGAAGCATCAGCAATGTCGGTCCCCTTGAATATTGCAGAAGGAAAAGGTCGATACTCAATTAAAGAGTTTCAACATTTCCTAATGTATGCCAGAGGTTCTTTATTTGAAACAATGACCATGATAGAACTATTCAAATTACGTAATTGGATTCCAGAAGATAAATATCAATACCTGATATCAGAAGCAAATCAAATCACTAAAATGATAAACTCATTAAATAAAAACATTGATAGGCAAAAGAGTGCTTAAGTTCATAAGATCATAAGTTCATAAGTTCTTAAGAACTCAACACCTCAACAACTGTTCTCATGAACTCAATAACTAACAGGGAGATTTCCATGAAAATTCTACTCACAGGTGCAGGTGGATTTATAGGATCAAATCTTGCTAGAAAATTATTATCCACCGAATTCAACCCAACAATCTCTAACGATGTTCTTCCCTCAAGAACTTCCGAAGGACTCCGCAAGCAATTAGCGGAGCAAGAACTGTCAACTTAACAGCTTATATAAGATACAACTCCCGCGCCGACATCGGCCTGCTCGCCCTCCTCCCCAAACACGAGCTTGACCAAATGGAACTGGTATTCGGTGACCTGCGCGACCCCTCCGCCATCCTCGAAGCCGCCCGGGGTTGCGACCTGATCTACCACCTGGGCGCCCTCATCTCCATTCCCTACTCCTACGTCCACCCGGTCGAGACAGTCCAATCCAACGTCCTCGGCACCCTCAACATCCTCGAAGCCGCCCGCCAGCTCGGCATCCCCGTCGTGCACACCTCCACCAGCGAAGTCTACGGCACCGCCCTGCGCGTCCCCATCGACGAGAGCCACCCCCTGCAGGGGCAAAGCCCCTACTCCGCCAGCAAGATTGGCGCGGACAAACTCGTCGAAGCCTACAACCGATCCTTCGAAGTCCCCACCATCACCGTGCGGCCCTTCAACACCTATGGTCCGGGACAATCCGCCCGCGCCGTCATCCCCACCATCATCACCCAGGCCCTCACCCAGGATCACCTCAACCTCGGCTCCCTCGACACCCGCCGCGACTTCACCTACGTCGACGACACCGTCTCCGGCTTCCTCCTCGCCGGCCAGGCGCTCCTGAAGCAGTCCACAGTAGTTCTTCCCGAACCCCCAACCCCCAATCCTTGCGAAGCACCTGAGCGAAGCGGAAGGCAACTCCCAGCCCCTAACCCCTAACCCCCAACACCTAATCGGTCACGAATTCAACCTCGGCACCGGCACCGAAGTCACCATCGGCGAAATCACCCAAATCATCCTAAAAATCCTCAACAAACCCGACCTGCCAATCGTCCAGGACCCGGCCCGTATGCGCCCCCAGAAATCCGAAGTCATGCGCCTGCTCTCCGACAACCGCAAAGCGCGTGAACACCTCGGCTGGACCCCGCAGATCGACCTCGAAACCGGCCTCGAACGCACCATCGCGTGGATCAGTGATCATCTGGATCGGTATAGAATAGGGATATATGAGAGATAGCTCATAGCTCGTAGCTCGTAGCTCGTAGGAAAAGAAAATACAAAGGAGACTTGAACATGGCAGAAAGCAATAACTCGTCGTACAAAAATTTGATCGTTTGGCAAAAAAGCTTGAATTTCGCCAATGAAGTGATCAATATGACCGAAAAAATGGAAACCGACAGAAAACATTATCGACTTGTTGAGCAAATTAGAAGCATCAGCAACGTCAGTTCCGATGAACATCGCTGAAGGCAAGGGAAGATATTCTCAAAAAGAATTCAGCCACTTCCTCATGATTTCACGTGGTTCACTTATATGAGACAATGACATTATTGGAAATCTTCAAAATGAGAAATTGGATTTCTGAAGAAAATTTCACACTTCTCGAAAACCTGAGCATTGAAATCGCCAAAATGCTCAACACCCTAAATAAAACTTGAAGTATAAAAGAGTCTTAATTAATTCTTTTATCTATGCTACGAGCTACGAGCTACCAGCTACCAGCTAAATCTTACGAGCTAAGAACTCATGAACTTAACAACTGTTCTTATGAACTCAGAACTCAAGAACTTATCAACTAATCCATCAACTATCAGGAGGTAAAAAAAATGCACGCATAATTCTCGCCGGAGGTAAGGGCACCCGCCTCGCCCCCTACACCCGCGTCTTCCCCAAACCAATGATGCCCATTGGCGACAAAACCATCCTCGAGATTCTGCTCTATCAGATGAAAGTCGCCGGCATCAACCACGTCACCCTCACCGTCGGCCACCAGGCCGGGCTCATGCGCGCCTTCTTCCAGGATGGCTCGCAATACGACCTCGACATCCAATACGCCTATGAGTCCACCCCGCTGGGCACCGCCGGTCCGCTGGCCAATATCACCCACCTCAAAAAAACCTTCCTGGTCGCCAACGGCGACGTCCTCTCCCTCATTCCCCTTAACGAACTCATTCAGTTCCACCGTGAAAATGGTGGCATCTGCACCATTGCCATGCACCCGCGCGCCGTCAAAATAGACCTGGGTGTCATCGAAATGGACGAATGTTGCCGTGTCCAGAACTACATCGAAAAACCCACCATCGACTACCGCGTATCCATGGGGCTGTACGTCTTTGAGCCGCGTGTGCTCGAATACATCCCCCAGGGTGAATACCTCGACTTCCCCGACCTGGTCAAAAAACTCCTCGCCGCCGGAGAACGCGTCATCGGCTTCCCCTTCGAAGGCTACTGGCAAGACCTCGGCCACCCCGACGATTATGAGCAGGCTGTGAATGACTTCGATTCCCTCCGCCACCTCTTCCTTCCCAATGAAAAAAAGATTAGACCACAAAGCCTGCGAAGCACCTGTAACAAAGTGGAATTGGTCGTAGCTTGGTAGACTGTAGGAAAAAAATAATTTATGAAAAGATTCAAAGTATCATGACATGAAAATATTTTCCATGCTGACTATCGACTACATCAACGAAACCATGATTGTTAGAATTATTCTAAAATGAGAAAATAGATTTCTGAAGACACTTACACACTGCTCGACAACCTAAGTACTGAAAGCGCTAAAATACTAATAACCCTTTATAGAACTATAAAGTCTTAATCTTTTGGCTTCGAGCTACCAGTTACCAGCTACCAGCCAGAACGAGTTCGAAATGAATTGGAAAATCCCTCTCGCTGACTTAGATTATGACTTTAATGAAGAAAACGCAGTCATTTCCGTGCTGAGATCAAAATGGCTCACCATGGGAGCAGTCACCGCGCAATTCGAGCACGACTTCTCACAGATGACCAGCAGCCCGCATTGCCTGAGCGTCTCCAACGCCACCGAAGCCCTGCATCTGGCCTGCGTCGCCCTTGGCATCGGCCCGGGAGACGAAGTCATCGTCCCCTCCCTGAGCTTCGTCGCCACCGCCAACGCCGTCCTCTACACCGGTGCGCAGGTGGTCTTCGCCGACATCACCAGCCCCAACGACCTGACCATTTCCCCGGCATCCATCAAAGCCAACCTCTCCTCACGCACCAAAGCCATCATCGTCATGCACTACGCCGGCTATCCCTGCGACATGCCCGCCATCATGGAAATCGCCCAGCAGCACAACCTGCACATCATCGAAGACGCAGCGCATTGTCCCGGTGCGACATTGCAGGGCAAAGCCCTCGGCACCTGGGGCGATATCGGCTGCTTCTCCTTCTTCTCCAACAAAAACCTGGCTACCGGGGAAGGCGGCATGCTGACCACCAATTCGGATGAGATTGCTGCCCGGCTCAAACTCCTGCGCTCGCACGGCATGACCACCCTGACGTATGATCGCCACGCCGGCCACGCCTACACCTACGACGTCGTTGACCTGGGCTACAACTACCGCATCGACGAAATCCGGGCTGCCCTGGGTATCGAACAGCTCAAGAAGCTGCCTGCCAACAACCAGCGCCGCCGGGAAATTGTTGATCGTTACCGCGCGCACCTCCCTCAAGAGCTCGCCATCCCCTTTGCTGATCATCCGGGCGTCTCCGCCTGCCACATCTGCCCGGTCCTGCTGCCGGAAGGGCATAGCCGTAAAGCCTTCCAGGATTCCATGAAAGAGCATGGTATCCAGACCAGCATTCACTATCCCCCGATCCACACCTTCAGCTACTATAGAGAACGCTTCCCCGGCCCGCATAATCTGCCGATCACCGAATCCATCGCCCCCCGCGAAGTCACCCTGCCCCTCTTCCCCACCATGACGGATGAGCAAATTGAGTATTTGATAGAAATTGTTCCATTGGCATTGAAAGCGTCGAAGAACAGTTCATAAGTTCATTAGTTCTTAAGCTCATAAGCTCTTTTGAACTCATGATCTCAACAACTTAACAACTTAAAAATAAACGGAGATCCATATGAAAGAATCCACCACACTCGGATACAAAGATTTGTTAGTTTGGCAAAAAAGCCTTGAATTTGCAAACACCATCATTGAAGTAACCGAAAATCTAGAAACTGATAAAAAACACTTTCGGCTCATAGATCAAATCGAAGCAGCATCCATGTCAGTACCCATGAATATCGCAGAAGGAAAAGGGCGCTACTCCATTAAAGAATTTAAGCATTTCCTTATGATCGCTCGCGGTTCCCTCTTCGAAACTATGACGATGATTGAATTATTCAAGCTTCGAAACTGGATCTCAGAAGATAAATATCAATACCTTATCTCCGAAGCAACCCAAATAACAAAAATGATCAACTCACTGAACAAAAAAATAGATCCTCAAAAAAATTCATAAGGTGATAAGTTAACAAAGTCATATATTATTAAGCTGAAAACAACGTTGAACACTATCAAAATAAATACAATATTTGAAGAGCTTAGAATCTCAAGAACTCAAGAACTTAAGAACTGACCTTATGAACTCATGAACTTAACAACTATTAACTTCATCCTCTACAAATCCCACTTAACCACCCTCTTCACCTCCCTCCTACAAAAAAACATTACTTTCATCATTCTAAAAGGCTGGTCATTCATTCCCGATCTATACGCAGATCCATCCATCGTCCCTTCGGAGATGTCGATATCCTGATCCACCCCGAAGCATTTGTAGACACAACATCCATTTTGACAGAGCTGGGGTTTACAGCAAAGAATTCACCATCCAGCCACATCCCCCTCGAAATCACCTTTAGCCACCCGGCCGGAGTCCACATCGACCTGCACACTCACATCCTCACCCTCGCCTGGTGGCATACCGCCTTCCCCATCGATCTCCAAACCATCTGGCGCAGCGCCCAACCTTACCAGGATTCCACCGGGTTGGAATTACAGCGTCTCTCCCCCGAGGTCACCTTTTTGCACCTCTGTCTGCATCTCTTCAACCATGGCATCTTCAATCCTCGCTTCCACAGCTACTTTGATCTGGTCTTGCTGCTTCGTAAATATAGCGCCAGCATGCAGTGGGATCAGGTTCACCAGCTCACCAGGGATTGGCACATGCAAAATATCGTCCATTGGGTCTCACAAATCCTGCAGCGCGATTTTCGAACCAACCTCCCCATCCAACTCTCCCCAAAATCTCACGCCAAGTCTCTCCAACACAACTTCATCCAATCCAAATTTGCTCAATCCCTAAAATCTCAATCCCTTCCGAAGGACTCCGAAGTACAACGAGGAGCTAACCCACAACCCTCCCCCCTGGCCCTCAGCCTTCCTCCTGCGTCTCGCCCTGATTGACAACCCGTCCATCCTCCCCAAACTATTTTTCACGTCTATATTTCCAAATGCAGCGCTTCGAACCGCCATCCACAACCAACCCCGCACCCTCCTGCAACATTGGCAAACCTACACCCGCCGCTTACTGCAGTAAGAGTTAGCTAATCTACGGTTGCAAATTAAGCTATAATTGAGTTAGGTTTTAGGTTTTAGGTTTTAGGTTTTAGGTTTTAGGTTATTAGGTTTTAGGTTATAGGTTTTTAGCCTTCAGCCTTCAACTTTCAACTATCACCTGTCACCTGTCACCTGTCACCTGTCACCTGTCAACTTTCACCTGTCAACTACTATGTCCTTAATAAACTGGAACTCCCTCATCTCAAACACCATCTGGATCCTCGCACTTGCCTGGCTCCTGGCGGTTCTCTCCATGGCAATCTGGTCAGCCCGCGAGAATAAGCGTAAACTCAGCGTAGAACTGGACCAACCAGGCCGCCAAATGCAGCTCAATCTGGGCGGTATGCTCTTCTGTGTTGGCCTGGCTTTAGTTTCAGATGAACTCTGGCAGATGATCATTCTCATTGCCTTGGGCGTTCTGTTCCTCGTCCAGTTGGTACTGGCTGCTCGATCTCTCCAGCGATAATGATCTGGTCTGGGAGGAATCCATGCCTGGCCTAACTCATTGTCCACATCTGGGGCTCTTTGATGACCGCGATACGTACACTACTTTTGCTTCCCGGAGTAATCATTGTTATCGCCTGCCAAAGCATAAACGGGTTCAAATGGATCACCAGGACAAGTACTGCCTGAATGATGATCACCTGCGCTGCCCTATTTTTCTAAGTGGTCGTTCTGCCCCTGTTTCCAAAAAGAAATGGTATGTACTCATTCTGATTGTCCTGACCGTGATTTTTCTGGTACAGCTTGTTATTCTGGCCCTGTCCCTTCTGGCTTAAATCACATGACATTTTGTTCCAAAACAAAATACGATAGATAATTCAATTATTTCCAATCTGTGGCATAATATGGTTGATAGAAGATGATTACTCAGTTTGCTATCAGGAGGGATTTTTGCCCGCAGTAAGACGTTGCCCCAGTTTGGGACTTGATGATGATCAATACACCTGCATGACTTTTGCTACCGAGAGTCATCATTGCTATCGTCTTGCCCGTCATAAGGCAGTTCCTGTGGGTCACCAATCCCAATACTGTCTCAATGAAAACCATATCCGCTGTCCCATCTTTCTGAGTGGCGATCGGCTCTTTCCAAAGGTTGCCAAATCGCAGGGAATAACATTACAACCTCCCAGAGTCATGAATGCCAAAACCATGGCAATTCCAAAATCAGCCATCAAATGGATGCTTGCCATCGCCGCTATCCTGGTGTTAGCCCTTAGTAGTTGGTTTGTTTTTGCCAAAACCGACATCTTTACCCGTCCTGATCCGCCGGTACAGGCCTTTGGTGAGCTACCACCCGGTGTCACGCCCGGCATTACCCGCACGCAGCAGGAATTCGCTCCGAATCAAACCCTGATCTATGAACTGACAGCGACGGCGTCCGAAACCAGCACTGCGCTGCCATCTCAATCAATTCCTGTCACCGGTCAGGTCACCGTCACACTAACCGCCCACACCCACTTCGACCTCCACCCCCTCTCCGACTGCGATTGCGTGTTCACTCCCCGAAGGTTGGATCGTCTATAAGGTCAAACTGTGGGATAACCTTTATTGGCTCAGTTTATCTGTACGTACCTCGATGGATTATTTGATGGAAGTAAATTGTCTCACTTCGCAATTGTTGGTGGTGGGGCAGGAAATTTATTTGCCTTATTACCCACCCAAAGCCAGTTTTACCCCCACAAAAACTGCCACACCTACACAAACCGCTCCGCCACCTACCCGCACTCACACGCCCACACCCACTCGCACCTACACGCTCCCACCTACCAGCACCTATACTCCCACACCCACGGTGACAGCAACCAAAACACCTACTCCTACGCCTTCTACCACACCAACGCCGACACCAATCAACACACCTATACCGCCCACGTACACACCAACACCGACACCAACCAGCACACCTACTCCTACGCCCACCGACATTCCAACGTTGGCACCCACCAACACGCCAACGTCGACACCCACCAACACGCCTACTCCTACGCCCACTGATTCTCCTCCTGCAACCGAAGAACCTTAGGATTTACAGACCTCCCAGAAATCTCCATGAAGCTACACTGGCATAAAAGTTACCTGATCAATGCCCTCAAAATTGCGTTGGGATTGCTATTGCTCTACTTATCCTTCCAGCGAGTCAATTGGGAGTTCTTGTTGGAAGCCTTACAGACTGTTTCCTATCCCTGGTTATTGCTGGCAATCCTCAGTGTTCTGATCAGTCTTGCCCTTAAAATATGGCGTTGGGATCTGCTGCTACGCAATTATCATCTTCGCATACCCTTGTTGCGCCTCATCTCCGCTTTTTTTCTGGGGCAGGCAGCCAATATCCTGCTGGTTATCCGTGGGGGTGAAATTGTGCGCGTCACCACAGCCCACCAGCCCGGGAAAGAAGATTGGGTTGAGATCACAGCCACCATCGCCATCGAAAAATACCTTGATCTGCTCTTCCTGGTGCTGCTCATGCTGGCCATGGCAACCAACCTGCCTGCTCTTGCGCTCGAGACAATGGGCAATCTTTTCCCACTTCTCATCATTGTGACGATCCTGCTCTTGCTGGCGGTATTGTTTGGTCCCATGCTCTGGCACAGGGTTTTTCCTGCGGAAAGTAAAACACCCTGGTTGGCAAAAGTCCAGCGTAAACTTGACCAGTTCCTGCAGGCCAGTCTCTGGTTGCGCGATCCACGAAAATTACTACCTTCCCTGGGAGTCACCCTGCTCATTTGGGTTGTGATGGCAATCACCAATCTGTTCGTCTTTCAATCTCTTGCCATCGATCTCTCCTGGAATGCAGCTGTGTTGGTGCTTATTCTGGTCTATATTGGAGTTTTACCGGCGCTCATGCCTGGTAATCTGGGTCCATTTACTTTCTTTGCCCAGTTGGCTCTTATTCCATTTGCAGTTTCAAACGAACTTGCAGTTGCTTTTGCCGTCATTCTTTATGTCATTGTCACCCTGCCACCGTTGATCCTCTCCGGAATCCTCATGCTCTTTTCAATCGTTCACAAACCAGGTGTTCCATGACGAAAACTACTTTAAAGGTGTCGGTGATCATCCCGGCCAGAGATGCCGAAGATACCATCGCGGACTGTCTGCATGCGCTCTTAAACCAAAGAGGTTTCCATCTCGGTAACGATTATGAAATCATCCTTGTCGATGATGGTTCACAGGATAAAACGGCCAAAATCGCAGAAGAGTTGGGTATAGAAGTGGTTCGCCAATCGAATGCTGGGCCGGCAGCCGCCCGGAATACTGGTGTAGAACATGCGGTCGGGGATCTGGTCTGCTTCACGGATGCCGATTGCATCCCCACACAGGATTGGCTGGCATGCATGCTGGAACCCTTCGCTAATCCAGATGTTATGGGCGTCAAAGGTGCCTACCTGTGCACTGAGGATAAGCTCGTCCCTCGCTTTGTCCAACAGGAATTTGAGTATAAATACCAGGCACTGGCAACGCTACCCACGATTGACTTTATCGATACCTACTCAGCAGCCTATCGCAAATCGATCTTCCTGGAAAATGGTGGTTTTGACACACGGTTCCCAGTGCCATCCGTAGAAGATCAGGAGTTCTCATTTCGCCTGGCGCGCAAAGGCTATCGTCTCGCATTCCAGCCCACCGCCCGGGTATATCATCGCCACGATCTCAACCTTGGGCAGTATATGCGCCGCAAATGGGGGATTGGCTACTGGAAGGCCTTCATGTTGCGCTGGCTGCCGGAAAAGACCCTTTCCGACAGCTACACACCGGCTTCCCAACGTCTCCAGATACTGTTGACGGCTATCATGCTTCTTTCACTGGGATTTTCCCCCTTCTATCAACCTTTCATCTGGATTACCTTAGCCGGGTTCTTGCTCTTTCTCATCAGCGCAATTCCTTTTCTGCGATTGATCTGGGAAAAAGACCGTGGGATTACTGCCGCTTCCATTCCTTTATTGTTTATTCGGGCAGCGGCTTTGGGATTTGGATTGCTGGCGGGTTTTCTATTTCCACCGCGTCTTAAAATACCGTCCCGCAGTGGTCTCACCTTTATTGAGCGCTTCTTCAAGCGCTTGTTGGACATTATTGCAGCCATGCTTGCTCTGATCCTGCTTTCTCCGATCTTGCTGGTGACCAGTTTGCTTATCCGTTTGGATTCACCGGGAAAAGCGATCTTTACTCAGGAACGAATTGGTGAGAACGGCAAGCCTTTCCGCATTTATAAATTACGAACCATGGTAGTCAATGCCCAACAGGAATTACAGAAGGTACTTGACCAGAATAATATCAAGCTCGATCAGCCTGTTTTTAAAATCCAGAATGATCCGCGCGTGACGAGTGTGGGCCGCTTCCTGCGGCGTTGGAGCCTGGACGAACTTCCCCAATTCTGGAACATCCTGCGCGGGGAAATGAGCCTGGTGGGTCCGCGACCGGAAGAGAGCTGGGTCGTGGCTATGTATAATGACCACCAGCGCCAGCGTCTGGCAGTCAAACCAGGATTAACCGGACCCATGCAGGTTAGTGGGCGAGGGGACCTTGATATGGATAGTCGGCTGTCCATCGAGTTGGACTATATTCAGAACTATACATTCTGGTCAGATCTGAAAATCGTCTGGAAAACTATCGGGGTTATCTTTTCCGGAAAGGGAGCTTATTGATCGATCACATCACAGCTTTCATCAAAAAATATCAAAAAAGCATGATCCTTGCCTCGGTCTCATTGGCTTTAATCCTCATAATCTTTGGATTAAATCGGCTGCTCAATCCTTCCGTGGAGATAGAATGGACGACCGAGAGTGAAGTGGATACCCTGGGTTTCAATCTGAAGCGGGTCGATCATTCTGCTCCCGATGCTGGGCAACAGATCAATCCTCAATTGATTTTAGCGCTGGGTTCTCCTATTTCTGGAGAAACATACCATTTTGTGGATACGAATGTGAAGGCAGGTGTATCCTACACTTATCATTTGCAGGAGATTACCCTTTCAAACGAAATTGTTGATCTTGAAACAATAAATGTAAGGGTCAAGTATCAAGGATTAATAGAAATTGTAGGTGCTATGGTTTTGCTTGTCATTAGTTTCATGCTTGCTCGAACAAAACAAAAAAACATACTGGTGAAATAAGGTGAGAGATTACACATTTAATCTGCCAGTTGGAGAATTCTTTCTCCAGATCAATACCCAAGCTGAAAGGTTATATGACAGTCTGGTTGATTGGTATAAACATGCTACGAATCACTCAGATCAAAAATTGGGCAGCATTAATATTGTTGTGACAGATGAGGATTACTCTGCTTTCCCAGTGCAATCGGAGACTAAGTGGGAAGGTAATCGGTGTCTTTTCTCAGCTAGCGGGAGTAAAGGGTGGGTTGAAGATGCAGATCCTATCGTTCTGAGAATTAACCCGTATACCAGTTTACAAAATGTGGAATTCTTTCTGCGAGTCGTGACCGCGGTAAGAATTTTCTCTCTGGGTGGGCTGTTGGTTCACGCTGCCGGCATCGCACGGGATGGACGTGGATTTCTGTTTACAGGTTATTCTGGTGCAGGTAAAACAACCGTATGCAGGTTGTCAGAAAAGTTCACAGTTTTGAATGATGACATGGTCGTCCTGAGCCCAGCGGAATCTGGTTGGCAAATCAGCGCAACGCCATTCACCAACCCTACTCAGGTGCTACCCGGGTCTGGGACTGTCAGGTTGCATAAGATTTTGCACCTTAAGCAAGCAAAGCAGAATGAACTTATAGAGGTTCCCAATACTAAAGCAGTTGCAGAGTTGCTGACCCACATTCCGGTAATTTCTCAGTCTCCTCTACATATTTCCACCTTGGTCAGTCGCTGTGTGGATATAATCCATACCACTGAAGTAAATGAGTTGCATTTTCTTCCTGACAAGGAATTCTGGAAGCTTCTTTGAGTGATTGAAATCATTAATAAATAAACATTTCCTGAATTAAAAATATCAAACAATCTGCTTGCTTGCAGAACGTTTCATTGCTGATTGAATCATTAGAAATTCACCAATATTTTCCATGGTTACCAGGCCAATCAATTGTTGATTCTCAAAAATCGGAACGGTATGGCAGCCACAGGTTTGTAATCGCTCTGAAACTCGCTCCAACATTTCATCCCCGTCAGCAGTGACAAAAGATTGATCCATCACGCTGGCAATGTTTGCGGTGGGACCGTCTTTGGCAAGTCCCTGGACCATCGCTGAACGGGTCAGAATACCAACCATTTCATCACCTTTCATGATCGGGAAATCCTGCTGATAACCGGTGAGAATGGCATCGACGGCATCTGATAATCTCTGGTTGTGGTCCAGGGTTTGAAATTGGGTCAACATTGCGCGTTTGATCGGGATACCAGAAATGGCTTCCTTCACTTGAACTGAGCTGG
Organism: uncultured Chloroflexia bacterium; assembly: GCA_963715915.1. GTDB lineage: Bacteria > Chloroflexota > Anaerolineae > Anaerolineales > Anaerolineaceae > UBA6170. The sequence continues at coordinate 73,586 of CAVQSU010000008.1, read as the reverse complement.
CTTCCTGACTGGCTCCAATCCAAACGAATAGAGCAATAAAGATCAAGAAGGGATTGGTTAGTAACCCGATCAATCCGAAAATGAGAGCAAATCCCTGCCCAATTGTTGCGGCGGTTTGGGTCGCCTGGGTATATTCCATTCTCATCGCCAGAAATGCTCGTAATACCCTGCCACCATCCATTGGAAAGGCTGGTATCAAATTGAATAATAATAGGGTCAAATTTACGATTGCCAGACGCTGCAACAAAGATCCTTCTGTCACCGTCGTATTGGTCAATCCGCTTAATCCATTCGTCAGGAAAAGCCAGCCGAATAAAAGCACAGCCAACACCAGATTAACAAGCGGACCAGCCAGGGCAACCCATAATTCTTGTTTTGGTTCCCGTGGCATTCTTTCTAATCGTGCCAGTCCACCTATAGGTAATAAGGTAATGTCTCTCGTGGCAATGCCAAATTTTTTTGCTGCTAGAGCATGTCCAAACTCATGCATCAACACAAATAAGAACAATAATAGAATGAAGACAATCCCATTCGCAACTGCGTTTAAAGATCGCTGGGTGATCCAATATGAAAAACCAATCCAGGCAATTAATATGAAAAATGTGCTGTGGATAAACACATCAATTCCAGCAATTTTTGCTACCTTCCACGACCATTTCATTTTTACCTCCGTGAACCCATTACCAATAAAGTAAGGTGAATTTTTATTAATCATACGATTTTTGTATAGGAATCTGATCAAAACGCAGAATGTTTTATAGATTTCTAATAAAACGCTTATACAAAGATGATTGACATTTGTATATCCGAGATAATATAATAATTAATATGATAAATATCTAATAAATTCCCTGGAGGGAAATTAATGAAAGAGGTGAAATAATGTCAGAAAAGTTTGTACTACCCGAATTAGGTTATTCATTCGATGCTTTGGAAGATGCAATTGATGCAAAGACGATGGAAATTCATCATGATAAACATCATGCAGGTTACGTAAATAATTTAAATGCTGCTTTAGAAAAAGCTCCTAAATTTTTTATGGATTCAATTGAAGTTGTTCTCCGCAACATTAATGAGGTACCGCAGGAAATCCGACAGGCTGTGATCAATAATGGTGGTGGCCATGCCAATCATTCATTGTTTTGGAAAGTACTAACCCCTGGTGGAAATAATCAGCCAGTTGGTGATGTTGCCAAAGAATTAATGGGTGTTTTTGGGTCCTATGAAAATTTTGTAGATACATTCTCGAAAGCTGCCGCAACTCGATTTGGCTCAGGTTGGGCTTGGTTAGTTTTGAATGATCAGAAAAAACTGGAAGTCTACTCCACTGCTAATCAGGACAGCCCCTTTATGCAGGGTCACGTTCCGGTCTTAGGGTTGGATGTGTGGGAACATGCCTATTACCTGCGATATCAGAATCGCCGTCCCGATTATGTCAAAGCTTTCTGGTCGGTTGTAAATTGGGATCTAGTAAATAAGTTTTACCAGGAAAACAAGTAGACCAAATTATTTAATGATTAGAGTTTATGTGGTTGATTGACGACATAAACTCTTTTATTTTAATTTGAAAATATTTAGGTGTAAACCATCAGCTGAACTTAATAATAGCCTTCCATCGGGAGAGAATTGAATCTGTGAGATGGCTTCAGTTTCTGACACAATTTGATTAGTTAATTGTTGTGTTTCTATGTCATAGAGAGAGATGGTAGTTCCCAAAGATAATACCAGCTTCGAACTATCCGGTGAAAACTCAATGTCATACACTGGCTGATCAGTGGTGAATTTTTGAACCAAATCACCTGATTTAAAATCATAAATAAAAACAGTTGGCATGTATTCATCATTGACCATTTCTGCCGCAGATGTTACGAGAAGTGTCCCTTCAGCATTCAGGTCGAACCCAAGGATAAAATCCTGGTGATAGATTGCCGGCAATAGTTGATTGGTAGCGATTTCACTAACCTGGATAGTTGCTCTCGCAATCCAGGCTGCATAATCATTACTTTGTCCAAAACGAACGTCATATACCGGGGCAGCAGTCTCAAATCCAGTTAGTTTTGCTACTTGTTTGCCACCTTCCACATCAAAAATTGTCGCACCCCATTCTTCCATACTGGTCACCATTATTATTGACCCATCGGGAGAAAATTCAGCACCCATAAAAAATGTCTTGGTTGGAATGACCATTTCAGTTAATAATTCCCAATTTCTGAGAACGAGATCTTCATTGTTGGTGGTAATTGCGTAGGTTCTTCCATCTGGTGAGACATCTAATAAAGATTCATTTTCACCCATCGCATAGGAAAATAAATCTTCAAACCCAGGGTAGGAGAGCACCTCGAGATAATCGTATCCGATGATAGCAATGCAAGTCTGGTCTGAACACCATGCCACCCTGGCAGGTTTATCCAATGTGAATTCAGAAATGAGGTCCATGAATTCATTTTCTTCCATGGACGGTTTGTCTGCCTGAATGGGGAGATGGATAAACATTCTCCAAAGTAGGTTCTGTTTTTTCTATAGGGTATCCACCTGTTTGCGAATCAGTATTAATCGGTGCTGGATAGGATATTTCAGGTGTAACAGTCTCAACAACTGTATCAGGATCCTGATTAGTCTTATTACACGAAGTAAGGATCAGTAATACGATAATGAAAACGAGCAATATTCTTTTCTTTGATTTCATAATTTTCTCTTCGTTTGTATTGAATCCAGACGTTTAATAAGCCTTAATTGTTCCCGAGTGATAGATTTTCTTCAATTTTATCAAATGATTGATTAAGAAGATTATAGATTTTATCTTCCGCCCAATCCAATGCTTTTTCTCCCAGTTTTGATATTTGAGTGTCCACCCAGGAATCCACTCTACTTTTCTGGTTATTCACTAACTTGTTTATCCCATCATCCAAGCGGTGGGAAAGACTAGTAATCAAGTTTGGGTTTTGCTGAATGAGGACGACCGGAAATTCATTCACATAGATTGTAAGCGACTGATCAGAAGATACGGTCAATTCCATGCCGCTGTCAATACTCAAATCTTGTGTGTTAGCTGTATAAGCCCGATAATTCTTCCCTGGCAAGTCTTCGAATGTTACCGGATAGGGAGATTCACCACCAGATGCAGTCCAGGCATAGATGATCATCCGACCTTCTTTACGAAAGCGGAATTCGTAAATCCCCAGATCCTGTGGCGTTGCATAGCTACTTAATTGCTGGAATTGACCGAGTGCTCTTGCCCCTCCCAGAAGCCTGCCAATGTTTTTGAGTGCTTGTTGACCTTCCACTCCCAAAACAAATCCAGGATTTTCAGGGTCTTCGTACAAAGAATACCAGAAAATTTTCTCAACCCCATTTTCGGAAATCAGAGGAATGACACTTCTGACAACATAATTTGCTTCCACCTGATCCTGAGTGATGGCATGCTGTGCAGCGGGATAAGATAGCCAATCTTCACTCCAACCGATTTCAGTGATCCAGATTGGTTTCTTGCCATACTGATTCGAAAAATCGCGAATCATCTGAATTTCATCAACGAGGTTGGAGCTATGCGTGGTGGTAGAATTGCAACCCATTGTCTCTACATCTACTTCTGATCCTCTGGGCATCCAGGCTTCTGGGGGATTATTTTCCCAATAAGGATTTACGGCAATCACATCGAAGTGTTTCCAAGCGCCTGCTTTTTTGATTTCCGATAGAAACATGATCGGTGTGGTCTCGCAAGTGTTAGCAGGAGAACTATATAAACCACCTAAGATGATTGTGTCCCTGGAATTATGCTTTTTGATCACCTTTTCTGCCGTTGTGAGCATGCGGGCAAACAAGAAAGGGTTTGTTTCACTGGTGGCTTCCAAATTCGTTGGAAACATCACTTTTCCCCAGGTTTCAGGTCGGTTTGCCTGCGGACTGATTTCCCAATAATCGATTTGATCTCCGAAACGATCCACAACCGCCTGGACATATTTTTTCCAGTTTTCGACCAGTAAATCCACATCTACACTCTGATCGGGATAAACATGTGGCAAGTAAGCCGGACCGGTGGATAACACAGCAACAACCTCCAGATTGTGCCGTTCAGCTTCTTCAAGCATGAAATGAAAATCTCGCTGGGTATTGCCGTTGGCGTAATACCACTGAAATTGTCCGGGTACCTGCTCCACTTCCCGCCAGGGGATTTCTTCCCGGACCCAATTTACATTCATATCCTCGAGTTGTTGGTAAGCCCCCGGCAGACCTTCTGCCCCCACCCTTAAATGGATTGAGGAACCCATCCCAAGGGTATCTAATTTTGCAAGCGTTATTTCCTTGTCTTTCGGCTTGATGAATGCACTAATCATAAGCACTACAACAATTAAACCGACAATTTTTATCCAAAAGAACGAAAGATTAAAGCGCATACCCATTACAACCTCACAGTTTTGTTAAAGGAATGGGTGCAAGAAGGGGGCCAGAAGGGAGAAGATAATTAATTTGCTGAAATTATAAAAATGATGAGTGGAATAAAACGATTAGGATTACAAGAGTGGTTTGATAGAAATTTTAAATACAAGGATGGAAAATTAATATCTAAAAACCTATTCAAAAAGTTCTTTTAGAATTAAGAGAAGCAATCATTGCCTAAATTTTTTGATCGAACCATAATATATCCAACCCAAAAAATGAATGAGAACAATGTTACAAGAAGACCCAGCAATAGTATGTTTAGAAGTGACCATATTTTTTCAAAAATCTCATTTTTTGATGATATTTCAGATAAAATTAAAAATATTACAGGTAATGAAAGTACATAATGAATATTGCTTTGGAAAGGACCACTGATTAATCCCATTAGCAAACTAAAAAAAAAAGAGATAAAGACGGACTATTTTTGAAAATAAAACTATTGAAACGAATGCTAGTAGGTACCGGATGACTCTAAAATAAAAAATACTGTTGCATGTATATTTCCATTAAACATAGAAGTTAATGTTCCATAAAAAGTGTTTTCGAGTATGTTGATATTTCCTATGCTTCTTGAAAACACTTGAGATTCAACGAAATGAAATTTTTTCCCAAAAATCAAAAAATTACTATCGGGATTAGCATTATGTTTAATATTTTTTTGATTTTTACTTTTTTCGAAAAAACGAAGAGGGTTTCAGTTTTTCAAAATTAGACTTTTCAAGGTAATATACGAATGTGTTATATACTAAAACAATATGAAAAAAAACAATAATTAATAAGGAAACTGTATTGAAGATTGTGGTTATTGGTCCAACACCACCTTATAGGGGTGGTATTTCTCATCATAATACGAACTTACTCAAATCATTATCTTCTTCAGAGAATGATGTTTTGTCGATATCATATTCAAGACTTTATCCAAAATTTTTATATCCAGGGGAAAATGATAAGGATTTGACACAAAAAATCATTGAAAATTCGGAACCGATTATTGATATGATGAATCCATTAACGTGGATTGAATGTTTCCATAGAATAAAAAAATTTAGTCCTGAAAAAGTAATATTTCATTGGTGGACAACTTTTTTTGCTTTCTTTTATTTTTTCATTACTAGTCTGATGAGAAAAGGTGAGTTTCAAAAAATTTGTATTATTCACAATCTTTTTCCTCATGAAAAAAAATGGTTTGATCCATTTATAACAAAAATTTCACTAAATAATTTTAATGAATTTGTTTTTCATTCGAGAAAGGAAGAACAAAAATTTATCCGTTATTTACCAAATAAATCACACCGATTTTTTCCTCACCCTTTATATGATAATTATTTAGACAAAAAAATCGGTAAGGTCGAAGCCAAAAAAATCCTAGGATTTTCTGAAAAGGAAAAAATAATTTTGATGTTTGGAATTATTCGCCCGTATAAAGGATTGGAATGCTTATTATTAGCGATGCATGAATTAATAAAAAATAATAGCAACTATAGATTATTAGTAGCAGGGGAGTTTTGGGAATCAATCAATAAATATCACCGGCAAATTAATGAGTTAGGATTAGATAGCTATATAACGATCCATAATAGATATATTCCTGATAATGATGTTCCAATTTATTTCTCAGCAGCTGATATTTTTACTGCACCATATGTAAGTGGAACACAAAGTGGTGCTCTTAAAATTGCATTATCTTACAAATTGCCTATCGTTGCCTCTTCGGTTATTTCAGAAGAGAAGAAGATAAGTGATGAAAATTGGCTTGTTGTGCCACCCAATGACCCTGAAGCCTTATCTCTAGCAATACAAAAAATTCAGTTAACCAATGAGATCAACATCAAACATTTCACCTCCTGGTCTGATTTTGCTTCATTTATTATGGAAATTTGAAAAAAATGAAATTTTGTTTTATTCTCACTCAGGATCTCGAAAGCCCTTCAGGTTTGGGCAGATATTATCCTTGGGCAAATGAATTGAACAAACTTGGAAATCAAGTAGAAATGATTGCCCTGCATGGGAATTACAAGAGCCTTAATGAGAAAAAAAGATATTTCCAAAAAGATTTCTCTGTGCATTATGTTTCCAATATGCATGTAATTAAGGAAGAAAATACAAAGAAATACTTTCCTCTGTTTAAACTAATTTGGATTGTTTTTGTTGCGACAATTCGTCTGCTTTATTTTGCGATAAATTCTGATGCTGATATTTACATTGTAGGAAAACCTCACCCAATGAACGGGCTTGCAGGTATTTTTTGTAAAATAATCCGTAGAAAAATTCTCATTGTTGATTGTGATGATGATGAAACAAATTCAGGAAATTTTAGAGGTAAGTGGCAAAAATTCATTATCCAGTTTTTTGAATTAAAGATACCTAAATTTTCTGATTTGTTAACTGTCAACACTTTTTATTCCAAAGAACGGTTGGTAAAATCGGGGATCGATAAACAAAAGATTTATTATTTGTCAAACGGAGTTGATCCTTCTAGATTTCTTGATATAAACGAAGATAAACTTGAAATGTTGAGAAATGATCATGAATTGATTAACAAAAAAGTGATAGCGTATATTGGGAGTATGAGCTTATCGAACCATGCAATAAATTTATTAATAGACTCTTTTTCAATTGTAGTAAATGAAAATAAAAATTACCGGTTATTAATGGTAGGTGGTGGTGAAGATTATGAATTGCTTCTTAATTCTGTAAGCAAAAGGAAATTAGATTCTTACATAATATTTACGGGTAGAATTCACCCAGATGAAGTGAAATATTTCTATCGTCTAGCAGATATCACTGTTGATCCTGTTTATGACGATATCACTGCAAAGGCAAGGTCTCCTTTGAAATTATTTGAAAGTTTGATTTGTGAAACACCTATCATTACTATGGCAGTTGGCGATCGAAATGTGTTAAAAAATATTAGTAAAAAAATAATTATTGTTGAAAATATTACCCCCCAAGAAATTGCCAAAAAAATTAGTTGGACTCTTAATGACGGCTCGAAAAATTTTGAAAAAACAATAGATATAAAAATGTATTATTGGGAAATTTTAGTAAAAAGGTTTGTTTCTTTCCTTGGTGAAATTTATGAGCCTTAATAATTTGTTGAATTACATAAAAACAAACAAAAATAAAATAACTCATTCATTGAAAGAATTATCAATGTTCAGTGGTGCAAATTTTTTGGCTCAGATTATCATGATGGTTTATGCTGTCATCATTGCACGTGGAATAGGACCACAGCAATTAGGTATTTACAGCGGAATTTATGCCATCGCAGGCATTACTGTGACAATCATTAATTGGGGATTGGACACTTGGATTTTGAAGGAAGCGTTTCGAAATAGTTCAATCCGATTACTAACTGGTGACGTCTTGTCTATCAAGGCTTTTCTGGGTTTTTTTTGGGGAATAATCCTGGTAGTCACATTACCTATCATTCGTCCTAATTATTTTTCAACAGTTCTTGTATTAGTTGTTGTTTTGGACGTTTTTTTTGATGTAACCTTTAATACTTTTATAGCATCCTGGAACATTCAAAAGAAAATTAAACAAATAACAATTATGTTATTAGTCTCTCGATTAGGAAAATTTGGTCTCTTAATCATTTTATTATTGTTCAACCAATTATCTCTGATAACAATATCATTATCACGTTTGGCGATTTCATTTATCGTTGCAGGCATTTGCTTTTTATATATTCGCCCCTTACTTTTTAGAGGTGTTAGATCAAAATTTATCTCGATTATCAAGAGATCTTCGGAATTTAGTTATTCCGAAATATTAGCTGTTATTTATGCAAATGTTGACGTAGCGATATTAACATTTCTATCCATCAGCATTAATGTAGGACTATATGCACCAGCCTCGGGAATTATTCATGCATTATTTGTGATACCCAATTCATTGTATAGCTTATATATACCAATTTATTCTAAGAAATTCTCTAATATCAAAACCTATAATACAAAAAGAGAAATAATCAAAATAATTTCTTTGTTTATTAGCATAGGATTAATTTTGTTTTTGTTTGTATCTATATTTGGGGAATTAATAATAATAAATATTTTAGGAAATTCTTATTTAGAGACTGGAAATTTTATTGTTATATTAAGTCCAATTCTACTAATAAAATCAATTGAGTATGGTTTAGCAATAATTATTGTGGCAATGGGTTTCCAGCGGAAAAGGTTAATACCACAATTTATTGTTGCTTCAATGAATATCATCGGAAATATTATCTTAATACCTGTATGGGGGGTTGTTGCAGTTGCCTGGGTTTATGTAATAAGTGAGTTTTTCCTAATGGTAGGATATGGTTTGATAGTTTTAAAGAATATCAATTATGAACACGATGAGAACAACTGAGAAAATGAAAATTCTGATTGTCAATGTCCATTCATCTGAAAATGCTGGCGATTTAGCCCTGTTACAACAAACAATTTATTATTTGAAGTCAGCCTTTGGGAACGTAGATATTTCCATATCTGCTAATTGGCCAAATGAAGAACCTTTAATAAATCTTGGTTTTCAAATAAGGCCTTCACCATGGTATTTTTTAGAGGTATGGAATAAAAACAAGAAACCACGATATCAATTATTGTCGTTTGTTTTTAGCATGATCTATTTTAATATTTTTAAATTTTGGAATATATTAAAAATTAAACCGATAATTCCTAAAAATTGGCAAAAATTATTTATGGATTTTTTAGAAAGTGACATGATTGTGGCGGTCTCAGGAAATCAATTATTTTCCAGTGGAAAATATGGTTGGCCATTACCAATTATCGGTTTTCCAATATATCTGGCCTATAGTTTGCATAAACCAATAATTATTTTCCCTCAATCCATTGGGCCATTTAAATATAAATGGGAGGAGAAATATATTTATTATTTATATGATAAAGTGAACAAGCTGTTTATTAGAGATTTTGTTTCTCTAGATTTAGCAAAGAAAATTGGTATTAAACAATCAAAACCCCAATTTATGCCAGATATTGCTTTTACATACCCTTCAATCGATTCTTTAGAAGCTAGAAATATTTTAGAAAAATATGGTTTTTCCACTCACAATAAAAATATGGGGATCACAATATTATCAAAAATGCCTAGTTATATTGATAAAAATAGAATAAATCATTATTACAATGAATTAGCTAGAACAATTAGCGATTTAGTTTCTGTTCTCAATTATAAAGTTTTTGTTTTCAATCAAGTCTCTGGCCCAACTGAAGATGAGAATGATTTAATTGGTACTCAGTTTGTAATGTCTTTTTTGACTGAAACCATTCGAGAGGAAATCATTGTTATTGAAGAAAAATTAAACCCATCTGAATTAAAAGGATGCTATGGTCAAATGGATTTATTTTTAGCAACAAGGTTACATTCAGGGATTTTTGCACTTGATCAGCGCGTACCAACCTTATTTATTGGATATTTAGATAAAACAATTGGAGTATTAAAATCAATTGACCTGGATGAATTTTATTTTGATCTCAAAGAAGTAACAACTGATAAATTAACAGAAAAATTAATATATATGGATAAGCATAAAGACAGAATGATTTCATATATTGATGAAAAAATGAATGCAGTTTCGGAGAAATTAGATCAATTTCCGGAAATAATTAAGGAAACATTACCAAATGAAAAAAATTAGAATATTACAAATTATTAAAGGCTTGGATATTGGTGGTGATAGTGGGGGAGCAGAGTTATTTGGTGTGAAGTTAGCACGTGAATTAAATAAAAATAAACAAATAAAAGTAATGATTTGTGCTTTTTATTCTGTAGGAACTAAGACCGAAAAAGAATGGCTACACCTTTTAAACAAAGAAGGGATACAAACCTTTTTTGTTTCTGAATGGGGGGGTAATAATAATCTCAAAAAATATTTTAAAGGAATTAAAAATTTAATAACAATGTTTTACAAAGACAGGGTGGATATTTCTCACAGTCACTTTCAATTAGGATCACTTACAGCGGTTTTATTGAAATTTTTGGGAATATCAAAATTTGCATTTCGCACTTCACATATCCGCAAAGAATGGGATAACGGTAAAATGACTTGGTTCCTTAATCCCTTATTTATCAGGTTTATTTTCCCAAAATATCTTGATGGTGAGATTGGGGTATCAGAGGCTGTGGTGAATTATTTGAAGGCTAGAAAAACACGCAATCTTGATGAAAGAAAAATACATCTAATTTATAACGGAATCAATATTCAAGAAATAATTGAATTAAGCAATGAAACTGAGAAAATAGAGATAATAAAAACAATCCCCAAACCTCTGATAATTGGAGCAGTTGGAAGGCTTTCAGAACAGAAAGGTTACCCTTTCCTCATTGAAGCTATGAAATTGGTTTCGATGAAAATCAATAATGTAAAGTTATTTATTATTGGTGAAGGTGAATTAAGAGATGAATTATTAGAATTAACAAAAGTTCTTAATTTAACTGACCACATATCCTTTTTAGGTCTAAAGATTAATGTTCCTTCAATTTTGAAAAATTTTGATCTCTTTGTTTTATCTTCATTATGGGAAGGACTTCCTACGGTTGTAATGGAAGCTATGGTATGTTCGGTACCTGTAATTGCAACCAATATCCCAGGTACCCGAGAACTTATAGAAGATGGGAAAACTGGATTCCTAGTAGATCCTCAGGATGTTGATGGGTTAGCCTCCAAGATGATTGAAGTTCTTCAGAATGAGTCATTGAGAATATCCGTATCTGAAAAAGCATTCAACCAAGTCCAAAAATTCGATATGGACGAAATATGCAAAGAATATTTGAAGGTATATCATGGTGAAAAATAGACTATCTCACCTTCTCTATTTTAAACCGGACATTATGAGTAATTTTGTATTTATCAATATTCGAATATGTGTTGATAAATTCATCGACTGCTAATTTACATCCAGACCAATGATCATAGTCATCAATAATCACTATCCCACCATCTTGAAGGTTAGGTATTACTTCATTCAAACAATACTTAACTGATTCATACCAATCACAATCAATGTGAGCAAATGCAATTTTTTCCGAAAATTGCATAGTGTCAGTAAATAATCCTTTGTGAAAAATAATGTTTTCTGTGTCAATTTCAGACTTAGCGAAATTATCTTTAACTTGTAATAAAAGGTCTTCGATGTAACCATAGTAAGGGTCATTATTAATGCCTATAGCTTTTCCTTCAACTATTTCTTTATAACGCAAATGTACGTCAGCACCATCTTTGACGTCTGGGGAGGGAATTTGAGTAAATGTGTCAAATAGATGAAGGGTTTGGTTTTTGCTTTTTAAAGACGAAATGATAATTGCTGATCCTCCGAGAGCTGTTCCTGCCTCGACCCAAATACCCTTTACTTTTTTTTGTTGAATTTTAATAATACTATTGATAAGGTTCAAAATCGCATATTTATCTAAATAAGTGAAACCATTCAGAGATACTTCTTTAGCTGTTCTATAAGTTTTATTGTAAAAAATTAGTGTTTTAAGGTTTATTAAGAAAAAATATATTTGATCAATTCTTCTCATTTAAAATTCACGGATATTGGTTCAATTTCTAACACTTCGTTCGGTGATACTTTATATACAATTGCACTACCGTCATCGTTGGCAACAATCATATAATTAGAGTTAATGGAACCAAAAAATAACACATACTCCCCTGGATTTATGTTATTAAAAATATAAAAACCATCTTCATCGGATAATGCAGAAGGACTAAAAGCTTCATCAAGTGCAAAGGCTCCATCATTGTCCTCGCCTCGATAAACATCAGCTAATCTGACTGAAGTATTCTGTAATGGAGTGCCTCCTTCGGAGAGAACTCTTCCATGGATTGTAGCTAGATCTGGTTCTGGTGAAGGCATCTGGGTTGAAGGGGTATCAGTTTTGCAGGCAGTAACAAGCACAACCAATAGCAGTAGAGAAAGTAAGGTTTTTTTCTTCATTTTTTCACCTATTAGTCTTATTTTTATATCATTATATCTAAAATATTCAAAATCTTGTTAAGATTACCCAAAAGGGTTATTGCCGAACCATCAATATATTGGGAGAATATATAAAAAGGAAATGGAGGATTAAATGTCAAAAAGAATATTTTCAATAATTTTAGTTTTTGTCTTTATTATTGCTTTGGCTGGGTTTTATACACCAGCTCAGGCTGCCGCGTATGGAACTGCATTCATAACTTCTATCACGTATCAAAATGTTGGTACCAGTACAGCGAATAGTATACGAATTGATTTTTACACAGAAGCAAATGGTACTCCTATACCAATCACACGCCCTGAATTGGCGGCTGGCGCAGGAACCTCGTTATACATTGGTAGTTTATCTCAGATTACCTCAGGGTTCTTAGGTTCTGCAGTCATGTCCTCAGATCAACCATTGGTGGCAACGTTAGTACAATTACCATCAGGAACAGTTAAAAATCGTCCACTATCAAGCGGTTTTTCATATGGTTCGGATTATGTTTTGATCCCTACAGTGTTAAAAAATACATTTGATTTTAATTCTATCTTCTCGGTTCAGAACGTTGATTCCGTAGGTGCTGATTTAACATTAACATTTGTACCTGCAGATGGATCTGCAAACACTGTTTATAATATATCTGGATTACCTTCAGGATCAGCAAAATACATTGATATGGGTAATTTCGCCAATATGGTTGCTTCAACATTCAACGGTTCTGTGCAAATAAAATCCGTTAAGACCGGCTCTACTACTCCAGGAAGCATTGTAGCTTCTTCAATGGAATTACAGTTAACTGGTGATAATACTTATGCTTTTGAAGGCGCTGCTGACTCAGGTTTGAAAATATACATGCCATCAGCTTTGTGCAATTTTGGCCCAAATTCTGATACGACATCAGCTTATGCTGTTCAAAATACGTCATCCTCTGTAAATGCAAGTGTTCGTGTAACATATAGTAATGGGAAAGTTGATGGACCCTACTCACTTGCTCCAGGGGCAAAGAGAAGTTTTAATGGTTGTGGCGCAGGGAACCCAGTTGGTTTTCTAGGATCTGCGGTAATCACCTCAACAGGTGCGGAAATTGTTGCAGTCGGAAAAATTTATGGTGGTGGTTTATCAACTGCATTCTTAGGTTTTCCGAGTGGTGGTGAAAAAATTGCTTTACCTTATGTACGTTGGACTGAGACTCATTGGTTAGATGGAACTCGTCAAAGAGCTTATATTGCAATCCAAAATGTTGGAACTGAAGATTTATTAGCGGGAGAAGCCAAAGTAAAATATTACGATAAGTACGGTACTTTAGTTGGAACACATAATCTGCCTGCAATAGCGATTGGTGGAAAGGTGAATTCGAATCCTTCTGTTATCGGTGCTGCTGGAAGTGAATTTGGTACTTATACAGATGGTTCATTTGGCGGTGCTGCGATTGTTGAAGGTCCTTCCGGAAGTCAACTAGCAGTAGTGGTTCGTGTACAAACCTATATTGGATTTGGAAACTCAGTTGGTGAGGATTACACAGGTGTCTCCACTAATCCCTAAGTTTTCATAACATAACCAAATTTCTTTGGTTACAAATTCTTGTAATGAAAGCACCAGATGCAAAGAAAGAAACATCTGGTGCTTTTATATAATTAATCTTGTAGATATGACAAATAGAGGATGAGGATTACAAATGAAAACCAATCCCTATGAATTCGATTTCACTTTTTCGCTTATGATTTCCAACATCTTTCGATTGCTCGCAATCAGATCCGCCAGCAAACCATTCAACATTGTCTGAAATCCAACAATTATCAATACCGCTGAAACAATTACAGATTGCACATGCCCGGCGCCCTGACCCTGAAGGAAGAAGACCAGATACCTGACTGCTAGCACCCCACCGGCTAATAAGAGAACCAGTCCAATACTAAAAAAGACCCGAATAGCCCGATACATGGCATAGGCTCGGATGATGGTGATCGTGGATTTGATTAAATAATCCCAAATGCCATGCATTAACCTGGAAGGTCTGCGGGGAGGATTGGTGCGCACAGGGACCGAGGTCACACTAATATTGCGGTTACCTGCCTGAATCAGGGTTTCCAATGTGTAGGAGTAATTGGAGAGCACGTTAGTTTTCAGGGCTGTTTCACGTGTCATGGCCCGAAAACCACTGGTTGCATCGGGTATTTCCAGTCCAGAGGCTTTGGACACAACATAGCTCCCAATCGTCTGAAGTTTTCTTTTCAAAGGAGTAAATGATTCTTCTGTCGCGACACCTCTGTCTCCAATCACTAATTCTGCATCTCCCTTGATAATCGGCTCAATTAATTTGGGTATATCAGCCGAAACATATTGGTTATCAGCATCGGTGTTGACAATAATATCTGCACCCAACCGAATACAGGCATCCAATCCCGCTTTGAATGCTCCGGCTAAGCCCTGATTCTTTTTTAGTCGAATGACATGGTTCGCGCCATGCTCTTTCGCGACTTCAGCTGTATTGTCCTGGCTGCCATCATCAATCACCAAATACTCGATCTGGTCGATTCCATCGATATTTTTGGGTAAATGCCGGATTGTTTCTGGCAACGTTAATGCTTCGTTGTAACAAGGGATTTGAATGATTAGTTTCATTAATTATTGAATTCACTGCAAAATTTTGATTAAGTATATCATAAGCAAATTCTCAGTTATTCTAAATTTTCACGATTATTATTTCATAATCGTGGCTTAATTTTCAATACATTTTTAGGCATAACTCTTGCACCTTATAGCAATTAATATCACCATATTTTTGGAGGTTCTGATGAAACGTGCTTTAGTGTTTTTATTATTTGTCTTGATGCTGACAGCTGCCTGGTTTCGATGGTTTGATGAAATTGATCCGGAAACTGTAAAAGCGGGTCTACAAACCCAGGCTACTATAATGAAGGAAAAGTCGACAACTTTTTCCTTTAAAGATGAGGTTTCACAGGTCATTGCTGCTTTGGATCGCTTCTTCTCACCACCTGAAGATGAAATGAAGATCGAGGACGTGGTAGAACTTGTGCCAATAAATGGGACAGAATTGGAATCTCATAGCGATCAAGTTGTTATGGCCGAAGAACCATTCAATGATGTTGAAGAAGCAATGAATGAGCCCACGGACAAACCAAATGGGAATGCTTCTGAGCAACCAGAAAAACTCCAGGAAACAACGCAATTCTCTCCAGAGCCTAATATGGGATATCCTGCTCCAGTAGCTGACCCTGTTGTAAGCGCTCCAACAAACCAGATAGTTCAAGATCTTGAGCCAATTGAAGTGGTGACAGAAAAGCCGTCTGAGGAAAATGAGCAAATTGAAGTCGCTGAGGTGTCAGAATCTCAATTAATGGAGTTCAATCAGTTGCAGGAATCGGTTCCAGGATCATTCCTGCCGTTTGATCTTCAGTCTGTAGAGCCTTTATATACCTCGAATTTTGTTCATCCTGAAGCAGCGTGCAATTGGATGGGTGTAGCTGGACAGATATTTGGTGAAGATCTTGAGCCAAAAGATGGTTTAATTATTGTCGTCGAAGGCGCTGTGAATAACAATATGATGGAAGTCTTGGGGTATAGCGGATTAGCCCAATCTTATGGTCCGGGTGGATATGAATTGGTTTTGAGTCAGGTAAATCGCCCGGGTATCTTCTGGGTACAATTATTTGATGTTGATGGGATTCCTCTCAGCGGAATCTACTCCTTCCAGATGAATGGAACATGTGAACAAAACTTGGCTATCATCAATTTCACTCTGAAAAATGATGCAGAAAGTAAATATGTGCCAACGGTAGCACCTTGATTTTGTGCTAAACAATAACACGTTTCAGATTTAATGATCAAAAGCATACCTCTTGGAATTTTGAAGGTATGCTTTTTTGTTCCTTTATCCCAAGGAAGTGTTTTCTCCAAAAAGATACAACTGACTTTTATCAGCTTGACCTATATGCTTAGTGGGTTTATAATTCAGCAACTGAATTTTGAATTATGACTACTTACTCAGAAAACGAACACCGCGAATTAGCTTTATTGGAGCAAATCTCAGTTGATCCAGATGCTACTCAAGCTACCCTTGCTTCTCAACTAGGAGTAGCTGTAGGTACGATTAATTGGCATCTCAAAAGATTAATCGAAAAAGGCTATGTAAAAGTTCGTAGAGCGGAACGTCGAAAGCTTCGCTACATCATTACACCTGAAGGGATTGCTTTACGTGCACGTTTGGCAATTGATTACATTCAAACTTCAATGAGTTTATATCGGTTGGTACGTGAAAGATCTTTGAAAGCCATTCAACAATTACGAAAATCAGGATTTCAAGAGGTTCAAATAGTAGGTGGGGGAGAAGTTGCTGAAATTTGTCGCTTAACTTGCCTGGAACAAAATATACAAATAGTAGATGAGCTCAACAACTCTCCGATTTTCAGGATAAATGAATTAAAAATACATGTTGACTTCAAGGAGGATCAAACAAAATGAGTGAATTCTGGAAGGATCAGCGTTTTGTGGTAACGGGGGGAGCAGGTTTTCTTGGAAAAGTAATAACCCGAAAAATGCAGGCAAGAGGAGCGCACAATATTTATATTCCTCACATCGAGGATTACAACCTTGTAGATCCAGATGATATTGATCGTTTGTTAGCTGATGCCAATCCGGATGTGATTATTCATCTGGCAGCTCATGTGGGTGGAATAGGAGCAAATAGCGAACACCCAGCTGAGTTCTTTTATGATAATCTAATGATGGGTGTTCAACTCATGCATAAAGCCTGGCAAACCGCTGTTAAGAAATTTGTAGCAATTGGGACAGTATGTGCTTATCCGAAATATACACCCGTACCCTTTAAAGAAGACGATATTTGGAATGGATACCCAGAAGAAACAAACGCCCCATATGGCCTTGCAAAGAAAATGTTATTGGTGCAATCTCAAGCATACAGACAGCAATACGGTTATAACTCAATCTTTTTGCTTCCAGTAAATTTATATGGTCCTGGAGACAATTTTAATTTGAGATCCTCACATGTCATTCCCGCATTGATCCGAAAGTGTATTGAAGCAGAAGCCAAAGGAATTAAGGAAATCGAAGTGTGGGGAGATGGCTCTCCAACCAGAGAATTTCTGTACGTCGAAGATGCAGCAGAAGGGATTCTCATGGCAACAGAATTTTATAATGAGTCCCTACCAGTGAATTTAGGGTCAGGGAATGAAATCAGCATCAAAAATCTGGCAGAAAAAATTGCGCATTTATCTGGCTTCAGTGGAAAATTAACCTGGAATACCGAAAAACCCAATGGTCAACCCCGTCGAGGATTAGATACTTCACGGGCTTTTGATAAATTTGGTTTTAAAGCCAAAACAACATTCGATCAGGGACTGGCAAATACGATTAGCTGGTTTAGGGATCATAAAGACGAGATTAATTAAAGAAAGCTATTTCTTTTGAAATTATGACAACCAATCAGAATCAAATTCCAATAACTTATCTGAGGCCTGCGAAGGGATTAGCTGCCCTGAATTTAAAGGACCTCTGGGACTACAGAGAATTAATTTATTTTCTGACATGGCGTGATTTGAAAGTCAGGTATAAACAAACAATTCTTGGATTTTCCTGGGTGATTCTTCAACCAATTATTAACATGGTTGTGTTTACCGTGCTTTTTGGACAATTGTTGAAAGTGCCAACCGATGGAATTCCGTATCCAATTTTTTCATTCGCTGCTTTACTGCCCTGGTTGTATTTTGCTGGATCGTTGACCAGGTCTTCAACAACATTGGTTGGCAGTGCAAATTTGATCAGCAAAGTTTTTTTCCCAAGGATGGTAATCCCAATAGCTGGTGTCTTATCTGGGATCGTTGATTTTTTGGTTTCATTAATTATTCTGATTGGCATGATGTTGTTTTATCAAATTATCCCAACCTGGAATTTATTGATGTTACCGGTATTTTTATTCTTAGCAATGTTGACTGCGCTTGGGTTTGGTCTGTGGCTTTCAGCATTAAATGTGCGCTTTAGAGATATTAACCATCTTGTTCCTTTCATCATCGAAATCTGGAAATATGCAACCCCAGTAATTTATGGCGCTACATTAATTCCAGAAAAATTCCGGTTTTTATTAGGATTAAACCCAATGACTGGTGTTGTTGAAGGCTTTCGATGGGCTATTTTAGGCAGTAAATATGTAGAAAATTTTGATCCTGGCCCATTATTTATTGTTTCCATATCGATTACATTGATTGTTCTAATTTCCGGAGTTATTTTCTTCCGAAATACCGAAAGAACATTTGCGGATATTATATAAATGAATGATATAGCCATTCACGTAGAAAAATTGTCTAAGAAATACAAATTGGGAGCCATGTATGAGCGACATGATACCTTGCGTGATTTCCTTGTATCCACCTTTAAATCACCATTTCGCAAGAAATCTGCTTCTGAAAACCAGATACTATGGGCATTAAAGGACATCAGTTTTGATATCGAGCGAGGTTCAGTTATCGGTATCATCGGTAGGAATGGTGCCGGCAAAAGCACATTACTGAAGGTGCTTTCCCGTGTTACAGATCCGACTAGTGGAATTGGAGAGATTCGAGGTCGTGTTGGTTCTTTACTGGAAGTGGGCACAGGTTTTCATCCAGAGCTGACAGGACGAGAAAATATTTATCTGAACGGTGCTATCTTAGGAATGAAGAAAGTTGAAATCGAGAAAAAATTTGCCGAAATTGTTGATTTTTCCGAAGTGGCAAAATTCATTGATACGCCGGTGAAACGCTATTCAAGTGGAATGTACTTGCGTTTGGCATTTGCAGTTGCTGCCCATTTGGAACCTGACATTCTGGTGGTCGATGAAGTTCTTGCAGTGGGGGATGCAGAATTCCAAAGAAAATGTCTGGGAAAAATGAGTGATGTGGCTGAAGAAGGCAGAACCGTTCTATTTGTTTCTCATAATATGTCTGCCATTCTAAGATTGACTTCTGAAACCCTGGTGATGGAAAAAGGCAGAATTGTAAAACGTGCTCCCTCCATTGAAGCAGTTGATTATTATTTGTCCAGTGGATTTGCAGAAACTGGGGAACGGGTTTGGGATGTAGGTGAGGTTCCTGTCAATGCCAAACCATTTCGGCCTATTGCACTACGGATTAAAAACGAACAAGGTTTGGTGGTTAATACTATTCGATCGATCGAGGATATGACCATTGAATTTGAATACCAGTTGGATGAAGCTATCACGGGTTTGCGTGTTGGCTTCTATTTAATGAGCGCTCGCGGAGAATACATATTTACAACCTTTGATACGGATGAACCACAAATGTACGATGAATTTTCAGCCAGAGGCCCCGGTTTGTACTATAGTCGCTGTAATATCCCTACTGATACTTTTAATGAAGGTCGCTTTGTGGTTGGTGTCAATGCCAGCACCTATAGAATTCGTAGATACTTTCAAGACGAACGCGCTATTACGTTCAACATTGATCCAGCTGGTGCACCTGGAATGCAATGGCCTGAACAAAGATTAGGTCCTACCCGTCCGAGACTAAATTGGGAAATTGAGAAGAAATAATATGTCAATCGTTGGTAAAGAAGCAATAAAAAAATTTTTTGGAAATATTCCATACACAGCTGAATTATATTGGTTATTCCGTCAACAAGGTAAACCCATTAATCGATTTTCCTTAAAAAATCTGGAAAAAAATCTTCCCGGTCTAATCGCCCAGGCAAGTGAAATGAAAAAAGTAGCTCCAAAAGGGAAGAAAGTTTTCATTTTCGCCACGTTACATTACTGGATTGAGCACACAACACTGTTGAGCTTTGCTTTATCCTCTCAAGGGCATGATGTTACGCTGGGTTATTTACCTTTTTGTGAATGGCGTTTCCCTATCAATCGTTTTGATTTGAGACGTCAAAATGCTTATGCAAAAAATATTTTTCGTAAAACTGCTCCAATAATCGATACTGTGTCGTTTTTATCAAGACGAGCTACCTATGTTCCTCTGTCAAATGATTTAGAAAATTCAGTCAAAGAAGTCAGTATATTCGATTCACAATATACAGAACAAATTGAAGATATAGACTTGAATAGTGAAATTTATAAATTAAGATACCGCCGGAATCGAGATGCGGCTCAGTCATTGCTGGAATGGTTACGCTCTGAGAAACCAGATGTCGTTATCGTACCCAATGGAACTATCATGGAGCTGGGAATCTGTTATCGGGTTGCCAGATCGTTGAAAATACCGACAGTAACATATGAGTTCAGTGATCAAAGGAAAAGATTCTGGATTGCCCAAAACAGCGAGATAATGCGGCAGGATACCAACGAACTTTGGAAAGCAAGAATTGATGAAATCCTTTCAGAGGATCATTTGGAAAAAGTTCGTGCATTAATGATTTCCCGACAAAAAGCGAGTTTATTCGAGAATTTTTCGCGCTTATGGCAAGGAATCCCGACGCAAGGATCGGAAAAAACCCGCAAGAATTTGGGTTTGGACCAAAGACCGATTGTGTTATTAGCGACCAATGTATTAGGAGATAGCCTTACATTGGGCAGGCAAGTGTTTACCAAAAGCATGGCAGAATGGATCGAGAGGACAGTTCAATATTTTGTTGCTCGTACCGACGCACAATTGATTATTCGTGTACACCCTGGAGAAATAAAATCACGAGGTGTCTCAATGGTCGAAATCATCCATCGACTGATGCCAGAATTGCCGGAACATATCCATTTGATAAAACCGGAAGATAAAGTGAATACCTATGACCTTGTGGAAATTACGGATATCGGCTTGGTATATACAACCACTGTTGGTATGGAAATGGCTATGAGTGGAATACCAGCCATTGTGGTTGGGGAGACCCATTATCGCAATAGAGGTTTCACATTCGATCCTGATTCTTATGTCAATTACTACAAATTATTGGGTGCCATGTTGGAAAATCCAGATTCTTTCCGTCTTGAGAAAGAAAAAATTGATTTAGCCTGGAAATATGCTTATCACTTTTTCTTCGATTTCCCCAAACCATTTCCATGGCATCTGGTGCGGATGTGGGAAGATTACAAACAAAATGACTTGATGTCTGTTTTTAGCCCGCAGAGGTTAGCTGATTACAATGAATCTTTTCTAAACCTGGTTGGCAAACCATTGGATTGGGATAAAAGAAATGAAGCTGGTGAGAACCAATGAGCGATGTAGAGGTAAAACAACATGTACGAGAATTTTACGATCAGGTTGGCTGGAGAATGGAATCAGATGGATTCTATCAAAATGCCAGGTACGAAGATTTGCGTCCTGTTTCGAGTGAATATATCGAGAAAAGTCATCTGCGCGTCAATCGTCATCTGATAAAAGATGGAAAGATTTTATTAGATGCGGGTTCAGGTCCGATACAATACCCCGCATACCTGACATATATGGAAGGCTTTCAATATCGGCTTTGCATGGATATATCCATCGTCGCATTACAAGAAGCTAGAAACAGGATAGGCAACAAGGGGCTATTTGTGGTGGGGGATATCGCTAATTTGCCTTTTAATGACGATTCTTTTGATGGTATTGTCTCCCTGCATACTTTGCATCATTTACCCATCAATGAACAAAAAAAAGCATATAAAGATTTATATCGGGTATTAAGAGCCGGTAAAAACGCTGTATTAGTGAATGGATGGACAGAATCAAAGTTGATGACACGCTGGTCGTGGTTAATGAAAATAATGGAAAGATTTGGGCAGCTCGTTCTCAAGGTGCGAGGGAAGCAGATTGAGAACCCAAAAAAGCTAAGTTGAGAAAAAAATTGTTGAAAATAAAAATATAAAAAAAGAACCGACCGGCACTTATATTGAAAAATTAACCGCACAATGGTTACGAAGAGAGCTGTCGATAATGGAAATAGAAATTTTAGTATGGCGATCAGTGAATGTGCGATTTTTGCGTGCCGTATTTCATCATGCACTTGGCGGAAAATTCTGGCTAAAAATTTTATATGCGCTTGAAGAAAAATTTCCTGGGTATTTTGGTGAAAATGGGCAGTATCCATTAATCGTGATTCATAAATTATAAACTGGAGTGATAATATGGATTGGTCAAAAAAAGTAGTCCTTATAACCGGTGGGACTGGATCATTTGGAAAAAAATTAACGAGAATATTGTTGGATGAATATAATCCATCCAAGGTGATTGTTTTAAGCCGTGATGAACTAAAACAACATGAAATGCGAACCTCAGGATTCGATGCATCGAACCTGCGCTATTTTATTGGTGATGTCAGAGACCTGGATCGATTGAGAAGGGCATTTGAAGGTGTTGATATTGTGATTCACGCTGCGGCATTAAAACAAGTGCCAGCGTGTGAATATAATCCGATGGAAGCGATCAAAACCAATATCTTAGGGAGTAGCAATGTAATTGATGCTGCCTTAGATGCGGGTGTTGAACGGGTTGTTGCACTGAGTACGGATAAAGCGGTTAATCCTGTAAATCTTTATGGCGCAACAAAATTAGCGGCTGAAAAATTATTTATTCAAAGCAATTCTTATGCTGGAGGTAGAAAAACCCGCTTCTCTTGTGTTCGATATGGGAATGTGGTGGGGAGCCGTGGGAGTGTAGTCCCGGTTTTTCTTCGACAAAGAGAGAATGGTGAGTTAACCATCACGGATGATCGTATGACTCGCTTCTGGATATCCTTAGAACAAGGAGTGCGGTTTGTGATTCGCTGTGCGGAACAAATGCATGGTGGCGAGGTGTTCGTTCCAAAAATTCCAAGTATGTCAATCATTGGACTTGCAAAAGCGATTGCACCAGAAGCCAAAGTGAATGAGATCGGAATTCGGCCCGGTGAAAAACTACATGAAGTTCTTATTTCTGAAGATGAAGCCAGAACCACGGTTGAATTAGAGGATATGTTTGTTGTTCAACCCGCGGAAGCCTTATGGTTTGGGCGGGATTGGGAAAATCAAGGACGATTAATTACAGAAGAATATCGATATGCCAGTAATACCAATACCATTTGGTTGGATGTAAATCAAATTAAAGCCATAATTGACCCCATCGAAGAGGAATATTTAGCAGGAA
The DNA here is from genome assembly GCA_963715915.1 of uncultured Chloroflexia bacterium. GTDB lineage: Bacteria > Chloroflexota > Anaerolineae > Anaerolineales > Anaerolineaceae > UBA6170. The sequence goes on along the minus strand of CAVQSU010000008.1, from coordinate 50,103 downwards.
AGCTTTAATGACCAGATTTGTTGTAACGGGTGCGAGTGGCTTATTAGGCTTGAATTTATCATTACAGCTTAATGAGCATGATGAGATTCTTGGAATTGCCAATGTTAGCCCGTTAAAAGGATTACCCTTCGATATTCAAATAGTGGATCTCGTAACAGATAATTTTGAAAACAATGTCCTCGATCTATTCAAGCCGGATGTAATTATTCATTGTGCAGCGATTGCAAATATGGAAGAATGTGAAAAAAATCCAACACTGGCGTATGAAACAAATGCCAGCGTTCCAGGGAATTTAGCCTTCCAATGTAGAAAAAAAGGTGTCAAGTTCCTCCACATTTCTACTGATGCTGTCTTTGATGGAAAAACAGGTAATTATTCCGAACTTGATGAACCTAATCCACTTTCAGTATATGCCAAAACCAAAAGAGCGGGTGAAGTAAATGTGCAAAAACAAAATCCTGACGCGATCATAGCCCGAGTAAATTTCTACGGATGGAGTCTCAGTGGAACACGCAGCCTTGGTGAATTCTTTATCAACAATTTACTTTCGAAAACACCAGTCAATGGATTTATGGATGTCCATTTTTGCCCGTTATATGTCTCTCAATTATCAGATTTACTCATAGATATGGTTAAAATGGATTTATCAGGAATCTATCATGTTGTGAGTTCTGACCATCTGACAAAATATGAATTTGGATGTGCAATTGCTGAACAATTCGGACTTGATCCTTCAGTGATTAGACCAATATCTATACTTCAAAGTAATTTGCAAGCGGAAAGATCGTTGAATTTAACGCTTTCAACGAAAAAGTTATCTGAGCATTTGCATCAACCCATACCCGCAGTTCACGATGGCATAAAAAGGTTCTTTGACGATTTTCAAAATGGGTATGCTCACAAAATTAGAAATTATTCAATGGAAAATTAGCATTGTTTTTTAGAAAGGCAGGAAGAAATGGAATTAAAAATTGGTGATCGGCTGATCGGGAAAACCCATCCCACATATTTTATTGCTGATATTGCAGCAAATCATGATGGCAGTTTGGAAAGAGCAAAGTATTTAATCCGCTTAGCAAAAAAAGCTGGTGCAGATGCTGCAAAATTTCAAAATTTTCAAGCTGCTAAAATTGTCTCGGATTACGGTTTTAAAAATCTTGGAGGGCAGCAATCCCATCAATCAAAATGGAAAAAATCTGTCTTTGAAGTCTATAACGATGCATCTGTGCCGTTTGATTGGTCAAAAGAATTGAAGGAGACCTGTGATGAGGTTGGAATAGACTACTTCTCTTCACCCTATGATTTCGAAGCCATTGATTATCTGGATCCGTACATGCCGGCTTTTAAGGTGGGTTCAGGTGAAATTGATTGGGTAGAAGCATTAGAAAGAATGGCATCCAAAGGAAAACCTATACTCCTGGCTACCGGTGCTTCAAACATTGGTGAAGTACAACGGGCTGTGCATGCCGTTGTAAAGATAAACCCACAATTGATCCTCATGCAGTGCAATACCAATTACACGGGCAGTCTGGAAAATCTTAAATTTGTCAATCTGAATGTGCTGAAGACATACGCAGTCATGTTTCCCGATGTGATTTTAGGTCTTTCCGATCACACGCCGGGACATGCAACAGTGCTTGGTGCAGTTTCATTCGGTGCACGAGTCGTTGAAAAACATTTTACTGATGATACGAAGCGAGAAGGTCCGGATCATCCATTTTCGATGGATCCAGAATCCTGGAAAGATATGGTATTAAGAACCAGAGAATTGGAAGCAGCATTAGGCAGCACTGAAAAAGTGATTGCTGAAAATGAAATAGAAACAGCGGTTATTCAAAGGCGTTGTGTTCGGGCAGCTAGAGATTTAACAGCTGGTGAAGTGATCATCAGAGATATGCTGGATGTTCTCCGACCAGCGACCATTGGCGCGATTAAACCATTTGAAATCAACAATGTGATTGGTACCAAAATAAATGTAGATATTCCAGCAGGAAAAGAAATCCGCTGGACTGACCTGGTCTAAGGTGATGATAGGTGATGAGTTTTCCCAAACGAGTTTTATATTTCAGTCGTGATCTGACAACACATGATTTCCGGTTTTTATCCTCCCTGGCAAAAACCGAGATGGATGTGTATTATTTACGTCTTGAAAAAAAGAATACAAGTTTAAATGAGAAATCTCTACCGGAAAACGTAACCGTTTTACCAGGTCTTTCTGGATACGAAAATTATGAATCAGTGAATTTCACCTTGATGATGGACCGATTACGGAAAATCATTTATCAGGTCAATCCAGATATTATCCATGCTGGCCCAATTCAAAGTTGTGGATTCCTGAGCGCTCTAACAGGATTTTCTCCATTAATTACCATGTCATGGGGATCTGATATTCTGGTAGATAGTGAAAAAGACTATCTTTGGAGATGGGTTACTGAATTCACATTAAATAAAACCTCTGTTTTCCTTGGCGATTGTGAGGCTGTCAAAATGAAAGCGATCCGGTTTGGGTTTTCAGAGAACCGTATCGTTCTCTTTCCGTGGGGAATTGACTTGCACCACTATCAACCAGGAAATAATCTTCAGTTCCGAAATAAATTAGGCTGGGCAGATAAATTTGTCCTGCTTTCATTGCGCTCCTGGGAGAAAATCTATGGTGTGGAGATCGTTGCCAAAGCATTTGTTTCAGCTGCAAAATCTGAGCCTGACCTGAGACTAATACTATTGGGAAATGGTTCACAAGAAATTGAAATAAAGAAAATATTCGAAGAAGCCGGGATGATCGATCGAGTTTATATTGGTGGGAACGTAGCACAAAAGAATCTGCCAGATTATTACCGGACTGCTGATTTATATCTTAGCGCATCATATAGTGATGGTTCATCCGTGTCTTTAATGGAGGCATTAGCCTGCGGTTTACCCGTGCTGGTTTCAAACATTCCTGGAAACCAGGAATGGATTGATCAAGGTAAAAATGGGTGGCTGTTTGAAACTGGGAACGTTGAGATTCTAAAGAATACAATTCTGGAAATTGTTAATAAAAAAAACCAACTTCCTCTCATTGGACAAGAAGCCAGGAAAACAGCAAAGAAAAAAGCAAATTGGGAAGAAAATTTTCAAAAATTATTGGATGTGTATCAATTTGCTTTGCGTTCAGATCTCATGAATGGGGAGCAATCAGATTGATTCTGATGAGAAATCAATGACACACACACAGAAAATTGTCGCAATTATTCAAGCCCGAATGACCTCAAGTCGTTTACCAGGAAAAGTGTTAATTCCCATTGCTGGTTTTCCTATGCTTTATCATGTAGCCAAGCGTGTTTCCTCTGCAAAAATGGTAGATCAAACTGTTATTGCAACGACGGATGATGAGGCTGATAATCCAATCGAAGAATTCTGTCGATCAAATGGGTATGCTTGCTTTCGGGGGCATCCGTATGATGTGCTCGATCGGTATTACCAGGCAGCCTTAAAATTTCAGGCAGATGTTATCGTACGTATCACCGCAGATTGTCCGTTGATGGACCCGGAATTGATTGATTCTCTGCTGCGGACATTTTTGGATGCAAAAGTCGATTTTGCAGCCAATCGCCTTCCACCACCCTGGGAAAGATCTTATCCGATTGGTTTGGATATAGAATGTGTTCATTTCGACGCATTAAAAAAAGCCTGGCAGGAGGCTGAATCACAATTTGAACGTGAACATGTTATGCCATACCTTTATGATCAATCTGAGCGATTTAAGATTTTATTGACACATCACGACCCAGACTATGGCAAGAAACGCTGGACTGTTGACACCCCCCAAGATCTTGAGTTTGTAAAAGCTATTTTCGAAAAATTCGCTCCACAACTTGAGTTTTCATGGTTGGAAGTAATTGAAGTGATCAACCAGAATCCAGATCTGGAAAAAATAAACACGAATATCGTTGCAAAAAATGTAGCAGATGTTGATCAGCGCTTTAAGGAGCAAGAGTAAACATCATGACGAACACAAAATTTACAATTTTTACTGCACCCAAACCCTTTAAGGACTCACATATCTCCACGATTCAATATAATGCAATTCAATCCTGGAAAAAATTAGAACCGGATGTTGCTATTGTTTTGATCGGAGATGAAGAAGGGGTTGACTTCGGTTTCCAAAGAATTGGATGTTCATTTTGTACCGGATGTAAAAAGAAACTCACAAAACACGCCTTTGATCTCCTCAATTTTTGAAATTGGTAGAAACCTCAATCAAAGCCCTTTATTGGCTTATATCAATACGGATATTATTATCTTCTCAGATTTTTTGAAAGTATCACAATTAGTCTCAACCGAGTTTGATAAGTTTTTATTGGTTGGTCAGCGCTGGGATATGGACATTCAGAAGCGGATTGAATTTTCTAATGGATGGGAAGGAACCTTAAAAACTGAATGCCAATCAAGTGGGAAATTACATCCCAGGGGAGGTAGTGATTACTTTATATACCCGCGGAATTGTTTTCTCAAAATACCAGAATTTGCTGTAGGCAGGGCTGGTTGGGATAATTGGATGTTTTACCAGGCACGGAGGAAACAATGGCCAGTCATCGACGCTACAAATTCTATTCAGATTATTCACCAAAACCACGATTATGCTCATTTGCCAGGTGGTAAGGCGCATTATCGTCTCCCTGAAACGAATGAAAATATTCGTCTGGCAGGTGGACGCCGAACCATATTTACTCTGATGGATGTAAATTTTCAAATTGAAAATGGAAAAGTAAAAAATATTCCTTTGAACGGAAAAAAGTTCTGGAGAGAATTTGAGATATTCCCACTGATTTCAATCAAATCTCATTTTCTTGCGCAAATCTTTTTTGCAATCCTACATCCTCAACGGGCATATATGGAATTTAGAAGTTGGTTTTCTATCAGGAAGAAAAAGAGGAATGAAAATGCGTAAAGGTCAAAATCCAGCAAAATTTGTGAATTCCGTGGCAAAGCCAGCCGATATCACCGTTGCTGTTCTAAGTTATATCCCTTACCTGAGTGGTTTTTACGCAGATGCCTTAAAAGTGTTGGATGCTTGCCTATCCAGCATCAAGAGCGAATCAAAATTACAATTTGATTTGTTTGTTTTCGATAATGGTAGTTGTGCTGAGGTTCAAGATTATTTACTCGGTGAGCAAAGGGTCGGAAACATTCAATTTTTGACTTTATCCGATAAAAATCTTGGCAAAGGTGGTGCCTGGAATATTATTTTCGATGCTGCTCCAGGTGAAATCATTGCGTATGCTGATAGCGATGTATTTTTTCATGACGATTGGTTATCAAAAAGTAAACAAATTCTTGATACGTTTTCGAATGTCGGCATGGTAACTTCCAGACCTTTTATCACCAAAAAAGAATTTATTACCAGCACCATCCAATGGGCGAATGAATCCAATGATGTGAAATTGGAGAGTGGCAAATTTGTTCCATGGGAAGTTTTCGCAGAATTTAATTTGAGTTTAGGCCAAAATATTGATGAAATAAAAAAGGATTACGACCAAAATAACATAGAAAGAATCGAATATAAAAATCAGATTGCTTTTGCCGGGGCATCTCATTGGCAATTTCTTACCAGAAAATCCATTATCAAGCAATTTCTGCCTTTTGACATGGATCGTCCGATGGGACAGGTGCGTCAACTGGATCAGCGCATGAATGAAGCTGGTTATTTAAGACTGATGACCTCAGAGGCATTGGCGGATAATATGAGCAATACTCTAGAAAAATTAGGCGTAAATAAAGCCCAAGAAAAAGAAAAGTCCAAAATGTCATCCAGACTGATTGATTTCCCTTTTATCAAACGAGTATTATTATTTATTCATCACAGAATATTTGTTGCTTACTATGATCGGTGAGCACCCCAGGAGTCAGCAGATGACATCGAAAACAATCTTTATCTCAGCAGATCATGGATTGGCAATCGTGTATTTTTTACAGACGGATGTTGTAAAAACATTGTTGGATAAAGGGGTAGAGATTGTTTTTTTAACCGATGACGCTTTACTGGATCAAATCGCTAAGAAATTCGGACAACCTGGTATTCATTTTGAAGGGTTACGGTTAGATCGGGCGAGAAGATATAGTGAGAAAATAGAACCGACCTTCCAATATTGGCTGCACCATTTACGCCGTTTTGGTGCTTCCAAAAAAATAAATACAGCAGCTTTGGATAGTCAGATTCCCCAGGTTGAATTCGAGGCGAAGGGAAAAAGACGCGCCATTTTGCCACTCATCAGGTTTGTCCTTTTTTTGATGCGCCATTTTCGGTCCGTCAGAAAATTTGTCTTTCAACAACAACTGAAATTCACACCTGATATCTATTCAGATTTATTCAGCAAATACAAACCAGGATTGGTGGTTGCCAGTTCTCCTGGGTGGCGTTATGACCGCTACTTATTACGCGAGGCAGCTGCTGGTGGTATTCCAACAGCAGCTGTGGTCGTCGGATGGGATAACCCGAGCAGTTATAGCATCTCCGGGGCTCCTATCGATTGGATCAATTGCTGGTCGCAGGTTCAAAAGGAAGAATTGGTAGATGGATCAGATTGGGATCCAAAACAAATCCATATCGGTGGAATTCCCACATACGATGGATATTATAAAAAATTGTGGCTGATGCCTAATGAAGAATATTTCCTTTTGCATGATCTTGATCCGAAGCGGAAATTGATTTCTTTTGCCTGTAGTTTTGTAACGTTTGCACCAAATATTGAAAATATCAAGACTTTGGTAGATCTTATAGAAAATGATCGTTTGGATCATTCCTCACAATTACTCATCCGTTTGCACCCAAATCATTTTCTGGATGATCCACACTTTCGAGGTGAACAGGAAGCCATTCGTAAGTTAGCGTCTGATAATAAACACATTCACATGGTGGAACCCGTCCCATTGGGTGGGGAATTAGGTTATTACTCAGGGGAAGATATGCCAGAAAAAACCTCAATGATGGCTTATTCTGATGTGTTCACAACCGTATATTCCACCATGGTGGTGGAAGCTGCCATCCATAATCGACCCATCGTCAGCATTTGTATCGATGTTCCTGGCGGTTGGAATGACCCAAATAAATATTCCCTCTCTTTGAAAGAAATAGGGGAGTGGCCTACCCACCAGCGGTTTAGAGATGCGCAGGCAGGGCAGGTTGTTTTTGATAAAGAGGCATTAAGGATCGCTTTGAACCACGCATTCAATCAAAGCGATTTTCAGGAAGAGAATCGCAAGAAATTCGTTGAGCATGAAATTTCATTTACAGATGCAAGTTCCGGAATACGGGTGGCTGACTTCCTGTATTCAAGAATTGGTAAGCATTTTTTGAAGGGAGAATAAGCATGCGTTTTTTAATCGCCGGGTTTGGTTCTATCGGTCGCAGACATTTCAGAAATTTGATTAGCCTGGGATATGACGACATTATTTTATATCGTTCGAACAAAAGCACATTGGATACGGAAGAAATCAGTGGGTTCGTTGTTGAAACTGATCTGGAAAAAGCATTGGCACATAAACCAGATGCAGTTATTATTTCAAACCCCACTGCTTTACATCTGGATGTGGCAATTCCTGCTGCATTACAAGGTTGTAATCTTTTTTTTGAAAAACCGATCTCTGATTCCTTAGAAGGAATTTTAGATTTAAAAAGAGCCCTGGAAATCGGTGGTGGGAAAGCAATGACTGGGTTCCAATACCGTTTCCACCCTGGATTACAACAGGTAAAAAATTGGATCAATAATGGTTTTATTGGAAAGGTTGTTTCAGCGAAAGCACATTGGGGAGAGTATTTACCAGGATGGCATCCGTGGGAAGACCACCGAAAAAGCTATAGTGCCAGAAAGGATTTGGGAGGTGGGGTGATTCTTACGCTTTGCCATCCCATCGACTATTTACGCTGGATGTTTGGGGAGATTCATTCTGTATGGAGCAGCTATTCTTCAATTGAGCATTTGCAAATCGATTCAGAAGGGACAGCTGATATTTCCCTGATGTTTGAAAATATCCTCGGCCATGTTCATCTCAATTACATTCAGAGACCCGGGAAACATATGCTGGAAATCATAGGTGATTCGGGTACAATAACTTGGGATAATAAAGATGGAATGGCCAGGTGTTATTCTGCAAAAGATGAAAAATGGCATTCATTTTCCCCCTCACCTGAATTTGAAAGAAATACGTTGTTTATTGATGAGATGCATAATTTTATTGAATTTATAAAAGGTAATGAGGATCCAATATGTACATTGGATGATGGCATTAGAATCCAAGAGATTGTGTCCGCCATCTATCAAAGTCAGGTTGAAAAAAGGAGAATAGACCTGGACTAGAATTACTTTTGTAAATTGGGTTCCAAAAAATTTGACATTTAACCAGAGGTTTAAAATATGGGCAATATATTCGAAAAATTTGATCTGAAGAACCAGGCAGTGATTGTTACAGGTGGTGCCGGCTTATTAGGAAGACAATTCTCCAAAACCCTTGCCGAAGCGGGGGCGGGGGTAGTTGTCGCAGATGTTTTAATTGCGAAAGCAGAATCAGTCGCTCAGGAATTGCGAGGAGCGGGCTTTAAGGCAATTGGTGTCCAGGTTGATGTTACCGACAAAAATTCAGTTGAAATGATGGTAGAGAAAACCATCCAAGAATATGGTACTTTGAGGTCTTTGATCAATAGTGCTGCGATGGATCCGAAATTTGACAATGAACATGCGGGTCAACATAATAACAGTTTTGAAGAGTATCCAGTCGAAATGTTTCGATCTGCAATGGATGTTAACTTGACCGGCATGTTTTTGTGTTGCCAGGCTGCGGTAAAAGAAATGCTGAAACAGAAAAAGGGTTCGATTGTCAATATCTGTTCGACTTATGGTTTGGTCGGGCCTGATCAACGTTTATATGAAAGGGAAGGTCAACCCAGGCAGTACAAACCTGTCTTTTATACGGTGTCTAAAGCTGGTGTGTTGGGTTTGACCAAATATCTGGCAACATATTACATGGGAACTCAAATTCGTGTAAATGCTCTTACACCTGGTGGTGTTTACAATCAACATGATGAAATCTTTACCGAACGATATTCAGCCCGGACTGTTTTAGGAAGGATGGCTGAACAGGATGAGATGAATGGCGCTTGCTTATTCCTGGCATCGGATGCATCCTCTTATATGACAGGTGCAAATTTAGTTGTGGACGGCGGATGGACAGCATGGTAAAAGCACAACCTGAAATTCTGGCAGTTATCCCTGCCAGGGGTGGATCAAAAGGAATACCACGAAAGAATATTAAAAATTTTGCTGGTTATCCGCTGATTGCGTATAGCATTCAAGCTGCTCTGAATTCAAAATATGTAACTCGCACAATTGTATCCACAGATGATATAGAAATAGCGAATATTGCTAGAAGATATGGAGCTGAAGTTCCTTTTATACGTCCAACAGAATATGCTCATGATTCAACGCTGGATTTTCCAGTTTTCGAAAACCTTCTTAATACCCTTTTCGAAACGGAGAACTATAAACCAGACCTTGTTATTCAACTGCGGCCAACATCTCCCATTCGGCCTATAAATTTGATCGATGACGCGATTGAAATCATGTTAAACAATTTGGAGATCGATTCTGTACGTGGAGTAGTTCCTTCCGGGCAGAACCCATATAAAATGTGGAAAATTGATCCGCAAACTGGTTTAATGTCAGGTTTATTATCCGTTGAGGGTCTTGCTGAACCGTATAATTCAGCGCGCCAGGCATTACCAGACACGTATTGGCAAACGGGGCATATTGATGTCATTCGTTTACAAGTAATTATCGAACAAAAATCGATGTCAGGAAAAATAATTAAACCCATTCAAATCAATCCCGATTTCACTGTGGATATTGACAAACCATCTGATTGGCAACGAGCAGAATGGCTGGCATGGTATGGGGGTTTGGAGATGGTTGTACCTGGCAATAAAAGAAGACCCATTCCAAAAAAAGTTGAATTGGTCGTATTTGATTTTGATGGTGTGATGACGGACGATCGTGTCTTCGTAAACCAGGATGGTGTGGAAATGGTCGCTGCCAATCGCAGAGACGGAATGGGTGTGAACCTTTTACACAAGGCCGGGATCAAAATGATCGTTCTGTCTTCGGAGAAAAACCCTGTGGTGGAGGTTCGCTGCAAAAAATTGAATCTTACGGCGATTCAGGGTGTCGATGAAAAATCTTCAGTTTTAAAAAAATATTTATTGGATAATCAAATTAATTCCGAAAACGTAATCTATATTGGCAATGATATTAATGACTTGCCTTGTTTTTCTCAAGTAGGTTGTGCGTTAGCAGTTGCGGATGCACATCCACATGCCTTAAGGCTGGCTGATATTGTTTTAAGCCACAATGGTGGGCATGGAGCAGTACGCGAGGTTTGTGACTTATTGTTACAATCTAGATGATAAAGAGTGAAGGAGTAAAATGGCAAAAGCAATCCAAATTGATAATAAAATGGTGGGAGAAGGTCATCCTGTTTATATCATTGGCGAAATTGGAATCAACCACAATGGAGATTTAGATATCGCCAAGAAATTAATAAAAGAAGCTCATTTAGCGGGTCTTGACGCTGTAAAATTCCAAAAACGAACTCCTGAAATCTGTGTTCCCAAAGAACAACAGTCCCAAATGCGTGATACTCCCTGGGGTTACATCAGCTATCTGGATTATCGTTATAAAGTGGAATTTGAAGAGCAGGAGTATCGAGAAATCGATAATTTGTGCGAGGAGTTAGGGATGACTTGGTTTGTTTCCGTCTGGGATGAACCATCAGTGGATTTCATGGAGAAATTTTCTCCAGCCTGCTATAAAGTCCCCTCAGCCTCCATGACAGATTTGCCTTTATTAAAGAAGCTGCGAGCAACTGGCCGACCGATCATTTTATCGACGGGTATGTCGAGCATGGATCAGATTCGGAGTGCGATTAAGGAAATTGGCAGTGAAAATCTGCTGATCACCCATACAACCAGTGCTTATCCATGCCCTCCGGACGACCTAAATTTGAGGATGATTGAAACTTTGCAAGCAGAATTTGATTGCCCCATCGGTTATTCTGGGCATGAAGTTGGTTTGGTGCCTTCGGCAATTGCTGTCGCTTTGGGTGCATGTTTGGTGGAACGTCATATCACATTGGATAGAGCCATGTGGGGATCCGATCAAGCAGCCTCCGTTGAACCGCAAGGAATGGAAAAACTGGTCAAATACATTCGGGTAACTGAACATGCATTAGGGGATGGTGTTAAGAAAGTTTATGATAGTGAAAAATCATCCTTACAGAAATTACGCAGGGTTACTTCGTTCTAATGATTCGTAAGTTTAAAAAGGTTAGAGCAGGTATTCGGCAGCGCTGGATTCATGCTATCAATGATCGTCACCTGGATAAATTGGCTGACGATGTAAAAAAGCATTCGAAACTGCGACCACAGAGACCGATTGTATTTATGGGCGTGTCCACCCGCTTGCAGGGTATGAGTTTGAATGCCGGTTTTGCGTTGCTTACCAAATGGAGCTTGCAATTGCAGGGAGTTCCGGTTATTCAGTTTATTTGTGATGCCGGGATGGATCATTGCATGTTAGGGAGCATTCTCAATCACCCTTTGGATAGTCCGCCATGCGCCATATGCATCAGACAATCAAAAAGAATGTATTCCCAGTTAGATGTTGTCTGGTATAAGAACAGGCCCTCAACGAAAATTAAAAACGAAATAAATGACCTGTCAATCAAACAATTATCGATGTATCAATATCAGGAGCTTCCTTTAGGAGCTTTGGTTCTGCCCGCCATACGGTGGGTTCTCCGATGCTATCATTTGCCAGATGATGATGAGACAAAAACCTTATTCAAAAGTTACATTCTGGCTGCTGAAAATATTGCATCACAATTTTCCAGGTTAATCGCAAAAGAAAAACCGCGAAAAGTAGTTGTCTTTAATGGCATGACTTTTCCAGAAGCGACTGTTCGATGGGTTGCTCAAAAAAACAATATTCCGGTAATTACGCATGAAGTTGGTTTGCAACCGTTTAGTGCGTTTTTTACTTATGATCAAGCGACAGCATACCCGATTCATTTGTCAACGAATTTTTTCCTGAATGATGATCAGAACAAAATATTAGACCAATATCTTGAACAAAGATTTCAAGGTAATTTTTCCATGGCAGGTGTGAAATTTTGGCCAACCATGCGCACATTAAGTGATTCGTTTAATAATTTGTCATCGAAATTCAAACAAATCGTTCCGATTTATACGAATGTCATTTTTGATACCAGCCAGTCGCATGCCAATGTCATTTTTGAGCATATGTTTGACTGGCTTGATCAAGTTTTAACAATTATTCAGAAAAATCCAGACACATTATTTGTCATTCGTGCTCATCCAGATGAAGCCAGGCCAGGTAAAGCAAGTCGCGAATCTGTGTCAGAGTGGGCTAGATTGAATCGGGTAGATACCCTGGAAAATGTGGTTTTTGTGGATGCGACCGAATATTTCAGTTCGTATGAATTAATCCAAAAATCTAAATTTGTCATGATTTATAACTCTACCATTGGACTGGAAGCGACACTATTAGGTGTTCCAGTTTTATGTGCTGGAAAATCACGTTTCACCCAAATAGATACGGTTTATTTTCCAAGAACTCGCGATAATTATCTGAAAACTTTTGAAGACTTCCTAAGCGCTGAAGCAGTGGAATTGCCGGAGATGTTTATTGAAAATACAAGGAAATTCCTTTATACACAATTGTATCGAGCCTCCTTGCCATTTGATAGATATCTTGAAGAAGATCAGGTTTGGAATGGTTATGTACAGTTAAAAGATTTTAGTTGGCAAGATCTCCTGCCTGAAAATTCTGAAACTTTAAGGGTAATCTCCGCAGGGATATTAGAAGACACTGCTTTCGAGTTGGAAAAATGAGCTCAGTCTGTTCGGTTGTTATTCGGGCATTCAACGAAGAAAAACATTTATCCAGATTATTGGATGGGATTCTTCATCAAACAATTCAGGATGTTCAAGTCATTCTGGTTGATTCGGGTTCATCTGATCGGACGGTTGAGATTGCCAATGAATATGCTGTTCAAATTGTCCATATACAACCACAAGATTTCACGTTTGGAAGATCCCTCAATCTCGGAATATCTCACGCAAAAGCTGATTTTGTGGTGTTTGCCAGTGCGCATGTTTATCCAGTGTACCCGGATTGGCTGGAGCGATTGCTAGAACCATTTCAAGATCAAAAAGTTGCCATCAGTTACGGAAAACAACGTGGTATGGAAACCACGCAATTTTCAGAACATCAAATTTTTGAACATTGGTTCCCGGATACCTCTACTATTCATCAAAATTATCCATTTTGCAATAATGCCAATGCTGCCATACGTAAGAAACTCTGGGAACAAAATGCTTATAATGAGACCTTGCCCGGCCTGGAAGATCTTGCATGGGCACGTTGGGTGCATGAGCAAGGATATCGAATTGCTTACGTTGCTGAAGCAGAGATCATTCATGTCCATAATGAATCGTGGCATGGTATTTCGAACCGATATCGTCGTGAGGGTATGGCTTTTAAGATCATTTATCCCCAGGAGCAGTTTGGTATTTTGGATCTGATTAAAGCATTCTTTTCTAATGTAAAAAATGACTTGCGAGCAGCCCGAAGAGATAAGATAATAAATAAAGTTTGGAAAAGCGTGTTGGGTTTTCGATGGAACCAATTCTATGGTACTTATTTAGGGTATCATCAATCAGGCCCTTTAACATGGCAATTAAAACAGACCTTTTACTATCCCAGAAACGGTGATCAAATTATGAAGAAAGAACGTGAGATAAAACCAATTCATTATCAGAACTTGACCGGAAAGGATGAAAAATGAATAAAAAACCAAAAGTAGTTGCACTTGTACCCATGCGTCACCATTCGGTCAGAGTTCCTGAAAAGAATTTTAGATTGATCGCCGGGAAACCTCTTTACCATTATATTTTATCGAGCCTTTTGTCTGTTCCGGAGATTAATCAGATCGTGGTGGATACCGATAGTGAAAAAATCTCAGAAGGTATTAATAACTATTTCCCATCCATTAAAATTATCCAGCGACCTGAGCATTTACGAGCTGATTCGATCCCCATGAATGAAATCCTGTTGCATGATACAGATACAATCGATGCGGATTTTTACTTGCAAACGCATAGTACCAACCCACTATTAAGGTCAGAAACAATCTCAAGGGCAATAAATTATTTATTGGATAATATGCCATCATTTGATTCGCTTTTTTCGGTGACCAAACTTCATACTCGGTTCTGGGATCAATTAACCAGACCAATCAATCACAATCCAGCAATATTATTGCGTACCCAGGACTTACCACCAATCTATGAAGAAAACTCCTGTATCTACTTATTTGAACGCAAAACCTTACTTGAACACAGGAATCGAATTGGTGCAAGACCGTTGATGTTTGAAGTGGACCGATCAGAAGCATTTGATATTGACGAGGAACTAGATTTTTTATTAGCCGATTTGATGTTATCTCATCAATCAAAAAGGGATTTGGTATAATCCATAGCGATACCTGACCCTGGGAGAAATATGAAACTAACCGTGTTATTATCTGCCCCTTATATGATTCCATTTAAGGAAAGATTTGTTCCAGTTCTCGAATCCTATGGAATAGAAGTGATTGCTCCAGAAGTGCATGAGAGATTGTCAGAAGAGGAAATCCTGAAATATGCCGGGAAAATAGATGGTGCAATTTGTGGGGATGATCGCTTTACAAAACGAGTCATTGATGCCTGTCTCCCAAGGTTGAAGGTGATTTCTAAATGGGGGACTGGCATTGATTCGATTGACAAAGTGTATGCAAATTCTGTTGGCGTAATGGTTGGCAACACACCCAATGCTTTTACCCTGCCGGTCTCAGATAGCGTGCTTGGTTATATTTTGACATTTGCGCGCCAATTTCCCAGGATGGATGCAGCCATGAAATCTGGCGAATGGAACAAGATCCCTGGCCGCTCAT
Source organism: uncultured Chloroflexia bacterium (assembly GCA_963715915.1). Classification (GTDB taxonomy): domain Bacteria; phylum Chloroflexota; class Anaerolineae; order Anaerolineales; family Anaerolineaceae; genus UBA6170. The sequence goes on along the minus strand of CAVQSU010000008.1, from coordinate 35,061 downwards.
TAAGTGAATGTACCTTAGGTGTGGTTGGTGTGGGAAATGTTGGCAAGGCTGTTGTTCGACGAGCTAAAGTATTTGGCATGAAACTTCTGGGTAATGATATCCGTGAAATTGAACCTGATTTTATTCTTGAACAAGGATTGACAATGGTTCCACTAGATGAGCTTATTAGCCAATCCGATTTCATCAGTGTTAACTGTGATTTAAATCCGACCAGTTTTCATCTCATCAATGAAAAAACACTCAAGCTTGTAAAAAAAGAAGCGGTTTTCATTAACACAGCCAGAGGACCAATTGTCGATGAGCGGGCATTAATCACATCCCTCCAATCCGGAAAACTGGCAGGCGCTGCGCTGGATGTATTTGAGATCGAGCCTTTACCACTCGATTCACCCCTATTAACCATGAAAAACGTTCTACTGGCACCACATAACTCAAATTCCAGTCCTCAAGCCTGGGAGAGGGTGCATTGGAATACGATAAAGAATCTGTTGGTTGGTTTGGGAAAAGACACCTCAGATCTAAATAAAATTAGATCAGGATAATGGCAGGATAGAATGAATCAAAAACCGCGTGTAATGTTAATAACAGGGGCTGCCGGGGGAATTGGCAGGGCAACTGTAGAATTATTCCACGAAAAGAGCTGGATTGTGATAGGGGTTGATCGCAACGATTATGGTGAATCTTTTCCAAAAAATGGATTATTTATAAAAGCTGATATTTCCGATCCATCCAGGTTGGAACAAATTTATCAGGCTGTGTACAATTTTACCGACACACTGGATGCGGTCATTAATAATGCTGCGCTGCAGGTTGTGAAACCTTTACTGGAAACAACTGCGGAAGAATGGGATTCTGTGATGGCTTCGAATTTGAGGTCGGTGTTTTTGGGAGCGAAATTAGCCTATCCGCTATTGAAAAATAAAGGTGGTGGAGCATTTATAAACGTTTCTTCTGTACACGCCATTGCGACTTCGTCAGGTGTGGGTAGTTACGCCGCCAGTAAAGGCGGGCTGCTTGCACTGACACGCTCAATGGCGATTGAATTTGCCCAGGACAATATTCGGGTGAATGCAATTCTTCCGGGTGCAGTGAATACACCCATGCTTTCAGCACATCTGGATCAGATTCGATTAGAAAACCTGGCCAGGAAAACAGTCAATGGTCGCATTGGGATGCCGATTGAACTGGCTCATGCAATTTATTTTCTGGCTGATGGCGAGCAATCATCTTTCATGACAGGTCAATCCATTGTTGTTGATGGTGGGGCAACTGCGAAGCTCAGTACGGAATAGAGATGAAAAATCAAATCAAAAGAATTCTTCCACCATCGATTCTAGCCCCTGTCCGCGATTCAATAGACTGGATGAAACGAATCAAAGAACTTCCAGATGCTTATTTTCATCCATGGCGCGTTCAATCACGCAAAGACCTCGAACAATTTCACAATATTCACAATGGGAAACGATGTTTCATTTTGGGAAATGGTCCCAGCTTGAAGCAAACGGATCTCTCAAATTTGAAAAACGAATTCACTTTTGGAATGAATCGGATTTATCTTGCTTTTGAGGAAATGGGTTTTGAAACCAGCTATTATGTTTCTGTTAATGATCTGGTGATAGAACAGTGTGCAGATGATATTCTGGATCTCAATATCCCCCGTTTTGTTTCCTGGAGAGCGGGAAATCGCTGGTTGACCCAACGAGAGAATCTTTTTTTCCTTTATACCACCTATACTGAACCAAAATTTTCCCAAGATATCAGGAATCGTCTATGGGAGAGTGCTACAGTCACTTACGTTGCCTTGCAGATTGCATTTTATATGGGATTTGAGGAAGCTTTATTAATTGGAGTGGATCATAATTTTGAGACAAAGGGAAAAGCAAACACAACAATCGTCTCCGAAGGAGATGATCCTAACCATTTTCATCCAGAATACTTTGGAAAAGGATTCCGATGGCAATTACCTGATCTAGAAAAATCCGAAGTAGGTTACCGGATGGCAAAGGAAACCTTCGAAAAAGATGGGCGGAAGGTGCTGGATGCAACCATTGGTGGAAAGTTATCGATTTTTGAAAAAGTGGATTACAACCAGCTTTTTTAGAAACTAGTTCAAAATACAATCATTCATTGGTCAGATCAATCTCGTATGAAAAATAAACCACTTATTTCCATCATTACCCCTTCTTTTAACCAATCAGATTATCTGGAAAAATCGATGCTCTCAGTATTAACCCAGGATTATTCCAACATGGAATACATCGTGGTGGATGGAAATTCAAGCGATGGCAGTCAGGAAATCATCAAAAAATATGTTTCGCAATTAGCATGGTGGGTTTCAGAAAAAGATAATGGACAGGCAGATGCCTTCAATAAAGGGTTAAAACATGCCAACGGAAAGTATATAGGCTGGCTAAATTCGGACGATTTATATTTAGAAGGGGCAATCTCAGAGGCTATCGAACTTTTGGAATCGAAACCTGAGCTTGCTTTTGTTTTTGGTGATGTTCAGTCGATTGACCAGCATGGCAAGATTACCAATATCATGAAATACGGAGATTGGAATCTAAAGGATTTGATGCAATTCAAAATCATCGGTCAACCAGCTGTTTTCATGAGAAAAGAATTATTAGACTCTACTGGCGGATTAGATCCTACCTACCATTTTTTATTAGACCATCACCTATGGCTAAGATTGGCTTCGGATGCTCCGATTAAGTACTCCAAAAAAATATGGGCAGCAGCCCGTTTTCATGCGACTGCTAAAAATGTGGCTCATGCCTCTGAATTTGGCCAGGAAGCGTACCGTTTGGTCGAATGGATGGAAAATAATCCGGTTTTGAACAAAACCTTTTTAGAAAATTATAAAAAAATACTGGCTGGCGCTCATCGAATGAATGCGAGATATCTGCTGGATGGAGACCAATATTCACAGGCAGCTCATGTTTATTGGCAAGGAATGAAGGTAGATTTCCCTACTATTTTTCCTGAATGGCATAGAATGCTGTATTCTATTTTTGCACCATTAGGACTGACCAAAATAAAATCCCTCTACCTCCGATTAAGATTTTTAGTTAGAAGGCCTGATCTAAAAGGAAAAGGTAAATGATATCTAATTCTTTAAAATCAGAAATTGGAACGCAGAATGAAGAATTGTATAATAATCATTATCTTTTTTATGTGATTTCGATTGTCTTAATTTTATTAATTGGGCTGATCATCCGCTTCTATGATCTCACAGATGCTCCTTTAGATTTCCACCCGACCCGGCAGCTTTACTCAGCGATTAAAGCCCGTGGTATGTTTTATGTGAACCAACCATCAGATGACACTGGTAAAAGAGATTTAGCGGTGAGTCTTTGGCAGGAGCAAGGGTTAATCGAACCACCTGTGTTGGAACGATTAACAGCCTTTACTTATCAAGTGATCGGTAAAGAAATTTTATGGGTTCCTCGTGTCTATTCGATTCTCTTCTGGACAATTGGCGGGTTGGTATTATTAGCCTTAACTAAAAGATTAATCGATAGGAACGCTGCTGTGTTTGCCTTTATGGTATTCATGGTGACTCCATACACGGTGATTGCCAGCCGCGCATTTCAGCCAGATCCACTTATGGTTATGTTCATGATCTTAGCCATCTGGGGTATGGTTCGCTGGATTGATCAGGATAATATCAAAAACGCGCTATTAGCGGGTGTTTTTGCGGGATTGGCGATATTCATAAAATCCGTAGTGATCTTTTCTTTAGCCTTTGCATTTATTGGAATCGTTTTCTCTGAGAAGAAAAATATTAAGGCCGTTTTCCGCAGTAAAACTATTAGGATAATGGGATTACTGACAGTGCTGCCTTATATACTCTATATGTTCTATGGTTTATTGATCAGTGGTGAACTGCAATCCCAATTTAGTTTGAGATTCTTTCCACAATTATGGGTTGATCCGGTATTCTGGTTGCGCTGGATTGAAATGATCAATAAAGTGGTGGGTTTTGAATTCTTCCTGGCTGCGATACTTGGAACATTATTATTGAGAAAAACCAGTTATAGAATTCTTTTATCTGCGTTGTTTTTGGGTTATTTTATTTATGGCATTGACTTTGCCTTATCACATGTCCACGCATGATTACTATCAGTTACCTTTGGTACCGATTGTTGCCATAGGAGCATCCGTCGTTTTTAGTAGGATAGTTTCCGGGATCAGGAACTCTAAATGGAACAGTAATATTGTGGTTCTGGGTGTTTTAGGACTGTTCATGGTTATCAATGCCTGGGATGTGAGGGTCACCCTCGCGAGAAATAATTACGACAGTGAAGTCAAGTTCTGGGAAAACATGTCTGGTGTATTTGAGTTGGATGATCGGGTCATTGGGATTACCCAGGATTATGGATACCGATTGAATTATTGGGGGTGGACCGAGATAGAACCCTGGATGTCAACCTTTGACTTTTCCCTCCGTGAGTTAACAGGCCAGAAATTTGATTTACAGGCTTTGTTTGCAGAACAAACACAAGGCATGGATTATTTCCTTGTAACGCAATTCTCAGAACTCAACAATCAACCTGAAATCAAGAAGTTACTTTATGAAGGTTATCAGGTTTGGAAAGAGACCAGCGATACCGTTATTTTTGACCTAAAGAAAAAAATTGAGGATTAATTTATGCAACCGCTAGTTTCAATTGTTACGCCATCTTTCAACCAGGGTAAATATCTGGAAAGAACAATCAACTCTGTGTTGAATCAAGATTACCCCAACATTGAATACATCGTAATCGATGGAAAATCTTCTGATAATAGTCTTGAAATCATTCAAAAATATTCAAGCAGATTTGCCTATTGGCAATCAGAAAAAGATCGTGGGCAAACTGATGCGATCAACAAAGGTTTTTCCAAAGCATCAGGTCAGATCCTGGCTTGGATTAATTCTGATGACACTCTGGAACCACAGGCTGTCTCACAGGCAGTCGATTATCTTCTTCGACATCCCGATGTAGGCATGGTGTATGGAGATTGCAATTTTGTGGATGCCAATGACAACATTATTGGAAAATTCAATGCCCAACAGACCGATTATTATAAATTAAAGACGGGCTACGTCCATATCCCGCAACAAGCTGCTTTTTGGCGGGCTGATTTATGGAAGCAAGTTGAACCTCTAGATTCATCCATTTATTTTGCAATGGACTACGATTTATGGCTGCGGTTAGCAAAAATTAGTAAGATCGTGTATTTACCAAAATTGTGGGCAAATTTTCGTTTGCATGGAGATGCGAAAACGATTGCAGAAGATGATCGTTGTTGGCCGGATATGTTAAAAATTCATTATCGCGATGGGGGAAAATGGTGGCAGCCGATTGTTTGGAAATATTGGATTCGAAAATTGGCAGCTCCCTATATTAGATTCAAACGTAAAAAACTGATAAAAAATTAATTTCAGATCAACACAAACTGTATAAATAATTTCGAAAATAATGTTTCGAATTGCTATAATTGATAAAAAAGAATTAGGTTGGTATGAAATTAAACAAAATTACGTATTTGGTTGTCCTTATTTTATTGGTTTTGGCAGGGTGTTCTGAGCGTCAGATCACTTTTACGCCAGAGGTTATCGAAGTTATGACAGAAACTGAACCAGTCAGGGATACACCAATCCCTACAGACACTTTTCCTGCTGAAGAAATTCAGGAACCTATCCAGACAGATGAAGTTATAACAGATATTCAAATGGATACGGTGAAAGAATTTCCTGATCCATCTGCCTATCAGTGGGTAGAAGTTGCTTCTGGTTTTTCAAAACCGTTGGGAATGACATCACATTATGATGGCATTCTGCTAATTTATATTCTCGAACAAGATGGATTTATCCGGGTAGTGGAGGATGGGGTTTTATTGCCTGCGCCATTTCTCGATATCAAAAGTAAAACTACAACTAGAGGATCAGAACAGGGCTTGTTAGGAATGGCTTTGGATCCTGATTATGCCAACAATGGAATATTCTATTTAAATTATTCTGGGCAGGGTGGAGATACGGTTATTGCCAGATATGTCGCTGATGAGGACAGAAGAGCAGCTGATCCAAAACGCGAACAGGTCATTCTCACCTATGAACAGCCTTATTCAAATCACAATGGTGGAAATTTGGTTTTCGGTCCAGATGGTTTCCTATATGTTGGTCTGGGGGATGGCGGTTCGGGTGGTGATCCTGAAAACCGAGCGCAGAACCCGGATACACTTTTAGGAAAGATGCTACGGATTGCCGTGCAGGATCAGGAGATTTATGCAATACCATCCGATAATCTTTATCTGGATGGTGGTGGCAGGGCTGAAATTTGGGCTTTAGGATTGCGTAATCCCTGGCGCTATTCATTTGATCGTTTAACAGGCGATCTTTGGATTGCTGATGTGGGGCAGGGAGAATGGGAGGAAATCAATTTTACACCTGCCAACCCTGATACGGGTCTGAATTTTGGATGGAATTATCGAGAAGGGACACATCCTTTTAAAGGGGATCCAATCAATCCGAATGAATTGATTGATCCAATTTTCGAATATGATCATAGTTTAGGTTGTTCTGTGACAGGGGGTTATGTTTACCGGGGCGAAGACCTGCCTGAGTGGTATGGTATTTATATTTTTGGAGACTTTTGTACCGGTAAAATTTGGGGAATTCTTCCAACGACAGATGGCGATTGGGCTGTGAATTCTCTATTTGAATCTGGATTAAATATCAGCTCATTCGGGGAAGATGTCTTTGGTGAACTATATCTGATTTCACATGATGGTGCTCTCTATAAAATAAACTCAAAATAATCCGGGAATTGATCAGTTTTTGAAATGGTATAATCAAAAATGAATATCGAGAATAATACTCGATGGAGGTAAAAATGACAGAAAAGAAATGGGTATCAGCAAAAACACAATACTGTAGACATGCTGGAATTGAAGTTCATTTAGAGGTTCAGGTCGTCTTACCCCCGGAATATCTGCCTGATCAGCCTCCCCGCGTGATTGGACACCGCTGTTCACATGGTATGCAATGTAATCTTCTGACACAACCTTCTTGCACCTGGGCAGGTACCAACCCTACTTATGACCCTTTTAGTGAACAAGAGTAAACCTTGGTTTTACAAAAAACACGCTGCCTTAGCGTGTTTTTTTTATTGACTTACCTGAGCCTAAAAACCAGTTAAATCACCTTGAGTTTCTTACCCACCCGTTCAAATGCCTGCAAGCTTTGATCAAGATCTTCTCTTGAATGGGTGGCAGAGATCATGACACGAATTCTCGCTTTTCCTACCGGAACAGTAGGAAACCCTAAAGCCATGGCAAATACACCTTCATTGAATAATTCTTTACTGAAATCCTTCGCCAGTTTTGCCTCTCCTAACATCACTGGTGTGATCGGGGTTTGAGATAAGCCGGTATCAAACCCTAAATTTTTCATTTCGACTTTGAAATAATTCCCGTTTTCCCATAGTCGATCCACCAGCTCTGTAAATTCTTCCAATAGATTGACCGCAGTCAAACATGCCGCAACATCTGCGGGAGTTAATGCGGATGAAAAGATAAAAGGTCGCCCGCGTTGCCGAATCCATTCGATCAATTTCGCGTTTCCTGCAACCATCCCGCCCATGACACCAAATGCTTTCGACATCGTGCCGACTTCAATATCCACTTTTCCATGTAAGCCAAAATGGTCCACAATGCCCCGACCACCTTTACCTACCACACCTTCGCCATGAGCATCATCCACCATCAACATGACATCATATTTACTGGTAACCTCGTAAATTTTGTCTAATGGAGCCAGATCACCATCCATACTGAATACTCCATCGGTGATAGCTAATAACCTGCGATATTTGTTTTTATTTTCTAGAATTTTATTTTCCAAATCTTTGGCATCTGCATGGTCAAACCGAATGATGGTTGCCCCTGATAGCCTGCATCCATCAATTATTGACGCATGGTTCAGGTCATCTGAAAGAATGCCATCTTCTTTTCCAACCAGGCAGGGAATTGTCGCCAAATTTGCTGAGAATCCTGATTGGAATGAGATACACGCTTCCACACCTTTAAATTGAGCCAAACGCCGTTCTAATTCCAGATGAACATCCATGGTGCCTGCGATGGAGCGCACCGCCCCTGGCCCGACACCATATTCGTCGACAACCTTCTTTACCGCAGCAATCATTTTTGGATGATTAGCCAGCCCAAGGTAGTTATTCGAACAGAAGTTTAATACTTTTTTTCCATCTACCACCAACCAGGCGCCTTGTGGAGAACTGATTGTGCGTATCTGATTGTATAATCCGTTGTCTTTTAAAGATTGGATTTCTTCTTCAGCCCATACTAATCGGTTTGACATTGTGACCTCTTTTCAGGAAAAAAATTTAATTGATAATTAAATTATATCCGAGACAAGATTGCGGTTAAGGTACCAAAAAACATATTTAAATTGGAATATTGTTGGTTTTTTTCCATTAATGATCGTGTCTTATTCACTTAAATAACCCATTTCGATTAATGCTTTGCGTAAGGGTTCAACTCCGTATGGAGTGACGGCAATAGTATTTTGATTGAGTACTGCTTGAATAAACTTCTTTACAGACATGGTTTGTAATTGCTGGATGACTTCATGATCAGCAATGTGTAATAAAACTGCATTACTAAAATGAGCCTGGGTTCCCTGGTTTTCCCAGTTTTCCAGTGCAGACTTTAATTTGGGTGGAAATGGGTGCGTTATGGTAGATTGGACTATCTTTAAGAAATGGCTGATTTTTAATCCTTGTTGCTTTGCCCGCTGTAATGAATCAGGTGAAATATGATAAATGTATCCATCTTTGGTCTTCCCATCCCAATCACAGAATCTGGAAATCTGATAACGTATAGTGCGCGAAAAGCGTAAAGGGATGACGAGTTTTCCGTATGAATCTATGATAATTCTAGTCTCTTCCAGTTTATTGATTTCTGGTGAATTATTGGATAATAAGTCCGCATACCAACTGGAGCATTTAAAAGCCTGCATGGTGTTTTCATTGCTGCTGGATGCTAGGTCCACCAATCCCAACCAGAACAATGGGCCGGTGATCATGAAGCGCAGAAATAAGCCGTCAACAGCATCCCAATGCTCATAACCACGCAGATATTCCTCATCTGCGGCACTTTTTATATACCAGGTATCATAATTACCCGCCGGTCGTTGAAAATCAGGATTAGTCTGATAAACAAATGAAACAAAACTGTCGATGGCCCACCATTGATTGTTGGGAATCAGCGAGATTTGATCTAATAAAAATTGCCGGGCTTTTTGATGGTTACGATCCAGAATTCCTTCAATGATAATTCCTGGTATAAGACTCATTTCATTCAAATTGGCGTTGTTTATCCAACGATTGATAAGCAAAGAAAGTGATAGCTCCCTGGAGGATTCCAGAAATATCCGCACCTGTTCAGGATCTATTGTTCCATCTTCGGAAATCAATTTTAATTCTGTAAGAATAGAATTTAAGAATGTTATCGGAATATCACAATAGTTGTGAAGAATATCGAATGAAAAACTATTTCGCATCCCTGCTAAAAAAGTGCAGGCATCATCCAGAATTACGTCTTGGGCGGGATATACGATTTTTGTTTCTTTGGTTGTTGCTGGCCGTCCAGGAATTTGTTTTTTCTGAATATGGACGGGTTCCAGGCATGAAAAAATTTCCTCTGGTATATATGCGAATTCCTGTGGTTCTGTCTCTGTGCTGAAAAAGGCCCTACCAATAAAGGCGCGATACCAAAGATACTCGACTGGCGTTTTTAGATGCAGATCAGGGCGTTCACGATCTCTCCGGGCTGATCCCATTACCTGGATTTCTCCAAAATCTCGAGAAAATTTTGCCCAGGGAATTTTTCCCTCATTTTCTAAGAGGACATCGAACGCCTTGCGAACATTTTCTGGCAATACCTCATAAATTTCTTTGATAATTTCAGGGTTATCCATTTCAAAAGCTAATTGTGTTCTGGCAGCGTAAGCATCTGGAGCTTTTATTTCAATACCCCAGGCATTGGCAACGATCTTTAAAAAACCAAGATCTTGCCCGTTGAGCGTGCTGACAATGTTTAGCATTTTATTATTCTCATACTTATTTGATTGCTATTGTATTCCATACCTGGCAAAATTATACAAGAGAATTCATTCTATTGAAAAAGCAGACTTGGCATATCTATGACAGTTATTAATGCACCCGTCGAATTCGTGAATAAGATTTAATTGACTCAGAACCTGCTTACCTGTATAATTTCAAAAGTCAAGATATCGACATGGAAAACATATGGCCTTAAAAGGTAATCTGCGCGATTTTACGATCACCCAATTATTAAATCTGGTAAATCTTGCCTGTAAAACCGGAACTCTGGTTATTGAGGGGCCTTCAGATATTGCCAGGGTTTCTTTCCGTGAGGGAAAATTAATTTATGCCCAAATGGATCATATGGATAATACTTTAGCTGGTATTTTACGAAGAAGCAAGAAAATCAGTTCAAGGCAGTATTCGATCCTTGCAGAACGGGCAGCCAATATGAATGATAAAGAACTCGGTATCTTATTAATCAATGCTGGGTATCTTAATCAATATGATATTATCGAAAGCCTGCAACAGTATTTTGTTGGTATTGTCCGGCAGCTATTTACCTGGGTGGAAGGAATGTTTAATTTTGAAATAAATTCATTACCGCCATCCGATAAAATTCCTGTTCGTATGAATCTTGAAAACCTGATCATCGAAGGATCAAGACAGTTGCGCGAATGGGAACAATTACAACAGGAAATTCCTTCATTGGATATGTCGCTTAAATTCAGTGATCGCCCAGGAATTAATATCAGAAATGTAAATCTAAGTGTGGAAGAATGGCGGGTGGTATATTATGTTAATCCTAAAAACACCATGCGACAGATTGCAAAAGCAACCAAACTCAATGATTTAGAAATTCGGCGTATCGTGTACTCTTTGTTACAGGCAGGTTTGATTGAAATCATTCGACCAGGAGAAAAAACCGGTGCATTACAACCAAGAGCATTACAGAAATCGGACAAAGTTGAACAAAAATCGTTGATTAATAGAATTATTGATAGAATTCGAGCAATTTAATTAGGTATTTTATGCAGACAGTAAAAATTGTAGTTACAGGCCCATTTAGTTCAGGAAAAACAGAGTTCATCCAGTCAATTAGTGAGATTGATGTTGTTTCTACAGAACGAAAAATATCGCTCGAATCAGAGAAAATTAAGAACGCTACTACAGTAGCAATGGATTTTGGCCGTATCACCATCGACAAAGAATTGGTTCTTTATATGTTTGGAACCCCTGGTCAGAGAAGGTTTGACTTCATGTGGGAAATCCTTTCAGAAGGTATGTTGGGCTTTATTGTCATGGTGGATAGTTCTCGACCAGAGACATTTAGAGAAGCGCGCTTTATCTTGGAGACATTTCGGGCGTATGCGCCTACTCCCTATGTGGTAACTGCTAATAAACAGGATCTGGAAGATGCCTGGGATCTTGAAGATATGCGTTTTGCGTTACGATTAGATCCAAAAATTAAACTTTTACCCTGTGTTGCTCATGATAAAAACTCGGTTAAAAAGGTTCTTTTAGAATTACTGTATACCATATTGGCCGATATGGAGGCAAAATAGTCTGCACTGATGTCCTCCATCACCACAGATAAAGGAATATTGCATTACGAGGTTTTTGGTAAGGGGAAACCTGTAATTTTTTTACATGGCTGGCTAGGTTCCTGGGGTCTTTGGCAGGAAACGATGGCAATGATCGGAAAAACAAACAGGGCTTATGCACTTGACTTTTGGGGATTCGGAGAATCAAATGATAAGCTGACTTCATATAAGGTAGAGGATTTTGTTGATCTGGTAAGACAATTCATGGATCAAATGGGAATTCAGAATGCACCTCTGGTTGGCCACAGCATGGGGGGGACGGTAAGTTTGATGGCTGCACTCAATGACCCAAACCGTATTCAAAAAGTGGTTGTGATTGGTTCTCCAATTGAAGGCAAATCTCTGAGTTTTCCCCTAAGATTGGCTGGAAGGCGCAGTATTGCGGTTTTATTGTTTCGTAATTTTGGTTTTTTTCGCAGAACGCTGAAGAAAGTATCGCCCTTGATCTGTAGAAACCCACTCTTCCCGGAGATTATTGATCATGATCTTTCAAAAACAAATTTGGAATCTTTTCTAAATAGCATCCATTCCCTTAATCAGGTTGATTTAAGACCGAGCCTTCAAAAAATCAAAATTCCAGTATTGGGAATGTATGGAAAACGTGATAATATAGTATCACCCAAACAATATAAACCATTGCATTACGGGATTCCCACCTCACAAATTGAAATTTTTACAAAATCCGGTCACTTTATTATGCTTGAAGAACCGCAGTTATTTATGCAAATATTACACAAATTCATTAATCCGGAGACTGATTAAAAAATGACCTATCAAACAACTCTAAAATGTTCTGGTACGATGACAGATATTTTATTAGAGGGGGTAAGAGAAACAATTGGAATACACGAAAAGGGATCATTAATTAGAACTGCCTCATTATTTGAAAATGTTTTATATACTGACACACATAAACAAAAGGAACTATTCAATTTTCTAGAAACGGGTCCTTTATTATTTGGAGAACGTGGTGCTTCGGGAATTGCCCATCGAATAGGAGAAGCTAGTTTTCGGAGTTTTCTTAGAATGCAAGGGAAATACTATTCATTAACAGAGATTTCGTATCGCTTGATGAACTCTCAACAAAGAATTGTTTTTGGTTTGAAAAAGCTGGCTGAGTTTGCGCAACAGAATTGTGGGGTACAAATTGTCATCAACGAAAATGAAAAACAATGGTTTTGGCAAGTAATTGAAAGTGAGGCGGTTCATGCCTGGAATTGGCTGTACTCACCTTATACTTTTGGCCTCTTACGGGAATTTTTTGCCTGGACTAGTGGTGGTCGTTATTATCCTATGGAGGAAACTTCGGTTTCTCCAAATTCAGGTATATTATTCCAGTTAGAGATCAATAAACAACCTTTGAGTAATTAATGTTAGATTATCGAATAATTCTGCGCTCCCAGCAGCATGTTCTACCCTTTAATGAACCAGCCAGGGATCTGCGAATTCTGAATAAACCTTTATGGTTAATTCAAAGGGATGTTCTGGCAGCCTACACAAAACAAGAAATTGATATTTCTCCAGGAGAGAGTATTCCAATAAAAAATAAGTCCTGTATTGTTTTCCGGGATAATCTATTCTTTGATGAGATTTTTATCAAATCATTTATGGATCTTGCACAGGAAGAGAATTGTGCAGTCCGGGTTGCTTTTTCAATTAAGGACCCGGCATTTAGAGAGCATTGTCTCCCATTATCAAGATCTTATGAAAAAATTGATGATCTTTACTTTGCTGACCTCTGGTATTACCCGCATGGCCCTGTAGATGATGTAAAACCATTGATTATGGATTTAAAGTCTCAGGAAATTGGTTATTATCACGTGCCGAAATACATGGCATTTAATCAAGGTGATTTGGTGTATCAGGTTCCTTTACAAAGCCTGATAGCCATTGATTCCTGGGTGCATGTTTTTATTGCTGACGCGATTTTCGGTTTGTTTGCCAGAGGGGCACGATTTGAAAAGCGTTTAAAAAATGACCCAAGATTTATGCTGAGCGTTTTATTAACATCCATGTATGAAGGAAGACAATTATTGACCTGTTCCAAACTGGTAACGTCCGGGAAGAATTGTTCCATCGATCCCAGTGCTGTGATTCATGGACCAACAACGATCGGGGATAATGTTACCATTGGCGCTGGTGCGGTGATTGAAAACTGCATCATTGGGAATAATGTTAATATTTCCCAGGGATGCAATTTAATGTTATCTGTGGTTGGAGATGGCACATTTCTTCCTTTCCGAGCTTCAATTTTTATGTCTACACTGATGGATAATAGTATGGTTGCCCAAAATACATGCCTTCAAATGAGTGTAGTAGGTCGCAATTCATTTGTTGGCGCAGGCACTACATTTACTGATTTCAATTTGTTGCCGATTGGATTACGGGCTCGAGATGCAAATGGAAAATTGGGTAACGCAAATCGGCCAGTTTTGGGGGGATGTGTGGGACATAATTGCCGTATAGGATCTGGTTTGGTTATTTACCCTGCCCGAACGATTGAGTCGGATGTGATCCTCATCAGTTCAAATGAAAGGCGTGTGATCGAACATGATATTGCTTATGAAGAAAGCGATCATCACCAATTGAAACATGCTACACTTCACCGTCAACTTTATCCCAGGGAAGATAGATAAATAACAGCAGTATAGTAAGTTATTAAAATTATCGTCACTCATTTAAACCCAATTGTGATTTGGATTAAGTATAATAAGTATGTCATCCGTAAATTATGTTAACCAATTATGTGTATAAAACGGATGCAAAATTATTGTTCGATAATTTCTTAGTTATAAATCTGGAGGTTAGGATGGGTAAAGGACGCCTATTAGTTGTTGAAGATGATCATGATATTTCTAACATGTTGAATATTTATTTTTCGGGGTTGGGATATGATGTGGATATCGCTCCCCGTGGAGAAGTTGCCCTAGAAAAAACCCGACAATTAATGCCACATTTAATAGTGTTGGATATTATGCTCCCGGATATTGATGGTTATGAAGTCTGTCGTCGCTTAAGAATCAATACCCGTACGAGCCACATTCCGATTATTTTCCTGACTCAAAAGGACGAACGCAGTGACAAACTGCAAGGCCTGGAATTGGGAGCGGATGACTATATTACCAAGCCGTTTGATATTGAAGAATTGCGCTTACGGGTGCAAAATGCAATCGCCAGAGCAGAACGAGAAAGTCTGACAGATGCCCAGTCAGGTTTACCTTCCGGGAGATTAATAGAGGACCAATTAAGAAAAATTATCCGCGAGAAAGATTGGTCGTTATTTGATATCCGCATCAACCATCTGGAGCCATTCAAAGAGGTATATGGATTTATCGCAGCCAATGATGTTCTACGTTTCACCGGAATGTTATTAGGTGATATTTTGGATGAAGTGGGAACAGAAATGTATGATTTTATTGGACATGCCGGTGGTGATAATTTCGTCCTTATTGCAGATTTCAGCCAATCAAAACAGTTATCTTCCCTTCTAAAGGTAAAATTTGCTGAAACCATCAAAACACATTACAACTTTATGGATCGTGACCAGGGATTTCTGGCTGTTCCAAATGAATCGGAAACTCCAAAAAATGCTGCATTGATGACATTATCAATCGGGATGGTTTCACCTAATACACATCAATTTGCAGATATTCGAGAAATTACTGAACTAGCAGCAGAAGAACGAAGAAAAGGTAATCTGATTTAGAACTGGATAATTTGGGTGATCGTCTATCTTTTTACAGGTCTTATCATAGTAGCAATTATTGGAATCCTTTGGGTTTCAATTCGACTTATTTTTGGACTTAAACAGCAGGATACCGTCCAATCTATCTCAGAGATTGAGGATTTTTTGGAATATCCTCATCCGGTTCTGCTGGTCGAAAAAGGTGGCAAGGTCAAATATCATAATGTAGAGGTAACCAAATTACTGGGTTTAAAAGCAGGACAAGAATTTGATATAAACCTCCTGGCTAAAAAATCAAAAAACAACGAAATTTTTAAGATATTTACCAAGCCTGGCAGATACAATGTTGAATTTAATCACGAAAATTATGACACTTATAGTTACTCAACATCTACTGGAATGTTGGTAACTTTCCATAAAATTCAATCTATTGGAGACCCTCTCCCAACAGAAAATGCCATAGTCCCTACTTCACTGAACATCATAGAAAAAATTTCTTCCAATGAGGATCTGGAACAAATCATTCAACTGGTGTTGATAGAAATTCAAAACAGAGTTCCAGCTGATTTTACTGAAATCGCGCTCTGGGATGCAGAAAAAGAAGAAATTGTTTCATTTCAAACCAAAACAATTGAAAACATACCTGCCATGCAATCCCCGAAACGTTATTATGTAAATGAATGTTTTTCAGGGAAAGTCATAAAAGATAGAAAAAAAATCTACATTGAAAATTTCAATTTTGACCAGAACCCAACCGATAAGGAGGATTTGCCTTCTGACCTGCATGAAATTCTGGGCATCCCATTATGGTTGAATGGTGATGTCATTGGCGCAATCATCCTTGGCAATATCCAACCCTTGGAATTATCCCAAAAAGCATTGGCTTTAGACTCACGAATATTGAACCAGATTGCTGTTGGCCTATACTTTGCCTGGATGAACCATGAGGTGCGGAGAAAATCTTCTGAATTAAGTGGTTTATCAAAGTTAACCTATTCCATCAGCAAAATTCAGGATCCACACATATTTTTCAAGAATATCATATCCAGTTTTGAAAGTCTATTACCTGTTGATATTTTTGGTTTTATCCTCTATGATGAACAAATAAAAATTCTGGAAGCCAAACAACCTTTTAAAGGTCTCCCTGATCCAATTGTTGATATTATCAAGATTACAGTTGAGCCGGACAGCCCAGCGCACAACATCTTGTTTTCACAGGATATTTTGATTGTAGATAATGCGATGGATAACCAACAGTGGTCTGATCTGGGTTTATCCCATCTGGCCAGTGCAGCCAGCATCCGAGAAGCGGTGCTCATTCCATTGTCTCCGGGCAGTGAACCGATGGGATATCTATTGGCTGCCAATCATCAGAATATCGAAACCTCATTTTCACAGGATGAGATGCATCTCCTCATGATTGTCGCAAACCAAACAGCGCCCCTTATCGAAAATCTTTATCTCCTCCTTCAATCAAAACAAAGAACACAGCGGGCAGAATCTTTACGTAGAATTTCATCCTTAGCCAGTTCTTCAGCCACATTGGAAGAACTACTCGCTTTCTCTATTAATGAACTTTCATTATTGTTACATGCCAATATGGCAGGTTTATTCCTCATCGATCAATCATCCATGAAATTGGAATGGAACCCGGATTCAAGTTATGGGCAATGGCGGTTTGAGGATGCAGTAAAAGAATTAGCACTTTCTTCTTCCGATTTTCCTGCGACCGTAACCCATACCAGGGAGCCGTTATTAATAGGAAAGTTTGACGAAACGAAACCAATTCCAGCCTTTTATCAAAATATAGTCGATCAATGTGATTTACAATCAGCCATTATTGTTCCAATGGTTGTGAAAAACCGAGGTATTGGAGAAATTTGGTTTGGCAGCAATACCCTCAGTTTTTTCGATCAGGGCGATATACAATTGATTCTTTCTGCTGCAAACCAACTAGCGTATGTGGTGGATCAGGCAAATTTATCAGTGCTCACGCTGGAAGCGTTGAATGAAAAAATGGAACAGGAAAAATTGATTGATGAATTGCAAAAGATTAATCATTTTAGCCAGGAAATAACCAGCCTTCGTCCCACGCTAATTTTGCAGGAATTGCTGGATATTTTAATGGAATTCATTCCTTCTGCGGACGCCGGATGGATAGGTTTATATAATGAACCAGATCGCTCTATAAAACCGGAACACATGCGAAATTTTTCAGAGAGCTTTCAAAAGCTTCAATTCGGATCTAAAAGTCTTCCAGTTCAAATTTGTATAAATAAAAAACTGATCCTGCTTAATGATCTTGAATTTCCTTTAGGGTATGGATTAACTGAATCGGAAGCCGTTCAATATTTAAGAAGTACACAAAATCAAATTCCAACTGGCTGTTTAATGGTACCCATCACAGCATCCAATAGTTGTATTGGCACACTGGTTTTGGAAATTTATAATACTGAGAAATCATTTTCTCCAGAAGATGAATCCTTAACCTTATCTTTTCTCCATCAAGCAAATTTAGCACTATCAAATGCAGATTTATTTATGACCACTGCAATACAAACAGAAAAATTGAAAATTCTTACTGATCTTTCCAAATCAATGTCAGCCAGCTTAAATAAAGAAGAATTACAACATTCGTTGTTGGAACAATTGGAGCAGTTGGTCGAATATCAAACCGCTACTTTATGGGAGAAAGATAAGCGGCATCTAAAAGTTATCGCTACCGCTGGGTTTCCTGATGGTGAGGATAGAACGGGATTGGTTGTTCAACTAGATGATTCTTCCCTATTCCAGGAAATGTTTACCACCAAGCAGCCCCTCGTTATTCCTGATATCAGAGCAGATGGACGTTTTCCTGCTTTGGTTGAGGCTGAAAATTTCTCTTGGATGGGTATTCCTATTATTTCAAAAGATGAAGTCATTGCCGTGATCGCCTTAGAACAAAAACAAGTGGGATATTATGAGGAAGGGTTAGTGCAATTGGCAGAAGCTTTTGCATCTCAGGCGGCGATTGCATTGGAGAACGCCAGTCTTTATCAGGAATCAATCACCCGTGGGTCAGAGCTCAACGAGCGTACACAAAAATTATCCTGGTTGAACCAATTCTCTTCGGAAGTAAACCGATCCTTGGACATCACTTATATTATTAGCTCCACTTCTGAATATTTAATAAATATTGTCAAATGTGAAATGATCTCCATATTTTTAATCGGCCAGGATCGGGATTTGAAATTATCATATCAACGGCCAGAAATTGGCACTATGCCGAAATTGATGATTCATGATCAACCACTTTTCGAGAAATTAATTCAGTCTCGTGGAATTTACCAAATAGAGAATGTTGCAGAAGACCAGGAAATAGATATCTTAAATCAACAATATTTCTCCCAACGGGGCACTACATCAATCTTGTTTGTTCCTTTACTAAGTTCCAATGAATTTTTTGGGTGGGTTGGAATGGAATCTCGAACATCCAGACGCTTTACACACAATGAGACTGAATTGGCCATGACGATAGCAAATCAAGCAGCATTAGCCATGAACAACGCGTTCTTATTGAGCGAGACTCTGGGGTTGAAAAAGAACCTCGAAACGAGGGTTGAGGAGCGCACCAAAGAATTAATCGTGGAACACCGCAATACTGAAATGTTGCTGAATATTTCCAATGAACTTGCCGGGAGTATGGATATCGATCAGATTCTTGACAGCACTTTAAGATTGATCAATGGTGCCTTGAATGTTTCTGGAAGCCTAATCTATCTAACAAGTAACAAGAAAATAATACAGGCAATTCATCACTCTTCAGAAAATGAAGGGCAAGTTGTTAATGAATCAATTGAAAACTATTTTCAGCAAACCGTTTCAGAAAAGAAATCTATTTTACTTGAAGATATTATTGATGAGGACCAACATAAGCGATTTTCAAGCTGGATGTTTGTCCCATTGAAATTTGGCGAATCGATCTTAGGAGTCCTGTCTATTTTTCATCATAAACCGTTTTTCCTCACGGACAGAGATCTTAAATTAGGTGAAGCGATTGCAGGCCAAATCAGTTTGGCTTTGAATAATGCCGAGATTTTCACCCTGATTCGCGATCAATCGGAAAATCTTGGGTCTATGCTACGTGACCAAGAGGTTGAAGCCAGTCGCTCCAAAGCAATCCTGGAAGCTGTTGCCGATGGTGTGTTGGTAACAGGCACACAATCCGAAATATTGTTATTAAACAAATCGGCAAAAGTTATCTTGGGGATGGAAGAGAATTCAATCGATACCTCTTTGCAAGCATTGCAGAATTTCTTTGGTGGAAAAATTATGCATTGGATTTCGACAATCAAAAACTGGACTGAGCAACCATCAAAAATACTTACAGATGCTGTTTTTGCGGAAAGAATACCGTTAATGGGTCAACAGGTTATTTCAGTTCATCTTTCTCCAGTTATGTGGCGCAACGAATTCTTGGGGACTGTATCTGTTATTAGAGATATCACCATCGAAGTTCAAATCGATCAATTGAAGACCGATTTTATATCCAATATCAGCCATGAATTAAGAACGCCGATGACTTCAATCAAAGGGTATGTTGAAGTATTGCTGATGGGAGCATCAGGAAACATTAATGATCAACAAAAACATTTTTTGGAAATTATTCAGGGAAGCGCAAATCGATTAACTTCTTTGATGGATTCTATTCTGGATGTTTCCAGAATAGAATCCGGAACTATTATTCTGAGACCAGAACTAATGGATTTGGTCGCTAAAATTAAAGATGTAGTTGAAATTCACAAAAATGCATCCATCAATGATTCAAAACAGATTACCTATCAGATAAAACCTATCGGAAATATTCCTCAGATTATCGTTGATACAGATAGAATGGAACAGGTATTTTTGAATATTCTGAATAATGCTCGGATTTATTCATATGAAGATGGGTTAATAACAATTATCTGTAGAAGCAGTTGAGAAATTTATCAAAATTGGATTTATTGATCGTGGGGTAGGAATTCCAAGAGACGAACAGGAACATGTTTTTGAGCGATTTTACCGAGGTAGGAACGCATTGAACATGAATTCTGCAGGCACTGGATTAGGTTTATCAATCGCACGAATCCTGATTGAAATGCATGGGGGCACTATATATCTGGAATCGTCTGGTATTCCAGGTGAAGGTTCAAGTGTCACTGTCATGCTCCCCATCAAACAAGAAAACGGGACATCATAATGGCAAAGATATTAATCGCTGAAGATGAACCCGATATTCGTGATCTGATTGAATTTACCCTGAAATATGTTGGTCATGAAGTTGTTTCTGTTGCAAATGGCGAAGAAGCATATAAACTTACCAGAAAAAACAACCCAGACTTGATCTTATTGGATGTGCGCATGCCCGTCATGTCTGGATACGAAGCTTGTGAAAAAATAAAGGCAGATCCCCAAACAAGCCATATTCCAGTCGTTTTTCTTTCTGCTAAAGGACAGGAATCAGAAATTAAGGCAGGTTTAGCAGCAGGAGCAGTAGATTATTTATTAAAACCTTTTGCCCCAAATGAACTCAACAGACGGATAAATGATATCCTGGCCGGGGTAGCATGAGCGCGATTTTCATTGATGGGCAATTAGCACATTACGAAGTCATTGGTCGTGGGAAGCCGGTTTTATTTTTACATGGCTGGATTGGATCCTGGCGATATTGGGTGCCTACAATGCAGGCGATATCATCCTCAAACAGAGCTTATGCCCTGG
Source organism: uncultured Chloroflexia bacterium (assembly GCA_963715915.1). Lineage (GTDB taxonomy): Bacteria > Chloroflexota > Anaerolineae > Anaerolineales > Anaerolineaceae > UBA6170. Next base: position 13,921 of record CAVQSU010000008.1, on the reverse strand, counting down.
ATTTTTGGGGCTTTGGGGATAGTGCCAAGCATGACCAATATACGATCAATGATCAGGTGAAATTTGTTAAAGCGTTTATGGAAAAAATCGGGCTTTCACAAGTTGTTCTGATTGGTCATGGCCTGGGGGCTATTGTTGCCTATGGTCTTGCTATTAAAAATCCCGAAATGGTAGAGAAGATTTTATCAATTTCTCTGCCAATGTCATTTGATTTTCTAAACACCCGGCTGCTGTCCGGAGAACATTTGGGACTTGTCGATAAGTTATTGGGAAAAGGGATTGAAACTGAAGCAGTCAGAAGCGACGAAGCCAAGAATGATCCGGAGGCTATTCGAAAAACATTATCTGCAAGCGAATTGCTCAATTGGTTGGAGAGCCTGGATTATTACGAAAAGATTTCACTGTTGGTCTTTGGACAGAATGATCCTGTGGTACGAGCCCCCACCATAGAAAAAATTCAAACGTTTCGCCAGAACATCCACACCATAATATTTGAACAATCTGGGCACTTTCCAATGTTGGATGAGAGTAGTAAATTTTCAAGGTTATTGGGTGAATTTCTAGAGCTAGGGGAAGATGATTCTCCTGCAAATTTGCAAATCAAAGAAAAATGGCAGCGCAGGGTCAGATAAATCAGGTAGAAGGAATTTTCAAGAAGTAAAAGGGTATAGAATTTTAATGGAAATTGTTGTTTTTTATGATGGTACCTGTCCATTCTGTGTGGCCAGTGCCAGAAATTTAAAAAAGCTAGATTGGCTGAATAAACTTAAAATTATTGACTTATTCACACCAGGTATCTTGGAGATATATGATGTTCCACTCGAGGAAGCGATGAACAGGATCCAGGTGGTTAAGAACCATAAAATCCGCAGAGAAGGCATGAATGCATTGCTATTGATCTCCTGGTATTTGCCATTATTATGGATCTTTATCCCCTTTTTCTGGTTATCGATTAAGCTCCGAATTGGGTCAAAAATATATGATTGGATTGCCAGAAACCGTTTTCTTTTTCCGGTACCAGGATATTGCCCAATCCCTGATTCCAAGGATAATCAACAAAAATAATATCATGTTCGAGATCAGTTTGACCTCTACTTAAATAGAGTTGATCAGGTATTTTTTTCTCATCTTAGTGAATAATCAAAAGAATCTAAAAGATTTGACGTGACCTTGACATTGCCCTCTTTTCTCATATACTAATAATCAATGTTAGGAGCAACGGGGAGTCCTTTTTTGGGCTGAGAGGAGAACAATTCCACGTTCTCGACCCGCAAACCTGATCCGGTTCATACCGGCGGAGGAATATGCGATCGAAACTGATTACCCGCCGGTTGGTGGGTTTTTTGTTTTTCCTAGGGTAAGGATGGAAATGAGAGCTGTATTATTTGTAAATGGGGAATTTGAAAAGAATGATCGATTGATAAAGCAAATCAATCCTTCTGATTTACTCGTTGCAGTGGATGGAGGATTGCATCATGTGTTAAATGCCGGTTTTACGCCGCACATCATCATTGGCGATTTGGATTCAATTGATTTAATGGATCTGATGAACTTTGAAACCAATGGTGTGGACATTATTAGATTTCCGGTGCAGAAAGATGAGACTGATTTAGAGCTTGCTGTTGAGCATGTATTGAACCTGGGATTTGAAGATGTTCTCGTTTTAGGAGCAACAGGCGGAAGAATTGATCATTTTTTGGGTAATTTTCTGTTTTTTTCCAATCCAAAATATTTGAAATACAACATCAAAATTCTGACGAAAAACAGCGAGATATTCTATTGCAATTCCAGGCAGCGACTTGAAGGTGAAGTCGGGGATGGCGTCAGCTTAATCCCCATCAGCGAGGTTGTCAAAGGAATTAAAACAACAGGCTTGCTGTATCCTCTGAAGAATGAGGACCTGCTGCGGTGGAAGTCCCGAGGGATCAGTAATCAATTGCTGGATCAGCAAGCGCTGATTGAATTCGAATCAGGCGTCTTGTTATGTGTCCACCGGTTCAATTCACAAAGTAAACCAGAACGAGGAGAAAAATGAGAAATAGATTATTTCTGATATGTGGCTTGTTAATGGTTCTATTAAGTTCCTGTGTGGGCAAAAATAATTCACAAATCCCTTCTGGATCGGATACCCAAACACGCATATTGAACGTGATGACTCATGATTCCTTTGCTGTCAGTGAAAATTTAATTACGAAATTTGAGAATGAAAATAATGTAAAAATAAATTTTTTATTATCTGGTGACACGGGAGCTGCGTTGAATCGGGCGATTTTAACAAAAGGTTCACCACAGGCGGATGTATTTTTTGGTGTGGATAACACTTTTTTGTCCAGAGCGCTGAAGGAAGGTATCTTTGAGTCTTATGATAGCCCCATGCTTGCCAACATAAAAGAATCCTTACGTCTGGATCCAGATAATTATGCTTTACCGGTAGATTTTGGGGATGTGTGTATTAATTATGATAAGACCTACTTTGATGAAAATCAGCTACGCCTTCCATCTTCTCTGGATGATTTGCTTATGCCTGAATATAAGGGATTGTTGGTGGTGGAAAATCCAGCCACCTCCTCCCCGGGACTGGCATTTGTGCTGGCTACCATCGCTGAATTTGGAGAACAAGGATACCTGGATTTTTGGTCAGGTCTGGTTGCGAATGATGTGGTCATTGTTAATAACTGGGAGACCGCATACTACAGTAATTTCAGTGCCTCCGCCGGTCAGGGCAATCAGCCCATGGTGGTTTCTTATGGATCCAGCCCTCCCGCGGAGGTTATTTTTTCAGACTCGCCTATGCAGGATTCTCCCACAGCATCGATTGTTGCCCCCAATACCTGTTTCCGCCAGATAGAGTTCGTTGGTATTTTAAAAGGCACCCAACAGCGTGAATTAGCCCAGAAATTTATTGATTTTCTCCTGGATGTACCCTTTCAGGAAGATTTGCCATTGCAGATGTTCGTTTTTCCTGCAAACCAAAATGCCAGGTTGCCGGTGCAATTTGAAAAATTTGCCCAAATTCCAGACCATCCGGCTACATTGAGTCTGGATTTGATCGCTCAGAACCGCGAGAAATGGATTCAGGATTGGACGCTGACAGTATTGAGGTAACCAGTTGAAAGACAGATTAAGGTATCTTAAATTCATTCCACCAGTTTTGCTGTGGAGTTTACCATTTTTATTTCTGTTAGTATTTTATTTTCAACCATTGCTAGCAAATTTCAGAATGGCTTGGCAAGCAACGACGGATGGACTGGCATCCATCTCCTGGCAGGTCATTGCGCGACCACTTTTTTTTACAATCTGGCAGGCAATTCTATCCACTATCCTGACAATGGTTGTTGGATTTCCGGCAGCATATTTGATGGCCAAATATCGTTTTGTTGGAAAAACATTCATACGTTTGCTGACGACTATACCTTTTATCATGCCGACAGTGGTCGTTGCTGCCGGATTTAATGCATTATTGGGACCAAAAGGGTGGCTTAATTTATTGTTGCAAACTATTTTTTCATTTGACCAACCACCTATTCAAATCATCAATACACTGGGAGCCATTTTATTAGCCCATGTTTTTTATAATTCCACTGTTTTTATTCGCATCGTTGGGGGAGCCTGGAGTCAGTTGGATCCAAAAATGGAATTTGCAGCTCGGACTTTGGGGGCTTCTCCCCTGCGAGTGTGGCAAAAAATCACAATACCCTTGTTGAAACCAGCTCTTTTATCGGCAATTTTGTTGGTTTTCTTATTCAATTTCACCAGTTTTGCTGTCATTCTATTATTAGGAGGTCCTAAGTTTTCTACTTTGGAAGTGGAAATCTATATTCAGGCATTGCATATGCTCAATCTACCCATCGCCGGGTTACTATCTGCCATTCAATTAATCTTTACTCTGGTGTTGACAATCTTGTACACAAGATTAATTAATTCAAAATCAGTAGCGCTGACGCCCAGAGATCCTGAAGAAGTGGCTAAACCGATCGTTGGGTGGAAACAGCGAATCTTTTTGATCGGTACCATGTCGTACCTGATTATATTGTTTGTGCTACCGCTGCTCTCTTTGGTAATGCGTTCGTTTTTTTTAACGGATTCCAATAGAATATCTGGTCAGCAGTTTTCACTGGTTTATTATCAGGAATTGTTTTTGAATCGGCGTGAATCGCTATTTTATGTGCCTCCTATTGATGCAATCGTTAATTCCCTATACTTTGGGCTTGTAACCGTCGGAATCGCCTTATTCTTGGGTTTTTTAGCTGCGCGGGTAATCTCATCCCGCTCCTTCTGGGGGAAACTTCTTGATCCGATCCTGATGTTACCATTAGGAACTTCAGCTGTCACTTTAGGTTTGGGCTTCATATTGGTCTTTAATCGTCCCCCTATCGATGTCCGATCTTTTCCTTTATTAATTCCAATCGCCCATTCTCTGGTTGCCATGCCTTTCGTGGTTCGGATCTTACAACCTGTCATGACTTCCATCCCGCATGAATTGAAATATTCCGCCATGGTATTGGGTGCTTCGCCCTGGAGGACATTCTGGCAGGTGGAATTCCCTATCTTATTTCGCGCAGGGATATCAGCAGCTCTGTTTGCTTTCACAATTTCCCTGGGTGAATTTGGCGCAACTACATTTCTAGCGCGGCCAGAACAGCCAACCATTCCAATTGCCATTTTCCGTTATCTATCACAGCCTGGTGGACTCAACTACGGACAGGCGATGGCGATGGCCACCATTTTGATGGTTATCTGTTCTCTGTCAATTCTACTAATTGAACGCTTAAAATTACCGAATATTAAAGAGTTTTAGAAATGAGATGAACATGTTATCTGTGAAAAACCTTTACAAAGAATATGAAAATCAGCCGTTATTGCAGGGGGTGAGTTTTGATGTTAAACAAGGTGAAACGGTTTGCCTTTTGGGAAGGTCTGGTAGTGGAAAGAGTACCATCTTAAGAATCATTGCTGGAATTGAAGCGCCTGAATCCGGTGAAGTTTATTGGGATGATCTAAATTTGATGAATACCCCTGTGCATAAACGTAATTTTGGTTTTATGTTTCAGGATTATGCTTTATTTCCCCATAAGGACGTTTTTGAGAATGTGGCGTTTGGCTTGAAAATGAAAAATTTGCCTGCCGATTTAATTCAAGAGAAAGTAAATTCTGTGCTTTCAAAAGTAAAAATGGAGAAATTCAATCATCGTCAGGTTGCCGATCTTTCTGGAGGGGAACAACAAAGGGTTGCCCTGGCCCGCGCGCTTGCTCCAGAACCACGATTATTAATGCTGGATGAGCCGTTGGGTGCGCTGGATCGGAATTTACGCGAACAACTGATGGGTGAATTGAGAATGCTCCTGCATGAAACCGAAATTCCTGCGATTTATGTTACTCATGATCAGGAAGAGGCATTTACGATTGGAGATCGAATGGTTTTACTTAACCAGGGGCACATCATTCAAGATGCCCCCCCGGAGATTGTGTATCATCATCCTAAAAATACCTGGGTTGCGAATTTCATCGGTTTATCCAATTTGCTGGATGGCACAATCCAATCCATTGACCCATTGGTGGTCCGGTCACTTATCGGGGATTTTTCAGTTTGGGCGGGCTTGCCGGAGGATAAACAAATCGGTGACCCTGTTGTGCTATTGTTTAGACCCGATGCCATTATTTTGGATGACCAGAAAACTAATCGATTAGAAGGGCAAATTGTGGATGATGTCTTTTTGGGAAATCAATGGCGGGCAAAAATCCGGGTCAAGCAAATGGAGTTTTCCTTCCTGGTTGAACATCCAATTCCTGTTGGATCGAAAGTTGTTTTTTCAATAGATCCGGCCCAGATCACTCTTTTACAGGATCAGAAATGAAAATCACGGTAATCAAACTTAATGTGAAGGGGGTTGAAACCTGGCGATATGAAGCGAGAGTGATATTGAAAGAATCAAATTTCGTTTTGTTAGCGGCACTGTTTAATCGGGATGATACGATGCTGGGCGAGATTTTGATCAGGCGTAATGATCGATTTCTGGAATATTTTTTCAGCGACCGCTGGTATAACATTTTTGAAATTAGAAATCAAAAAGATGACACATTGAAAGGCTGGTACTGTGATATTTGTGAACCGGCACTCATCAGCGAAAATCTGATCTCTTACAGAGATCTCTCACTGGATTTGTGGGTTAATCCGGATGGAAAAATGGTTGTTTTTGATGAAGATGAGTTTAATCAAATGGTACTGAACGATAATTTGCGACAAAAAGCGCTGGAGAGCTTACTGAATTTGAAAGAAAATTTTTTTGAAATTGTTAATGAATTACCTAAGGGTCAAGGGTAACTTCGAAACTAAATAAATATAAAGTTCCTGGCAAGCGTGAATCACTTTCTTGTCGTACGGTGATGCGAACATTTGTGCTTTCCTCAACAGAATATGGGATGAAGACTTTGAAGGGGATATGACTTAATACCTGATTCGGTGCTTCCACCTCGATTTGTGCATCTCCAACAATATTACCATCTGGATCAATGCATTCGATAATGATTGGGTTAGTGCTGAGAATTCGAGCCAGTCCCTCGACGACGATAACCCCACCTTCAATCGTATCTTCTGGATCTGGTTCGCGTATGATGTATGGTTCGGTTAAGTCTTTTGGAGGGGTTATCTTGTTGCTGCCAAGCTGCAATAAGATCAGATCTACCGAGGTTAAGGCAATTGTACGGTTATAGCGATCTTTTGTGTAAATCGATAAACGTCCATATTCAGATACTTTTTTCAATTCAAAATTAACTTCTGGGGCAATTCCAAATCGTCTTCCCATGTAGCCTTGATAATTAATATTCTCTTTTGTTATAGTACTTCCATCTTCTCCGATTAATTCGACGATGATTAAACCATCCTCTCCCGGGCTTACAATTGCTTCCGGACGAATGGGTGAGGTGACAAAGGAAAAAGGACCAATATTGTTGATTCGGAAAAAAGCCAATGGTGGTGTGGGGGTTTCTGTGAGTGTCGGTGTCCGTGATGGTCTTAATGTGCGCGTGGGATAAGGAGTTCGGGTAGGAATTCTTGTGCGCGTAGGTGTCAAAGTAAAGGTGGATGTCACAGTAGCAGTGGCTGAGAGATCCGGAGTAAAGGAGCGGGTTGGTTTACGCGTCGCTGTAGGTGGTTTTGTCTCAGAGGGGGCAATTGTTTCTGTTGGTGATTCTGAAGGAACCACTAAGGGGGTATTTGATAATGTCGCTGATGGAGTTGCTGAGTTGAAGGCTGTAGGGGTAGTAGAAGGAATGGGAATTTCCTGCATTGTCGTCAGGCTGGTGCAAGCTGAAATCGAACACACTAGCAATACCAAACTTATCCATAAAATAATTCCTCTGGATTGGCTTTGCCTACAGAAAATCTTCTCTTTGCTTGACATCATAATTCTGTAATCGACGGTGCAATTTCATTCATAAATTGTGTGTATGCTCTTTCTCGCTCAGATTGAGAATTAACTCTGAAATGTAGAATTGCGTAATTCATACCAGCATTCTGGTAATCTTTGATTTGTTGAATAATTTGCGTATGACTTCCCGAAACAATACCTGGCTGATCCGGCTCAGGATAAGTTCCTAGATGAATTCCCAGGCGCAAAGCGATCGAAAAAGGACGAAGTTGAGTAATTGATTGTACATCCTGCAGCGTTTCTTTTAGAAGAAATACAGATCTACCATTCGGATGCCAGCCATCACCCAACCCAATGGCACGCTTTAAGGCAATTTTCGAATCACCAGCGATCCATAATGGTGGTCCCCCTGGCTGAACAGGAGTAGGGGAGAAAACCATATCATCAAAATGATAAAATTCACCATGAAAACTCACATTTTGTTGACCACGCCAACAGGTTCTTAAGATTTTAATGGCTTCATTCATTCTCTTCCCACGGTTATGAAAGTCATACCCAAGATTATCATATTCACCTTTGGACCAACCAATACCGGCACTGACTATCAATCGGCCACCTGAAAGATTATCCAGTGTTGCCAATGACTTCGCTACCTCGACCGGATTGCGTTGTGGTAAAACCAGAGTTGATAATCCCAGTTTTATTGTTCTGGTACTGGCAGCCAAGAATGACATGGTCGTTAAGGATTCGTATATATGACCGAAAACACCTGCATCTGCTTCTGGCAAGGCAAGATGATCAGTCAACCAGACTGAATCAAAGCCATTCTTTTCAGCTGCGATGGCTGAATCGATAATAGAATAGCGTGTTGCCTGCGGACCGTAATTTGGAAGAACTATACCAAATTTCATGTCAAATATTATATATTAAATTTTGCTATGACAGTCTCAAGATCTCTGATCGTTAACGGTTTTGGAAGGAATCCATTTGCGCCGACTGCAATTGCTTTTTGTGTTTCAAAATCAGGTTCACTGGCAGAGAGAATGATAATTATTGAATTCATCGTTAGATTGTTATTGCGCATCTCAGCCACCACATCAAATCCATTCATTTCCTGCATATTGATATCGATCATGATGAGATCTGGTAAGGATTCGATCGCCATACGCATCCCATCTTTAGCAGCAGGGCATAAGACTGGTTGATGTCCTAAAATAAGAGCTATTTGCTCCATTAAGGACAAGGTGTGTGTATCGTCGTCAATAAATAATATCTTTGCCATAGCGTTGGCTATTTGAGCTTAAGCCTTCCCCTTATTTTTGGTGGTAATCTTTTGATCCAGCTACCAGGTGATTTTATTAAATCCCCAATCTTTATTCTTTCATCAATGTTACCATGATTCAGGGCATTTGCCTCATTTTTTGGGGGGGTATTTTTTTGATCCTGATCCCTTGTAATTTCCAAATTTCTGATCATATCATACTTCATTTCCATTAACGTAGTTGTTGCAAATTTGCCGCCAACTTTCCTCTATTGGATAATTATTCTACTTTAATAATAACCAGAAAAAAATTTTTGAAATATACAATCACCTTTCAAATTATTCTACAGTTCCCCAATTGATAGCTATTTGTTAGAATTATCCTATGCCAGACCAATTGTCTATTTCTCCCCGTATGTTTATACGTGAAACATTGCAACGCTGTAAACTGCATGAGTGTCATGGAGCTTGTTGTTCATTCGGTGTTTGGGTCGATCTGCGAGAAGAAGAGATTATCCATGAATACGGGGAATTAATTCAATCCTGCATGGATACATCAGAATACGAACAGGAGGATTGGTTTCTTGGTGAAATTGAAAATGATTCTTACACAATCAGTGGCAAGGTTATTCATACCAGACTTGTCGACAGAACCATGCCTTTCGAGAGAAAAACCTGTATATTTTTGAGAACTGACCATAAATGTGCTTTGCAGGTTGCTTCTGAGAAATTGGGAAAACATCCCTGGTTCCTAAAACCTTTTTATTGTGTTTTACATCCTTTAGATTTGAATGAAAATGAACAGATCACATTGGATCAGACAAAAATATTATTGGAAGAGGAAAAAAGTTGTCTGCGATATTCTGAAAAATTACATGCCCCCATTGAGATCTTTGAGGAAGAATTGAGATACTTGTTAGGTGGTCAAAAGTTTCAGGAAGGTTTGACTGCCGCTAAAACCATTTGGAAATCAAAAACCGAACAGGAAAAAGAAACCCGTATATAGAATAGAAACCACTAATAAACTGATGAACATAATTGGTAAGCCGCGTTTATTCCACAACATTGGCGTAATTGGGTGACGAGTTCTTTCTGAAAGCGATGTCACTATGACATTGGCAGTTGAACCAATGATGGTGCCATTGCCACCTAATCCTGCCCCAAATGCTAATGCCCACCATAAATGAGCAACATTGATACCCATGGTTTCCAATTCGAGGATGACTGGGATCAAGGCAATGGTCATTGGGATATTATCAACAATGGCTGAAAGTAATGCCACAATCCATAACAGACTTAATCCGAAAACGACAGGATGAAGGTTGCCGATTGAGAGGACAGCCTGGGCAAGGATATGCAGGACGCCAGCATATTCCAAGCCACCAACGAGAATAAATAACGAGCTGAAGAAAATCAGCACATCCCATTCCACCAAGTTCAACACATCACGGATCTTTGCTGGATTGACCCAAAATAATGCCAGAGAAGCTGACCCTATGGCAATGACGGATATTTCCAGATTTAATTGATCTTCCATAAGAAACCCAATCAAAGCAACAGCGACCATTACTAATACTTTAAAAACAATCTTGGGTTCTTTTATCGCTTCTTTTGGATTTAATTGAGCGATCACATCAGCATAATCAATATTTTTTGATGTTCGCAAGTCATTTCTGAATAAATAATTTAAGACGACAATGGAAATTAACCAGGTAATGATCACGATTGGGAGTGAATTTCGCAAAAAATCTGTAAAGACCAGGTCGGCTGCTGAAGCAATCAAAATATTTGGTGGATCTCCAACCAGGGTTGCCATACCACCAATATTTGACAGGATTGCCTCAGAAATGAGGAAAGGTCTAGTGTTGAATCCCAAAATTTCGCAGATCAAAATGGTTACTGGTGCTATCAGAACAACCGTGGTGACATTGTCCAGAACCATAGAGAGGAGAGAGGTAACCGCTGTCAGGAAAACTAATAATCGAACAGGCTTCCCTTTTGAAATTTTTGCAGCCAGCACAGCTAGATATTGGAAAAAACCAGTGGGTTCTAATAAGCCGACCAGAATCATCATACCAATCAATAAACCCAATGTATTAAAATCAACGACCTCAATTGCCTGTTCCTGATTATAGAAACCGAAGTAAATCCCCATAATAACCATCAAAGATGCCCCGACCATGGCAACAATGGTGCGGTTTACCTTTTCTGAAAAAATCAAAATGAGGACGGCAACAAAAATGATAATGGATAGGATAATGGGCGTCATAGTTACCTAAAGCCAATCTGACAGGATATCAAAGATCCCAACTTTCAATAATTGCAGTACCAATATCGACGTGTGAAGCCAAACCAATTAAATGTTTTTCTGAATCCACTACCGGAATATCTGTCAGTTCTTCGTTATGTAAGATGGCTGCAGCATGTACCAAGCTCCAATCTTCCTGGACATAGATTGGTTTTTCCATGATTTCCTTGATATGAATTTTCAATTCATCTGAGGAAGGAACCCTGGTTTCGAATGCACCCAAATTATTGAGAAATGAAAAATTTGCAATAAATTCGATAAAATCGGGTAGGGCGATTCGTAATAACGAATGCAAAGTCAGGATCCCGATTAATTTCTTATCGTTATCAACGACTGGCAGCGTTCCGATATGGTAATCGTGCATTAATTTTGCTGCGCCAGAAACCGTATCATCTACATGGATGAAAAAAACCTTTCTTTTCATGCAATTTCGAACGATCATATGCACCTCAATTGAAGGATAAATGAATCAATAGAATAATTATATATCCAAATATGCAGACGAATTGTTACCCAACTACTTTTTTTTAATGCATCAGATCACTCTATTTAAGTTGCCAGGCAGGATGCATTTCTGATGAATCAGGACTTAACGTTAGGTTGGTCTGATTTTGACCATCGATATCCATGATATAAATTTCCAGGTTGGTATCGCGATTGGATTGGAAAAGTAGCCAGGTTGAATCGGGTGACCAGGCTGGGTATGAATTGAAGGTGGTGTTGGTCAATCGTTTTACTTCCATACCATAAGATTGGATGCGGGTTAGATAGACATCCTGTGTGCGACCCTGAACATTGGTATATGCCATCCATAATGCATCTGGAGACCAGGCGGGATCCCCCACATATTTCAAACGCATGAAGAACATATCACGATCCAGGTCAACAAAATCCTGTTGGGGGTCACGCATCCACAAATATCTTAAACTGGCTGAAGGAAGCACATAAACCAAACGATCCATCTTGGGAGACCATTCTGGAGAGAATTCCTGCTTATCAGTGCTCAATCGTCGCAAATCTGATCCATTCGGTCTCACAATCATTATTTGCAAAATTCCGTCAGAGCGGTTATCAGTTGTGAAAACAATCCATTCTCCATCGGGCGACCAGGCAGCTTCTGTTTCATTACCTGGAATAGTAACAATATTTGACAAATCTGTTCCATCTGTATTAATGGTGAATAAATCAATTTTATTTTCAGTATCGCCCGTTTCGGCAGAAAAAATGATTTTTGTTCCATCGGGAGACCAGTTAGGATATGATTTGTCACCGGGATTGGTGGTTAATTGTGTTTGATCTCCCGCGACCAAAGTGCCATCTGGTTGTTGATAGATCTTCATCGTCCAAAGTTGAAAAGTCTGGCCATCGCCAGCATCACTGACATAAGCTACAATCCCATCGCGGCCAATGCTGGGAATTGACTGGGTAGGAGCGATGGTTGGTTCAGGGATATCAGTTGCGGTTGGTTCAGGAACCTCAGTGGCTGCGAGAGTTTCGGTAGGTAAAGTTTCTGGGAGATTTGTGGTGGTAGGTTCTTCAATTGGTGCTACGATTGGAGCAGATGTTTCTGTAAAAAGAACAACGTTCACCGTTGCTGGTGGTGTTTCCGTCTCTGCAAAGAAATTATTCCACACAAACCAACCTCCACCAACCAGTACGATAGCCCCCAGGATTAAAATGACGGGAATCAACCAAATCAACCTGGATTTTTGTTTGGGTTGTGGTTGGGAGGTTGGATAGGAAGGTGGTGCAGAAACCGGGCTGGATGGAACAGGGGAAGATGCTCCAACGCGGGTGGCTTCTGCGCTTATGACCGGTTGAGGTTTCTGAACTTGTGTTGCCCTTCCAGCAGCGATCATCGTTTCGTCGCGATCAGGAACGTTGGATTGCCGTAACGCCTGAGTGAATTCCAGAATGGAAGCATACCGGTCCTCAGGTTTTATCGATAACGCTCTCATAATTACTTCTTCCACGTGCGGAGGGACATCGGGATTAAGTTCATGAATTGGTTTAAGAGTTGCCTGACCGAGAAGACGTTCAACTGCGTCTACAGGTTTTTCATTGGTCAATAAATTGTATAAAGTGGCAGCCAATCCAAATTGATCGGAGTAATGACCAGTCCGTCCAGAACCGTATTGTTCAGGAGGGGAATATCCGGGAGTGAGACCTTTCGCCCCGGTCGAAGTTTCCTGTGTGATATCTGAGGATTTTGCGATCCCAAAATCTACCAGAATTACCTCACCACGAGGTGTAATTTTGATATTTCCCGGTTTAATATCGCGGTGAATAACCGGAGGCTCCTGTGTGTGAAGATAATTTAGCGCTTTTCCGAGTTCTTTCGCCCAATAAATTACCTTGTCGACATCCTGTTTTCCATCCCGTTTGACAATAGTACCTAAATCATCGCCAGGAATGAAATCCATCACCAGGTACTGGCTATCCTCAATCACAAAATAATCGATCACCCGGGGAAGATTGGGGTGCCGCAACCCGGCTAATAAACGCGCTTCCTGTAAGAATTGTTCTCGTCCTTCCTCACGTGGGTTCTGATTGATTTTAACTGCCACTTTTGTTTGCAAAACAGTATCCAAAGCCAAATAAACAGCTCCCATACCACCCTTACCGAGTTGTTTTTCAATTCGGTAGCGATCACGTAAGAAGGTATTGTATTCAAGTTCCATAATAAAAATAACTCCTTCAGGACGAAAAAAAAGATATGCTAAGTGTATGTTAAATAGGGCTAATTTGCAAATATTGCAGAGAGGTTGGTTTTAGGAAAAGGTTGGAAACTTAACTAATGAAGGTACATAACTTAATTTATCATAGTACTGCAACATCTCAATATTGAGAAAACTAAACAGCAATGAATCAATTGATGAAGTAATTTATATGCAGAATTAAAGAATCTTAAAAAATTCCTCGTAAACCAGCACATTGATAACGTTGACATCAGGTATTCTTTATAGTAAACTTTCAGTCGTTATG
>CAVQSU010000007.1:0-217837 GCA_963715915.1 uncultured Chloroflexia bacterium | reverse complement strand
CACGTTTGTGTTCCGGCAGGGTTTTCCAGATGATATATCCGCCCACCACCAGGGTGACAATGACGACGTATTTTGTAATTCCACATTTGCACATATCTGCTCCTTTCGTGATTAATCATCCTGAGCGATGAGTTTGGATGCGATCCAGCCGGATGCGATGGTGGTTGGGACACCGCCACCGGGATGGGTGGAGGACCCCACCAGGTAGAGACCGTCGATGCTTTTGGAACGAGCGGAGGGACGGAAAACGGCTTGCGCTGCCAGATCCTGCTGCAGGCAGTAGATAGCCCCTTCCGGCAGCATGAGACGCCGCTCGAAATCCAGCGGGGTGGCGCAATCGGAGAAAACGACGTGCTCTTTCAGACCCGGTAAGGCGGTTTTGGAAAGATTATCAATGGTGCGCTCGATGAAATGCGGTTTCTCAGCATCCCAATTGGTATCACGCAGGTAGTAACCACCCTCGGGGATAAGGTTGAGAAGATGGTGTCCGTTGGGTGCCAGGGATGGGTCGGTATGCGTCGACCAGCAGATTAGGCCGAAGTTTTTCTTGGCTAATAAGCCAGCTTTGAGGAATTCGAAGTAATGCTTGTTCAGTTCCTCCGGCGAGATAGCGATGATGCTATGGTGTGCTTCCAGCGGTGGTTCGTAATCCAGTGCTACATACACCATCGGAACAGAAATGGAATATTCGTAGCTCTTCAGTCCGCGCACGACCATAGGCGGCAGGTATTCCTCACCGATCAGTTTGAGATACAGGGTCTTGGCGTTGATATTGGACACGACTTTGTCGCAGGTGATCTCACTGCCATCCGTCAGTCTCACACCAATGGTTTTTCCATTTTCGATCAGGACATTGGTGACTTGGCTGTTCAAACGTACTTGCATGCCCATCTGTTCACCCAGTCGTTGCAATGCCAGGGGGATCTGGATCATGCCGCCTTTAGGATAGTATATACCGACATGTTCGGTGTAGGGCACCATGGCATAGGGACCGGGTACAATGCAAGGCGGCAAGCCAAAGTAGAGGGCTTCGTATGCCATGGTCCGTAAGACGGTATCGTTTTTGAAGTATTTTTCCAACACGCTTTGGTAACTGGTCAGGAACACCGGCAGGAATTTGAGAAATTTAGGATTCTTTTTAATCAGGTTGGCCATATCCTGCAGGGTGCTGGCGGGTTCGCAGAAGAAGGTGTCCAGGGTGACATCCATGAGCTCCTGGGAGAAAGCGCTGAATTCCTTCCACTTTTTGCCATCTTCTGGCGAGATGCGGCTGATGATTTCACCGGTTTTTTCGGCGGAAAGTGGGTAAGTGATGCGTTCCCCACTTTCGAAGATGAACGACATGATTGGGTCGCACGAAATTAATTCGATTTCGTTTTGCAGGGAGGTGCCCAGCAGGTTAAAAACTTTCTCAATCGGTTGGATGATCTCCACGATGGATGCACCAACATCGAAGGTGTAGCCATTCTTTTCGAAGGAAGAGCAACAACCACCGACTCGCTCACTTTGTTCCAGGACGAGGACTCGCCGGCCTTGGTGGGTGAGAAGTGCTCCTGCAGAGAGACCTCCTAACCCGGCACCAATCACAATGACATCATAATCTGACATAATTACCTCCGCGGGTTGAATGAAAGAACCTGTAGCAAACAGGGGAAACATTTGGCTGGGATGAAACAGAGATGGGTAAATTGCTACCAGTAAGGATGGGAAAGCTGGTAAAACCACCAGCCAATTAATAGTATAGTGAATTAATTCACAAAATTCAAGTCTTAATTGTTTTTGAGGGATGAAACATCCCATACCTGAATAACATTTAACATCAAATTTGCCAGGTTTTGTTAACGTGGCATAATATTATGTAAGGAATCTACGGTTAGAAAATCTAATGATCAATTTCTGCATTTTTCTTAGATGAAATCCCTATAATTACGAAGAGAAATCTATGGAACAACTCCTTTCTACCAAAATTTTTATTCCTCCCCCTATTCAGAATTATGTTATCCGCTCCAGGTTACTGACATCCTTAGACCTTACTTTTCATAAAAAATTATTTCTTCTATCAGCTCCAGCTGGTTTTGGAAAAACTACGTTGGTTCGCGATTGGATTGAGATGGGAAATTTCCAGGCTGCCTGGTTATCGCTGGATAAAGGTGACGATGATCTATTTCAATTCCTGAAGTACCTTGTCTTTTCATTGAGAAAAATTTTTCCTGAATTTGGCGAGAGAGTAATTCAGATGATCCAATATCCACAAAATCCTCCCACTGAATTCATCATGACAACATTGATCAATGAAATCTTTGAAACAAAACACGATTTTGTTCTTGTTCTGGACGATTATCATGTGATTGAAGATCCCAAAATTGATGAAGCACTGGTGTTTCTTTTAGAAAATCTACCTGTAAACATGCATTTGATCATGACCACCCGTGAAGATCCTCAATTGCCTTTAGCGCGACTAAGAGCCCGAAACCAGCTAGGCGAATTACGTGTCGCTGATTTGCGTTTTAACCAATCGGAAGTAGCAGAGTTCTTAAATGAGATCATGCATTTACAGATCTCCAAAGAAGATATTTCTGCGCTTGATGCACGCACCGAAGGGTGGATAGCAGGTTTACAGTTAGCGGCGATCTCTATGCAGGCTTATACGGATCGAACTGATTTTATCCAGTCCTTTTCTGGAAGCCATCATTTTGTGATGGATTTTCTGGTGGAAGAAGTACTTAATTTTCAATCCGAGAAAATTCAGGAATTTTTACTGAAAACATCCATTCTTGATCGTATGAGTGGACCTTTGTGTGATGCAATCCTCTCTGATGCGGATATTGTCGGGCAGGAGATTCTGGAATACCTCTATCAGGTTAACTTATTTATCATTCCTTTAGATAATGAAAGGCGCTGGTATCGGTACCACCACCTCTTTCTTGACTTACTTCGTCAGCGACTGATGGAAAAATATGGAAAAGAAATAGAAAATGGTCAACTGGTCATACATAAATTACACGCAAAAGCCAGCGATTGGTTCCAGAAGAATGGATACTTGATTGAAGCTTTTCAACATGCTGTTGATGCACAAGATATACGTTTGGCAGAAAATTTACTTGCTGGGAATGGTACACCGTTACAATACCGCGGTGTCATGCTACCTATTGCCAATTGGTTGAGTTCATTACCAGATGAAACCATGAATGAGAGACCAATGTTGTGGGTAACCTACGCTTCCACGCTTACAATGATGGGAAAACCAGTCGAAAACATAGAAGCGATATTGCAAAATGCTGAAAGTAGACTGAGCAAAATAGAAGAAAACGCGATGATGCGGGATGCAATAGGCCAAATTGCTGCCATTCGCGCAATGATGGCTATTCCTCAAAATGAGATGGACTCGGTTATCGGACAAGCCAAACGGGCAATGAACTTTTTGCATCCTGATAATCTTCCTGTACGAACAAATGTATCCTGGATATTGGGTTATATCCAGCAGGTGCTAGGAAATTTAGAAGAAGCAGAGAAAGGTTTTCAACAGGCATTTTCGGTAAGTCGGCAGAGTAAAAATATAGTCATGTCAGTTGCCACAACCATTGGACTAGGGCAGATAAGTGAATGTAGAAACAGATTAAACCAAGCAAAACGCTATTTTAAAGATGTGATAAGACTGGCTGGCGAACCTCCTTTGCCATACGCTTGTGAGGCATTTGTTGGGTTGGCAAGAATTGCCTATGAACAAAATGATCTGGATGCTGTGGTTCCTTTGGCGGAACAAAGTTATAAATTAGCACTGCGTTTATCCAATATCCATACACCCATCTCGAGTTACTTAGTTCTAGCCCGTTATCACCTTGCAAAAGGTGAACTGACAATGACTGATGAGGTGATTACCAAAGCAGAGGCATTTGCAGATCAAAATCATTTTCCTCAGAGAATTCCAGAAATAACTACGTATAGAATTGATTTATTATTGAAAAGGGGTGATATAGACCAGGCTAATTCTTTGGCAGAGGCACATCAGTTACCAATCAGCCTGGCACGAATAAGAATTGAACAGGGGAAATATCATGATGCGTTAACTTTTGTTCAGTCACACCGAAAAGTAGAAGAAACAAAAGAAGAAATTCGTCCGTTTCTGCAAGCGTTGGTGATTGAAAGCCTTTGTCACTTTTTTCTTGAGGAACACTCAAAAAGCTTCCACGATATCTGAAACGAGCGTTAACGAAAGCAAAAGCCGGGGGATTTATCCGTCTCTTTCTGGATGAAGGCGAAAATATGTATAAATTATTATCCGCTACATTCGTTGAATCCCATTTAATTTCGTATCGGGCAAGAGTATTATCAGAATTTGAAAATGAAGCACTACGGCAAGGAGATATCAACTGGTTCGATATTCCAGGGAAGAAATAATTGAACCTCTCAGCGAACGTGAGATCGATATTCTGCGATTAATTGCACAGGGTTGTTCCAATCAGGAAATCAGCCAAGAAACTTTTTCTTGCTTTGAATACAGTTAAGGGATACAACCATAAATTGTTTGGAAAATTAAATGTTAAAAACAGGACTGAAGCAATACTACGTGCAAGACAAATAGGAATTATTTAAGCGTTTACCTCAGTCACTCAATACTCATATTAATGTTTTGGTTACCATATCAAAACGTTCTATTGATTTAATTTTTTAAATTAATACTCAATCTTAACACTTAAGTACCTATCGGTTAATACCATATTTTCGATAGACTTACTCTGTATTATCAATGGCTTGCCGAATTTATTGAGAATAGGAAACAAGGAAATGTCAAACGATCACAAATCAAAAAATAAAGGAGATAAAACCTACGATTATCACATTCGAATTCAAGGTCATCTGGATAAAAAATGGGCAGAATGGTTTGGCAATGTGGAAATTAATTATTCTGAAAATTGTGAAACAATAATCAACTGCCATGATGTCGATCAAGCAGAGTTATTCCGACTATTGAGGAAGGTCCACAATTTAGGTTTGCTATTGATTTCAGTTCAGTTGATTTTCCCTGAGCATGAGCCTTTAGCAGAAAGAGAGGATTGTAAGTAGAAGGAAGAAAAAGACAAATTCAAATGATTTCCAGGAGATTTAAAAACCTAAGTCAAGAAAAATTACAACTCAATTTTATTCAAATAATAAGAAATAAGGAGAAAGAAATGAATAACATTCAAAAAACAGCAAGATTTGCAGGTATCTTATACTTTATTATCACAGTCGCGGCAATTATCGCCCATATGTATATGCCGACCGAACTGATTGTGGCTGGAGATGCAGCTGCAACCGTAAATAACATCAACAACTCACAGGATTTGTTTCGCTTTGGTGGCGTCGGTGGTGAACTGATTGTATTGTTAAGTGAAGTAATTTTGTCCATCGTTCTGTTCGTCTTATTAAAACCTGTCAGCAAGGTATTATCCATGTTAGCGGCGGTTTCACGTCTGGTAATGACCACTGTGCACGCCTTCAATCTGATTAATTACTTTTTTGTGGCTATATTATTGGGTGGCTCGAGTTATCTGGCCGTCTTTAATGCAGATCAAATTAATGCTCTGGTTATGCTATTTCTCGATGCACATAGTTTTGGTTTTACCATTGGGATCGCGTTCCTGGTAATCCATGTCATTATCCTGGGATACCTGATTATAAAATCCGGATATTTTCCAAAAGTATTGGGATACCTGTTCCTGGCAGCAGGGTTGGGTTACCTGATTGACAGCTTTGGTTTGTTGCTGTTCGCCAGTTATGAAACTACCCCGACAGTTATCGCTATTGTCATCTCGGTTTCAGAGTTGATTTTCCCCTTATGGTTATTGATTAAGGGTGTCAACAAGGATCGTTTTCAAGAGCGTCTCACTTCAGCAAACTGAATCTGGCGCATCGTAACAATTAATACAAATTTAAAGGACACAAGAAAGGAATAAACAATGATTAAACAACTTATCTTAAGCCTAACAATAATTTTGATGCTACTGACTGGTTGTACCACCTTAGCTCAGGACGAAACACAAGATTTTCCATCAGATGTAGTGACAGAAATTCAAGCAAAAATGGACGATTTGACTTCAACTCAACTTCCTCCTGGCATGGTCGTATGGATTGACACTCCTGAGTACCGATTTGAAGGGGCAAGTGGCGTTGCAAACCTGAAGGAAGGCACTGCAATGACACCTTCTGGCGCATTCCGTATTGGTAGTATCACCAAGATGTTCACCGCAACCGTCATCATTCAACTTGCGGAGGAAGGTATACTGTCCCTGGATGATCCGCTGTCACGCTGGCTGCCAGAAGTCGCAGAGCAACTTCCGAATGGCGATTTGATCACCCTGCGCCACTTGTTAACGCACACATCCGGTGTGTTTAATATTGTCGAACATGAGGCTTACTACGCCGATCTCTTTACTGAGGTTGAGGTTGATGAAAATGCAGGGGTTGCAACTTTGGCATGTGTTCAACGTGACCCGAACGACACGCTTGCCCGTTATGTGTATGGGAAAGATGCCTTGTTTGAGCCAGGTGCACAGTGGCACTATAGCAACACTAACTATACACTTCTGGGCATGGTAGTCGAAAAAGCGACAGCGATGCCTTTGGCAGAAGCGTATCGCACGCGTATCTATGAACCACTGGGCATGACGTCAACATTCCTGGATTGCTACGAAGAAGCACTGATTGACGTCGTGCATGGTTATATGGGATTTGGGGACACCATGACCGATGTTACTGAATTGCACGAATCCATCGGTTGGTCAGCAGGTGGTCTGGTTTCTACTGCACCGGATCTGGTTGCTTTCGCACGTGGATTGTTCGGTGGTGTATTGTTTGACGATCCTGAGTCGTTAGTTGTTATGACGACACCTGCTCCTGGCAGCTCCTATGGATTGGGTATAACGATCCAGGAGGAATTTATGGGACATGCAGGCGGGATTGCCGGTTTTCGATCGGTGCTCAAGTATGCACCAGCGCTTGATTCCGTTGTGGTGATGCTCTACAATACGGATGTTGCAGATCCTGAACAGGGTCTGGCGGATGTGTTGAATCCGGTGATCCCGTTGCTGGATGTGGATGACTGAGAATCGTTTGAACCATCAAAAAACACATCAAAAAGTTGGGGGGGTGACGAACATCCCTCCAACTCTTCTCCATCGCGTCTTCAGGGTCTGGTCAACTTTTAGCCAGAGGTCAGGTTTATGAGAAGAGAAAATTTACCAATAAATGGAAAAAAGGGAAAGAAAAGTCATGATAAAACCCAAAAAGAATCTTGTTATACGAATATTTAAAATAGTTATGCCGATCGTGGGATTAATCACTGCGATTGTCATTCCCCCCCTGGATCTGATACCGCCATTGCTGGCACCTTTACCGGATACGGTGCAGGAGCAGGTTGATGATGCAATTGACCAGGGGCTGGATGGGATCATTGTGTATTTAGATCAATCTGGTAAACCAGCAGAATTTTATACTGCTGGCTGGAAAAATAAACTGACCCAGGAACCAGCAGATCCACAGGCATTGTTCAAAATCGGCAGTATCCACAAGCTGTATATCGCCACTGCAATCGCCAAGTTAGTCAGTGATGGAAGTTTATCCCTGGATGACACGCTCGCGGACTATTTCCCTGAGCTTAATGGAAGAATAGAATATGCCGATCAAATTACCCTGAAAATGATGGTGCAGCATCGCAGCGGCATTCCTAATTTTACTGATAATGAAGAATTTGACTGGTTCACACCGTTTATAGACGACGAAAAAATTCTGGAACTGATAGTAGATGAACCTGCAGATTTTGCGCCAGACAAACGCTATCGCTATTCCAATTCAAATTATTTTTTGCTTGGACGTATTCTTGACAAAGTGTTGGGATACAGCCATCACCAGTATATCTATCAAGAAGTTCTGGCTCCCATCGGGTTAACACATACTTATTTTTCACTCGATGAGGTCGAATTTGATGATGTTGTCAGTGGTTACTGGTATGAATATGACGATGATCTCAGGCAACTCGGCGGTTCGATGCTCGCTACTGCACAGGATGTCGGTATATTCTTGAGAGCATTGAATGATGGCTCATTGCTCAATGACAATGAGCAAGCCATTTACTCCTCCATTTATGAGTATGAACATACCGGCTGGGTTCCCGGATACTACAGCATTGCCCGTTATCACGAGGACATTGATACTGTGGTAATTCAGTTCGTGAACACAACGGGTGGGGAAACCTGGGGAACAGCGGAGATCATTGGTGGGAAGACCACAGCGATCGCGAATATCGTTTATAACCGGATAGTCAAAATATTGCAGAAACAATAAATGAGGTAATGTGTAGATTACGAAAGGTTGATAAATGAAAGCAATTAGACAAAAAAAATCAGGACCCCCAGAAGTTCTCAAATTAGTAGACGCCAGAAAACCAATACCAACTGATGATGAAGTATTAATCAGGGTACATGCAGCCACTGTTACCCGGGGAGATGTAATATTACGGAAACTTCACCCTCTGCTATATCTTCCAATGAGTCTGTTTGGAATAAAAAGAAAAGAAATCCCGGGACATGAATTTGCTGGGGTGGTCGAGGAAACTGGAAAAAGGGTAAAACAATTCAAACCGTGGTGATCAGGTATTTGGAACAACAACCGGATTGAAGGTAGGGGCAAATGCCGAATTTGTATGTGTACCCGAAAAATGGTCAAAAGGGGTTTTAGGGGAAATGCCGGAAAACGCCTCCTATGATGAAGCTGCTGCGCTTCCTGTTGGTGGAATGACTGCTTTGGAATTACTTAAAAAGGAAAAATCCAACCTGGATATAAGGTGTTGATTTACGGTGCATCCGGTAGTGTTGGTAGTTATGCTGTTCAAATTGCCAAACACTATTATGAGGCAGAAGTAACAGGTGTTTGCAGTACATCTAACACAGAGCTGGTGAAATCTTTAGGCGCAGACCATGTTATAGACTATATACAGGAGGATTATAAGGATACTGATCAGACTTACGATGTTATTTTTGATGCTGTGGGGAAGATTTCCAAATCAAATGTCAAAGACATGCTTTCAGAGAATGGAATTTATCTCACCGTTCAATCAACCACAAAGGAAACATTAGCAGATCTTTTGATTCTCAAAGATTTGTTAGAGAATGAGAAAATAAAACCTGTCATTGATCAACGATTCTCCTTGGAACAAACAGCTGAAGCACACAGATATGTCGAAACAGGTCGTAAAAAGGGCAATGTTGTGATCACTGTGACCAGTTCTGAAAATGGAATGACCCAATGAAAGCAATTGTATGGAGGAAGTACGGACCACCGGATGGTTTACACCTTCAGGAAGTAGAGAAACCGATTCCCAAAGAGGATGAAATTCTGGTCAAAATTCACGCAACAAGTGTTACTGCTGGAGATTGTGAGATGCGTCGACTCCAACTACCGCTTGGTTTGTCATTCCCGTTCCGGTTGTACGCAGGTTTAATAAAACCGATAAGAATCCCCATCCTGGGGCAGGAACTTGCTGGGGAGGTAGTTGAAATAGGAAACCAGGTGAAAACGTATCAGAAGGGTGACCAGGTGTTTGGGACGACTGGCTTTGGTTTTGGTGCTTATGCTGAATACATTACGCTCCCTGAAAAACCCGATGATGCCCAAGGTGTGTTAGCTGCCAAACCTGAAAACTTAAGCTTTGAAGCTGCGGCGGTTGCACCCACCGCCGGGCTGGAAGCATTGCATTATCTACGAGAAGCCAACATCCATAATAGTGACAAGGTTATGGTCATTGGTGCTGGGGGAAGCATCGGTACCTTTGCGATCCAGATAGCGAAATTATTCGGGGCAGAAGTGACTGCTGTGGACGGCGGGTCAAAACAAGAAATAATTCATTCACTAGGTGTGGATAAATTCATTGATTACAGCAAAGAGAACTATCTATCCAATGTTGAAACCTATGACCTCATCATTGATGTTGTCGGTAAACATTCTGTAGCGCGAAGAATGAAATTACTAAAACCTAAAGGCGTATATTTTCTTGCTTTTGCCAGGCCTTCCAATATAGCACTCGCTTGGTGGGCAAATCTTACTTCCGGCAAGAAATTAAAAATTCAATCCGCCAACCAGAAGAAAGAGGATTTGACATTTCTGTCCGAACTACTTACATCTGGAAAAATTAGATCGGTCCTTGGTAAGTGCTTTCCCCTGGAACAGATGGTGGCGGCACACAGGTATGCGGAGTCAGGAGAAAAGCTAGGAAACATCGCAATCTCTGTAGGTCATTAAAAAAGAAAGGAGAAATTTTGACAAACAATAAGAAAATAAATATTACCGATATCGTTAATGTTGGAATATTTCAACTGTTTACAGGTGCTAGATGCAGGGAAATTATTGGAGTGGAAATCGAATGAGTACAAAAGCACAATACACAAGAACTGAATTGCAGAATGCAGTGGGCTTTGCTGCTAAACAACTTTGCTCACTGGTATGTATTTCAGGATTTCAGCTTGAACAGGCGAAATCTATCTACATCGACCCAGTACTCGCCCACTTTGAGCTTGACTTTACATTTGATTACGATTTTTCCCATCGGAAGGTGACAGTCTCCTGTCCCGGAGCATGTTCAGCCACTGCCGAAATGCGAGACGGTATCGGGTGCACAATCACAACCCAATTGGAAATAGGTTCAAGACTACCAGAAATTGAATTGCTTGATGTTCAGAACAAACCATTACCCATAGCGTCTCCTATGATTATTGAAAAAACTTTTGATCAGAAAGCTGTGGAAGCAGCGCTCAATCGTTCTTTCGCCCCAAGTCATAATACACTGGCTGTAGTTATACTGCACAAAGGTGAGCTAATTGCTGAAAAATATGCAAACAGCATATGCAGCCACAACACCGCTGCCCGGATGGTCCATGGCGAAAAGTCTTACAGCCACGTTGGTGGGCTTGCTGGTAAAAAGAGGAAAGCTTGATATTTATAAACCAGGTGTTGTGCCAGAGTGGCGTGAAAATACGGATGGAAGCGAACGGGTTTCTTTAGACCATCTTCTACGGATGACCAGTGGGCTGGATGTTGTTGAGGATCAATCAGGGGCTGATCCAAATTCCCGCATGATTTTTGTTGAACCTGACGCAGCCGCTTATGCAGCCAGCAGAGGAGTGAAATTTCCACCAGGAACTCATTGGGAATACATGAGTGGCAACACCATATTGGCATGTAGAGCAGTTTACGAAGCGGTTGGAAGCACACTGAAAAGCAGCCAGGGTTTCTATCATGAAGCCTTGCTTAAGCCTTTAGGCGCTGCCAGCTTTGTCCTGGAAACGGATATCGCAGGCACATTCATCGGTTCATCTTACGCACTTGCTAATGCGCATGATTGGGCAAAATTTGGGCAACTATACCTTGATGACGGAATCTGGAACGGGAAGAGGATTCTCCCGGAGGGATGGGTGGAATATGTGAGCAGGCATACCCCAGAGAGTGGTGAAAACAGCTATGGCGCAGGTTTCTGGACAGTAGAGCACAATAACCCTGCCTGCCTGCCAGCAGACACCTTTTACGCCAATGGTTTTCAAGGCCAGTATGTCATTGTGATTCCATCACGCTCTCTGGTGATCGTACGACTCGGAGCCAGCCTTGGCCCGGACGGCATCTGGCAGTTGGTTCAAGATCTTATATCAGCGATGCAATGAACTTAATTCAGGTATTAAATTATTATAAATCCTTCTCTTCTTTCCTATGCCTTTATTACCTAAATTTTGGATTTTCCACGGTGCTGCCCCAGAAACATATGCAATTGAGCAGCATGCTCCTGGACATGTCGCATGACGTAGAGCATTAACTCGCCATAGGGTAACTCTCCCCAGGCGAAAGAACACATCTGGCTGGCCTGTTCCGGAGTAAGGGAAAGAATGGTTCTGCTGGTAATTGTTTCGACAGTAATCCAGGTATCCAAGTAGCTCATCCGCGAGAGTAGACG
The DNA here is from genome assembly GCA_963715915.1 of uncultured Chloroflexia bacterium. Classification (GTDB taxonomy): domain Bacteria; phylum Chloroflexota; class Anaerolineae; order Anaerolineales; family Anaerolineaceae; genus UBA6170. The sequence goes on along the minus strand of CAVQSU010000007.1, from coordinate 205,863 downwards.
CGTGGCAGGGTCTCGTTGTCTTGCATTTCTACCAGATCGAATGGGGGAGGAGGTGTGAAGCCTTCTTCAGAGCCAGTTAAGTAAAGATCCAACCAGAAGAGGGTGTGATAACACAAATACCAGAACTGGGAAAAGCCTTTTGCAACCCACTGATCAGGCTCGTCCTCCCAAAGTTGTGTTTCCCAGAGTTCCTCCGGGCAGTCTGTGCAGGGCATTTTCGAAGGAATCGATCGTAGTGCTGAATTGTCGCCAAAGCATCTCTTTGTTAATGATATTCATCTTTTATTCCTTTCTGCCTCCAATTTTACAGTTTAAAACTCCCGTACCGCTTCCACTTTCACCGGTGGGTATATCTGCTGCGGGACGGGCGGCATGGAGTTGTAGACCCAATCGATATTGACCACGCCGCTGGGGATGCCGGCTACTGGCTGAATGCCTGTGAAGTCCCCGCGCATGAGCACCGTTTCCATAGAGAAGGACATTCCAAAGACGGCCATGCGTACTCCAGCCGGGATTTTGCGCAATTCCTGGCTGAATGCTCCCAGTGAAAAGACAACCCGGTTGGCATCGAGTGCCTGGGTCTGAATGACCGGCAAAACCACCGGGAAGCCATCCGCATCCACATAGCTGATGAACTTAAGATTATCAAGTTTGTTGAATAAGCCATGGATCCAGGGATTGAGCACTTTGGGTTGGGTATTTTTCTTTGCCAATGTACGGGCAAGGATGGTTTTGATGGCGGCAAATATGACATTACCCATGGGCAGTGCCATACGTCCACTCTGGCTGACCAGATCCATGTAGTAGGCAGTGTGTACGCCAAAATAGGCATTGTAACGGAACATTGCCAGGTTGTTATAGTTCTCCATTTCGGGACCCTGTTTGGCCTTGTGAGTGTAACGTGCTTTACCCATCCAGAGTTGTTTATCCAGTGACATGATCAGAAACCCGCACTGCGGATTTTCGAGGATATACTGTTTGCTAAGCCCTTCGGTAAATTGCCCCCACACCAGTTTGTCAGGCGCGTAAGGACGGATAGAGGAGAGCATGGTCAGGTGCGGTTCGCCCTGCGGTGTGATGGTCGCCAGCAGTCCCACCTTGAGTTCCACATCCAGATCGCGAATATCTTGTTCGGTAAACAGGTTCATTCTATCCTCCTACTTCAGTTTGTACCCGGGTTGCGCCGGTGATGATGATTTTTTCTTGCGGGAAGGGGCTTACCTGCGCCCACATATAGCGTTCGTCCAATTGAGATTGGGAGTAGAGTGGTGTCTGATCATATTGCCAGTGCAATCCCAGACGACGGTATTTATCGCGACACAGGTTATTGAAAGCGCACAGTTCCCAGCGCTCGACTGTGCTATCCAGCTCGGATGCCAGAAAACTGCCGATGGCGAAAAGATTCAGAGGCAGGTCGGTGGCGTCTGGAATGAGTGGGGTACGGATCCAGAGTTGTTTAGATCCTCCAGCTGCGCGAAGGTAATCACGTACAAAAATCAGGTTCCGTAAAATGGGTTCATTGTGCTGACCGGTATGATCCTGGTGGGCATGTGGATCCATCAGCTTCAGGTCGAACAGCACCATGATCGGTATGTGGCAGCACCTTCACAAATTGGCTTTGGGATACCATGCCACAGGTATCCAGCGCGGTATGAATACCCGCTTCCTGTAAGTTAGCCATCACCGCTGCGACGAAATCCGCCTGCAATAAGGGTTCACCGCCGGAGAAGGTGACCCCACCGCCACTGGTCTGGTAATAACTGAGGTCTTTGAGAAACTCTGCAGTCAGTTCATCGACACTGATTTTCTTGCCCAGTAGCTCCCAGGCACCACTCGGGCATTCCTGAACGCATTGGGCGCAGGCATCACATAGCTGGTGGTTGATGATGATCTCACCATCAACAAGGCTCAGGCATCCCTGTGGACAAACCTGTATGCACAATTCGCAGCCAATACAGTTGGTCTCGATACGTTGCACCTGCACCTGAGGTGAGAAGCTCTCCGGGTTATGACACCAGGCACAGCGCAGGGTACAGCCTTTCATGAAGACGGTGGTGCGAATGCCCGGTCCATCCTCGGTGGAGAGGCGTTGCAGGTGCAGTATAGTTCCGACTTCGGTCATCTTACATCCTGTGGCTTTCGCGAGCAATGATCTCGTCCTGCAGTTCCTTGCCGATGCTGGTGAAATAGGCGTTGTAGCCCGTCACGCGTACCAGCAGGTGGCGGTAATTTTCGGGATTCTTCTGGGCTTCGCGCAGGATATCGGCGTTGATCATGTTGATCTGTAAGGCGGTACCGCCGTTTTCGATATAACCACGTAAGAAGCCTTTGAATTTTTCTTTGTGTTCGGGATCGCGTACCAGTGAGGGGCTGAAGGACATGGTGTGGCTACCGCCGTTGGGCAGCAGGTTGATGTAATCCTCCCAATCTCCCTGGCCATCGAGGGCTTTGCCACCTAACACCTTGCCGACCGAGTTGACATTGGCGGTGGGACCGTGGATATCGGCGCCATTCGAGGGGCACAGGGCATTGCTGAGGAACTGACCGCGTGGTCTGCCATCCGGGCTGGCGGGTAGGACAAAGCTATCAGCTACCCAGTAGTTCCAGCTGAGCATGCCCGGGCGGAACTGACGCTGGGTACTACGGGTCTTATGTTTCCAGGCTTCTTCGCTCCAGATTTGCATCACATGGTACGCCAGGGCGTCCGCCTGTTCGTCATCGCGGCCATATTTGGGGGCTTTGTGTTTGGCTCGGGCCTGCAGAACTTCATGCCCGACCCAATTATCGCGTAGTGCCTGTACCAATTCAGCCATGCTGCAAATTTTCTCATCAAACACCAGGTACTTGACCGCCAGCAGCGAGTCGACCGTGGTGGCGTAGGTGACTGCTTCGATGGTCACAAATCCCAATTCAGCGCCACCCTGGGTGACATCCAGACCTTTCTCGGCGCAGCCTTTTACGAGGCAGGAGAGATACGGGGTGGGAGAGAAACGGGCGCGGATGGCTTCACCCTGTTCGTATTGATCGACAATACGCTGGATGATGTGTTTTGTCTGGGTGACATAAGCGTTCCAGAATTGATCCCAGGAGGTAAAGGTGGTCGGGTCACCGGTGTCTGCGCCCCAACGTTGTGTTTTTTCAGTTTTACCGTTCATTGGATCGGTAAAGGGTAGTAGATCATAACCACCCGTGAGTGCCAGCTCAACGGCTTTTAGTAAATTCAGGTTGGCATCCACAGTCCCGGAGCGATCATTTCCGACCATGGTGTTCTCCAAACAACCGACCGGGGCATACTCATGCACATTGTCCTTATTGATCAGTTGCTCGACCCCGGCTTTCTTGGCTTGCAGGAGCATCCCCGCCATGGAGCGCTCATCAAAATTCAACAGGAACGGCGCTCCCTGGCTATCGGCGACCATTTCTACCACGCGGTCGAGTAAATCGTCCGGGGTGCCGCGATGCAGGCGTACATTCGGCTTGGGTTCGAGGATCGGGCTCATTTCATCAATCACATCCAGGATGATGTGGGTTAATTCGTTGGTCATGTCCTTTCCATGAGCTCCCATGCCGGATAGGGTCAGTAGCTGCCCATAACCGGCGGTGATGCCTTGATTGCCACCGGTGCGGATCATACCATCGTAAGCAGTATTGGCATGCACCCAGAAACATTTGAGGATATCTTTGCCAAATTCAGGATCCATGCCCTCCTGGATGGATTTCCGCCAGAAGGGGTAAAGGAACTGGTCGATGCGTCCAAAGGAGACTCCAGGCCCGGGATAATTCTCATCCGACATGACCAGCATATGTGTCAGCCATAGCGATTGAACGGCTTGCCAGAACGTCTGCGGGGGATTCCAGGGCACAACGACCAGGTTTTCCGCCATCCGAAGGAGCTCCGCTTTACGAAGGGGCTCTTTTTCGGATTCAGCCAGTTCCAGGCACAGCAGGCGGTATTTTTCCGCCAGCTCGCGCGGCATTTGGGAGGCGGTGATCATGGCACGCAATTGGGCACCTTTGGGTCCCTTTTGATCTGCCTGACTGAGTGCATTATATTTATTGGTGAGGTCAGCATGAATGCCAGACCAGCCAACTTCCAGGACACGGGCATAGCCCGGAACCAGATGTCCGCTGGTAGGACCAACATTACCGTAACCGTGATTGTGGAACCATAGTAAAGCCTGCCGTAAGCCATCTTTGCCTTCAATTAATTGCAGGTATTCTTTGGTCTGTTTCTCATCCAGGCAGGCGGAAGTCATGATGTTGAAACGTCCCCCAGCGATCAGATCGCCGGGCAGGATCTCCTGCGGCAGATAGTTGACCATGACTTCCTTCACAAACCAGGCGCGTCGTTCGGGCAACGACCACGACCAGAAGTCTTTATCCAACTGCACCGGGCTGGCAGTTTGCTTGAAGGCGCTGCGGAAGGTTCTCAGGAAGCTGTAAGTTTCCGGCACGATATGGAAACTGATTTCTTCGTATTGAAAGTCCCAATCCGTGCCGGTGGTCCAGGAAGTATATTCGTTATTCCAGCGGCGCTTGACTCCCTGAAAATAATAATCACGCAACCATTGGATGCGCGGGGATAAATTCTTGGTTTGCTTGATTTGATAAGCAGTTGGGATAGTCTCCATAGGAACCTCCAGTTATTTGGTTGTTTATTAACAAAGGAAAGGATATGTCAGGAAAGGGGTAAGATCTCAAGGAGATGAGTTTCACCATGTCTGAGCATGGCGGCCATGATTTGAGCTGCCTGTTCGGGATTTTGCTGGGCAATAGCCTGGTAAAGAGATTGATGGAAAGCAATCAGTTCGTCTGCAACTTCTCCATCCGCAAAGGCACGGTAAAAGGCACCTGCCAGATTGGTGTGCACCTGTTTGAGTGAATTGAGGATCAGCGCATACATCAGGTTGCCGGAAGCGGCTGCGATCAACTGGTGGATGTTGAAGTCATACTCCACCAATGCAGGTATATTGTCCGGGGAAAGGCGTTTGGCGTTCTGTCAGTAGGGATTGAAATTCGATCAGATCTGCTTCGGTGCGATGGATCGCTGCCAGGCGAGCGGTTTCGGTCTCGATGTGAAGACGCGCCTGGATCAGGCTGGTGAGTAACTGGGGCTGGTAAACGCCATCTGAGTGCTGCATCAGTGTCATTAACAATGCCATCGAACCATCACGTTTGAAATCGCAGACGAAGACACCATGGCGGGGCTCGATGCGCACCAACCCTTTGGCGTCCAGGGCGACGATCGCCTGGTGCAATACTGGCCGGCTGACACCGAGACGAACCGCCAGATCGCGTTCGGAGGGCAGACGTTCCCCTGGAGCCAGATCACCGGAGAGGATCAATCCTTCTATTTTCCGGATGCAGGCATCCTTCAGACTGATAGATTGAATGGGATCAATGGTTTTGATGAGAAATTCCTTTAAGACTGGTAAAACCACCAGCCATTATAAAGAGTATACAGAAAATGGAGGGGAGAGTCAACTAATAAGGTTAGATTACATAGCATTTAACTTGATCAACCCAGTTTGAAAATCTTTTTTAACAGATTTTCATTTTGACCTTGCAATAATTTAATTCTTGATTATAATTTAGACATGTCTAAATTATAAATTATACACATATAAAGGTGAAGTATGTTTGAAAATTTTTCATGGATTATGTTTTTTCTGGTTTTTCTGTTTGGGTTTGTGCTTTTCTTCTTCCCGGAATATGGTTTGAAAGATCGCTGGAAACGCTATCGAACTGCCAGCCAGCGCGTTTTGCTAGAAGATGCGCTCAAGTTCATTTTTGACCAGGAACAACAAAGCCATGCGGTCGGTGTGGATGCATTGGTTGGAAAGCTAAGAATTTCCTCCAAGAAGACATTTGATTTGATTGAATACATGTCAGAACAGGGATTGATCAGAACACAAAAAAATCAGGTACGTTTAACAGATGATGGGGAGCGGCTGGCGTTACAAATCATCCGTGCGCATCGTTTATGGGAACGCTATTTGCTGGACGAAGCACGTATGTCGCTGGATCAAGTTCATGATCAGGCGATACGGCGACACCATGGTATGACACAGAAGGAAATTGACGAGCTGGATGCCTCGTTAGGTTATCCACTCTCCGACCCGCATGGGGATCCGATTCCAACTGCTGCTGGCACATTTTACCCACATGAAAAAGGTATTCAGGTGAATGATTGGGAAGAAGGCGTTCTCGGAAAAATAGTCCACCTGGAAGATGAACCGGCTTTGGCTTTTGCACAGATAATGGCTGCTGGTCTGAGACCCGGTCAGCTGATTCGAATTCTGGAAAAGAACCAGCAGCGTGTCATTCTGACTGATGGAGAACAGGAATTCAATCTGGCACCTGCCGTTGCAGCCAATGTGTACGTGCAGCCATTATCCAAGGAAGAAATGGTACAGAGAGATGCGATTCCATTGAATCAATTACCGACGAAGATGGAAGCTGAAATTGTGCGCCTGGATGAACGTTGCCAGGGGTTCACTCGCCGGCGTTTCCTGGATTTGGGATTAACCCCGGGTACAAAAATTTTTCCTGAATTGGATAATTCGTTTGGTGATCCACGAGCTTATCGGGTGAGAGGAACCCTGATTGCTCTGCGCAGTGATCAGGCAGAGGATATCTGGGTTAATCCCTTACAAGCAGCATCATAGAGGAGGAAGAATGACTTTACACAAGACAAGCGGTTGTGAAGGTTGTCCCATGACAGCTCAACTGGAGCAGATGGGTTTGAAATTAGATAAATTTGACAGGATCATTGCTCTGGCAGGTAACCCTAATACGGGCAAATCAACGCTTTTCAATGCATTGACAGGGTTGAACCAACACACCGGTAACTGGCCTGGAAAAACGGTTACACGCGCCGAAGGTGGGTATGTTTTTCAGAATGTGCGCTATAAATTAGTTGATCTACCGGGAACATATTCCCTGTTATCCGCATCGCAAGACGAAGAGGTAGCCAGGAATTTCATTTTGTTTGGTCAACCCGATTGTACGATCGTGGTGACTGATGCAACCGCCTTGGAACGTAATCTAAACCTGGCACTGCAGGTACTGGAAATCACGGATAAAGTAGTTGTAGCCGTAAACCTGATGGATGAAGCCAAGCGCAAAGGTATAACGGTGGATACGCGTTCTCTGGCTCGTGACCTGGGTGTGCCGGTGATTCCGATCATTGCACGCAACGGGGAAGGACTGCAAACTTTGCTCAGTACGATTGCGGATGTCATCAGCGGTGAGATAGCCACACAACCGTTAAGGGTTCAAGGGAGTACCCAATTTCAGACAGCTGTTAACAGTTTGGCAAAGAATATTGAGAGTTTATTTCCTGGCGTTCCGAATGCGCGTTGGTTGGCCATCCGTTTATTAGATGGCGATTCCCGCGTTCGAGATGCAATTCTCACTGGTGAAATCGATGAGTTGGTGAATAGTCAGCGTCGTAGTGATGTGCAGTTCAGTCGCAAAATGGCTGTTGCAGGCCGGCAATAAGGAGCTGATATGTCAACAAAACTGGAAATCACTCCACAGGATATATTGGCAAAAGCGGATGCTCTGCGACCTCAATTAAGCAGCGGATTTCGCGATGAAATTGTGCAATCGATGTATGCGGAAGCACAACGGATCGTAGAGCGCTCAGTACAACAAGGAAAAAAACATAAATGGGATCTGGATCAACGCATCGATCGTTTGGTAACATCACCAATTTTTGGTTTACCCATCATGCTTTTATTACTGGCAGCCGTATTCTGGATCACCATCGTAGGTGCCAATGTACCTTCCAAATTGCTGGCTGATGGCCTATTCTGGATAGAGACACAGGCAGCCAATCTGTTCACCTCCTGGGGAATCCCCTGGTGGATTACAGGTTTCATCTGGCATGGGGTATACCGGGGTCTAGCCTGGGTGGTCAGTGTTATGTTACCCCCAATGGCTATTTTCTTCCCGGTGTTCTCCATACTGGAAGATCTTGGGTATTTGCCGCGTGTGGCATTCAATCTGGATTGGTTATTTAAGAAGGCGGGGGCACACGGCAAGCAGGCACTATCCATGGCTATGGGATTCGGTTGTAATGCGGCTGGGGTCATCTCCACTCGCGTCATCGACTCCCCACGTGAGAGATTAATCGCAATTTTGACCAACAATTTTGTGCCCTGTAACGGCCGTTTTCCGACCTTGATTATGCTGGCAACTGTATTCGTTGCCGCTTCATTTTCACCAGCGATTTCATCGTTTATCGCAGCCGGGACGGTTCTCCTGGTGGTTCTGATCGGCGTCTTTTTCACCATGCTCATGTCTTGGATCCTCTCCCGCACCGTGCTGAAAGGCGAGGCATCTGCTTTTACATTGGAATTACCACCTTACCGGCGTCCCAGTATCGGTAGAATTTTATATACCTCATTGATAGACCGCACCATCTTTGTCCTTTGGAGAGCCATAACAACTGCCGCACCTGCGGGAGCTGTGATATGGATATTAGGAAATATTAATATTCAAGGTGTGAGCCTGGCACAACAAATCGCTAACTTCTTAAATCCATTTGGTCTTTTGTTGGGTCTTGATGGGGTGATTCTATTGGCTTACATCATTGCTATCCCTGCAAATGAGATAGTGGTACCGACGATGATGATGGTGTATATGGGTGTGGGTATGATGACTGATCCCCCAAGTTACAATCAACTTTACTCTCTACTGGTTGGAGTTCACGGATGGACAATGCTGACTGCGGTGAATTTAATGTTGTTCAGTCTGTTACATAATCCGTGCGCAACCACAATTATGACCATTTATAAAGAAACCAAGAGTATGCGTTGGACGATATTAAGTGTGGTGATGACATTGGGAACGGCATTCCTGGTTACCTTCCTGGTTGCGTCGTTTGCACGATTGGTTGGTTGGGTATAGCAAAAATAAAGGAAGCATGTTCTTGATTGATTTTTCTTGGGAGGAAGAATGATTTCTAAGATTTCAAAATCAGAAGGGGATTACCTGAAAGCAATATTTGTGTTAACACAACAGGAAGAAACAACCAACACCATTGCACTTTCTGAAGCACTCAAGGTAAAACCTCCTTCGGTGTCCAGCATGCTCAATAAACTACTCAATCAGGAACCTGCATTGGTTGAATATCAGAAATGGCGCGGTGTAAAGTTGACCGAATCCGGGAAACGCCTGGCACTGCAATTATTGCGTCGCCATCGATTAATCGAGCAATTTCTGGTGGAGACCTTAAATTACACCTGGGAAGAGGTGCATGAGGAAGCGGAAGAACTGGAACATGTCATCTCAGAAAAATTTGAAGAGCATTTATCGGTTTTGCTGGGTGATCCGCAATTTGACCCGCATGGTGATCCTATTCCGGACCGTGATCTCAAGTTCCCGGATTCAGATACGATGAGTCTCACCAATTTGACGGTGGATCAAGCGGCAATTGTAAGAAGGGTTAAAATTAATCAATCAGACTTATTACGCTATTTGAGTGAACAAGGCATAATAATTGGTGCCAAAATCAGGATTCAGAGTCGCAATCCATTTGATGAAACGGTACAAATTAAAGTTGGGGACGGAAAAAATTCATTTGGTCTTGGTAGTGAAATCAGCAAATTGATTGATGTAGAAGAGATCTAAAAATTATAGTTTCCCATTAAAAATATTGAGAAGTATAGTTAGAATTGCTGGTTGTTCAAATAAGTGAAATAAATAATTGTTTGAAAAATTTTCATATGCTACAATAATTTAATACGCAAAGGGCTCTTATTCACTAAAGGCCTGTCATAATGACCAATATCCTCAACCCCTATATTGCAGGAGCACCGGTGGTCGAGACCAGTATGTTTTTTGGTCGCGAGGATATATTTGGTTGGATTGAACGCAGTCTGACGGGGAAATTTGTCAATCATATTTTGGTGTTACACGGGCAACGCCGGGTGGGTAAGACCTCGGTGCTCAAGCAAATCCCACGCCATCTTCCCAGAGCACTATGTCCAGGTGTTCTTTGACCTGCAGGGGCGCACCAACACCACCCTGGATCGCTTTTTGTGGTGGATGGCCAGCGAAATCAGCTCGCACGCTCAAAAAAGAATGCAATCTGGATTTGCCAAAAATTGAGCGTAGTGCTTTTGCGGATCCAGAAGCATTCATCAATGATTTTCTGCCCTCCTTACGCGCTTTAATCGGAGATAAAGTCCTCTTACTCACTTTTGATGAATTCGATACCCTTGACCGTGCGGATATTCAGGATAGTCTGGCGCGACCGTTGATTGCTTATTTGAGACGCCTGATGGAGATTGAAGGACTCAATTTTATTTTCTCGATTGGATCATCCGGCAATAAACTGGAGAATATGCAGGCATCCTACACTGATTTCTTCAAATCAGCGCTGTATCGCAAGGTCAGCTTCCTGACCAAAGATGATTGTGTGCGTCTGATCACCAAACCGGTTGAAGGCACGATAACCTATGAGCTTGCCGCAGTGGATAAAATCTCGCACTTCACCTCCGGACATCCCTACTTCACCCAACTGACGTGTCACGAGTTGTTCTCACGCTGCCAGAAGACGGGCAACCGCACGATTACCGCTCAGGATGTGAGATTCGATTCTGGATGATGTGATCGAACGCGGAACGGTCAATCTCAAATTTGTGTGGGATGAAGCCTCTGACCTGGAAAAGTGGATACTGGCAGCACTGGCACAGGAGGAAGGTGCCGTGCTGAAACGGGTCCATCAGATCCTGAAAGACCAGGGACTACGCACGAATGACGCGGATCTCAATTCGGCAATTTTGCATTTACGCGATAAAGATGTGCTGGATGCCGATAATCGGTTTGTCATTCAGTTGATGAAGCTGTGGCTGCAGACCAACCGACCGATGGACAGGGTACGAGAAGAGTTGGTGCAAACCAACCCGATTGTTGACCGCTATATCGAGATTGGGGATGAATACCGTGAACGCGGGGAAAACCAGCAAGCTATCCAAAGTTACGAGCAAGCCCTGGCAGTTCAGGAAAATAATATCAGAGCGCTGCAAAATATCGGTGTAGTTTATTTATCACTAAATTCTTTTCAAGAAGCAGGCAAATATTTTGCAAAAATTTTGTTGGTCGAAGAAGATCATATTGCTGCAAAACAAGGCTTCATTCAAGCACAGATTTCTTTTGCAAAAAACGCGATTAAGGAGGGACAGGAAGCGGAAGGGGAAAAAGCGATTCGGTCCATCTTGATGGTCGATCCTAATCACGCGGAAGCTACCAATTTATTTGCTGCAATTTTTGTTAAACAAGCTGAATCATTATTAGAAAATGGTTTAGAAGAACAAGCCTTGGAAAAATTCCAACAAGCAATAGAAGTTTCCCCTGATGATAAAGATATCAGAAGTCGTTATGAAAAAATAATTGCCGATAAAAAAGCTGCCCAGGTAAAAGTCTGGATGGATAAAGCGGAAAAATCCCTGTCACGCCAACGCTGGGATGAAGCAGCCAGCATGGTGGAAGAGGCACTCAACATCGACCCGGATAATGTTGCCCTTCAGCAGCGCTTACTTGAAATAAAGGATGCACCCCGCCAGGAGAAGATCAAAGCTTATAAACAAGAAGCCGAACAGGCGATTGCCAAAGGAAATTATCCCAAGGCCATCAGTGCCATCCAGACTGCAACCTTGCTAGCACCAGAAGATTCTTCCTTGAAGGAATGGCTGGATTCGATTAAAAGTGATCAGGACAATGCGCAATTAAGACTACTGCAATCCCAAGCGGATCAGGCAGAAGCGTCTGGTAATTGGGAAGCAGCCATTACCGCCAGAGAAGCAGTGTTGAAGCTTGATCCGCAAGATGAGGGCCTGGTGAAGGCGCTGCAGCATACCAAGGATGCGAAACAGAAGTATTATGTTAATTCCTTACGATCGAAATTTGATCAGGCTAAAAAAGAACAAAATTGGGATGACGCGATTGCTGCGGGAGAGGAATACTTAAAAGTATCCCCGGATGACCACGATGTAAAGAGTGAGTTGGAGAACTCTCAAGGTCGAACAGCGAAAATCTAGATTGGTAAGCCTGAAAAACAAAGCAATTAGTGCCAGCAAAGCTGAAAAGTGGGAGGATGCAATCCAGATTTGGCAGGCTTACCTGGCGGAACAACCGCAGGAAAGCGAGAAGGTCACGAGCCTGATTGAGCAGGCAAAGCAAAAAGCAGCTTTGTTGAAGGATTATGAAACAGCCCAGGCGCACATCCGCAAACGCCAATACAACCGGGCAATTCATCTGTTGCAAGGGATCATTGCGAAAGACCCGACCTACAAAGCCAGCTCGCGTTTGCTGGTGGAAGCGGTGGAAGCCAATAAAGAGCGGAAACCGTTCTGGAAAACCCCCTGGATTTATGCAGGATTTGGGATTGTGCTGTTAGCAGTGGTGGTGATTATTTTGTTACCCCAAATAAAATCATGGGTGAACCCGTCTGAAGTCCCGGCAGGGGTTGCAGAAGTGAGTTCAACGCCAACGATATCCGCTTCTCCCACGCCAGCAGGAAGGACGCTTACCGTAACCCAAGCAAATGATACCAAAGTTGGATCATTATATTATGCATTAGCCATTGCGCAACAACATGATACGATAACCTTTAACCCAACGATTTTTCCTCCAGATAATCCAACTACAATATTTTTGGAATCAGATCTGCCAAGGATTTGGCAAGGCTACATAACTGTAGATGCCAGTAATGCTGGTGTGATTTTAGATGGTAGTAACTTATCAGATGATACTTTTGGTTTGATTCTAAGCTCTAACTACAATAAGATTATGGGCTTACAAATCATCAACTGTCCTGGTATAGGAATATATGTAGAGGGTGGATCGTACAACCAAATTGGTGGGGATCAAAATATTGGCAGCAGTCCAACTGGCCAAGGAAATCTGATCAGTAATAATGGGACTGGGATTAACCTATTATCTATTGGCGGAGGAAATGTTATCACCGGGAATTTGATCGGGACTGAGCTTAAATTGGTTAACGCCAATGGGCAATGGTGGTCCTGGTATCAGTATAGAAAAAAACGAGACTATATCACCAATCCCAAACACGATTGGACCCGATAATATCATTGCTTATAATAACATTGAGGTGGGTGGGCCAGGAATTGAGCTTATGTCGGGAATGCTAAGCACCCATATTACACAAAATTTGATTTTTGAAAATGGTGGAAAAGGTATCAGTTATTTTGAAAATGATGCAGAGGTGGAACTACCAGTCATTATTTATCATGACTTTGAAGAAGGGGTAATTTCCGGTCAGGCGTGTCCGGGTTGTGAGGTTGAAATATTCAGCACCTACCAGAATGAAGGCGATAAATTTGAAGGCAAAGTCAAAGCGGATGATTTTGGCAATTTTGTATTTGATAAAGGTGCAGCCTTGATTGGTCCAAATCTGACAGTAGTTGCTATTTCATCCAATGATAAAACCAGTGAATTTTCTAATCCGCCTTCGTATAATTCAGCCATGCGGGTAGCAATGAACTTAATTAAGACAGAGCCACCTGACTATGAATCAAGTTTCGATGTCTGGGAATTTGGTGAACCAGGTGAAAATGTTTCAATTGAAAACGGAAAATTGACTCTACCTACACAAGGGAACAATATAGGGCAATGGGTGTCGGAGCAAAGCACAAACAAATTTGCATTTCAATTTGAATTTCAAATACCGGAATCTGAACCTGAAGGTACCTGTTTCTTTGGGATGGGCAATGATGAGCTCCAAAGAAGTTTAGGTGTTGGTTTTCGCTCCGATGGTTATACTTTCGTTGAAGAATATAATTATCCGGATCAATATCCACGTATTGCAGAAGTCCAATTATCAATATAAGAGAATCAACCAAATCTGGGACTTGTCATTGTTGTAGAAAACGAAGTCAGTGTCTTTCTCAATGATCGATTGGTTTTCAGTTTTGTTGACCCTCTAGGAAGTGTTGTTTATAACTTTCAATCTGCGAGCGCTGAATGGGGTGTAACCTGCGAATATGATAACTACAAATTCTGGAATCTGGAAGGTCTCGAGTTTGAGCCACCCATGCCACCTGAAGCATTCACACAAAAAATTCTTTATGAACCCATTCTGGAGATTATGCAGGGTGAACCGACTTATCAGACCAGTTTTGATGTTTGGGAATTTGGTGATCCCGGAGAAAATGTTACGATCGAAAATGGAAAACTGATCACGCCTTCAGAAGACAACAATATTGGACAACTGCTGTCACAACAAGCAACAAATAAATTGGCAGTACAATTTGAGTTTCAAATTCTGGATTTCAGATTAGATGGAGATGGAGCCTGCAAGTTTGGAATGACAAATGTTGAAACCAACAAGAATATAGGTTTTGGTTTTAGAGCAAACGGTACTTCTTACACTGAAAGAGATGAACAGGGTAGTAATATACATCTAGCAGAAAGTCTTTACAATTATATTGATGATCAGCCGAATGAGGTACTGATCATGGTTATAGAAGATCAAATCAGTGTCTTTGCTAACGACCAGTTGTTATATAGTTTTTTTGACCAAGAGGGAAGCTTGGGTTACAACCAACAACAATTGGTTGCAGATGCGTATAACACCTGCGCATTTGATAATTACAAGATCTGGAATCTGGAAGGGGTGGAGTTTGGCCAGGACGAATCGGAAAACCAGGGAAGCCAAACGAATGATGATCCAGCATGGGTGACAGATTTTGTTGATCCTGTATTGGATTACGTTGAAAATCGTTCCCCTGATTTTGAAGATAATTTTGAAAAAAATTCCACTATATGGAAATTACCAGATACTTCCGAATATCAAAAATCAGTCGTGGATGGGGAAATGTTAGTTAATGGATTTGTTGAGAACACAATGATTACTTACCATGACTATATGATTGACGTAAATTTCAGACATGTTACTGCTGGAATAGGTGGAGTAGAATTTGACAATGGATCCCTGGTAGTTTGTTCTCTTTGGGTTGTTAACGATCTTGAAACTGTGCATTTTTCTTGTTCAGATCCTTCTGATTTTAAAATAACTCCAGGTAGATCCAAAATGGTAAATCTAAGACTTATCGTTAAAGGCGCAAAAATTGCAGTTATTATAAACCAACAACCGATTATCTTTATTGAAGACGAAAACTTCAGATTATACAGAGGGGAAAAGCCAAGGATTCTATTAAATTCGTATGATGGGGATAGAACAATCGCATTCTCCAATTTTAAAGCCTGGAATCTTACTCAGTTGGATATTCCATAAGTTGGATATTCCATAAGGAAAATTAGCTATGACATCCAATCCTTTTACCTACGGTAACCCAATCCGCTCCGCGAATCGTTTCTTTGGGCGCACGGAAGAACTGCGCCAGATTGTCAATCGTCTTACGTTCAAGCGCGCATGAAAGCACCTCCATTGTAGGTGAACGCCGGATTGGCAAGACTTCCCTACTGAAACATCTGGATAATAAATCAGTTGCTGAAGGATTGGGGTTGTCTTCGGATGAGTTCTGCATCATCTATATGGATTTTCAAGGCCTGACGGATATCACCCCGGAGCGCTTCTGGCAGCGCATTTTACAGAAAATGGAACGCACCATCTGCTTACCGGAGATTGTTCCGGAGATCAAAGAGCTGCGCAGTCAACAAAGCTTCGATTTGTTCGACCTGGAGGATTTGTTCGCTACCATCGCCGATAGTGGTTTGACGATGGTGTTGTTGCTGGATGAGTTCGAATATGTGACCCAGAACACCAATTTCGGATCTGATTTCTTTGGCGGGTTGCGTACGCTGGCGATTCATCATAATCTACCTCTGATCACCGCTACCCGGCGTGAGCTGGTGGATCTGTGTCACTCAGATGAGTTGAAAGGTTCGCCATTCTTCAATATCTTTGCCAATATTGTGCTGCGCCCCTTCCTGCGACCGGACGTTGACCAACTTCTAAAGGGATATCTTAACGATACAGGTATTGACTTTACTGAGCAGGAAAATGAAATAATCTGGAAGCTTGGGTGGCGGGTATCCCTTCTTCACCCAGATGGCAGCCAATTATATGTTTGAAGGCAAAAACACCGGATTAGAAGGTAAACTTCTTTTGCAGGATGTAATTCGTAATTTTGATGCACAATCCGATCCGCATTACCAGTACATGTGGACGCACACCAGTGAAAGTCAAAAGATCACCCTGTTAACCGTCATGGCACTCAATCGTCAGAAGTCATCCGCGAAAACGCAACCAATTCTCGAGAATATTGCTGCCCATTACTCGCGTGCCCATCTGGATGTCCCGGAGCTGGTCAAACACGGTCTGTTGATTGAAAACAAGCAGACAAGCACGTACAATATCCTCTCTCCCAGCCTGGAGCGCTGGATTGCACATGAAATCCTGGTAGCTCCGGGACAAGAGGAATCCCAGGCAACGGTCCATGAGTGGTTGAAATCCGGAGGGAAGGAAAACCTGGAACCGGTTATCGGGTTTATGCCAAAGTTTAAGAAGAAATACTGGCCAGTTATTGCCAATTTCTCCAAGGAAATCTCCATGGAATTAATTGGCGGTATTGCTTTCGAGATTCTGACAAAAGGCTTGATCTAATAAAAATAATTAATTATATCAATCCTAATGGAAGGATTCATCAATCATAATGACCAAACGCGTCGATTGCAGAGAGCATTGCTTCAATATTCTCGATGCTGACATCACGTTCAATCACGTGCGAAGGAGCGATGATCAGCCCACCATTTGACCCCAGAGTCTGGATCACTGCACGCACATGCTCGCGAACTTCCTCAGGGGATCCAAACGGCAGCACGGATTGCACACCAATCCCTCCACAGAAGGCAAGCTGGTTGCCATACGTTTGCTTGATCCAGTCATGATCCACACACTCAGGCTGTACTGGATTAAGGATATCGATCCCGGCTTCCAGCAAATCAGGCACAAGTTTATTGATCATGCCATCCGAGTGGTACTGGATCAAAACATCCGGATTTGCCTGTTTGGCTGCCTGAATCACACGGGTCAGATAGGGTTTGAACCATTGGCGGTACATCCGTGGGCTGATCATCAAACCGGTTTGCATGGCAACATCATCACCCAGAAAGATAATGTCAGCACCGGCCAGGGCAAAAGCTCGTGCAGCGGTTTCGCGGTAAGTGGTGATGCGGTTAAGCAGATATTCGGCTATTTCTTCGTTTAGATGAATATCTTCAAACAGTTGGGTCATACCACGTAGCTGCCAGGCAGTTTCGAAAATAGTTTCAGTCAGGATACAGGAAACCGCATAACCTTGATGCTGTTTGGCGGCGATTTGTTCTGCCATGCCTACATAGCGGTAGTCCGCATCCAGATCTGGCCAGGGATAATGGATGAATTCATCGATTGTCTCGGCATGTTCGAGCGGGAAGAGGTATTCCGCATACTGATTATTCTGGTCCCAAATACGACCACGCCCCCATTCGTCGCTGGTCACACCGGGACGGGAAAAATAAACGGAATAATCCTGGTTGAGCCGGGTGGGATTTTGGGCCACAATTGCAATATCAGAGCGCATGGCTGTTAACAAATCCTGTGACCCATAATGTTCCATCAGAAGTTTTACCATGAATTTTTCCAGAGGGATATCCCGCGGAACACGGTCTGGTATCTGGCGTCTGGCAGCTGCGAGCACACGCTCACGCGAGGTCATTTCAAAATTCGTCATTTGGGAAATCCTTTGTAATTAAAATAATTGCGTAGTGCAATCAATAAGAAAAAATATCTGGCAGGTATTAAAAATGTCTTCTTCGCAGGTTGATCCCAGATATTTTTCGCTGATTGTATCGCTTATAAGTAAAGAAGTTGCAGTAATATTTGAAATAATAATCCTAAAAAGGTAGATCTACAACTGGACTAATCGGATATATTCATTATACTAAAATTCATTATGGAGATGACAGATTTTTATCAAAGAGCCACTCCTCACCCTTTATACTATTTTCAAATTCGCAAGATGATGAATTCCTTAATTACATTATTGAAAGAAATAATTAATCCCTAAATTTTTTGCTATAAAATAATTCATAGGCGTAAAACGAAATTGCATTGATCCAAATTAAAAGAAAAAACAGGTAATTATGCTCGAATCCAGTTTTCAACAATTGATCGGTAATGCGGCACTTCTACTCATCACAGCGTTGATTTTCGATTTAACGAAATTCCGCTGGAGAGGGAACCTGCTGGGTATTCAGAAAATCCTGATCGGTGCGATTTTAAGTTTCATCGGTATCATGCTCATGAATAACCCCTGGACATTTTCACCTGGCATTATATTTGATACCCGGTCGATCCTTCTCAGTATTTCCGGTTTATTCTTTGGTCTGGTACCCACGATCATTGCTATGATCAGCACGTCTGTTTTCCGAATCTATCAGGGTGGTGCGGCTGCCTGGACAGGGGTGAGTGTTATTTTTGCTACTGGTTCGATCGGTATTTTGTGGCGGTATTTACGCAATAAAAAAATTGATCAAATTTCCCTGATTGAGCTTTATCTATTCGGAATTCTCAATCACGTGGTGATGTTATTGCTGATGTTAACTTTACCGATGGAAACTGCGCTGCGCGTCCTGGCCGAAATCAGTTTTCCGGTTCTATTGATTTATCCTTTTGCCACCATGTTATTGGGGTTTTTATTGGTAAATCGGGCGCAACGAGAGAAGATTTACAACGATCTACAGGAACGGGAAGAACAGCTCAGCCTGGCGGTACAGGCAGCCAATATTGGCTTCTTTGATCGGAATCTGGTCACTGGAGAGACACATTTATCACCGGAGTGGAAAAGACAATTAGGCTATGATGAAGAAGAAATCAGGGATGATGATCATGAGTGGGAAATCAGGCTACATCCGGAAGATAAAGAAATGACGATTAATCGTATTAATGCTGTTTTTGAAAGTACTGAAAATTTTTATGAAACAACTTTCCGCTTGAAACATAAAAATGGTAATTATCGCTGGATTCTTTCCCGGGGCTCGGTCCGACGTGATGAACACGGAAAAGCAGTACAGGTAATTGGTTGTCATGTGGATATCACCGAACAGAAAGAATATGAACTGGGTTTATTGATGAATGAAAGAAGGTTTCGCAGTCTGGCAGAAAGTAGTCAGGATATCATCACTCTTTTTGATCGTGATTACAAGATTGTTTACTTTAATCAAGCAGGGTTAGGGATTCTCGGTCTTGATCAGGAATTGGTACAGGGAAAATCACCGGGAGAAATTTTTACGGACAACCGCTTGGTTCGAAATTTAGAAATGGATGTTGAACAGGTTTTTCAATCTGAAGGTTTGGTGAAACGGATAGCTATCTGGCCGCAAAATGTAAACAATGCGAATAATCAGAAGATCGTTTTTGACTGGAGGTTGTCCCCCGTTTTAAACTCTGAAGGTCAGGTGGAATGGGTATTGGGTATAGCCAGAGATATCACTACTATTATCGAAACTGAATCGGCATTGAAAAAAAGCGAAGAAAAATTTCGCCGCATATTTGAAACTTCCGGTTTAGGCATTTCCATAGCCGATTTATCCGGTAATTTTACTGCAGGCAATCCTGCAGTTTTGAAAACACTGGGGTATGAGATAGATGAATACACCCAATTATCCATTGCTGATATTACTCATCCGGAAGATCTCCAGGAAGATTTGCAAATGTTGGAAGAGTATAAAGCTGGAATGAGGGATTCTTTCATTATTGAAAAACGAGTTTTCCGAAAAGACGGCAGTATCGTGTGGGGAAAATTAATCTCGACCCTGGTAAGAGATGAGAGTGGTAATCCCTTGTACACGATTGGTATGCTGGAAGATATTACGGATCGAAAATTGGCAGAAGAAAAAGAAAAATTAATTCAATTGGAATTACAAAGGTTGTTGGATAATGCCGATCAATCCCGGAAGGCGATGTTAAGCGTTATTGAAGATCAAAAAATTACCGAAGAAGAACTCAAACGATTAACTAATGATCTGTTGGTTGCGTATGATTCTACTCTGCAAGGATGGTCGAATGCTTTGGAATTACGAGAACAGGAGACAGCCGGTCACAGTCGTAGGGTTGTAGAATTAACGCTTAAAATTGCCAGAGCCCTCGGAATAGAAGAAGAAAATCTGGCATATATTGAACGAGGAGCTCTATTGCATGATATTGGTAAAATGGGTATTCCGGATAATATCCTCCTCAAGCCTGGTCCTCTTTCCGATGACGAATGGGTGATTATGAAAAAACACCCTATCTATGCATATAACCTGCTGTCAAAAATCGATTTTCTCAAACAGGCAATTGATATACCCTACAGTCATCATGAACGTTGGGATGGATCGGGATATCCACAGGGGTTAGCTGGAGAGAATATTCCATTGGCTGCCAGAATATTTGCAATCGTGGATATCTGGGATGCTTTGGGGTCGGATCGGCCTTATCGAAAAGCCTGGAAACACGAAGATATTATTAAATATTTACGAGATATTTCAGGAAAACATCTTGATCCGAAAATTGTTGATGTGTTTCTGAATATTATAGAAACGGAATCAAAAGCAACTACAATCAATATTTGAGCGTGCACTTTACATTCTTGTAAGATTTGATGATACTGGTCATTATGGCGGTACGATATCCGATAATTTATCCTATAATGAAATGCAATTGCTCCACTCAGGTGATACATGAAAGAAATATTAATTATTTATGATTCGGTATTTGGTAATACAGCAAAAATTGCTCAAGCCATGGCAAGCGCGTTAGAAGAACACCAGGAGGTAGATCTTCGTCTGGTTGGAGAGGTTTTTCCTGAACACCTGGATGGTGTTAAAACGCTAATTGTTGGCTCTCCTACACGCCAATTTAAGGCAACTGGTGCACTGGATCAATTTTTAAAACAAATTCCTTCAAGGGGACTCGCTTCAGTTAATGTCGCTGCTTTTGACACAAGGATGACGCCTGAGGATATTCGCAAAAACAAATTCCTGGCGATCATGGTGAAGTTCTTTGGATATGCTGCTGAAAAAATTGCCAAACAATTAATCCTACTGGGGGGAAAGGAAGTCGTTTCGCCACAAGGTTTTCTTGTTACAGGGATGGAAGGACCTTTGGTGGAAGGGGAATTGGAAAGAGCTGCTGATTGGGCTTTGAATACAATCAATCAAGTCTAAATATTAACATCCATACTATCTCAGCTGTGAGTTTTGGAATCAGGCAGGGTGGATTACCTGTTCCTGATAGGTTTTTACTTTGCTGAGGGTAAACAGAGAAATCAGAAACAGGACCATAGCAGCGAAGGCATTAAACTTAAACCCCCAGATGAAAAGATATGGTGCTGCCAGAGCACCCAACATACGCCCAACGCCGACAGAGGCAAGTGTTGCTCCCAGTAGCGATGCACGGGCAAATGGAAGAACTTCGGTGAGCAGGGGAGCATAGGCAATAAAAGGCATTTGAAAAGCCAAATTGAAAAGAAAGAGGCCTATCTCCGCTCCCCATAAGCCAAAACTGCCCAGCCATGGAATGGCTATAGCTGTGAGCGCACTGAATACCAGTCCAATCGCCACTGCACGCTTTGCCCCTAAGCGAGCTAATAACCAGCTAACGGCAGCAACGGATAACAATTCTGCCAGACCAATGACAGTAGATGCCACACCCAGGGCATTGATCGTGAGTCCATATTTATCTTCCATCCAGACACCAAAAACAAGATTGACGATTTCATGCGCAGCACAAAAGAATAAAATCATCAACACACCAGCGATAGCGGTTTTGGATGTAAAAACCTGAAGGATGCCGTGTTGAAGTTTTTCAGCTTGATTGGTAAAGGCTTTTTTTCCGGGCGGTACCAGCCATAAAAGGAAAAAGATGGAGATGACTCCCAGAATACCCATCACCGGGAAAGGAGATAACCAGCCAAAACGCCCAATCAGAAACCCAATCAGTGGTACCGCAACAACAAAGCTTAACGCCCAGCCTGTGCTGGTGATAATAATGGCCTGTCCTCTGATGGGCAAAGGGATGGTATCACTTTGGTAGGCCTGCATGGAGGCAACAAAAACATGCATACCGATAAAAGTCAAACTCAGCGCCAGTATAAAAACAATGAACGTTGGAAAAAAAGTGACAACAGCGCATCCAAGAATGAAGAGCCCCATACCGGTTAACATGCCGCTGCGACGACTGCGTTTATCAAAGATTGAAGTGATGAAAGGCACCAGGATGGCTGCGAAATTGCGAATGGTGACGGCTAATGAGATAGTAGTGAGGTCAACACCCAGACCACGACCGAACACTGCCAGAAAAGGATACACCATGCGCATCATGGCATGGACGAGGATACGGATGGAGGAAAAAAGCAGGATTTCTAAGTTGTAATGTTTGGGTTTTGTCAGGGGTGGTGTTTGCTCAGATGTTGACATCTATCCATTATAAAGGAGAATTAAAAAAAATCGAAACTACTTTAAATTTGGGGAAATAAAAAACCTGCATCGTTTTCGCGATGCAGGTTCTCCAAGAATAGGAGCGATTTATATCAGGATTAACTCGGTGACCTCTTTTTTGATTAATTCAATCAAATCCTCCACTTTTGCAGCGACTTCCAGAGAGAGTTCCACACCCAATTCCAGGGAAGCTGGTTGAACACCAAAGACCACAATTCTCTCTGGATAGAGATCACGCAACTTGGCTGTGGCTAATAGGTCAGGCAGACCAATATCGTGGGGAGATATTTTTAAGGATAGATATGCAGGAATTTGATCTCCATCCAGACGAATGATCGAACCCGGAGTTCCATTTCTGGTTTTGATAGCGTCGATAATGATCAGATTGGAGACACCCTCCAGATATTGGAGGAGATCCAACCCACAGGTGCCACCATCGATCATTTGGATATCTTCAGGAATAGAATGATCCGCTTGAAGGCGCTCCAACACATGGATGGAAAGCCCGTCATCAGACATTAAGTAATTACCGACGCCCAGGATGAGTGTTTTTTTCAATAGCTAATCCATCACAATCACTTTAGTAATTTCATTGCCATCTGCGTCCAGCACGTGCACGGCGCATGCCATACAGGGATCGAAGGAATGCACAGTGCGCAGGATTTCTACTGGTTGGCTGGGATCTGCTACTGGTGTCCCAATCAATGCGGCTTCGTAAGCGCCCATCAATCCTTTGGCATCACGCGGGGAGCCATTCCAGGTGGAGGGTACGATTGCCTGGTAATTGGCAATCTTTTCGTCCTTGATATGGATCCAGTGACCCAGGGCACCACGGGGGGCTTCCGTCCAACCCCAGCCCATGGATTCAGCTGGCCAAGTAGACGGTTCCCAATGATCCTGCTCGTGAATGCGTAAGTCACCTTTACCTATGTTTTGAGCCAATTCCATAGTCCATGGTTCTAGCTGTTCTGCCAATAAGACTGTTTCCACACAACGGGCAGCCACACGACCTAAAGTGGAGAACAAAACACTTGCAGGCGCATTGAGTTTTTCAAGAACTGCATTCACCAGCTCAACGGTGCGTTTGTGGCCAGAGGCATACCCAATTAACATGCGTGCTAATGGTCCCACTTCCATCGATTTATCATCGTAACGAGGTGCCTTCAACCAGGTATACTTCTTGTCGGTATCCAGATATTCATAAGGAGGATTCGGCCCGGTGTAATTCGGATTGGTTTCTCCGACAGAAGGATGCAAGCCCTTGCTTTCGTCCTCATAGGAATACCAGGAATGCGTGACGTATTCATGGATCTTTTCCGGGTCAAGTGGATGCACTTTGCTGAGATCCCGATCGAGGATGACACCACGAGGGAAGAAAAGATGTTCTGGATTATTGGGGTCAAAATCGTCGATCAATGGGATATCACCATAGGACATGAAATTTCCCAGCCCTTCACCCAAACCAGCCCAATCCAGATAGAAAGGCGCGATGGCCAACACATCGGGCAGGTAAACCCGGTCGACAAAATCTTTGGCTTTGGCAAATAACCCCAGCAGTTGCGCGATTTTATCCGCATTGATGGCGACTTCACTGTTCGGATCAACAGGGGTAGACATGCCACCAACAAGATAGGTTTGCAGATGGGGATTCTTAGCACCCAGAATAGCATGCGCTTTGATAACTTCACGCTGCCAATCCAGTGCTTCCAGATAGTGGGCGACAGCCATCAAATTGGCTTCAGGTGGTAGACTGTAGGCAGGATGCCCCCAATAAGCATTGGCGAAAATACCCAGCTGACCGGAATCAACGAATTTTTTCACACGGTCCTGAACTCCCCTGAAATAATTTTCACTGGAATTTGGCCAGGTAGAGATCGATTCAGCCAGTTCAGAGGTTGCTTTTGGATCTGCGCTGAGGGCATTGACTATATCCACCCAATCGAGGGCATGTAAGTGGTAGAAATGAATCACATGATCCTGAACGAATTGTATGGCTTGAATAATATTGCGGATCAAACGGGCATTGGTGGGAACTTTGATTTTTAAAGCATCTTCTACAGCTCGCACGGAGCTGACTGCGTGTACAGTCGTTCAAACACCGCAGATTCGCTGGGTGATTGTCCAGGCTCCGCGTGGATCACGTCCTTTCAAGATTGTCTCAATACCGCGGAACATAGTACTGCTGCTCCAGGCATTGCTAACTACACCATCTTTTACCTCTACTTCAATTCTTAAGTGTCCTTCGATACGAGTGATTGGATCAATTACGACTTTTGCCATCATTTAATCTCCTTTTTCATTCGGCGTTCTCTAAAGATTTAATTGCTTGTTTTTCACGTGGGTTCGGGTACATCGGTAAGAAACGGATTGCCGCATCAAACATAATGATACCCAGACAGGTCAGGCCAATGGATACAGCGATCTCAGCGGCACTGGGAAAATAGAAATCTCCATTCATAAAAACCAGAGTGGAGTTAAAACGGTTCAGGATCAAACCACCCATAACCAGGAAAGAAGCCCAAACCTGACCACTGAGATTACTCCGTACCCGCTTATCCGCAAACATCAAAGCGGGTATTAATGCCCCTCCCATGATCTCTATCAGGAACATGAAGGTTGGCCAGGGATCCTGAATCAGGTAGATATATTTGCCTGAGACAATGATATCGACTACTTTGACGACCAGGTAAAGGCCCAGAACATAAGGGATCCAACTGGTGATTTTGGAAGTAATTCCGATTTCAAATTTTTGCTGATATGTTCGAGCGGAATGGTAACTTTCAAAAACTGTCATTGCCATACCAGCAGCGATTGCAGTCATAAAAAAGTAAACTGGCATCAGTGGAGAATACCAAAAGGGATGAATACGGTAGGGCATCGCTAACAACATGGTACCCAATGTCGATTGGTGCATGGTGGAAAGGGAAATACCCAGAATGACCAGGGGGATGGTGATACTCCTTATTAATTTGAGAGGGGTTTTCCATCCCAACGCCTCCAATACGATCGGACTGAATTCCAGCAATAATACAGTGGTATAAGCCATCACACACCAACCAATTTCAAAGAGAGGCGAGTGTATGTTCCAATAGATTATCAAATGCCAGATGTTTTGCGGTAAACCCAGGTCGGCCAACAAAGTAAGGGCAGCTAGAATATAACTGATAAACCCGGTAAGAATGGTAGGACGCACGATTGGATATAGTTTTTTGATATTGAAAATATATACAATCGCAGCAATGCTAAATGCACCAGCTGCCAGGCCAATACCACTCATCATATCAAAACTGATCCATATGCCCCAGGGCCGGTTATCACTCATATTGGTGATCCGTAATCCAACAATCCAGCGATAAACAGCAACGCTTAATCCGATGGCTCCGGCAATCCAAACGATGATCATTCCTGCACCAACCGGATATTTTCTCAAGCGAATATTATTTACACCGGTAGCCATATTATCCCTCCTCTTCTTCTTTGTTGCGGTGAGTCCAATAATAAATCGCGGACATCGCACCAGCCATGCCAAAAAAGACAAATGGTACTGCTTTCATGTAAGGCCAGGTGATATCAGGGATGGGCTGATCATTCAATGTTGGGTAACCGAGTTTTTCATAAGAAACCCCAGCTATATACATCATGGATGTACCGCCCACTTCATGTTCCCCATAAACATGGTCAAAATATTGGTCGGGGTGATCTGCCAGACGTTGATGCGCTATTTCCAGCATTTCAGCACGTGTGCCAGAAATCAAAGCACCAGTTGGGCAGGCCGCACCACAGGCGGGTTGTTGCCCAGCAGCCTGTAGATCGGCACAGAAGTCACATTTTTGAATGGTGGGGTTGACTTCTTCCCATTCATATTTTGGTACATCGAATGGGCAGGCTGTCATGCAATATCGGCATCCAATACATTTGTAACTGTGATATACCACGGGTCCTTCTGGTGTTTTTTCCAGCGCGGCTACCGGACATACAGATGCACAGGCGGGTTCAACACAATGCATGCATTGTTTCTTTACATAAGAATACGTTTCGGTATCCTGGTAAAGTTTAATTAAGGTCCAGGTGTCACCATTCAAATCAGTGGGCATTTCATACATCTGATTTTCATCGGTGACATATGGTAAACCAGCTCGTTTCTTACAGGCAACCTGACAGGCTCGGCAGCCGACGCACAGAGTCGCATCATATAACATTGCGTGAGCATTCTCAAGATTGCCTGGTATGGCTGCTGCTTTAACGTCGAGAGAGGGAAGAACGAGGGAACCAATCCCGGCACCTGCGATTTTTAAGAAATCTCTTCGATTTACATCCATAAGTAACTCTCCCTTTAATGCTCTTCAGAATCTTCTGATTCAATATCCTCAACAGTAGGTTTTGTGTGGGATGAACGTTGGGTGAGGGCAGAATAAGCAAAAGCACCAGCAGCGCCAGCGATGGCACCAACAGCCGTGCCACTGATGGCTATACTGGCAGGTGATATTTCCCGGACAGGTTTTTCTACAGAAGGATAAGTAGTGGGCGGAGTTACCGCGTTAAGTGTGACAGGTTTGTATACTTCCCAGTTCCAGAAGCCAGGTTCGGAACAGCCAATGCACGGATGACCTGCGCCAATGGGCCAGTTGACACCTTCATTGAACCGGATCGTTGGGCAATTGTGGTATGAGGTAGGTCCTTTGCATCCCATTTTATATAGACACCAACCAGCACGATGGCCATCATCGCCCCATTCCATCACGAATTCACCTGCATCAAAATGACCGCGGCGCTCACAATTATCATGAATTCTACGACCGAAGGCAAATAATGGGCGATTAAGTTGATCCATGGCGGGTAAACTTCCATAGGTGAGGAAATGGACAACGGTGGCTGTCAGGTTTGCAGGGTTGATTGGGCATCCTGGAATATTGACAACAGGTTTATCTTTGACGATATTCCAGACACCAACCGCGCCTGTAGGATTGGGATTTGCTGCTGGTACGCCTCCGAAGGTGGCGCAATTCCCGACTGCGATCACAGCAACAGCATTTTTGGCTGCTTCTTCCAGAATGTAACGGGATGATTTTCCAGCGATACAACAGTATTCACCGACCCCTGCTGTTGAAATAGAGCCTTCTACCACCAATACATAACCTCCGGCAGCGATTGCGTCCTCTTTGGATTTTTCTGCCTGAAAGCCTGAAGGAGCCATGATGGTTTCATGGTAATCCACCGACAGGACATCCAATACCAACTCAGCAGCAGTTGGGCTGGATGATCGTAAGAAGGCTTCGCTACAACCTGCACAATCCTGCAACTCAAGCCATACGACGGGAAGACGTTTCGGTGATTCCAATGCCTTCGCAATTGCAAAGGCTTCCTTGTGGGGCAGTGCCAGGGCACCTGCCATCACACTGCAAAACTTCAAGAAATCACGCCGGGACATTCCTTCCCTTGCTAAAAATTCCTGAACACTCTCTCCTAAACGCAGCATAATTGATCCTCTCTTTTTTGGGTGAATTAAATGCAAATAGAACTTTTGCAACAAAAGGATTTTTTCAGTGATGAGACATTAATGGGGTGAAAATATTTAAATTTAGGGAACAATATAGTATGGAAACACTATGAGATGATATTATCAAATAATAAATAAATTGTCAATAAATTTTGACAATT
Source organism: uncultured Chloroflexia bacterium (assembly GCA_963715915.1). Classification (GTDB taxonomy): domain Bacteria; phylum Chloroflexota; class Anaerolineae; order Anaerolineales; family Anaerolineaceae; genus UBA6170. The sequence goes on along the minus strand of CAVQSU010000007.1, from coordinate 177,750 downwards.
AATACCGAATTTACCTAAATTGTGATATATTGCACAATATTGTGAAAAACACAACAAATATAATAGAAAAATTCCCCTTCTAAAATTTTCTAATAATCTGAAAAAGACAAATCGAAGGCGGAAATTTTTATGGGTATGCTAAACGATTATAAGCTCTTCAGAAAATGCTGCTTTATTTTTTATCAATTACTTCCAGGAAGATATCAACAATTTTCGGATCGAATTGACTACCTTTATTGATGATTAATTCTTCCAAAGCTTTATCATGCCCCAGGCTTTTGCGGTACAGTCTGTCATCGGTCATGGCTACATAAGCATCTACAACCGTGAGAATTCGTGCGCCTAAAGGAATCTGATCTTTCTCCAGGCCATCCGGGTAACCCATACCATTGAATTTTTCATGATGTGCACGAACAATGGGGCTGACTGAAGCCATTTTTGAAATAGGTGCAAGAATTTTTGCTCCAATTTCTGGGTGTTTTCTCATTTCCACCCATTCTTCTTCCGTTAGGCTGCTGGGTTTACGTAGAATGTGATCGGGAACACCGATTTTTCCAATATCATGCATACGAGCTGCCAGGCGCATGTTTTGAATTTCTTCTGTTGGAAAATCCATCTTTTTACAAACTTCCACTACCAGATTCTCCATGCGGGCACTATGATCTTCGGTGTAAGTATCCCTGGCTTCGACTGCATTTGCGAGGGCAATGACAGTTTCGAAAAGACTTTCTTCTAACTGTTGGTGTAAATTAGATCGACGCAGTGCGCTCCCAGCCTGGTCAGCAATCAAACTGATAAGTTGCATTTTATTGGCATCAAAAGGTTCACGTTGAGAACGACGTTCCTCCCCAAAGATTATCAAACCCATAAACTCATCTACCACTTTTAATGGGTAAATACAGACACTGGTCGCCAGGTCCAGGAATAAAACTTGATTCAATTCCTCGGATGCTGGAGAACCATTTTTTTCCAGGATTATGAATTTCCCGGATAACTGAACATCTCTGTAAATATCAAGAACAATCTCCGGTTCAGCTTTGCCAATTTCCAGGCTGGAATCAATATCACGTACCGAATGTGCTGCCCGGCAAACAAACGAGCCTGAATAATCAGGGATTAGAATTCTTGAATAGGTGACATTGGTGCTGATGGTTGCATAATGCGTGATGGTATTCATAACTTGGTCTAAATTATCGGTTGCCACTAATTGGCGGGACATGTTAAATAACATTGTTAATTCTGCCCGACGGTCCTGCTCAATTTTGTATAAACGAGCATTTTCAATGGCAACAGCCGTCTGGTTGGCGAGTGTGGTTAAGGTAAGCTGATCATCCTGAGAATAACCTTGCTCCGACCGTTTGGGACCGATAACAAAAATTCCTACCAACTCCGTTTTGACCAATAAGGGGATGAAAAGTTCTCCATTTAGTTTTTCAAGATCTTCGCGTTCCTTGCGCCATAGCGATTTAAAATAAGGTTGTAAATCTAATTCATTTTTTCGTAACACTTCCTTATGGCTGGATAACCATAAAGCGATCGGGTGATTTTCACTCATATGCATTTTAGTGAACGGCTCAAGACCAATTTGGGCAGATAGATAATAACCAGCTCCTTTCCCTTTTTTTAGGAAAAAAGCTGCGTTTTTAATATGCAAGGTCTCTGTAAGATCTTTTAAGATCATGTTGGTGACCTGTTCCAGATCAAGAACCAGAGCAGTTCGACTGCTGAGACGTTGCAACATTAAACTTGAATCATACTTTTCCCGGAAGAAGAGTCGATCGATGATCGATTGGGCTTTATCACGGAATGGTTGAGCCACTAATGCTGTCAAGATCGCCACAAAAAGTGAAAGGCCAAAAATCTCATATCTTGAATAGGTGGAGATCAGATTGAACGCCAAGGATATGATCAAAAAGTATACGGTACCGATAATAATGGTTGGTACTGAATACAACACACTTTTTCGAACAATTACTTTGATATCCAGTAATTGATGCCTCAATATTGCATAGGAAATTAAGAGAGCTGTGATGGCATTCCCGGCAATATCAATCGGATATTTTCCTAGAGGGGTGAAATTCACCAATGAAATTAATAAAATTACTGCGAATCCAAGAATTAAATATCTTAAGCGATTACGGATAATTAAGTCATCAGTTTCGCGGAATCGACTGACTAATACAAAAAGACTGAAAAGATTAAATAAATAACCAGGAGTGGCAATCACAAAAATCATAGATCCAAATTCATATATGACTTCGGTGTTTTCTATGACTGCGAATTTTATAGCTAAGGGAGTGAACAAAACCAATATGAAACTGATCACTCCATAAACATAAACCCAATTGATCCAAACCCAATGCTTACTGGTAACCGTTCGGACAAAACGAACTAATGTTACCGCTGATCCCACTGCACCAAACGCCATTAACCGAAACCAGAAAGTTGGGTGATTATCAATAGCAGATAATAATAAAAAAGCAGCCATTGACCATAACATCATCATGGCTAGATAAGCTTTGAAATCATTCCTCTCATGGATCTGTGTCGTCGCCTTCGAAAAAGTTGCTGCCATATATAGCCCTGCATATAAAAAGAGGGCTATCAATGGAATCAGTGAGATGAAGTTAAAAGTCATTGTGTCATAACCAATACCCCTAAGATAATAAGCGTTTGATTACTTTCTCTGGTGCCTGCATATGAGTTGGTTTTAAGTGTGCAAGATCCGCGCCAGCTGCTCTTTGTTCCTCCATATACTTAGCGAACGCGCCATCTTTTAGGCGGGTAACAACAAAGTTTTCTTTTCCCATCATTTTTTCAAAATCGACGAATTCATTATCCATTTTTCTAAAATTAACACGCAATGCTTCCTCAATTTTATCCAATGGGGTTGTTTCGCTCTCTGCCAATTCCAGATAAAGATGAAGGATCGGTTTTCCATCTTTTTCTTCTTTTCTGGCAATCCAATCTACATACCTGAACTTGGCTGCTTCAATAACTAACCAGATGGCTTTTTCTGTTAATCTGACCAACCCACCTAGGTCGATAATATCATCACAACGGGAGTAAAATCGGATTTGTGGAAGGTCGATACCGACTTCATCATCTCGCATTGATACCACCTCAATCAAATCACCAATGCGATAGCGCGTAAACACACCACCGAGCAGATTGGTAAAGACCATTTCATAAATGCCAGGTTTCAGATCCCGGAAAAGCAAAGTCCTTGGCGTGTAATTTGTATCCATTCTGCTCTTAATGTGTTCATCAAAGGGAATAAATTCATAAAAATTTCCATCTGGGACAAGTGTCATACCTTTGTAGCTCCAGGACTGGAAACCAAAAATGCCACCTTCAGTACAGGCATATCCTTCTAATGGTTGTTTTCCCCAGTAATATTCAATTTTCTTGCGAAATATTTCTGTGTCTGTTCCTCCGGTGAGCACGCCTTTCATATTCCAGATATCTTTTGGTAATAGGTTGCGTTTCCCTATCTTGGCACTCAGATATCCTTTGACCAAACGGAGGAAGACACTAGGCTTTAGCATCGCGGCAGAAGGTTTTCCAGTTCCACCTCCCGATTCAAACCTTTCACCAATTTTGGCTAGAATACTGGCAAGACCATAGAAGTAATCCAATCCCGTGATCATTCCCTGTTTAAAACCAGCATTGATTCGTTCACCAAAATCCATGGTTTCACCTTCAGCAAGCGGGGGAACAAAACGAAAACCGGATTGTTCTTCAACAGAAACGCTTAAATATCCTGACATATAAGGACGCGGTGCGGTACCAAGTAAAAGAACATTGTGAGGATCAATATTAACCTCACCTTTGGTCGTAGCAGATGACATCAGGATGGCACTGATCGAACCATTCCCCAATTGATCATACATTTGTTTCGTGTAAGGAGCCCATTTCCAGGGGTATTCACCTGAACGGCCAGACGTTCGTGCCCAGCCAAAAGGTTCAAATGGCAAAGCATCCGATTTTTGGTCCTTGAAGAATGGATCATAATCTTTGTATGTGGTTAGCGGTACCAGGTTACAGAATTCCTCAATTGTGGTAGGGATTTTTTCTCCGAGTAATGCTTTCCCTATTTCACTGTGTTTGAGGTATTCAATTTGCTCAAACAACAATCGCTCCTGAATCTCCATGTATTCATCCATGTTCAAATCCAGATGTCCACAGAGTTTAGTCCAAATTTCAGCTTTTTTTCCCTGCTTCATGAGCTCTTTTACAGTCGCCATTTATCCTCCTTGCGTATCTATGTTATTTATATGCCTGAATTAACAACGGGTCCGGGACCCAAAATTTACTAGATTTTAGTAGTGTTATTTTTATCTTTTGAAAACCAGCATTGGATAAAATTTGATGCCAATCCTGTGCTGTATAGACGTTTGAGACAGCGGAAGCCTCAGCCCAGGCTCTGTCTTTATTTTCGGTAATCCAAAAATAAAAATATGCCAAAATTTTGATGAAGAAATTTATCACTGGATTTCTCCATAATTTCGATCCCCCAACATCAGCCAGTGAAAAGCGGCCATTCTCTTTAAGAATCCGGAAAATTTCTGCTGTTAATAAATCGACCTGCATATGATGAGTCGCTAAACCGCACGTTATGAGATTAAATGAAGAAGGTGCAAATGGCATCCGCATCGCATCACCAGTTGTCAGAAAGACCTTTTTTCCGAAGAGGTCCTCTCCCAATTTTTGTTTGCCATGTCTCAACATTGCCTGCGTGATGTCAACCCCAACAATTTTACAATTCGGGTTGGCTTGCATCACAGCGCGTGGTATGACACCGGTTCCGGTAGCAATATCTAATAACAATTCATCGTTGTTTATTGTTGTGTTTTCAATTAAGAATTGAATGAATCCTTCATAACTCCACCCCCAAAATTTATTCAGTTCATTATTGACAACATTTTCGTAACGTGGGGCAAGTTCAGTGAATGCCTCAACGACTACTTCTTTTTCTTCCATGTTTATATGCCTTATATGAATATTTTGAATAATATTTAATTATACAATGATAATTATTATATCCAAATACAAACAATTATAGTGAATTTTTGCACAATTTTTTTTAATTGCATAAATCATGAGATCAAATTTATCATATTGAAATAAAAAAGGCAGGGAAATTATAAAAACCTTGCCTTCTTGGTTATGATATTGGTTAATCGATTGGTCGTTTTGGAATAACAAAATCGCAGCTGGTATCACCTGCCCCAATTGATGTAATCTGCCGAATTTGAAATTGGGCACCATTGGAAATAAAACTGGTAGCTTCCTGTAAAAAGCCCAGGGTAATGTGACAATCGGGTGAGGTGACGTGACGTCCCCAGCAAACCGGGCAGCGTTTGTTAATATAGAGATAATGATCCCCATTGTCTTTTACTTCCACAATACGGTCACTGGTTTCGGTGTAGTTTTTGGCGATCCATTTTAGAAATAAGGGCAATTTAATGGAAAGAGGTACTAATTTACCGGTTCGTTCCAGCCCAGCACCGTAATGATCGATAAAGCTTTGGATGCCATTGCGAAAGCCTGCTTTACCCGCGCGAATCAGAAATACCCTGGCACCCCGTGGACCGTATGTGTTGGCAACGGCAGAACAGATGGCTGAATAGATGGAAAAATCAAATGCATTTTCCATGGTATCAGGTGGGCAAAGCTCTCGATATGTTGGTAAACCACTTTGTTTAAATACTGCATTCAAACCATTTTCACCCATCAAATCCTGCAGCGTCATAATCATATAACGAGCAATCCGATTAGGAACATATAGTCCACTGAGTTCAATTGTCATACCCACATCCTTATTTTTAAAAAGTCACAGTTAAAATTGTTTCCATTATAATCAGGCATTTTTTATTTCAAGAAGACCTTGCAATTTTGAAAACGATGTAAAACTGCAATCAAAAAATAGATAGCACATTCCTGATTTCACCTCCTATGCGACTGAAATTGAAGTAAGAGTTAAAGAATTTATAAAAAGGGATACAATCAAGAAGAGATCTACATGGAAAAAGCTGCATTTATTATCTTTGAATTATTAACCATACTGTTATTCGTTGCCTGTTTGTGGCATGCTGTCAGACAAAAAAACGGAAAGACCCTGGAACTCATATTTGCTTTTCTATTTGGTGTTTTTTTGGAATGGATGACGATCCAGCAACTGGAAGCCTATCATTATGGAGAATTTTTTCTCATGCTGGATGGCGCGCCAATCTGCATTGGTTTGGGTTGGGCTGTGATCATTTACAGCGGCATGGAGTTTGTAAAACACCTCGAAATGCCAGACTATGCCCGTCCATTTCTGGTAGGTATGCTGGCACTTAATCTGGATCTGGCAATGGATGCAATTGCCATCCGCCTGGGATTCTGGAATTGGGTTATTCCTTTAAATTGGCAGTGGTTTGGGGTGCCCTGGGGAAATTTCTGGGCGTGGTACATCGTTGTGGTGTCCTATAGTGGATTTATATATTGGTTCCGGAATATATATAAACAACGAGGTTCTACCTGGTTGCGTAATACGTATCCGTTATTTGCTTTTTTAGGCTCTGTTGTTATTCTGGCAATAACCAACTGGGTTTTTGCAAATGTATTTGCCAAAACTGAACTGGTTAGCGCGATGAGTATGTTGCTGATCATATTGGCTGGTGGCGTCATCATCTATGTTGTCAAACCAGCATTTAAAAAAGATGCCTATGTCGACAAAGTTATTCTGGCAGTGCCATTAACATTTCATGCCTTTTTTAGCGTGTTTGGATTTGCCGGAGGATTTTACGCTACTTTACCTATTCTGGGGGTCATTGGGCTGACGATGTTCGCAGTGGGTCTTGGAATCCATCTTTGGCCATGGTGGCTTAATAAGCGAAAACCTTCTGGAACCTGATATTAACGCAAGATCCAGCGTGCGATAGCGACGACGAACATGCCTACAACGACGGTGCCAAAAAGGCTTTTTTTCTTCCACGCAACCAGACCAGCCGGGATGGCAGCCCACAGGTAAAGATTACTGGCTGAGAAATTAATGGTATTTCCTTCAATTAAAAGAGAAGGTAACAATAAGGCTGCCAGTACAGACACCGGTACATAGCGCAGCCAGGCTATAACAAAAGCCGGAAGCTGTTTATCACGCAAGACCCAGGCTGGAATCAGGCGTGGCAGGTATGTAACCAAAGCCATGCCTGCCAGCGTCATCAGGATGGTTGTTTCTGCCATGTTTCAACTCCTGCGCCGAGTGTCGCGGCGATGATGGTCGCAATGATGACATGCCATTGGGTAGCTCCCAGTTGCCAAAGGATCAGGGACAGGCCTGCACTGATCAATGCGATGATGAGGTATTTCCGATTTTTGATTTGTAAAATCAATAAAGCAATAAACATGGCAGGCAGGGCGTAATCCAATGCGAATGGACGCACATCCTGGATCAGATTGCCCGTAACCGCTCCCAATAAGCTGCCCAACACCCAGGCACTTTGACAAATAAAATTGATCAAAATGGTGGATTTTGGTTGATTCTCACCACGATCAAATCTCAGGCTATGTACGCCAAAACTTTCATCCGTTAATTCAAAACTGAATAAACTTACCTGATATGATTTCCAATGACGCATATGTGGGGCTAGCGCCGCAGACATCAATAAATGGCGCAAATTTACGATAAAAGTGGTAGCGATGATCGATAAGGGATAGATCGCCTGGGCAAACAAACTAACTGCGATCAATTGAGCCGATCCCGCATAGACAATAATGGACATTAATACAGTTTGAAAAATGGATAATCCAGCATTGATAGCCAGAACACCATAAGCAAAACCAATGGGTAAATATCCAAGCACAACCGGCATGGCAGCAGAAAGGGTATGTCCCCAGTTGATGTTTTTTACGATAGAAGAGAATTCTTGCTGATTGTTGTTCACTGTTTGTTTTTCCGGAGGAAGTCAAATCCTGCACTCAGATAGCTTATTTCTGTAGGGCTTATCAAGCAGGTATGAAGGTGGATTATATCAAATGACGATGAAAAATTAATAAACTCAATTAAAAGGGGACCCCGGAGTTTTTTCCAGGGTCCAGGCAGCGAAATTCTTTAACTGTAACAATCTATCAAATTGGAATGCATATCCAAAGTAAGGGATTTATTCAGACTTAAGTTCTTGAAGTGTCAGGAGAATCAAGTCGCGCTCACGTCGTTTGTCAGGTACATCCAAAAGATAGAAATAAATAGCTCGCAAGAAACAGCGAACATTAATGAGGCGAAAAAAATTTTCTGGTTTCTGACCATGAAAATGTGGTTGAATCTTCAATTTATCTAGACAAGGTTGGATCTCGTCTTCTAAAAGAATCTCTCTTAGTAAGATTTCAGCTACTGGTGCTGCCAAGTGTTCAATTTCGTCTCCAAGGAACCGAAATTCGGGTTGCAGCACTTTATCGCAGATGCCATTTAAAACTAATAAAATCCAGGGCTTCTTAATCTCAGGTAATTGAACCATTTCCAACAAGATATTCGCTATATGAGATATTGAATTTGCCCAACCCTTATCAGGCACAAAAATTCTATAATCAACTTCTTCCTGTAAAAGACGTAATACTTTTTCAAAAATGATGCCAATTAAGTTAAAAGGTAGAAAATTTTTCTCTTTATGAGTAACTACGATTGCCCATAACTGTAATGCGCTTGCCGATCGTAGAAAAACAGAATCATCATTTTCAAGTCCTAAACCTTGCAAAATAAATTCATCCTTAGCTAGCTTCTCAGCGATTTTATAAATATCTTCATGGGTATAGACCCCTTTATATATCCAATTCGCCATGACAGAAAATATCAAATCATCGCGTAAATCTGGATCAGTAGAACCGAGGTATTTAAAAAAATGTGGGAGGAATTCTTTTGGATTTGGATTTTCCAAAGGGGTAAAATTATTATCTACAATTGATTTCAAAAAATCCTTAAGCTCAAGTTCGTTCATTAAACAACCTCAAAATGGAATGGATTTGATTAGTAATTATTGAGTGAGATCAAATTTAAAAAAATATCAATAGAAAAAATGATAACATCTTAATTATAGACCTAATTGTTATAAAAAGCATTTTGAAAAGCCTGTGAAATTTCCAATATTACCACTATAATACCTTTATGAATTCCAGCACAACTTACTTTTTTACCTGGTATTTGTTATTTGTGTTTTTAGGATGGATCGTTTTTCCAGTAACATTTAAACTCTTCCGCAGAATGCCAGAACGGGGAATAACTGTAACCAAAGGATTGGGGTTGCTGCTGGTTAGTTTCCTGCACTGGTTTTTGAATAGTCTGGGTTTATCACAAAATAATCCAGGTGGGATCTGGGCGGCGATCATTCTTCTGCTTGTACTCAGTGTTTGGTCTGGATATAAAGTAGGTTTTCAGGGTATTCGGAGATGGGTATCAAGAAATCTAGGCATGGTTGTTGTGACGGAAATTGTTTTCCTGCTGGCGTTTATTGCCTTGGCGTGGCTTCGTTCTTACAATCCAGATATTCTGGGAACAGAAAAACCAATGGAGCTGATGTTTATCAACTCCATTTTACGCAGTCCGACTTTCCCACCACAGGATGCATGGCTGGCCGGTTTCAGTATCAGTTATTATTATTTCGGCTATGTGATGGTGGCATTGATCAGTTTACTTACGGCAACCCCAGCAGGGTATGGCTTCAATCTGGCAATTGCCTTGGTCTTTGCTCTAGCATTCAGTGCTGCTTTTGGTGTGCTCTTAAATTTAATTTGCAGAATGGGTGGAGACAATACCAAAAGAAAAGCCGGGCTATTGCATAGGGTTCCGGTTTCACTGTTAGCGCCGTTGGTGTTATTGGTAATAGGGAATTTTTATGGCATTCTGGAAGTGTTTCATAATCATCATGTTTTTGCAGAATTAAATGTCCCAGCAGTCTGGTTTCAGACAGGCAGTATAAATTCAGAGACCGGAGCTGAGTTCCCTCCGATTGTGAATATGGGCAGCATTAATTTTTGGGAATGGATGGATCTGAAGCAATTAGGACCAATTCCTGCAAGAGATGTGCCTTTTCAGGGTATTCAGCAGGGAAATTGGTTTTTTGCCTCGCGGACCATCCATGACCGTAATTTGACTGGGTATGATCCGGAAGCCATTGATGAGTTCCCAGCTTTTTCGTTTCTGCTGGCAGATTTACACCCACACGTATTGGCATTGCCGTTTGTAATATTGGTGATCCTACTATGTTTTGAGTGGTTAGTGGATTTGAGGCTCAGAAAGAATGAAGAAGTGCCTAACCCGATCACTTGGGATCGTATCGGAATCTCAGCGGTTATTGTGGGCAGTTTGATTTTTTTGAATACCTGGGATTTTCCATTTTATGCATTTCTATTAATCTTGAGTGGTTGTCTGGCTTATTTCAACCAGCATGAAAAGAAATGGGATTGGAAAAGCCTGATCTCCTTCCTGCTACCCTGCATGAGGGTACTATTATTGGCTGTGTTATTGTATATCCCATTTTTAATTACCTTACAGACCCAGGCAGGCGGTATCATACCGAACGCTATTTACCCAACTAAATTTCGCCAATTATTTGTGATGTTTGGACCCCTGTTGATCGGTGTAGTGTCCTTGATGGTAGTTGTCATCCGAAAATATAGAAAAGAAGTTGATTTCAAGATCGGTTGGAAAATCACCGGCATATTTCTGGCAATCATGGTGTTGATTACAGCAGTACTGATCATACTGGTGGTTGTCAATCCGGAAACAGCTGGTCTGATCAGCGGTGCTATCTCTCCCTTCAGTATCAAAGAATCTTTAGGTTGGTTATTCATGCGACGCATCGTGGAAGGTGGCACCCTCCTGGTGGGTTCACTTCTCATGGCGGGAACCATTGCCATTTTATGGGGATTGCGAAAACAAGGCTCAGAAAGTATTCTGTTTGTTTTTGCGATGGTAATAACCGGAACCTTGTTATTACTGGGACCGGAGTTTGTTTATCTGCGTGATAATTTTGGATGGCGGATGAATACGTTGTTCAAGTTTTATTTTCAGATCTGGGTTTTATGGGCCATCAGTTCCAGTTTTGGTTTCTGGTATTTGTTGAAAAAGGTACATGGATGGAGTAAATTAATCAGTTTGGTTTTAGTTATCTCTGGCTTTTTAATGGGGTTAGTTTATACAATTGGAACAATTCAAACCACTACTGCTGGAATAAGAGAGTCGGTAAAAACCTTGGGAATACGTTTCCCCACATTGGATGGTTTGGATTTTTATTCTTTGTATCATCCTGATGATTGGGAATTGATTCAATGGCTCAATGAAAATGTACATGAGCAAGTAGTGGTTTTAGAAGGAACGAAAGGGGCTTATTGGGTTGAGGGACGATCTTCAAGAGTTTCAATGATGACTGGCCTCCCTACCGTGATGGGCTGGGTGAACCATGAAGCCCAATGGCGCGGGAATGATTTTGTTTCCGTAGCCACCCGTGAAAATGATATTCGCCTGATTTATACCGAACGGGATTGGGATCTCACCGAACAACTACTCAATCAATACAATATAACCTACGTAGTCTTTTCCCCACTGGAACGCGAATGGTATGGGGGTGTTCAACAATCTAAGTTTGATCAACACATGCAGCGTGTGTTTGAGTATGGCGATTTTATAATTTATCAGCGCTGAAGTCTTAGAGAACTTATTAATTATCCAGATCCATCTTGGCAATATGCTTCAGTCCGAGAGGATCCAGAATTTCGATTTTATGCGTATCACATACAATCATATTTTGGTGGCGGAACGTCTTCAAACAACGGCTGAAAGCCTCCGGGACAGTTGAAAGCCTGGATGCCAGATGGTAATTGGGATTTTCTTTACGATTGATTTTCTGAGTTCCCTGATCACTGATCTCCAACAGTAATTTGGCCGTTCTGGCCAGTAAAGGCCGAAAGGATAAATCCTGGAAGAGCGAGATTAATTTTCGATTTCTATTGGCCAGCACCCGCAATAAACCCAATCCAATCCGAGGGTAATGAATAATGAGATCCTGGAGTTTTTCGGAGGTTATTTGCCAGATGAGACTGTCCTGGTTCGCAATGGCAGTAATGGGATTGGGACCGCTATCCAGTGCAGAAACTTCATTGAACATAATAATTGGTTCAATGACCGAAAGAATAGAGATTTGCCCCTGAAGGCTTATTTTACAAAGCTGTACCTGTCCGTTTAATAAAACATACATTCCTGAACTTGGGTCCCCTTCAGTAAATATCACCTGGTCTTTTGCAATAGATTTAATTTTCCCTGCCAGTATGATTCTCTCCACTTCCTCCAAGGGAATGTTATTGAAATGTTCAATGCGTTGTAATCGTTTAGCCAGGTTATGGATGTCCATCATTTTTCCAATAATAATTTGTTGATTGTTATCATCTCAATAAATCGGGTCTTGTGGGTTATATTTGCGTGCGGAGGCATGCCAATATAACCCTAATCGCTAATTATTGAAAAGACAGAGGTTGTTTCAAGTATAACAAAATTCAATGTTTTTCTATGGTAAATATCGTAAGGGAAATTTAAAAAAAATGTCATTCAGATTAAGTTGACTATGGATCATTTTTGTAATTAGATACTTGACAAACATAATTAAATGTTTTATTATTACATGTAATTCAATTACATGTAATAATAAAAGAGGTAATGATGGAAGATAATAACGAACAACAAAATACAACAGAACCAACCGGGCAGACAGGTCAGAGTGGACAAACAACCCCGCCTGGCAGTTCCAAAACACATGAACCCGGCATTAAAAGCGCCTGGAAACAGGTAGAAAATATCGGACAAGCACTTGGAGACGCATTACAAGGGCGAGGAAATGTTGTGATGGTGCGCATCAATGATGAAGCGCTGAGTTATCTGGATATGTTGGTGGAAGCGGATGTTGTCAAGAGCCGTTCTGAAGCAGCAGCCTGGTTAATTAACGAGGGGGTGGGTGCCAACCCAGACTTGTTTCAAAAAATCGGTGAAGTAACCCAGCAAATCAGCAAGCTTCGGGAGAAACTGAGAGAGACAGTTAAGACGTAAAAACCCGAATCGACTTGTTATTCTTTTGAAAAGAATACATTTCAAATTTGTTGATTGAATAATCCTTTCAAACCCGCCATATAGAAAGGATTATTTTTTTATTAAGATAAATAAGTTCTAAAACAGATCTTAACAATTTCTAAATAAGTTTTGGCTAATATAAGCATAAGTATTAGACTACAGGAGGTAGAAATGTTCAAAAAGTTATTTTTAGGATTAATGATTGCAGGTGTACTGGTGAGTAGTATTGCGACATCAGTATCAGCTTATACTCAAAACCCACCCATCTGCCCGACCGAATCCATTCCACAGGATGTACTGGGAATGACGGCAGCTGAAGTGCGTGATGAGATCAGATCTGGTAAAACCATGGAGGAAATTTTTACTGAAAAAGGTCTGGATTTTGAGACCTATCTGGAACAATGGTTAGCTGATCACGAAGCCTGCCTGGATGAAGCAGTGGCAGAAGGAAAATTGACCGAAGATCAGGCAAACCTTCTTCAGGAACGCCTCGCTGATAGAGTTGAAGATGGATTGTTCCTCTTTCAGAACCAGGGCTTTGCCGACTCGATGCGATCTTATATGCGCTTCCGGGCAGAAAAAATCTGGGAAGGTGGTCATGGACTGATCGGTCAAATTTTAGAGAAGTTAAAAATTACATTTGATGATCTCAAAGCGAGAATCAGCGGTGGTGAAACTCTGGAAGAGATAGCCGCAGAAGCTGGTATTGATCTTAACGCTATCCATGAGGAATTTATCCAGAAGCAACTCGAAAATGTTGAGCAAGCATTAGCTGATGGCAAGATTACCGAAGCACAGGCTGATAGAATTCGTGAAAGACTCAACGATCAATTGGAGAACCCTATACCCTGGAAAATGTTTGATAGAATGCGCGACCTGCGTGACCGCATGGACAAACCATTTGATATGTTCCGCGATGGTGGCAGACCGGGTGGCATGGGGCAGTCCCGCGGTAATAGCAGTGGTCGTTAGTAATATTATAGAGTAAATAAAATTCAAATTATGAACAATTAATCACTCGCCCTGATTGGGCGAGTGATGATTAAAGCGAAAATTTCTGGGCAGATTGGACTATACTATAGATTATGAAAGTATTAATCGTTGATGATGAAAAACGAATTTCAGATGGGGTACGCAAGTATTTTGAACAAGCTGGTTTTGATGTACAGGCTGCTTACGATGGCCCCAGCGCCTTGAAAATTGCCTTAAAGGATACTCCTGATCTGATTGTTTTAGATTGGATGTTACCAGGCATGAGTGGGATCGATGTCTGCCGGGAGATCAGACGTGAATCGAATGTGCCGATCATCATGCTCACTGCCCGTGTAGAAGAGAGCGACAAGTTGATCGGACTGGAATTAGGGGCTGATGATTACATGACCAAGCCTTTCAGCCCTCGTGAATTGGTTGCACGTGCACGCGCGGTTTTACGGCGTTCACAAATGGAACCCGTGCAATCGCGTAGTGTCTACCAATTTGGAAATATCGTTTTGGACACGAATGCGCGTGAGTGCAAGGTGGATGGAGAAATTGTCTCGCTAACCCCCACGGAATATGATTTATTCGTTTACCTGGCACGACACCCCAATCAGGTTTTCTCCCGCTCAAAGTTGTTGGAAGCGACTGACTTAGGCGTGTATGAAGGTGTTGAACGCACGGTGGATGTGCATATCCATAACCTGCGCAAGAAGATTGAAGCGGACCATACCAATCCGCAATTTATTATCACCGTATTTGGTGTGGGTTACCGCTTTGTGAATCCAACTGGAAGCATAGGATGAATCGATTATCCATTACCACCCGATTAATCCTGAGTTTTTTAGCGATCATTATTTTAACCCTGGTATTATTTATTGTGGTCACCAATCGGGTGGTTTACAATCGCTTTGCTGACCTGGTGGAAAGGTCTGGAACGAATTTCTCTCGCAGGGTTGTCCCGATTCTTGAACAATATTATCAGGCGAATGGATCCTGGGATGGGGTAGAAAATTTAGTTTTTGATACGGCTGGTAATCGTGAAGGTGGATTTGGAAGATTCCGTCAGGATAATGAAAATATGATGATGCCTGGACTGATGATTTCAGCGCAGGATGAGCGCTTTTTGTTAATTGATGGCGATGAAATCATCTTTGATACAAATCCAGATGGCATCCCCATCAACAACCCTGAAAACTTAACAAAATTTGGCACACCTGTAATTGTAAATGGTAAGCAAGTAGGCACGTTCCTGGTGGCTTCCGTGATGGGGATTTTAAGTGAAAGTCAAAATATTTATTTAGCCAGAGTTAACCGTACGATGATTTGGGTGGGAGCCATCGCGATATTACTGGTTTTGTTGGTTGCACTCTGGCAGTCCAATAGTATAGTTCAACCATTGCGTGAGATGTCTGAGGCTGCCCGAAGTCTAGCTAAAGGGAATTACAATCAACGTGTACAGGTTCAAAGGAACGATGAACTCGGTGATATGGCAACTGCTTTTAATCAGATGGCAGTAGATTTATCACACCAATCCGAATTACGTCGCCAGATGATGGCGGATGTTGCCCATGAGCTACGAACTCCCCTGAGTGTCTTGCGTATTGATCTGGAAAGCATGGAAGATGGATTAATGGAAGCTTCTCCTGAAAATGTGCGCGCATTGCAGAGTGAAGTCAGTTACCTGAGCAATCTGGTGGACGATTTACGCATGTTGTCATTGGCAGATGCGGGTGATTTAAAGATTGAAAAAAGTCCGGTGGAATTGAATTCCCTGGTGCGTGAGATGGTGGAAAGACAACAAAACGCTGCCCGGGAACGGAAAATAAACCTGACAGCACAGTATACAGACAATGAAATTTTTGTCATGGGTGATCCGCAACGATTAAGTCAGGTGATGGTGAATTTATTATCCAATGCTATTCAACATACCTTGCCTGGTTATGAAATCACCACTAAAATTGAGGTAGAAAATCAGATTGCACGTGTATCCGTCACAAATTACGGCACCTGGATTCCCAAAGAAGATCTGGATCGGATATTTGAACGCTTTTACCGGTTGGAGAGATCTCGTAATCGCGATCAGGGCGGCAGTGGTTTGGGTCTGTCAATAGCCCGTAGCTTGGTCAATGCACATGGGGGAAAGATCTGGGCAGAGAGCGTGCAGGGAGAGTCTACAACTTTTACATTTACGCTACCGAGATTGAGTTCATCATAATTTGAGTTAAATCAAAAGAGTTCACCTGATATACATTGAACTCTTTTGATCTTCCCTGGAAATTCGTCTTAGAGGGGGATTCTTATGGTCAGTAAGAATATTTTCGTTGACGTGTCTCAAAAAAGGAGAATAAGACCAGCAGGATCGAACTCATTAATGCCACGATAATACTCTGCCAGGCAAATGAAAAGTTAAGTGTTCCACCATAAAATAAAATATTGGACAAAAAGCCGCCTGTCAGTGCTCCACATACGCCGGCAAATACACGACCCGCACGAATGATTTTACAACGACGTTTGAAGAAATAATTCGTTACCCTACCAACACCTAAGCCGATGATCATCCAGGAAAAAAGTCCCATTTTCTAATCCTATCTTTGGACCAGTATCATTTCAATAAGGGGAATCGCAACTAACTATTGAAAGGACACTTTTTATTCTTGATTAAATTGTTCCATAATCCCGGATCGAAAGATTAAAAAAACTTATTATTTTTGAAAGGTTTCTCAGAAAAGACCTTACAAGTGTCTGAATGTTCTTATGATTTTTGCAACATTGAACTATTCATTAAATGAATATATAATGAATGAATAAAAAAATTGTGAGGTCCATATGAAACTTATTGCCAGTCATGTTATTGTTTTCAGCTTAATTGCGATCTTGATATTGAGTGCCTGTGCTCCTACTCAAGGCGCTGTTATTGAAGAGTATCCATCCGAAACGGAAATGGGACAAAGTGAAGCAGTTCAACCTCAACCTGAGGATCCAGTTGTGATCTCTCTGGAATTTGTCGATGCAACCGGGAGAAAGGTATCATTACCGTATCTTCCAGAACGAATTGTGGTAGCTGGAAAAGCAACGCCATACGTACTGGATACGATTTATCTTTTCCCTGATGCAGCCAAAAAAATAGCTGCGTTGGAAGTGCGTGGTTTTGATACCCAGGCTTTTTTAGAGCTGGTTGACCCAGATGTCAACGTAAAGGATATGCTTGAACGGGATGCCGGACCGGAACAAATCGCACCATATCAACCGGATCTGGTGATTGTCAAGAACATCTCTTTGGGAAAATTAGGGGCTGCTCTGGAAGAAATCTCTATACCGGTGATGGGGTTGAACCTGGAAACACCAGCTTTTTTCTATGATGATATCCGAGCGTTAGGAAAGGTTTTTGGAAATTCAGATCGGGCGGACGAAATTATCGAATATTATCAGAATATTGAAACTCAAATTAATGAGATGATGACTGGGTTACAGGATTCGGAGCGACCTTCTGTTTTAGTGTTGCAATACAGTGAAGATGGAGGAGAAATCTCTTTCAAAGTGCCGCCTGCCAGCTACCTGCAAACCAGCATGGTGCAGAATGCTGGTGGAAATCCCATCTGGTTAGATGTGGATGGCGGATCTGAGGGTTGGATTCAGGTGGGTCTGGAGCAGATAGCCGTCTGGAATCCAGAAGTAATTTTTGTCGTAAACTATGCCGGGGATTCTGTGGAAACAGCAGGACAATTGTTAAAAAGCCCTACATGGGAAGGTTTACAGGCAGTGGAAAACGAGCAGGTATATGGTTTCCCTGCAGATTTTGCCAGCTGGGATCTGATTGATCCTCGTTGGATCCTGGGTCAACAGTGGCTGGCTACCATCCTGCAGCCAGAACGTGCAGCCGAAATTGACCTGCAGTTACAGGTATTGAGTTTTTACCAGGTACTCTATCGACTTTCAGAAACCCAAATTGAGGATTCTATTATTCCCCGTCTGGATGAGATAAAATAAATGCCATGAATTCATCCAGAAGCTTGTGGGCAAAACAATATCAACGCATTCTGATATTGTCGATTCTGTTGCTGATTATCATCGCTTTATCAATTTTCATAGGTCGATACCCAAAACCTCTCTGGATGCCAATTCAGGTATTGTTGGAAGATAGTATGGCGCAGCGATTGGTGTGGTTGCTGCGAATTCCGCGCATTCTCACAGCTGCTTTGTTAGGAGCAACGTTGGCGGTTTGTGGAACGGTGCTGCAAATGATCTTCCGCAACCCGATTGTAGAACCAGGTTTCCTGGGTGTGTCTCAGGGGGCAGCTTTTGGGGCTGCGGTAGCGATTTTATGGCTGGGTGGCGGACGTTTGACCATTGAGCTTTCCGCTTCTTTGTTTGCTCTTTTAGGATTGGCTGGTTCTTTTATTTTGGCCCGCACCATTAAGTTTGGCGGCTGGGTCTTACGCCTGATTCTTTCCGGGATTGTGGTCTCGGCATTGTTTTCCTCCGGATTGGGCGTGTTGAAATATCTGGCTGATCCATTAACCCAGTTGCAGGAGATCACTTTCTGGCTGTTGGGTGGTTTATGGAGCGTAACCTGGCAGGATTTATTGTACGTAGCTCCTGTGGTGGTGGTTGGCCTTATTATTGTGTATTTGATGCGCTGGCGTTTGAACGTGTTAGCGTTAGGACAGGACACAGCCTTCTCTTTGGGGGCTGAAACAACCCGTGAACGTTTAATTTTGTTGATCGCTGCCGTCTCGGCGACAGCGGTGTTAACAGCCGTGAGTGGCATTGTTGGCTGGGTTGGCTTGATTGTCCCGCAGATTGCCCGTCAGATGTTTGGCCCGAATGGGCAATTTTCTGTACCCGGATCCATGCTGATTGGCGCTATTTTTGGTGTGGTGAGTGACAATCTGGCACGCACTCTACTGGCTGGTGAAATTCCCTTGGGTATTTTGACTTCATTCATGGGAGCGATTTTATTCGTGATAATCATCAACCGTTCCAGGATCAAATTGCGATGAACCAATCCATGATTGTGCTTAACAATATTCAATTCCATTACGATCCTGGTAAGTCAATCCTGAATGATCTCTCACTATCGGTCGAAAAGGGCAGCATTACTACGATCCTGGGACCGAATGGCACCGGTAAAACCACCTTGTTGCACACCATTCTGGGATTATTAGCACCCCAGTCAGGCGAAATATGGATCGCTGGTAAGAATATCAGCGCATACAAACGCTCCGAGTTGTCACAGGTGATGTCACTGGTGCCGCAATCGGAAGTGGTGCCCTTTAATTTTACGGTGATTGAATATGTATTATTAGGGCGTACACCCCAATTAGGTTTCTTAGATATGCCCAGCGCTCATGATATAGAACTGGTGCGTGAAACCCTGGAGTTATTAGAAGTCAGTCACCTGGAGCAACGACCAGTGACAGAATTGAGTGGTGGTGAGCAACAAATGGTGGTATTGGCACGAGCCCTCGTGCAACAGCCAAAAATATTACTTCTGGATGAGCCCACTTCGCATCTGGATCTGAGCAATAAGGGTCGGTTATTGAAAATTTTGCAAACGCTGGCACAACGCGGGGTAACGATTATATTCAGCACCCATGATCCAGAAGCTGCAGCTATGATTGCTGATCACGTCATCCTGCTAAAAGAAGGTGCTGTATTGGATGCGGGTGAGATTGACCAGGTATTGACCAGTGAGAAATTAACCCAAACTTATGACACCGAAGTGAAGGTGTTGACAATAGATGGTCGGCTGGTGACATTGTTGATCAATGGTCGTTTTGGGAAGAAAGAAATAGCTTCATGAGTCGCTATCAGGCTGCAGAATGGGATCAACGATATCAATCCAGTGGCCATAACTTGGCGAGTCCACGGGCATTTCTGGTGGAAGTTCTACCCCAATTACCACGTGATGGTTGGGGTCTGGATGTCGCCATGGGGGAAGGTCACAACGCCAATCTGTTGGTGGAACATGGCTTGCAGGTGCTGGGTGTAGATTTTTCGCTGGTTGCGTTGCGAAAAGCGAAGAGTAAGTATCCAAACGTGCAAATCAGCGTTGGTCAATTTACCAGAGTTTCATCTCGTGCCTGGTTGCTTTGATGTGATCCTTAACTTCTGGTTCCTGGATCGGGAAATGTTCCCACTCTACCAGCAATATTTGAAACCGGGTGGATACCTGGTGCTGGAAACTATGCGCTTCGATCCGGATAGGGATCAATCGCATTTGCGGTTTGAGTACTTAGTTCAGCCAGGTGAATTGTTACAATTCTTTTCCGGGTGGGATTTATTGGTGTATGATGAAAATGTTCTGGCAAATGCCAAAGGAAAACAACAATTAGCGGTACGAATGTTAGCAAGGAAACCCTGAGGTAGGAAATTATGCGTAAAATATTACAGCCCATGAAAGATTGGTTTGAAAGTGGTAAAGAAGTAGCCCTGGCAACCGTGGTGGAAATCTACGGGTCAGCTCCGCGTGGATTAGGTGCCAAGATGGCTGTCAATCAGGATTCTCTCATGGCAGGTTCCGTCAGTGGCGGCTGTGTGGAAGGTGCCGTGGTGGCGGAAGCGCTGAAAGTGCTCAAGACTGGCAAACCTAAATTACTGCATTATGGTGTCACTCAGGATCAGGCTATCAGTGTTGGGCTGGCTTGCGGTGGCACGATTGAAGTGTGGGTGGAAAAGCTATCCAAAGAAAGCTTCGAATGCATGCAACAGAATTTACTGGCAGATCAATTGGCTGTGATCGCGACAGTTTTAACAGGAAACCTGGCTGGCGAACAAATTCATGCCTATCCGGATGGAAACACACTGGGAGAATTTTCTGACGAAGAATTGGCACAAGCAGTAAAAGAAGGTTTGGTAGACGTAT
Source organism: uncultured Chloroflexia bacterium (assembly GCA_963715915.1). Lineage (GTDB taxonomy): Bacteria > Chloroflexota > Anaerolineae > Anaerolineales > Anaerolineaceae > UBA6170. The sequence goes on along the minus strand of CAVQSU010000007.1, from coordinate 156,811 downwards.
TCTCCCAACAATTATCTGTGCGAAAAACCATCGAGATCAGGAATAAAGAGGTTGAAGTCTTCTTTGATGTGTTAGCCCCATCCCCAAAACTGGTGGTGGTAGGAGCAGTGCATATCGCCATTCCCCTGGTGCAATACGCCAGGATTCTTGGTTTTCACACCATCGTAGTTGATCCACGCAAGGCCTTCGGAAACCGGGAACGCTTTCCGCATGCTGATGAACTGGTGCAGGAGTGGCCAGAAGAGTACTTGCAACGTTATCTCTGGGATCGAGGTACCTACCTGGTAGTGGTCTCGCATGATGATAAGCTGGATGTACCGGCACTGGCGATTGGCTGCCAGCGTGAAGCCCGTTATATTGGCGCTTTGGGATCGAAAAAGACATTTGCCAAGCATGTACAGGATCTAAAAGCAGCCGGGATTAGCGATGAACAGATTGCGCGTATTCATTCCCCGATCGGGATCGATATCGCCGCGAGAGGTCCCGAAGAGATTGCCCTGGCGATCATCACCGAGATGGTGGCGGTGAAGAACGGAAAGCAGGTGACGTAGTCGCCTGTCTTATGTCTATCAAAGTTAATTCAAAGCCTTTTCTAGAGAAGATAGATCCCAGATTTGGAGTGTGCCATCGCGGGCGACTGATGCCAAACGATTACTTTCGGGGGACCAAGCCAGTCGGTCGATGATATCCCGATGACCCATCAACTTCGCTATGGGTGAATCGTTAACCACATTCCATACAAAAATTTCAGTGCCTGTTGTACCACTGGCAATAAACCGGTTGTCTGGCGACCAGGCAAGGGTCCACAGCCGGTAACCGTTCATTCCCGCTGTAAGCAGATGCTCCTTTTGACCAGTATCTGTGTCCCAGATCATGATCATGCCTTCATCTCTCCCACTATCCCGATGCCACAGCGAACCCACCGCTGCGAGTTTTTTACCGTCTGGAGACCACGCCAACTCAAGCCACAATGGTTTGAGCTTACCAGTCTCTGCTTGTAAAGTGAAAAGCACCTTTCCACTCTGGGCGTCCCAGATGACGGGCTTCTGCATGTTCAATGAATCAGCTGAAGCGATACGTTTGCCATCAGGCGACCAGGCAACCTTATCCGGGCGATGTTGTTGCATAGGGTCATTCAATTGAGAGAGGAGTTTACCTGTGCCGGTATCCCATACAAGGGTGGGATCAGCCAGGCGACTACCATCCCAAGACCATGCTGTAGGGAATGGATACTGGCTATTATCACCTTGGAGTGGATTTTTAAAATTTAAACTTCCCACCTGATGAAATCGATGGTTGACGGTAAATAAATAGGTTCCAGGACCTGTTGGCGGCCATGAGTTTACCCTTTGCTTAGGGGAACCGACAATATCCTGACGCACAGAATCTCCACTAGCCGGGTCCCACCACGTGATGGCTGTACCGTTCGTGGAGACTAAACCCTCCTGAGTCCAGGTTAAAAAAGAACCTACAAATGCATGACCGCCCAGGCTGCGCAGCACACTGCCAGTGCTTACATAAACAGCATTGATTTGGCCATCCGGAGATTGTAGCCCGAAAAAGGTATTCCCATCCTCCGACCACACCAACCCGGAGTTAGCGTAATATCCTTCGATCTTCTGCTCTACCTGACCGGTCGATGCATTCCAGATAAGAATGAGACCGGTGTCCATACTGTATGCCACTGCCAGATGCTGCCCGTCCGGTGCCCAGGCCAGTGCCGTGATTCCCCCGTTTACCTGGTGGTCAAGCAGATGAATCTGGCGATTTTGCTTCGTGTCCACGATTGCGACGATCGGCATGCCCATACCATCATACTGTGCCAGTAGATTACCGACAGGAGCGGCGATGATGTTGCTGATCCAAGTATCTTTTGCACCTTCTCCTGAAAAATCTTCCATCGGTGCGTAAGTATCGCCCTCCCAGGCGAATATTTTTGGTCCCATCGAAACCCCGTAAATGCGTCCATCCGCTGCCCAGGCAACTTTTATACCGCTATATCCCTCGGAACACTTACCGCCGCTGAGTTCTTTCAGTGAAGCGCCGTTAATTGTATCCCAAACAGTCACTTGTTCGCAACCGCTGCCGCTAACCAGCCGTCGTCCATCCGGTGACCAGGCAAAGGAATTACCCGCATCTTCCAACCTGGTTACCAGCTTGCCATTGTCCACATCCAGAATGACAATGGCATTTTCTAAAACGACACCCAGGTGTTCACTTTTAGGATCGAAAATTACAAGCCCAGCCTTTTCCGGTAAGGGAGCGAACCATGACTCCGTAAATGTGCTGGTATGATACAGGTAAACCCCGAACTGTGTACTGATAGCCATCCATTGTCCATCAGATGAGACAGCCAGTGAAGTCGGGCTGCCTTTGCCGATTCGTAAGGTTGGATTTAACACTGGCAGGGGATCTTCTACGGATTGATCTATACTTACCTTTACAAGCTGAATCATCTGTGCTTCCGATTGCCAGCGTGCAGGATCTACATCGATGATAAAGGTAAATTTTTCTCCCTGCATTGGCGTTTCACCCACCCAATCGACTACCGGCTGGTCGTATTTTTGCCCGTTCACTTCGAAGGTGTAAGCGGCATAACGGTAGACACCTTGAGGTACATCTCGATAATTCGTAGATGCTACACCTGAAACGTCTCCAAACGCGATTCTCTCGTCAGGAAAAACGACAACCAGATTTTGGATATGGATATTGCTCTGATTAATAATGCGTAGTTTCTGCAATGGGGAAACGTTGGATAAACCTTCAGCAGGTGTGGCTGTGATGGTTGGAACTAAAATGGTAGAAGGTGACGCTTTCACGGTTGATGTAGCTTTGGTGGTGGCAGTTGGCGGTTGACAGCCGGAAAGAATAATTAAAGCCATTATTAACGATAAAAAGATTAATATCTTTTTAGGCATATCATCCTTTCATTTGGAAGTTACCCGAATGGGTTCTAGATCAATTGTACATTATTACGAGTATCGAAATCAGGATGTGGCTAGAAAAACCTTATAACGAAACTTTCCTAACACATGATTAAGGATGTTTGCCAATATTAATTGTTACCTCAAATGTACTAGTTTAAATGACAAATTTGCCATAATTGTTACCTGTATAGCTGAATCCATAATCGTCCGGAAGAACACCTTCGCTGTTGGACATCTGACCCAACACAACCTGGGAAATACAATTTAACTCGCGGTTTGCAGCCTGGAAATCGGTCAAATATAGAACTTGTGTTCTTAGAAAATTTATGCTAAAATCATGTTAGTGAACCAGCATGATCAAAGAAATTCAAGCCAAAACCATCCTTTCACATTCTAAAACACCGGATCCCTGGTTTGGGATTCAATACACCATGAATTTGTATCGTGGTTGCCAGCATCAATGCATCTATTGTGATTCTCGCAGCGATTGTTATCAGATTGAAAATTTCAATGATACCCTGGTCAAAGTGAATGCCCTGGAATTACTGCGCAAGGAATTGCCCTCCAAACGTGTAAAAGGCACAGTAGGAACTGGCTCCATGAATGATCCCTACGCGCCGGTGGAAAAGCAATATCAGTTGACTCGCGGTGCGTTGCAACTGTTCGTTGAACATGGCTTTCCCGGTGCATGTGCTCACCAAAAGCAAGCTGGTAATGCGTGATGCGGATCTTCTCAGCCAAATTGAACAGGATACACAGGCATTGGTGTCCTTCACCATCACCACCTGTGATGATGACCTGGGAAAAAAGCTGGAACCTGGGGCAGCATTGGTCTCGGAACGGCTGGCAGCCATGCGTTTCCTGGCGGAACGGGGTATCAAAGTGGGGGTGTTGTTAATGCCGGTCTTGCCGTTCATTGAGGATAATTGGGAGAATATTCGCGGCATTGTGGAACTGGCGCATGCGCATGGTGCCGGGTGGATACTGGCAGCCTTTGGCATGACCCAGCGCAAAGGCTCGCAGGAGTATTATTTAAGGCAATTGGACAGATTGTTTCCTGGGGTGAAAGAGAAACACCTACGGGTGTTTGGCAATCGCTATGAGTGCGCAGCCAACGGAGCACAGAACTTAAGTGAGCAGTTTAAAGCTTTGTGCGCCTATAAGGGTATTGCCTTGAAAGTACCGCAGCATAAAGTAAAAGAACAGGTCAGGCAGTTGAGTTTGTTGGGGATATAAAAAAACCTGCGAGTTTCCATTCGCAGGGTTTTTGCTTTAATGAATTATTTGTCCTTATTGAACAGTAAATGTCGTGGTTTCCGTAGCTGTGTGATAACCATCTTTCGTAGCGGTTGCCTAAAACAGTCATGGTTCCAGTGCCTGTTGTTCTGGTTTTAACCACGATAGGAGAATGTAACGACGCCATTTGAAGTTGCCGTTGTGCCACTCAGACTTGCACCAGGGCATTACTTCGTTGAAGATTTGACCACTCACTGTGCACCACTTACATTTAGTCCATTCCCATCCTTTAGGTAACAGTGATGTACGCCGTTGATTATTCGTGTAACGGTTTATCCGTGCTTACTGTTACTATTATTGGATTAACACAGGTGGATTTGTAGGCGTTGGGGTTGCGAGTGGCGTTGTTGGGGTTGAGTCAACTCGGTCATCGGTGGCGGATTGGTCGGAGGTGGCGAAGGAACTGTACCACCACCCAAATACTCCAATGCAGCTTTTGCCTGAACTAAGCCAAAACCATAATAAACATCTCGACCTGCAGTTCCTAAATCTAATGCTGAATTGGTCAAGGCTTCCCGGATCTGTCTATTTGCTCCAACTTGGATTCGCACTCCAGATCAAGGCTGCCACACCGGAAACATGCGGGGTGGCCATGGAAGTGCCATCCCAGTCTTCATAAGCAGCTGACATTTGGAGTGAATGTATTATTTAACTGTAGCTGATTTACCCGTTTTTCCTAACAAGATATTCCTACCTTGCTGATGTGTTAATCCGATTGCTGGAATTGTTGGAATTCCCTTCACCTAGTGTAGCCAGTAATTCTCCTTCAACATTGTTGTAAATAACCGCAGCTGCACCACCACTATTTTGAACATTCATCACCTTTTCCAGAAATGAGATTCTCTCCTCGTTGGCAAAGAACGACTTTTCCAGCCCAAGCACCAGTGGATAGTGCATAAACCACCATCAACAAGTGCTCCACTGGCTGAACCTAATTGCTGCAAATTCAACCGGGTGACCATTATACGTTCTCACCTTCACTGTAACAGAAGCTTCATTGAGAAATGGCACAGTACTCAAAACACCTAACACCTGGTGCTGCTAATTCGACCTGACTGTTGAATTGAGAGAAATCAGCCACGACTTTGTTGGCATCGATCGCTGCAACAGAAACGACAGAAGAATAACTGGCTGGATAATTATTGGCTGATGTGCCTTCATTGCCTGCTGCTGCAATGGATAAGATTCCAGCCGCGTATAAATTATTAAAGGCACGTCTCTTCGATTTTATTTTTTGTTGGCACCACCTAAACTCATGCTGATGATATCTGCTCCATCTAGCCTGACACTGCTGGGCAGCATTTGCTAGTGTTGAACTATATGTCCAACCACACTCAGGTCCATCAAAAACTTTGACGATGTACAGATCAACACTATCAGAGCCACCTGGGTTTACACCAACCACGCCTAATTCATTGAGTGATGCTGTAATCGTACCTGCAACATGGGTGCCATGACCGCAGGTGTCGGTATTCCAATTGGTAGAATAACCACTTTTAGGAACATTTTCGAAAGTCTTCATGATCCAGTCTATAGTCCTGAGTCAATAATACAAACTTTAATTCCATCACCTGTTGGTGCACCTACATCAACAACACCATCTCGATCAACATCCCAGACATCGCGAGCCTGAACCATATCGATGCCGTACGGAACGTCGCTGGGCAGCTGGATACCGTATGGCATCTTCCTCAATCGAGACCACATTGGGATTGTTTCTCAAACCAGCCAGTGCTTGCTCCGGGACGGTAACCACAAAGCTGTTGAGATCCTCGAAACCGATAATGGAACTCTGCACCCAAGGTGTTGAGTGATTTCTCGACTCTAGCTCCACGTCCGGGGCTGAATTCTACCCAGACACGCATTTTGCCTTCGTTGCTCGTGTAAGCTGGTTGGGCAACAGACACAAGAAATACAAAGGCTAACAATAAACTGACGACTGTAAAAATCTTCTTCGACATAGCAAAACCCTCCCAATTAATTTTCAGGTGCACTTAAACGAATACCATGTCAGTCTGTTTCTGTATTGAAGTTTTTTAGGGATTGATATGGATATTGGGCTATTTATTCTGTTTTTTATATGAATAAAATAAAAAAAGTACACCAGAATATGGATACTATACTCATTTTGAAAAAATTTACAATAGTTAATTTGGATTATTTGCTCGTTTTGTAAGAAAAATATGACAACAAGATTGGCAGTTACCTAAAATTATCAAATATATAACAATCTTACCTGCTTCATGAATATCCTCTTGACTTTTTTGTCAAATGTGCTATTATTTTATTAACTTTGTAATACAAAGTACACTGAAATACAAATATATTGTAATGACAAATTGGAGGTTGTTATGTCCAACATAAATCTGGAGGTTCTGAAAAAGAATATTTATCAGACCTATTTCTCGGATGGAGTCTGGGATATTATTCTAGGATTGGTCTTTTTGTCTTTTGGTTTGGGGGTCGTCATCGATCAAATTTTCTGGTACATATTTCCCATGTTAGTTACCTTACCTTTGGTATTGAAAAGATCAATCAGTGAACCGAGAATAGGTGCATTAAAATTTAAGAAATCCGAGAAAAAATGGTTACAGGCTATCTATTTTTTGTTCAATTTTTTGGTTTTAGGTTTTGTCCTTGTTTTAGGTATCATTAATCCTACAGGAGATGGATTTATTCGTTGGTTAACGGTTAATCTATTTCTGGTGATTGGAATAATAATTGCCTTAATTATGGTTCTGGTTGGTTGGTTTATTAAGTTCCAACGGTTATATGTGTATGCAGTTTTAATTTTTATTGGCTTTGCAATGGCTGGTAGAATTCTTTCTATTGGTTATGTGTTGACCATTTTGGGTGGGTTGATCACATTCTCAGGAATTATTGTGATGAGAAAATTTATTATGCAACATCCAATAATTAATCTTCTCAGAAACAGGAGGGGAGTGTGAAGCATAATGGATAATTTTGGAATTCAATTTTATTTTGTGATCTCATTTTCTAAACATATCAGAGGAAAGGGGCAATGATATGACTTCTGCTCCTAATGATTTACATTTACCCAATCCGGAAGACGTGGATAAAGTCATTCATGAATCAGCACGATTGATCATCATGTCCTATCTTTATCTGGTGGATAGCGCGGATTTCCTTTTTATTATGCAGCAGACCGGGCTGACATTTGGGAATCTATCTTCGCACATGAAGAAACTGGAAGAAGCTGGCTATATTGAGGTGCAAAAAGATTTTATTGATCGCAGACCACGAACGACGCTTAAACTTACTCCGATCGGTCAAAAGGCATTTAAAGCATATCGCGAAAAAATGCGTTTATGGTTGGATCAAACGGACTCTTCGTAAAATCAATTTGTATGGAATACTGTATGAATTTATGATTAATGTAATATATATATTACGATTCGCGATTAAATTGTTGAAATGTTCAAAATTGGCTACAAATGGGGTTTTAAAGGGTTGACAGATCAATAAAACACTGTATAATCACAAAATCCTAAACGAATGTGATGAATGTCATGTTGAACATATCCCTCGCTATTATTATTATCATGCTTTATTGGTTCCTCCATATTATTATGGAGGATCAATTACAAGTTGGGCGAGCGGAAAAGATTAAAACGAGATAAGTTAAAAAATCAAAATTAGAAGCAAAGAAGCCACCCAACGAAAATCAAAGGGTGGTTTTTTTTCTCCACATTCTAAGGATAATTCCAGTCAACTCTCTTCCGTAAAGGAGGCACGCCATTTCAAAGTTATCAATTTTCAAGTATCAAATTGTTGTTAACCAAATTGTAGAAATTTCTTAAATATAGCCAAAGGAGAAGAAATGAAGAAAAGTGTATTGTTTTTTGTGTTTGTCGTTTTTGCCATGGTTTTGGCAAGTTGTAATGGTGCAGCCCCAGCTGGTGGCGAACCTGAAGTATGTGCCACAGATGAATTTGGTTGTGCCAAAATTCCAGCCGGCCAGACAGTGAAAATTGGCATGGGTGCTCCAATGACCGGTGATTACGCCTCATTTGGTGTGGATATCTCCCAGGGCGCCGCCATTGCCGTGAAGGATGCTGGTACTGTTGAAGGTTTTGCATTCGAACTCGTTGCGCAGGATGACCAGGGTGCCCCTGAAGGTGGTGCTGCTGTCGCTAACAAGCTCGCAACAGATCCAACTGTTGTGGCAGTTGCTGGTCATATTTTCTCAGGTGCAACCGAAGCAGCCATCCCGGTTTATGACAAAGTCGGTATCCCGATGATGTCTCCTTCTGCTACCAACCCTCCATTGACCACCCTTGGTTCAAAAGTTTTCAATCGTGTTGCTTTTACCGATGCAGTTCAGGGTAAATTCGCGGCTGATTACCTGTATTCGAAATTAGGTTTCCGCAAGGTCGCCGTATTACATGATGGTGGCGCTTATGGACAGGGATTGGCTGATGTAGTTCGAGCTGAGTTCACAGCCTTAGGTGGAGAAGTTGTCGGATACGAAGCAATTACCCCAGGTGAAACGGATTACACCGCTACATTATCAGCCCTGGCTGCCAACGCTCCTGAAGCCGTCTACTTTGGTGGCTATGTTGCAGAAGGCGTAGTATTAGCCAACAACATGAAACAAAGTGGTCTGGAAAATGCTGTTTTCTTTGGTTGTGATGGTACTTTCGGCGCTGAATTTGTTGAGAAAACTGGTGCGAATGGTGAAGGTGCATATGCAGCTTCCTTGATTCCTCCGGAATCTGCTGAAAAACTTAAATTCGATGCTGATTACCTGGCTGCCTATGGTGTCGGTGCTGGAACATTATCCCCCTATACCTGGAGTGGATATGACTCAGCTGCTGTGTTGATGGCAAAGGTGAAAGAAGTAGCCGTATTAGGTTCCGATGGTACACTCTATGTACCTCGTGGTGCTCTGGTTGCTGCTGTACGTGGTACCCAAGGCTTCACCAGCATTACCGGTGATATCAGCTGTGATGCTGTTGGTGAATGTAACACAGCTGGCCCAACATTCTACATCGTAAAAGATGGTGACTGGGCACAGGCAGAGAATTAAAACATTGTTCCATTAAAGGGAAATACTGCGGAAAGAAATATTTTCTTTCCGCAGTTACCCTGTGGTATCATTCTTTTTTAAATTCATATTTAATCAAAATGGAGGCTTAATGGAAGCTACACAGAAAAAAAAGCCGCTTACATTGCCCCAGAATAGTATCCGAATTATTCGAATTATTGCAGCGCTTCTTTTGCTTGCTCTTATTATTGTGCGTGCAATGGATGTTGCTGCAAAGTCGCAGTTCGGGGCAGACACCTGGCTGCGACTTTCTGTTTCTGGGTTGATCATCGGTGGAATGTATGCACTGATTGCGATTGGTTATACATTGGTATATGGTATTTTGTTCATGATCAATTTCGCTCATGGTGAAGTGATGATGATCGGCACATTTGGTGGCTATTTTGTGTTTGAAGCTTTCAATGCCATCCAGGTGAGTGGGGCAGATGGCAGTCAGTTATCTTTTCTAAATGCCTATCCGGTCGTGGCTATTCTGCTTGCATTTTTAACCGGGATGACGATTGCAGCACTCTCAGGGCTATTCCTGGAGAAGATTGCTTACAGGCCATTACGAGGTGCACCTCGTTTGGTGCCATTGATCAGTGCGATTGGTGCCTCCATTTTCCTGCAAAATGCTGGGCAATTATTATTTGGTCCACAACGACGCCAATACATGAACCCGGTGGTTTTAGATCGTGGAATCGGTTGGAACCTTGAGGTTGCTGGCAGTACGGTTGTTCTGACGTATACGGGGATTTTTTCTTTAATTTTATCTGCAATCTTAATGGTAGGACTTTATCTATTGGTACAACGCACGAAATTAGGTCGCGCGATGCGCGCGGTTGCTCAGGATAAGAAAACTGCAGCCTTGATGGGTATCAATGTTGATCAAATCATCAGCCGTACATTTGTTATCAGCGGCGCCCTGGCTGGGGCAGCAGGGGTGATGTGGGGTATTCACAATGGGTTGTTTAACTATTTTGTTGGGTTTTTACCAGGTATTAAAGCATTCACAGCTGCGGTTCTAGGTGGTATTGGCAACATACCTGGTGCGATGTTAGGCGGTATGTTCCTGGGGATTGTGGAGTCGGTTGGACCAGCAGTGCTTGGGATTGATTTCCAGTTGAAAGACGTTCTTGCTTTTACCATTCTGATCCTGGTATTGATTTTCCGACCATCCGGAATATTAGGTGAAGCACTTACGGAGGAGAAGGTATGAACAAGCAATCTATTCAAAAATCCGCCGCAAGTGGTTTGGTGTTTGGAATCATTGTAATATTTTTCGCGTTAATTGGCTTCACAGTTGTTTTCTCTGGTCTTATCCAAAAAGCCTTTGGACAATCTTTAGGGGTAGGTCAAATTCCTTCGGTCAGCAGTTTTCTTGTCTTTTTAGGTTTCTTGGGAATATGGAATGGCTGGCGTGCATCCCGACAGGATAAACATGAAACACTAACGATAAAAAAGGTTCTAGGTCGATCGGTGATTGCTGGTTTAGTAGCAGGTGTTTTGGTGATGGTCTATGCACTAATTGTAGGAGCGCTTGATAATCGTGGAATCAACTTGCGTACTTACTTAAGCCAACTCTCCTCAGAGTCAGTCAGGTTCTTCCTATTTAATCAGAATATTATTATAGGTGGATTAATTCATGTATTCTACAGCACAATAATGGCTGTGGTGGGTGGTTTTCTAGCTGTAGCCAGCGAACGCAGTCGTGACCGCGTGAAATCTACGCGAGAGGCTGTTCAGAAATGGTCACAGGATCGCTGGTTGGGTAAGTTACAGGGAAATCCCTACGTTACTTATGTTTTGCTGGGTGTAGTCCTGCTGTTATTGGTCTTATTACCACGTACCTGGGGTGCATACTGGAATTATGTAATGGGAACCGTTGGAATCTACGTTCTGTTGGGTCTCGGTTTGAACATTATTGTTGGCCTTTCTGGTCAATTGGTATTGGGCTATGTGGCTTTCTTTGCCATTGGAGCTTACACGTTTGCACTGACGACTTCCCCAGAACCTCATAACCTGGTCTGGAATTTCTGGATTGCTCTGGGGGTGGCGGTTCTGGCTGCTGCTTTATCCGGTATTTTGATTGGCTTACCAATCATGCGGTTGCGCGGTGATTATCTGGCGATTGTGACGTTGGGTTTTGGTGAGATCATCCGAATTTTGTTGCGCAGTGATATATTAAAAGATTTCACCATGGGGCCAAGAGGTGTACGAAATATTGCCGGTCCCACCTTATTCGGCCAGTCATTTACAACGGATGTTGATTTTATGTATTTGATTATTCTGGCTGTCTTGCTTTCGATCTTTCTTGCAAGACGCTGGCAGGAATCCAGTATCGGACGTGCGTGGCTGGCAATCAGCCAGGATGAAACGGTTGCACAGGCGACGGGTGTTGATACCCAAAAATATAAATTGTTAGCACTGTCCCTGGGGGCTGCTTTTGCCGGATTGGGAGGTGCGTTGTTTGCTTCGCGCAACCAATTCACCGGTCCCGAAGATCATGCATTAATGGTCTCAATTAACGTGTTGGTTTTGGTGATTGTAGGCGGTATGGGCAGTATTCCGGGTGTTGTTCTGGGTGCCTTTACCTTAAAAGGATTACCAGAAATTCTTAGAGAATTAGAAAGTTATCGTTTATTGGTTTTTGGCGCATTGCTGGTGGTGATGATGATCATCCGACCTGAAGGGTTATGGCCAGCCAGGCGACCCAAACTGGAGGTGCCTGTCGGTCAGGATCATGAACCGGTACCCTTGCCTGCTACCGTTGGAGGTGAGAAATGAAAACGGTACTCGAAGCTCGTCAGGTATCAAAAATATTCGGTGGTCTGGTAGCAGTCAATAAAGTTGATCTCATCGTTCCAGAAGGATCGATTGCCAGTATTATTGGTCCAAATGGAGCGGGAAAGACAACATTGTTCAACTGCATTTCTGGATTTTACACACCAGAAATTGGAGATGTTTTGTTTAATGGGCGTAAGATCCAGGGGATGCTGACTGACAAGGTGGCAGCTTTGGGGATTGCCCGAACTTATCAGAATATTCGCTTGTTTAAAAATATGTCTGCAGTAGAAAATGTAATGGTCGGCTTTGAGCCGCACCTGAAACATGGTTGGATCACTGCTATGGTTAAAACCCCTGGTTATGTAAAAGAACAAAAAAACATCGTTAATGAAGCAAGTCGTTTACTCCATTACGTTGGTCTGGCTGGATTGGGGGATAATTTAGCGCTTAATTTGCCTTACGGTGCCCAACGTAGATTGGAAATTGCACGCGCATTAGCTAACCAGCCAAAATTACTATTGCTGGATGAACCAACCGCCGGAATGAATCCTCAAGAAACCGACGAAATGAAAGACTTCATTCGTCAAATACGTGATGACCTGGGTATCACGATTATTCTGATTGAACATGATATGCGCGTGGTGATGAACATTTCTGATCAGATTTCTGTGTTGGATTACGGTCAAAAGATTGCGGAAGGAAATCCCAAAGAAATCCAGGCGAATCCGCGCGTGATTGAAGCCTATCTGGGACCCGGAGCGGCAGCATTATCCGAAAAATATCGACGGGAGAAAACGCATGATGCTTGAAGTTGAAAATCTGAACGTACATTATGGCGCCATTCATGCTTTAAAAGGAGTTTCCTTTCACCTTGAAGAAGGCGAAATTATCGCTTTGATTGGTGCTAATGGAGCGGGAAAATCTACCACGTTAAACACCATCTCTCGATTAAACAAACCCACTTCCGGAGACATTTGCTACAAAGGCGAATCGATTATTGAAACACCACCTCAAGATATTGTTACCAAAGGTATTGTACAGGTGCCGGAGGGAAGGAGAATCTTCCCGAAGATGTCTGTGGTGGAAAATCTGGAAATGGGTGCCTATATTTTTTCCGATCGCCAACGGATTGAAGCCGATATTGAAATGGTGTTTGGAAAATTTCCGCGCCTGCGAGAAAGAAGAAAACAATTGGGTGGTACGCTCTCAGGTGGTGAACAACAGATGTTGGCAATTGCCCGAGGGTTGATGGCACGCCCACAGTTGATGCTGCTGGACGAACCTTCCATGGGTCTGGCACCGATCATTGTGGAACAGATCTTTGATATCATCCAGGAAATTAACCACCAGGGAACTTCCATTCTGCTGGTGGAGCAGAACGCCCAGATGGCGTTATCGATTGCTGATCGCGGTTATGTATTCGAGACCGGAAAGATTGTGCTGGAAGGCAAAGCCGATGATTTGTTGGAAGATCCCATGGTGAAAGAAGCCTACCTGGGTGGTGGGTAGAAAAACCTAAAGAAGTGTTATTAACTAACCAGGCTATCTGTAGAAGGATAGCCTGGTTTTTATATTGGGAGTGAACCTTCAGGATGCTATACTGGCATTACAAAAAATAAACTATTTATTATGGATTTCTCAATGAGTACACCAGTAGGGAAACTATGGAGATAGATCACTCATCAATTCTCAATTGGGTTGATCAACAAATGTTGTTAGAAGTCGTTAATGTTTCAACAAAACACGAGAATGATCAAATATTGAACTGGACTGTAAATCAATTAGGCGGGGGAATTGGAAATCCTGTTAGTATGGGTTTATATCGCTATTCAGGTATTGGGCATGCTGTGGAAGGACAATTTAATTGGTCAGTGATCCTTAAAATAATTCAATCCCCTGAGAACGTTGGATGGAAAAATATGGGAGAAGGAGAGGATCAAACCCATTGGAATTATTGGAAGCGTGAATGGTTTGCATACCAATCCGACGTTTTTTCAAATCTGCCAGATGGTTTTTGTGTTCCTCATTGTTATAAGACTTATGAAATTCCTGGAAATAGAGTATTCCTTTGGCTTGAGGATATCGCTGATTCCTCTAAAGGCAATTGGACGCTTGAATACTTTGCAACTACAGCGCGTCAATTAGGAAAATTGAATGCCACCATTATTTCAGATAACATGCTTAAAGCTTATCCCTGGCTCAGTTTCGATAGGAATCGGCAATGGATTGAAATGATGCCAAATTGGAAAGATGTGGATTGGGATCATCCAATCATGTTAAACCGCTATCATCCACCTGCAGAAAATCCATTTCGACAAATGTTGATGGAGAGTGAGCATTTTCTTTCAAAACTTGATCTTTTACCGAAGGTAATTTGCCACGGGGACACATACCCCACCAATTTTATGGCAAGAGAGGGTGAAAATGGTATGGTGCAAATAGTGGCACTCGATTGGGCGCTGATGGGGATTCAACCCGTTGGAGATGATCTTGGTCAATTTGTTTATGGTGCAATAGAAAAGTTAAAAGGTTTGGATGATGACCTAATTCAAGAAACATTATTTGATGCATATTTGGCAGGGCTTCAGGAAAGCGGATTGCAGATTGATCCAGCTCTGGTCAGATTCGGTTTTACAACCTCAGCTGCTTTACGAGTGGGATTATTTCAAATTTATTTATTGAGTGAAGAAATTAATCAGACAACCACTGAGTCGGGCAGGAAGGTGAGATCCGAATCACCGCAAGAGTGCTTTGAGGTAAAAATGGCAAGGCAAGCGTATCGATTGATCTTATAACATAACCAGCTTTGTTTGCGGTTCTCCCAGATACTCATTTCCATCTTCCGTTACCAACACATCCTCTTCCAGGCCAATATATCCATATCCTTCCAACGCAATTCCCAGTTCAATGGTGTAGACCTGGTCTTTCTCGATGATCAAGTTGGGTAGATCGCCATACACTTCCCATTGGGGACCAAGAATACCGCCGCCGTCATGAGCCCGTTTACCCAATTGATGACCGGTGGCGTAGTGGTACTCGGGGTATCCAGCGTCTGTGATAACCTTACGGGCAGCTGTGTCAACTTCCAGACCGGTTACGCCGGGGCGTAAAACCTCTCTGGCCGCTTCAATGGCTTTACGCACCAGGTCGAAACCTTGCTGCACTTCAACTGGAGCTTTCTTTTCCCCTGGTCTTAACAGGTAGACCATGCGTTGAATGTCGGAGCAATAACCATCCTTCAGGACACCAAAATCAAAATGCACCAGGTGACCGCGTTCAAGCTGGATATCCGTTGGGGCGGCATGACCCACCGGGGAATCGGGACCACTATTGACTGCTGGGCAGCCTTCATAGGTCCAGGCAGCCATGAGATTACGCTCAGCTAATTGTTGATGCATAAAATCCGACACGTCTTTTTCTGACTGACCAGGTTGCATGAAGTTATAGGTTTGCTGGTAAATTTCGAAGGTTTCATCCACAGCGGCTTGGATCAGAGAAATTTCACTGGGTGTTTTCCGTCCATTCAAAGCCGAGATGATTTCCTCAGCAGAACAAATACGATCAACAAAAGGCGTATCCGCCAACATCTTTAATAAAAGTTGGTACATCCCATAGCTCAATCCATCTGCCATGACATTGCTCAGGCTGGTATTGATGGCGATTTTTGCAGGATTGAGTCGCTGTAACTCAGATAACAGGTATTGACTGATTCCAGCGTCGCAGGGAATAACTGTTTGATAAGCACCGATCAATCGGGCGGTTTCCGCGTCAATACGACCTAAGATGGCGATGGTTTCACCAGATTGGTGCAGTAATAAAGCACTCTGACGGGTGAGAGTCTCATTTCCATAAATAACCGGCAGGATCGGGTCGGAATTAACCGACGTTTCCCGAACAAAGATCAACCAGAGATCAATGTCTTTTTCCTTTAATATGTCGATAGCTTGTTGTACTTTTTCCTGGATCAGTGTGGTCATGAAGTCTCCTTTAGATCTTTGAAGTATCAAAAAACATGGTTGTGATGGATTAACAATTATTCTATCCAATGCTATTATTATATGAGTAATTATCCAAATGAGGAAAAAATGATAAAAATTGAAGCTGTCAAACGTCAAAACCGATTTTTTGTAAGGGAGTTTGTTGAATTGCCGTATCGTTTGTACCAGGGAGTACCCCAATGGGTACCTTTTATGAAAGTTGATGTGCGTAACATGCTGGACCCTAAAAAACATCCTTTTTATGAACACTCTGATGCACAGGCTTTTATCGCCGTCCGAAATGGACAAACGGTTGGCCGTATCGCTATGATGGAGAATAAATTGTATAACCAGGTTCAGAATAAAAAAGTTGCCACCTTCAATTTATTGGAAGCAGAAAATGATATTGAAGTAATCAAGGCTCTTTTTGAAATTGGGAAAGAATGGGCAGCGAAGCGAGGTTTGACAAAAATTGTTGGTCCTAAACCTTTTGGTCTGGGAGATGGATATGGGATTCTGGTGGACGGATTTGATAAGCGTCAGATGATGATCATGATGAATTACAACCTGCCCTACTTACCTCGATTAATGGAAGAATATGGATTTGAGAAGGAAGTTGATTTTGTGTCCTGCCAGATTGAGATTGCAAAATTTACCATGCCGGAGAAGGTGAAGCGTGTGGCAGAAAGAGTATTGGAAAAAGGCACCATCAGTGTGCGGGGATTTCGTACAAGATCTGAACTCAGGACAGTAGGTAAAGAGATCGGCGAAATCTATAATAAGGTTTTTATTAAGAACTGGGAATATTACCCCTATACCAAAAGAGAAATAGAAACAGCGATTGAAAATGTGATCTTATTTGCCGATCCAAAAATGATCAAAGTATTGATGGATGGTGAGAATATCATTGGCTTCTTATTTGCCTTCCCGGATGTATCAAGATCGATTCAACGGCATAAAGGTCAACTCAATCCACTCAGTATTTTGGATTTACTGGCAGAATCAAAGCGTGCAGATATGGTCTCTGTGAATGGAATGGGTGTCATGGAGGAGTATCATGGTCGGGGCGGCAACGCTTTACTGTATTATGAAATGGAAAAAACAGTCAAATCAAAACACTTCAAGTACGCAGAATTCACTCAGGTAGCAGAAAGCGCTGAGCAAATGCGCAAAGATTTAATCACCCTGGGCGGGGCTGAAGTTAAAAATCACCGTGTGTATCGAATTGACGTTTAATTTTGTTGATCAGGGCGATACACAGTTAACAGAAAAGACCTGTTCACCAAAAGCCTGGTGATTAGGATTATCTATATAAAGCCACACTTTGCCTGTCCAGGCGTAGCCTGCTCCGGTTCCAATCGGCATCGCAAAATCTGGCAATGTTTTTTGACCACCAGCATCAAAGGTGATTTCCATGGTGTCTGATCGGTAACCATCTTCCCGTTGATAATAATAGGTTACTTTTCCTGCTCCGCTGACTGTAATTTTTCCGCGTAAGGTCACCGGGAAGGGACACACGCCGGTATAACTACCGGGAATCATTTCAAATGATGCGTTGGATACGGCAAAAGATGGAACTGGCGGAGCATCCACTTTAATGATAACCCAGAATGGATCATTGAAATCTGTTAGACCAAATGTTTCACCGGACGCATTTCTTAACATCCAGTTTCCCCGATATGTTTTTGATTCAGTTGGTGCTTTCAGGTTGACACTGATTTCAAGGGCATATCCGGGTGGGACATCATTGCTGATGGCTATGCTTTCAGGGCCATCCATCTGATCACCACTGTCAAAGACGATGGCATAATCTTTTGTCCAGGTACAGGACCCGTCATTTTGAATGAGCCAGATTTTTGTGAAAGCGCCATCGGGATCAATCTGTGTATTATCCGGGATGGTGATATCCTCCACAAATAAAGCCCGATCGCAGGGAGCGTCACTGTCAACTGGGGCAGGCGTGTAAACGGGTTGTGGATTGGGTGCAGCGGTGCTTTGTTGGACAGGTTGTTCCTGCCCGGGTATGGGCTGGGTTGGTTCTGGAGTATAACCATGTATCTTTGCCTGAACGGTCAATGCTGCAGCAGTATACGCCATATCACTCTCTGTGGTGGGTCCAGTTTTCGTAGCGGGCATATTACAGGCAGACAGGATGAAGATCGAAATGATTAGGATCGATAAAACCAGGCTCGCTTTTTTCATAATTAACTCCATTATCGCAATAAGATGATTATGTGTCATCTCAATCATTCAAGTTGTAAGGTGATTTCAGTGGGAATCCAATGAAATCACTCTGAACCCAAAGATGAGAAGATACAAAATAATTTATTTCGGATCTTATTAGAATTATAGCAGCTATCAAAAAAAATAATCTATGACAAGTAATATGAACGATCCTATGCAATAATCTTGAAATCAGATGCTTTTTCCGTTACAGTATAACTAGTCACTCATTTTGAAGAGTTGAAATCTCATTCAATAATCCAATGTTGGAAAAAGAAAATTAACGCAAGGAGGAAATAATGGCTTTTTTTGATATGCCCTTGGACCAATTGGAGAACTATAAACCAGCGCTGACAGCAAAATCCGATTTCGATGAATTCTGGGAACTATCCTATATGTTTGCTCATGAAACTCCAATGCAAACGGTTTTCAATCTGGTGCAGGAACCACTTGACCTCATCGATGTGTATGACGTGTCCTTTCCCGGATACGCAGGGCAACCCATAAAAGGTTGGTTATTGCTGCCGAAAGGGGTAAATGAACCACTACCATGTGTAGTTGAGTATGTTGGTTATGGTGGTGGGCGTGGAAAACCGGTGGAATGGCTTACCTGGGCAAATGCTGGTTTTGCTCATTTCGTAATGGATACCCGTGGACAGGGAAGTGTCTGGCGTGAAGGCGATACGCCCGATGTGTTAGAGACTGGATCCAGTGCACAGGTTCCGGGTTTCATGACCCGAGGGATTCTTGCTCCTGAAACTTATTATTTCCGACGTTTATATATTGATGGAATACGGGCAGTTGAAGCCGCGAGAGAACATCCACTGGTGGATATTGACCGCATTGCGGTTACTGGTGGTAGTCAAGGAGGCGGAGTAGCGCTGGCGGTGGCGGGGTTAATGCCGGATATTCCAGTTGTTATGCCAGATGTGCCTTTTTTGTGTGATTTTCACAGGGCGACCCAACTGGTCGATAGTCATCCGTATCAGGAGATTGTACAATATTGCCGGGTTCACCGCGAAAAAGTAGAGCAGGTATTCAGGACGCTTTCTTATTTTGATGGGATGAACTTTGCAATCAGAGCCAATGCAACTGCCTTATTCTCCACTGCATTGATGGATGAAATCAGTCCACCTTCAACTGTTTTTGCTGCGTACAATCATTATGCTGGAGTAAAACAGATTCGTGTATATCCCTTCAATCAACATGATGGTGGTGGTGTACATCATTTGTATGAGAAGATTAATTTTCTACGATCTTTGTGGCATAAATAAAAAAATCCTGATGTTGTGTAAATAACATCAGGATTTTTATTCATAGAAAAAAAACTAATCAAAGAAGAATTTTTCTTTGCCAAATGCAGGTTTGAGGTCATCAAACCATATGGCTTGTGGATCATATTGGGCATAAAACGGTTTCATCACATGGTCCGGATTGCGATGTTGTAAAGCCCGTAAGACATATACATTTTCGTTCATGACCTGAGAGACACCCAGTACTTGAACTTTTCCGGGGTCACAAGACATCACTGGTCCACGAACAGTACGTGCAAGCCCGGAAACCTGTTGATAGGCCTTGCGGAAGACCTTCCAGGCTTCTTCCAAAGAGATACTAAAATAGTGCTGTGCACCGGTGTTACGGGCGACGAACATGTAATAAGGAATGATACCCATTTCAACCTGACGTTGCCACATGGTGGCCCATAGATCAGGGTCATTGTTGATGTGATTGAGCACCGGTGATTGCGATCTTATCTGCGCACCTGTCTGACGTATGCGACTGATGGCTAATTCCACTGCAGGTGTGGATAATTCACGTGGGTGGTTGAAATGCGCCATGATCGCCAGATGAATTCCATTATTCACGATCTTCTCGAAAAGGGTGAGCAATGCATCAGCATCATTATCGGTTAAGAAGCGGTATGGCCAATAAGAAAGTGCTTTACTGCCAATACGGATTGTCCGAAGGTTAGGCAGATCCGCCTGCAGAATTGCATCGATGTAACCTTCCAGAATTTTCGTTTTCATAAATAACGGATCACCACCGGTAAATAAAATATCGGTGACATCCGGATGTTTGCGCAAGTATTTAATCACTGGGCCAATCTCAGACATGGCAAATTTATAATCTGCAATTCCTGTAAATTGTGGCCAGCGAAAACAAAATGTACAATAAGCGTGACAAGTTTGTCCCTGGGTTGGGAAAAAGAGCATGGTTTCACGGTATTTGTGTTGAACACCGGGTAGTACATTACCATCGAGAGATGGGCGATTTTTGGTGAGTTGGCCAGCAGGATGGGGGTCTAACGCTTCACGGATCTTGTTGGCAGCCAGCGAGATCTGATTTTCATGAGCGCCACTTTCCAGCAGGGCAGCAATCCGATCATAATGATGCTTTTTCAGCATATCTTTCTGCGGAAAATTGAGTATATAGAGCGGATCATTGGGAATGTTTTTCCAGTCGATCAGTTCATCAATAACGTAATTATTGGTGCGGAAGGGGAGTACGCGAGCCACTACCTCAATATCAAAAATTTGTTCATCGGTGAGTTTGTTGATTTGGGGGATTTGCCTGAAATTTTTCAATCCATAAGGGCTATATTTTGGATTTTGGAAGGCAACCTGCAAATCCTCATCAGGATGAATTATCGTACTCTGTAAAGTCATTGGTTACTCCTTTCATTTTGTAAAGTGCGTTGGATTAATAATGGTGACTGAGTTCAGTCGCTTAAGGGCCTCCTTATATTAAAGTTGTGAGTTGAATATATGATGACCAAATATTTTGGTCATTTTTTGGGGTTGTTGGTCTATTGTTGTTTTTGCGTTGTAAGAGCGTTCAAAATGAACGTAAAATCTAAAAAACAGAAATGTTGAGGTCCAACATATTCATTATACATTTAATTATTTCATTTTTTATTAAAAGTTTATTAATTTATCAATATTTTACTCAAATTTTTGACGAATGTTATTTTTCCTGTTCCAACAATTGATTGTGTTTTGAGGTGTGCATTTCCAATACTTTGGTTTGAATATTCTTCAGTGTTTCTCCACGCAATGGATACCAGATCAGAATGATCGCTCCTAAAAACATAGCTATCCCTGGAATTAAACCTGTGATAATTTTTATTCCTAAAAGCGCACTATCAGGTTGGTTAAGGAAAATTTGTCCCTTATTCTGCTCTCTGGTAACAAAATTGGTCGCTTCTAAAATAAATGGGCTGAGGGCAATTGCCAGAGACTGAGCTGGTTTGGTAAGCAATGCATTGATTCCAAAGAATGACCCTTCTCTGCGCACGCCAGACCGTGTTTCATCTTCATCAGCCACCTGGGCGAAGAGTACATTCGTCAATGTCTGTGGACCCGCCAGACCAAAACCAGCAAATGCCAGGCAAACGGGTATAAAGGAGTTTGGAAGGACCATCATCGATAAAAGGCCAGCAGCGGCAATTAATAACATGACTTGATGCCCACCAACGACACCAAAGCGTTTTGTAAATAATTTTGTGAATGGAACACCAATGATCAATGGAATAAAGATACAGGCGAGCAGTATCATGGTGTTTATCTTAATAACGTAATCTGCCAGATAAAATATAGCACCTATCACTAATGAAGACATCAGAATCGACATAAAATTGGCTGCTACCAGAATGAGAAAAGATTTGCTGGAAAAGGTGAATCTTAGTGATTCCTTGATACCAATGGGCTTGTCAACCTGGGTGAACTCCGGACGTTCTTTTACTTTCAGCGTGGTTGTAATGATTAACAATGCGCCTACAATACCCACCACGATCATGGCTGTCTGTAATGGCAGAAAACTGGGATCTCCACCAGCTTTAGGGCGGAAGAGATCCGGAATGATAAATCCCAGCAGCATACCTAACAAGCCAAACAACGCTGATGAGATTTGCAGGTCATTTCGTTCAACATCCGATTCGGTTATTTCTGGTAAGAGCGATGAATACACAAGACCAATGATCGTGTAACAGGTATCATATAGCAGCATACTGATTAACATCCACCAGAAGATAGTCGTTTGACCCGCCTGAGCGGGTGCAAACCAGACCAGGATAAAGGTTAAAGCCAGAAAGGGGGCTGTAAAACGCATATATGGGATGCGTCTACCCATTTTTGAACGGGTATTATCAGTAACATATCCAAATAATGGATCATTGAAAGCATTCCAGATGGCGTAAATGATAGAAGCGACTGCAATCCAACGGGCGGTGAGACCTAAATAGTCCTGATAAAAAATGGGCAGAAGTGCTCCAAAAACTCCGGAAATGAGAGAAGTGCCTAAAGAAGCAATGCCCCAAACAAATTTGTAACCGCGACCATGTGTAATGGGTTTATTGATCATCATGTCTATTTGATCTCCTATCAGGTGGATTGGAAATTGTTGAGGAAAATTAAGGTTGTAGAGAATTTAATAATTATAGATGGTTTTCAAATTTCCCAACCTTTCCTTTGGATTATAAATTTTTTATTTATATTTTTTTGACGGATTTGTGACGTTCGTTTGTTATTATCAACACGAATAGGGCAATTTTTATTGGTGTTTGTTTAAACCTAATTTTCTTTAAGGAGAAAAAAATGAATAAAAGGATTTTAAAGTTTTTGATTATTGTTTTGGTTATTTCTCTGTCATCCATAGCATGTAATTTGGGTAAATTTGAGAGTAACGATTTGTTTGGAGAAGAATATTCCAGTGAAGAAGGCGGCTTTTCCATTCAGAAAGTAAAAGATTACACTTTTGCAGATGTTTTAGGTGGTATTGAAATGACTGCACCAAATGCAGAACCTCAGGTTGGTCCGGGTTTGCAAATATTTGGCAGTTTAACGGATCATGAACAAACCAATGAGGAGATGTGGGATATCATAACCCAACCTGGGAACACATCCTTTGAATTTGATAAACCGGATAAATATAAAGTAGATGGTACCCGGGGCTTGTTGGCCGAATTTGATGGGGAACAAAATGCAGTAGAAGTGCGAGGGAAAGTATTTTTAGTGATGGTGAAACCTGATCAACAATTTATTATGTTTGGCGTCGCTCCGAAAGAAGATTGGAAGGATTTTGAACCTGTGTACATGAAAGTCCTTGATTCAGTCAAGTTCTTTGATGCCGTTCCTATTGACACCTCATTTGAAGAGTATGAAGAATCTGAATTCGAAGAAGGGGATCTGGGACAGGAATCAGCTCCGGTAGCTCCAGTTATTGAAGAATCACAAATCATGCGGCAATGGGCTTCGTTTGCTCTGGCCAGTACAGAATACAGCGCTACAGATTGGTCTGCCATGCAAGCTACTGGAGCACCTGATGTGGATAATTGTGGATCAAATCCGAAAGCCTGGTCACCAGCTTATATTGACACGGAAGAATACATAGAGATTTTTTATGATACGCCGGTCATCCCAACAGAATTGGTGATTTTTCAATCTTATAATCCTTCGCAAGTGGTTGAGATACAACTGGTGGATTCGGATGGGGAAGCATGGATGTTATGGTACGGGGAGCCGGAAACAGTTTCAACCTGTCCGGATATGTGGACTCATACTATTGAATTGGACGAACCGTTCCTGGTGAAATCGGTGGTAATCTTTGTGGATCAGGGATGGTTGGATGTTGGTGGTGTGGAAATCGATGCAGTTGAATTGGTTGGATATCCGGAGGGCTCACAACCCAATGAGCAGGCGCAAACTTTGCAAGAACAAGCAACTGAGCCTGTTCAAAGCTCTTCCAACACAATGGATGAAAATGTACCTGCCAACTACACAGGTTTAATGGCTGGTCCTGTCTATCAAGGGTGGCTCAATGTGATTATCAATGAAACAAAGGAAGCAGATCTGGATCGGATCATGACTATTTCAGGAAAAAAGAGCACAGAAAACTGGAAACCAAGGCCCGATCATAAAGATACTTATTTATACCAGATGCCCTGGGATGGAATGATTGGGTACATCAGTGTTACCACCGAAGGAGTGGTTTACAAGAAAAGTATTAATGCTAATTATTACCCGAATGATTACGCGCTCGATACAGTCAATCAGGACACATATGATCAATTAAATGCTATCTATAATCGTGATAAAGTAATTCCGTATGCCGTGATGGCTAACTTACTTGGGTCCCCAGGATTCTTAATTGAACAACGTCACCGGGAGGATGACAATGTGTTAATCAGTCAATATATCTGGTTGGATGGTAAAGGCGGCAGAATTTCAGGGTATTTCCTTAATGGAAAATTAACTGGGATGGCAGGATTAGTTTACATTCAAGAATGACGAAAGCAGGATACAAATAGTTGGATGCAAAGACAGGATTGGACTTTAAGGAATATTCTTGATAATATGTGATCAATTACATGGAAATGAGTGAAACTATGAATAATCTTATGCCAGCATTATTTTCTTTCTTGTGTATTGGTTTTTTTGCCATCATAATTCTGGGGTTGGGTATATTAATAGTAGTCAAAAATCAGAAAAACCAAAAAAGAGCTGGGACCAGCTCGAGTTGGCCATCAACCCAGGGAAAGATAATCAAAGCGGAAGTATATGAGGGAGAAAGTATACCTGATGAATTTGGTCAATCAAAGACAATTTTTTACCCACAGGTCAAATACGAGTACCAGGTGCAGGGCATTATGTATACTGGACAAAAATTATCCTTTGGTGGAAGTGAGACATTTGCAAATTATCAGGATGCAACTGGCCGCATTGCTGCACTGACCCCAGGTTCGCTTGTTCATGTGTATTATGATCCCTCAAATCCTGATAAAGCTGTACTGGATCGGATCGCCAAAAAAACATCAATGGGAATCATCTTAGGTTCGGTCTTTATTGCATTAGGGTTGTGTGCAATACTCAGCATCCTGGTATTGATTATTACAAGGGTTATGGCTAATCTGTAAATTTATTAATCTAATTACAAACAAGGGTTGGTAAATAGTTTTACCTATCTTTGTATTGGTTGTTCGTGATAGATCAAACAACAATATGTTCGGTATTGTTATTATTTTAGACCTACTTAATGGTTATGTCTTTCAGGTGACTTTGGATGTGTATACAGGTTTCAGATAACCAAAAATACCTTCTGATATTTATTTTATATCCTATAAATGTCTTAAGAATGACTCTTCATAGGAAAACCATGAGAAAAAAATCTTAAGAGTTTTCTATTTTTTCAGTCCTCCATAATTTTTTATTAAGAATCACTCGTTGTCATTTTTCTATAAATAGAAGGATCAATAATTTTCACAGAAAATTGAGTGGGTCTGTGGAGGAGAAGTCTTCCGTTTCGTTTGATTGTCTCCTCAACAGTAGAAGTTTGCTCAAATAATTGTATTCTTATGGTAGCATATAGGTAAATACTGTATTCAGGAGTATTGATTTGCCAACAATTGATGAGATAAAGAGACAATTGCCGCCAGAAACCAGGATCATTTTTGATTCACTGTGGGAAAAATTACCATCTGCTGAGAAGAAAACCTTTATTGATCTTTTGCAGGCATTTCCTTCCAAGGCAAATATGTTGCAACTGCTTTTCAAATTGGGTTCCGACCATATGAAGATGGCATTTGGAAACAAACATAAGATTGCGATTGTTGGCCCGGCTAATGTCGGAAAGTCTACTTTATACAATCAATTGATTCATCAAAAAGAGGATAAAGCTGTGGTTGGTCCTTTACCTGGCACCACGCGCAATACGCAGGTCGCGGATGCTGGGATATTTGCTGTGGTAGACACGCCTGGAGCAGATGCCATTGGTGAGGTGGGTGAACGTGAACGCCAGATTGCCCTGGATGCAGCTGCACAGGCTGATCTATTAATCATCGTTTTTGATGCAATTCAGGGAATTAAACAAACAGAATTGGATCTTTATTTGCGTTTGACTAATCTGGGCAAACCTTATGTGGTCGTGTTGAATAAACAGGATCTGGTGAAAAGAGAAATAAAAGTATTGGTAGATCATAGCGCAAAAGCCTTAAACCTGGCACCAGAACATATCCTACCGGTGTCAGCGCGGAATGGCGAGAATATTCCAAGCTTGATGAAAATGATTGCTGCGACGGAACCAGAAATCATTGTTGCATTGGGTCAGGCGTTACCTCAATATCGCTGGCAACTGGCATGGCGTTCGATTGTTTCGGCAGCATCTGTTTCAGCAGCGATCGCGCTGACACCGTTACCGATTATCGACTTTTTACCACTTATCGTAACTCAATCGGTTATGGTATTGGGAATTGCCAGAATTTACAATTATAAAATTACCTTACAACGAGCAAAAGAACTTGTGATTTCCTTTGGACTGGGTTTTTTGGGACGTTCCTTATTCTATGAGTTGAGTAAGTTTACCGGACTCCCAGGCTGGTTGCTTTCAGCTGCGATCGCGGTCTCCATGACAGTTGTAATGGGTTATGCAGCGGTCATCTGGTTTGAACGGGGTGAACGGTTATCAAATGAAAATGTTCAACAATTATCCCGAGAGTTCACCAAAGTTTTTGCGGATAATCTCAAAGGAATTCTCAAACGAAAACCAGGAAAACAGGGCATGAAGGAAGTGATTGAGAAAATGCTGATTAACTCAAAATTCGGGCAGGACCGCACTGTGATTGATCAGCAATCTGAAGAAATTCTATTATTGCCCCCCGATGTTGAAGAAACGAATACTTAGCTTGGTGGATATTTGTTTGGTAAACTGCCACACCCTGCAATTTCAGTGGTGTGGCAGTTTTTTATATCTGCAACACCTATGGTTTGATATCCAGACCACCAAAGAATACTGTACCGGTGACTATCAGATCAGGGGTATCTTTTTGAGGGGATACCTCGCGGCGTTTGTCGCTAGATCCACCGAAGAATGCGACGGTATTGATGCGTACATCCCAATTGGAAGGCACAAAGATTTCAACGCCACCAAACATGGTTGTTGTTTGAATGTAGGCTGGCGGTTGGGGGATGCTGGCATCTCTTAAGTCCAGTTTGGAACTCCCAAATATGGCAGTCAATTCTGCGTTTCTGAAATCACCAGAAGTTACTTTGCGATTTTGTTCGCTAAAGGTTGAAAATACATTCATCTGGCTACCAGCGGTTGTTTCAAAATTTCTGCTTGACTCACCCCTGTGAAGAATTATGGAAATGCCGATTAAAATCAGAATGGTCGGCCAAATCAAGGAACCAAAGGTTCCCCAGGTGATGACTTCGAGCGTTGCCATTAACAAAAATGTACCGACTAATGTGATCAGTAATGGTCCAACCCAGGCTCGCAAGCGATTGACGAATAATTGATAAAGACCGAGGATGATTAGTAAGGCGGGTAAATATTTCCAGAATGAATAATCCTGAATATAGCCCAGGTTCTGTGCCAGAAAAAGAACACCGACAATAATTATGACAAGACCCCAAAAAATTTGATTGAAATTACTTCTGCGCATTATTACTCCTTTTTGTATTTCATTAATAAAATCAAGTTAATTACCAGCTTGAATTCGGATAGACTTATGGCATATCTGTTTTTCTATTTTCAATCAGTGGTTGCAGCAACAATTTTGCTCCAAGGACGATTAAAAGTATAGGGAAAAAGGGAAGGTCCACCTGAAAGAAATCCGATATTCCAATCAATAAAGCCGCACCTCCCAGGATAAGAGAAAAACCACTCATACGAATTTGGTTTACATAACGAACGATATTCAGACCGATCAGGATTAATCCAGCACCTATTAACCAGCTGCCTTCCGGTACAAAACGATCCGGGACAAGCCAGATTCCTCCCAGCATAATCAGGAATAAGCCCCAGCTGATATTTTCCAGTCGTTTATTTAATTCCTCTTTAGGGGAAAGTGGTTGTTTGATTTCGTTGTCCATTTGTCTCATTCCAATCATAATCAATTTTAGAGGAGATTACAATCTTAAGATTTCCTCTCAAAAATATATACGAATAATTTCTAAATAAGTAGCAAATAATTTTTGAAAATCGCCTAAGCTTGTACGATCCCTCCAAACCAATTTATAATCTAAGGATAAGGTTAATATCAGGTATCAATGGGTTATATAAAATTATCTCCACAAAAATGGTTATTTTCTCCAACGATCAATCGGATGGGGATGCTTCTAGGTGAAACATTATCACCTGGAGCTGGGAAATGGGTGGTTAAGTGCTTTACAAATATAATTTCCCGGAGAAAAAATTTTGACCAGATTAAGGCTGTACGTGCCAATCAGTGGGTTATAAGTAAGGGTGAATTGTCAGGGGAAACGCTGGATGAGAGAGTGAGGCAAATCTATTATTCCAGTGGAATCAGTCTATATGATTATTTTCATTGTATGCGGAAAGAAGATCGTATTCGTGATTTGATCCAGTTCGATAATAACCTGCAATATTTTCTGAAGCGTGCAATAAGTGGTAAGGAACGCACAATGGGTTTGGTTTTACACATAGGGGCTTTTGACTTAAGCGGACATGCAATTGCCTTGAGAGGTGCCAGGCCTTTGGTTCTCGCCTATCCAAACCCAAACGCAAGTTACAAATGGCAAAATGAGCTGCGGAAACAAGCTGGGTTGGATGTTGAACCTTTAACATTGGAATCCTTTCAACATGCAACTCACCATTTACGCCAGGGTGGAACAGTCATCACAGGGATCGACCGTCCATGGCCTGGTGGAAAATATCATCCGAATTTTTTTGGAAAACCTAGTGATATCCCTGTAACAACAATTCAAATGGCGATTCGCACAGAAACGCCGGTTATGATTCTGGCTTGTATCCGCCAACCAGATCATCGTTATATATTACATGCATCCGAATTAATCGAGTTACACAAACATACCGATCGTGATGTAGAATTAGTAGAGAATACAGAACGTGTTTTATCAGTTGCCGAAAAGTTTATCACAAGCGCGCCGGAACAATGGGCAATGTTTTATCCGGTATGGCCAGAAATAAATGTTTGAGGAGTGATGATGACAGAAAAAGACCAACAACATACACGGGTCAACAAAGCATTATTATCAAAATTAGAACGGTCTTCTCTTAATTGGTTTGCCAAGAGAATGCCTGCATGGGTTACACCAGACAAATTAACTTTATTCGGTTTTTTAGGAACAATACTGATTGGTGTCAGCTATTTTCTCACCAATCAAAATCCAGCTTTTTTATGGTTAGCCAACCTGGGGTTGGTGATCAATTGGTTTGGTGATAGCCTGGATGGAAGTTTAGCACGCTATAGAAAAATTGAACGCCCGCGCTATGGTTTTTTTGTAGATCATACGATTGATGGTTTAGGTGAGGTAATTATTATGGTGGGCATTGGTCTTTCACCTTACCTTGATTTTCGAATCGCGATGGTCGCATTGGTGGGATACTTGCTGTTGGGCAATCTGGTGTATATAACCACTTATATACGAAATGAATTCAGAATCTCTTATGCTGGTTTGAGTCCCACCGAGGTACGTTTGATTTTAATTCTTGCAAATATAATGGTGTTTTTCTTTGGAAACGCGAAAATCCAGACTGGTTTAGGTTTGTACTCTGTTTATGATTTTATTATTATGGCTTTGATCGTACTATTATTCAGTATTTATCTGTGGATGTTATATTCGCATGCAACTCAATTAGCGAAAGAAGAAAAGGAAGCCAGGCAACGATAAAATTTGGTTTATCGACGAATTTTTACATGCCTGGAAATATCTTTGGATAACAAAACTAATTCTGGACGTGTAAACCAGCCATTCTTTTGCCAGAAATCCAGCCCCGATTGATTGTCTGCATATACATGGATGTGACAGCGCTCAATACCAATTTCCGCAAAGGCTGCCGTGACATGATTCAATAATTGCTTGCCTGTCCCTTTACCACGAAAAACCTTGCCTACTGCAAGATGATAGATTGCCCCTCTTCTGCCATCATGACCGCCAAGCACAGCCCCAATGATTCGGTCATCTTCCAAGGCAACAAAACTTAACCCAGGATTGCGCTGAAGAAATGCATCCAAATGGACCGGGGAATCGGCTTGACTCAAACCAATATTCTCAGTGTTGCTCCATAGATCGATTAATTGTGGGTAATCACCCATATCCATTACACGAATATTGATCATGTGCCGGGGAAGACCTCAGTTTCAGGAACCGCAAGCATATCAGGTTTAACTTCGCGATATGCCTGAGCAAATAAAGGTATCGTCCAGAGTCCCATCAGAAATGTGAGCGGTGCCATGGCAAAAGGAATGACAAAACATAACACGACCGACATATACAGTGCTGAGAAAGCCATCATCATAAAATAATAAAAACCGAATAAAAAGATCATAGCCACCACGAAACCGAGGAAGTTCTTTTTCAGCACCGGCCACCATTGACTCAAATGAAAGGCCGAAGAAAATTTTCCAGTGTGGACAACGTGCATTAATCCAGGCGGTAGAAACACAAACTCAACCAATGCCAGCAGGATTCCAATGAATATTGTCAGGAACAGCACACCCATTCCAAAAAATGGCAAGACGATACTCCATACGGGTGGATTGACTGCATCTTCAAATGCTGCCAGACTGATAAAACTTGCGAAATACACAAAATATCCGATGGAAAAGATGATGATTAATGGGATCGAGTAAATCAGCAGCGCACCAAACCATTTGAAACCATCTCGCAAATATTCTCCCCACTGGTTCCATTCTGGCATGCTGAGTTCACCATCGCCATCGATGATTCGTTTGGCAATATGCATGATGTAGCCTAAAACGATCAATAATGGCAGAATCGGAATGATAGCTGAGGAAAAGATAAGTAGACTTCCAATTAGAATTTTCGAGCCTGATTTTTGATCTTTAAAGGGATAAGCCAGTAGGTTTTTGAAATTCTTTAGTGAGGGAGATTCCATAATCAAATCCTTTATGAGGTCACGCATTCATTAAATTTATTGTAATACAATTATTTGCTTCACATCAATTATTTGGGTCAAGTGGATGTTTTTTGCGTATTTGCAAGTAAAAATAAACTGCGCGAAAAATGATTGTATGAACATTTTTTTGGTTATAAGGAGATATTAATAGGAGATAACTGATGTTGGTGTTGCTGGTAAAGATTAGTTAAGGTCTGCGCATCGATGAACCCTTCCGCAGCCCCAATGCTGCCGATTTTGTAGGAGGCGAACAGAATGGCTTTTTGCAGGGATTGAATCGGGTCCCTGGTTGTTTGGTATGTATGCAAGAAGGCTGAGAAGAGGGCATCTCCAGCACCAATGGTATTCAGGATTGAACGAGTTTGAATGGCTGGAATTTGTAGGATGGATCTGGTTTCCCTGATTCCCAACATGGCACCCTGATCGCCTAACCCGACCACAATTATCCTGTTGTGATATTGATTCCAAAGTGCTTGAATGAACGCCTGTGGGGAGATTGCCAACTGTTCATGACTCAAGAAGAGGATATCCGCAGCTACCATGAAATCGCGATTGTAAGAGTTGTTCACATTCTGGATGGCATGTACGTCTGTGGCGATCATCTTGTTCTTTGCCAGGGTAATCTCCAGCAGATGTCGGTTGAAATTAATATTGCATAAGGCACACAGGTCACATTCAGAAACTGCCTGCTCAAACAGATCAATTGGATATTGGCGCTCCTGAATATTCTTGAGATCGGTATGGATCTGCCGGCGACCACTCTTCTCGTAAATAATAACGGATTGTGCTGTTTGCGGCAGTTCTGACAAAAGATATTGATCAGAAATGCCAATGCTGGAACACTCAGCCCGGATGACTGGTTCGTAAAAATCATTTCCAATCAAAGATAGAAAATTTACGTTATTTCCCAGGATAGTGAGTGCCTTAGCCAGGTTATATCCTACACCTGATAGCGTACTTTGAACGCCATAAAAAGGATACGTGACTGGAAAGTAATTCAGCGGGAATTGATCGATTCTTAAGGTTGTTTCAATATTGATCAATCCAGATACGAGAATTTTCTTCATGTTACCAATCAAAAATGGTTTATGGGATGGGAATGACCCAATACCCATTCACATCACCTTCAGCAGTCCAACCTTCCAGACTGGTTTCAATTTCACGTACTTTCCACCAAATCCAGCCTTCTTCACAGGCAGGGCCTTCCAGGATTTCCACCTTCCCTCCCGGATCAATATAACCAACGATATCGGCAGATGTGGAAGGTTGTTCACGAACACGATTTGGAAGCGCGGGTTCAAGTGCAATTTGGGCTTGCATGCCTGTTCTCAATTGAGAAAGATAATCATAACCCGGGCAGGCATCCCAGACACCAGGAGTTGCAGAAGGTTCTGAGGTGGATGTTACCTCAATCAATGGTTCTTCGGTTGCCGTGGGGACCGGTGTGTTATTTTCAGCAAAACGGGTTTCTAAAGGTGCTAAAGTCAGGGATGGGACGATGACAGGTGCCTGTTCGCCAGGAGAAAAATTGCCACTCAGAAAACGAGGTAGAACGAAAATGGATAATAATATACAGGCAATCACCGCCATTACCCCAGCTGCAATCGCCAAACCAACCAGGACTTTACGATTATCTTTTTGAGGTTCGGGCTTGGTAGTGATATAGATCGGTAAACCGGTATCCGGGCAGTATTCGAGTGTTGCTTGATGATAATGACCACAGTGTGGACATCGAACAAGTGGATTCATCTTGTTCTCCTCCAGGTATAAGAATTCTTCTTTAAAAAGGTTATATTAATTGTACAGGAATGTCAATTGAATGGTTAATTGTAAGAGGGTTATGAGAAGGTATAAAAAAATCACGTACCTGTTATCAGGTGCGTGATTCAAAATCTATATCAAATGGATAATTATATTTCGTTTACCGAAACGACAACCAATGGGCGGCGGCGGGTTTCTGAGTAAATCACATTGCGAACTGCTTTTTCAACATCTTTTTGCAAGTGACCATTGGCGTATAAGACGGCATCTTCAATTTTGGTTCGGGTCAAAGATTTGAGTTCATCTTCATCCTGTGACATCAGGAATCCACTGGTAACGATATTTGGTATACCTACGATATCGCCATCTTTGGATAAGGTGAGGTTGATTAATACCACACCTTCCTGAGACATCATCTCGCGTTCGCGCATGATATCCGGACTGATATCGCCAACATTGGATCCGTCAACAAAGACAAATCCCGCTGGAACATTAAACGCGCGTTTCAATCGATGAGGCGTTAATTCTAATGCTTGCCCATTCTGGATGACTTCAATATTCTCAGCAGGCACACCAACTTCCTGAGCAATGCGGGCATGCTGTTTGAGATGTTTCAACTCGCCATGGATAGGGATGAAGAATTTCGGTTTGGTAAGGTGTAATAAAAGTTTCATCTCTTCCTGGCTGGCGTGTCCGGAGACGTGCACTGCAGCAATAGCTTCATAGATGACATTGGCACCACGCTCAAAGAGTTTGTTGATAGTGCGGCTGACACTCTCTTCATTACCCGGAATGGGATGGGAAGAGAGCACGATTGTGTCACCAGTGATAACATCAAACTGACGGTTTTTTCCCATGGCCAGACGGCCTAAAATGGAGGTGGGTTCGCCCTGTGAACCAGTACACATAATCACAACTTTGGATTTAGGCATATTTAACGCCTGTTCAACCGGAATAACCAACTCATCTTTGATGTTCAGGTAACCCAATTTACGGGCTATTTTGGCATTATCGACCATGCTGGTGCCGGCGAATGCCAGTTTGCGACCATAGCGTTCGGCTGTGTTGGCAACCTGTTGCATGCGCGATATTAGCGAAGCAAAACTGGCAATAATAATGCGATCTTTGGCTTCACGAAAAACTTTGTCGAAGGCTGGTTCGATCACCTGTTCGGAGGGCGTCCAACCAGACCGTTCCGCATTGGTAGAATCAGCCAGTAAAGCCAGAACGCCTCTTTTGGAGAAATCAGCCAGTTTGGAATAATCAGTTGGCCAGCCATCGACCGGCGTATGATCAAATTTATAATCACCAGAATGGACGATCAAACCTACCGGGGTCTGAATTCCCAAACCGATACCATCCGGAATGGAGTGGCAAACATGAAAGGTCTCCACGGAAAAATAACTGCCAACCTGAACGGTATCGCCAGCTTTAATGGTGTGAATATCAGCACGGTCTAATTTGCCTCCCCGTGTCAGCTTATTTTCCAACAAGCCGGTTGTCAAGGCTGTGGCATAGATCGGTGCCTGGATATCATCCAGTATATGTTTGATTGCGCCGGTATGGTCTTCATGCCCGTGGGTGATGAAGATACCTTTGACCCAATCCTTTTTGTCTTTGAGATATGAGATATCCGGGATGATATAGTCGATTCCCAGCATATCATTTTCGGGGAACATCAAGCCTGTGTCTACAATCAGGATTTCCTGATTGTATTCATAGACCATCATGTTACGGCCCACTTCCCCCATACCTCCCAGGGGAATGATTCGTAATGGTATTGAATTCATTATTATTAAAATTTCCTTTTCTATTTGTAAAGTTCTAAATTTTCATCACAGCTAAACTGTGTTAAGGTCAATCATTGTGAGAATAAAAAAATCCCACGGTGGTATTCAGCCGGGGGATTGCGCATCGATAATACCAAGAATGGAACCAATAAACTTTCTCACGTCAAATGCCGCATAGCGACGTTACCACTTTCAAATTGCTTAGGCAAGTTTAACACATGCGGGTAGATTTGTCAAAAGTTAGTATAAGCGAGGTTTCCTTGATGTGATTTATACTGCCAGCGCTGGTCTTCCGTAGAGCTGCTCGCGAATCTGGATCAGCTGGCGGCGTAAGCGGTCATCGCGTTCGATCAGATCAGCAACTTTGTCGCAGGCGTACATGACTGTGGTGTGATCACGGCCACCAAGTGCTTCACCAATTTGAGGTAGAGAAATGTTGGCTTCTTCACGCAGTAAATACATGGCAACCTGCCTTGGTAGTGCTATTTCGCGGGTACGTTCGCGCCCCAGCATTTTCTCAGGAGAGATGCCAAAAGCATTTGCAACTGCATACAGCACCTGGTCAGGCAATAATTTATCGCGTTTGGGTAAAAGGTCAGCCAGGGCAACATTTACCAGTTGCATAGTTAATGGTTGGTTGCTAAGCTCTGCGTATGCGAGAACACGGGTAAGGGCACCTTCTAATTCACGAATATTGGATTGTACCTGTCGAGCGATAGAATCCAGGATATCATTCGGAACCTGGCGGCCACTGCGTTCCGCTTTCGAGCGTAGGATGGCAGTGCGAGTCTCGAGATCTGGTGGTTGAATGTCAACGATCAGACCCCATTCAAAACGGGAGCGTAAGCGTTCTTCCAGGGTGTTCATGGCTTTGGGTGGTCGATCGGATGAAATTACAATCTGTTTGTCCTGTCCATGCAGGGTGTTGAAGGTGTGGAAGAATTCTTCCTGGGTGGACTCTTTACCAGCAATGAATTGGATATCATCAATCAGGAGGACATCGATGTTGCGATAGCGATCACGGAAGGATTGGGTATTATGGCTACGAATAGCATTGATAAGGTCGTTGGTGAATTCTTCGGAGGAGACATACAACACACTGAGACCATTATTGATGGCTGTGTTCCCAATGGCATGTAAGAGGTGGGTTTTACCCATTCCTACGCCACCATACAGAAAAAGGGGGTTATATGACTTGGCGGGATTTTCAGCGACTGCCAGGCAGGCAGCGTGTGCCAGCCTGTTAGATGGTCCAACGACAAAATTATTGAACGAATATCGGCCATTCAGAAAACTGCAATGGGCCGAATTTTCAGAATGATTGTTATTGGATGGTGGGAGAGGAGTTTCGATGGAGGTATTGGTGTGTGGAACAGAATCTTTATGCCAGACGATGAATTTAACATCAATCTTTTCGTTCATTAATCCGGTAAGATGACGTGTAATGGTACTGGTTAATCGACTTTCCAGCCAATCGCGTGCATAAGCGTTTTGCAAGCCAATGGTGAAAATATTATCCTCATAGTTTACCAACTCTGCACTGCGGACCCAGGTATCAAAGGCGGCTTTGGACATCTCCATTTGTAATTGCCCGATGAGATTCTGCCATGCTTGATGAGCGTTCATTCACGCTACCTCCTCCATTTGGTGATGCTATAATCTGGTAACTACATACAGGTAACAGGTAAGCAAGCCCACTGCTGACTGCGCAGTGGGAACTGAGGCCCGTTTAATTTGTATCCTTCAAAAATGAAGGTAATAATTGCTGTAGGGGTTGCCCCGATTACATTCATCATTCTAACAGAAAAAGAAGGGTGAAACAAGGCGAAAACATGATGATAGTTTTAAAGATTCTGAATCTTTAAGACTTTTAATGTTAAAGAAAAGTAAAAGAGTCGTTAATATTTTTTGTATTTGTCCAGTCAATTTTATTCCATATATGCGGCATGTAATGTGTTTGACAACCCTGTATATGGGGGTATTATCTGAAAAATAATTGTTTTGACTAAATACAGGGTGAATCCAAAAATTTTCTGGATGATTCTTTTTGATGAATCAGTGAGTCTTAATGTTGAATCCTGAATCTTATTTTGATTTAAAATTTTAAGGTTTTTAATCTTACGGATTTGTGCCATACCCAAAACGACCCACGTGGTTGAAAGGAAGGCAAAGATTTGCTCGGACCTTTATTTACTTGCCCATCATGGTAGTTGTCCGATGGGCTATCTCAACGGCAAAATTCGTACCTCGATCCCAGGGATATACCTGACTCATGCTGGCAAAAAACAGACCAGGGATGGGGGTGCGGATATCCGGGATATTTTTGGAGTGATTGATAAACGGGACAGGTTGTGCATACGGTGTACGGTATAACCAGGCGTTCTTAACCCAATCCGGATGGAATTCGGGATTGATCCGTTGTAAGCTGGGGGTAAAACGCTGGATGATTTCTTCCTGTGTCAGTTGGAAGTATTCGTGATCCGTTTCCAGATAATCACCACAATAAAGAATATGATCCCCTCCAAAGTAATCTGGAGAGAGATAGTTGGTATGTTCTACTAATGCCAAGAAGGGAAAACCTGCTTTTTTAGGTAAGTTGAACCAGTAATAGCCTTCTTTCGAGAGTTGATGTTTGATCGATAGGGTTAATACAACAGCGCCTAAGCTTTTCAGATTAAATAAACCTTCCAGATATTGTTTTGGTAATTCAGGTGTTATTCGTGCCATCAAAGATGGGGAACTGGTCACCAGACATTGATCAAAGATCTCTTCTCCGTTGTGGGTGGTGATGGTCAATCCTGAATCGGAATTTCTTTGGATGGATTTTACCGGCGTGTTGAGGCGTATTTGAACACCTTTAGCTTTCAAGAAAGCTGCAAATTGATCGGAAAAAGCCTGAAAACCACCTGAGAAGGTTCCCAACCGGGGTGTACGTGCTTTCAATCGAGCCCACATCCAGGCCATATTTACCTGCTGGGCATAGCGTTCACCAAATTTTCCAATCACCATGGGTTCCCATACGGCTTCATAGGCTTTGTCGCCAGCAAATTTTCGCATCCATTCATCCACTGTGAATTTTTCCAATGCCTGCCAGTTATTGGTGAATCGGATTGCCAGATTGACAAGCCCAAAGCGAACTTTGTTGAATCCCCAGCCAAGACCCGGATACAGTAGAGCAGATGGAATGGAATCAAAAGGATAGAATTTATCTTTGTGGTACATGACAGTAACAGGACGCGGAAAGACGAGCTTATCACTCCATCCTAATTCTTCAATCAAGCCTAAGATGGCTGAATCAGATTGAAACCAGTGATGGTAAAAACGCTCCACCGACCAATCCCAATGACTTTCTTTGAAGCCTGCTGCCAGACCGCCTACATAATCTGCTGCTTCAAAAATGGTGATCTGGTGCCCTTTCTTGATGAGATCATGAGCAGCCGTCAGGCCAGCGATTCCAGCACCAACGATGGCGATCTTCATATTAATTCTCCAGAATTGCTTTGTTGAATTGTTTTGACTTCTTTCGAACCCCAACGCAGTGGTTGGCGCAGATAGTAATAAGCCCCTAGGGCTGTGATTGGGAACCACAGGGCAGCATGCAATACTAATGTATAACTGGTAGCCAATTCCGGTGGAACGCCATAAGCACTCAGAAGTGCTATACCAGGTGCATCGAAGGTGCCCAGATATCCAGGCGCCGATGGGATAGTGGTCGCCAGGTTGACAATACCATTCATCAACATTAAAGCGAAGAAACTGACCTCAAAGTTAAAAGCATGCATCACAAACCAGTATTTACCGGTTTCAAATAACCAGATGATGACGGACGTGAAAAAAATCATCAAAGCTTCCTGTGGTGAGCGCAGTGATTCCAGGCCGGTTAGAAAACGGCTGGCGATCTGGCTGGTTTTTTCGCGCAGGCGGACAGGCATGAAACGTTGAATAAACCAATCTGCAATCCTCTGTGTATAATGCGGAAACATGGCAGCCAGAAGAAAAACCAGCAGGGCGGTGATAAAAACGATAGCCCCCCAGAAGGCAACCTGTTGAATATTACCAATAACACCTGAATCAGTGGTCAATTTTGCCAATTCCCCCAGGTTGAGAAACACGAAAGCCAGCATTACCACACCATCAAATACACGTTCAACAATCACGGTCGCCAGAGATGCAGAGATAGGCACATTCTCGCGTTGTTTTAGTATTACCGCTCTCAGTACTTCTCCAGCACGAGCGGGATAAATATTATTTCCCATATAACCAATGGTTACAATTGGAAACATGGTGCGGGTGGGGATCTTTTTAAGTGGTCGAAGCATATAATGCCAACGCCATGAACGCACCCATACCCCCATAAAATAGATGGCAATACCTGGTAACAACCAGATATAACGGGCGGTTTTGATCGATTCCCAGACTTCAGCCAGTTTTAATCCACGTAGGGCAAGATAAAGCAATACTGCGCTGATGATAATTCCTACCCAAAGCTGCCAACGTTTCATTGAATCGATTTTACCATGTAAAAGCTTGCCAGTGATATCGTCTGTTAATATTTATAACCTAGCTATGATTTTTTCAAATTGCAAACTGGATGGAGATCAGTCTATCCAGTTTGCATTAATAGCACAGAAATATTTTTCACCATCAACCAAAACATAATCATCGATTCTTGATTCGTCCTGCTGGATGGGGTACAGTTGCCATTCCTGCTGGTATTGATCCAGTAGATTTACTGAATGGGCACGAGAAATGTTGAATGATTGCCAGGGACGGGGTTTCTGTTTCTGGATTTCATTCCAGCGACAGGATAAATTGGCTCCAAGCAGATCTTTTGTCGAAGAATTGCTGGCCAAATAGCTTTCCAAAATGACAGGAACTGCGTCTGAACTGAGTTCAGAAATATAGTAAAAATCCAGGGCATAGCCTTCCTGGTCAGATAGGGTTGCTCTTTGAATGTTCTGTTCGGCAATGAAACCATCAATATTAAAAGCAATACATGTGACGACAAAACCAGCTGCAACAACAAAGATGGTGAATGCTAAATGTCCCTGGCGTTGCATGAGCTCTAATACAATCACAAGAATGATCAATACTGCCAACCAGGGTAGAAAGATATGTGA
Source organism: uncultured Chloroflexia bacterium (assembly GCA_963715915.1). Classification (GTDB taxonomy): domain Bacteria; phylum Chloroflexota; class Anaerolineae; order Anaerolineales; family Anaerolineaceae; genus UBA6170. Next base: position 116,989 of record CAVQSU010000007.1, on the reverse strand, counting down.
ATAGGTTCGCAGACGAGAAAAACCATATGCCTGTTCATATAGAACCAAACGTTGATAGCTGGAGACGAGCATGACCAACACTTGCAAAAAAACCAGGATACTCAAACCCGTATACCATCGTTTCTGGTTGGGTGATTCCAGGCGGGTAATACTGTGGAAACCATAATAAATTAATAAGCTCAGCACAGCAACCGTGATAATTTCCCCAAATCCGCGACGTGCATATTCTGAATAGGTAAAACCTGTTTCGCTGATATTCGCCTGACCACCAAAAAAGTAACGGAATTGTATGATTAGAAAAGTGGCAAATAGAAGGTTGATGCTGATGAAAACAATTTTAGCTTCCACTGAACCAAGAAATTTTGAAAACGATGGTTGATTAGGTTGAGGTCGAAGTTCCTGTTGTTTAGGATGAATTGCCTGAATGAGTACTCCAATGAAGAGGTAGCCCATCAGTAAAATGTAAACCAGACGGAAGATATATTCTGCAATATTTTCTATCTGGAAGATTTTAAGGAAATCGTTCAAGCCTTTTTCAAAAATCGGATCAGCACTGGCTAAAAGAGAAGCCAGCACCAAAAGAATTGGGATGGATAATAAAAGACCACGCAGGATAGGCCAGAAAGCCCTCTTATTTTTAGGTTTTGTTTCGACATTATCTGAATTTTCTTCCTGATTGTCTTTCTTCTGACCCTGGAAAATAACAGGCCAAGGTCTGATAAAGATTGTTAACAGCCATTTTAGGCCTCGAAGAACATAATCCAACAATCGGAAGTATGGCCAATGTCCATTAAGGAAGGTGATAGCCAGCAGCATTAAGAGTGCCAGGCTGGCGAGTGCGGAAATTGTCTGCGAGAATGGTTCCATACGCAGAAAGCTGGCGCTGGAGAGCGCAATGGCAAACCCGGCTAACACGAAGGAGAGCCAATGTGGTTTTTCCTTTTCAAGATAGCTGATGGTGAATAACGCAGTTATAGCAATCACCACCCAGAGGGTGAATGCGATACCAAACGGTTTTTTATAAAAGAGAAAATCAACAAACCAGGCAATCAGCAAGCCTGCTATCAAAAATCGGGAAGTATTCTTAATCATGGAACTCCTTTGTGAGGAGCTTACAGCACAGCGATCATGGAAGCAATCCAGGAGATGATCAACACTGCAGCAAAGATTCCAAACATAATCTGGCGTCTTCGTCTTTCGCGTTCTTCGGCTGTAAGCCGATATTGTTTTTTGGTTTCAACTTTCTTGCTCATTTAAACCTCATTCAGGATAAGGGGGCGACCCAAGCATTGACTATCAAAATGACCATTATTTTCTATCAAAAGCTATCATTTACCGTCTAAATCTTCCCGATTTGAAAAATTTTACCCATAATTTATTAATTTTCGATGACGGATTACGTTCAGGAAGGATCATACCAGATTTTGTTTAATAAGAAAACCCGGCGGAACCGGGTTCAATCAAACTTAATTTCTTTTGATCGCACCTGTTTAATTTGGGTTCGAATTGGAGCTTGAAGTGGTTTTTTCTGTGCTACTCTCGGAGCTGTTTTTCGAACTTGTATCATTGGAAGATGATTCATTTGCGCCGCTGGTTGAAGATTTTTCTTCATGTGAAGATTTTATTTTATTCTGGCCAGATGGAGAGCGGTGATCCGTGGCATAAAACCCTGAACCTTTGAACACAATACCCACTGGTGTGTACACCTTATGCAAGGCTTTCTTCCCACAATCCGGACACACTTTTAACAAAGGATCTGTAAAAGCTTGTCTTCTATCAAATTGTACGCCACAGTTGTCACACCGATAGGTATATACTGGCATTTTTTACCTCTACTCATAATCATTACTTTTCGATTTGAAATTGTAACACTTTAAAAGGAAAAAACAAGATGGTAAAGCTGTTATTAACAAAATATTTATATAACATGTTCCAGCTAAGCGAAAACAAACATACCAAAATCGATAACAACATCCCTTCGAACATACTGGACTTTAATTGTCTAACTCGTCCGTATTTCCATGATTTAATCAGGCGTAGTATACTTAATTCTGAGCGAAAAAGACAAAGAATTTGATTAAGGAGCGACATGAAATTATTGATTGCTGCAGATATGGAAGGTGTTAGCGGGGTAGTGAACTGGGAACAAGTAAAACCAGGTACTTCTGAATGGCAGCGTTTTCGTCGCATCATGACGGAAGATGTGAATGCAGCAATCAGTGGTGCGATGGAGTCCGGTGTGAATGAAGTTATCGTTTCAGATGGTCATTGGAACAGTGATAACATAATGATTGATTTACTTGACCCACGAGCAAGTCTAAATTGCGGAACGCCAAGTCCATTTTCAATGTTACAGGGCATCGATCAAGATGTTGATGTTGTCATTTTTATCGGATTTCATGCCCGTGTGGGTACACCGCTAGCGATTCTTGATCATACCTGGTCAAATATCGTCGTTGGAAATGTATGGTTGAATGAGTACCTGGTGGGAGAGACGGGTTTAAATGCTGCTCTGGCTGGCCATTTCAATGTTCCGGTATTGATGATAAGCGGCGATCAGGCTGTCAACCACGAAGCCAAAGAACTTATACCCGGTATTCAGACGGTTGTTGTAAAACAAGCCAATGGGCGCTTTTCGGCTAATTGTTTGCACCCCAAAGATGCACAGAATTTGATTCGTGAAGGTGCCCGAATGGCGATTCAGGCTTACCAGAATGGCGAGGGGTCTCAAGTGTTTAAGGTAAAACAACCCATTCAGGGTAAAGTTGAGCTCAAATCGACTGAATTGGCAGATCGGGCACAGATTGTACCAGGAGTGCAGCGAGTCTCCGCCAGAGAAATTGTATTTAAATGTGAAGATATGCCAGCCGCTTACCGGACATTCAGAACTGTGGTTGGTATGGCAGGTTAACGATGATCGAAAAAGTAACTGCATTTGTTCTCAGGAAAAAGAATAATATTCCTCAATTGCTTGTTTTTTCTCATCCCACTGCTGGTACACAAATTCCAGCCGGAACAGTGGAAGAGAATGAAGCTGTAGAAGTCGCATTGCTGCGGGAAATCAATAAAGAAACAGGCCTGTCCAACCCAAAATTAATCAGAAAATTGGGTGAAACTTTGCAATTCACGGGGCCAAATGAAGCGTACCTTACTCAAACATTACGATGCTACTCCTGGCCAGCCCAGGCAGCCAAACGGAATGGGCCATTATGCAATCGTGGTTTGCTATTGCAGACGTTTGAGCGGAAGGTAGGTTTTACACGCGTAACGTATAAAGAGTATGACCTGAATATAGAACCGCCTGTCCTTTTATCGGAACTGGAAGGATGGCTGCCAAGTGACGCGCTGACGCGCGAAATCCGTCGACATTTTTATATACTTAAAGTGGATGAAGATACACCTGAATACTGGAAAACTGAATCCGATGGTGGAAACGTTTTTCAGTGTTATTGGGTGGATGTGAATGCCATTCCTGAATTGATGGGTGAACAGGCGGAGTGGATACTACAGCTGAACGGGATTTCATTGGAGGAAATCTAAAATCCAGCATGATTCGTTATTGGCTGGATTGGTAATAATCACAAATATCTGTCAAAGGACATTGATCGCATTTTGGTTTGCGTGCCAGGCAGATTTCACGACCCAGACGGATCAAATTGAGATGACCTGGTCCATAGGTTTCAGGTGGGAACAAAACTGCCAGATGAGCATGCGCCTGATCAGCTGTCATTTTATCGGGACGCAAGCCTAATCTGCCACTTACACGGTAAATATGGGTGTCAACTGGAAAAGCTGGAATACCCAGGGAAAACTGAAGCACAATCGAGGCTGTCTTAGGTCCAACCCCATTAAAGCGGGTCAACCAGGCAAGCGCGTCTTCGGCTGCATAATCTTTCAAAAAATCCAGATTGATTTCACCACGTTCTAATGTTATCTGCCGCAGAACCTGTTGCATTCTAGGGCCTTTCTGGTTAGCAAGTCCAGCTGGACGAATTTCATTAATCACCTCATCAGGATCAGCATCGCGAACTTCTTCCCAGGTTGGGAAACGAGTGATGAGGGCATTAAAAGCTACATCGCGATTTTTATCATTTGTATTTTGAGAAAGAATGGTGGATACCAATTCATCAATGGCTGGCAGGGGATCGCGCCATTCGGGCAAACCAAAGAACTTTAAAAGGCGATCATAAACAATGATTGCTTTTTCTCTTATTGAATCAAGGTTTTGCTGCATTTTTTGCATATTTCCAGTCTTATCCCTCTTAATTTTTTTTATGAATGAAAATGCAACTGAAAAACAGGTTTCAGCTCGCCAACATTTAATTTACGCCAGTTATGAATCGGTCGGGTATCAAAAGCTGAGAGAGCCTGGATTTGTTCGTCATCCAGTGCACCTAGCTGGCGTAGAATATCAATGCCAACCAGTGGACGGGCACGCATAATGCTATCACCATCAGCAATTTTGAAGACGATACCCAAGGCTGGGCTATCGTTGCCAATTGCACCTGGTAATAAACCAATGCTCTGGTAACCTTCTGCCCCACCTTTTGCGATAATTTTTCCGCGTCCGATTTTCATCAATTCAGTATCGAATTGTCCGGGGCCAGAAACCATTTCGGGAGCATTGGTCATGGCTGTCGTAATTCTTCGGCAAGCCCGTGCTCGTTGGGGAGCAAGTTCGGATGGATCACATAAACTGGCAAAGCTCCAGCCAGCATTTCGCAAAGGAACACCAAAGACAGGAACAGAACAGCCATCAATGCCTAAATAAATTTCATTCATTGGCAAATGAGACATCTCAGCAAACGTTTTTAACACCAGTTCCTGCACCGGATGTTGCAAGTCGATATAGTTTTCTTTGGCTAATCCTCTTAATATTGCCTGTGCCAGGAATCCGGTGTGTTTGCCGGAACAATTATGCCGGTTTTGACTGGGCTTTTCAGCGCGCATCAACAAGGCTTCAGCCGTTGGTTTATCATTGATGGGATGGGTCCCACACATCAGGTCTGATTCCTGGACACCAATTTTTGATTGTAGTTTTTCGAGCACAGCGACATGCATATCCAGTCCACGATGGGATGCACACATGAGTGAAATTTCATGGTCAGTCAAATCAAATTGCTCAGCCCCACCCATTTCGATCAATGGTAATGCCTGTATTGGTTTAGAGGATGAGCGCAGATACGCTACCAGTTCAGGTTCCCCATAAGACGCAACCAGATGGCCAAATTTATCAACTACTGCAATTGCCCCCCAATGAATGGATTCCACCAGATCTCCGCGGGTGGCATGAACTACAGGCAGATAGGATTGTGGGTCAACAACCGTCTCTGCTTTTATTTTATTTGACGTATTAATCAATTTACCTCTTTTTTGGATGGTTTGTCCAGATAACGATGCGCATAATACATCTGCAATCCATAGGTTAATCTTTTTTCATGTAATTCGTATTGTTTGGCTGGGAGGTATGCCAGTTTCTTCATTAAATCCGGGACTAATTTGCCAACCGCGTCTAATGTTGATTTTTGCGATGCAAGGTCCTGCACTTTTTCATTAATCTCACTCAAAAAATCAATTTGATTGTGAACATCTTCAAGGGTAACCAAACCATCACGTCCACTAACTAAAAAATATTCCTGATATTTTTTTGAAAAGAGAGATTTTAGATGCTCAATCCATAAGGGCAGGTCTGCGTCACTCAGGAAAGGTGATTGTTTGCTGACCACGGCGTCTCCGAGGAAAAGTACTTTTTCAACAGGAAGATCGACCCAGATAGATCCATCGGCGATACCTGGGTGATAATCCAACTCTACTAAATTCTCATCCCAGTGTAAAAACATATGGTCACTAAAGGTGATGTGGGGTGTACCCCAGCGAATGCTGCCAAGTCCATTATAATTTTCCCATTCAGCGCCAGCATCTAGCGTTTGTGCTTTAATAGAAGCAGGACGATTTTGAAATACATTCGCAGCTTCAATATGGCTGAGGATGGTACATTCCATGGCTTTAGCGCCCATGGAACGATCAATGTGAGCATCCATTTGAACCAGAATTCGGGCAACACCACCACCCAGATTGAGCAAAGATGAACGCCAGGAGCGCGTGTCGTCCTGCCGGAAGGGAGAATCCACCAGAATCAGGCCATGTTCACGGCTGATGGCCCCCAAGGTGACGCCTGGATAATGGGTTTCGATAAAAACTCGATTAACGATTTCTTGCATTTAATACCTCTAAGCTTTAAGTTGTTAGATCTTTTTTGAAAGGCAGCGATATGTTGAACTGGCTACCCTGCCCAATTGTACTATCTACCCAGATTTTTCCGTCGTGCGCATTAACTGCCAACTTACAAAAAGCCAGACCTAAACCAATTCCTTTTGGAAATGTTTTTGCATCCAGGCGGGTAAATTTGTTAAAAATTCGATCCTGGGCATCATCTGGAATGCCTGGACCACTGTCTTTGATCGCAATGAATAAATGCTCGTCGTCTGACGAAGCAGCCAGAAGAATATCTCCATCCAGTGGAGAGAATTTTATCGCATTTTCCAATAAGTTAATGACCACACGTTTGAGCATGCCCTCATCAGCATAAAGTTGAGGTAATTCTGGCTGGATATCCAGCAATATTTTTTGACGCTTGCTGGTTATCGTAGGCTCTAAAGCTTCAACTGATTCCTGTAAAAGAACATTCATATCGGTAAATTTTGGATTGGTGATTGGTTGACCTGCTTCCAGACGTTTAATGTCCAACAGGGAATTAATCAAACGCTGCATTCGATCAGTTGAGCGCATTGCTATCTGGAACACAGGAGTAATGGAAGAATTTTTGGGTAGCAATGTATCCAGAATATCCAGACTGGAGATAATGTTTGCCAGAGGAGAACGCAAATCATGGTAAATCATGGACATCATATCTTCCCGTAACATATCCAACGCCTTCCGTTCAGAAATGTCACGTAATGTCCACTGGATTAAATCTTTTTCATTAATAATCACTTTACGAACATGAATTTCCACCGGGAGAATTTTCTGATCATTACACTGAAATTCAGACTCGTAATTTGCGGTCTCGCCATTTTGCAGGTGAATGAAGTCTTCACCCACTTCACCCCAATTTATCTGGTGAAAATCCTGCATGGAAATCGATAATGGCCCACCAAAACTGGCACCTACACAATTGCGTGCTTGCCGGTTTGCTTCCAAAATATTTCCATTCCAATCCGTGATGATGATCGGGTCAATACTATCATCAAAAAGCTCTTGATAACGTTGATTGCTTTCGTTTAAAGAAGCATAAAGAATGGCATTATGGATTGTGATGCCGGAAAGATCGGAAATGGTCTGCAATAATTCAAACTGATCCTGATTGAAAAAGTCTGGTTTGGGATGAACAATGGTCAAAACGCCAACCAATTGATCACGAGCCTTCAATGCAATACAGATAGCTGATTTCGCTCCGGTCTTATTGGCTGCATCATCTGGTCTGCGTAACCAGCGTTCATCTTTGCTGGTATCAACAATCCAGACGGGTTCCTGGCTCTTAATCACCTGACCTGCCAGGCCATAGCTTAAGATCGTACGTACCTGATCGATCGTATAGGAAATTAAATGGCCATCTGCAAATATGGCTGCTACAATCGGTTCCAGATTGTTATTGACAGCAATTAAGCTGCCACGTTCTGCACCTACATTTTCCATTGATAATTGAATTACTTTGGATAAAGCTTCCTCGAGTTCCAGCGTAGTAGCCAGCTCCCGGCTAATTCTTAGAATTAATTCCAATGAGGTTTGGGTATTAGCAAGGCTCATAATTCATCCTATGAAATCGAAACATCACAAAAAAATAATAGGTTTGATACACCAGTATGACGATTGATTTCACACTTAATTTGTCTGGATAATCGAACCGATTGTCTAAGATTTAGTATAGCATAAAGGAAATTACGCATCAGGATGCTCGCCTATCTGGTTATTTAATTGATTACGGATCGCCTGGCAGCGTGGACAGGTTTCTTTTGTGCAGAGTAAGGCAAAAGGATCATTTTGTATGACTGGCACAAGGATGTCAACCATCTCCCGCAGAGGAATAGCCTTGATGGTTGCATCACCGATTTTTGTCATGATCGTGATTTCTGAAAGGTGATCCGTTGCCTGATTAAAACCATTGGAGCAACCTGTCAAACCAGGACATTCATAGATAGCATGAGGCGTTAGTGCCCAACGAATAAATGATTTTCTACCTGCTTTTTGTTCAGCCAGATGAATGCTGGTATTAACGGTATGGTCAACTCCTAATAAAAGCACATATCCCCGGTGATCTAACAGCCATTGAATAGGAGCTAAAGGCTCTTCCAGTGATTGAAGTTCGATGACTTCGGAGAGATGAATACCTGAAAATGAAAGAATTGGGTGGGTTGAGCGTTGTGATTTTGGATGTAAACGGATCCTTTCAGCCAGGATACCCATCAATCGATCTGCTGGCATATCCTGCGTATAAAATTCAGCCATTTTATTGAGATCATGCCCGGATCCATATTCGAGACCATTGTTATCGGGTCCTGTTTCAGGAATGATCATGCTTTTGTATGTAAATGTTGGCGCCATTACGGAGTGAAAACTCGCCAGGGTTGCACCTAATAATGTATCTGCACCCCCTCTAATCTCTCCAAAGGATGATAGAGATGCATGCAGGATAACTGGCTTGTCTTGATCGATTTCGAGTTTCTTAAAGCCTGTAGTTAAATCACGATATGAAAGCATTCATCCTCCCTCCCGGAGAATTGCATGGTGAAGTTATGGCTACAGCCATTATTATAAATCAGATTAGATGCATTATCAGGATAGAGATCTCCAACTTAAGGGCAGATTGGTATTTCTGGCGGAGATTGGCTGGCATTCAGAATGATATTGAAATAGGGAGAAGGATCGAGGGTGTTTTCAATGATGGTTTCATTTAAAAACTGACCCTCACCATCATCTTTCACAATGGAAAAATGGAGATGAACCCCGGTAGGATTTCCAGGTGTGCCGGAATAATTACCCTGATAGCCTAAAAGTGTTCCAGCTTTCACGAAGACTTCATTGGTGCCAGGTGGAAAATCCTCTGAAATAAAATCATTGCCCTGTTCATCCGCCATATGGGTGTAATACGTCCAGATTTGCCGATCAGGTTGCAATGGATCTGAGGGAATGCGAATTATGACGGTTGATTTCCAATCAGATTGGCGGGTCAGGTAGCCATCATAGGCAGTATAGATGGGTGTGATCCCGATATCGGTACCCCCAAAAATATCAAGCCCAGTGTGGTGGTGGCCTGGTCGAAAGGAGTCATCCCAAAGGAATCCAATGTAACCATTGGTCGGCATGCTGAATGGCGCATCACTACAGCGATCACCAGCCTGAACAGCCCACTCGGTATGATCTTCAGCATGTCTGATCCATTCCATCACTCGTCCGGAGCGATTTGTTGTATCCAGACGATCAAATAAGTAATAATATGCCAGTGTTGCTGCAAGTATAACGAAGAAAATCAGGCCGAGAATGATAAATTTTCTCAAGAAACCAAATGACCCAACATAGACCAGGGACCGGTCCATTCAATTTGTACTGGAAGAAGCTTACCTCGCAAATCTTCCTGACTTTCGACAAATACCAATTTGTTGGTTTCCGTGCGACCGCGCCAGCGACCTTTTTTACTTTTTTCCTCGAATAAAACCGGTAAAGTTTGGTTCTGATAAGTAGTATGAATCGTAGCGACGATACTTTCCTGAAGGTCTTCCAATAAACGGAAGCGGCGCCATTTTTCTTCTTCCGGCACATCATCTTCCATCCGCCGGGCAGAAACAGTGCCAGTACGGGGAGAGTAGCGAGCCAGATGAGCAACATCGAGTTTTAAATCGGTAAGCAGGTCGTAAGTGTCCTGGAATTGCTCTTCAGTTTCACCAGGGAATCCGACGATGATATCGGTTGCGATGGAGACACCTGGAATTCGCTCGCGGATACGGGTGACCAATTCACGATATTGTTGATTGGTGTACCCACGATGCATGTTCTCAAGGACCTGATCATTCCCTGCCTGGATGGGAACTTCGATGTGCGGCATCACTTTTGGATATTCTGCTACAACATCCAGTAATTCATCCGTCATGTAATTGGGATGTGAGGTCAGAAATCGGATGCGTTCCAAGCCTTCAATAGCGTGTAGACGTCGTAACATACCCGCCAGAGTGGGATAGTCAGTTTGATCCAAACCGTAGCGATCAACAATTTGCCCCAATAAGGTAATTTCTTTTACGCCTTGAGCAACGAGTGCATTCGCATCGGACAGAATCTCTTGAGGATCTCTGCTTTTTTCAATACCACGGCGATAAGGAATGATGCAGTAAGTACAGGCATGCGAACAGCCCAATACTACCGGTACGAAGCTGGAAACCAGATTACCCTGATCGGTATCCGGAATCACCAGGTCTCCATCCATGTAAGCAAAACGGGCCAGGGTTTCATCCAGTTCGTGGGACTTGCCTTCTTTCTCCAGCAGGTGCTTAATGAGAGGTGCGGGATCAGAAGGAGGAGAAAAGACATCCACAAATGGAAAACGTTTTTTAAGTTTGGGATTATCTTTGACGCCAACCAGGCAACCCATTAGATTAATCACCAGATCCGGATTTTTAGTTTTCAGTGGTTTAAGTGAGCTCAATCGACCGATGGCTTTATCTTCAGCACTCTGGCGCACCACACAGGTATTAAGAATGATGACATCTGCATCGGCTGGCTTATTCGTAATGTGGTAGCCTAATTTTTCCAGTGAGGATGCCACGCGCATGGAATCGGCGACATTCATCTGGCAACCTTCAGTCCAAATATGATATTTCATGGGGGCTATTATAACAAGAATCTTGAAAATAAATTTACTAAAATTGTCCAAATTAGATTCGGAGAAAAATTATTAAATATCTATATAATGAAAGATAGCTGAATTTAAAAGGAATTTATTGCGATATGAATACGAAAAATATATTAAGAGCCTTTATTATTTTTGACCTCATTATATTGATTTTATTACTACCATTTTTGTTGCTTAACAAAGAAAAATTGGAGATAAACGATACGGTTCGTTCAATGACTGGAGAAGATTTTATTGAACTTTCCGAGGGATATGTGCATTATGAATTGGCTGGACCTGTTGATGGTGAGTTAGTTGTTTTGGTGCATGGTTTCTCTGTTCCTGGTTATATCTGGGATGTGACTATGATGGGATTGGTTGATCAGGGCTATCGGGTATTGAGGTTTGATCTGTATGGACGTGGTTTATCAGATCGGCCAAGAGTTGAGTACGATTTGGATCTTTTTGTGAAACAAATAGGTGAACTGACGGTAAAGATTGTTCCTGATGATACTTTTCATCTGGTTGGACTATCGATGGGTGCCCCAATCGCTACCTCGTTTGCCAATGCTAACCCTGAATTCGTCAAATCAATCACCCTGATAGCTCCGGAAGTATTAACCGTAACGGAGGCGGATATATTTCCAATGAATGTACCACTGTTAGGAGAATGGGTTGTGGGTGTCTACCTGGTGCCGTTCCATTTGCCTCAATCTCAGCAGGATGATTTTTATCGACCGGAAAAATTTCCAGGATGGGTAGAGAGATATACACAGCAGTTGCAATACAAAGGCTTTAAATATGCAATTCTCTCCACGATTCGAAACCTTGTTAAAATGGAACCATTGACAGAATATGAAGAATTGAATAGCCAGGGTATTCCTACTCTGCTGATTTGGGGAACGGAAGATAAAAGTGTTTCGTACGAAGCGATCGTGAAACTTATGCAAGTCATCCCTGATATGGAAACATTGTTAGTGAATGAAACCGGACATATTCCAAATGTTGAAAAGCCTGAGATTGTCAATCCAGCGCTCATAAAATTTTTCGAATCTGTGAAGTAATACAAGCTTATTCTCAGAAAAATTATCCCGAAAAACAAAATTGATGGCGTGAGATGATATAAACTCATCAATTTTTCATAAAATACTGTTAGAATCGAGCCCATGAACAAATGGACTACGAAGAAAATTTATGGATTAGCTGGCATCATCATAGGTGTAGCATTCCTTTTGCTTTTAATCTTAGGATTGAACCTGCGCTCATCCTGGCGATGGGAAGTTTTTCAAACCTATGTGCGTGGTGTGATAAATCCGGTTAGTTCTATACCCACTGCAATTCAGATCGCGACGGAGGAAATTCGTACACCAATTGCGGTTAGGCCATCTGTTACCATCACAGCGACCAAACCTGCGAAGACAGAAACGCCGGAGGTGGTTCAGACTGCTTTACCTACCCCAACGAGCACGCCCATCCCTTCAAGAGTGATCCTTTCCTCACCAGCTTACGAGAAACAGGATATTAACAATTGTGGACCAGCTACTCTGGCGATGTATTTACGCTACTATGGTTGGGAGGGGGATCAGTTCACTATTTCAGATTTGATTAAACCAATCCCGCAGGATAGAAATGTTAATGTAGAAGAGTTGGATTATTATGTAAGAAATTATGCGGGTTGGTTGCAGACCATTTACCGGGTGGGGGGAGATATCGAAGTTTTGAAGGAATTAATTGCTGCCGGTATACCTGTAATGATTGAGGAATCCTTCAAATTTGATGAAAGTTACTGGCCAAATGATGATAAATGGGCGGGTCATTACTTCTTGTTGAATGGGTACGATGATCAACTGGATGCATTTCAGGGTCAAGATTCTTATTATGGCGCTGATCGGTGGGTCGATTATGATTTACTTGAGAAACAATGGCAATCCTTTAATTATGTCTATATTATTATTTATCTACCTGGCCAGGAAGAAACGGTAAAATCAATTTTGGGTGAACAATGGGATCGCGATGCAAATCGACAATATGCATTGGAGAAATCCCAGCAGGAAACCGTAGATACCCCTGAGAATGTATATGCCTGGTTTAATCTGGGCACTAATCTGGTATATTTCAGTGAATATCGCGAAGCAACCCTGGCTTTTGATCGTGCCCGAGAGATTGGTTGGCCGCAACGTATGCTGCGCTACCAATTCAGTCCGTTTATGGCGTATTTTCATTCCCTACGGAATGAGGATTTAATGGTGCTGGTAGACTATGCGCTCGATCGAACTCCAAATTCAGAGGAAGCATTGCTTTGGAAAGGCTGGGGAATGTATCGAGCTGGAAACAAAGCAGAAGCGATCGAATTATTCCTGCAAGCCTTAGAAGCCCACCCGGGATATGAAGATGCAAACTATGCGATAAATTATGTAAACGAAAATTAGGAAAGAATATGGAAAAGAAAAATATCTGGATAGTTGTAACGATTGTTTTGGTTCTGGTTCTATTGTGTTGTTGTGTACTTTTGGTTGTTTCAGGAGCAACCTATGCGATACTACAACCACAAGAATCTTCTCAAATCATTAATGAGGCAGTTGAATCAAATGTTTCGCCAACCAGGGAACCCATGACGCTCCCGACCATTGATCTCACTCCCAGCGTAGAGGATGAGGATACCCCACCATCCACGCAGGAAAATCAGTCCAATATTCCAGCAAATATTCTTGCACAAATGGAAAAAATTGAGCAGGAAGTGGAGGGTCTACGAGGATTACCGCCTGCAAACAACCTGGATCGAAAGACGCTGACGCCTGAAGAATTACGGCAACGAGTTATGGAAGACTTTTTTGTTGATTACACGGAAGAAGATGTCCGTCAGGATGCATTAATTCTCAATTTGTTTGGGTTGATTGACAGAGATTATGACCTGTATGAATTATTTGTTGAACTTTATAGTGAACAGATTGCTGGTTTCTATGATGATGAAACCAAGGAAATGGTAGTTGTGCAGGGAGAAGAATTCGCTGGTCCGGAACGAATGACCTATGCACATGAATATACCCATGCTTTACAGGATGCCCGATATGATCTCAATGATGGATTGAAACTGGATGATGAAACCTGTGAACTTGACTCAGAGTATTGTGCAGCAGTGACCGCACTGGTGGAAGGTGATGCATCCTTTACAGAGACACAATGGTTTCTGGAACATTCCAGCCTGAAAGACAAGCAAGAAGTCCTGCAATATTATCAGGAATATGCAAGTCCTATCTTTGACAATGCGCCTGCATTTTTACAGGAGGATTTAATATTTCCATACGTCAAAGGTATTGCATTTGTCACCCAATTATTTGAAGAAGGTGGGTTTGCAGCTATAGATAGTGCTTTTATCAATCCACCTGTTTCCACCGAGCAAATTATGCATCCCGAACGTTACCCGGAAGATCAGCCTATTAAGATTGAGTTGGATGACTTCACATCTTTATTAGGTGATGGCTGGGAAGAAATTGATCGCAACACCATGGGCGAGTGGTACACCTACCTGATGTTAGGAAAACCGTTATCCAATGATTGGGCATTGGAAGAAGATAAAGCTTTTTCAGCAGCCGAAGGTTGGGGTGGGGACCAGTATCTGGTTTATCATCATTTTGAGAATGATGAAGACATACTCATATTTTTGAACGAATGGGATACCCAGACTGATGCTGATGAATACTGGCTGGCTTTTAGCGATTATGCAATGAAACGATGGGGTAATACGACACAAAAAACCAATACAAAATTAACCTGGGAGCTGGAATCGGAAACAGTGATTCTCAGTCGTCAGACCGACCAGGTGCTGTGGATCATTGCTCCCGATCGGGGTCTGGCAGAGGAATTGGTAACTGAATTTCCTGTATTTCAATAGGAGAGAAAATGACCCTGGATATCAATCGAATTCAGGCAATATGCTTTGATGTAGATGGCACACTCAGCGATACGGATGATTTGTGGGTCAGTAATTTTTCCAGGAAATATTCATTTCTTAAGTTCATTTCTCCCAAAAAAGACACACGCTTATTGGCACGCTGGTGGGTGATGATGCTGGAATCACCTGGGAATCTGGTGTATGAAATTTTTGATCGCTTGACGTTGGATGACGAGGTTGCTCGTTTATATAACTGGATGGCCCATCGAAATACTGGCAAGAAACCAAAGCAATTCTGGATGGTACCTCAGGGAATGGAATTGATACAACACTGCCATCAACGCTATCCTCTCTCGATCGTCAGCGCTAGAGATGAACAAAGCACACTGGCATTTTTGCGACAATTTGAAATTACTCATTATTTCAAATCAGTGGTTACAGCACAAACCTGTAAATATACAAAACCGTTTCCTGATCCAATATTGAAAGCTGCCCAGGACATGGGGATTGCTCCTGAAAATTGTCTGATGGTGGGGGATACGACGGTGGATATCAGGGCTGGAAAAGCTTCCGGAGCACAGACTGTAGGTGTTTTATGTGGTTTTGGAACAGAGAATGAATTACGAAGAGCAGGTGCAGACCTGATACTGAACCAAACTTATGAATTAATGGCTGTCCTGAAATAATTCTGACTTCCAGGAATACTTATAAAACCAGAGCCCAGTGTTTTGAGCTCTGGTTGTTGCATCTAATGATTAAAAATCAAGTCCAAAAAAGCGGAATAATGGTCGTGCTGCAGACATACCAGGCCAGGGAATGGAAGCCAATGTTAACAGCAATGCAATTGTAAACCATATCGTTGCGCGTCTATATTTCTTGATACTTTCAGTAGCTTTCTTTACTTGTGCTGACCCAATATGGATCAAAACCGCAGCTACGATCATCAAAGTCCAATGTTCCACTGCAAAAAAACGTAAGGCAGCTGTTTTCATCACCTCAGCAGGGGCATTCATCAGAACGCCTCCCCATCCTTTTGTAAAGAAAAGGATAATACCTAAAAGAATCTGCAAATCATATACACCAGCAAAAATTGGTGTTAATTTTTTATCCCGTTCCTGATAGTCCCATTTTTTGAACCAGCCTAAAAATGACCGTACTACTAACACGATACCCAAAATAAGTACTACCCAACGGATAATGTTGTGTAAAGATAAAAATATGAGATTTAAGATTTCCATTCAATCCTCCTGTTTAACAATCAAACGCCAAGGTGAGGGGGGCACCCAGGCGTTTGATTAATGATATTTTACATGATTTTAAAAAAAATGCAAGGGTTTTAATTGTTAATAATTTTTTCATTTTCATTGTCATTATTATATAAATAGTCACCCTTATGAATATAACAAAAACTTTTGCAATGCTACAATAGATGTCTAAGGAATTTTTGACCTGAGGTTGATCACTATGAAAAATTTAACGAAAGAAAATATCCGTATCGGCATTGTTGGCACTGGCTTGATGGGATCTGCGCATGCAAACGCTTTGCGTTGGAATGATATTATTGTGGCCGGGATCCTGGGTAGCACCTATATGAAATCAAAACAAGCAGCTGATGAAATGGGTATTGAGAAGGCGTATCAAACATTTGAGGAATTGGTGAATGATGACCAGATCGATGTAATTCATCTAACCACTCCCAATCACTTGCATTATCCCCATGCGAAAGCAGCCTTACTGGCAGGTAAACATGTTGTCTGTGAGAAACCGTTAACCATGAACACAGCAGAATCGAAAGAGTTGATGCTATTAGGTAGAGAGAAAAACCTGGTGACGGCTGTAAATTTTAATTTCAGAATGTCCGCTATGGTACAAAAAGCACTGGAAATTGTTCGTAATGGTGGTATAGGAAAACCATTCATCATTCATGGTTCTTACCTGCAGGATTGGCTTTTGTATCCAACCGATTGGAATTGGCGACTGGATACGAATGCCGGTGGACAACTACGTACTGTTGGAGACATTGGCTCTCATTGGCTGGATCTGGTGTCGTATATCAGTGGGTTGCGCATTCTGGAAGTATTTGCCGATTTCATGACCTTTTACGATAAGAGATATAAATTGACCGAAACCGGGCAACAGCAGGAAATTAACATTGACTCCGAAGATTATGCTTCCATTCTGATTCATTTTGAACAGGGCGTTCAGGGTGTGCTGAGTATTTCGCAATTATGCGCCGGTCACAAGAACCGGTTATTTTTTGAAATCAATGGCAGTAAATCCTCCATTGCCTGGGATGCAGAACAATCGGATCAATTATGGCTGGGATATCGCGACCAGGAAAATCAGATCCTGAAAAATGAACAAAAAATTGAATCCGCATCAGAAAATAAGAAACAAACATCTTCCCATACATTTAATGAACTATATCGGAGAATTTACGCTTATTTGCTGGCTGGGGATATGAAACAGAAGCCTGATTTTCCCACCTTTGAAGATGGTCATTATGGCATGTTGGTCAGTGAAGCCATCGAACAATCAGCCCAGGAGAAAATCTGGAAAAAAATAAGAATCGAGGAACTCAACTAAAATTCAATTCCTTTGCAATTGACCTTATCATCCCTGATCAAATTGGTTCAATTGGATATATGAACTTCCTGAAATGCCTGGTTTTCGGTATACTTAAATTTACCTTATTTCAGGATCGTCAGGAGATTTGAATGGTTCGGATTGAGACCATAAATGAGATTCGCCCCAGGTTTGATGCAGAATTTTCACCAGGCGAGTTTGTGCCCAGAACACCGGCCATTGAAGAAGCATACCGCTGGGGTAAAGAATTGCACAGTGGCCAGTTACGCATGAGTGGTGAACCTTATTTTGAAACTCACTGCGGTTGGGTGGCAGGATTAATTGATAAATTAGCTGGTGTGGAAGCCTGGACGATCGCTGCTTTATTGCATGATAGTGTCGAGGATCAGGAAAGCAGCTTTGAGATGATACGTCAGCATTTTCCAGGCATGTTGGGGATGGAAGTTGCTCATATTGTGGATGGTGTAACCAAAATCAGTAATCCTCGAGATGGGAGTTCCCGAGATCTGGAGACACTGCGAAAAATCGCTCGATTTCGTGATCCTGGTGTTTTTCTGGTAAAGCTGGCGGATAAAAGTCACAACGTATTGACACTTGAGTTTATGCCAGAACACAAACGGATTTCCAAAGCCAGTG
This sequence comes from uncultured Chloroflexia bacterium, assembly GCA_963715915.1. Lineage (GTDB taxonomy): Bacteria > Chloroflexota > Anaerolineae > Anaerolineales > Anaerolineaceae > UBA6170. The sequence continues at coordinate 98,996 of CAVQSU010000007.1, read as the reverse complement.
AGGCTATTCGCGCATATGGAAAATTAGCTGGTATTTTAAATTGTTACCGTTGGCGGCGCTGGTTGGAAGATATGGCCTTTCCGCATGCCGAACCGGATACCTATGCATTTGTGCGTCAGCGAATTGATAGTGACAAACGCCTGGAATTAAAATTTGTCAATAATATGTTGGGACAGCTGGCAGAATTGATGGACAAAGCAGGTTTAAGCGGAAAAGTATCCCTGACGGTTAATGGGTATTGGCAATCCTGGCAGAAAATTCGTCGTATGGCACGTTTGCGAAAGTCTGCCATGGACTCATTTGAAGCCTTGAATGATCTGGTCAGTTTCCGAATGGTGCTGGAGGACCCGGACCCAACGCATGCCTATACATTACTCGCTTATGTCAATCGCTTCTTTGGACCCTATCTGGACCAAAATCGATTTGATGACTATATCGCTCACCCACAAAATGGATATAGCGCTTTACAGGTCACCGTTTGGCTACCTGAGTTTGGTGCAATCGAAGTGGCGATCACCACTGAAGAGATGGAAGGTGAAAATACCTGGGGTGTCATATATGCATTGAAAAATGGCAAAGATATCAGCGATTACCGTCCGGTAGAAATTTTTACACCAACCGGAGGTGCTCGTTTCCTACCGGAAGGCTCCTCGGTTCTGGATGCCGTTGCAACCATACAACAGGAATTTTTGTTGGATAAAATCAATGGCGTCAAGGTAAATGGGAACCTGGCGATGCTTTCCGATAAAGTAAAACCAGGAGATCTGGTGGAGGTGGTCACCAGTACCACCCGAATTCCCCCTGATAGCAGCTGGTTGAAATTTGTTAACCCTGCAACTGCCAGAATTTTGCGTTCGGTGCTGGCGGTTGAAGATTTGCGCCAGGCAGCGGAAAATGGAAAGCAGAAGTTGCAAAAAGTTTTGCATGATCGAGGAATTTTAGCATTGGAAGATGTTCAGGCTTTATACCCTGAACGCGTTAATCATTTATTGGAAACAACCAGTGCAGCTAATTTGCAGGATATGTATGCCGCCATTGGCAGCGGAGCGATCAGAATTGTTGATATCGCAAAAGATCTGGATGAAATTGGAATCTCAAAGACCGAATTGAACTGGACGACCATCAACATTCAATCCGGATCCTATGCCAATCGACCGGGTGTATTGGCTAAATTAGCTGGGTTAATCTCGGATTCCGGTGGAAATATTGTGCGCTCTGTCAACAATACCATGCCGGATGGTGGTTTCTATTTACGCCTGGTGGTGGAGAATATCAGTCCTATTCGTGCCGATAAAGATTCGTTCAAAAAGCAGGCTTCAAAAATTTCTGGCATCAGTATCGAGGAAATTGAAATCGTACCGTAAATGGGCTTTCAGCCTGGTATTTGCTTGACATTCTTTGGTTCAACGGTTAGAATCTTGGTCACTAAGCCGAGTTAGCTCAGTTGGTAGAGCACACGACTGAAAATTGTGGTGTCCACAGTTCGATTCTGTGACTCGGCACACAGGCGTCAGAAATGACGCCTGATTTTTTTTGTAATTATCGGTTAGAATCGATATCATGAACAAGCGAAAATTACAAATCATCGGGATTGCATTGGTTCTGGCTTCCCTCTTAGGATTGGTCAGTATTCCCAGAAACATCCCAGTAACGATCAACGGGGAAACACAATATCTCAATACCAATGCCTGGACTGTATCCGCTGCATTGGAAAAAGATGGTTTTTTGGTAGAAGAAGCTGATCAGGTTGTTCCGGATCTATCCAGTTTGTTACTGGGCGTTAAAGAGATTGAAGTGGAACTCGCCAGGCCAGTGAACATTACAATTTTTCCGACAAATGAAGAAATCGATCTTTATTCAGCCAATCGCGTTCCTGGCGAATTATTAGCTGAAGCTGACATTTCATTAGGCGATTATGATCAACTCCTGAGGAATGGGAAGCCAGTAAATGTTGAAGATGAATTACCTTATCAGGGTGATTATCATTTTGTTATACGAAAAGCCGTTGAAATAGAAGTGAATGATGAAGGTGAAACAAACCGGATTTTTTCAAGCGCAGAAACTTTGGGTCAGGCTCTCGCAGAAAATGGAATTCAGCTTGAAGTGGGTGATCGAGTTTCACCAGATCTCGATACGGTTCTGAATGCGGACCTGGAAGTCCAAATCCAACGGGCAATACCGGTTGTGATTCACCTTAAGGACGAATCGATTGAAATTCAAACGGCAGCCGAAACTGTAGCAGAAGCACTGGCTGAAGCAGGTATGGCATTGCAAGGATCCGATTATAGTCTGCCGAGCTCAAATGCTCCCATTCCTGAAGACGGAATGATACGAGTTGTCCGTGTCCGTGAAGAATTTATCCTTACGCGAACCAATATACCGTTTTCGGTTGATTATGTGCAATCGGAAGAGGTTGAGCTGGATCAGCGCGATGTGGTGCAGGCGGGTGAATTTGGGGTAGAAGTGACGAGAACCCGGATCATTTATGAAGATGATCAGGAAGTCAGTCGGGTGGAAGAGATTACCTGGGTTGCCAAAGAGCCAAAAGATCAATTAACAGGCCTGGGTACAAAAGTGGTTGTGCGTACGATGGATACGCCCAGTGGTCCGATCGAATATTGGCGGGCTGTGAATGTTTACGCCACTTCTTATTCACCCTGCAGGTTGGGTATTGAAAATTATTGCTCATCCGGTACTGCCAGTGGATTAACAGCACAACACGGTGTCATCGCTGTCACCCGAGCCTGGTATAACCTGATGGTAGGCCAGCGCATGTATGTGCCGGGTTATGGCATCGGTGTAATTGGAGATATTGGTGGTGGTATTCCTGGAAAGTATTGGATCGATCTGGCATATTCGGATGATGATTACGTCGCCTGGTATCATAATGTCACGGCTTATTTCTTAACGCCTGTGCCGGAAAATTATCCATGGATCCTTCCTTAATCCCTGTTCCTCTCAATGTGCGCAATCTTTTACGTGAATATGACCTTAACCCACGTAAAAGTCTTGGGCAAAATTTTCTGGTGGATCATGGTGCTCTGGAAAAAGTAGTCGATGCGGCTGAAATCGAACCCATCGATGTAGTGTTGGAGATTGGGGCGGGATTAGGCTCTTTGACCCGCTTTTTATCCAATGTCGCCCGTAAAGTTGTGGCTGTGGAACTGGATTCCAATCTGATCCCGGTCCTGGAGACAGTGCTGGGTTCTCACGGCAATGTTGAGCTGGTTTATGGCGATATCCTGAAGCTTGACCCCACCCGTCTGATTTCTGTCGATCAATATCTGGTGGTTGCCAATATTCCCTACTACATCACTTCAGCCATATTTCGCCATTTGCTCTCAGCCAAAAGAAAACCACGCCGAATTGTGATGACCATCCAGAAAGAAGTGGCGCAACGGATCTGTGCAGATCCAGGTGATATGAGTTTACTGGCGTTGAGTGTTCAGGTTTTTGGTAAAGCAAAAATCGCAGCAAAAATTTCTGCTGGCTCCTTTTACCCGGCTCCAAATGTAGATTCAGCGGTTATTCGCGTGGATCTATATCCGACTCCGCTGGTGGATGAATCGAAGCTGGATACATTCTTCCAGCTTAGCAAAGCCGGATTTGGCCAAAAACGAAAGATGTTGCGTAAATCACTGGCAGCCGGTTTGAGTTTACCCGTAGCTTTGGCGGAGGAAATGCTGATCAAAAATGATATCGATCCTACCCGCAGAGCTGAAACCTTAAGCCTGGAAGAATGGGGAAGATTGACAGGGTATTATTCGAGACTAAAAGCTGAAAGCTCAAAGCTAAAATAATAGCTCGTAATGAATGACTAACCCCCAGCACCTAACGCCGAAACCCTATTAAATCGAGCGTTTGTTTTTCAGGTCGTTGTAAAAACCCAATAACAGCCAGGTACGGTAAGCTGCTTCAAGTTGGATCCTGAGCGACATCTTCGATTGCCCCCAACGACGGTCAGCAAAGTAAATTGGTGTTTCTTTACACTGAAAACCGAGCAAGTTTGCCAGATATGACATTTCCACCTGGAAGATATAACCATTGGATTTTACACGCTCCAATGGCATGGCAGACAGTGTTTCTTTGCGCCATAAACGGAAACCACCGGTTACATCCTTTATTTTTAATCCAAGGATGGTACGCGCGTAAAAATTCCCAAACCCGGATAGCCACTTGCGCCAGAAGGGCCAATTCTCATCCAGCTTTCCTCCGGCAACATAGCGAGAGCCTATCACAAAATCACAACATTCCAATGTGTTCATCAGTACCGGAATTTTATCGATTGGATGGGAGAAATCAGCGTCCATCTGACCAACAAAGTCAGCGCCATTAGCAATTGCCTGGCGAAAACCCTGAATATAGGCACTTCCCAATCCCAATTTGCCTTTGCGATGCAGTACCTCAATACGATCTGGATGCTCTTTTTTCAACTGTTCAGCCAGATCACCACTACCATCCGGGCTGTTATCATCAACGATCAATAAATCGACGGATACAGGCAATTCTATAATCGCTTTAACTAATTTTGGTATATTTTCAGCTTCATTGTAGGTTGGAATAACGAATGTTGTTTTCAATTTTCACCTAATTGATCAGACGCTCCAAATCAATGATGATCTTTTGGAGGCTTTCTGATTGTGGGTTGATAACTTTTTTATAAACGTGAATTCCTAATTTTTGATCAATTCGATCTGCATGACTGTCTCCCCACGCGTATACCTTTTCCAGCTTTGGAAACACATTCTGGTATACGGTTTTTTCATTCAAATCAGTTTGATCCGCTTTGGTGAGGAGAACAAAACTCGAGTTTCCCCATTGTGCTAAAAATGGTTGTTGATCATCGCTGACCAAAAAAGCTTCTTTTAGAAACAAAGTCAAATTGCGTTGCAACTCATTTGCAGCAACAAATCCGTATTGGTCTCGATATTCGTCCAGTTTCTGGAGGTGAATGAGGATGATTCCAAATTTGCCATTTTGCAGATGCTCTTCAATCGTTTCAATTAATAATTGTTTCTCTGGTAGCCCCGTGATGGCATTGGTTAAAGAGCTACGCCGATAGCGCATCAGGACGTTGCGGACACGGAGTCGTAGCTCCTGAATATCGAAAGGTTTGGTAATGTAATCTTCGACCTGCATGGACAAACCACGCAATCGATCTTCCCGTTGGCGTTTCTCTGTCAGGAAAATAATCGGGACGGATTGTGTGCGGCGATTATTTTTCAATCTTTTTACAATTTCATATCCATCCAGATCAGGCAGGCGAATATCGAGTAGAACAATATCGGGAATTTTTTCCACACAGGCGTTTAAACCGTCTTCACCCCAATTGACGGTTGACACCTGATAACCCTGCACCTCAAAATAGGAATTGAGCATTTCGCCAATTTCCTGGTCATCATCGATGATGAGAATGGATGCGTTTGATTGGGTTACTACCAAAGTCTAGCCTACAGGTTCTTTCATGATGACAAATTCACAAACTTCATTACCAGCAGCGATACATTTTGTTTCAACCACGCGGAATTCATATCCGCCTGATACCCATTTTAGTCCTTCTTGAATTAATCCGGTAGCCACATGGCAGCCAGGTTTTTCAATATGCCTGCCGTAACAGACCGGACATTTATGGATGGTGTAAATAAAGTGATCTTCTTTTTCTTCCACCGTGGAATGTTGATCGCTGGTTTGAGTAAAAATTCTTGCCATGGCTGGTAAACCAATTTTTATTTTGGTGTGCAAAGGTAACACCTTAAATGCAAGATCACCAGCACCTGCCAGTGCTCCAAAGTTTCTTAATCCCTCGGCAAATGTTGCCCTTCCTGCTCTCAGTGCTAACCCGCGACCACCCCGGGGGCCGTACATTTCTTCCAGAGCACCCCAAATGGCAGAAAAATAGGCAAAATCATATTCCCGGTTGAGGTTCGGTGGTGGGTAGTTGTCGATCAAAAATTGAAGATTAGCCAGGTTAAGAATGGCATTGACACCATTCTTACCCATCACATCTTCCAGTGCTTTGAGCGCAATATTGGCAATTTTGTTTGGATAATAAAAACCGCTGACTGGAATGGGTTCCATATCAAACCAGAGCTAAATTAGCTTGGTCAGGTCTTCTGCAGCACGACGCATATCCAGGAAAATTAAGCCAAGTTTTGCCTGTTCACGTGCCAATGCGGTCAGAACTGCTTCTTCACCGACTGACATCAGAACAACATAACCCTGTTTTCCTTTGATATAAACCTGCTCGAGATTACCACGTCCTAATTCTGTCGCTATTCTTTCACCCAGTGAAAGCATGGCGGCTGACATAGCTGAAACCCGGTCTTCTTCCACTCCCTGGGGCAATGCAGAAGCAATGGTTAATCCATCCACACTGACGATTGCTGACGCTTCGATATCCGGTGAGGACGCCTGAAGCTCTCTTAGCCTTTCTACCATGAGTTGTGTTCTTGATTTTGTCAAAATGACGCTCCTTGGGGGAATTCTATTCGAAATGTCTTGATTGTTAATTAATGTAGCATAGTCAAAAAACACTGTCAAGCAAACTTTCAGAACTTGAAAGGTGCAGGTAGGTTTACCTTACAGCCAACCGAAATCAATTGCAAAAGTGAGGGTCAAAATCATGTACAATGTAGCTAATGACAATCAATCTTAACACGGAACGGTTAATATATCCATTTACTGCCATCGTTGGGCAGGAAGAAATGGTGCTGGCGTTGATCTTGAATGCGATCAACCCCAGGATCGGCGGTGTTTTAGTTCAGGGAGAAAGAGGAACTGCCAAATCTACAGCTGTGCGCGCTTTAGCCGCCTTGTTGCCAAAGATACAGGTAATCCGGGATTGCCGTTTTGGCTGTCATCCGCGCATTCCAAGCACCTGGTGTAGTGAGTGTCACCAGCGTTTTATTGCTGGAGAAAAGCTGGAGACGATTGAGAAAGCCACCCCCTTTGTTAATTTACCCATTTCAGCCACAGAAGATCGCGTGGTGGGCACCCTGGATATTGAGAAAGCCATTCGGCAAGGAATGCGTGCTTTCGAAGCGGGGGTGCTGGCGGAAGCCAATCGTGGGTTATTATACATTGATGAGGTCAACCTTCTGGATGATCACGTGGTGGATGTGCTCCTGGATACCGCTGCCATGGGAGTCAATATCATTGAACGCGAAGGAATTTCTTTTTCTCATCCAGCTCGATTTATGCTGGTGGGGACGATGAACCCGGAGGAAGGGACGCTGCGGCCACAATTGACTGATCGCTTTGGATTATCTGTCACTGTTAAGAGCATCACGGATATAAGAAGAAGAGTCGTAATTTTGCAACGTGTACTCGATTTTGAAGATGATCCGTATCGTTTCATCAAAACCTGGGAAAATTGTGAAAAGACACTTTCCAATCGCATCGTCCAAGCACAACAACTGTTACCACGCATAAAAATTACGCTTGAGAATCTTGAAATGATCGCTGAAGTCACCAGCCAATTCAAAATTGAAGGTCACAGAGCGGATCTGGTCATACAAAAAACAGCGATGGCTCATGCTGTTTTTAATAATCGCACCCACCTCGAGCCCAGCGATATTCACGTTGCTGCCCAGTTAGCCTTACCTCACCGCTTAAAACGTAAACCATTTGACCAGCCGTTCGAACTGCCAGCGCTGGAGGAGACAGTCAAAACCATCATTTATCCAGAACGAGCGGCAAAGTTACAGGAAATTCTAAATGATAAACGCGACCCATTAACCATTCAGGATCCGTACAATGAATGCGGTTTTTATATCGTCGGATAAAGCCCGACCAAAAAATTCTTATGGCAAGAGCACCATTTCAAGTATTCATATTTCCATATCGTACTAACCAACAGGATCAGATTGAATTTGCCTTATTACAAAGAGCGGATGAAGGCTTCTGGCAGGGGATTTCTGGAGGTGGTGAGGATGATGAGACGCCACTGGACGCAGCGAAAAGGGAGACATTGGAAGAAACAGGGGTAGAGCCATCAGCCAATTTTTTACGTTTGGACACTGTAGTATCAGTTCCTGTTACAACCTTCAAAGACAGTCCTCTTTGGGGTGAGGATATGTTTGTAATTGCACAATATAGCTTTGGAGTTGAGGTATCCAATTATGAGATCAAGATTTCCGATGAGCACAGTGCTTTTGGCTGGTTCCCGTATGATCAGGCAATTCAGTTAATTAAATTTGATGGCAATAAAACTGCATTATGGGAGTTAAATCAGAGACTGCTGGAAAGAGGTCCACGAGGCTGAAATGGCTAAGGATCAGGATGAGGTAAGTGAATGGAAGGGTTGAAAGGCATTCGAGCTCATAGCCGGGAAGAACGCCTGGCTGTAGTTGATCAAATAATTCCCCTGTGGGAAAGGAAATTTGGTGAAAATCTCCTGGGCATTGCTGTTAGTGCTTCGGTTGCCCGGGGTGAAGACCAGGCTTATTCTGATCTGGAACTGGATGTATTTCTGCGTGAAAAACCAGAAAAAAGGGAAGAACAGTATTTACAGCGGGTGGTGGATGGCATGTTAATTGAAGCCATTTATCATACCCCGGAAGAATTTCTCAGGGAACGAGAAACCATTCCCGCGCATTGGTATCTCTCCGCTTCTGATCGATGGATGGTGGTTTACGGTCAGGAATTTTTTGACGATTTATTGAACAAAATGAAAGGCATTCAGCACAGTAAGAAGGACATTCCTGGCAGCAGCTACTCGAAACAGATATGAGCTTCAGGAGTCCTTTGGCAAGGTGTTAAATGCGGTTGAAATGAAAAATCATGAGGGGATCAGTTTATTATTGATGGATGCTGTTCTGCATTTGCTCCAGGTTCTGTCTTTCATTAATCAACAACCCTTTACTACCTTCAGCCAATTCATTTCTGAGGCAAGAGACTTCAAGATAAAACCTGAAAGATTTGATGATTTGTTGGACTTGCTTGTCAATGGGAACTATCAGGAATTGGAACAGGTGAAAGAGATTTGTATGGTTGTGTTTGGTGGGCTTGAAGGATATTTTCAGACAATATGGAATTGAACTTTACAATGACGAACTGGATCCCAACCTGCCAAATCGCACAATGATCCATCCAATTGGATAGGAGAATTGATTTGTACAATAGAAAACGTCTTGACCGCGAACGACTGGAGCTTTATCTTACCCAACTCATCATGAAAATTCGCCTGATCATATTAACACTGGGGATATTTATTTTTGTATATGGATTAGCGATTATGGTCAGTTCGCTCATCGCAGGAAGTCTGATTGCGGTTTTCGGTTTGTACCTGGCAATACTTGGGTCTTCCTTCTGGATGATCACGAAAACAGCCCGGTTACTGACATGGGTTGCATTGGTTGGGAGGAAAGAGTAAAGGGGGTTTTACAACAAAGAAAGCACATTTCTTCTTTCCTTGGCATGTTGCATCATCATCCTCAATCCTTTACCTCCAACGATCAGTGCGCCAATCGCCAATAATATCGCGCCAATTGACAGAATGATTCCGGGCAGACTGAATAATGCTTTGGTCAGCCAATATTCTGCCCATTCGAGCACCCAATGCATCAGGGGGGAAAGTTGTTCAGGCAAAAAGGTTGAAATCAGAAATGCAGTTCCAAGATTAATAATCATGATCATACTGAAGACCATATCTATCCGGGAGAGTACCAGAAATAATTGGCTGAAATCATGTGGAAATTTATTGGAGAAGTTTGAAATCATGTGGAAATTTATTGGAGAAGTTCAGTTTGGATTAAATTCGGAAAACTGGTTTCACCAGCATCCTGTCAGCCTATCCCTTGACGATTCAATTTCAAAGTGCTAAAATAACGGTCACAAGCAACAGGTTGTTATGCGGGCATGGTTCAGCTGGTAGAATGTCTCCTTGCCAAGGAGAAGGTCACGGGTTCGAATCCCGTTGCCCGCTCAGAAACAAATCGCGGCGACGTGGCCAAGTTGGCAAGGCAAGGGTCTGCAAAACCCTCATCACGAGTTCGAGTCTCGTCGTCGCCTCTTAGAAAGTACTTCGATCGATTAGAAACGCCGTAACAAGGCGTTTTTTCATTCCCAGGCAAGTGAAGCGGGTTGTTGGCTGAGATCCGCAATAATTGAGTCCAATAAGGAGATAATCTGTGGATATTGGACAGGTGTAATGTTTGTGTTGAAGACCTGGTAATAGGCATCCTGCAGCACAAATCGGGCAACGCGCCATTCGGCGGTGCGTGGTGCTGAACGGGCAGCATCCAGATACGCGATTACTTGATTCCATTGCTCGCTGCGTTCTGGGCTGATTTGATCGACGATAGATTGGCTGACGGGTAATCCGGGATTTACTTCTGCCAACTGGATTTGTTGTTCTGGCAAGGAAAGCCAACGAATAAACAGCCAGGAAGCCAATTCCTGGGCTGGATCTGATTTTAGAATCCCGATGGATTCTCCATGGGTGATTAACACCGGTTTTGCTTGCCGCTGTGGATAAGGAGTAACCTGCCACTGATCTTCACTTCCTAATAGAGCAAAAGTTTTTCGGAGTGGCTCAAGATCATAAACATCTGCACTGATATATAGCGCCTGACGATTGGCAAAGTATTCATAATGGGTTGGGTTTCTGGCATTCCAGGAACAATCTTCATCAAAAATCTCGCGTAAAAAGGTAAAACCATCCAATGTAGCAGGCTGATCAAAAGTATAAGGTTTTTCAGTGGTAGGAAATTCCACCAACTGAAAGGCGTTTAACCAACTGAGAATCGTATATTCATCCTGCTGAACAATCCAGCCTCCCATACCATTGTTCAGCCAGTCATTGTCGTTTAATAGTGCATCACGTGCTTTACAGGTCTGGTTACGGAAGAGTTGTGGTGTCATGGCAGCGATATCAAAGCCAAGTTCTTTTGACCAACTGATATTCTGCACCAGGAAATTTGTATTTCGTGAAATCGGGATTCCCAACCGTTGCTCATTCAGGACATCCTGTTCCCAAAAGAGTGGGAAAAAATCGTCAATCAGGTCAGCATGAAGACCATACTGGAAGTCGTTGAGAAAGCCATCCAGGGTGATTAGATTCTCCATTTTATGCCAGTAAGCTAATTCTTCGATCGGAGCGACCACAATATTTGGTCCCTGTCCATCCCGCAGAGCAGCTTCACTTTGTTGAAAAACCTGTTGGGCACTACCAGGCGCGCTGACTTTTATAAAAATACTATATTCATTGGTCTGATTAAAATTATCCGCCAGTTTATCGATGGTGCGGGCAATCTCTCCTGTCCAGGGGTGAGTAAAGAGCAATTCTGTCTCTTCCAGTTCGGTTAACGGTACCAACCAGTTTGGGGTGGGCGTATTGGTGGGAGTCAATGTTGGTATTTGGGTTGGCGTACGGGTGGCTGTTTTTTGAGTGGTTGCGGTTGCTGATGGTTGAACAGTAACCGGATTTTGTGGTTGGCAGGCAGAAAGAGTCAACAAAATGATGATAGAAAGAATTATGTTGGTTATTGTTGATTTTTTCATACGGTCTTTCATTAATTTGTATTTATCAGATCCTGAACAGGGAGGATATGACATGTTCACGAATTATAGTAGATTTTACCTGCTTTCCAAAGGAGAAGTAGAAATTAGCTGATGGCTGTTACCACTCACTTTGCTCGGGTACTTCGTGGCTGGTAGCTGGTGGTTGGAAATTTGTAGCAAAAGGTTATGCCCAAATCGAATTGAATAGAGAACAAATAAAAAGACCCAGAGGTAAAAAATCGCCCTCTGGGTCATTAACAATAAAGTACCTAATTATCGCGTAAAACTGCGCCTAATTCGCGTTCCAGGCGTTTTACGATTTTGTTGCGTAAGGAGGTGGATTCACCGGACTCAATGGTGTGGTCCTGTGCCTGGTAGGTCATACTATAGGCCAGGCTTTTCTTCCCTACCCCGATCCGATCCCCCGATAGACATCAAAGAGCCTTACATCCGCCAGCAACTTGCCACCGGTCTGGCGAATGAGTGCTTCTACCTTATCCGCAGGATATAGCCTCTTCCACGATGATGGCAATGTCTTCCAGCACTGGTGGAAAAACCGAAACAGGTTGAGATTCGAAACGTAAGGGATAAGAGCGCAACAAGGCTTCCAGATCGATTTCTGCTACATATACAGCCGGTGTCAAGAAGTCATAGTTCTGTTTGACGCGTGGATGTAATTCTCCAAGAACACCAATTGACGTTTGCCCCACTATTATTTGAGCTGTTTTCCCGGGATGCATCGAAGGATGTTCTGTTGACTGATAAGAAACAGCCTGCAGATGTAATTTTTCCAGCAGTCCTTCCAACACACCTTTAAGATCATAGAAATCCAGATTGCCGGTGTCCTTCTGGTTCCAGGTTGGGATGGTTCTTTTTCCGCTCATCCCGATCACCAATTTACGCGGTTCAACCGGTAGGCTATTTTCTTTTTCCTGGATAAATAAAGAGCCAATTTCGAAAAAGGCCAGGCGTTCGCGAATACGGGCATTTTTTTCAAGAACCTCCAGAACCGAAGCTAAAAGACTCTGGCGCATGACGGATCGCTCGGGCGCAATCGGATTCAGCAAGCGCACATAATTTTCCGAATCCAGCGACTGACCCTGTAAATAAGCTCGGGCTTCTCTTTCGATGGAGGTCAAGCGGTATGTGATCGCTTCCTGCAATCCCAAACCCGCCAGGATATCCTTGATCTTCTCTTCATTAGCTAATTCGAGATTATTACGCTGGGGTGGTAATTCATCCGCCAGATTGGTTTCTGGAATGTTGTTGTAGCTGTAGATGCGGGCGATTTCTTCGATCAGGTCGGCTTTGCCAATCACACCTTCACCAATATCCAAACGGTGTGGTGGAGTTTGAGCCAGAACTGATTCACCATTGACTTTACATGTGAATTCCAGGCGGGTTAAGATTTCCGCGATTTGTCTGGCAGAAATGGAAATACCTAATTTCCGTTTGACATCCTGCACGTCAATGATCACCACAGGATCGACTGGCGGTTGTGGATAGTTATCTACCAAACCCTGGGCGATGGTTCCGCCACTCCAGTCAGCCATGCGTTCCAGTCCCAAGTCAACAGCCCAGGAGGCTAAAGCCGGGTGGACGCCGCGACCGAAACGGTAACCTGCTTCCGAACTAAGATGAAGTCTGGAGGAAGTGCGGCGAACATTGATAAAATTCCAGCTGGCACCTTCCAGTAACACATTGCGGGTAGTCTCGGTGACTTCACTCTCTAAACCGCCCATAATCCCCGCCAACGAAAGTGGCCCTGCCGTATCACACACCAGAATGGTATGTTGATCTAATTTTCGTTCCACATCATCGAGGGTGGTCAAGGTTTCACCTTGAATAGCTGCCCGGGTGATGATGGTGGGTGCTTTACCACCCGCGCGTTGGATGAGCACATCGTAATCAAAGGCGTGCAAAGGCTCGCCGGTCTCGAGCATGACGTAATTAGTTGCATCCACGATGGAATTGATGGGGCGCATGCCTGCCATACGTAAGCGGCGTTGCACCCAATAAGGGCTGGGTTTTGGTTCTAAACCCTGCACCAATCCTAAAACAAAGCGTGGATTGAGGTTGGGATCATTGATTTCGATGGCAGCCAGATCATCAATCTTAGGACCGGTTGATACGACTTTACGACTGGGAATTTTCAAAGGCTTTCCTGTTACCGCTGAAAGTTCACGGGCTACTCCTACCAGGCTGGCATCGCGGATCATGTTGGGCAGAATAGCAACTTCATATACAGCATCACCCATATAATCTGCCAGTGGGGTGCCGGTCGGTGCATCCGAATCCAGGATAATGACACCTTCGTGTTCGTCGGAAATGCCCAGTTCTTTTTCGGAACAAACCATGGAGAACGATTCTACCCCACGGATTTTGGTGCGTTTTAATTTGGTAAGTTCAGAACCGGGCTTGTGCCCATCATAGAGTATCGCGCCTTCGCGCGCATAAGCGACTTTGAGGGGCTGTTCCAGTGTGCCCATTCCTTTATATGGGAAGAGATTGGGTGCTCCGGTGAGGACGACCCATTCCTGGGTGCCATCATACAGTCGGCAAAGCGTCAGGCGGTCAGCATCCGGATGAGGCATGACCTCGTCAATTTGAGCAACGATGAATTTCTCCGGATCCCAGGGGAGTCCTGTGAATTTGAATTCCTGACGGCTGGTATTTTCAGGAAGGGGTAAACCAACCACCTGTATTTCTTCCACTTCCAACCCAACCATCGTCAGGGTACGTGCCAGATCCTCCAGCGAGAGATCAATATCAATATAATCTTTAAGCCATGAAAGAGGGATTTTCATCTGTCGTTTTCCTCCTTGATTTTTTCTTGTTTCGTTAATCGTGTTTTCATGGTTAGAACTGCTCCAGGAAACGGGCATCATTACCCCAGAAATAGCGGATATCCTCAATTTTATGCAAAAGCATGCTGATACGTTCAGGACCCATACCGGCTGCGAATCCGGAATAGACCTCAGGATCGTAACCGCCATTCTCCAGTACCGTTGGGTGGACGATGCCACAACCCATGATCTCCAGCCAGCCACTACCTTTACAGACCGAGCAACCTTTACCAGCACACACGAAGCATTCCACATCCATTTCAGCGCTGGGCTCCGTGAAGGGGAAGTAGGAGGGACGTAAACGGGTACGTACATCGGCATTGAACAGGCGTCGCACAAATCCGTTCAGGGTACCTTTCATATCGCCAAAGGTGATATTCTTGCCAACTGCCAGCACTTCCACCTGGTTGAATTGAATTTCGGAACGGGAACTGATCTGTTCATAGCGATAGCACATACCGGGTAGAATGACCCGAATGGGATTGGGTGCCTGCTCACGCATGACCCGAATCTGACCGGGTGAAGTGTGCGTACGCAGGACAACACCTGGCTGGTCAATATGGAAAGTATCCCACATGTCCCGGGCGGGGTGATGCGCTGGGATGTTCAGTAATTCAAAGTTGTGTTCATCACTTTCCACATCGCGTGACCGATAAACCTGAAATCCCATTTCGGCAAATATGGCAAAAATCCGGCGCAGAACTAAGGTTTGGGGATGCAATCCACCGGATATTGGCTGCCTGCCTGGCAAGGTGACATCCACCTTTTCATCCGCAATCTTGCGTGCGAGGGCAGCTTCGGTGACGATTCTGGCACGTTCTTCCAGGGCGGCTTCCAAAGCCTGTTTGACCTGATTGGCAACCTGTCCAACCAATGGGCGGAATTCTTTGGGTTGTTGGCCAATACTGCTGAATGCAGACATTACAGTGGATGATTTCCCCAGATATTCACGCTTCCAGGCTTGCAATGGTTCTTCATCCTGGATTTCTGCCAGCAGGGCTAAAGCTTTGTGTTGCGCTTGCTCCAGTTCTGCAAGGATGATTGGTTTTTCTGACATTTAACCTCCTGTAAAAAATAAACCCGCCCCTGATAAAGGGACGGGCGAAATCTACCCGTGGTACCACCCACATTCACCATTTCTGGTGCACTCATCCCCGACGGCTACGATTTTCATCGTGCGATCAGGTTGCCTGTTAACGGTGGCTGTCCGGCTCTGACTAGTGGTTCTTTTGAACGTTCACCTGAGCAGCTCGGGAGGGAACTTCCTACGGTTTCCATTGAGCGCGGGTTTCAGTCTATGCCCGGGCTTTCCTGTCAATTTTCGCCGTTCTACTTTCCTCCGTCATGGCTGATAACGGGTTTCAATTGTGTACCCCTAATTATCCCAAAAAGGATTGCCTTGTCAAGAGCCAATCCTTTTCTTTGGTTAAGAATTGATTATTGCGCTATCTTCAGTCCAGAATTAATCTGGTGCGTTTGAATTTTTTCTGAGCCAAGATAATCACTAATAAATCCAGGACTAGAATGATGACGATACCTAATATGGCAACCTGTACTAAATTGATAGAGCTGATAAATTGGTTTATTTGGCTCTGTATTCCCTCTGGAATGGCATTTAGCGCAAACATTGGAAGGAACCAGAACCCCAGCATGACCAGGCTGAGTTTTTGATAGGCAGATCGGGCGGTAGGAGCGTTCAAAGAGACCAGGACACCAAGACTACTCATCAAGATTCCAATTGCCAATGGAACTACCAAGAGTAGAACAAATAGACCTGGTGCATAAAATTGAAATCCTGTCTGTGAGTTACTCAGGTTCACAGTCAAGACTGCAACCAGGTTGCCAATAACTGAAATTGACCAACCGTACACGACAGCCCCGGCAATTTTTCCATATAATATTGAACGGTCGGATAATCTGCTAGCTAATAAAGTTTCCAATGTATTTCGTTCCCGTTCGCCAGCTATGGCATCGGTTACCATACCGATCATCAAAAACACGGGGAACCATGACCAAACCAGGGGTAGAATGGGTTCAGTTAACCACTCGGTACCAGATTGCAATGGCATAAACACGCCAATCAGACCAATAATTATCCCTAGATAAATCAGGCTAGATTTTCGGCTTCCTCTGGCAGAAAGCACTTCTTTCAAATCTTTTTGGATGATGGTAAGCATATCATGCAACATTTTCTTCCTCCATTAATGTTAAGAACACGTCTTCTAAACTTGATTTTCCTTTGCGAATTTCGTCGATATGGATGCCATGTTCAACGAGTATCGGTATCAAAGCGCTTGAATCAAAACCTTCTTCATATTTAACGCGGACATGTTGATCCTGTTGATGAACGGATGTGATTTTCGAGTGTTGTTCCAACTTTTTCAGCACTTCTAGACTGAAACCACTACCAACCACGTCAATAAATGGATTGCCATTGCGCAGGCGCAATTCATCTGGTGATCCAATTGCTAATAATTTTCCTTCCCGAATAACGCCAACCCGATCACACAACTTTTCAGCTTCATTCAGGTTGTGGGTGGTCAAAAATACAGTAACACCGGATTGACGAACCAGGTTCTGTAAATCCTCGCGGAAGGTGCTGGCAGCGACCGGATCAAGCCCAGCGGTTGGCTCATCCAGGAAAATGACTTTTGGCCGATGCAGCATGGCACGCGCCACGGCTAATTTTTGCTTCATGCCGCGACTCCAGCCTTTTACAACCTCATCTTTGCGATCCCAAAGCCCCATATTGGAAAGTAATTCTTTGATCCGGGTCTGGCGTTCCTGGGTGGACAACCGAAAGACACGAGCGTAGAATTCCAGATTTTCAGCGGCTGTCAGTCTTTCATACAATCCGGTATGCTCCAATAGCGCACCACAGTTTTCCCGAACTTTGTGACCTTCATTCAGTGAATCAAACCCTAGCACTGAGGATTTTCCTTCGCTTGGTTCTAATAAACCGAGCAAGAGTCGGATGGTGGTGGTTTTTCCAGAACCATTGGGGCCCAGAAAGCCAAATAATGAGCCACTATCGACCTCAAAGGTGATTTGATCGACAGCACGGACACTCTCGAAATCTCGTGTCAAATGATCAGTTTGAATTGCATACATACTCATTTTGTTAAACTCCTTTTAGAGTGAATTTCTGGATGGTTACTTTCGATTTTTCAAAAATTGACTAATTTGTTTTCTATAATTTTCAAATGCTTCCTGTCCGGAAGAAGTCAAAGAACACAAAGTCTGCGGGACTTTTCCACGATACGTTTTTTCAATTTCTACATACCCGGCATTTTCTAACTTGGTAAGATGCGTGGATAAATTTCCTTTGGTCAATCCGGTTTCATTGAGAAGGAACAGAAAATCTGCTTTTTCTGCCATCGAAAGTATTGTCATAATCAATAACCGGGCTGGTTCGTGTATCATGCGATCTACGTCGAGCAGTGATTGGTTATCTTTCATATATCCTCCACTTGAGGTGAGGTGTTTTTTAGATATCTCAGTAAGGTAATAACCCCAGAAATGATCCAGATGATTCCGACACCGCTGAAAAACAAAGTGTAGGGTAATACATTTTTAAAAGGCATTAAAGATATAGCAGCGCCAAGCAGTACCATCAATAATCCGATTACATAAAAACGTGAAACTGCAGTTTGATATCCAATATAAATTGAAAATATGAATAAGAAGATACTCGAAAGCAGTGGTAAGTAATTGTTAGGCAAAGCACTGGATATCATTGAAACTAACGCAGCGACTAAGCCAGCTACCATTCCTACAGTGAGTGCACGCTTGACACGACGGTCTCTTGAGGGTTTGCGGAATTTCAAATAACCGGTACGAGGGTAGGTAAGCCGTTCTTTGATTTTTGGCAGATATTTTCGAACGATTAATGAGCCGATGACGATCACAGCTGGTTGAGCAAGCATAAGAAGAATTACTTTGATACTTGTGTTTTCCATTATGGAAACCAACCAGTAGGTTAACCCCGCTGCAAAAATAATCAATCCGCCTGCGATTTCGGACAATCCATCTACGTACCAGTATTTTCTTGTGTTGCGAATAATATTTTCAATCTTAATTTCTTCTGACATGATCTCTCCTTACAAACCGGTTTGTATTACAAACTTGTTTTTCAATATTTTACATCTTTTTATTTTACTGTCAAGAGGATTTTCGACAATCTATACAAAAACTGGTCATTTGGACAGGGATATTCATAAAAAAACCTACCGATTAAAGTAGGCTTTTCGTAAATTCAAAAAAAGGTTGGATATGGTTTATTTATTATCAGTCACCATCACCATTTCCATTACCATTGGTTGGACTACCAGTCGTATCCGCATAGGCGATCATGATGGCGAATTGGCTGATGAGATCATAGGATTCTTCCAACTGGCCTTGCAGGGTTAATTGGGAGGAAAATTCTGGTTCACCAAGTCGTTTTAGCAATGGTTGTGGAATAGTTGGCATGCGCACCTGGACGTTGACCTGGGTTAGATCCTGTTGAACCTCCCAGAATTGTTCCAGTGTCTCCGGGAATCGCGGGGCTTCAGGGGTGGTAACCCTTGTAAGCGGTTCGTTATAGTCTATGGAAAGATCTGCTTCGGCGCCCCGACGCTGTCTTAATGCTTCCAGAATTTGATCCTGCGTACGGCCACGCATGCGGAAAATCAGGAATGGATCTTCATCAAAACGATCACCGAGAATGTAATATGTGGCTGCAACATGCTTGCAGGGTGTGATTTTATCCGGACAGGTACAGCGGGTCTGTAAGTCCATGGCGTGTTCGGGGAAAAGACTGACACCTGCCTGATTGAACACCGATTCGATATCATTTGGCATTTCACCTACCAGTAACTTTGCCATATAAATCGATTTTTCAGACAAAAGGTCCAAGACTTTTTCCCATTGTTTGTTATTGAATGGATTAAGCTGAATGGTGACCCTGTAAGGTTTAGGGCGTGATCCCTGAACCCGTGCCAGCATACCTCCCTTGATTTCTTCCAGCGAGACTATTTGTCCCAATCTGGCATAATATTGTCCTCGGGAGAGACGAACCCCTTGCATCAGACGTTCCAATGCTTCCAACCAGCGGCGCGCCCACCAATTTTTGGCAAATTCACCACGTTGACTGCGGGTTTGAATGCCAGTTTGGGTGGGTAATGGGTTCATACCCCACGGTGTGTTATTGTTATTGTCACGTTGATTTGATTGATTACGTTTGTTGTTATCTGTGCGTTTTTTGTTCCTTGTCTCGCCATTATTGGGCTGTGCTGCCTGATTAGCATTTCGATTTTGATTTTGTTGATTTCTCTGGTTGCGTTGATTGGGTCTACGTCGGCGTTGAGATTGATTTCGATTGGGGGGTCGATTGTTATTTTGTTTATTATCTAATTCATCCATATCAGGCTCCTATTCCTGATAGCGCAAGCGTACGAGATCCTGCAGCTCTTCAGTGGATAGATCCGTGATCCAGGCTTCACCAGCACCGATAACCGATTCTGCCAATCCTTTTTTGGATTCGATCATTTCGTCAATTTTTTCTTCCAAGGTTCCAACACAAACAAATTTATGTACCTGAACATTGCGGTTTTGGCCAATACGGAAAGCACGGTCGGTGGCTTGATCTTCCACGGCTGGATTCCACCAACGGTCAAAATGAATCACATGGTTGGCACGTGTGAGGTTAAGCCCTATCCCCCCAGCTTTCAGGGAAAGAATGAAGATCTGCGGTCCATTTTCATCATCCATGAAGCGCTTGATCATTTGATCACGCATTTTTACTGGAGTGTTACCATACAGAAAAATGGTGGGTGTGTTCAGAGTGGTTGATAAGTAACTATTCAGAATTTTACCCATTTCAGCAAATTGAGTGAAGATCAAAACCCGGTCACCCACAGCGACAATTTCTTCCAGCATCTCCACCAGGCGTTTGAGTTTTCCTGATCTGTTGTGTAATTCACGAGCTGGAGGTACATGACCATTGATTTTGTGAAGGAATTGGGTGGGGTGGTTACAAATCTGTTTGAGTTTAGTTAACATCGCCAGCACCAGACCGTGCCGTTCAATTCCTTCACTTTCATTAATTTTCTTCATGACGTCATTGACCAGATTTTGATACAGGCTGGCTTGTTCTTCGGTGAGATTACAGTACGCTTTGACTTCAATCTTCTCCGGCAAATCGTCAATCACATTTGGATCCGTTTTGACCCGTCGTAAAATGAAGGGTGATACCAATTCTTTAAGTTGGTGAGTGATATCCGGATCGTGGAAGCGTTCAATGGGAATAGCAAATTCTCGACGGAAACTTTCGCGAGAACCTAAATAACCCGGGTTGAGGAATTGCATGATCGACCACAATTCCATCAGACGGTTTTCCACCGGGGTACCGGTGAGTGCAAAGCGGAAGCTGGCTTTTAACGCACGCACCGCCTGTGTCTGTTTGGCAGCTGGATTCTTGATATTCTGGGCTTCATCCAGAATGACGCCATGCCAGTGAATCGATTGTAATTCTTCCAAATCCTGACGCGCCAATGGATAACTGGTGATGAACAATTCGGTTTCTTTAGCTTTCTGAATTAATTCATGGTTTCGGAAACGGGTTGGGCCCTGGTGTTTATAAATCTTCAAATCGGGTGCAAATTTTCTGGTTTCCCTCTGCCAGTTGGTGACGACTGAGGTTGGACATACCAGTAAAACAGGTCCGGGCAATTTTCCGGCGTTGTTCTCTTTTTCGTGTGCCAGCAATGCCAGCGCCTGAATTGTTTTTCCCAGACCCATATCATCTGCCAGAATGGCACCCAACCCCCAACGTTGGAAGAATGTGAGCCATGAGAAACCATAGGTCTGATAAGGACGCAACTTCCCGCGCAAGGTTTGTGGCTGTGGTAGAACGATCATCTTTTCATGACCATCCAATCCATCCAGCCATTCCTGCACCCAACCTTCTGCATCCACGCCATCAATGGGTAACCCTTCAGCCCCTGTCTGTCCACCTAACACATATTGAGCAGCCTGGATCAGACCCATTTGCCCGGCATGGCCTTCGGTATCCCAGAATCGCTTGGCTGCCTGCACCTGTTCACTGTCCAATTGCACCCATTTACCATTTAACTGTACCAATGGCTCATTCAGTGAAGTTAAAGCGTCAAATTCTGCCCTAGAAAGACGGGTATCCCCAAGAGAAAGCTCCCAGCGATAATTTACCAATGTATTGAGATTGAGTCCACCCGCTTTGATACGCACCTGCGTATTGACAGCTGAAGGGGATAACTGTAAACGAACACCGAGGCGGGCTCCGCTGGTATCCCACCAATCAGGTGCTAGAATACCAAATCCAGCTTCATCCAAAAGAAGGGCTGAATTTCTTAAGAATTGATAGGCTTCGTGAGTGTTAATTTTTGTACCTGTTGGATAGCGGTTCTGCAGGCTGTCGGCGATAGGTTCGAAATGTCTTGCAGTATAGCCCAGACCCATTAACAGCTTTTCCTGCGGCAATTCACAGCGTTTTCCATCCACAACCAATGCGGTGGTACGCGTATTCCAGATCTGATCGGCATTGATCAAGAGATTGGGATCATCCCGTGATTGCAATAAATATCGAATTTGCCAATTGGAATCTTCCAATGATGCTACCTGGTCTACCGGTGAGATCAATTGGAATGCAACCCGGAAATAGTTATCACCAGCTGCCTGCAGGTTACGCATCCAGGCACGTACGCTACTAAATAAAGCAGTTGCCTGCACAGCCGAAATTTTGATATTGGCATCCGGGCTGAATAATGCCTTTACCCAGGCTTCAAATGGGGTTGGATTCTCCGGAATAAGACGAATTGCCTCTGAGCCGCCACCCCAGGAACGAGCCAGGGCATCACAGATTGTATTTAAGAAACTATCTAACAAGGCGCGTGCCGGTGGGAGAGAGCCAGGATAAATTCGATCCCCATGCAAGGATTCGGCACGACAAATGGGTGGCATTGCCTCTACCAATTTTGCCATGCGGGGGCCATCATCTTTCCCATCCAGAACTGGTTGCCAACGGGCATGAAAAGTATCTCTGGCGGGAGTTATTGGCACCATGATGGGCATCATTTTTTGTTCTGAAAGGATCTCCAATGCCAGGCTGCAAACATTTTGCCAGTAAATGGCATCCTGCCCTAATATGAAGTCGCTGAAAGGACTCTCTTCTGGTAAATTGATCAATACACTAAATGCTGTCGTTGTGGGAAGCCATAAACCATCAATGCGCCAGGGTGCCAGGAATGGTTCTGTCTCCAGATCCAACTCCCAGACATGGGTTAAAGCTGGTGAGGGAATTGGACCGGTACGGGTGGAGGGCATATGTAAAGTAATCAAATTAGGTTTTGCGCTCTCTAACGGAGTCCCAAGACCAATCCGATCCATGATGAGCTCCGGCATTAACGCATAAGGGTGTTCCTGCGGTTTTGGAGATTCGGGTATTTCTCCATCCCAATAAGGTGGAGCCGGGCTTTCATCTGTTTCAGCCCAAAATAAGATGCCACCCTGATCGGATGGTTTTCGCGGCGGTTGCCAGTGTGTATGGATTACCCACATAATATTAGATTAAGAAATCAAGTTCCCTTTCTGCGTGATGATTGCATCATTAAAAGTACGATTTAACCCCTTTTACCTCTAAATAATTTACAACAAGTAAAAATTTGATTCGTACCAATCATCAATTTGAATAAAAAAAGCATTTGTTATAAAGCTGCCTGCATATTTATCACTAAATTATTAAAACTTGAAATTGTTGTTAAGTATGGTGATAATCGTGTTCCTTTTAATCCCCGCAGTTTTATTGTCGGTTTTACCAACCAATTCAGGGGATTTATGACCCTGGGATTTGTTGCATTCTCTGAAGTGAAAATTGCTTGTGCTCAGGAAATGGAAGCCTGAACACCTAATATCAGAAAACCTTTACAATAAACTGCATTCCAGCCATGCTGTTGATTAATTCTACCATGATTTTATTTTTGTCAAGTGATCAGACGCGCAAATATCGCCCAAATACGCTGTACTCATTGCGATGAGGGGTTGAGCCAGCATTGCAGAACAGGTCTACGCATGTATTGGATAGTTTCTGCTCAAGGGCATTCTTGTAAACTTCTTCACTTTCCCAGGTGGTGATGATTTGCCAAAGTTTTGGCTCAGCCTGGCACTGTATTAACATCGATGATAAGATGCCTTTGGGAGCAGTTCGAATTGCCCGTTCATATGATTTTTCAAGTGTACGCCAATTTTCTTCGGCAACCCGACCTGTTAATATTGTGACGAACATATGCCCTCCCTTCGCTAGCCAAATCTCAATCATACAAAATGCATTTAGATTTGCTATCTATATGATACACAGTTTGTCACGATTTAGAAAGTACTAATTCTTAAACCCTTATTCTATTTTTCCGCTGTAAATAACCTGTTTCACTTCAGCGATAGCTTTGGTAATTTCGATATCACGTGGGCAAGATTCGGTACAATTGAACGCAGTTCGACACCGCCAGACTCCGCTATCTTCATTCAGCACTTCCAGTCTTTCAGCGGCAGCCGTATCCCGGCTATCGAAAATAAACCGATGTGCATTCACAATGGCAGCCGGGCCTACGTATTTTCCATTTGCCCAGAAGGAAGGGCATGAGGTGGTACAGGCTGCACACAAAATACATTTGGTCGTGTCATCAAACCGTTCTCGTTGAGCTAGGCTCTGCAGACGTTCTTTACCATCCTCAGGGATGGGATCATCATTCACAAAATAAGGCTTCACCGAACGAAAATGGTCAAAGAATGGTTCCATATCAACGATCAGGTCTCGCAGGACTTTAAGACCCAGAATGGGTTCAACGGTAATTTGTATGCTATTCAAGTCTTTTACCAATACCTTACAGGCGAGCATATTACGACCATTGATCCGCATGGCATCGGATCCACATACGCCATGGGCACAGGACCGGCGGTATCCCAGGCTGGGGTCTGAATCTGCCCGAACCTGTTCGAGGACGTCCAGTACCCGATCGTTGGGATCGACCTCCATTTCATAGGTGTCGTAATGCGGTTTTTTGCCCGTATGGGGAAGATAGCGAAAGACTTTCAATTTGATCTGCATATGGTGCTCCTTAAGGTCTCTTTGGCGCGTTTTTTTTGCCTTCTGGTCAGCGAATTAGTATTTGCGTTCTTTTGGTTCAAACCGGGTGAAGGCTACTGGTTTATATCTCAGGCGAACCTGCTCTTTATCCAACCATGCCAGGGTATGTTTCATCCATTCCTGATCGTTGCGTTTGGGATAGTCTTCCCGTGCATGTGCACCCCGGCTTTCTTTACGTGCCAGAGCGGATTCTGCGGTAACGAGTGCCAGATCAAGCATATTGCCTAGCTCCCAGGTGTTAAGTAACTCCATGTTGTAAATCGTGCTGGAATCCTGAGTGCGAACTTCTTTGTAGCGTTGACGTAATTCTCTAACCTTTTCTACTGCTGTTGTTAGCCCTTCTTCGGTGCGGAACACGCCGACATGATCCATCATAACTGAGCGCATTTCCTGTCCAATTTGCGCTGGTTTTTCTTTGCCACTTCCATTTCGAAGTCGTTCGATTTGCTCAAGGGTGAAGGCAGTCACATCCTCTGGCAACGAAGGTAGATCGATTCCATTGGCATATTCAGCTGCTTTGATTCCAGCATGTTTTCCAAATACCACCAGATCAACCAGAGAATTGGTTCCCAGACGGTTTGCGCCATGGACAGAAACACAGGCACATTCACCGGCAGCATATAAGCCTGGTAGGGTGGTGCCATTTTCATCCACAATCACTTCCCCAAATTTATTGGTCGGAATCCCACCCATGGCATAATGGGCGGTGGGTTGCACCGGCATTGGATCTATTACTGGATCAACACCCATATAGGTGCGGCAGAAATCGGTGATATCAGGAATTTTGCTGGTTATTTCGTCTGCTGTTACACGGTAAGGACTACCATCCGGACGCGTCTTGCCATCCTCGGCAGCGAATTTATTGATGATATCCGGTCGGGCATCCAGGTGGACGAAATTCTTGCCATTGATACCATTGCCTGCTTTTACTTCCAGGTAAATTGCCCGGCTTACCACATCCCGGGAAGCCAGATCTTTGATATTGGGTGCATAGCGTTCCATGAAGCGTTCACCCTTACCATTGATCAGGACGCCGCCTTCCCCGCGCACAGCTTCAGTGATCAAAATTCCAAGTTTGATAATCCCGGTGGGATGGAATTGAAAAAATTCCATATCCTGTATGGGAATCCCCCGACGTGCCAGGACAGCAGCACCATCTCCGGTATAGGCGTAAGCGTTGGATGTAATTTCAAAGATTCGACCATGACCACCGGTGGCAAATATGACTGCCTTGGCATGAAATATATGCAATTCGCCGGTTGCCAGTTCTAATGCCACCACACCTGCTGCTTTGCCATCCTGTATGATCAGATCGAGGACATGAAATTCATTATAAAATTTTGTGTCATGTTTGACACATTGTTGAAATAAAGTCTGCAAAATCATATGACCGGTTCGGTCGGCAGCATAACAGGAACGGCGAACGGATTTCCCAGTCTCGTTGTTGGTATGTCCACCAAAGGGTCGCTGAGCAATTCGGCCTTCTTTAGTACGCGAAAATGGCAATCCGAAATGTTCCAGATCGTAAACCGCCTGAACTGCCTGTTCGCACATGAATTCGATGGCATCCTGATCACCCAGGTAATCACTGCCTTTGACGGTGTCGTACGCATGCCACTCCCAGTGATCTTCTTCCAGATTACCAAGGGCGGCACCAATCCCACCCTGGGCAGCGCCAGTGTGTGATCGAATCGGATAAAGTTTGCTAACCACGGCTGTTTTGACGTTTTGTGAAGCATATAAAGCAGCCATTAGCCCGGCCCCACCGCCACCAATAATAACAACATCATAGGTATGTGTTTGAGTCATAAACCCTCCTCAGGAAATGGGGCGAACGCCGCCAATTAATGCGATGGCACCAATCGTCGTTACGATCAGCCAGAGAAAAAATAAACCCCAATGCATGATCTTTCTGCCACCGTCCGATTGAACGAAATCGTTCAGCACCTGGCGAATACCATTCACTCCGTGGGCGAAAGCAAAAGCCAGTAACAGAGCATCATAGATACGCCAGCCGATACTGGCCCATCGCATCGCGACATAATCGAGATCAATGCGATGCACTCCAACGATCACATCCTGCAGGATCAGGTGTCCAAATACTAAAGGAATCAATAAGATTGCGCTGTAGCGCATAAACATCCAGGATTTGGTTTCAAAATTAGGTTTAGGTTTTTGTATCGTTCTTGAGTTTGTGGTCATAATTCCCTCCTAGCCACCAAACCAGCCAAAATTATGGTAGAGCATGTTATACAACATGATGGCGGAAGCTGGAATCCACATCAATAAAGTGATCAGTAAGGTGATTTTTGTAGAAAAGCGTTGCTTTGGGACGCTCCACAATCGGGGGGCTATCAGATCAAAAAAAGCTACCCTGAGTCCATTCACCCCATGAAAAAAGACACAGAAGACCAGTCCAACCTCTGCAATACCAAAGAGGGTGGAACGATACAGATTAATGGCGTGTTGATACAAATCAGGGAAAAAGTAGACGAAAGAAGTATCCAGAATATGAATGATCAGAAAAAGTGCTGTTCCCAGACCGGTGATGCGATGCAACAGGAAACTGTAATGCCCTTCCCTTCCGCGATAACTGGCATAACCAGTCAGCGTGGTTTTTATACTAGACATTTTTGACCTCCTTTATTGATTAAGACCATTTTATTTTAGCAATTTTTTAGAAAAAACAAAATAATTATTGAGCATGATATTTCAGAACTTCTGATTTTGAAATCTGAGCTGTAATGTATAATTACTTTGCAGGATAGCGGGGTATCCCTGTTACTATTAAAAAAATGGAGATGACGACAAATGATCAAAAACAGCCGATTTTCACAATGGAGTAAATTTGTTCTGTTGTTGTTTGTTTTATCAATATTATTGTCTGCCTGTTCACCCAAAGCTACTGAAAAAACAACCATTAAATTTGCAGTATTGCCGATTCTCGACTCTTTGCCAATGTATGTAGCACAACAGGAAGGTCTATTTGAGAAATATAACCTGTATGTGGAACTTGTTCCGGTCAGTTCAGGCCCAGAACGGGATCAACTTGTTGCTGCCAATCAAATTGATGGAATGATAAACGAAGTCCTGACAACCATTCTGAATAATCGCACCAATAAGAATGTGGTGATTGTGCGTTATGCTCGGGCTGCTACCGCGGATACATCCTTATTCAGTATTGTTGCTTCCGCAAAGAGTGGCATTACAATTGTTGATCAATTGAAAGGTGTTAAGATTGGAATTTCTGAAGGCACAGTCATTGCTTACCTGACGGATCGTATGCTGCAGGAAGAAGGTTTCGCTCCGGATGATATTGTCACGGTAGCCGTTCCCAAAATTCCAGATCGGGTCACCTTGATCAGTAATGGAGAATTAGACGCCGGCACCATGCCTGAACCCGTTGCCTCATTATTAGCTTTGCAAGGCGCAACTGTTGTGTTGGCGGATAATAAATATCCTGAGTATAGCCACAGCACGATTGCATTTCGGAACGCTTTTGTTGAAAGTAACCCGGATGCTGTCAAAGCATTTTTGGCTGCCATTGAAGAAGCGGTGGAGACAATCAATGCCGACCCAACCAAATGGGAAGGTACATTGGTAGAAAATAACATTCTTCCAGCACCGTTGCAGGGAAAATTCCAGGTGCCTTTATTTGTCACAGCTGGTGTACCCAGCACGGAACAATATGCAGATGTGCTTGCCTGGGCGCAGGAGAAGGAATTGATCTCCGAGGATGTTCCCTATGAACAATGCATCAGTTCTGAATTTTTGCCATAATCAGAGATTGTTATTGAAAAAATGATCCAAGTTCGGAATCTCACCTTTGAGTATGCAACTGATCATCCTGTTTTCCATGATTTTAATTGGTTGATCAACAAAGGAGAAGCCTGGACAATACTGGGTCCATCCGGCTGCGGAAAGAGCACGCTTTTATATCTGATTGCTGGTTTACGACAAGTCCTCTCGGGAGAAATTCTTGTGGATGGTGAGCAGCTCATCCGTCCCAGGCCTCAGAGTGGCTTGATCATCCAGGATTATGGTTTGTTGCCGTGGGCAACCGTGCGGGATAATGTCAGATTGGGTTTGGACATCAGACGGTTTTATGGTCCGGATGGAAAGCATGCACCTGTTGAAGCGAAAGTCAGCGAAGCCGATGTTGCATACTGGCTGGAAAAACTGGGTTTGAGAGAACAAGCAGACAAATTTCCCGGTCAAATTTCCGGTGGTCAGCGCCAACGGTGTGCCATTGCGCGAACGTTGGTTTTACAACCGGATCTATTGTTAATGGACGAACCATTTTCTTCTTTAGATGCGCCTACCCGGGAATCATTACAAAATTTGATGATCGAATTATGGCAACAACATAACCTGACCATGATTACGGTTACCCATCTGATTGAAGAAGCAGCTATTTTGGGACAGAAGATTCTTTTACTGAATGAACCACCCAATTTAATAGCCAATGTGATCGAAAACACCAGCTTTGATAAACCAAATGTACGCTCAGACCCTGCATATTTACGACTATGTCAAACCTTGAGGGAGAAAATGTCTAAGTAATGCGTGCAAAAGCAGTTTTATTGGCATTGGTACTTCTCCTCCTTTTATGGCAGGTGCTGGCATGGATTGTTAATCTAGCGATTCTGCCAACTCCCTGGGAAGTAGGGCAAACCTTCATTCGTGAACTAGGCCGTGATTTACCTGGGCATTTCCTGGCCAGTTTCTGGCGTGTATTTGCCAGCACCTTATTGGCCATCATTTTTGCTTCGCCACTAGGGCTGATGTTGGGTCAATCAAAACCACTGAACCGCTTCTTTGCACCGGTTATTTATTTGTTGTATCCCATCCCGAAAGTTGTCCTTCTGCCCATTGTGGTTCTATTTCTGGGGATTGGAGATGTTTCAAAAATTTTTATGATCTTTTTGATCCTCTTTTTCCAGATCCTGGTTCTGGTTCGTGATCAAGCAGCGACATTACGTCCTGAATTGATTCAAAGCGTTCGCAGCCTGGGAGCTGGCAGACGAGCATTGTTCCGGTATGTGTACTTCCCAGCCAGTATTCCCGCGATTTTGACCGCATTGCGTCAATCAGTAGGGACAGCAGTCGCAGTTTTATATGTTGCTGAATTATTCGCTACCCAGAAAGGTTTGGGGTACTATATCTATCTCAAAGGGTCCAACTTGTTCGACTATCCGGCGATGTACGCCGGAGTGGTGGCAATGAGTGTACTGGGCTTCGGACTGTATTTTGTGGTTGATTGGCTGGAGCGAAAACTTTGTCCATGGCAATTTGCGCGCTAGTTAAAAACATTTATGATAAGAAGTGGATCTATCGTTCAAAGATGATGGATCTTTCAAAGAAATACACCAAGATGAAAGAAGGATGTGTTCCATGAATGCGATCAAAATCCATACCGAACAGGGTGATTACCTCATTAGCCAGCCTGGCAGCGGCTTGATCTCAAATGAGCAGGATATCCTGGATGTATTGGCTTTTGGATATGAGATGGAGCAGAATCGTTTGATCATTCACGCTACTGAACTGCACCCCGACTTTTTCAATTTAAAAACTGGCTTGTTAGGAAGTATTTTTCTGAAATTATCCAATTATCACGTGAAAACTGCTTTCATTATTGAACAAGATAAAATCGAGAGTGAACGTTTTCATGAATTGATTTACGAACACAAACGCAGCCGTGAAATTCGTTTTTTTGAAGATCTAGCCAGTGCTGAGGAATGGCTTTTTCAGGATTGAGTTGAGGATGATGAAACCTATTTATCTGGATTACAATGCTACCACGCCGATTGCCAAAGAAGTGGCTGATGCCATGTTACCTTATCTTTATGATCATTTTGGAAATCCTTCCAGCAGTCACCAGTCCGGTGTACAGGCAAAAATGGCAATAGAATTCTCGCGTAGGCAGGTGGCAGAATTGATTGGGGCACAACCGGCCGAGATTATCTTTACCAGCGGTGGTACTGAATCCAATAATCACGCCATTCGTGGATATTGTGAGTTGCATCAGCATCAGGGCAAACACATCATCACTTCTGCGGTGGAACACCCTGCTGTACTGGAAGTCTGCCGTGATCTTAGGCACAATGGATTTGAGTTGACAATTCTGGATGTAGATCAATATGGGCGGGTTAACCCTGCTGATCTGGACGCGGCGATACGACCAGACACAATTCTGATCAGTATCATGCACGCCAATAATGAAGTTGGCACCATTCAGCCGATCAAAGAATTGACTGCTATTGCGAAATCACATGGCATTGTTTTTCATACAGATGCTGCACAATCCACTGGAAAAATTTCTGTCAATGTTAATGATCTAGGCGTGGATTTGCTATCAATTGCTGGACATAAGTTGTATGCCCCGAAAGGGGTGGGAGTATTGTTTATTCGAGACGGAATCCTATTGAAAAACCTGATGTATGGGGCAGGACATGAACAAGGAAAACGACCAGGGACTGAAAATATTCTGGAAATTGTTGGATTGGGAAAAGCCTGTGCTGTTGCTGTGCGTGATTTAGCCGCCAACCAGTCGTATCTCCTATCTATGCGAGAATTCCTTTATGGTGAACTGGTCAAGGCGCTGGGAGTGGAGCGCTTGCGAGTGAATGGGCATCCATTACAACGACTGCCAAATACGCTCAGCCTGGGTATCCGAGGGATTGACTCACA
This sequence comes from uncultured Chloroflexia bacterium, assembly GCA_963715915.1. Classification (GTDB taxonomy): domain Bacteria; phylum Chloroflexota; class Anaerolineae; order Anaerolineales; family Anaerolineaceae; genus UBA6170. Next base: position 67,802 of record CAVQSU010000007.1, on the reverse strand, counting down.
CCAATTATTAAACCGCATCAATGATCAGGTAGCCATATCGGCTGGTTCTGCCTGTCATGCAGACTCGGTGACGATCTCAGGGGTTTTAAAGGCTATGCAGGTGCTGGATGAATGGGCTCAGGGAACACTGCGCTTTTCCGTGGGGAGGGAAACTACTCCTGAAGAAATCCGGGAAGCTGTATCTATTATCAAGTCTGTTGTTCTGGAAAATTAGGCCTGCTTGAACAAATTCACTCTTGACAGAATTATATTTTTGTATAAAATTAAATCGATAACTATCGAATTAAATACACAAGGATGACTTTATATGAATAATGATGAGAAAATACAGGAACTTTTGAATTTCTTCAAGGCATTGGCAGATCCCAATCGATTGAAGATTATTGGATTGCTGGCTCAGCAGGATTTGTCGGTGGAGCAAATGGCGGAGATGTTATCAATAGCTTCTTCAACCGTTTCCCATCACCTGTCACGTTTGAGCAAAGCAGGTTTGGTTTCAGCTCGAGCGGAGGGGTATTACAACATTTATCAACTCAATGCCAAAAAGCTTGAATCACTATCAAAAGAGCTGTTGACACCTGAACAGTTGCCAACATTTGTAAGAGAGGTTGACATGGATGCTTATGATCAAAAAGTGGTCAAGAATTTTACCAATCCGGATGGAACATTGAAAACCATCCCGGGTCAGAGAAAGAAACTTATGGCAGTATTACAATACATGTTGCCAGAATTTGAGTCAGAGAGACAGTATCAGGAAAAAGAAGTCAATCAAATTCTGGAACGCTTTCACGAGGATTATGCGCAATTACGGCGCGACATGATTGATACCGGTTTGATGAAACGTGAAAATGGTATTTACTGGAAAGTTGACCAACCAGCACAAAATGAATAAAGGCGAGACAACGTCTCAGGAAAAAGAGATGTTGTCTTATCTAAATTGTTGTCTGGCCTTATCCATCAGATTTTGCCAGGTAACATCTGGTTGCCATATTTTGAAAAGATCCTGAAAAGCTATATCGGGGTCTTCTCTTAAGGAAATCACCCGGTATAAATACAAAAATACCGACACCCGCATATTCAACACACAATGCACAAATATCTTAAGATCTTTTAAATCTTGCATGAAGGAAAAGAATTGTTCGAGGTCAGAAATTTGAGGAGACTCCCAAACTACCGGGATATTAATGTACTTCATTCCAAGTCTGGTGACCCTTTCTTTCTCATCCGATATAGCCCCTGGAGATTCATCCAAAGCCAGATTGATCACAACCTGATAACCGGAATCAGCTATGCATTTAATTTGGTCAGAAGTAGGCATCCCGGCTGTTCCCAACCAGGGATAGATTTCCAGATAATTGGTTATATCGCTGATGGCTTGATCCATCATTTATGCAGATAAAATTTCTTCAATTTTTTCAAGAACATCATTGGATAGGGCTGGCTGCGTGACCCCAGCCACAATTTCCCTAATTTGGGCTGAGCGAGATGCACCAATGAGCGCAGAAGTAACAGCCCGTTGACGTAATGTCCAATTGATGGCTAATTGCGCCAGGCTCAGGTTCAACTCCCCAGCGATTCGATTGAGTTGGGTCACTTTTTCCAGGATCTGACCGTGATATTATCTGGCTTTCAAGAATGTTTCTGGTTTGCCTGCCCTTGAGTCGGCAGGGATACCATTTAAATATTTGTCTGTCAGCATTCCCTGTGCAAGTGGGGAGAAAACAATACATCCCACTCCTTCCTCGTCAAGCACATTCAACAATTCCTTTTCGATCCAACGATCGAACATATTGTAATTGGGTTGATGGATTAAACAAGGAGTCCCTAATTGTCTCAGCATTTGAATGGCTAAACGAGCTTCTTTCGGACGATAGTTAGAAATTCCCACATACAGAGCTCGGCCGCTACGCACAATATAATCCAGAGCACCCATGGTTTCTTCCAAAGGGGTATCGGGATCGGGGCGGTGGTGATAGAAGATATCGACATAATCCAGCCCCATGCGTTTCAGGCTCTGATCCAGGCTCGATACCAGGTATTTTCTTGACCCCCATTCTCCATAAGGGCCATTCCACATCCAATAACCAGCTTTACTGGAGATTATCAATTCATCTCTGTAGGGTAGAAAATCTTTGGTTAATATTTTTCCAAATGTTTCTTCCGCACTACCTGGAGGCGGACCATAATTGTTTGCCAGATCAAAATGGGTGATACCCAGATCAAAAGCGGTGCGTAACATTGCCCGACCATTCTCAATGGAATCCACACCACCAAAATTGTGCCACAATCCCAAAGAGATCAATGGGAGTTGAATGCCACTATTACCACAACGGCGATATTCGATGGATTGATAACGATCAGGGTTGGGAACGTAATGAGTTGTAACAGGGATGACGGCCATATTACCTCGCTTTTAATTATGAAGATGTTTGATTTTTTCGGTTGGCACGTTCGATGAAAATCTTTTGGGCATCTTTTGCAGTACGTGCAGAATGTGGCTTAAGTCGTGTATAGCTACCATCGGATTTCATAACACGTGCTTTAACATTTTCGGATAAATAAAGCTCAAGAATATTTTTACGTATCTGACGCACCAAAACTTTATCCTCAACCGGAAATAGAATTTCAACTCGTTGATTGAGGTTACGCGGCATGAGATCTGCACTACCCAGGTAGATCTCTTCTTCGCCATCATTATGGAAGTAATAAACCCGGCTATGTTCCAGAAAACGGCCGAGTATACTGATCACACGAATATTGTCACTGAGACCTTTAATACCGGGCTTAAGACTACAAATGCCACGGGTGATCAAATTCACTTTAACACCTACCTGAGATGCTTGATAGAGCTTCTTAATGATTACCGGATCAACAATCGAATTCATTTTAAAGATCAGATGTCCATTCTTTTTCTTTTTGTGAATGGCGATTTCCCGATCAATCATTTGCTCAAAGCGTTGGCGCAGGTTAATGGGAGCGATTAATAATTTTCGATATTCTTTTTTGGCTGAATATCCAGTAAGGTAATTGAAAAGATCGCTGGCATCCGCGCCGATATCCTGATCGGCTGTGAAAAGCCCCATATCTTCATATAGATTGGCGGTGATATGATGGTAATTGCCTGTACCCAGGTGCATATAACGGCGGATATTTTCGCCTTCCTTACGCACAACCAGGGCAATTTTGCAGTGGGTTTTCAAGCCTACCAGGCCGTAGGTCACATGAACCCCTTCCTGCTCCAGCATCCTGGCCCAACCTATATTACTTTCCTCATCAAATCGAGCTTTCAATTCCACCAGAACAGCAACTTGCTTTCCAAATTCCCGCCGGGCTTCCAATAATGTTTTAACGATAGGTGAGTTTTTTCCGACCCGGTACAGGGTCATTTTAATCGTCAAAACATTTGGATCACGGGCAGCAGCCTTCAGAAAATCTACGACTGGTAAAAAAGAATCATAGGGATGATGTAAGAAAATATCATGAGCACGGATGGTACTAAAAATGGCATTACCATCAAAGACCTCTTTTTGACGTAGACGTTCAGGGAATGACTGGATGAAGGGACGATATTTTAATTGTGGCAGGTCAATTGGATATAGGTCGATCAGGCTGTACATATTCAAAGGAGAATCCAACGCATAGATATCACGTTTATCCATATCCAGATTTTGAGCCAATAAATCCTGAATATGAATGGGCATATTCTTATCAACAATCAAGCGAATAACTTTGCCAAATCTGCGATTTCTAACACTTTCTTCCATCACTTCTAATAAATCCGCTGCTTCTAATTCCTGAATTTCAAAATCAGCATTTCGGGTTACATGGAAAGGATGAACTTCCAGAATTTTCATGCCTGGAAAAAGTGATTGGATATTCTCTTTCACCAGGTGACTGAGCCAGATGAAATAATGATGTCTGGGCGTGGAACCATCGCGACGATACCCACCAGAAGAACGTTTGATTGGTACCAATTGAGGTAAAGACGAGGGGACTTTCACCCGGGCAAAGTGCTCTTCCTGATTTTCATCCTCAATGGAAATGGCCAGATTGAGACTTAAGTTGGAAATATGCGGAAAAGGATGACCTGGATCGAAAGCCAGTGGTGTCAAGGTAGGATAGACCACCTCTTCGAAATATCCATTCACGTAATCACGTTGCCGTTCAGTGAGTTGAGTGTAGGAAAGGATGTGAATACCACTCTTTTCCAATAGAGGTGTTATGGTATTGTGCCAGTATTCGCGACTTTCCACCATTAATTTATTCGCAATTTTTCGGATTTCTATCAACTGCTGATTAGGTGTAAGGCCATCTTTGGTCGTTGAATAGACGCCTGCATCCCGCTGCATCACCAATCCACCGACACGCACCATGAAGAATTCATCCAGATTGGAACCAAGAATCGATAAAAACTTCACCCGTTCTAAAAGCGGGTTGCGTTCATCCATGGCTTCTTCCAGAACACGACGCTGGAACTCCAACATGCCTAATTCACGATTAATATAATACTTAGGATTATCCAGGTCATCGATGAGAACTTGTGCTTCCAGTGTTGGGCTTATCGTCTCCTCTGTCATTCATCTTCCCCTTTCTGTTTGTCTGCTATGCTTGGATTTTTTCCAAAACTTCCTGTAACGATTAAAAGAATGCCTAGCGCTAAAATTGAGATCAGAATCACGCCTATTACTTTGTTCTGGAAAATCCCACTCAAAGCAGCATTCTGGTTTTCCAAATCTTCAGGTGTGGTCGAAGGTGTCAGAATCTCAGGAGTATTCGATGGTTTGGGGGTAGCTGTTTTTGTTCTGGTCGGCATCAATGTAGCTGTGACTGTAGGGGTGACCTGTGATGGATCAATGGTTGGTGAGATTATCGTGTTTACCGGTGTGCGTACTGCCTCGAAAATCAACAATTTATCACCCACGTAAATGGTGGGATCTTCAGGATTTAAATTATTGAGACGAACCAATTCGTCGATTTTTGTATTATAAGCAATGGCAATGCTCCACAGCGCTTGCCCTGGTAACACTTCATGCACAACTGCACCATTTTCATTTGGGGTAACAGTTTGTACAGGAATAATCAATTGCGAAACGGAGGGAGTAATTGTTCCAGAAGTTATTAATTGAGTTGGATTGGGCGTGTATTGAGCGGTACCGCTGGTGTATGCGGCGTGTACGATATACCAGATACGATCACCATAAGGAAAAACACCTGCTCCAATATGGACATAACTAGGATTTGCAGATGGATATTGATGAGATTCATCGCTCCACCACTCAGCTATGGTTTCTATTGAAACCGGACCAATGGCAAAATTTTCGGTGGCAAAAACTTGAGCACCTCCGCCGTAACCAGCTGCAGCAACACGTCCGCTTACATCGCCAATGTGCCATCGTAAACCGTTTATTGCCATATAAGCTGCAGTATCATATGCTGTTGACATAAGAATTGGGTCAACGATAAGTGGTTGGTGACCATAACCAACACGCCAATTGTTGATCAGTGTAATCAATTCATCAGCTGATATGGATTGAGAAGGCGCCGCCTTGGTTGTGTGAATTTGAGTGGGTAATATCAAAATCAACACCAAAATTGTGATGGTGATAATTTTTAGTATTTTATTCATAACTAGTTATTATACCGAATCAATCAAAGAGTCAACCCCCCATTCGGAAAACAATGAGATTCCCAGGTTATTTGCACATTTTTCAGGTAAATTTTGCTTTGTTAAGTTATTGAAAGTAAGATTTTGCCCTTAACTTGCTCAAAATGATAAAATTATGCATAATTATGAAGAACAAATCATTAGAGAATGGGTAGGCGACTATGTCATCAAAAATGCTTTATGAAGCGATTGCCTTAATTCGGGCGTCAAAACTAGATGAAGCGCGCAAGATGATTTTTGAAATCATCCGAAACGAACCCACCAATGAAATGGCTTGGATGTGGTTGGCGGAAACACTTTCTTCAGATACTGACAGAATGAAAGTTCTTTTGGCCTGTCAGATGGAAAATCCGAACAGCAGGATCACAAAAATTGCCATTGAAAAATTGCAAGAAAAAATGGATCTGGATGCTGAACAAGCTCCTTCTGCAGCTCCATTTAAAGAAGGGGCGACTTTTGATCCTTCAATGCCTGAGCGTACTGGACATACAGGAGCTATCATTGGTTTTGATGGTTCATTTATCGTTTCAGAAGTTTCGGATTTTGATGATGTAATCGATCTGCGACTAAATGATGAAAAAACCTCTTCTTTAATTGATGATACAGAAAATCAAAAAGAAATGGATCATACCCAAGTATTTGATGAAATTAATTCAGGAGAAACAGAACCTGTTGGATTTGTTTTTGAAGAATCAAACGGAGATGATCAACAGACTGAGTTAGAATTCGAACCCGATCTATCCAATTTGTTTCAAGATGAAGAAATTAACCTTCCAGCTGAAAAAGCATTTGAATTTGATGAGAGTTTTGATTTTACCTCAGTTGATAACAATGAAGATAATCAGTCATTTGACTTCTTTTCACTAGAGGATGAGTCAATTTCTGCTAAAAATAATGATGAATTGTCAGCTTTTGATCTTGGCTTTTTAGATGATTCCCCAACAGTAATAAGCGAACCTAACCCAAGCGATGAAGATACAGATAGAATTCGCACATTGATGCGAGAGGATGACTTGGTAGAAGATCGTGTGATTGAAAGTGGAGTAGAGGAATTTGAACGTAGACGCAAGAAGAAAGACCGAAATTTAATTATTCTGGTAATAGGATTATTCACGATAATTGGCGTATTATGTGTCGTAGCAGTATTTGTGATTCTTAATTATTCCAATTTTTCGGAAAGAACACCTGATCCTACTGCAACATTGCCAATCGTTTTGATTCCTGAGGAGATTCCTACAGCTACCCTTACTCCAACTGTTACGAATACCCCTACTCCAACAGCTACACCAACATTAGTTCCAACAGCAACGCCATTGGTAGAAATCAGCGATAATGCCCTGAGTCCTGATAATGTAGGTTTATTACAAATAAAATTTCAAAAAGAAATTCAAGACGGTTTTGTTTATTCTTTGGATGGAGAAAAACTTGCGTTTATTGATGGTCGCAGAATCTCATTAATAAATCCTATGGATGGCAGTCAACTTTTTGAATTAAGTGAACATACTGCCAATGTTTCAGAGATGAAATTTTCCACAGATGGAAATTACCTGGTTAGCGCAGCAACAGATTTTTCAATTTATCTTTGGGAATTAAATTCTGGAACATTAGTAAAACGGTTTGTTTTTGATGCGAATGCTCTTAGTCGAATTTTTGGAGCTTCAGGAAATAATTTCCCACGTGATATTTCGGTTGATTATTCACCTGATGGGAGTACAATTGCGGCTGGCACATACGGTTTGGTCAGTATTTTCGATATTCCAACCGGATTATCTCGTGGACAGTACGAAATTGATGTTGATGAATTGAAAACAGTGATAGCCAATGCCGAATCACCTCAAGGTTTTTCTGTTAAATTTAATGAAAATGGTTGGGTACTAACAGCAGCAATGAGTGGTTACCTGGTAGGCTTGGACACTCTAGATGCAACAGCACTATATAAATTTAATCTCGGAAAAAATGCAAAAATATATTTTTCAGATGACCGCTTGGAAATGGTTGAAGCAGATAATGGTGGAATTGCCTTTCGTGAAATAGATACTGGTGAAATATATAATGGATTTGGAGGTGTTGAAAATAAACCCGATCAAACCCATCCAATCTATGGTTTATCAAATAACTGGGAAGTTGTTGGTATTGAATCGGATGCTGATGAAAATGATGTCCAATTGACAATCTGGAATATCATTCAGGATCAAGAAATCACAAGTTTTCCTGCAGTTTGTGAGACAACTAGTTGTCGGTTGCCAGTATTCCAAATTTCTCCTGAGGGAGATTGGATTGCAGTTGAACTGTTTGATGGTAAACAAATCCTTGTAGATTTATTTGATTTGGTCGGTCAAACACAAATTCACCAATTGGATAAATTTTCTTCTTCTGTTCAATTTATAAGTATTTCACCTTCATCAGAGTTGATTGCTGTCCTGAATCAAAACGGGGTTTTACGGGTGTGGGATGTCAAATTTGGAGCCCAACGAGTCTCGTTAGATGCTTCAGGCTTGACTAAGATTGAGTTCTCTAAAAATGGACGTTATTTGTTTGGCTGGAATTCTGAAGAATTTATTGTCTGGTCAATCCCGGAATAATATCAAAATCGGATTCGTTACCCTATAAACTGTCAGGTATTTCTGTGGAGGTTTAAATGGAGGCATTAGCAAACCAAAAGGAAACCATTTCGTTTTTGGCTTATCTGGATGATTGGATTCAGACCCTGCCAGCAAAGAAACTAAAAGATCTGGTCGTTGAACCTGCAAAGACAGCCATCATCAGCGTTGATGTCATAAAAGGTTTCTGTTTCATTGGTCCTTTAGCCAGTCCAAGGGTGGCCGATATTGTGGAACCGATTGTTGCATTGATGCAACGCGCCTGGGATGAAGGTGTTCGGCATATCATACTGAGTCAGGATACTCATGAACACGATGCTGAAGAGTTTGGCGCATGGCCACCTCATTGTATTCGTGGGACAGAAGAAGCAGAAACTGTGGATGATATCCGGCGATTGCCCTTTTTTGATCAAATGATGATTTTAGAAAAAAATTCAATTGCCAGTGGTTTTCATCATGATTTGCAGCAGTGGATTCTGGAACATCCGGAAGTTGAAAATTATATTGTTGTGGGGGATTGCACCGATTTGTGTACATACCAATTGGCAATGTTCTTAAGGTTGGATGCCAATGAAAGACAGATGAAAAGAAATGTCATTCTGCCAGAAAATTGTGTGCAGACATATGATATGTCCATCCACCTTGCAAAAGAAATTGGCGCTTTTGCACATCCTGGAGATTTGATCCATGTATTTTTCCTGTATCACATGGCATTAAATGGAATCGACGTGGTTAAAGCAATCGAATAAAAAACAGGCGGTCGATCAGACCGCCTGTTTCGAGGGTGAATTTATTTTGTTATGGCGTTGGATTCTTCCAGTAGCTGACTTCATCCACCGAGATGGTGAAATTGGTGGTCTCACGAGCGCCAACGAACAAGCCGAAACTACCCAGGTCGAACGTTGAATCCTTGACTTCGTTGACCATAACACCATTGATATAAATGATCATGCGATCACCTACTGCCATCATGCCGACTTTGTTTAATTTGTTGCTGCCAGTTTGAATGGCATCAGAAGCAGTCCAGTTGATATGGGTGGTCATGGTGCCTTTGCTGCCCAGGGTGGCATCCCATTCTCGCAGGCTATATTTTCCATCACAGGATACACCTAATAGATAACCTTTGTTGGCTTCACGGGCAACTGGCACACGGTACATCAATCCATACCGGTCGGTACCAGCACATGTTCCGGTACTTATGGTTGCTTCCAAATAAAAATTGGCTAATTGTTCGGAAGCAGCCAGACGCCAGCCATCGGTGGTGGTTAAACCAGTTAATCGTAGTTGGCCATCTTTGAAAACGATCGCTGTGTATTTATCTTCACCGATAGGCCAAAAGGTATCTTCATCCATATCATCTGTCCAGCTGGGTGAACCCAGTTTGGTGCGGGGGTCATCAGCCGGAGGTGTGAAAGCCGGCATAGTCGTAACGACCACAGTTGGTACTACATTACTGGTAGCAGTGGGTGGTTGTGTGGCGGTCGGTTGTTCTGGCTGTGCAGTAGCAGCGACAGTCGCTGTTTCAACGATCTCCTCTGCTGATGTTGGTGCTGGTTCAGAAGTATTCAGAGGGGGTAATTCAGCAGTCGGAAGTCCCTCGGTAGGTTGAGGCATCTCGGTTAATATTTTTGCCACGCGAGTCGCCATTTCCTCATCGGATACGGCTGGTGGGGTTGCCTGTGTGAGTGGTAATGTACAGGCACTTAATACAGATAGGATCAATAAAAAAAGTACTGTTTGTAGAATTGATTTGCGCATTTCTTCTCTCCTTTAATCAAAAGCAAAGATCATTTATATAGACGAAAAACAGAGATCATTCGTTCCCTGATTAGAGTTTGTATCCGATCGTTCGCAAGAATCCTTTTCGCCAGGCGATGTCTTCCTCTCTTTCGATCCCCTTTGGACTGGAACCATCAATCACACCCAGAATTCCACGACCGTTCTCAGATTCTGCAATGACAACGTCAGTAGGATTGGCAGTGGCGCAGAAAAGTGTCACTATCTCTGGTACACGCTGCAGTGCATGCAAAACGTTGATGGGAAAGAATCCAGGACCTAAGAACAAAATGAAACTATGACCGGCTCCAATTTGGAGGGCATTCTTTTTGGCTAATTCGATCATTTCATCATTGGTGCCGGTAAAACGAATCAAGCATTTTCCTGATGCTTCACAAAATGCAAACCCGAATTGAATTCCCGGAACACTTGAGACGAGTGCTTCATGCACATCTTCAACAGTTTTTATGAAATGCGATTGTCCTAAAATGAAATTTATTTCTTCAGGTTTTTCTATGGTTACAGACAAAATTTCCATAACTTCTCCATAATTTCAACCTTTATTGTTCAAAGATGTTGAAAATAGTAAGGTGATTAATATCTATTGTAATGATGTAAGCATAAATTTCAATAAAATGAAGTTGCTTGCTCTATACAATATGATTATGACATAAAAATCCCATTTCGTGTATCAAACACCAATGTACCATTTTTGAAAGATTGGCTGCATGCGTAGATCGAAAACGACACCAAAATCGGTTGATTACAGTTTGAGAAAAACTTCTGTATCGTATGGTGGTAATGGAATCTTCGCAATTATCAGTGCAAAGATTGTCTAGCACTATGAATATTGTTAGAATGATCCTATGATTTCTGATTCTGCTCGGATTTTACAGATATGGAAGATAGGGGGCGTGATTTTACTTGCTGTTGTGTATCAATTTCTGGCTGCACCAGCCTGGGTACAAGCGGATGGAAATTATCCGGTTTATCTACCGCTCATCTTTCGTGCTGACCCAATTAACACCAACCCAGTCCACGAGGGCCTCGCTACCTATTATTATGCAACTGGTGCTGGGGCGTGTTCATTTGACCCGAGCCCTGATGATTTGATGGTAGCAGCGATGAACGCGGATGAGTACGGCCAGGCTGATTACTGTGGTGTTTATGTCAATGTGACTGGTCGCAAAGGCGATGTCGTGGTGAAGATCGTGGATCTATGCCCTGGGTGCTCTGCAGGTGATCTGGATTTAAGTCTGGAAGCCTTTGCCCAGATAGACAATCTTTCTGCTGGACGCGTGCCGATTACCTGGCAGGTGGTCAGCCCGCAGCTGAGTGGGCCGATTGCTTATCACTACAAGAGTGGTAGCAACCAATGGTGGACGGCAGTTCAGGTTCGAAACCACCGGAACCCAATCGCCAGCTTTGAAATGCGGGCGTCTGGAGACAGCGATTGGGTGACGGTACCGCGCACCAGTTATAACTATTTTGTCCAATCCCCAGGGATGGGACCTGGACCCTACGACTTTCGTGTGACAGATTGGTATGACAACGTGCTGATCGACATTGCCATCCCATTTGTGGAAGACCGTACTTTCTCCGGTGTTGAACAGTTCCCAGAATGGCCGTGAATTAGCGAATAAAAGAATTTCAAAAAAACCAGAAGTCACAAATTCCATTCTTGTGAGGATGCTAAATGATGAAAAAGAAATGGAAGAAGTCGTCAAGGAAGGGTGAATGACTTACGGATCGTGGGCAAGCTACCTCTGGAAAGATGGGAAAAGATAAGATAATTAAGCCGCGGAGATAAGGTAAAATAGAATGGATTAAGAAAGGATATTCTATTGTTTGAACTTGTTTTTCTTGGAACTTCCGCTTCAGCACCTTCAATAAATCGAAATTTACCAGCCGTTTTGGTGAAACATGATGAGTACCGTTTCTTAATTGATTGCGGGGAAGGCACACAGCGTCAAATTTTACAGGCGGGAATTGGTTTTAAACGCCTTAATCGCATTTTAATTACCCATGGTCATCTTGATCATATTTTGGGATTAGCAGGTTTACTTTCGACCTTATTACGCTGGGAGACAATCGATACCCTGGAAATATACGGTGGGAAAGCTGCCTTAAATCGTGTTCATGATTTGATCTATGGTGTGGTCTTGCGTGGCAACCACACTTCCTTTAATCTGGCATTGGTCCCGATTGAGGAAGGCGTTATTATCGAAGAAAATGAATTTAATATCACCGCTATTCCTGTCCAACATCGTGGTCCAGATAATTATGGCTTTTTATTTCAGGAAAAAGGAAAATATCCGTTTCTTCCAGAAAAAGCAGAAGAATTGGGGATCCCATCCGGGCCGTGGCGTAGAGACCTGGTGAATGGTAAAGCGGTGACGTTACCGGATGGTCGAAAAATCCAGCCGGAACAGGTATTGGGGGAGTACAAAGCCGGTACCCGCATCGTTGTGTTAGGGGATGTAGCGGAAACGGATTCATTATTGACCTATTGCGATCAGGCGGATGCGCTGGTTACGGAAGCTACCTATTTGGATTCAGAAGCCGAAATGGCGCAACAATTTGGACATATGACAGCCCGTCAAAGTGCACAACTGGCATTACGCGCCAATGTGAAACAACTCATCCTGACGCATCTTTCACGTCGATATCGTGAACGGGATATTTTGACAGAAGCCCAGGCAGTCTTCCCGAATACGATCGTTGCCCGGGATTTCGATACCTTTACGGTCAAAAAAGACGAATAAAAAATCGATACTCTTCGGTAAAAGCTTATTTGATTAAGTTAAGGGTAGATTTCAGCTACCGACTTAAAAATGTGGGTTGGTAAATAGGGAAAATGATCAATATCCTCCCGGCGGGTGATGCCGGATAAAACCAGAATTGTTCCCATGCCACTTTGAACCCCGGCAACAATGTCCGTATCCATCCGATCACCAATCATTACTGTATCCTCGGAATGGACTCCCAGGTATTTGATGGCTGTTCGCATCATCAATGGATTTGGTTTGCCGACATAAAAAGCTTTTTTACCACTGGCAGATTCTATCATAGCAGCCAATGCACCAGCACCGGGAACAATACCTTTCTCGGATGGACCGCTTGGATCGGGGTTGGTGGCAATGAATCGGGCACCATTAATGATGAGTTGAATGGCTTTTGTGAAAAGATCCTGATTGAGAGTCTCCGTTTCTGCCAGGACAACATAATCGGGATTGTGCTCGGTGATGATATAACCAACATCATGTAGGGCAGTGGTCATGCCACTCTCACCAATCACAAAAGCCTTGCCTTCTGGTCGTTGTGATTTAAGGAAAAAGGCTGTTGCCAGCGCTGAAGTAAAAATCGATTCATGGGGTATGTGCAAGCCTGCCATGGTTAAACGATAGGAGAGATCCCTAGGCGTGAAGCGTGAATTATTAGTCAAAACTAAAAATTTAGCATCGGCTGCTCTTAATCGTTCCAGGAATTGATCAGCCCCGGGGATCATTGTTCTTCCACGGACCAGTACACCATCCATATCAATCAGATAATTTTTTGTCATATTATTTCCAATTCTGTTGTGAATTCTAAATTAATTATAGTACAGCCTCAGAAAGGTAAGGATCTAGGCAGGATAAAATTCATCAGAAAATATAATTCGTCAGATATTATTCAGACAAAAAAACTCTTATTAATAAAAAACATTTGACATCAATATTCCAATATGATAAACTTTATCCGTTAGTGTGTAGCCCCACTAGCGGTACTCTTATCCAGAGAGGCGGAGGGAACGGCCCGATGAAGCCTCGGCAACCAAAAGACTTAACCGTTTTTAAAGGTGCCAATTCCGACAGAATGATCTGGAAGATGAGAGGGAATGATATCCAATAACAATGGATTGCCCCTCACCGAACAGAGGGGCAATTTTCTTACATGGAGGTTTAACAAGTTAATGAATACAACGTTTATGAATTCGCCGAAGTACCTTTTTACTTCCGAATCAGTGACCGAAGGTCACCCTGATAAGATCTGTGATCAAATCAGTGATGCCGTATTGGACGCCTGTCTGAGAGACGATCCCCGCTCACGTGTAGCTTGTGAAGTAGCTACCAAAACAGGTTTCGTGATGTTGTTGGGCGAAATCACCACCAACACATTTGTCGATTTTGATAAATTGGTTCGCAAAGTGGTGAATGAGATAGGTTATGATGATAGCCGAAAAGGCTTTGATGGCAATACCTGCGCCGTTCAGGCAGCCATTGCCCAACAATCCGGTGATATTGCCATGGGTGTGGATAAAGCTCTGGAAGCCAAAACAGGTGAAGTGACGGATGAAGAAATCGAACAGATTGGCGCTGGTGACCAGGGTATGATGTTCGGTTTCGCCTGTAATGAAACTGAAATACTTATGCCCATGCCGATTTATCTGGCACATAAATTAACCCGCCGTTTAAGCGAAGTTCGCAAGAATGGCACACTGCCCTGGTTACGTCCAGATGGCAAAAGCCAGGTGACTGTTGAATACCATCATGGACGACCAGCCAGGGTGGATACCGTACTGATCAGTACACAACATGCCCCCGAAGTTTCACAGGAAGAAATCCGTGCTGCCATTATTGAGCATGTGATCAATCCGGTCATCCCCGCTGAATTACTGAATGGCAAGGTTAAAATTTATGTGAACCCAACTGGTCGTTTTGTGATTGGTGGACCTATGGGAGATGCTGGCGTTACCGGTCGGAAGATAATTGTGGATACTTACGGTGGAATGGGTCGTCATGGCGGAGGAGCCTTTTCTGGAAAAGACCCGACGAAGGTTGATCGCTCGGCAGCCTATGCAGCCCGATGGGTGGCAAAGAACGTAGTAGCTGCTGGATTAGCTGAACGCTGTGAAATTCAAGTTGCCTACGCCATTGGTGTAGCGCATCCGCTCAGTATCAATGTGGAAACTTTTGGCACCGGTGTAATTCCAGACGATAATATCGCCAAGGCAATTGAAAAAGTATTTGATTTACGTCCTGGTGCGATCATCCGCGATCTGGATTTACGCAAACCGATTTACCAACAGGTGGCTGCTTATGGACATTTTGGCCGTGATGATCTCGACCTGACCTGGGAAAGAACCAACAAGGTAGATGAATTAAAGGAAGCAGCTGGAATTTAGTTTTAGAATTGAATTTTGTAAGCAGCAGGTTCAAATACCAAACAAGGTGTTTGAACCTGTTTATTTAACTCGGTGCAATGCACTTATGATCAATTGATAATGAGGTGCTTACCCCAGAAATGGGAGGTGTGGTTAATCACCAAGTGCAATGCACCAAGGAATGGCGAGACGTGTTTTACTCACCATCGGTGGCGTTTGTTGCTTCAGCTCCATAATCGAGGACATCACGCACATTGGAATGGGTTAATGGCGGGCTGATGATGCCTTTATCTTCCAATTCATCGACCATTCTAGCTGCTCGGGTATAGCCAATACGCAATTTGCGTTGCAGCATCGTAATGGATGCCTTGCCTTCTTTGCGCACAATCTCAATGGCTTCTTTTAACAAAGGATCGGCGTCACTACTTTCCATATCTTCAAACAAGGGAACCTGTTTTGCCGGACTATCAGAAATGAAAGCAGGGGTTTCCTGATCACTCCTCTGTGTATCGGGCGTGGCTGACTGTACATTCATCGCCTGTAAGCGCCAGTAGTCCACAGTACGGGCGATCTCCTGTTCGGTGATAAAGACACCCTGCAGACGCACAGGTGCAGCTGCATCCGGTGCCTGAAAGAGCATATCACCACGTCCGAGCAAGCGTTCCGCCCCGGGTTGATCGAGGATGACACGACTATCAATACCGGAAGCTACGGCAAAGGCAATTCGTGCCGGGAAATTGGCTTTGATCAGACCGGTGACAACATCCGTCGAGGGACGTTGCGTTGCCAAGATCAGGTGAATACCGGTTGCACGGGCAAGTTGAGCCAGTCGGGTGAGGGCGCGTTCGGTTTCATCCGGAGCGAGCATCATCAGATCGGCTAACTCGTCAATCACCACCACCATATAAGGGAATTTATCTGCTTGTGATTTGTTGTACTCAGAAATATTACGAGTACCCACCTGTGAGAAGCGGTGGTAACGAGCGTCCATTTCTCGTTGTACCCATTGCAACGCCCCGACGACTTTTTCGGTATCGGTAATGACCGGGGAAAGCAGGTGCGGAATACCGTTATAACCAGTCAATTCCACCCGTTTTGGATCCACCATAATCAGGCGTAAATTGGCTGGTGAGTTATTGAGTAATAAACAGCAGAGAATCGAATTTACGCATACCGATTTACCGGATCCGGTGGTGCCGGCTATCAAAAGATGCGGAAGTCCGGTCAGATCCGATGAGACAGGTTCACCGGACACATTCATGCCCAAGGCAATTTTCAATGGAGATTTCTTCTGGTTGAAACTTTTGCTATCAATTACTTCTACCAATGTAACCCGGTTCGATTCGGAATTTGGTACTTCAATTCCCACATAGCTATGTCCTGGAACCGGCGCTTGAATTCGGATTCTGGGGGCTGCCAATGCCAGAGCAAGGTCATCCGCGAGATTGGCAATCTTGGAAACACGAACGCGGGTTCGTCCAGCGCGGGTTTCGACAAACAATGGCTCGACACCAAACTGGGTGATGGTTGGACCGCGTTTGATCTCTACGATTTTGGCTGGCGCGCCAAAAGAGGTGAGGGTTTCTTCAATTAAAGATGCCCGTTCTTTATCGATATTGCTTTCAATGCTGACAATTGTTGCCGGGTCTAGAATAGTTTTTATGTCAGGTAATTTCCATTGGCTGGCACTGGCGTCCTGCGTGACTGACGGCTTCAAGCGGGATGCATTGGCCGTTGATGATGCTGCCTGATGGGTTTGTGATGAAGTGGTGGATGAGCTTTTTTGCGCACCTGGTGTCTGAGGTGATATCTGGGCAGGTTTTTCTGATTTTTGCTTAAATGGTACTGGATTATCCAGAGGAATGAAATCATCCTGCAGTAATTCTTCTACGTCAAGGGAAGCAGAAGATTTGGATGGATTCAGTTTTTCCAAACGTTGCTTCTGTTCTCTGGCTGCCTGACGACTCTTACGATCTGCCTGAAATTTATCCCAGATGGGTTGAATCTTTCGAAATATGTCCGGTATAGATAGGTCTAGGGTAAGTCCTAATGCAATTAATAACCATGCAGTCATCACAATTACAGCCCCTGCATTACCTAAACCATTGATCAAAGAGATCTCAAAAATTGCACCTAAATAACCACCACCCTGGCCAGCTTTGGCTGTCTCCCAACCTCCGTCAGAAAATAAATGCAACCAGGCTAGCAGATTAAGATAGAGAAGAACGATGCCGGTGATTCTTTCAGCGGAAAGCAGTGGAAATTTTTCAATGTTTCTCAAAACCAGCCAGATGCCTACAACCATTAAAGCCAATGGTAAGACAAATGTTCCCCATCCAGCAATCTGGGAAATGGATTGAATCCACCAGTTGGTCACTGTACCTCGTTGAGAAGTTAATATGGAGAGGATGGTCAGGAATCCAATCAGCGCCAGAAAAATTCCAAGTATATCCAGTTTTCTTTCATTAGAGATATGACTCCATTGCCAGCTTGACTTTGAAGAAGCACGAGATTTGCGGGATTTAGTCCTTGTTCTGCTATTGGATGGTGTTTTTGATCGGGATGAGCTTTTCACTGTCCGTGATGTCGATCTTGAACTTGTTTTATTGCTGCTGGATCTGGGTTTTTGTGCCAATAGGTGTCTCCAAAACTGAAAGATTGTTCTAATTATATCAAATTTGGGATGGCAGTTCTACAGCGCATGTGCACGAACACTCAGATTTTTATTGTGATTGTAGGCTTTCAATCACTTTTTTGGTCGCTTGAAAGGCGATGGGGGGTAATTGATCCAATGGGAAAAAAGCCACCTCATCTGCATCATCTCCGGCTGATAACTTACCCCCAATAATTTCAGCGTCATATACGATGACCATGTCAGCGCCCCGATCATGTTCACGACCGCTGATAATATCTCGCAAACGAATGATTCTCACAACCAGACCAGTCTCTTCCAGACACTCCCGGATAGCTGCGTCTTTTGGGTCTTCATGTGCGTCTATAAATCCAGCTGGCAATGTCCAATCACCTTTGTTTGGGTTGAAAATACGCCGGGCTAATAAAATTGATCCATTTTGTTGCACCAGAACAGCTGCAGCTACCTTGGGGTCTTCATAATACACCCATCCACAAGTCGGACACGTTGCTCTGGCTTTTCCATACACTTCTTTTGTTTTTATGGGTGATCCACAATAGGGGCAAAATTTCATGTCTATGAGGTGCTGATGTCCCACTAAAATGACCTTTTTCTTAAAATGATAGCTGTAATGGCAGAGATGATGGCAATGCTGCCAAGGAGGATCTGACTGACCCGCAACCATGGAAATGGATCAGATAATGTCGGTATCGGTTCAATGCCAGATTCACTCAGGATGTTTAATACAGAGTCGTTGAAAGCATCAGTTTCTTCGGCTGAACGAATTCCCAGAATAGGTCCAGCACCGGTGATTGGTTCAGAATCTGCATGTTTTGTTACAGAGCGTTCTTCTTCAATGGCTGGAGCTGGTTCCTCAGCAGCCAGTGCTGGTTCCTCAGCAGGCATTTCGGGCTCAATTTCGACTCCTCCTCCAACCGGCGGGGCAGACACAATACCTGCATCACCGCCACCGCCACCCATTCCATATGCTCCGGCAGGCCTACCCCATTCAATTATCATGGGTGGTGTGGCAGAATCTAGCGCTTCTTCTGCCATCGGAGCGGCTTCCATAGCCAGCATTTCATTGGAAGTGGCAGACTTCTGTGACATAACGCCTGATAGCATACCAGGCAAGAATTCAAATAAGATCACAACCACCAGAAAAATGGTTGCAATTACAGAAGCAAAAGAGAAGAATGGGAAGAGGGGTTTCCTGGCTGGACGAATTTGAGCAGCCATTTCTGGTGTCAGTGTGAAACTGCGTGGTACAGAAACTTTCTTCGCATGTTGCAGCAGATAGCGAGTCTGTTGCATCTCCATTAAAGTTTGTTTTAGTTGGGGTTCACTATTAAGACGTGTTTCTACAATCGAAACTTCCCGGTTGGTTAATTGTCCATCCAGGTAGTTCGATAATAATTGCCAGTCTTTCGGTGAGTAATTTAATTTCATTGTATTCCCTCACCATCAAGACGAAAAATATCTGGCAAAAGTTCCCGAAAAAATTGTAAACAATCCCGCAATTTTCCACGCGCGCGAGCCAGTCGGCTCTTGATGGTTCCAAGAGGTAACCCGGTGGAATCGGACACTTCCTGGTAATCCATTCCCTGGATATCGACCATCACGACCACAAGCCGGAAATCCTGTTTCATGGATTGCAGGCAATTTTGGATGGCGCTTTCCAATTCAGATGATTCGAGCACTTCTTCCGGAGAAGGATTATCATCCTTAAGCCAGGAGGGAGATTCAATTTCTTCTTCGCCTTCAGGATCGTAAGGTTCCAGAGGTGTGGTGGGTCGCCTCTTCTGACGGCGGATTTCATCCAGGCAAGTGTTAGAGACAATTCTCATGACCCATGATTTAAAAGACCCCCCGCGGTAACCAGACAGACCTTTATAGGCAGAGATAAATGCATTTTGAGTAGCATCAGCTGCTACATCAGGATCGCCTAACATGCGGTAAGCCAGATTAAAGGCCATTTCCTGATATTCAAGTACCAGGCGATTGAAGGCATTCAAATCACCTTGCTGAGCTGATAATGCTAATCCGATCTCATCCATAATGATTCTTTCTGATGGTTATACATTCCCTATATCGAACACAATGTCCATTATATACCACACCTGTATGCATCTGCAAATAACCAGCGCACTTCATTGATAACCGATTTAGCGTGATGAAACAAGTTCAATCGTAGAAGGTTTAAAGCGATATAATTGCACAGGGATAATGACGAATTCGATGGATGTTGTAGGGACGCTTTCATAAAATTGTTGAAGATAAGGTATTAAATGCGTTTATTTAATTTACGAACCATTTCCTCTTTCGTCTATCGCTGGTTTAATGTTCCTCAAACTGCACCGGAAATCAACCGGTTAAACTTCAGAAACGTGCAGATTGACGCGATTGGTGTTGGCCTGGCATCCACCGGCGCACCTTTTTTACCGGTTTTATTGACCAGGCTGGGTGCCAATACATTACAAATTAGTATGTTAACCTTCATGCCTGCGTTAACCGGCGCGTTATTGGCGATTCCATTGGGAAATTTTTTAGAGACGCGTAAAAATATCATCCCCTGGTTTAGTTTTGCACGTTTAGGTGTGTTGCTTAGTTATGGTTTCACCGGTTTGTTGGTTTTATTCCTACCAGAAGCGAGTGCAATTCTTGGGATACTGGGGCTATGGGCTGTTGCAACAGTACCACAGACTATCCTGAGCATCTGTTTTTCTGTTGTGATGAATCAAATCGCCGGGTCACGAGGTCGTTTTGAATTAATGTCGCATCGCTGGTCGATTCTCGGCTTTACCAACGCCGCCACAGCGTTAATTGCCGGGCAGTTTCTGGATCGGGTTGCCTTCCCGCTAAACTACCAGATTTTCTTCATCACGCTATCCCTTGGTGGCGTCATCAGTTTCTATTTTTCCAGTAAGATTGTCATACCGGACAATCCCCCACAGATAAAGAAAGTCAGAACCAGCTTAAAGGCACAGGCTGTCTCCTATGTGCGGCTAATTTCCAGTGAAAAACCTTTTGTCTCCTTTATCTGGAAGCGGTTTGTCTTTTTATCTGGTGCGGCTCTTGCTGCTCCGCTTTTACCCATTTATTACGTGAGAGAAATCAATGCATCTGATTATTGGATTGCTTTGATTCAGATTGCAGCCAACACCACGGTAATTCTTGGATACTTCTTCTGGACAAATCAATCCCGGCGTAAGGGATCCAGAGCGGTTTTGCTGGCGACGACCCTGGGGAGTTCTCTTTTTCCTATTCTGGTTGGTGTGAGCCAACAGGTCTGGCCAGTTGTCATATTTGCCGGGTTAAATGGGATCTTTACTGCCGGATTAAACCTGGTTTTCTTCGACGAATTAATGCGTAGGGTTCCCGCTGATCATAATGCCACATTCGTTGCTGCTGCACAAACATTGCAATATTTGTCCATGATTGCCGCACCTTTATTAGCCCCCATATTATCCAGATGGTTGGGTTTTGGGCCGGCCCTAATGCTGGCAGGTGGAATCAGCATTATAGGCTTTATATTCTTTGTTTTGGAGAGATCACAACCGATTTCTGAGGGTGTGGCTGCGGTTTAATTCAGGATTTTTTTCTTAAAAATAATTGCCAGACCAAGCGCCAGGTCAACAGTCCCAAAATCGAAAAAGCGACCATCACCAGCACAAAAATCCCAATTGTCGGTGTATGTAGAATAAATCCGCGGATCACAACTGCCAGGGGTACACTCAGAATTGCAGCCCAAATGAATCGCCACCAGGACTTTTGTAACGGTATCTGTTTTGCATTCCATAAACCTAAAACAGGCGCTGCCATACCCCAGGCTAGACAGAGCGGCAGCCAGTTCGCCAATACTCTCATTAAATCGAATTGGCTATTATGATTGGCAAAACCGATTACGGTCACCACCAGGAAAGTCAAAAAATCTCCAATAATTAATATATTTGAATAGTCATTTTTATCGGATTTCATACTTCAATTATAGATGAAACGTGCGATCGGATAGAAAAAAATAATGATTTTTCTGATTATGAAAATAGATTAGCCAGGAAATTTGATCCTTCATAAAAAATCCGCTACACTAATAATATGGAAGAAACTCCGCTCTTCTTCTTGGGGATAGACCCCAGCCAAAGATATCAACCATATGTTTTTGCTGCCTTAGACGAGAATATGCATATTCAGGCGATTGGGAATGGCCCTCTTCGTGAAGTTTTAGCCTTTTTGGCCGGGTTGGGATCCGCCTGTGTTGCGATTAATGGTCCTCAAATGGTTAATCAAGGTCTGGTCGATGCTGATGAGGATACTTACCGGCTATTTTCTGTGCCTGTCAGTCAACGCGGAGATTTGCGAAAAGTCGAGTTCCAATTACTGCAAGAAGGAATTCAGGTGAATCGTACCCCGGC
The DNA here is from genome assembly GCA_963715915.1 of uncultured Chloroflexia bacterium. Classification (GTDB taxonomy): domain Bacteria; phylum Chloroflexota; class Anaerolineae; order Anaerolineales; family Anaerolineaceae; genus UBA6170. The sequence goes on along the minus strand of CAVQSU010000007.1, from coordinate 45,574 downwards.
TGTCGAATCGGAGTGCATGGTTTGGGTAAGAAGAGGTTTCAAATTATTTCAACGGATTCGAAAACTTGGTTATCAACCCTATCCAGAGGATGATCAACGACACTTTGTGGAAGCTCCGGCGGAAGCCGTTTTCAGCCGTCTGATTGGTGGAAATGGGCTATTTAATGAATTAAGCCTCGAAGGTCGATTGCAAAGGCAATTGATCCTGTATGAACAGGGTGTAGCAGTCAAAGACGCAATGAATTTTTTTGAAGAAGTTACCCGCTTTCGGTTGATAAAAGGAATTCTCCCCGCAGATGATATTTACCAGCCCGGAGAATTAAATGCAATTGGATGCGCCTATTTAGCCTGGATGATGCATCACAAACCTGAAAATGTGCAAACGATGGGGGATAAACGCGAAGGGGAAATTTACCTGCCAGAAAAACAGGAAGAAATGCCGCGTTTCAGATTCTAATTATTCGATATCGAAGATTTTACAAAATAGAGAAATTCGACTAAATATCGGATAAAATTTATCCGATTATTATAAAGTTAAAGGATTCAAATATGAACGCAAGTATGTGGTTAAAAGCCTTAAGAGTAATTCCTCGTATTGACAAAGCAGAATGGGATGCATTGGATATTATTTCACGCTGGTTGATTTCAACCCGCGCAGCTGTCTTGATTATGACCTTTATATCAGCTGCGCTGGCAGGCATTTTTGCCTGGCGAGATGGCAGTTTTCACCTCGGTCGGTGGGCATTGTTGGCTGTGGGTCTGGTGTTCGCACACGCCACCAACAACTTGATCAACGATCTGACAGACCATCAACGGGGTGTGGATAAAAATAATTATTTCCGTACCCAGTATGGTCCACAACCATTGGAACAGGGTTTACTGACCATCCGATCCTTATTGGTTTATATCGCTGTAACAGGACTGATTGCTGTCGCAGCTGGTTTACCGCTGGTGATTCAAGGAGGTAGCATTGCCTTATGGTTAATGATTGCTGGCGTAGTTTTTGTCTTATTCTACACATTTCCGCTGAAGTATATTGGAATGGGCGAGATTGCCGTATTAATCATTTGGGGACCGTTGATGGTGGGAGGTGGCTATTATGTGGTCAGTGGTGCCTGGGACTGGAATGTCGTCTGGGCAAGCCTACCATACGCTTTAGGTCCGACCACTGTGTTATTTGGTAAACATATTGATAAATTAGTAGCGGATAAAGCCAAGAGGATCTACACCATGCCGGTCATTCTGGGTGAAAAAGCCGCTCGTTATACCGTACTGGGCATGATCGCCCTGCAGTACCTCACTGTCATTGCACTGGTCATTACAGGCTTCTTTACCCCGGTGATGTTGATCGTGCTGGCTGCTCTGACTGCCATTCCCAGAGTCTGGGCAATGTACAAAGCGCCCAAACCAGAGAGTTGCCCGGCTGAGTATGATCCCAGCATCTGGCCTTTATGGTTTTCAGCGATTTCGTTTTTCCATAATCGCCGCTATGGCATGTTCTTAATGCTTGGACTTATTTTGGAAGTTATCCTGCGATTGTGGATCCTATAATTAACACGTAGTGACTTATATAATTAGATAACAAACTGTCATCTGAAAAAATTTGGATGACAGTTTTCTTTAATTTTGTAGATTAATAGATCTGAAGGTCTTTAATTTCAAGCGTTGTCGATTCTGAAGTGGCTAAAGTTCCGAATAACAATTTTCCATCGGGGGGAAAGGCTGCATATTGGTTATCGACCCAGATCACGAGACCCTGCCTGCCATATGGATGGATTGCTGTTTCCAGGACTGTTTTTTCGTCTATAGTGAAGAAAACTTCGTGTTTTCGCCAATCGATCTGGTAGGTATGCCAATCCGTGACATCTATTTGGATCTGAGCAGCATCCTGCCGGATCAGAAGTCCAAATACGCTTCTTGCCATTTTGGCAAAATGCTTGTTGAACATCAATGGAATGAATGGAAATCCCAAACCAAGCAATAAAGGAGGTATACGCGGAGAGGAAAAGGTGGCTGCCAGAAATCCCTGAGCTGGGAGGGAGTCGTGAAACGAAAGATAATTATGCTCGGAGGCATAAAAAAACCAGGCACAATTGGGTAAAGCCGGTAAGCGTCTGACACTGCCGCTGATACCCAGATTGGTGTTAAAAGGATCATTCCAGAAGCCAAAACCCCAGGTGCCGGCATGCTGTGGGTAATTACAACGAGCCTGTAATTTTAGTTGGCACGGGGATTGCCATGAGAAGTTTCGTCGCAAGCGGTGTAAATAATCATCAAATTGTGCCCAGCGATATTTGCCTTTGCGGCCACCAGGAATGGTCAGAAATAATGCGTCATCCGAACTTGATTCAGCTATTGAGTCCGACGTTGAACGAGGAATCAAAACAGGTCTCATCATTCTATTGTAGCGAAAATCGTTGTCTTATGGAATGGAAGAGGGATCTTAATAAAAAAACTCAAATATTTATATACTGGAGTTGAAACCTTGATAGAATTGTATTTGGAAACTCATTGTTGAGAGAGGCAAAATGATTGATGAAACATTATTGAAAGTTGATACTTTTGATGGAATAGGCTACCAACCTATAGTTGATTTTGAGAGCTGGCGTGTAGCTTTTTTGCGTTATCATCCAGAACTCTTACCGGAAAATATTACCGAGATGCAACGGCACGATGAGACCGATGAAGTTTTTGTTCTGTTGGAGGGGCAATGTATTCTCTTGGTTAGTGAAGGTCAGGATGAGGTCGAAACGATTTTTGCTGTGGATATGCAACCTTATCAAATTTATAATGTTAAACGCGGTTGCTGGCACTCCCATACATTGTCAAGAGATGCACGAGTGTTAATCGTGGAAAACCGTGACACCTGTGACCTCAATTCTCCGAAAAGAAATTTATCAGCTCAGCAACGAAAATTAATTATTACTGAAACCAAAAAGCTATGGAAATAAGGCTAGAGAACATGTATCAAGTACCATATCAATATCAGCGATTAATTTAGTGTGATTACGAAACCCTGGAGCTGATTTGGATGGTTAGCGCATTTCAGTACCGGCAACTCATTCGTGAAAATGGAATAGCATAATAATCTTCTTGACAGGCGGGTTGCATTCGGTATAATCGCTCTATAAAGACCAACCCGGGGCTGCTTTTTGCTCCCATACAGAGAGCCAGTGGATGCTGAGAACTGGCATAGTGGCAAAAATTTCCACCCTGGTTGTCCCATCAAGGGACAGGTTGCCCTTGCAGGGGTCAAATGACCGTAAGAGGGCCGGCAACTCCGTTATCAGTCAACAAGGTTATGATGGAATTCCATTGTAATGAATGCAGGTGGCACCACGGGTCCTCACTCGTCCTGCGCGGGTGAGGATTTTTTGTTTGCATTCACTGTATGAGAAGGAGAAATTATGTTAGATATCAATTTGATCCGAGAAGATCCCCAGGTCGTCATTGATGCATTGACCAAACGCAATATGGACACGCTCGTGGTGACAGATCTGATCGAGCTCGATGCACAACGACGCAATTTTTTGCAGGAAGTGGAAGTTCTTAAAGCAGAACGAAACCGTGTTTCTAAAGAGATAGGGCAGAGTAAAGATCAGGCAGAACGTGCGGGTAAAATCGCTGATATGCGTGCTGTGGGCGACCGCATCGCAGAATTGGATGAACAGGTGCGCCAGGTGGAGTCAAAATTGAGTGACCTGATTTCCGGTGTACCCAATTTACCGGACGCCATAACCCCATTGGGAAAAGATGAAAGTGAAAATGTGGTTGTACGCACCGAAGGTGAACTTCCAGCATTTGATTTTGAACCCAAAACTCACTGGGATTTGGGACCAGCAATGGGATTAATCAATTTTGAACAGGGAGTCAAGATCACCGGATCACGTTTTTATGTACTCAGTGGGGCAGGTGCACGATTGCAGCGCGCTTTGATTGCTTATATGCTTGATTTGCATATTAAACAGGGTTATCTGGAGAAGTACACGCCTTTTATGGTGAAAGCCGATACGCTGTACGCAGCCGGGCAATTACCCAAATTTATCGATAATCTATACCATGATATTGAAGAAGATTACTGGATGGTGCCTACCGCGGAAGTCCCAATTACCGGATTGCACATGAATGACTTCATCGCTGAAGCAGAATTACCTTTGCGCTATACGGCCTATACCCCCTGTTTCCGCCGTGAGAAAATGAGCGCCGGGCGGGATGTACGCGGGATCAAACGTGGACATCAATTTGATAAGGTGGAGATGTACATATTCAGCCAACCGGAAAAATCACAAAAAGAACTGGAAAAAATGCTGGCGGACGCTGAAGAGACTGTGAAATTATTGGGATTACCGTATCGCATCATTCAGTTGTGCACAGGTGACCTGGGGTTCAATGCCCGAGTCACGTATGATATTGAAGTGTGGGCAGCGGGATGCCAGGAATGGTTGGAAGTGTCGTCGGTTTCGAACGTGGGAGATTTTCAGGCCCGACGGGCGAATATTAAGTACCGCCCGGAGGATAAGGGCAAACCCCAGTTGGTGCATACCTTAAATGGTTCAGGATTGGGATTACCACGCACACTGATTGCTGTTCTGGAGAATAATCAGCAGGCAGATGGATCAATTGTCGTCCCGGAAGTTTTACGACCCTGGATGGGTGGAATTGACATCATTCGCTAATTAGTATCGTCATAGACGTTCGAAAGAGGAGTTTTCATGGATTGGCAGGCATTTGGTAATGTAACAGTAAATATTCTTGTAGGATTGACCATGTTGATCGGATGGTTGAGCTTGTTAATCGTGATTGTGCCCGGTCTGGTAATCATGTGGGTAGGCGCTCTGGTATATGGCATCACCACTGGTTTCGACACCACCGGTTGGATCATTTTTGGTATCATGACTCTTTTAATGGTGGTGGGCAGCATCATTGATAATTTCCTGATGGGTGCTTCTGCCCGTAAAAAAGGTGCATCCTGGTGGTCATTAGGGGCTGCCTGGGTTGGCGCGATGATTGGTACCGTGCTGTTACCCCCGATAGGTGGATTAATTTTGGCATTGGTTGCGCTATTCTTAGTGGAATACTATCGGCTTAGAAATGCCAAACAAGCTTTTGATTCTTCTACCAGCCTGGCAACCGGTTGCGGTTGGTCGGTTGGCGTGCGATTTGGCATTGGCTTTATCATGCTGATTCTGTGGATATTGTGGGCATTTGTGATTAAGTAAAAATCGGGCATCCAATTGGATGCCCGATTATTTTTTGAAAGGTGGAAATTAATCGCCGCCTTTGATGAGATGTTCCAACAAGATGATGTTCTTGTCGCCCATTTTTTTGACCATGGCCAGATATTTTTCCATAGTTGTGACTTCTTCTAATTGTTCATCAACGAACCAATTCAGGAAATTCTGAGCAAGGTAATCATTTTGCTTTTTGGCAAGATCCACCAATGCGTTAATCTGTCCGGTGACTTCAACTTCCCAATTCAATGCTGCTTGAAAAGCAGCTTCGGCAGATGTAATTTTTGCAGTAGGTGCTGGAATGGGTAATAAATCGGCTGTACCACCAGTCTCGACGACATAGTGTAACAATTTCATCGCGTGTTCTTTTTCTTCTTCTGCCTGGGCATAAAAGAACTCTGCAGTGTTATCCATTGCATCCTGTTCAAAATAAGTCGCAATTGCTAAATATTGTAAGCCAGCGGCAAATTCATTGCGCACCTGTTCCATCATTTTCTTTGCAAGTTCATTATTAATAAGCATTTTTTCTCCTATCTAATTTTTCCTGTTACCAGGTGATTTAAAACTCATATTTCAGAGTAAAAAGTCTGAATAAATTATAGTACGCATACTTCATTTTTGTAAGATGATTGTATATGGTCGTTGGTTGTTCTTATCTCTGTCTTGCCTGTAATGCTTGGTAGAGGGCTACAGAACCAGCAACAGCGGCATTGAGAGAATCCACCTGACCGCGCATGGGTAAACGCACAAGGTGATCACAGAGCCGGCGGGTAAGCGGACGCATACCACTGCCTTCGCTGCCAACGACAATCACCAGATCTCCGGCTAGATTGACCTCTGCAATGGGTTTTGATCCGGCACCACCTTCCAACCCAACTACCCAGGCACCTTTGGCTTTAAATTCTTCAATTGCCTGTGCCAGATTGACCTGTGTAATTAAGAGGTGTTCTACAGCTCCGGATGAAGCACTGACAACTGCCGGGGTAACGGAAGCTGTACGGCGAAAAGGTAACACGACGCCATGTATGCCAACCGCTTCAGCGCTGCGTAATAAGGTGCCCAGATTTTGCGGATCCTGAATTTCATCCAACATCAGCACAAATAATGGTTCAGCACGCTTTCCTGCTTCCAGAACCACTTCATCCATGGCAGCCATCGGATAGGCACTGGCTTGCAGAGCGACGCCCTGGTGATTTTCACCCATACTATCAATCTGGTTACGGGGTACTTCTTCTATTTGCAGTTTCCTGGCTTGGGCAAGCTTGATGATGTCATAGACATGCCCACCACGATCGATACCTTTCGCCAACAAAAGCCGAAAGACATGCCTGCGTTTGGCACGCAGCACTTCATAAACCGGGTTTCGTCCTGATATCCACTCTTTCATTTAATTAATCCCATCGCCATGTTGTCCCATCTTTACTATCTTCCAGTGTCACACTCAAATCTTTTAATCGGTCACGAATTAAATCAGAATATGCCCAGAGTTTATCTTTTCTTAGAGAATTGCGCAGTTCCAATAGCAGGTCAATAAATGCATCTGCCTGTGATTCAGAACCTTTTGTTTCAGCCAGCACCAATCCGAACACATTCGTCAATTCACGTAATTTTTCCTGCGCGGATTGTAGTTCCTGGTCGGTTGCCCCGGATGTACGCGCCTGGTTGATCACACGCACCAGATCGAACAACGACCCCAATGCACCAGCAGTGTTGAAATCATCATCCATATTATTGATAAAGCTGGTTTGTGTTTCTTCCACCTTTTTTGCTAGAGAGGCGAGCATATCCGCTGTTGCCCCTTTAACCCCTGGCAAAGCCGGACGGAAACCAGATGTTAACCGGTTCAATGCATTTTCGGATTGAGCCAGGACTTCATCGTTAAAGGTCAATGGCCCGCGATAATTGGCATTTAAAACCGTGAATCGCAGCGTGTCAGCACTGTATTTACTGAGGAATTCTTCGATGGATACCAGGTTACCGGTGGATTTGGACATTTTTTCGCCACCCAATTGCAGCATACCGTTATGGACCCAGTAACGGGCAAACGGTTTCCCCGTTAAACTCTCAGTTTGGGCAATTTCATTCTCATGATGGGGAAAAACCAGATCATTTCCGCCACCATGAATGTCAATCTGGTCCCCATGGTGATGCAAATTCATCGCAGAACATTCGATGTGCCAGCCTGGCCTTCCTTTCCCCCAGGGACTATCCCATGAAGGCTCACCAGGACGAGCTGCTTTCCATAAAGCAAAGTCCATCGGGTGTTCTTTACGAGCATCGATGTCAATTCTGGAGCCGGCCTGCATATCATCAAGTTTCCTGCCGGAAAGCCTTCCGTAATCTTCATCTTTGGTGACACGGAAATAAACATCGCCATCGACCGGATAGGCATAACCTTTTTCGATTAACCCTGCGATCATTTCGATGATCTGGTCAATCTCCTGGGTGGCGCGTGGATTGAAGGTAGCTGGTTTGATGTTTAGATCGGATAAATTCTGTTCATAATCGCGGATATATCCTTCAGCGAGTTGAAAAGGATCAGCCGCTTGTTCATTCGCACGCGCAATGATCTTATCATCCACATCTGTAAAATTCATCAGGTAGCGCATCTCGTACCCACGATATTCCAGGTAGCGGCGGATGATATCAAATACCATTGCGGACATCGCATGCCCCACATGGGCTTTGGAATATACAGTGGGTCCACAGACATACATTTTAACAACACCGGGTTCGAGTGTCTCTAATTCTTCTTTTTTACGGGTGAGTGTATTATAAATTTTTAAAGTCATAAATCCATTCTCCTGGCTGATTTATAAATCCCCATCCTCGGGTCTGGCAAAAATCATACGGCCAGCTGCCGTTTGCAGAACTTTCGTGACCACCACAACAATCTGGCGGTCCATATAATCACGGCCATTTTCTACCACCACCATTGTGCCATCATCCATATAACCAACACCCTGATTGGCTTCTTTTCCATCCTGAATGACGCGCACATTCATTAACTCACCGGGCAATAACACAGATTTGACAGCGTTTGCCAGTTCATTGATATTTAAAACGGTGACACCCTGTAATTCAGCAACACGATTGAGATTGTAATCATTGGTTAGCACCGGACAGCGCAACTGCCGGGCCAGGATGACCAATTTATCATCCACTTCTCGCACCCCTTCCACATCAATATCGCTGATTCTCACAGGAATGTTGGGTTCTTTCTGTAAATTTGCCAATACTTCCATGCCACGGCGACCGCGTTGCCGTCTTAAGCTCTCAGAAGAATCTGCGATGTACTGTAATTCATTCAGCACAAATCTTGGGATCAACAAAGATCCAGGTAAAAATCCAGTTCGGGCAATATCAGCGATACGGCCATCGATAATGACGCTGGTATCCAATAAAATGGTGCGTGTTTCAGCCCAGTTGGCGTTGACATCACCCACCGGTGTACCTGGCATATTGCTGGTTCCTCTGCCAGAGAAACCACCGATGACATTGAAGAGGTCATTGGATCGCATGGAAAAGACCGTTATTCCCAGGTAACCGAAAATGACCACGCCTATAAAAGGAAGCACTGTTCCAAAAGGCTTGGGTAATAATGATATGGGAAAAGCTAATAATGCAGCAGTAAGTAAACCAGCAATTAAACCAACAAATGAAGAAAATAATGATTGCGCAGAAATTCTGGTAAGTTTTGATCGCAGGGCTCTGACGGGTTTGGTGGTTAGATAAGGTGTTAAGATCAGGCCGACAAGTGCACCTACCAGGCCGAAGGTGAAGGTATATTGTTCTAAATTAAGTGGAATTTCCGGATTTTGATTGACTTGGGTAGCGGTACCTAAATCGGAGCCAACAAAAACTCCGATAATGCAAAAAACGACCATGCCAATCAGACGAGAGATGAAATCAACGCTCATAATAAAACTCCTGGAGATATGTGATTGTTAAGGTGCAGGATAATATGAATAATAATGATAATAACTGCCTTTAGATAATAGCATGAGCGCAGAGTAGAGTCAACTGAATCGAAGACATTTCGATATCAAATCTTAAAATATAGACTCAATTGATTTAATTGGACGATAAATAATTTTTATTGACTGATTTCCCAGTAATAAACCGGATATTCTTTTTCGACTGAATACCCTAACTTCTCAGCCAGACGTAATGATGGTGTGTTATCCCAAAAACATTCCCAATTGGGGTTCTTTCCATTTGCGATACATTGGTTTATTACTGGAGATGAAACAAGAGTTGCCAAGCCCAATCCCCTGAAATTCTCCTTGGTATGAACGTCGATTTCAATAGCATCTTCGGATGAAAAGACGGAATAACAATAAGAAGCAAGTTGGCCATCTTTCATAATAGCAAAACCAATCCCTTTGTTCAGAAAGTCATCTATAGAAGCCCAACTTGCCAGAACACCAATTTTTTCTGCCATGAAGCTATCCACATTTTGTAAAACATACCCTGAAGGAAGGTTGGCTTGCTGTTGCAAGTTGTGCAAGAAATTTTGAATATTCAATGTATGCGGCGTGCGATAAATTTCAATCACATCCTGCCCTGGCAGAATCGAAGATATAGTATGATTCCAGTCATCACTGGAAGGGATCAAAATAAACCCGGTTTCTCCGGTTGCCTGGGAAGCCGGGACAAAGATCTCGGAGATGATTTGGCTTATTTCCGAGAGGTTTGCTGAATCCGGATCACCAAACAAAAAATAATACCCAACGGTTGTCCAGATCAAGGCGATGGTTGGGTTTGCTTGATGGTTGACAAAAATACGACCGGGATTGATTCCCTGAGCGATTGAAAAGGGAAGCACTCTCTGTTTACTATTGGCCAATAATGGCAAAATAACAGAATAATCATTTTTATTAAGTTCAAACATGGCAATTCCTCAATAAGATAAGAATAAATATCAATTGTAATCGTTGTATTAAGACATGTCCCGATACTTTTGGCTTGATTTCAAATGAAAATGGTCACAATCACTAATCCTTATTCATATTGACAGGCGTATATCCGCATGTTAAAATCCGATGCAGAGTGCGCCCCCATCGTCTAGAGGTCCAGGACGGAGCCCTCTCAAGGCTCAAACAGGGGTTCGAGTCCCCTTGGGGGCACTGGCAATATGACTACGATTTTGAGAGGCTTCCCCGGTGTGGATCCGGGGAATGTTGTTATATAGAGAAAAAGGCAATCAATATCGCTGGAGATCCTTGTCTCAATCAAGGAAAGGTGTCCAAAATGGATATTCACTGTAAAGAAGTATCTTCAGGTGGCATTCAGGGTTTTAACAGTTTATTGGTTTTCTTCTAATCAATTTTTTCTGTTATTTCTTTTTGAAGTTATAATCCACCAATCTTTTTTGGAGAATTTTTCAAATGACAAAGAGAACACTGATTGTATTGAATCCCACAACAAACCATGGTCGTTCAGTAAAAATTGCATCGGATTTAAGACCATTGGCTTCTCAACATAAAGCTGAATGGCGTTCAACCGAATATCCTGGACATGCCATTGAAATTGCGCGATCAGCTGGAGACCTGGAGTATGACATGGTGATTGCTGCCGGAGGTGATGGCACGGTTCATGAGGTGATTAATGGACTGATGCAAATTGCCCCTGAGAAACGTCCATTGTTGGGAATCATTCCGTTGGGTTCTGGTAATGATTTTGCTCATATTCTGGATTTACCGACCGAGGCTGCCCAGGCTTTTCTGGCCTGTTTTAATGGTCAGCCGCATGCACTAGACATGGCATCTGTTAAGAGTGATGACGACCGACTGGAATATTTTAACAATACAATTGGTATCGGTTTTGATGCCGCTGTGAATACCCGAACACGCAAGATTAAATTGATCCACGGTTTTTTAATGTATCTGGTTGCAACTTTGCAAACCATATTCTTTAATTTCAAGCCAATGGATTTACAGGTTGAAACGGATGAAGGGTGCTGGAATGAGCCGGTTATTATGCTTACGATTGGTAACGGTCCGCGCGAAGGCGGCGGATTTAATGTAACTCCGGATGCAAAGACCAACGATGGAATTTTGAATTACGCTGCCATCCGGAAAATTTCTCGTGTGATGATGTTGCGGCTGCTGCCGGAAGTTATGAATGGCACCCACCCCCGCTTTAAACAAGTCCGGATGGGCACATGCCGGTCGATGTCGATCACAAGTAAACAGCCACTTTATGCCCATTGTGATGGCGAAATATTTACCAGTTTTGGCATGGATGTCCGCAAAATGATGATCAACGTCATCCCGGATGCTATCCAATTTATGAAGTAGAATGAATTTTATGGTTGTACTTTATGCTCTAGGATTTGCCTTGTTAGGGTATTTGAGCGGTTCTTTGCCATTTGCGGTTTGGATTACCCGCCTGGTAAAAGGTGTTGATGTTCGGGATAACGGATCTGGTCATGCCACAACGACCAATACCATTCGTCAGGCCGGTTTTTTGCCTGGTGCTGCGGTTTTTGTTCTGGATGTTTCCAAAGGCTTTCTACCTACCTGGTTAGCCATCCATTATTCGCCAGCGACGTGGATGATTCCCTTAACTGCAGGTATGGCTGTAATAGGTCATTGTTGGCCAATATTTGCGGGTTTCAGAGGCGGCATGGGATTGGCAACAGCCAATGGCGGGTTAATGGCTATTGCGCCGATGGCGATTTTGATTACCTACGCTCTTCTGATTGCGCTTACATTGATTATTAGGCAAAGTGCCCGTGCAAGTGTTGTAGCTGGATTATTGTTTGCACCGTTGTTGTGGGTTACGGGATTGAGGGGTCCAGTTATCTGGGTAGCAATCGTGGTGGGGATAATTATTACATTGCGCTTCACGATAGACTGGAACCGGGAATACAAGGAATTGTGGCTGGATCGTGACAAAGAAAACCTAATTGAGTCAAACGATTAAGGATTCTTTAAATCACAAAATCCCGGATTAACGAAATCACGGAAATTCGAGATTCTTTAACTACTCTTATTAAACAGAACCTGAGATGTTTACTGCCCCCAATTGAGGTGTGGTTGTTAAAAATATTGGGCTTTATTAGGGAAAACATCTTGTGAACCTCACTAAAGTAGTGACAATTTCTCCATTTTACTTTGATTTTCGAGGCGCAACATGGATAAAAACTGGTCTACTTCCTATTGAGATTGTTCGAGTTGCGTCCTGTTAGAAGCCCACAAAAAAACGCCTGAAAAGGCGTTTTTTTGATTCTGAGAATTTTAATGCACTACTTAAAAATTCCAAATTTTCAAAACAATTCGATAAACCTCCCCATTAATTTGAGTATGTCTTTGAAATGACTTGAATTACTTGATGTGCTATATACTCATGTTATGTCCACTCCGCTATTGGCGACGAAACTATACATCCCACCGCTCAAGTCCGGTATTGTCTCGCGCCCCAGGCTGATCGATTGGCTGAACGAAGGGTTGGTGAAGAATTGCAAATTAGCGCTCATCTCTGCCTCCGCTGGCTTTGGCAAGACAACCCTGATCAGCGAATGGATTACCACATGTGGCAGGGAGGTAGGATGGTTGTCACTGGATGAAGGGGACAGTGAACCGGAGCGGTTCATCTCGTACCTAATAGCAGCATTGCAAACGGTCAAGCCTGGAATTGGTGTGGGTCTGATGGCTGCTCTTCAATCTGCTGAGTCTCTGAATACGGAAGCACTCTTATCCGCTCTGCTTAACGAAATCACGACCATCCCGGACGATTTTATTCTCATCCTCGATGATTACCACTTGATAGACTCACCAGTGATTGATCAATCCCTGGCGTTCCTTGTGGAACACCAGCCAGCGCAGATGCACATGGTTATCTCTACCCGTGAAGATCCATCCCTTCCACTGGCGCGTCTTCGAGCCCGAAGCCAAATGATCGAGCTGCGTGCCTCTGATCTGCGTTTTACCCCGGCCGAAGCCTCGGAATTTCTCAACCAGGTGATGGGCTTGACCCTCTCAGTGGAAGACATTACATCCCTGGAGACACGCACCGAGGGTTGGATTGCGGGTTTGCAATTGGCTGCTATTTCCATGCATGGACAAAAAGATGCATCAGGTTTCATCCAGGCCTTCACGGGAAGCCACCGATATATATTGGATTACCTGCTGGAAGAAGTTTTACAGCGCCAGTCCACCGAAGTTCAGAACTTTCTGTTGCGAACATCCATCCTCGAAAGGATGTGTGGCCCGTTATGTGACGCTGTTTTGGGTAATTCTAATTCTTCCGGGCAGGAAACCCTGACGTATCTTGAACGAGCGAACCTGTTTATCGTCTCATTGGATGATGAGCGCTATTGGTACCGTTATCACCATCTTTTTGGGGATTTGTTGCGAAAGCGTTTAAAGCAAAGTTTTACCACTGAAGGAATCAATACCCTGCAAATTCAAGCCAGTGAATGGTACGAAAACAATGGGATGATCCTCGAAGCGTTTAAACACGCCGTTGCAGCCAAGGATGTTAATCGTGCCAATCGCCTGATGGAAGACAAAAAGATGCCATTACACCTTCCCGGTGTACCTACGATCATATTGAATTGGCTGGAGTCTCTACCCACGAGCGTTCTGAATGCTAATCCTGCTTTGTGGTGGAAACAGGCAGCGATGATGCTCAGCAACTACCAGATGATTGGGGTTGAAGAGAAACTTCAGGCAACCGAAGCAGCACTCGCATTGAAAATTCCTCCCAACACCGAAATGGACGAATGGAGTCGAAATCTGGTTGGAAAAATTGCGGTTGCCAGGGCTGAGCTTGCCGCAAATCTTTACCAGTCAGAAACCAGCCTGGCATACGCGAACCGCGCTTTGGAGTATCTTCATCCGAATAACACAGCTTACCGTTCTTCAGCCATCCAGTATATTGGATTTGCCCATTATATCCAGGGAGACCGGGATGAAGCGGACCAAGCCTATCATGAAGCTTTATCTCTCGCCCAGGCGATCGGGGATAATGAAGGCGTTTTATTGGCAATAACCCGCCTGGGTCAGGTACACGAATTGAGAAACCAGCTTCACCAGGCCGCTGAGAAATACCAGTATGCGCTGCAGTTGATCGGGGAGAACCCGATTCCATTTACGACAGTCGTGTACCTTGGCCTCGCCAGGATCTATTTTGAATGGAATGACCTGGATACCGCTGAGAAATATGGGGAGCTGAGCTTCCAGCTGGCACGCCTATGTGACCAGGTGGTTGACAGGCTAATATTGAGTCAACTATTCATGTCCCAGATTAAATTAATCCGGGGAGATGTAGCCGGAGCTGCCAGCTTTCTGAAGCAGGCGGAACAAAATACACGCCAATGGGAATTCGCAGCCCGTGTGCCATCCATTGCCGTCCAGCAGGTGTTGATCCACTTAAGCCAGGGCAACATAGATGCCGCCGTTCAAATTGCACAGCAGAATGATCTTCCAATCCTCCAGGCACGCACCCTCATCGCCCAGGGTGATCCATCCGCTGCGCTGGCTGTACTGGTGCCCCATCGCCAGAAAATGGAGGAAAAAGGTTGGGAAAACAATCTGCTCTCGACGATGGTGCTGCAAGCGCTTGCGCTTCACCTGCTAGGTGAAAAAGAACCGGCATATAAAGTGCTGTCCGAAGCCCTAACCCTGGCTGAACCGGGTGGTTTCATCCGCCAATTTGTGGAGCAGGGTGAACAAATGCGGTTGTTAATTTTGGGTTTTAGATCATGGATTGAGAATCAGTCTGGCGCACGCATTCATCCATTGAGGGGTAATGTGGATAAACTCCTGGCTGCTTTTACAACAACGCAAGCTGTACTGGTCTCACCAACAAAAAATCCGCAATCAGAATTAATTGAGCCACTGAGCCAGCGCGAATTGGAAGTATTACAGCTCATTTGTCAGGGTTTCTCCAATCAAGAAATATGCCAGCGCTTGTTTCTTGCCCTGGATACTGTCAAAGGTCACAATCGCAGGATTTTTGAAAAACTTCAGGTACACCGGCGAACCGAAGCCATTGCCAAAGCTCGCGAGTTGAACCTGCTCTAAAAGCCCTCCTTTCTTGCCAGTAATCTAAAACAACACTTCAACCAACACCAAAGTGTCTACCTGTGAGACTTGTGCATGAGTATATTTACATTGTGGCAGGTCGCCAGTGCTAATTCTTTAATTGCTGACACAAGTGATATTTATCGATCTAAGGAATTTGGAGATAATAATGAAAGCAATCGTTTATAAATAATATGCACCACCTGATGTTCTTCATCTCGAAGGGGTTGAAAAACCTTCGCCCAGGAATGAAAAAGGGCAGTTGCATATCACATTAATGTATCTTGATAGAAATTCCTTTGTAGTATTTCTTTAAGTTAGGCGCATAAGGATAAAATAGAAAGGTTTTTTCATGGCAATCAAGCAGTTGTTGACAGATGATAATAGGGATATTCAAGAACTTGCTCAGTGGGAACAGCGACGCGAAAGTATCCGAGCACACCTATTCGAGACCATAGGCATTCCCCCCGTTACAAGAAACACTCAATCGATTCAGATTATCAATGAAGAAAAGTTGGGCGAATATGTTCGAAGCAAGATTTCCTATATTGTTGGTGAAGGGGAAAGAATTACAGCATACTTATTACGCTCAAAAAATCTCATGAAACCTGCACCAGCTATTCTGGCCTTACATCAAACTGTCAAATATGGGAAAGATGAAGTTGTGGGCTTGAAGGGTTTTCCGGATTTTGCTTATGGTCATGAATTGGCAATGAGGGGGTATACAGTATTGGCACCTGATCAATTGACAGCGGGAGAACGCATTTATCCTGGCAAAGATAGTTTCGATTCTAGCCCTTTCTACGAGCAATATCCTGATTGGTCAATGGTGGGTAAAAACCTGGAGGATTCAAAAGCAGCCATTGATGTTTTATATGCGCTTGATCATGTGGATAAGGATAGAATAGGGGTTATCGGCCATTCTCTTGGTGGGCACAATGCTATCTTTGCCGCAGCAATCGATGATCGTATAAAAGTAGTCATCAGTAATTGCGGTTTATCGGTGTTTTCTGAAGAAGAAGAGCGTATGGAATGGTCATTGGAAGATGGCTATATATACATTCCAAAACTGCGCAGGTATTTCCTGGAGAACATAGATCCGCCATTTGATTTACATGAAGTAGCTGCACTAATCGCACCCAGACCGTGGCTGAACATCTCATCCTATTTTGACAAAGCCTATGGAAATCAAGAGTTTCTTGCAGAGGTTGGGAAGCAATTGTATCAAGTGTACAACCTCTATAAAGTATCTAAAGCTTTCGGTTATTACATGCATGGAAATGACCATAGCTTTCCGAGATCGACAAGAGAATTGGCTTATGGGTGGCTAGATCGATGGTTGAAAGAATTAGTACCTAACACCGGCATCTGAGCCATTTCGTTTGGCGGAGGTTTTCGGTGAATAGTATTAATTATTGGAGGAATCATGATTGTGAATATTGAAACAGAACGTATGCTCTTAAAGTGTGTTGACCAAAGTGACAGAGAATTTATTTTCGAAGAATTCCAAAACGATTTTATTAATAAATATTTGTTTGATGCGGAACCTATGACAAATATTGAACAAGCGGATGAGTTAATTGAATTTTATAATATGAAAGAGCCAAGAAACCAAAACAGATGGGTGCTCATTAACAATGAAAACATAAAAATGGGTACTTGCGGATTCCATCTTTGGGATAGAAAAAAGAATAAAGTTGAAATTGGTTTTGAGCTTATGCAACAGTATAACGGAAAAGGATATATGGCAGAAGCCATAGGGGCAATTATTCAATTTGCACAAATTAAAATGAAAGTAAATAAAATAATTGCCATTGTTTTTATCGATAATCGTAAATGTAAAAGATTACTGGAAAAATTCGGAATCAAAAAAGTTGATCAGGAAGAATATAAATTTAGAGGAAACATATATCTGCATGATATTTATGAATTGGAGCTTCTGAAAGAATAGAGTTTGGGTTTCGCTCATTAGAAATCAACAAAAATCTCTTTTCTCAATTAAATAGGGCAAGTTCATTTTTTGTTCATTTTTAAGTTTTCTTTGTTTATAATCTTCTCTCCTGTGAGGCGCGATATATAATTAAATTTATAATGTCTGAACCTCTTCTCCTCACTAAATTATATGTTCCACCACCTCCGCTAAAAAATGTTTTCCGCCCGCGGCTGATCGAGCAGCTGAACAAGGGTCTTTCTTCAGACCGCAAACTGACTCTCATCTCTGCTCCCGCCGGCTTTGGCAAAACCACGCTGGTCACTGAATGGATCGCCAATTGCGGAAGACAGGTTGCGTGGGTTTCTTTGGATGAAGGCGATAATGATCCAGCGCGGTTTATCTCTTACATAGTAAAAGGGTTACAGACGCTTAAGGAGGGTATTGGTGATGGCTTGCTACCTGCACTCCAATCTCCTCAGCCGCTGCAGATCGAAATCATTTTGACCAACCTGCTTAACGAAATTTCAACCATCTCTGAGCACTTTGTGCTCGTGTTGGATGATTACCACGCAATTGATTCTCAAATAATCGATCATTTCCTGACTTATCTCATTGAACATCAACCATCCCAGATGCTTCTTGTTATATCCACGCGTGAAGACCCATCCATACCTCTGGCCCGCTTGCGTGGTCGAAATCAAATGACCGAACTGCGTGCTATCGATTTGCGTTTCACAATCTCCGAAACCACCGAGTTCCTTAATCGGGTAAGTGGACTAAAACTCTCCGAGGAAGATGCCGCTGCGTTGGAAACCCGCACGGAAGGCTGGATCGCTGGACTTCAGATGGCAGCCATTTCCTTGAAGGGACTTCCAGATGCAACCAGTTTTATAGAATCTTTCACTGGCAGTCATCGCTTTGTCTTGGACTACCTTTTGGAGGAGGTATTGAAGGGTCAATCTGTAGAGGTTCAGATTTTTTTACAACGCACGTCCATTCTCGAGCGCTTATGTGGTTCACTTTGCGATGCGATTTTAACGACACCAGCTGGATTCGGGGATGGAACCTTGCAATCTATCGACCATGCCAACTTGTTTATCATTCCTTTGGATAATGAGAGGTGTTGGTACCGTTATCACCATCTCTTCAGAGATTTATTAGGTAAAAGTCTGGAGAAAAGTCTCGATCATGAAGGAATCGCCCAATTGCATATTCATGCCAGTGAATGGTTTGAAAACAATGGATTAATCCTTGAAGCATTCCGCCATGCAGCTGCAGCGAATGATATCGAGCGCGCTGTGCGTTTGATGGAAAGCAGGAAGGTGCCTCTGCACCTGCGCGGTACAGCGACAACAATCCTGGATTGGTTGAAGTCATTACCAAAGGGCCTTCTCGATAACAGACCTAACTTGTGGTGGATGCAAGCTGCAATGCTGTTGGTGATTGGTGAGCCAGCAGGAGTTGAAGAGATACTCCAGAAGGCCGAAGCAGCATTGGATGCTCTATCATTACCAGGTTCTGAGTTGGAAGATTTAACGCGAGACCTGATCGGAAAAATTGCTGCTGCCAGAGCGAATCTGGCACAAACTCAAGCCCAGACAGAAAATATCCTGATCCAGGCGCACCGTGCCCTTGAATATCTGCATCCCAAAAACCTATCTGAACGATCCATGGCAATCAGAGCGTTGGGTTTCGCCTATTACATCCAGGGTGAATATTCCGAGGCCAACCATTTTTATACAGAAGCATTAAACCTCGCTCAGAAGTCTGGGGATACGATTAATACCATATTAGCTTCACTTCGCCTGGGGCAGATCCAGGAAAGTGAGAATCAACTTTACCTGGCTATGATGACCTACCAAGATGTCCTGCCAATGCTGGAAGAGTATTCTACTTATAACGCCCCTGTCGCCTACCTTGGTTTGGCCCGAATTTATTATGAGTGGAATGAATTGGAAGCTGCTGAACAATATGGGGAAAAGAGTCTGCAATTAGCACAGCAGTATGATCAAGTTATTGACAGGTTAATATTAAGTGAATTGTTCCTTGCTCGTCTCAAATTAGCACGAAGAGATGGTAATGGTTCAATGAATAAGATTTTAAATGCAGAACAAATTTCGAATTTGAAGAATTACTCCTACCGAATACCAGATATAGCCTATAACAAGGCAGGAATTCACTTGTTCAAGGGTAACTTAAATGTAGCTTTACGACTTGTCCAGCAAAACGACATTCCTCTCATGCACGCACGTGTACTCATCACTCTGGGTAACTCAAACGAAGCGCTGGCATTGGTGGAAACACAGCGTCAGCAAGCAGAAGCAAAAGGATTAGTAGGCAGGCTACTGCTGGTGAAAGCAGTTCTATCGGTTGTTCTCTTTGCAAAAGGCGAAAAGGATCGTGCGGTGCAAGTTCTGGCTGAAGCATTGGCAATGGCTGAACCTGGTGGATTCATTCGCCTATTTTTAGATGAAGGTGCCCTGATGGCGCAACTATTGCTCGAAGCTGCTTCACGGGGGATTATGCCGGACTATGTTGCCAGGTTGTTGGCTGCATTTGAAGCTGAAAAGCGGATCAATAAAAACAAAACTGATCCACATTATCCCCAGCCTCTTATCGAGCCATTAAGCCAACGTGAGTTAGAAATCCTTAAGCTGATTGCCCAAGGACTATCGAACGAAGAAATCTGTAAGAAACTGTTTCTAGCCCTGGATACAGTCAAAGGTCATAACCGCAGGATATTTGAAAAATTACAGGTACACCGGCGAACGGAAGCCATTGCTAAAGCTCGTGAGTTGAATCTGTTCTAAAAGCTCTCCTTTCTTGCCAGTAATCTAAAACAACACTTCAACCAACACCTCAACCAACACCTCAACCCACACCAAAGTGTCTAACACTCACGCTTGGTCATGGGTATATTAAAGTTGTGCCAGGTAGGTAGTGCAAAATTCTTTACTTGGTGTCACATTGGATATTTTTTCGATCTAAGGAATTTGGAGATAACAATGAAAGCAATCGTTTATAAAAATTACGGACCGCCTGATGTACTTCATCTCGAAGAGGTTGAAAAACCTGCACCTAAGCACAATGAAATGCTGGTAAAAGTAAAAGCAACAACCGTATCATCAGGCGTGTTATGGGCTCGAACTGGCAAACACCCGGATTTCAAACTGTTTACTCTTGCGGTGCGAATTATGTTTGGCTTCACAAAGCCCAAAAAGACCATACTGGGGTATGAGGTATCCGGGAAAGTTGAAGCAGTTGGCAAAGATGTTAAACTATTTAAGAAGGGGGACCAGGTTTTTGGAACTACCACCGGGTTGGGAGCCGGTGCTTATGCCGATTATGTATGTCTGCCTGAAAAATGGAAACAAGGCGTAGTAGCCAAAAAACCTGCGAATATGACCCATGATGAAGCTGCTGCTGTTCCTATCGGGGGTATGTCAGCGTTATTTCTTCTGAGAAAAGCAAATATTCAGAGGGGACAAAAAGTCCTTATCTTTGGCGCTTCTGGAAGTGTAGGAACTTTCGCGGTTCAGATTGCGAGGTACCACTTTGGGGCAATAGTAACTGGGGTGTGCAGTACTTCGAATTTAGAATTGATACGCTCTCTAGGAGCCGATAAAGTAATTGATTACACACAAGAGGATTTCACCCTGAACGGTGAGACCTATGATGTTATTTTTGACGCGGTGGGCAAGATTTCTTCTTCACGCTGTAAAAGCTCCCTGAAGAAAAAGGGGATATACGTAACCGTCAAATCTCCGACAAGCGAAAAGACCGAATATCTGATCTTGCTCAAAGAGCTTATTGAGGCGGGAAAGATAAAGTCGGTCATTGATAGACGCTATTCGTTAGAACAGATCGTCGACGCGCACCGATACGTGGATAAAGGCCATAAAAGGGGAAATGTTGTCATTAGTGTCACTGAAAAGGAGTAATTGAACTATGGATACAAAAATTATACTTTCTGCAACCTGGGTTGTCGCCACCCTACTTTATCTTTATGGTGATGTATTACGTATTTGCAGTGGAGATTTGGCAAAAAAATCGATGGCAGATATGAATCTTAATCAGTACATTTGGCTGGGGATTGCGGTTTTAATGATGACACCCATCCTGATGGTTTTCCTGAACCTGGTAATGCCCCAGTCTGTGAGTCGCTGGGTGAATATCATCGTGGCGGTTTTCTTTTTCCTGTTCAATCTGGTTGGCCTGCCCACCTATGTATCTCTGTATGACAAATTCCTGATTGCAGTCAGCATGGGGTTCAACGTGGTAACGGTTTGGTATGCATGGAATTGGAACTAAATCTGATGATTAACCTGGTTAATACCTCTGAATCAAATAGTAAAACTCATTCAAATTATTCAAAAAAGGAGAAAAAATGAATACGACCAAAGAAAGTCCCCTCGGGGCAAGTTTAAAAATAAAAGGAAAAATTAACACGAAGGTTCTGCTCTCAACACTATGGATCGTTGTCATGATCAATATGTTGAAGGCAGATATCCTGTCGCTGTACATCCCTGGAGCAACTGATGAGGTGGCAAAAACATCAGCAGCCACAGGTACTCCAATCCCGCTTTTAATGCTGGGCGGTGCGATCATGATGGAAATTTCGATTGCCATGATTATCCTGTCCCGTGTGTTGAGTTTCAAGGTGAATCGCTGGGTCAATATCATCGTCAGTTTGATCACAATCGTCTTTGTCGTTGGAGGTGGAGTGTCTTATCCTCATTATTTGTTCATAGCTGCCGTGGAAGTCATCTGTCTGTTATTGGTCATTTGGTTTGCCTGGAAATGGCAATACCCTGAAGCATAACCTGGCTGATAAGCCAGAAGTCAAATAGTAATACTTATTTATAGATTAAAAGAGGAGAAATAAAATGAAAGCTTTACAAAAATTTGGTGGAATTGCTGCGCTTTACATGGCATTGGCGCACTTGACGGGATTAATTATCTTCATTGTGATTCTGGATTACATCAGCATCACCGATTTAGCACAGAAGGTCGCCATGAATGTCGACAATCAGGCGGTCGTTTTTTCAACCAATCTGCTCATGTACGTTTTCTTTGGCTTTTTTCTGATTATCCTGTCGCTGGCGTTGTACGATCGTTTGAAGTCCGGTGCACCGGCGATCATGCAGGTAGCAACTGCGATTGGGATCATCTGGGCCGGCTCGCTGATCGCTAGCGGCATGGTCGCGAATGCTGGGCTCGCTACGATTGTTCCACTCTATGCTACAGACCCGGATCAGGCAGCTTTGACCTGGCAGGCTATTGAATCTGTAACCAACGGCTTGGGCAACGCCAATGGCGAGATCCTGGGAGGTCTTTGGGCACTATTGGTAAGCATTGCCGCTTTACGAACTGGCAAGCTGCCGAAGTTCTTGAACATCCTTGGCTTGATTGTTGGCACAGTGGGAATTATCACAATCGTTCCTGCGTTGAATGCATTGGTTGCTGTGTTTGGTCTAGGACAGATCGTCTGGTTCATCTGGATGGGAATTGTGTTGCTGGGTAGGAATCCGGGTATGGCAGCGTCAACCGAGCGTTTGACCGCCTCATAGATTTTCGTCAGGGGAGAGGGAGGGTCTTCAGCCCTCCCTCTCTCAGTCAAATCATAAACAGACGGTGGCGACTTATTTAAACCAAAAATGAATCAGAACAAGGAGAGAAAAATGAAAAAAGCAAAACAATTTGGGGAAACGGTAGAAGGTTATAACATTCCCGTTTTAAACGAGCGGGAAATCAGAGCATCGGCGGGCATCCTCTATTTTTTTATGTTCCTGGCCTGGATGCTGGTCATATTTAAAGAGGATTTTTTCATGATCAAGTTGGTCAACACGATCTTCCTAATAGATTTCATGATACGCATGTTCATCAGTCCTAAATATTCTCCTTCCTTAATAATTGGACGTTTGTTTGTTGGTAAGCAAACCCCCGAATATGTCAGCGCGGCTCCAAAAAAGTTTGCCTGGACAATCGGTCTGGTGTTAGCCTCGACCATATTCCTGCTATTGGTTGTAATGAATTCAACCAGCATCATTACCGGGATTATCTGTCAAATTTGCCTGATATTCTTATTCTTTGAAGCAGTGTTCGGCATTTGTTTGGGTTGTAAATTTTATCCTCTATTCAATAAAGAAAAAACTCAATACTGCCCCGGCGGAATTTGTGAGATTAAGACTAAACAAGAGATTCAGAAAACATCGTTACTGCAAATTGGTGTTGTCATTGGATTTTTCGCGTTTGTTATAACTGCAGTGATCTTGTTCAACGATACGTTTAGTGCAAAACCGACTGAATTGTGGGTCATGGTGAAATCTGTTCTTTCCATGTAAATACTGTTTTCTATGATCTAGCCCGTCCCACCTGTAGGTGAGCCATTTCGTTTGGCGGAGGTTTTCGGCACATAGAATTAATTATTGGAGGACTCATGATTGTTAATATTGAAACAAAACGTATGCTCTTAAAGTGTATTGACCAAAGTGACAGAGAATTTATTTTCGAAGAATTCCAAAACGATTTTATTAATAAATATTTGTTTGATGCGGAACCTATGACAATTATTGAGCAAGCGGATGAGTTAATTAAATTTTATAATATGAATGAGCCAAGAAACCAAAACAGATGGGTGCTCATTAACAATGAAAACATAAAAATGGGTACTTGCGGATTCCATCTTTGGGACAGAAAAAAGAATAAAGTTGAAATCGGTTTTGAGCTTATGCAGCAGTATAACGGAAAAGGATATATGGCAGAAGCTGTAGAGGCAATCATTGAATTTGCACGAATTAAAATGAAAGTAAATAAAATAATTGCCATTGTTTTTATCGATAATAATAGTTGTAAAAGATTACTGGAAAAATTCGGATTCATAATTGTTGACAAGGAAGAATATATATTTGAAGGAAGCATGTATTTGCATGATATTTATGAATTGGATCTTTTGAAAAGATAGTATTAGGACTTCCGTGAGTTAGTCAAGATCATTTTTAATCCTTTTTTGGGTTATCTTTATTTGTACTCTTCTATCCAATTAGGCGGGATGTATAATAATTTATAGAATGTCAGATGCCCTTCTTCTTACAAAACTTTATGTTCCACCAGTTCGACCTAACATTGCCCTGCGCCTCCGCCTATTAGAGCGGCTGAACGCAGGTCTCACTGCGGGCAACAAGCTGACCCTCATCTCTGCGCCTGCCGGTTTTGGGAAAACCACCCTGGTCAGTGAATGGGTTGCTACTTGTGGGCAACCGGTCGCCTGGTTGTCTCTCGACGAAGGGGACAACGACCTCGCTAGCTTTCTGATTTACCTCATCGCTTCTTTACGAACAATTCAAAATGATATTGGAAAGGGCGTATTAGGAGCACTTCAATCTTCGCAGCCACTGACCACAAATAATGCAATCCTTTTGGCACCCCTGCTTAATGAAATTTCTGCTATCCCAGATACTTTCATCCTGGTGCTGGATGATTACCACTTGGTCGATTCTGAACCAATAGACCATGCACTCACCTTCATGCTTGATCACCTGCCACCGCAAATGCATATGGTGCTCACCACCCGCGAGGATCCATCCATTCCCCTACCCCGCTACCGTGTCAGAGGTCAAATGATCGAACTGAGAGCAGCCGATCTGCGCTTTACTCCTGAGGAAGCCGGTGCATTTCTTAACCAAATGATGGGCTTGAACCTCTCACCGGAAAATATCACGGCATTGGAAACCCGTACCGAAGGTTGGATCGCCGGTCTGCAATTGGCTGCACTCTCCATACAAGGACGGGAAGACGCCTCCAGTTTTATCGAGGCTTTCACCGGTAGTCACCGCTTCGTGCTCGATTATCTGGCCGAGGAAGTTCTCGAACGCCAGCCCGAGCCCGTACGCAATTTCTTGCTGCAAACGGCCATTCTCGACCGCTTGAGTGGTTCCCTGTGTAACGCCGTGACCGCACAAGATGGCGGCATAGGAATGTTGGAAACTTTGGAACGTAGCAACCTGTTCCTCATTCCGCTTGATGATCAGCGCCAGTGGTATCGCTACCACCACCTTTTCTCCGAGGTTCTGCAGGCGCACCTGATGGAGGCACGACCAGAGCAGGTATTAAGCCTGCATCAACGTGCAAGCGTATGGCATGAACAGAACGGATTATCACCTGACGCCATCCGCCATGCGCTGGCTGCAAAAGACTTCGAGCACGCAGCTGGCCTGATCGAACTGGCATGGCCGGCAACAGAAGAAAGAAGCATCCAGTCCGCTCTTTGGCTTAGCTGGGCAAGGACGTTGCCGGATGAATTAGTCCACACACGCCCTGTGCTGAATGTTGGGTATGCGTATGCGTTATTGGGTATTGGTGAGATGGAAGCCGCGGAAGTTAGATTGAAAGATGCTGAACGATGGTTAGAACCGGTAGATACAATCCAAGCGGAACTGGAAACTCCATCCGTTCCGATGGTCGTTGTAGACAAAGAACAATTTAAATCTCTACCAGAGACAATTGCTGTCGGCCGCGCCTATATTGCTCAGGCGTTTGGCAATGTTTCAGACACGGTCAGATACGCCAGCCAGGTACTCGAGCTCGTACCCGAAACAGATTATCTCAGACACGGTCAGGCATCCATGCTTCTGGGGATGACCTACTGGGCATGTGGTGACCTGGACGCTGCCAACCGGGTTTTTGCCGAGTACACAATGAAACTGCGTACAGCTGGCAACATCCCGGATGCGATCAGCACAACAGTTGTTCTGGCTGATATCAGATTGGCTTTGGGTCGTCTCCGAGAGGCGATCAGTACTTGCGAGCAATTATTGAAATATGTCATGGACCAGGGTGAACCAATTTTTCCTGATACGGCCGACCTGCACAGGGGATTAAGTGAATTGTACCTTCAACAGGGTAATTTGGAGGCTGCCGCGCAACAATTGCAAAAAAGCAAGGAATTAGGGAGGAAAGCCGAATTACCTGTTTGGCGATACCGATGGTGTATTGACAAAGCCCGGTTTACTGAAAAACAGGGTGACCTTGAAGGAGCTCTCGCACTTTTAGATGAAGCGGAAAGTCTGTATATCAGATCACCCTTGCCCAACATACGTCCAATATCTGCTTTGAAAGTCCGAATATGGATTGTGCAGGGTATGTTGAGCAAAGCTATGGAGTGGGCAAGTGCGCAGGGACTATCCCCTGACGATGACCTTTGTTACCTCCACGAGTTTGAGCACATCACGCTTGCCCGGGTACTCATTGTCCAGTATCAGAAGGATCGGGTGAATGGCTCTATTCTCCCGGTCATGCGCCTCCTGGACCGCCTGTTGCAAGCAGCAGAAAAAGCTAGTCGGATGGGCAGCGCAATCGAGATACTGGTGTTGAAGGCACTCGCTCACCAGGCACAGGGCAATATCAAGTCTGCACTCGTGCCTTTGGATCGTGCGCTGACCCTGGCCGAGCCGGAAGGCTACATCCGCATCTTTGTGGACGAAGGCAAACCAATGGCGGAGTTGTTGAAAAGAATTGAAGCAAAAGTTGTAACACTCCGCGTAAAGGAGTATATTTTCAAATTACTTTCTGCTTCTGAGGTAATCATAGAGTTTTCTCCTTTCGGTAGCATTCCTGCAAAAATAAACAGAGAGTCAGTCAGCTCACAAAATTTGATCGAACCATTGAGCGAACGCGAGCTGGAAATTCTCAGGCTGCTGCGAAGCGAATTAAGCGGCCCGGAAATTGCCCGTGATCGCATGGTGTCTCTAAGCACAATACGTACTCACACCCAAAACATATACGCCAAGCTGGGGGTAAACAATCGCCGGGCAGCCGTCCGGCGCGCCGAAGAACTCAAGCTGTTTTAACCATCATTCAATCCTAAAAACTTGAAACTGGCAAGGTGTATGTTCCTGTCGGTTTTTTTTAATTCCTTCACACTTTCCGATCAAAAAATCAACACCTTAATCATCATATGTACTGATGACGCCTCATCATATTGCCTGGTATCTTTTGATTGAAGATTTAGATGAATAACAGTTTTTATAGAGGAGCCGCATGAGTGAAAAACACGCATTACCTGAATACTTTGACGAGTCTGGGCTTTACGAGATTCGCCTCAAGGGACATCTGGATGACCGGTGGGCTAATCGGTTGGGGGACGTGGTCATCACGCTGGAAGAAAACGGTAACACACTTATAACCTGTTTTGTGATAGATCAGGCTGCGTTGCATGGGTTGCTGAAGAGAATCCGTGATCTGGGCATGCACTTGCTCTCAGTCAATTTCGTTGACCCTGGCCAGGCAAAAACACAGGACGTCAAACCATAGATAAAGTCAATTTTGTTATACAAGACAACTAATCAAATTAACTACTAAAAGGAGAAAAAAATGAATACAAACAGCAAGGCAATTGAAAACAAAGACATTAAATTGAAGGAGATAAATAAGAATAGGACCAAATCGTATTACGTTACAAGTAGGCCTCATGTTGTAAAAGAACTAGTTTTGTTTTTTATCATAACTTTTGCAATCATGTTCGGGCTTGGGGGGCTTGGGATGATATTTCGAAGCCAGGTTGAAAAAGTATTCGGTCCTATCAGTAACAACAATTTATTTGTAATGTTACTAATTTATGCGCCTACTATCGCCGGACTAACATTGACAATTATTTTTGAGAAATGGAGCGGTCTCGTTGCATTATTTAAAAGAGGCGTGCTTTTCACTAAACCTAAGTGGTTGATAATTGCCATATTTATAATCCCTTTAATTCTGCTGGTTTACGGACTTTTTACTTATCTTACCGGAATTGGAGCAAGTGATTTTAACTGGATTGCGTATTTCGGTACTTTCCCATTACTTATATTTAGTCTGAATATATTTACCGATGCTGGTCCAATTGGGGAAGAACTAGGGTGGAGAGGTTATGCCCTTCCCAGATTGCTTCAACTCCGTTCACCGATTGCTGCAACGAGTATTTTAGCAGCTTTCTGGACCGTGTTTCACCTGGTAGCATTTTTGTCGCCGGGGACAAGACAATCTGGAATGTCATTTATCTGGTTTACAGTGTTCTGTTTTTCGATAGCTTTTATCATGACGTGGCTTTATATGAATGCAGGGGGTAACTGGATTGTTTCAGGGTTATTGCAACATTATTTGATTAATTCCTTCGCAATAAACGGAGCTATCAAGGTTGGACCTGGTTTAGCAATTTCCCTTGGTGTTGCAGTCATAACAATATTCCTTTTCAAAGGTTTTCGAGAAAGCAGGCTTGCTAGAGGCAGTGCGTCCTTCAAAAGTAGCTTGGCAGATGTGCCTGAAATTAAATTGTAAAACTCATTCATAACGTTCAAAAAAGGAGATAAGAAAATGAATACATACAGAAAGACCGCTGTCATTGTCGGAATACTATTCATCATTGGGACGGTTTCCGGTATCCTGGCTAGTGTTTTTACTGGCCCGATCATGGCAGGATCGACTTATCCACTCAATATATCTGCAAGTGACACCCATTGGATCATCGGGACGCTACTGATCCTTTTGATGGGGTTCCCCCTGGCAATGGTACCGGTATTTTTATACCCGATCTTAAAAAAACAAAATGAAGTCTTGGCACTCGGGTCAATCGTCTTCAGGGGAATGTTAGAAGCGGTTTGTTACATGGGTATGGTGATCTTTAATTTTCTGCTATTGACTGTGAGCCAGGTTTATGAAAAAACTGCTGCAACGGAAATTTCTATAAAAATTCTGGGGTCCTCACTCATCGCCGCGGGGGATTGGACGTCACTTCTGCTGGGTCTCGTTTTCAGTATTGGCGGGATGATGATTTACATTCTGTTTTTTCAAACAAGACTCGTTCCTCGATGGTTGTCAAGCTGGGGTTTTATTGGTGCAATATTGTATTTTGTTGCCCATATCGGAGGAATTTTTGGCTCCCAGCAGGTTCTATCTTTAGATTCGGGTCTGGGGTTCTTGATGATACCTCTTGCCATTCAGGAAATGGTCTTTGCAGTCTGGATGATCGCGAAGGGATTCAATCCCAAGGCAATTGCCGCCCTGTCTGTTAAAACAGAATAACGAATTGATTTTCCGCAGTTTAGGACTGGCGGTCCTGAAAATGATACTGGATTGCCAGTCCGCAAAACATGAGCAATAAATTTATACAACATTGGAGGAAGAAATGAAAATGAATTCACCCCAAAAAACCGCAAGAGTGGCAGCGATTCGTGTTTGTACTCATTTTTATTCTGGGGATGTCCACTGAACTTTTTATTCGCCCGGGCATAATTGTGCCGGGAGACACCGCGGCAACCGTCAAGAATATTGCGGCTTCTGAATCGCTCTTCCGTCTCTCTATGGTGAGTGATCTAATCCGCCAGGCGCTATTGATGTTATTGCCGCTGATTCTATACAAATTACTCAAACCGGTTAACAAAACCATTGCATCACTTATGGTTATATTCGCCTTGGTCTGTGTCCCTATCTCGCTGCTCAATGAACTTAACCATTTTGCTGTTCTGTTGCTCTCGAGTGGTCGATGGATATTCAGCATTATTCAAAGCGGAGCAATTGAATGCCCTGGTAACGTTATTTCTTGAGTTGCGCAAATACGGAACATTTATCGCCCAGTTCTTTTCCTTTTGGGTGCTTCTCCTTGGATATCTTGTTTTCAAGTCGGGTTTCCTACCCAGAATTCTGGGCATCTTGTTGATGCTTGGAGGTTTATGCTATACGGTACTTGCTGTTCTATTCTTTCTTTCTCCTAACATTGATGCAACGATATTTGGCGTATTTACGTTTATTGCAGAGTCATTGTTTTACTTGTGGCTCTTGACCAAGGGAGTAAACGTCGAAGCGTGGGAAAAACGGGCTCTTGAATCTGCCTGAATAATACCCATGCCGGCAAGGTTCTTGTGTAGATTCAAAACCAATTTGATCAAAACTAGGAGAATTAAGTTGAGCCAGTTTAACCCGAATCAACACTCCGCACCACACAAAAGTGTCTATCGGTGAGATTTGGGTGTAGGTATAGTAATGTTGCATCAGGAAGACCGCACAAACTGGTTGGGCGTGAATGGAGATCTTGATACTCTTATCGCTGGCTCATCCGATGCATCAGATGTCAATTAGTGAAACTTTAGCATATCGTTCAAAAAGGACATAATGAGATGAATCAAGATCAAATCGAAAAACATTCAACAGCACAATCGATCATATTACATTTACTGCCTGGAATTCTGGTCGGGTGTTTTTACTTCCTTGCCCTAAAGCCAGTTGCTAAAATGGGCTATCCTTCATTTTTTGCGCTTCTTTTGGCATTCGCTGTTATTCTTGTTCCCTTGGAACTAGGATTTCTTTTATTCCAGGGGAAGAAAAAAACCGGCCGGTTAACACTGCGGGGAATCATCAGTTATCAAAAATCAATCCCGTGGTGGCAATACTTGGTGTGGGGAAGCGTCATTTTTGTGATCGCTGGCACAATTATGACACTTTTAAAACCCGTTGATTCCTTTCTGCAAAAGAATCTTTTTTTCTGGATGCCGGACATGGATTTGGGGTTGGATGGTCACTATTCCAAAACAATATTGATCGTCACCTATTCGCTGGTCTTACTAATTAACGTGTTTTTAGCTCCAATGGTTGAAGAACTGTATTTTCGTGGATATTTATTACCCAGAATGAAGGGGAAGTACGCAATACTATTCCACAGCTTTCTGTTTGCGGCGATTCATGTCTTTACTCCCTGGATGATTATCGCAAGAACCGTTGGTTTTTTGCCAATAATCATTGGGACAACAAAAAAGAATATCTACCTTGGCATGATTGTTCACATGCTCTGTAATGCGACAGGTTTTATAACCGGGATTATTTATATTTCAAAGATGATGTGATTTTTGAAACCCTGATTACTTAGTTTTTTTCATTAGCATTTCTCGTAAATGTAAAAATTGGACGATTCGGTCATGCGCGACAGGTTCAACTATCAAGGAGACTAAAGTGAAAAGTATGAAAACAGTCAAGGAAGCCTATGTCTTTTTAGGATTAACTCTTGCCTTATCCTGGTTCGTTTTCTGGGGTCCTCTGGCTCTTTTTAAGATCACAGCCATCAGTTTCGTGAGTGATGATAAAGGTCCTTGGTGGGCGATCGCGTTATTTATTATTGGTGGATTTGTCCCCTCCCTTTTGGGAATTTTTCTAACCTGGAAAAAGGAGGGATTGGCTGGATTACGCCTGTTGGGTCGGCGCATCCTTCAATTCAAGCTTGGCTGGCGTTGGTACGTGTTTACCTTCCTGATCGTAATAGCTGGGACTGCTGGGCAGCTAACCATTAATCGACTCTTGGGGAATTCTTTTAACTGGAATCTTTTTTTGGTTCAGTTGGGTAGTTTTTTGCCACTTCTGATTCTTGGTCCACTGTCTGAAGAAATCGGCTGGCGCGGATATGCACTCCCACGCCTCCAAACAAGGTGGAATGCATTGACCTCATCAGTGATCGTCGGCGTGATTTGGGGATTGTGGCATTTACCCTTGTTTATGATGGTCGGAACCTCGCAGCATGAACTTAGAATCCCGTTCATTGGCTTTCTGGTTGGTTTTATAGCAAATTCAGTTTTTTATACGTTGCTGTACAACAACACCAAGCAGAGTCTCTGGTCGGCGATCCTGCTTCACTGGCTGTATACATACGCTGCCCAGGTGGTGTCTTCCGGGGTAACCCGCTCTCCGCTCTATAACTGGCTTGAGTGTCTACCGTATGTGATCATGGCGGCTATCGTGGTTCTGGTCTGGAAACCTCAGACTTTGAGCCGAAAGTAGAAACCATAGATCTTAACGTGAATTAAAGTGGATGACATCTACGAGGTTCGCTGGAACATGAGTAAAAAATGACAGATAAGAAGATTAAAAAACGTTCAAGCAAACCTTCAAATCCAAAGGTGATTAGGATTATGCTGACCATACCTGTTGTTTTATTTGTTGGTGTTTTTTTACTTGTAGGTATACTATGGGCATACAGTCCTGGAAAACCTGAACCTTTTGTGGACGAAAACGGAAAACCACTCCCTGGCAGTATTTCAGAAAAAATCTTTGTCAATATCAATGGTGTTCAGCAGGGAATGATCATCAAAAGCAAAGATATGAGGAATCCAGTGTTACTTTACGTACATGGGGGGATGCCTGATTACTTCCTTACCCAAAAATATCCCACAGGTCTTGAAGAATTTTTCACGGTTGTCTGGTGGGAACAGCGTGGTTCAGGGCTCTCTTTCAGTCCCAATGCTACGAAAGCCATAACTTCGCAACAATTAATTTCTGACACACTTGAGCTTACGGATTACTTGCGTAACCGCTTCGGTAAAGAAAAGATATACCTCATGGGGCATTCGGGTGGAACTTTTATTGGCATCCAGGCAGCTGCACGTGCTCCGGAGTTGTATCATGCCTATATTGGCATTGCACAGATGTCAAATCAACTTGAATCTGAAAGATTGGCATACGATTATATGCTACAGAGATTCAAAGAAAACGGAAGCACAAAAATGGTGCGAAAACTTGAGGCAGCACCACTCACTTTAAAAGACCCCATACCGGATGCCTATTATCTCTTGCGCGATGGGGCGATGCACAGCCTCGGAATTGGTACTACTCATGACATGAGATCGGTAATCGGCGGCATCTTTTTGCCTTCACTTATGTTCCGAGAGTACACAGTAAGGGAAAAATTCAATTTGTGGCGAGGGAAATCCCAATCAGGTGTTAGTTCCATTTGGAATGAGATAACAACCACGGATTTGAGTATGCAGGTTACGGAATTTGAAATCCCTGTTTATATCCTGGCTGGACGATACGATTATACAGTCAACTATGATTTGCAAAGGGATTATTTTACGAAGATCAATGCTCCGAAAAAAGGATTCTATACATTTGAAAATTCTGCTCATAGTCCATTGTTTGAAGAACCGGAGAGTTTTATTGAAATAATGGTCAAGGATGTATTAAATGGAAAAGTAAATCTTGCCGACAAATGAGAAAATCGCACTTTGGCTGTTCTTATTTCAATCTCAAGTAGGTAGCACTCCCGTAACCATATTAATGGATAAGGCAATTCCAAGTTTCAAACAAGGATCTTGTTTAGGTTGGAAAAACCAACTTAATCATAGCCGGATGTAATCAGTTGAAACATGTTTTTTCCACAAAACAACACTTCACACCACACCAAAGTGTCTATTCAATAACACCATGCTGCCGATATGATATTTATATCTTGAGCAAGTGGAATGGACTTTTTAAAAACTGGCTACAAAAGGAGTATAGAGTTGTCAAACAAAAATATTTCAAAACTAAATCCCAGTCAACCCACTAGCTATAAGATCAGAATCAAAGGTCATCTGGACCCTCAATGGACAGACTGGTTCGAAGGCCTAACCATCACCCTGGAAGAAAACGGTGAAACGCTACTTACTGGTCTGGTGGTAGACCAGGCCGCGCTGCATGGGTTGCTTAAAAGGGTTAGAGATTTGGGAATGCCACTGATCTCGGTTTGTCCGGTTTGTTCGCAAGAAAATCATTCAAATAGTTCAAAAGAAGGAGATAAAAAATGATTACAACTAACGAAAGTCCCTTCGGGACACTAAAAAAGACAGCAAGGATCGCTGGGTTACTCTATCTCATGTACATTATGACTCCAATCCTCGCGGAGTTGTTTGCTCAACTCGGTTTTGGGGATGCAGCAGAAATAATCAACGTGATGAAGTCTAATGAAGGACTATTCCGCCTCGGATTCATGATGAATGTATTATCGGCGTTGTTGTTTCTTTTGACAGCCTGGGCTTTATATGTACTGTTGAAACCAGTTAATCAGAGCCTCGCATTATTGTTCTTGTTATTAAACCTGGTCGGTGTTGCGGCTGAGTGCTTTAGTTTCCTTCAGTTATTTTCAGGTTGGCTCTTTGTTAGCAAGGCTGAATATTTGATGGTATTCCCGGCAGATCAACTCCAGGCGATGGCAATGCATTCTGTAAATTTATACAAGATTGGACATATAATTTCCCAGCCATTTTTTGCTGCCTGGCTTTTCCCACTTGGGTATTTAGTTTTCAGGTCGGGGTACCTTCCTAAATTTTTAGGCATCATTTTGATGGTTGAATGTTTTGCCTGGCTGATGTTTCCCATTCAGTTTTTCCTTTTCCCGAACGAGGTTATAGCACTCATAGCTTCTGCGGCTGGATTTATTGGAGAGTTTTCCCTTACTTTGTGGCTTTTGATTAAGGGTGCAAAGGAACCTAAATAACATGACTACTCTATATAAAAACCAAGAAAGCAAAATGGTAACCGGATCCAAAGGGATCTTGAAAAAAACGTTCGTATTGGCTGTGGTTGGTGGCCTCGCTTTCTGGCTGGCTAACTTCGCAATATCACGAACTCCCATTGCTGCGGAGTATAGAGCTGCCCTTTCAATTTCATATATTCCAATGCTGTTGGAAGCTTTGTTTGGCGGTTTGATCATCGGGTTGTGGGTCAGTTATTTATTACTTCGTTTCTTTGACAGAATTCCAGCAAAGGATCCGATTCTAAAATCTGTCATCCTAAGCTCAATTGTTATGGTTATCATCACGATCTTGCTCGGAAATCCCTCAAGTTTTTCCGCTACTGGTAATGTCTTGTGGTACTTCATTATCGGTACAACGTTCAACCTAATAAGGTTTCTCGCCCTTGGAGTAGCCATAGGTTACGGTTGCAAGCGACAATTTTTTGGAATTATTTAAGAGGTGTTTAAATGAAAGCGGTTGTCTATTCTAAATATGGTTCACCCGATGTTCTTCAACTCACAGATGTAGAAAAACCCCTACCCAAGGGAAATGAGATCTTGGTCAGAGTCCATGCGACATCGGTAAATTTCGGTGATGTGATGGCACGAAATTACAAGGCGATCTCTCCGCGCCAATTTAATATGCCTTTTCTCATCTGGCTTATCGCAAAAATATCTTTTGGTCTCAACCAACCCAAGATAACGATCCTTGGGAATGAATTTGCCGGTGAAGTTGAAGCTGTTGGCAGTGAAGTAAAAAGATTCCTGCCAGGTGACCAGGTTTTTGGATATTCCGGGGAAAGAATGGGTGCATATGCTGAATACCTCTGTATGCCCGAAAATGGAACACTGGTGGGTAAACCGACCAATATGACCTTTGAGGAAGTTGCAGGTGTTCCTTATGGAGCCCTCATGGCTTTATCTTTGCTCAGAAGGGCAAATATACAACTGGGACAGAAAGTCCTCATCAATGGCGCTTCTGGTGGAATAGGATCAGCGGCTGTACAGATCGCCAGGTCCATGGGGGCTGATGTGACTGGAGTTTGCAGTACCTCGAAAGTGGAATTTGTAAAATCCCTGGGTGCCACCAGGACTATTGATTACACCAAAGAGGATTTCACCCAAAACGGGGAGACCTATGACCTGATTTTTGACATTCTGGGCAGGAGTTCAATTTCGCGCTGCAAAAGTTCGCTCAAACCAAAAGGGATCCACCTCTTTGCCAGTTTCAAGATGAAACAGCTGCTTCAAATGCTATGGACTTCAAAGTCAGGCGGTAAGAAAGTAATCTGTGCGTTTGGACCGGGAAGTGTTGATGATATAAATTCCATCAGAGAGATGATCGAGGCTGGGCAGATAAAACCC
The DNA here is from genome assembly GCA_963715915.1 of uncultured Chloroflexia bacterium. GTDB lineage: Bacteria > Chloroflexota > Anaerolineae > Anaerolineales > Anaerolineaceae > UBA6170. The sequence continues at coordinate 9,724 of CAVQSU010000007.1, read as the reverse complement.
GTCGTAGACAGATGCTATCCGCTGGAACAAATTGCTGAGGCTCACAGCTATGTCGAGCAAGGGCTTAAAAGGGAAATGTGGTCATTACTATTGAACACAATGACAGCCTATCCGCATAAGTGCAGTTGGGATTTAAAGATACAGGAAGAAGAATCATGGACTCCAAAATAATAACCATTATCACCGTTTCATATTTGTACGGATTCTTTGAAGTTTTCATGAATTTAAGACAGAAAAGCAAAAGAAAGATATTGTCCTCTAATGATAAGAACAGCCTTTGGAGGTTATATGGTCTCATAACCGTTGGCTATTTCCTGTCTTTTTCAATCGGTGCAACTAAAATTGGCAGGATTTATTACTGGAATACTTTTTTTGCGACTGGCATGACATTGGTTGTAATCGGGTTGATGATCAGAATTCATTCCATGCTGACCCTCAAGCAATTCTTTACCTATTCAGTCGCAAAAGTAGAGAACCAAATAATTATTGAAAGTGGCTTGTATAAATTTCTTAGACATCCCGGGTATCTTGGTCAATTAATTATTTTCTTTGGAATTTCTATTTCAATATCAAATTGGATATCCATTCTGGTCATGATGATCCCTACAACACTAGGATATCTTTACCGAATAAAAGTGGAGGAACGATTTATGCTTGAACAAATAGGAGAAGATTATGTGAATTATCAAAAGCGGACAAAAAGATTAATTCCAATGGTCTATTAAATTAATTCTAGCCTCTAAAAGCAGCTCCACTGATTGCTGGCATGCACAAGGTTAGTTCTGTAATAGAGTTATTTCTCTTTGTAAAGTTCATTTAGGAGGCCAAAATGTATCAAAAAGTAATAGAAATTCCGATGTCAAAACGCTTCTTCCCAAGATTATTGCCAATTGTTGGTGAGGAAAAATTTCAAAAAATTATTGCTAGATACCAAGATCTATTCTCAAACCAGGATCTTCCATGTAATCCCAAACTACAATGGCACTTAGTTGAAGGGATTCTTCCAGGGCTTGCTTTTTACCAAGTTCTCAGAGAAAGTGGAGAGTCCCAAGAAAGTGCATTGGCAATCATCGACCAGGCTTTAAGGCTCTTTTCTCGGATAATTTTGCCAAAATGAAGAAATTGGGCTGGTTGAGTTTTATTTATCCTTTCTTGAGAATATATGTAAAACCTGCGATGCGTCAATACCCCCCTGAAGGTTGGAAAATTGATTGGTTGCAGATTGACAATAACGCAATTCGTTTTGATATGAAAAGTTGTTACTATTTCGACACTTTTTCCAAATATGGCGCACCTGAATTAACAGCCTCATTCTGTCGGGTGGATGATCTAACCTATGAAAATATGTCGCCCCACTTAAAATGGCATAGATCAAAGACCATTGCCAGGGGTAATGGATATTGTGATTTTTGTTTTTTGCCTATAAAAGAACAGAAGATAAAAGTAGAAATTCAAAAAAAGGAGAGGAAAAAATGAACATTAAAATACTGGTCATTGAATTTGGTACTGTGTTCGCAGTAACACTGGTGACTGTTGCGCTGGTGACATTTCTGTGGAATATCATCGGACATGGAGAAAGCAGCGTAGACTTGGAAACCTCAATCCGCTTTGCTATCACCTTTGGCATCATCTTTTCATGGTTAAAGTCACGGGAAACCAAAGTTAATAGATCATTTAAAATCTGAAACAAAAAGAAAATTTAGTTACACAAAAAACCGGGTTTACTGAGCCCCCAATTATCGAAATGATAAAAAAAGGAAATGAAAAAATGAAAAAAATATTGATGTACATAATAATTTTGATCGTACTGACAGGTTGCACAACGTTCCAAATCCAGGAGTCTCAAACTGCTGGTACAGAAATGCCTCCGAATATGCCAAATCCTGCCTCTGTCTTTTGTGAAGAGAATGGAAACAAACTCGAAATTCAAACCGCTGCTGATGGTAGCCAGTCTGGCTTGTGTGTTTTTCCGGATGGTAGCACCTGCGATGAATGGGATTATTTCCGGGGAGAATGTGGTCCCTCGGCACAAAATAACCCAACACCTGCTTTGAGCATTGAGGCAACCAAAGAAGGAAGTGGTGGTGGTCCAGGAGGAAGTGGTGGCACAGCAGAAAATGGCTCAGGTGGTTACATGCAACCAGGAACAACAGAAGAATTTTCGGATTGGTGGGGAATCATCAAGACAACAGAATCTGGCTCCAATTATGATGATTATTTCGAGCGGCAGGATTTGGGGCATACCTTCATCAACTTTGGAATCGATTCCTTAGACCAGGCCGTAATCGATCAGATTGAAGCGTTGCGCGACAGCGGTAAGATCGTGCACCTGTATGGTACATTATTCAGCAATGTTCCTGATTACAATGGATCGCAAGTCCAGGTGGATCGCATCGAGGTTGAAGAGTAAACAAAAACGGATTTGCCTACATTGAGTCATAAATTTTAATATGGTTAAAACTTAAAAAGGTTATGCCTTAGATCTTATCTCCTAACCACTGTTATAAAATTTTCGTTTCAAATTATCTGGAGAATTGAATGGAAAAAACAACATTTGGTCATATAGTGGTCAATATTCAAGAAGGTAACCAGAGTTTCTACAAGGATCTATTCAACTTTTTTGGTTGGAAAGTACTTATGGATCATCCAAAAGCACTTGGGGTCGAAGACGAGAACAATGTCAGTTTGTGGTTCCTCGAACCGATCAAAAAAGTGAACAATGATTATGACGGTATTGGCATGAATCACCTGGCTATCTCAGTTCCAAATCAGTCTGCCGTGGATGAAACCGTCGCTTATCTACAGCGACATAATATCAAAATGCTCTTCGAGACCCCACGGCACCGCCCCGAATTTTGCGGTAGCGAAGACGAGACCTATTATCAAGTGATGTTTGAGAGCCCCGACCGCATTTTATTCGAAGTGGTCTATACAGGAATTCGCGCCAAATAAAGCTGTTGCTTGAATTAAAGTAAGAGCATGAAGCGCGTAGGATCCTCCCAGTGGTATTGAACCTTGATCATGATCAAAGAAAATGGAATCCATTTCTACTGACACTGCAATCAAAACCAAGTCTGCTAATCTCAAACCGAATACCCCATTTCCCGAATCGCGTCTCGAATGGCTGTTTCATCTATCAACTTGTCATCATACTCCACCAACATGCTTTGTTTGTGATAGCTGGCTTGAACCATTTTGACACCAGGTAGAACATCTTCCAAACTCTCCAGCTTCATCACACAGGCAGAACAATGCATGTCGGGTATGTGGAAGGATTTCTTCACTATTTTCATTGGAATTTGATTACTCCTGTATACATCCCCATCGAACAGGCATAATTCAAGGTCGTACCTGATTTCTGCGGGGGGATTTCGATAATCTTTTCTCCTGTCGCATCCAGTAACGCTTTAATATTCAAGGAAGGGATCACAAAAGAACGTGAGCAGGAGATGGTATTGTTGGTCTTCAATCGCAACGAGACAGGCACATCAGCGGTTGCATAACTCTCATACGGATAATAGCCATCATTATTGGCATACACGATAACATCACTGCTGGCCTCAAGTGGTCCACCTACAGAGACTGAAGGGAAGTTTGCCTGGTCATCGATGCGTGGGATCGTATTTGCGTTCACCCGGCTGGCATTCGTCAGGCGGCTAAAGGTGTAAGGGAAACCCATGATATTTAATCCGGAGTCCAAAGAAATAAACGCGAAGATCACCAACACCAATGCAACAATGCGCACAAAATATTTTTCCATCAAACTTCCTAATTTGGTTGCCAGATACGTGAGCAAGAAGAATACCGGGCTGGCACCCAGGGTGAATGCAAAAAGTATCATTCCCCCCTGCACTGGGTTGGCAGTGGTGACTGCCAATGCCATCATGGATTGAGTAATGCCACAGGGTATTAACACTGTAAGCGCACCTAAAAAGAGCGGTGAAAACCAGTTTTCCTGGTCTTTGGTCTTCTTGCGGATCCAGCGCCGCATAGCGGGAGGTGGTTCAATATTAAAATATCGAAATATGGGATGCACGTTCAGCAATCGCATGGCATTCCCCAGCATAAAGATCGCAATCGCAACCTGCAGCCAGCCACGCATCTGCGGTGTCAAGTCGAAGACATTACCCAATGCACCTAATAACATGCCCAAGAGCGTATAAACAATCAGTTTCGCAATTAAAAATAAGATGATCGGTTTGGCTAAGGGAAGGCTGAGCCTGGTTTTCTTTTTCTTTTTTTTGGTGGTCTTAATCTGCTCGATTTCAACCTGGCTTGCCAAAGAACTGGTTAATAAGCCCCCCTGAATTGCCATACAACTCAACCCACCTGCTGTGATACCGGTTAGAAAAACAATCCATAGGGATGTGTCCATTTAATCTCCTGATAAAAGATGACCGATTAGATAAATTATGTCGTATTATATCAAAAATCTGAGCATTGTCATACTAATAATTGCTTTTCAGATAGAATAATTACTCTTGCTTCATTAACCTTTTTATTTCAAAAAGCGTGAAAGTATAAATGCTACCAGTCCAATGGTGGCACTGATATACAAACCACGCATCGCCTGATGTCCTTCCTGGTGCGTGGCACTCCGCAATAATCGGATTAAAAAGTAGACAATCGCAATATCCATAATCACAATCGGGAGAATATATGCCAGACTGGTTTCACCTATTAGAATAGGAAGCAAGGTCAGTAAAATCATCACGCCAAACAGAATGGCGCTGATTTTTAATGCAAATCCTTTCCCATGCACAATTGCCAATGATCTGGATCCACGTTTTCGATCCCCTTCCATATCCATCGCATCACCAGCAATCTCTTCCGCCAGATCAAAAACAAAGGCAATCAACCCAAAAATCCATATTAGAGCATTGGACACCTGCCCAACAATAATTCCACCAAATATCAATGTCATGCCAACATTCAGGCTAACGATCAGATTGCCCATTAAACCCACCGATTTTACTTTCCAATTATAGAGAAAGCCCATGATCCACAATACCAAACTTAATAGAAATAATAGGGGATCAATCATCAAAGCAATCCAACAGGCAATCACCGCTGTCAAAATGCCAAAAACGATGGCTTCTCTTATGTTTACCTTTCCGGAAGGTATCGGTTTATGGGGGGTATTAATCCGATCTACTTCCAGATCGAAGATATCATTAAAAATCATTGCCGAACTGGAAAGAAATAAACCGAGTGTAAACCCTAAAAAACCATCTGCAAGCACAGGAAATTTTCCTAAGGCGATTACCTCCCCAACAACTACGCAAATTCCCGCAGCGATAGGCAATTCTGGACGAATTAATTGCAGCAAGGCTTTTCCTTTTTGCAAAATTTTCATTCATTTTTTCCTTGTTTAGTTGATGGTGAGTTTAAGAATTATAGTTCAAAGCAAAACAATTCTAATGTTTTTAGAATAGCAATAATTGGATGATCATATTTGACCGGTCATGTGCTTACGCGCTATAATCTTGCTAATTCTATTCATAAATTACAATCAATTTGGAGTGATGATGCGCACATTGGTGATGAAGTTCGGTGGCACTTCCGTCGGTAGCCCTGCTGCCATTCAACAAACAGCTGGAATTGTTCAAAATACAAGAATCACTGGGACAATCTGGTCGTGGTCGTTTCAGCAATGAGTGGCATCACCGATCAATTGATCCGCAGTGCCCGTTTGGCTGCCAACAACGATGGCATGGGAGCAAAGGCGATCATCGAGCAAATTCAAAATCAGCATCTTGCGGTCATTGATTCTTTGATCACAGATCCTTCTGAAAAACAAACGCTTTTGGAGGTTGTGCAGCAGCGTCTGGATGAATTAAGCAGTTATTGCCAAAGCATTCAGATTCTGGGTGAAGTTACCCCACGTGGAATGGATGTGATCTCTTCTCTGGGAGAACGCATGAATGCCCAGATCGTGGCTGCCGTCATTCGCAGTACCGGGACACCCTCCCAGGCGGTCGACGCCTCCGAATGTATCATCACTGACCGCACCTTTCAGAATGCGGTGCCAGATATGCTGCTCAGCCGCAAAAAGATTCAATCCACTCTGAGCCCTCTCTTTCAGCAGAACCGTGTTCCGGTGGTAACCGGATTTCTTGCAGCCACCCCGGATGGTGTCATCACCACCCTGGGTCGCGGTGGCAGCGATTTCACAGCTGCCATCCTGGCTGATTGTCTGGATGCCGATGAGGTCTGGATCTGGTCAGACGTGGATGGAGTGCTCTCAGCTGACCCGCGTGTCGTTCCGGATGCCCGCCCCATTCCTGAGATCTCTTTTGCGGAGGTGGGAGAACTGGCTTATTTTGGTGCAAAAGTATTGCACCCTAAAACAATTCGCCCGGTCGTCAGCCGCAACATGCCTTTATGGGTCAAGAATACATTCAATCCGGATTTTCCCGGCACACGTATCACCCAGCATCCATCACGGACGCGCGGAGAAATCACTGCTATCACCACCATCAAGGATCTTAGCATTCTGACTGTTGAAGGGCGTGGCATGTTGGGCGTGCCCGGTATTGCCGCCCGCACCTTTGGCGCAGTCGCCAGAACCGGTGCCAGCGTCCTCATGATCTCTCAGTCCTCTTCGGAACAATCCATCTGCTTCACCATCCCCTCATTGCACAACGGTGAGGTTATTAAATCAATTGAAACTGAAATGGCTCTCGAATTGTTGCGTGGGGATATCGATCGCGTTTGGTCCCGTGATCAGGTAGTCATCGTCAGCATCATCGGCTCGGGGATGCGTGAAACACCAGGCGTATCCGCACGCATTTTTGGGGCTTTGGGTAAAAACCTGATTAATGTGATTGCCATCGCCCAGGGATCATCGGAATATAGTATTTCCCTGGTATTGGATCAGGAGGATGCAGTGCGGGCTGTTCAAGCCATTCATACCGAGACTGCACCGGCTGCCAAGGAGGATAAAAATGGACTATAACTGTTGGTATGAATGTATTCACGGTTGTGAAAAGCACTATTCAATCTTCGATGTGGTCTATCACTGCGAAGAATGCGGTGGTCTATTGGAGGTCAAACACGATCTGGACGCCCTAAAACAACGCTCAGCTACGGAATGGCAAACTATTTTTGAACAACGCATCTTCTCCACTGCCTGGCCGTATGGTAGCGGGGTGTGGGGGAAGAAGGAGTGGGTCTGCCCGTTGGTGGATGACGAAGAAATCGTTTCCACCTACGAAGGCAACAGCAACCTGTTTTGGGCTCAACGCTTCGGAAAACAAATCGGTATGGAGGATCTATGGGTCAAACTATGTGGCAACAGCCACACCGGCTCCTTTAAAGATTTGGGTATGACGGTGCTGGTTTCAGTCGTCAAACAGATGATCGCCAATGGGAAGCCCATCCGGGCAATTGCCTGCGCTTCCACCGGTGATACCTCTGCCGCGCTGGCTGCGTATGGGGCAGCAGCAGGCATTCCAACCGTGATCCTGCTCCCACGCGATAAAGTGTCCACTGCGCAATTAATTCAGCCCATCGCCAATGGCGCTACCGTGCTCTCCCTGGATACCGACTTCGATGGCTGCATGGCAATCGTCAAACAATTAACCGCAGATCCATCGATTTATCTGGCAAATTCTCTCAATTCCTTGCGCATTGAAGGTCAAAAGACAGTTGGGATTGAAATTGTGCAGCAGTTCGATTGGCATGTACCGGACTGGATCATCCTGCCGGCCGGTAACCTGGGCAATGTGCGTGCGCTCGGCAACGGGTTCTTGATGATGCGTGATCTGGGATTGATCGATCATCTGCCACGCATTGCCTGTGCGCAGGCCGAGAATGCCAACCCCTTATACCGTGCCTATCTCACCGATTTTCAGGAATTTTTACCGGTGACCGCCAAAAAAACCTCGGCTTCAGCCATCCAGATTGGCAATCCGGTCAGTTACGAGCGTGCCCGCCAGACACTTCTCGAGTTCGATGGAGTGGTAGAACAAGCCAGCGAGGAAGAAATCGCCAATACCAGCGCACAGGCGGATCAGACCGGGTTGTATTGTTGCCCACACACCGGGGTAGCGCTGGCCGCACTGAAGAAACTCTTACATAAAGGCATCATCGACCCACGTGCTCGGGTGGTGGTCATTTCTACCGCACATGGTCTCAAGTTCTCACAATTCAAGACTGACTACCACCTGCAGCAATTGGCAGATGTTTCCGCACAGTATGCCAACCCCCCGCTAGAGACCCCAGCCAGTATTGATGCCGTTCAGGCTGCGATAAAAGAACGTGTATAAATCTACCAATTCCCGGTTAATATACGTCCCATACAGACCCCATTCATGCTGGATTGCATCAGGCCTCGGGTTAATCCTGCGCCATCTCCCAGAACATGTAAGTTTTTCACATTAGTCTCAAATTGTGGATTAATCACGATTTTATTGGAATAAAACTTCACTTCAACCCCATATAGCAGTGTGCTGTCACTGGCAATGCCGGGCATAATTGTTTCCAATGCTTCCAGTGTCTCGATCACATCGATCATGATGCGATACGGTAACACCAGGCTCAGATCCCCGGCAACCGCATCCTTCAGCGTGGGCTGGATGATATTTTTGGAAATCCGTGAGGTAGTCGAACGCCGGCCGCGTTTCAGATCTCCATAGCGTTGTACCAACACCTTGCCACCGGAGAGCATGTTGCCTAGTTCAGCGATATAACGCCCATACTGAATCGGGGTTTTGAATGGCTCGGTAAAGGATTTCGAGACCAGCAAAGCAAAGTTGGTGTTGCTGGTTTTCAGGGCCTGATCCTTGTAACTATGGCCATTCACCACTGCCAGGTCTCCATAGCGTTCTTCCGAAACCTCACCACGTGGGTTCCAGCAAAATGTGCGAACACGATCTTCGAAGGTCCTGGTGTAATAAACAAGCTTGGCTTCATACAGGGTCGAGTCAATATCGTAGGTTACACCCGCATCCGTTTCCACACGAACACCAATATCTACCTGACCATTGCGCGATATAACTCCATATTTTTTGCACATCGAATTCAACCACTCGCTACCCTCGCGCCCAATCGCCACAATCACCTTGTCCCCATACACCCTGTGTCCCTCCTCCGTGATGACCCCCACAATTTTTTTCTGCCCATCCCCATCGCTTTCGATCAGAAAATCGGTCACCAACGTGCGGAAACACATCTCAATTTCTAATGCTTCCAGTGCCTTTTGTATGCGAGCATAAATATCGTAGGCTTTCTCAGTGCCCATATGGCGCACACCGGATTCGATCAACTTCAGGTGTGATTGAGCGGCACGCCTCCGGATCAGTTCAACCCGCCCGTTGATATCGATACCATGCACTTCCGGATCAGCCCCAAAGCGCAAATATATGTCATCTGTATATTCCAGCAACCTGCGAAACGGCTCTGCGCCAATATATTTGATCAAATCCCCGCCCACTTCACCATCATAACTGATGGAAAGTTTGCCGTCGCTGAAGCTGCCACTTCCTGAAAACCCCGTGGTGATGGCACACGGATCGCATTTGGCACACACGCCGGTTGTGCGCTTGGGGCATTTGCGTTTTTCGATGGAATTCCCCTTTTCGATCATCAATATGCGGGCATCCGGTTGATATTGCTTGGCTTCATAGGCAGTAAAAATACCAGCAGGGCCAGCACCGACAATGAGAATATCGTACGAGTCAAAGGTTGTTTTCAATGATTTAACTCCAGTTTTGAATAAAAA
>CAVQSU010000006.1:0-205323 GCA_963715915.1 uncultured Chloroflexia bacterium | reverse complement strand
TAACCCGGCATGGTCAGACTTCCAGTTATTGGGAAGAGACAAACCATCGACCGAAATCAAGAAATTTTTGGATCCAAACACAACCTGCCAGCGAACCCTTAACCCTGGAAGCAGCACAAAAATTCCTCGCAAATAATAACCAGTTCAGGTGGGCTTACAACCGCTATGCAGCAGTGTTGCTTGAAAAAGATGATTATCATTCAGCCAATAAGGTTTTGGAGAATGCCGCATTGGTTTACACAAACAGCAGTAGTGATTCGATTGAAACAGACTGGTTATGGGCTGAATACTATGCTAAGAAGGGTGAATTTGAAAAAGCCATCGAGATGGGCAGCAATGCGATAAATAATTACCATCTCAATGGGGTTTATGGGCCAGGTACTTTTGGATCGCTGCAATACGCCCCTAATTTGTTCCGCTTGAGTGGCATAGCTCTGGAGATCGTTCCGCAGATAGTGGAGATGCCAGTCCCAGCGATCTGGCTGGAAAGAGCAGACCTTTTGAAAACCTGGCAAGAGCAGGTACAATAAGAACTTATTGAAAACAACGAATGCAACCATGGAAAATGTAAAAATAATCGTTGACGCAAAAGACAACTGGAAGATCTTCAACTTCGATGATCTCTGGCATTATCGTGAATTATTCTTCTTCCTGGTCTGGCGCGATATCAAGGTGCGCTATAAACAAACCGTGTTGGGGGCTGCCTGGGCAGTCCTGCAACCCGTGCTGACGATGATCGTTTTTAGCATCATCTTTGGCAGATTGGCCGGGACTACCCTCCGAAGGCGTCCCCTACCCGATCTTCACCTTTGCTGCACTCTTACCCTGGCAGTTATTTTCTTTTGCGCTGACCAACAGCAGCAACAGTCTGGTGAACGAGAAGAACCTGATCACCAAGGTTTATTTTCCACGCATTATCATTCCCTTCTCCTCGGTGGTGGCAGGTTTACTGGATTTCCTGATTGCCCTGGGTATTTATCTGATCCTGATGCTGGTCTATCAGATCCCGCTCACCTGGCGGGTGTTGTGGATCCCCGTGTTTGTCCTGATCGCCATCATCACCGCCGTCTCAGTCGGTTTATGGCTGACGACCTTGAACGTCAAATACCGTGATGTGCGTTATGTAATTCCCTTCCTGACCCAATTCTGGATGTACGCCACCCCGATTGCCTACTCCTCCTCACTGATACCAGAAAAATGGATGTGGTTGTACAGCCTGAACCCGATGGTAGGGGTGGTGGATGGCTTCCGCTGGATGTTGATTGGCAATGCCGTGCAATTCCCACCCTTTTTCTTTATCTCGCTGCTGGTAGTGCTGATTATTCTTGGTCAGTGGTTTTATTTACTTCAAAAAAACCGAAGATACTTTTGCGGATGTGATCTGATGAGTGATATTGCCATTCGTGTTGAAAATCTGGGTAAGAAATACAAAATTGGTGCCAACCAGGCCCGCTACCAGACCCTGCGGGAAAGCATCGTGAATGGTTTCAGCAACTCGATCGAACGCATCAAAGGAGCTCACCCAAAGATGACAACATCATCTGGGCGTTGAAGGATATCAACTTTGAGGTCAAACATGGTGAGGTGCTGGGTATTATCGGGCGCAATGGGGCTGGCAAGAGCACCCTGCTCAAGATCCTTGCGCGCATCACCAGACCCACCACGGGACGCTTTGAATTGAACGGTCGGGTCGGGTCATTGTTGGAGGTCGGTACCGGTTTTCATCCGGAACTGACCGGCAGAGATAATATCTACCTGAGTGGTGCCATCCTGGGCATGAAACGCAAGGAGATCAACCGCAAATTTGATGAGATTGTGGATTTTGCCGAAATCGAGAAATTCCTGGATACCCCGGTCAAGCACTACTCGAGCGGCATGTACATGCGCCTGGCATTCTCGGTGGCTGCCCACCTGGAACCCGAGATCCTGCTGGTGGATGAAGTCCTGGCGGTGGGGGATGCTGAGTTTCAGAAGAAGTGCCTGGGTAAAATGGGAGATGTGGCTGGAGAGGGGAGAACGGTGTTGTTTGTGAGCCATAATATGGGAGCGGTGGAGAAGTTATGTGGTAATTGTTTGGTAATTAAAAATGGTAAAAAAAATTTTTTTGGAGAAGTGCATTCAGCTATCAATCATTATCTGACATTTGAGAATAATAATCAAAAACCTAAAATATTACTTACTGAAGACAAAAACCTCCCAATTCAATTAACTGAAATAAGAATCACAAATTATTCAGGTGAGAATAATTTTGATTTTTATTTTGATGAAAAATTGCTTGTTATACTAAAATTGAAAGTACATTCTGAAATTTCAAGAATATATGTTGCTTTTCATGTAATTAATAGTGAATTACAGACTCTAATCTTTTCTAGAGATTTTGAATCAGACATAAATAGATTATCAAAAAAATGGTTACCAGGAGAATATGAGTATACAATTTATATTCCTGAAAAAATTTTTATACCTGGAACTTATAGCCTTAGTATTCACTTAGCATCCTCCATTCCTCCAAGAGTGTTTAATGGTTTAGATAATGTATGCCCTTTTACAATTAATGACAAAGGAAGTATACGCTCTCAAACCGGTTTTCCTTGGGCTGGGAAAATTGGAATTCCAATAGATTGGGAACTTCAAAAATTAGATTAAATCAAAACAATATGAATTTAAAAAAAACATACCATAAAATTGTTCCTCAATCCTACCGAATTAAATTCCGCAATCAAAGAGACAAGGCAAAAGATATTATTCTTAGGAGTTTTTATTTATCTTATGATAAAAATTTTCGACAAAATTACCAACGTTTGAATAAATTTAAAGATACTTATCAAAACTCAAGGTGTTTTATCATGGGGAATGGTCCTAGTTTAAATAGGATGGATTTGAGTTTATTTCAAAATGAATATGTATGGGGATCAAATTTATGTTATTTGCTTTTCGATCAAATAAAATGGCGCCCAAAATTCTTCGTGGCAGTTGATACTAGAGTTGTTCCAGACAATGCAAATGAAATCAACAAATTAAGTTCATTACTCCCACAATCTTTTCTTTTTTTTCCAACTTTTTTTAGATACCAAAGAATAATTAATTCTTCTAAAAATATTTTTTGGTTTGAAGAAAAAGAGCTAAATGAGAGTAATTTACCTTATTCTATGTTTAGTCTTGATCCTTCTAAATATCTATATTCTGTGCGGACTGTGACAATAACTGCTCTTCAATTAGCAGTATATTTCGGATTTAATCCTATATATTTAATTGGTTGTGATACTAATTACAAAGTTCCAAATTCAGTAATTTATGAAAGTAACGATAAATATCAATTAATATCAACATCGGATGACGAAAATCATTTTCATGTGAACTATTTTGGAAAAGGGAAAAAGTGGCATGAACCACATGTGGACCAGATGATATACCACTATGAACAAGCAAAGAAAGTTTGTGATGATAAACATGTGAAAATTTTCAATGCAACGTTGGAAGGAAAACTTGAAGTATTCCCAAGAGTGAATTATTTGGATTTATTTAAATGAGGCTTTCTGCAGACTACCCAACACTGCCAATAAACAAAACCGGCTGGCTATGGGATATTGAGATTCCACAATTTCCTCCAACAATGCCTGATGGATCACTCTGGCCTAAAATCAGCATTGTTACCCCTTCTTTTAATCAGGTTGAATATATTGAAGAAACCATTCGTTCTGTTATTTGCCAGGGGTATCCTAATCTCGAATACATCATCATCGATGGTGTAAGTACAGATGGTAGTGTTGAGATTATCAAAAAATATGAAGACTATCTGACTTATTGGGTAAGCGAACCAGATCGAGGTCAGGCGCATGCGATTAATAAAGGGATATTAAAAATAACTGGTGATATTTTTGGTTGGATTAATAGTGACGATTTGTTATTACCAAATTCTTTGAGTAAAGTTGCAAAAACATATCAAGACAATCAAGATAAAATTCTCTTAGGAGATATTATTCATCATTATAATCTTCAGAATATAAGTAAAATAATTCGCCAGAAAAATGTAACTATTTGTAATTTAATAATCCATTTAATGGAAAGTCAATTTGGCAACAACCTGGTACTTTTGTCCCCAGAACAGTCATTAAGACAGATTTTTTATTAGATGAAAATTTACGATATGTCTTTGATCACGATTGGATGATACGTTTATTATATAATACAGATGTTTATTACTTAAAAGAAGTAGTCGCTATTTTTCGATTACATAAAAATTCCAAAACTGTGAACGAGAAATTTCTTTGGGTAGATGAATATGAAACTGTACTAAAAAGATACTGGGACCTAATTCCCAACCAAGAAAAGAAACAAATCGAAGCAAATTTAGAATTAGTTAGAGCAGCAAATCACCTTGGCGTGAAGCTTTGGGATCGAAAATTTGCTCAAATAAAATTAAAGAATTCTATTAAGATCTATCCAAAAATAATCTTATCAATGAATTATTTTCATTTTTTATTTAGATCAATACTTCCATTAGGATTGTTAAAATTTGTAAGAAAATCATTAATAAAATTAAATTTATTTTTTCCTCATGAATAATTCATTAATTATTAGCATTTTACCATCCCATAATAATGCTCCTTACATAAATGAAACAAATAATGTTTTTCCAATATTATATTTTTTGAAGCTTTATTTTTTTTGATAAAAAAGGTTTTTGGAGATATAAAAATTTGAATACCCTTAGTTTGAGAAAAAAATTAAATGCCAAAAGTTAGTGTAATTGTTCCTTTTTTTAATAGAATTAATTGGACATATGAAGCAATCAATAGCATATTGTCTCAGACTTATAAAGATTTCGAAATTTTAATCATTGATGATGGATCCACTGATCAATACAAAAATAATTTTGAGAAACTAGATGACCGTATTCGTTTCTTTAAGATAGACCATTTAGGGAGATCTTCTGCAAGAAATATAGGGCTAACAAAATCAAAAGGTAATTATATTACATTTTTAGATTCAGATGATTTATATGCTCCACGAAAATTAGAAAAGCAGATACATATTTTAGATTCAAATATTAATTTTGGAATGGTATACACAAATTATCAAACTATGAATGAACAAGGAGAAATATCAAGTAATTTTAAAATTCCTAATATTGCTCTTCATGGAGATATTTACCCAGATCTTCTTTTTGTTAAAGGAACTTGTATAACTACACCTAGTGTAATGGTTAGAAAGGAGATTCTAGATGTCGTTGGAATATTTGATGTAAATATGGATATATGTGAAGATTTGGATCTTTGGAGAAGAATTTCTAAAGTAACATTGATTTATCAAATTCACGAACCTTTAGTGTTTATTAGAAGTCATAATATCCCAAATTCATACTGGAAGTTTACTAAAGGAAGATCTTATTATTTAAATAAAGCATTTAGAGATGATCATTCTCTTCCAACAATTACTCGCAAAGAATTATTTATCGATATGTATTTTACATACTTTAAGTGGTCTATAAAACAATTAGATTTATTCTATGCTTTATATGCTTTTTACAGATTGTTGTTTATAGATAAATCAAGGTTTTACAAATTATTTTTTGAAAGCATAAATAAATCTATAGATAAAAACTAACAGAATATTATTAAGATGAGTGTAAATGTTCAATTTTTTCTTATATTTGAAATTCCATCCAAATTTAGTTCATAAATAAATTGATTTATAATAATTTATTCTATGAAAAAAGGTTATTCATGACTTGGGAGACTATATGAGGGTATTAGTGTTAGGTGGAAATGGTATGCTTGGCCATAAACTATGTGAAGTTCTTTCAAAAAGAATGGAAACATATGCGACTGTGACAAATAATCGTTCTTTTTATATTCAGTTCAATCTACTCCAAGAAAACCAAATTCTTGGAGAAATGAACGTTCAAGACTTAATCTCTTTGAATAATATAATAAACAAAATAAAACCACAGGTTATCATAAATGCTGCGGGCATTGTTAAACAACGAGATGAGGCAAAACAAGCAGTTCCCTCAATTCTGGTAAACGCACTATTTCCCCATCAGCTCGCAGACATTTGTGAAAAAAATAGTATACGAGTTATCCAAATTTCCACAGATTGTGTTTTTTCTGGTGAGAAAGGAAATTATTCAGAAATAGACAAACCTGACCCAATGGACTTGTATGGGCGTTCTAAACTTCTTGGGGAACTTAACCGTCCTGGATGTCTTACACTTCGAACATCAATCATCGGTTGGGAATTAAGTAGGTTTTCCAGCTTATTAAGCTGGTTTGCTTCACAACGAGGTCGAAGCATTAAAGGATATAAAAATGCAATCTATTCTGGTTTTTCTACTTCTGTTATAGCAAGACTAATTAGTGATTTAATAGAAACTCGTCCAGATTTGCAGGGAATTTATCATGTTGCGAGTGTTCCAATATCAAAGTATGATTTACTAAACCAATTGAGAGATGACACTTGGGTTGGGAAGATATAAATATCGAACCAGATGAACTTTTTTATTGTGACAGAAGTTTGGATGGATCTCGTTTTACAACTATCACCGGATGGCGACCCCCAACTTGGGATCAAATGATTTCTGAACTCGCTTCTGAATGGGACTCTTATTCAGATTATTACCAACCAATTAAATAAGAGGTTGAAATTTATTATGAAAATAATGACAATTCTTGGAACCCGACCAGAAATTATCCGACTTAGCAGGGTTATAGCCGGTTTGGACATGGTATGTCAGCATGTGCTTGTTCATACCGGGCAGAATTATGACCCAAACCTTAATGATGTTTTCTTCCAGCAATTAGGGGTAAGGAATCCAGATATTTTTCTGGAGGCAAAAGGTTCATTTGGCGAACAGGTTGCCACAATTTTGTCCGGATGCGAAAAAATAATGGTTATGGAAAAACCAGACAAAATCCTATTGTTGGGTGATACAAATAGTGCTCTATCTGCTCTTGTAGCAAAACGTTTAGGTATTCCTGTATATCATATGGAAGCTGGTAACCGTTGTTATGATGATCGAGTTCCAGAAGAAGTCAATCGCAAAGTCATTGACCACTCGAGTGATATTTTATTGCCCTACACAGAAAATAGCCGTCAAAACCTTATCAGGGAAGGAATTGAAGGTAAAAGGATTTTTGTTACTGGGAATCCAATTTTTGAAGTAATTCATTATTATTTACCTCAAATCAAACAATCGACCATATTGGATCAATTATTGATATCCCATGGAAAATATTTTCTTGTTACTTTGCATCGAGCAGAAAACGTTGATAATGAAATACGGTTAAGACAATTTGCACAAGCGTTTGATTTATTACAGAGAAAATATGAATTACCAGTTATTATCAGTACTCATCCAAGAACACGAGACAAATTAAATTCTTTTGGTATAAATAATACAAATCCGGAGATTCGTTTTATGGAACCTTTTGGATTCTTTGATTTTATTAAACTCGAACAAAATGCATCTTGTGTATTGACAGATAGTGGCACTGTTCAGGAAGAATGTGCTATTCTCAAAATACCAGTAGTTACATTGCGTGATGTTACTGAACGTCCGGAAACACTGGAATGTGGCAGTAATATCTTAACCGGATCAGATCCTGACCATATAACTAAATGTGTTGAATTGACAATGTCATCATTACCAACCTGGAACCCTCCTCTGGAATATTTGTATCCTAATGTTAGTCAAACAATTCTAAAAATAATATTTGGTTTCCGACTGTAATGAATCAAAACTTACTTCCATTAGTGACCATCATTACTCCTGTTTATAATGGTGCTGATTATCTTGATGATTTGATTAAAAGTGTGCAAACCCAGAACTACCCATATATTGAGCACATTATTATTGATGATGGTTCTAACGATAATGGCGCAACAGTTGGAGTATTGTCAAAATATCCTCATATTCGTTGGTGGACACGTCCTAACAAGGGTCAATATGCGACTATGAATGAAGGGTTGTTAGCTTCCAAAGGTGAGGTTATTTGTTTCATCAGTTCAGATGATATTTTATGTGGAGGTGCAATTACCAAAGCCGCAACCTGTTTGATTGACAATCCTGAGTTAGGCGGGGTTTATGGCACTTATGGATATATAAGTACAATAGGAAAAAAATTGAATTATTTTCATCCAATGAAAATAATGCCAACATGCATGTATCCTTACAGCCTACATATTTCACATTCATCTTTTTACTTGAAAAAAGAATCACTCATTCAAAAAGAATTACTTTTTAAAGATTCATTGAAATATGTTGGAGATTATGATTGGATAGTTAGAGTATTAAAATCAGAAGTTACCCATTAAAAAAATTAATCACACATTATCAATGATCCGAATACATGATCATCAAACATCAAAGAGAAGTTTTAACGAAATGAGGGAAGAAATATTTGCTTTACAAAAAAACATAGGGGTTTCACATTTTAAAGCTTCGTTTTTTCGAAAATTATGGTTTTTAATTAATTTTTCCAATTCAATAATTTTTAATGGTTTAAAAATCTCATTTACAATGATAAATGATCGTTTTCGAAATATTTTTTCCTGAGTAATAATTAAAAAATGGTCAAAAGTGAAAATTGTCTTTGTAACATTCCTGTTTGATCCTCAATTAGGTGGAGGCGCAGCCAAAGTTGTTTATGATTTAGCTCATGGAATGGCTAAATCAGGAAATGATGTGTCTGTAATCACCAGCTCATCTAAAAAAGATCAAAAAACTTTTACCGAAAATAATATTACTGTTTATCAAATTTTTGCCCCCAATCTCTATTGGATATATGATAAAGACAATCAGCCGGTTTATAAGAAAATTCTTTTCCAGCTTATAGACATCTGGAATCCAATTGTAAAAAAGAAGATTAAAAAAATCCTCAAGATTGAATCTCCAGATATAGTCCATATTCATAAACTAAGAGGGCTCTCACCAGCTGTTTGGTCAGCAGTGAAAGAGATCGGAGTAAAAAAAATAATTCACACTTGCCATGACTTTGAATTACTTAGTCCACAAGGATTATTAGAAGGAAAAATTGGTGAGCTTTCGTTAAAAAAAGTATTTCCTCTTAATTTCTATCAAAAACTCCGAGCACAAAATTCAAAAGTAATAACTGATGCAATCACTCCCAGTAAAATTTTGATTGAAAAACATACAGAATTCGGTTTTTTTAAATATGCCAACAAATTTATCATTCCGAATACACATGGCTTATCCAGGGAAATTATCAATGAAAATAGAATATCCTTAGGTTCAAGTCCTGAATTAAAAGGTTTAAGAATTCTTTACTTAGGCAGAGTAGTTAAAGAAAAAGGTGTTGGATTAATTTGTGAGTTAATATCCAAATTTGGTAGTAGAGGGCTAAATATAAAATTACAAATTGTGGGATCTGGGCAATATGAAATTCAACTTAAGAAGGAATACAAAGACTATTTAAATATTACTTTTCATGGTTCAATGTATGTTCCTGAAAAATATAAATACCTTAAAGAATGTGACTTACTTATTCTTCCTTCTCTGGTTCCAGAGAGTTTTGGTATCGTCATCACAGAAGCTTTTGCTTTTGGAAAGCCTGTAATTGCATCAAAGATTGGAGCGATTCCTGGTCTCATTCAGGATGGATACAATGGATTTCTTTTTGAACCTAATGAAGAAGAACAGTTGGAAAATATTATTAAAAATATTTACGATAACAAAACAATCCTAGATGAGATGAGAGAAAATTGTCTTCAAAGTGCTGAAAAATATTGCTTCGAAAAATTTATTGAAAACCATCTCGAGATTTACAATGCCAAAAACTGAACTTTTGAATATCAGGATAAAGGATATTTCAAGGAATAAGCTATTGGATGAAATCAGAAATTACATATCAGTGGATAAAAAATTACTCATTTGCTATCTGAATATTCAAGCTATGAATCTCTCTTTCAAACTTCCCTGGTTTCGAGATTTCCTCAATCGATCAGATATTGTCTTCTGCGATGGATTTGGCATTATTTTAGGAGCAAAAATCCTCGGCCTGGATATCAAACATCGCAACACACCACCCGATTGGATACCACAATTAGCCCAAATGTGTGCCGAAAATAATTACAGATTGGCATTCCTGGGAAGCAATCCTGGCATTGCTGATAAAACAGCTGAAGTATTAAAAAAAGATAATCCAACTTTGAATATTGCTTTCACCCACCATGGCTACTTCAACAAAACTCCTGGTCACCCGGAAAACGAAGCTGTCATTCAGGCTATCAATAAAGCTAAACCCGATATTCTGCTGGTTGGCTTTGGCATGCCATTACAGGAAAAATGGATCATGGAGAATTTTGAGCGTCTGGATGTGAAGGTGATTATGCCGGTGGGGGCAGCTTTTGACTACGTCTCCGGGAATGTGCGCCGCGCCCCCCGCTGGATGACGGATCATGGTTTCGAGTGGCTGGGACGCCTGATGATTGAACCTCAGCGCTTATGGAAAAGATATATCATTGGTATACCCATCTTCTTCTGGCGAATATTTTTGCAAAGATTAGGTTACCTTAAATTTAAGGATTAATATGTTTAGACGCTTTTCCACCAATTTCGCTGTCTTCTCCATCTTTCTGGATGGGTTGCTGATTGCGTTAAGCTGTATCTTTCGATCATCCTGCGTGAGTGGTCCAATTCACTGCCGTTTGTGCAGGACCTGCCACGGCAGGAGATTCCGCTGGTGTCTGTATCTTCTCTTCCCGCTGGTGTGGGTGTTGGTGTTGCTGGTCTTTAACATTTATGACGGGCGCAAGAACATCCGCGTGGTGGATGAGTTCGGAAGCCTGACACTCGCATGTGGATTAGCCAGTGTGACCTCCGCCGGTATTCTGTATTTCACCTTCCGCGATATCTCACGCTTCCAGTTCGGTTTATTCGCGTTGCTGGCGATTCTTAATTCTCCTGAGTTGGCGCGGTCTGACCCGCCTGACCATTTATCGCAAATTTTCCAGAAGAATGGAATTACGCAAAGTGTTGATCCTGGGTGCCGGGTCGGCTGGCAAACGAATTGGGGAACAAATCGAAAGCCAAAGTATGTACGGCTTGCGTGTGGTTGGTTACCTGGACGATGATCTCATGAAACACCATAATGGCACTGTGCTGGGGGATCTCAACCAGGCACGTGAACTGGTCCAGAAAGAACAGATCGATGATGTAGTCATTGCCCTGCCAATGTCCGCGCATCAACGACTGACCCAGATCACAGCTGAATTGCATAACCTGCCGGTGCGGGTGTGGGTCATTCCAGACTACTTCTCGCTCACCCTGCACAAGGCCGGGGTGTTCGACTTTGCCGGCATCCCCATGCTAGACTTACGTGCTCCTGCCCTGGATGAATATCAACGTATGGTCAAACGCGCCTTTGACCTGGTAGTTTGTAGCCTGGCCTTGCCTTTCGCCCTGCCCTTGATGGGCATCATAGCGCTGCCGATCAAACTTGACAGCAGCGGGAACGTGATCTTTCGGCAGCAACGCTGTGGGCGAAAATGGTCGTCTGTTCACCATGCTCAAATTCCGTACGATGGTCAGCAATGCCGAAGCACTACGCAAACAGGTGGAGCATAAGGACGAAAACGGCAACCGTATTCTGAAGCAGCCAGCATGATCCGCGTGTGACCCGCATTGGCAAATTCCTGCGTCAGACCAGCCTGGATGAACTGCCACAGATCTTCAATGTTCTTGATAACACGATGAGTCTGGTCGGCCCTCGCCCAGAGATGCCGGATTTTGTGGATGAGTACCAACCCTGGCAGCGGAAACGCTTTGCTGTACCGCAGGGCATTACCGGTTGGTGGCAGGTCAATGGCCGCAGCGACCGACCCATGCACCTGCATACTGAAGATGATCTTTATTATGTGCAGCATTACTCCATCTGGCTGGATTTGCAGATTCTGGCTCGCACGGTCTGGGCAGTGATCCGTCACAAAGGCGCGTATTGAAATAGGTTCGAGGGTTTAGGGTTTAGGATTTAGTTTGACAACTTGAGGAAGAAAAGTTACAGTTATTTCAACGCGAGTCACAGATTAATAATTTGATTTCTAGCCCAATCATCAAAATGGTGGTTGGGTTTTTTTTTTGCCTTTTGCCTTCAGCCTTTTCTTTCATGTCAACTGTCACTGTAAACTTTAAACAAAATTAATCATTTACAATATCAATTCATGGTCAATACGATCTAATGTCACTCTCCTCCGGCACGGGCGCTCGCGGGCGGATGATGAAAATGTGCATGAAGGTCGCTACGATTCCCCGCTGACAGAGGTGGGTAGAACGCAGGTGCACAAACGTGCAGCGGATTTCCTGCAGCGAGGCTTACAATTTGACGCCATCATCGCCAGCACTCTGCAACGGGCGAACGAGACAGCCCACATCATAGGCTCTGCGCTGGGTGTTGCGGTGGAAAATGATCCAGATTGGATGGAATCGGACAATGGCCCCCTGGCCGGCTTGCCCTTTGATGTCGCGGAGCAGCGCTATCCCATGCCCGCTTTCCGTACTCCCTATACACCCATGGCCGGTAGTGGCGAGAGTCAGTGGGATACATACCTGCGGGCAGCCAGAGCAGTCCAGAATCTGGTTAAGCGTGGACCTGGATCCTACCTGGTGGTGGCGCATGGCGGTATTCTCAATTCTGCTTTGAAAACAATGATGGGCTCATCCCCGAATGTCAACCAGCAGGGATTTTCGATTGCCTTCGGTGATACCGGATATGTCCGACTGGCGTATTCCCCTGACAAACACCAGTGGATTTTGTTGGAGTTTGTGCCTGGTGAATAACGAAAAAAGGTGAATCATTCAGAATTGAGGAAATATGGTTTATTATATAAAACTTTATTTTGCCACATTGCTGGTGTTTTTTGCGATTGACATGCTCTGGTTGGGACTGGTAGCGCGCACATTTTATGCAAAGTATCTGGGTTTTCTGATGGGTCCTACCAACTGGCTGGCTGCGATTATTTTTTATCTGCTGTTCATCCTCGGGATTCTGGTGTTTGTGGTCGTACCGGGGGTGAAAGAAGGCTCTTTGCAGATGACCCTGATTCGAGCAGCGTTGTTTGGCTTGATCACATACGCCACCTATGATCTCACCAACCTGGCAACCATCAAAGACTGGCCAATCATCGTGACGGTGGTGGATATGGCCTGGGGCACAGTGCTCAGTTTACTGGTCAGCCTGGCGAGTTTCTTTATCGCTCGTTGGTTGATGTGAGGAGTTTTTGGTAAGATTTTCAAAAGCACCATGGATTCAAATCCATGGTTACTAAATTTCAAACCGGTTCAAAACCGGTTATTTTTTTACCATTTTCAAACTGGTATCTATGAACCTACCCTGTGTATTAGTGTATCCACGTATGTATCACGATAGGTATCCACAGGTGTTCCACATTTTTCAAATCAGGCGTTTTTGGTGGGATTCAGTGCAAAAACACCTATCCTCGCGATTATTGAAGTTGATTCCAAAAACATATAGTATTTAAATCGATTTTTTGGTACAAGTAATGTAAATAATATGTTACGAGAAAGGGAGATCAAGGGATGAATAACCAGCGAAAAAAGCCATCAGAATTAAAAACGATTCCGGAAAAGAAATTGAAAGGGTTGCGACGTTTCAACCTGATCATGGGATTTTTACATCTCATTCAGGGAATTTTTATGATTGTTGTGAGCAATGATACAACGTATCCAATTTTCACCAATTACTTGAATTTTGATCTGACAACCATGTCATTGAAACCAAATACGCAGTTATTTTTAGATCTGCGATTTGGACCCGCTGTTGCTGTTTTCCTGTTGGTCTCAGCGGTTGCCCATTTCTATTTATCCACCATCGGTTATAAGAGCTATGTGGAAAATCTTAAAAAAGGTATGAACCCGATCCGTTTCTACGAATATGCCTTGAGTTCCTCCTGGATGATCGTGCTGATCGGCATGTTGATCGGGTTGTGGGACCTGGGCGCACTGATTTTGATTTTCGGCCTGAATGCCATGATGAACCTGTTCGGGATCATGATGGAATATCACAATCAATACACCAAAAAGACCGACTGGACCGCTTTTATTTACGGTTGTATCGCCGGGATCATCCCCTGGATTGTAATTTTGATGTACTTCCTGGGTGCCGTTCAATCCGGCGACGCCAAACCACCGGCCTTTGTGTATGCCATTGTCCCCACCTTATTCGTCTTCTTCAATATTTTCGCTATCAACATGGTTTTGCAATACAAAAAGGTGGGACCCTGGAAAGACTATCTGTATGGGGAACGCGTCTACATCGTCCTAAGTTTGCTCGCAAAAACCACACTAGCCTGGATCATATTTACCGGAACATTAGCACCGATTTAGTTATTCGGGGTGTTTTTGCCGGGTAATACCGGCAAAAACACCCTCTTTAATAAATTCTAAAGGACTAAAATAATCCCCAACACGATCTCAATCACCAGGCTGATGATGTTGGATTGTTCTTTGGATTTATCAAAGAAGATTGAGAACAGCCGCACCACCGCTATCCCCAGATAAGAGAAACCTAAAACCCCAAATGCTGCTTCTCCGATAATAAATGGCGCAGAGCCAAGGGCGATAAAAAGACCTCCAAAAATCGAGCGGATCTCAGAAATTCCACGAGGACCGGCAGCTGTTAACCCGGTAAAACCAGGAACTGCTCCCGGACGTATTAATGCCAGCAAACCGGTTGCGATGGTTAACATGGCGGCAATCACTTGTAATATGAATAATATATCCATTTAACTCTCCAAATTTTCCAAAAAAGAAGTTTGTGGGTGATTTTGTCTGTCTTCACCGACAAAATCACCCAACCCCCCTATTTATTTATTTCTTCCAACAAAGCCAATAACTCAATATTCTCCGGAATATCCGCCATGGAATGTCCATAATGCACAAACCTGGCCATGCCTTCCTTATCTACGATGACCTGGGCTGGCATACGACCCAACTTGAATAGATTGACTTCCTGCCCATAAAGCTTGAGCACGCTGGCTTTGGGATCCGGTAAGCCAACAAAGGGTAAATTATTCTTCTGGAAATAATTTTTAAACGCTACTGCATTTTCTGGCCCCAACACCAGAAGGACTGCCTGTTTATTGACGAACTCCTGATAATCTTGACGCAACTGCGCCATATGCGCCTGGCAGAATGGTCAGGTGAATGTGCGATTAAAAATCAGGATCACATTCGATTTGCCTTTAAAATCCGACAAACGAACTGTTTTCCCTTCGTAATCCTCCAGCGAAAAGTCTGGTGCTGGTGCATTGATTGATACTTTTGGCATTTTTCCTCCCGGTTTGTGTGAATAGTTCAAAGATCTATCCTGTTTGATTCCAGATTACCATTAATTTTACTTTGCCTTTATATCCATTATTGTACAGCCTATTAAATAAAAAAGGAAGCATCAAGTTCTACAAACTTTATACAATCAAGAGTTAATTAAAACAGGACGCCAATTTGCCAATCTAAAATTGTAAAAGTGAAAAAATGTACGCGTTGCAAGGAAAATCTTTGTTATGACCATTCAGCAGCCATTGGTTTTGTTGCTGTCTGGTAGCATGGTTTCCCACAAGCTACGCATATTCGAATGCATTCACCGGATACTATTAATGCAGGATGGCAAACTGGTACGCATCTACACCGGACATAGCGAGATCATGGAATTGATCCAGGGTAGTCGGCATTAGGTTATCAATCATAGAACATCATAAATGCTCATCATAATCGATGGGCATTTTTATTTATTTCATTAGATAATAAAATGGTAACCATCATAAAGGAGTTTTCATGTCAATTCGATACATGAACTGTGCACCTATGAAGCCAAGGTTGTTAAATTGGAATGTAGGTAACCTGTCTATTCTGGTAGACACCGATCAGGGACTGGTACTGGTGGATACGGGTTTAGGACTGCATGATTATGAATCACCTTCCCGGCGTGTGCGCTTGTTTCGCTATCTATTCGGCATCCCGTATGCTCCGAATTCCACAGCTATACGCCAGTTGGAAACCATGGGTATTTCTCCAACCAAAGTGAAACACATTATCCAGACCCATCTCCATTTTGATCACGCTGGCGGATTGCCGGATTTTCCCTGGGCACAGATCCATGTGCATCAAAAAGAATATGAAGCCATGTTGAAACCTAAAACTTTACTGGAATGGAGTGCCTATGACAAGGCGGATTTTTTACACAATCCCAATTGGGCAACTTATGATCAATGTACAGAAAAGTGGTTCGAATTTGACGCCATCCCTTTACCCTTCACGCCACGAATGTTTCTGATCCCACTTTTTGGTCATACATCTGGCCATTGTGGAGTTGCGATTAAGGACGGGGATGGATGGCTATTTCAAGCTGGTGATGCCATGCCAGCCAATGCTGAGTATGATGTCACGCCTGCCTGGATGAATCGCATGGTGCTGGGAAAACATGTTGAACGAATAAGAAAATTTTCACTAGCTCAACCGGAGGTGAAAATTGTTGCCGGGCATACGTATGAGAAAATCTAAGCGAGAATCAAGGAAATAATTAAATACAAAGAGAAATGGGAAGTTATCATTAAAACACAATCAGAACTCGCTATAATATAAATAAATCTTATCCCAAGCATTATCCATCACCAGTGAATTCTCAAACATTGCAGAACCTTTCCTCCGTGAGAAAGAAATAAAAAAACCTCACATGTCAGATCCTTGGGTTTATCTGGGAGGGTTCTATGAAGATTTTTTTAACAGGTGCTACCGGTTTTATTGGTCGACCATTAACTCAACGATTACTTGATCGTGGATGGGAAGTCACTGCATTGGTGCGCAATCCGGACAGTATTCAATCAAAGGAAATTCAAACGTTAGGCGCTCATCTTGTCCAGGGAGATATTACCAACAAAGAATCCATGCGTATTCCCATGTCAGGATCTGATGTTGTCATTCATAATGCTGGCTGGTATGAGTTTGGTATTCGAAAAAAAGATCATGAGAAAATGAAAAACATCAATATTGGTGGAACCAGAAACACTTTAAAATTAGCAATCGAATTAAAGGTTCCGAAAATTATTTATACATCCTCCATTTTAGCATTTGGCAGAACTGGTGATATTGTGGCAGATGAGACCTTTGTTCGCCAATATCCTCCAATAACCTGGTATGAAGAATCGAAAATGAAAGCACATGAGCTTGCTGTTGATCTTCAAAAAAGTGGAGCTCCCATCGTAATTGTCTGCCCAGGTTCAGTAATCGGCGCTGGGGATCATTCCGGGATTGGTTGCCTGGTCAGGATGTACGTTCGGAAATGTTTACCTCCCGTTCTATGGACTCCAAATGGTCGCCTTGCTCATGTATATGTAGA
Organism: uncultured Chloroflexia bacterium; assembly: GCA_963715915.1. Taxonomy (GTDB): domain Bacteria; phylum Chloroflexota; class Anaerolineae; order Anaerolineales; family Anaerolineaceae; genus UBA6170. The sequence goes on along the minus strand of CAVQSU010000006.1, from coordinate 187,954 downwards.
TGATGTTGCAGAAGGAATCGTCCGTTGCGTGGAATATGGTAGGAACGGAGAGGCTTATTTGCTCAGTAATGGAAATCAAACACATCGGGAGATGGCGGATGACTGGAAAAAATGTGAAGGGGGTTGTAAGAACACCTGGTTCTGGTTACCAAATTCAATTGCAGTTTTTTTAAACCGTATTGCTGAACCGTTTGAAAGATTATTTAGAACACCGATGGTTTTTTGCAAGGAATTTATTGTATCAGCCAGGGAAAACTGGCAATTTTCAGCTGAGAAAGCAGAACGAGAATTACACATGCAATTTCGAAGTCTGGAACAGGCCTGGTGTGATACGATTGAAGGTGAAAGAGAAGTAGCAAAAAAGAAAAAGGAAGCTAATTCCAGGTAGGTGAATAAAAAAATGGATAATTGGCGCAATCTCCTCACTTTTGACCCATTACCAGCCTTATTAAGCAAAGGAGATTCTGCCATTAAGTATTTCGTGGAAAGAGACCTGCTTGATCTGGAAGTCGACTCAATTCAAAAATTGTGGAACCTCCCAGAACCAAAGAAAATTCTCAACAAGCAATTACCCGATGGCAGCTGGCCACGCACGGATAAGAAACAATACCCGGCTGTCAAGCATCAACTCTTCGATACCTGGCGAGTTGTGAATCAGCTGGTTGGAAAATATGGATTCACACGAGAACATCCCCAGCTGGAAAAGGCAGTTGAATTTCTTTTTTCCTGCCAGACAGAAGTAGGGGATTTCAGAGGTATCCTGGCGAATCAATATGCCACCTATTACACCGGTGCCATCCTGGCGACCATCATTCAGGCGGGTTATGAGCAGGATCCTCGGGTTGAAAAGTGCTTCCAATGGCTACTTTCCATGCGTCAGGACGATGGTGGCTGGTCCATCCCCATGATCACCCATACATTTGACCGGCGAACACAATATAAATTACAGACAGAGAACCACCCCCCGGTAGAACCTGATCGCAGCAAACCTTTCTCGCATAACTGGACCGGCATGGTGTTACGTGCTTTTGCCGCACACCCGGTTTACCGGCATTTGGAGGAAGCAAAACATGCGTGTGAGTTGCTGAAATCTCGATTTTTTCAAGCGGATGTTTATTCGTCGCTTCAGGCAGCTCATTATTGGATTCGTTTTGAATACCCCTTCTGGTGGAATAATCTGGTTTCCGCTCTGGATATTATGGTAAAAATGGGCTTATCCGTCAAAGATCCACAAATTGAAAAAGGTATCAATTGGTTGATAGAACACCAACAATCAGAAGGCTTCTGGAAGGTGAATTATTATTCTGACACACCTGAGAAATCCACCCCTCAAACAATGGAACGTAAATTATGGGTCAGTTTAGCGATTTGTAGAATTCTAAAAGAACTACAGGATTGAGTTAAGGTTAAATCAAATCCTTCTTGGTAAAATCAACATGCTTGAATAATACCTTCATCGAAGAAAGGGAAAAAATCAATGAGCATTAATCAACAAAATCTTTATGATTTTGATATTCACATCGCAGAAATTTATGATATGCAGGAGAATGACACCCAGGATATCCTGCTCTTACAAAAATTACTAAAAGGAGAATCCAGGCTTAACATATTGGAACCATTTTGTGGAACTGGCCGTTTACTAATTCCACTCGCACTGGATGGTCATTCAATATTCGGAATAGATCAGTCACAGGCTATGTTGCAATTAGCTCAGAAAAAAATAGATGATCTGCCTGATGATGTTCAAATAAGGGTTCAGCTTCAATCCGCAGATGTTACCACAGAGATTTGGCCAACCGGATATGACCTGGTCATCCTCGGTTTTAATTGTCTATATGAGCTGGCAACTGCCCAAGAACAGGAATATTGTATTGCACAAGCAGCCAGGTCATGTAAACCCGGTGGATACATTTATGTGGATAATGATCATATGGAAGGCGATCTGGATACCGCCTGGCAGGATTTGGATCACAAATATACATATTTGTCCGGAATATGTAAAGATGGAACGCAGGTAAAAAACACGCGTCAGACGATCTGGTTTAATGTTAAACAACGGCTTGCCCGGTTTGAACGACGATATCAGATTACTTCGCCAGAAGGGGATATTACTGAATACCAATTTACTCAACAAAAACACCCAGTCAGCAAGGTTGAAGTTCAAAGCTGGTTAGAAAAACATGGGTTTGAGGTCTTGGAAGTGTATGGGGATCATTTAGAAAACCCATATCAAGAGAATTCACTAAAAGCCATTTTCTGGGCTAGGAAACGATAAGAAACTGAGTTTAGAATCGTTATACAGAAATTTTCATGCGCAAACATGTTGACTATTATGAATGCAATGGCTAGGAGGTAAGAGAATGGTTCAAAGTCCTAATCGATTGTTAGTAGGTTGTCTGATATGGTTCGTTGTTTTTCTCGTCCTTAGTAGTTGTCTTGTACCAGTAGGAATGCTGGCAGGTGGATTTACGATGTTTTTCTCTGAAAATCTAATCACCTCTTCATTAGGCCAGTTGATGTGCCCGGCCAATACAATTCCTGAGATTATCTCGTATGATTCGGTAAGAATTGATGAAGATGGTTTTGAGCGTCCTTCCACTACTTTGGAAATGGTATGTAAGACGCCAGATGGGAATACTGTAACAAATTTAGGTGGCTCCTATGCATTGATCTGGAATGGAATATTCATATTGGCGGGACTAATACTCTCAATAATTCTTGCTATACTCGTGACAGTTCTAATTCAAAGGCTTATGAAGAAAAAGTCGGATCAAAATCCTTCAATGCCTCCATTGATTAAGATTGAGTAAACGAACTTGTTGACCATATTTTTGAAAAGAGCAGAAGAGAGCATCTGCTCTTTTTTCGTACTATAATCTTTTTTGTTAGTAAACCGAATTTATTCTCTCAATCCAATATACTTAAACAGTAAAGCAAACAAGGTGGAACAATGAACATTACTGAGAAAAATGTGAAAAATCTTGAATGGTCAATTCGTGTGCCAATTTTCAAGCATTCTGTAATTCTGAAACAATTAGGGATTGCCATAGGAATCCCTTTTGGTTTGTTATTGATTGTTTTTCTTCTCATCAGCAATCCTGAAAATCGCATTTATTCCATTTATGCATTTGGCACCATTATTTTGTTATTTCTTCTCACTTACATTTTCATTCAATTGTTTTATCAAGGTAAATATGCAGTCAGTTTTATCTTGAATGAAGAAGGTGTTCAATACTCAACACAATCAGACACGGTAAAGAAAAACCGAATCGTAAACGGATTAGCTATCAGTTTAGGGTTACTGTCCGGTAAACCAACGATCAGCGGTGCAGGATTACTCGCCAATTCTAAACAATCAGTATCCATTAAATGGAAAAACATTAAACAAGTGAGATATGAACCCAAACAAAAAACAATCGTGTTAAGATCATCTCCAATGGAAACCATAGCTGTTTTTTGTACCGATGATAATTATTCCATTGTGGAAACTTATATCAAAGGAAAGTTATCCCAATCTGATGTCAAACGTTGATGAATTAGTGCAAAATGCCTGCCCCTCCATTCGGTTCCGTATCCGAGCGGAAATATTAGGAGAACCAGAAACGACATTGGAAATGGTCCGGGTACAAAAAGAAATCCTATCAGATGAGTGGGTTCAGAAGGTCTTCAGCTGGCAACAAGCGGATGGCTGGATCGGCAGGGATTTTCATGGGGAAAACAGCATGGAAACCGGGATCAGGGTATTGTGTGAAAAGGGATTGAGGACATCTCACCCGATACTGGAGCAGGCGTTATCTGTTTTACTAAAAGAAAAGACTAGATTGATTCGTGGAATTGGAAAAGTTGGTGATATTCTGGATGATCTCAACCTCGGCGGGACAAGAATGATCCAGGCAACAGTATTTGCTTACGCTGGAGTGGAGGAGCCTGAAATTGTTAAGGATCAAATTCAAAAAGCATTACAAGCATTTAAGGCGGTAGGAACAATCCATTCCGTTGAAGAAATCACAACTATTTATCAAAAAAAATTAGTGTTCCAACCTGATGTTATTTGGCCATCGATCTATCACTTGCGGCTGTTGGCCTTCACCCAATCATGGCGCACACCTGGAAATATAAAAGTACTAGCCAATGCGATCCGGCGGTTAATTCAACTTTCTCCAATTCCAGGTATACTAGTCCGATCCAAATCGCAATTGATCGCCCCGGCCTCATTTTGTATGCTTGATTTTAATCCTGGGATGGATAGCCTGGATGATGCAGGGTGGATGATGTGGTTTCATCGTATGGAATTATTTGCCAGATTGGGTATTATCCACCTTGTTCCTGAGCTAAAGGATCAGATCACCAGATTAGAGGAAATGTTAACAAGTCATAAAGGCAGATTTCTACTAAAGGTAAACCATTATTATTTCAAAAAGTGGACCCCATATAGTGGATTGATGCTCGAGAAAGATTGGAGAGATCCAAAAAGAAGAGTCTATGATTTAACTTTCAGAAGTTTATTAATCAAAAATTATTATGAAAAGCTTTCAATGTAATTTCATTACTTTAGTTCAAAACGTAAAAGTAATTTACTTTTTAGTCGCACCCATGATGATCCCCAACACCAACGACCATAAAGCAGCCAGTCCGATCTGCAAATCTGCTGGTAACAGAAATGTGATGGTGTGTGCAGGAATCCAGAACCAGATCAGGGTCTTCCAGGCTCTGGTGATGCCCTGAAAGCCTTTCTGCCCAAGGATAAGATTATCCTCTAAGCGATGAAATGCCATCATTTGAGGACCAAAGAAAACATTGGTGAAGACAGAGACTGCAAACGCCCATCCGAGTCCCGCACCAAGAAAAGACGGTAGTAATTGATGATCCAAAAGTGCTTGCGTAAAGCCTTTCATCCCAGCAAAACCATATTTGATCACGATCCCAAGAACTGCCCAGGCAATACCTTTTAACAATAATTGCAGCCAGGTGCAGGGTATGGCAAATTTTTTCTTTTGAATGCTGTAAGAAATGATCTCCCCCAATGTACCCAGGATGGCAAATTGAATGGCAGCAGATAATAACGGGTTTTGGGTCACCCAATTCAGGTAGGTTTGCATGGCAATTCCTCAGTGAAAATAATGGGCTTATCATATCAACCGCCCATCGGTGTGTCAAGAAAAAACGGAGGTCCGGTTAGCCTCCGTTTTCCTTGAGAATATGATAAATGCTAATTCTAAAGAGAATTCTGAATGAGATCTTCCACAATAATGGAAGAAGAAAGCACACCTGGTAAACCAGCACCGGGATGCGTACCTGCACCCACAAAGTAAAGGTTATCAAAGTCCTCTGAGCGGTTATGGGGACGGAACCAGGCAGACTGCATTAACACTGGCTGGAAGGAGAAGGCTGCACCCAGGTAACTATTGAGGTCGCCTTCGAAGTGCAACGGATCGATCCAGTGCTCAGCGATGATATTGGCTTCCAGATCCGGCAGGTAATTTTCTTCCAGAAAGTTAACAATCTTATCCCGAAAGGGTTTTGCCATCGTTCGCCAATCGATCCCGGATTTCTGGTTAGGAGCAGGAGCTAGCACATAAAACCCTTCACAACCTTCCGGAGCGGTGGAAGGATCAGTAATGGTGGGCATATGCAGGTAGAGGGAAAAATCCTCCGCCAGTATCTTTTTATTGAAAATATCATCCAGCAAGCCTTTGTAACGCGGTCCCAGAATGATATTATGGTGTGCCAGTCGGCTATCGGTATAGCGTTTCTTCGTCCCAAAATAATAAACAAATAAGGACATGCTGTATTTCATGCTTTTCAAGCGCCAGTCTTTGTTCTTTTTGCGGTATTGTGATGGGATCATTTTCATATAGGTGTTGGCAACATCAGCGTTCGAAACGACAATATCGAAGGGATGAAATTTTCCATCACGGGTATTGATGCCAGTGATTTTCCGTCCTTCAACCCCTAAAGAACCGATCTGTTGGTTGAGATGTAACTTGCCGCCCAACTCTTCAAATAACTTAATCATGGCATCCACAATAGCACCCGTTCCCCCAATGGCATAATGAACACCCCACTCACGCTCTAGGTAATGAATCATGGCGTAAATACTGGCTGTGTCGTAAGGATTACCCCCTACCAGGAGTGGATGGAAAGAGAAAATCTGACGCAGGAAATCATTCTTGATGAATTGGGAGACATAGGCATAAACACTTTTATAGGATTGCAATTTGATTAGATCCGGTGCTACCTTGAGCATATCACCAATGGTGAGGAACGGTTTATCCGCCAGTTCAACAAAGCCTTTGTCAAAGATTGGTTTGGTGGTAGCCAGAAAACGTAAATAGCCTTCTTTATCCTCCGGGCTGATTTTTTCGATTTGTCCCAGGGTGAAATTCAGGTCGGCGTTGTAATCAAACTGTTTACCATCGGCATTGAAGATGCGGTAAAAAGGAGAAACAGGGACAAATTTTACATAATCTTCTCTATTTTTTCCGGCAGCTTTCCAGATATCATCAAACATGAAAGGGGCTGTTATAACTGTAGGGCCACCATCGAACTTGAATCCATTTTTCTCATACACATAAGCTCTGCCACCTGGTTTATCCCGGCTTTCAAAGATTTCTACCCGATGACCATGGGCTGCCAAACGTACCGCAGCACCCAGTCCGCCAAATCCACTTCCGATGATAGCAATATGTTTTGTTTTCATACAGTTATTTTAGTCTCTCCGGTTTATTCTGGGAATATCATCTACAAACTTTGTACAATGTTTATATCGCAATAGCAAGATAATTGTATAATCTGCTTCATGAAGGAATACGATTTTATTATCGCTGGAGGTGGCGGTGCAGGGTTGGGTTTAGCACTGTCGTTATTGGAAAGCAGATTTCAACACCATTCGATCTTGATTATCGATCGGGATACAAAACAGAAAGATGACCGTACCTGGTGTTTTTGGGGAGATGAAACAACCCCACTCACCTCCATTGCCCAACATTCCTGGGAAAAATTAACCGTGCGCTCTGCGTCATTCCAGCAGGATTTTGATCTTGCACGGGATGGTGAACCAGGCTGGAAGTATTGGATGGTCAGTGGTCTGGATTTTTACAATCACGCTCGCCAACAATTCTCTCGATATCCGAATGTAGAAGTTTTACTGGGGAATGTGGAGAATATTGAAAGCCAAAAGAATCATGCGACTATTTGGGTGAACGGTGAAGAATTTACAGGTAAATGGCTTTTCAATAGCATCATCAAACCAGGCGAGATCAAGATTGATCCACAAAACCAACATGATCTGAAACAACACTTTTTGGGATGGCACATAAAGACCCAGGAAGGGGTTTTTGACCCTGAACAAATGACGCTCTTCGATTTTGAGACGCCACAAAAAGATAATCTGCGTTTCTTTTACATCCTGCCATTTTCAAGTACTGAAGCGATGATCGAGTACACCATTTTCTCAGCTACTCTTCTCACCTACGCAGAATATGAAGAGGAACTACGTTCTTATATCAAAAATATTCTTGGAATCGATCAATATTTGATCCTTTCTGAAGAAAGCGGTGTGATTCCCATGACAGATTATCCCTTCCAACGCAAAGCTGGAGAACGGATAATGAACATTGGCACCCGCGGCGGTCTGGTCAAGCCTTCTTCCGGGTACGCATTCAAGCGCATGCAACAGGATGCTCGTGCGATTGTTTCTGCATTGGAACAATTCGACGATCCGTTCAAAATACAAAAATCACCTAACCGATATCATTTCTACGATGTCCTGCTGTTACAAATCCTTTTTCGTCAGGGTGGCGAAATGAAAAACATTTTCAGCAAACTCTTCCAGAATAATCCAATTATGCGTGTATTCCGCTTTCTGGATGAAGACGCCACACTCAGGGAGGATATTGCCTTAATTGCTTCGTTACCACCACTACCATTTTTACGGGCGTTGGTGCGAGTCTGTTTACTGAAAAAAATCTAGCTTACCAGTCCACAACCTGTAAATGAAGACCATCGCGTGGCCTCAAGGTCACCAGGGCATCCACCAGTACTTTTTGATCTGGATTCAATTTCAGTCTATATTTTTGATAAATGGATGCCAGTACCAGTGGACCTTCTAACAGGGCAAAATAATTACCGATACAAAGCCGAGGACCTCCACCAAAAGGCAGATAGGCAAATTTTGGACGATTATCAGATTCTTCAGCCAAAAAGCGATCGGGGTTAAATACGTTTGGGTTCTCCCAGAAATTTAGATTTTTATGCACATTGATAATACTGACTAAGATTAAAGAGTTAGCTGGAATTTCGACGCCATCGATGACATCATCCTGAACAGCTTTACGGGTGACCAGCCAGGCTGGTGGATATAATCGCAATGCCTCATCAAACACCCGGCGGGTGAAATCCAGAGCAGGCAAATCATCCAATGTTGGAGCACGCCCCGCCAAGACCTCATCCAGCTCCTGATGTAAACGTTCCTCGGCTTGTGGATTGCTAGCCAAAAGGTAACAGCTCCAGGTAAGCGCACTGGCAACTGTTTCATGCCCGGCGATCAGGATAGTGATTATTTCGTCGCGCACCTGTTGATCGCTCATGGTTTGATTGTTGTCGTCTGTTGAATAAAGCATTACATCCAGTAATGATTTTGCATCGATTGATCCATCATTCTTTGCCCGATGTGAATCAATAATCTCCTGCACTGCACCATCCAGGGTTTTCATGGCCTGTCTAAACTTCCTGTGCCGTGGTGTATTCAAAAACCCAGGTAAAATATCCGGGGATTTAAATGAATGCACAACATGATCCAGCGCTACCAATACAGCTGAGGTCAGTGCCGGAGCCTCTGTTCTTAGATCCACCCCCATTAGCGCTTTCCCGAGAATTTCTAAAGCCAGTTCCATCATCTCACGATCGACATCAATGTTTTGACCTGTCTGCCATTCATTGGCTCTTCGGACAGTAGCATCCGTCATTAATGCTCCGAATCCATTAATCCGCTGACGATGGAAAGCAGGCTGCATTCTCCGTCGTTGTTGCAACCATAAGTCCCCATCACTTGTCAGGAGTCCACGCCCGGTCACTTTGGATAGACCATTATATTGAAATGTTTCCTTGGTGTAATTTTTATTGTTGTCCTGCAGCACATGCTGAATATAAGTGGGATGGCTGAGCACAAATGCATTCAACGGACCGATTTTAAATTGGATCAAGTCACCATATTGCTCAATTGCAGAATCAAGAAATCCAAGCGTGTCATCTCGCAATTTTGGCAGGGATGGAAGTAGTTTGAGTAAATTCGGTCGGGACGGCTTTTTGATCGAATTTGGTGATTTGTTTGTAGAAGAAGCGTTCATCAAAACCCCTGATCATTTGTTTGGAAATAAGATACTCCTATTTTATTCGATTTCTCCCACCTTCCATCAGTAAATATTATACATCCTTTAGACTGATCCCTTCTCATATATAATCATTTATGAGAAAAAAGAATTTAAGGAGTGGAATATGATTCCTAACCAATGGTATGTGATTCTTGAATCACGCGAAGTAAAGGCTGGAAAACCGGTTGGTTTTACCCGCATGGGTGAGAAAATGGTTGCGTGGCGGGACATTAATGGCACAGTGATTATTCAATCTGATGTTTGTCCTCATCGCGGAGCAGCACTGCACCAGGGAAAAATTCAAAACAATCGTGTCATGTGTCCTTTTCATGGATTTGAGTTTGATTCCTCTGGTGCTTGCCAGTACATTCCTGCCAATGGAAAAAATGCAACGCCACCCAAAATTCTGCAAGCCAAAACTTATAAAAGTGCTGAAAGGCATGGATATATATTTATCTGGTGGGGCGATGAGCAAACATCCTATCCGGATTTACCCATCTTTGAGGAGCTAGAAAACGGTTATTACTTTGCAGATTATAAAGAACGCTGGAGTGTCCATTATTCGCGTGCCATCGAAAATCAATTGGATGTTTTTCATCTCCCATTTCCACACCGAACCACAATTGGGCGTGGCAATAGAACCATTGCAGATGGACCGATTGTTAAAATGGTGGGAGAGGAAATGCATATCTGGGTTTACAATCGGGTCGATGATGGCATGCCTGCCAAACGCGTCAGTGAATTGTCTGAACCCAACAGACCTCCTTTCTTACATTTTCGATTTCCTCATCTATGGCAAAATCACATTTCGGATGATATGCGTATCACGGTCTATTTCACTCCCATTGATGATGAAAACACGATGATGTATACTCGTTATTATCAAAGTTTTGTTAAACTTCCGATTTTAGGTCACTTTATTTCATGGATGACCAGCATTTTTAGCATTGTTATTCTGCATCAGGATAAACGGGTGGTTGAAAAACAAATTCCGATCAAATCAGATCTTAAAATGGGTGAAAAATTGATTCCTGCAGACCAACCCATCATTCTCTATCGCAGAACAAGGAAAGAACTACAAGACAAATCAATGAAATAGAAATGAAGTGGAAAATCTTTATTTGATTCGAAAATGGAAGAAATGTTGGTAAAATGAAATGAGTTCTACAACAAGCATTACTCTTCTGGGGTGAACTTGTTGGCAGAAAATATCTTATGTAGGAATTCGGTATAATATTTTTTTATGGAAAATGGACATTCTTTTGCCCCTCTATTGCTGGTGCTCTTGCTGGCCTTCAGCGTACCACTTCTTCTATCTCGCTTCAAGAAGCTGTTCCTGCCGGTGGTGGTAGGCGAAATTCTAGCTGGAATTCTGGTTGGGCGCAGTGGGTTCGGCTGGGTGGAAGGTCAAGATCCTGTGCTCAGCCTTTTAGCCGAATTCGGCTTCGTCTTCCTGATGTTTATTTCCGGGATGGAAATCGATCTTTCCAATATCGGGATGCCTGGGATTCGTAACCGCAAGAACAATTCACCAAATTCGATTAACAACCAGCCTAAACGGATCAGTCCAATGAGCCTTGGTCTGATAAATTTTTTCCTTACCCTTATCATTTCAGGAGTAATCGGGTTGGGAATGGTTGCTGGTGGTCTGGCACGTAACCCCTGGATGATCGCATTGATTTTATCAACCACCTCTTTAGGCGTGGTGCTACCAGTACTCAAGGAAGCTGGGCTTTCTACCGGACGCTATGGGCAAACTTTACTCATTGCCGCACTGGTGGCAGATTTTGCCACCATGTTGTTGATCACGGTGTTGGTCGCAGTCATCTCCCACGGTATAACGTTAGATATTTTATTGATTGGCTTATTGTTTGTGGGTTTCTTTCTGGCTTACCGCATCGGTAATCTGTTTTTCAACCGCCTGCCACCGGTAAGACGAGCCATTGAAGAATTAAGTCACGCTACAACCCAGATAAAAGTTCGGGCAGCATTTACCATCATGTTGACCTTTGTGGTATTAGCCCAAATACTGGGAACTGAATTAATTTTGGGTGCTTTTCTTGCAGGTGCGGTTGTCTCCATGCTACGCACGCCGGACGATGAGAATCTGACCACACAACTTGAGGCCATTGGCTTTGGTTTCTTCATTCCTATTTTTTTCATCAAGGTCGGTTTGGATTTTAACCTGCAGCTACTCGTGGCTTCACCGCAGAACCTGGTACTGGTGCCAGCTCTGTTGGTAGCAGCTCTACTGGTAAAATTCCTTCCTGCGCTGGTTTTCCGCCTCTCTTTTTCCTGGCGAGAAACCTTTGCAGCCGGTGCAATCCTTTCTTCGCGACTATCTTTGATCATCGCCGCTTCGGCTATCGGCTTGCGCTTGGGCATCATCTCCGAAAACGTAAACTCAGCCATTATCCTGGTGGCGATCATTACCGTGACCCTTGCGCCCGTTGCATTCACCGCTCTGATCCACCACGAGAAAGCCGGAACCGAACGCCTTGTTTTGGTAGCAGGTGCCAGCGAGTTGGGAATACAGGTAGCAACCCAATTATCCAGGCATCATGACCAGGTTGTAGTCATTGATTTTGATGAAAAAAGAGCCGCCCTGGCTCGCCAGCGTGGGTTGCAATCCATATACGGGAGAATCGAGAAAGCATCACCAGAAATCGATGCAACACTGAATAGTACCCAGGCTTTAATTTGCACATATGGTGACCCAGAATTAAATTATCAGGTGTGTAAACAGGCTCGTACCGTATATGGGATTGACCAGGTGGTTTCGTATATTGACAATCCAAATGATTTGATCCGTTTTGAGCTTCTCGGGGTAACCGCGGTAAATGCTGCTCTCGACCGCGCAACACTGCTGACATTAGCCATCCGAAATCCAGGTCTTTACCAATTGTTTTCCGACAGCGAGTCTAACAAAGAAATTCGCGAAATAGAATTCAACAATCCCCAATTTGAGAACAGCAGGTTGCGGGAACTCACCCTACCGGGAGATGTACTGGTCGTGGCTTTATACCGTCATGGCGAATTGATTGTTCCTCATGGCAATACACAGATCATAACCGGCGACCATCTTACTTTAATGGGTTCGTTAGAGCATATCGAAGCGACGCTGCCAATTTTTAATTTGTGAAATTCCAAAACTGGTATTATATCGGAGTGTATTTGGTTATCCATCAGCATTTGGGATACATGGATCTATCCATTTGCGTCGAAAATATAGAAACGAAAGCAGCCTATCACCCAGACAAAAATTAGTATTGATGGTGAGTTGGGAAAGGAATTTCCATCCAAAAAATAGAATGTGATGGCATTCTTCGATTACCGTAGGATTTTTACCAAACACTCATCTCTCCGGCGAAGTCGCTATTGCCGCGATTGGTGAACAGCCAGGATTGCTCTCAGTGGCTACCCGTGCAGCAGCTAGAGTTTTTGCTATCTTGACGGTCATCAGGATGCCACAATTTAATAACCTGATACAACTAAAAACAGCGTTAGAAGCAGGATCCCCCACACTTCTTATTTATAGAGGGGAAACATATTGCCATAAATGTAGCTCACCAATTAAATGCTCATAATGATGTTGTAAAAATTATTTAACAAAATTCAAGGAATATTTCCTTGATTAATCAATCTTGTACATCCATTTGTAAGATCGAAAAGAATTTTATATCTTATTTACACCGAAGTTCAACTATATGGAGGAAAAAATGAACAGTGTTGACAAAGCACTAGAAACGCAATTGACGAATATTCAGAAAAAGACTGAAAAAAGTCTCGATGAGTTGTTTGTGGTAATAAAAAACAGTGGATTTGAAAAACATGGCGAAATACGCGATTTCTTGAAAAATGAATATAGTTTAGGATACGGAGATGCCAACATGCTGGCCCATGTATTCAGGCAAACCCAGGAGCAACCACCTGAATCAAATGATGACATTACCAATAAAGTGGATGAAATTTATTCCGGTTCGAAAGAACCGTTACGGCCGCTGCATGATGCGGTCATGCAAGCTTTTGCCCAATTGGGAGATTTCGAAATCTCACCTAAGAAAACCTACTTTAGTCTACGCCGAAAAAAACAATTCGCCATGGTAGGACCTGGCACGAAAGGCAGATTAGAAATTGGGATCAATATGAAGGGTATCCCGGGTACGGAAAGATTGGTTGAACAACCACCCGGAGGGATGTGTCAGTACAAAGTCTGGTTGACGGATGAAAATGAGGTAAATCAAGAATTAATTAATTGGATAAAAACTGCTTATGATTTGGCTGATTGAAATTATCTTATCGAAACGGTTGGTTTTTCCATCGATAGAATTTGCAATCCGAAACCAGAATCCAATTGTAGATTGACCCTCCAATAAGATTAGAATCAGATAAAATAGAATCTGATTTATCCTGGAGGTTTTTCTATGTCACATCCAATTGTCACACAGATAAGGTTTACTCGAAGTGAGTTTTTCCGCTCCATAAAAACGGTTAGCCAGAAAGACGCTGTCATCCGTATCCTGCCAATGAATTGCATCAGTTGGAATATCGGGCATCTTGCCTGGCAAGAACAACACTATTTCCTGTATTATGCTCAGGGCACATTATTAATTCCTGAGATTGACTTAGATTTTGCATTTGGTGCACCAGCCAGCACACCGCCTCTAAAGGAAGTTTTGCAAGCCTGGCAAACGATTACCACAGCGATTGATCCCTGGCTGGACTCTGTTACAACAGATACTTTGTTGGAGAAGGTTGTCCGAAAAGGCAATGATGATCGTTTCACTTTTGGTAACCTTTTCTATCGGACCATTTATCATTATTGGTATCATATCGGGGAGAACATGGCAATCCGCCAGCAGTTGGGGCATAAAGATTTGCCCGTTTTTGTTGGCAACATCGAGTCGAAAGCACCTTACCAACCCGAGAGTTGATCATATTTACTTAGTATTCGTTTTTCAGGGTGAATAGTGTCAAAAATTGAAGTCATCCGGACGGATATCACTACCTTACAGGTGGATGTAATCGTTAATGCGGCCAATACTTCTTTGTTGGGCGGTGGCGGGGTGGATGGTGCCATTCATCGGGCCGCCGGTACAAAATTATTGGAGGAATGTCGTACTTTACATGGTTGCAATACCGGAGAAGCAAAACTCACCCAGGGATATAACCTGCCTGCTAAATTTGTAATCCACACAGTCGGGCCGGTATGGTATGGTGGCGATCAGGGGGAAGCAGCCTTACTGGAAGCCTGTTACCAAAATTCATTACGACTTGCAGCAGACAATCATCTTTCCAGTATAGCGTTCCCGTCTATCAGCGCCGGTGTGTATGGTTATCCAATTGATCAGGCAGTGAAAATTGCTGTAAGCACTGTCCAAAATTTTGTACAAAAACCTTCATCCATCAATAAAGTGGTTTTTTGTTGTTTCTCACAAAGTGATCTAAATATTTATCAGAAAGCCTTAAAATCTGGATAAAATTTTTGAGCAATCAAATTCTCGTAATTATTTGACGGATTTTTTTGGATTGAGTATATTTATTCTTATTAATTATGCTTTGATTAATGGTAGTGGAGGAAAACATGATTGGTATCATCACTGACAGCACCTGCGATATTCCAGAAGAACTTGTTGATCAACACGGCATTAAAATCGTACCGCAATACATCATTTGGGGTGACCAACAATACAAAGATCGCCTGGAATTGAGTCCTTTGGAATTCTATCAACGGCTGGAAACAGATAAGAACAGACCCACCACATCCCAGGCAAGCATTCTTGATTTTAAGTCTATTTATGAAGCACAAAACCAGCGTGGATTGAGTGAATTGATTGTTCTCACTGTTAGTAGTGCGATGAGTGGCACGTTTCAAATGGCAAAAGAAGCAGCCAAATTGGTAAATTTTCCTGTTTCTGTGGTCGACTCGAAAGGACCCACCATGTCACTAGGGTGGCAGGTGCTGGCAGCTGCCCGAGCAAGGGAAACAGGAGCGGATGTAGAGACTATTTTAGAAATTATTGAACAGGTTCGAAAACGATTGGTGCAATTTGTAGCACTGGATACGCTTGAATACCTGCAAAAAGGGGGCCGGATTGGTGGTGCTGTGAAATGGGTGGGGGGATTATTACATGTAAAACCATTGATTTCAATTAATCATGAAACCGGGCTGGTAGAGCCGGTCAGTCTGGCACGAACTCATAAATCTCTGGTTGAGAATATGTACAAAAAATTTTTTGAAAAATTGGATGTCAGCAAAAAACTACATATCGCTGTTTTACATGGAAATGCATTGGACAAGGCTGAAGAATTGGCAGCCCGAATACAATCTGAATATAACCCGGTTGAGCTAATTATCAATATAACTGGCCCCGTATTAGGTATAAATACAGGTCCAGGAGCATTGGCTTTATGCGGATATTATGAGGATTAGCCTTCCCTATGCGTTTTGATCGATTTTTTGAAGCATAGCCATTGTAAGTGACCAGACATCTTCCATTACCTGTGGATTCATTTTTTCGTAAGTGTCTTCCAATTGGTGCCAGAAAGGTGCCTCACCATCTTTTTTCAGACCAAATAAACTGACCGCAGGAATTTTATTTCGTAGGGCATCTGCCATTTCACTATTGCCACCGCTTATTTTAACCGGGTAAGCACCCCACTCAGGATGTTCACGGCTGATGGTTTCAATCATTGAGAGTAAATTTTGATCCGCTTTAAACGGGACAATGATCCCCTCCTGGATCAAATATCCAGGGCCAGCGACACCTAATAACTCGAAAACGATTGCTTTTGGGTTCTTAAGCATCTTCACATGCTGCTGGTACCAGGCGATCATGCCATAATGTTGGGTTTCTTCACAACCGGTACATACTGCAAAGACCCGGGTGTGTTTTAATGGATTCTTTTTAAGTTCTTCTGCCATTGTCAAAACCATTCCTGCTGCACTGGCATTGTCATTCGCGCCGGCTGTAAAGGGAGAGAATTCTGCTTCAATAAAGAAGGAAATCATCAACACCGCGCACATGGCAGTTGGGATGGACGCATACCAAACCCACGACCAGGGAAGAAATACTGAAAGGCTGTAAAGAACGGTTTGTATGAGATAGGTTATGAAGATAATGGTGGTGAATTTGTCATAGATTTTCACATATTTTGGTGTCCGGAAGAATAGAGGTGTGCGTTGTGTATCCAGATGACCAACCAGAATGATATCCTGCTTATGTTCAGCGGATGGAGAGACAACTGCATGCACATTCTGGCTATTTCCTTTGGGAACCAGCATACGAATGAGATTGTTTTGAAAACCCAGCTCCTGCAATTCACTGACGATCACCAGAATGCTGATGATAGCTGCAATCGCTGCGGTTGCCTTCCCTCCCAGAGGATATAAAATAAACGCAAATATCATAAAGAAACTACCGATGATATGAGGTAAAAATATCGACCTGGCACTCTGAAAATCCTGCCAGATAGGTGTCAGACCGATTTTCTTGAATTGATTTTTCGCATATTCTGCCGCCTGACGCTCTTCCGGCGTAGTGGACCCTCTTGGTCCAATATCCACTGCCAGAGCGCGGATATGAGATAACCATTTCTTAACTTGAGGATGATTAGATAACGGTTCAGACATTTTTATCTCCCAAAATCATGAACGATGTTTTTAACTTTGATAAAACCAGGAAATTATTATGAATCAATTGTCTTCAGATATTTGTATTGGACTACATTTTCAAATTGATAATATCCTCGGTATTTTTCAGGTAATAACTCAGCAACTTTGTACATGATTTCATCCGCTACTTCCTGGCGCACTTCCTTAGACAATGCAATACCGGTCAGATTAAGTTTGAATGGCTTTCCAACCACAATATGAAAATCTGTTTTCTTAAAATGCTTGAAATTCTGCCAGAAATTTTCATAACCATAAAAACCAATCGGTAATAATGGCGCGTTGGTACGAACAGCGATAGCTACCACACCTGGTTTCCCTGGCAACAATTTTCCATCTTTACTGCGCGTACCCTCAGGAGAAATGGCTACTACTTTTCCTTGCTTTAAAGCTTCTTCTGTCAACCGAAATGCTTCGCGATCCACCATACCACGATCGATGGGGATAATCCCCCATTGTTTGAAGAGGAAATTAAACAGCGGATTTTTCCAGGATTCTCGCTTTGCAATGCCAATCACATTTGGATGATCAATATGCGGTAAAAAAACCGGGACCTCCAGAAAATTTATATGATTGCCAACCAATATCAGAGGGCCTTCTACCGGGACTTTTTTGAAATCTTTTGGATTGATCCGGCATACGATTTGGAACACAAATCGCAAAAACCAGTTCATAATCTTCAATCCAGGTGGCATGATTGACTAAACTTCCTCCATCGATATTACATCCAACGCTTGAGGAATTAACTCAATCGTCAATTCTGAACCGGCATAACAAATCGTTTCACCATCTGCATGGGCTGGTATATTGCCAGTAATCGCCTTCACAACGACCTTGCGTGATTGCTCCATTCGAATGGCAGGGTGTCCTTCCTGGGTACCGCTAATAAATTTCGTGGCTAAAGGTAAAATCTTGATCTGCGGTACCTGGCTGGCAATGCATAAGTTGAAAAGCCCATCGCCCGGATCGCTTTTTGGCGCCATGTGAAAAGTTCCGCCCATACGCTTGCCATTCATAATAGATACCAGCAAAGATGGTTGTGTGATTGTTTCATTATCTAATTTAATTTCATAGGTTGGTGCAGTGTGATATAAAAATATGGTGCGGATTAATCCCACCAGGTAGGAACCAGCACCATGTGCCCATTTGATTTTGGCAGCTTCAAAACCCACCACTGTATCAAACCCTAACCCAACCCCATTACCGAAATATCTACCATCCGGATAATCCCCTCCGGTCACCAATCCAATATCAATTTTTTTGGTATTACCGCTGACAATCGATTGAACCGCTTTTTCCAGGTCTTTGGTGACATCAATCCCAAATGCAAAATCATTCCCCCGTCCTACCGGTAGAACCCCCATAACAGGACGATTCTGGCTATGGTTTTCGGCTCTCAACAATCCATTGATGACCTCATTCATAGTTCCATCCCCACCAGCGGCTATGATCAATTTGCGACCTAACTCAGCCTGTTCTTTGGCAATGTCCAAAGCATGCCCTGGAAACTCTGTGAGGATCAAATCATAATCAAATTGATGTTTTTCAAATAAAGCTTGAATAACCGGCAGAATTTTTTCTGCATTTCCATGGTCGGCAATTGGGTTAAAAATGAGCAGTGGTTTTTGAGTCAAGGTGTAAAATCCTTTTGAATATTTAAATTTTCTGGATAATATAGGAATGGGGAGGTGTGTTGATTTACTGTTGTTAACCCAATGTTGTTCATCCAGATACGTTAATTCAGTTTTCATTTGTGGTCAATATGAGATTGGATTATACGTGAAAAATCAAAAGATTGCAGTACGAATTCATTAATAATCATCAGGAGAGAATTTGAAAAAAATTACTTTGGCAGTGAATGGAACATTAATGCGTGGATTCGCGCTTAATAAAAATCTTCTGAATTTAAACGCGGAATTTGTTTCAGAAGCCAGAACGAGTTCTACATATCGAATATGGTCGATTCAGGATGAGTATCCTGCCATGCTTCGGGATGAAAAAGAAGGGAATAAAATAGACATCGAACTCTGGAAATTATCACCAGCTGCCCTCGTATCGATTTTACAAAAAGAACCACCTGGACTCTGTATAGGAAAAGTTGAGTTAGAAAATGGAGATGTTGTTTTAGGTGTTTTAGGGGAACCATATATTATCCACAAACAAAAAGAAATCAGCGAATTTGGAGGTTGGCGTCAATATATTTCCGTCAATCAGGAATGATGAAGATCAAAATCAAAAATTCAATCGAAAATAAAACCATTCAAATGATTATCGGATTGCTTGAAAATAGTCCCCTTGAAATTGAAAAATGCACATTGGGGATTGATCCAATGAAACTACAAACCAGACCAGATCCTGATTCGTGGTCAGCTGTTGAGATTCTGGCGCATTTGCATGCCTGTGCAACCATCTGGGGGAACAGTATTGAAAAAATGTTACAGGAAAACAATCCCATCATCGATGATCTTCACCCACGAAATTGGGATAAGCTGAAGGATTTTTCTGCGTTGTCTTTTGATGAATCGGTCAAAATTTATATATGGAATCGAAAGAATCTACTTTCCAAACTCCTAACATTATCTCTTGAAGAATGGGGGAAAAGTGGCTGGATTAAGCATAAAAAACACACAGTCTTCAGCCAGTCAAGGAGAATGGCACTTCATGAGTTCGATCATCTCGATCAATTTAAGAAAAATCGTAAACTATTCATTCCGGAAAAAACTGACTGAATCTCACCGAAAGCAAGGTATTTAGAATCCTCAGCAACCATCCTGATCGATTGAAAACGTTCTTGAAAACTCAAAAACCACAAACCGTTTAGAAAGAAATTGGTCGCCGAGCTACATTCAATACCATTTCCTGGAAAGCCAGGGCAGCTGCCTGACAGGCTGATTGATCTCCGGTGAGTATGGCACCCATGTAGTTCGTTTCAGATGGTGGTGGTGTATAAGAAACAATTTCCACTGCTGCAGCCTTCAAAGCTGCGTCCAGCGCCATGACACCTTCTAAAGGCGGGGCAATCAGATACGCGATGGGTGATCCCAATGGAATTTGACAGATTTTAGATAAGTAGGACCCGGTCTGTGAGATGACATGCGGAAAAAAGGCAATAGACCCATCCTGGTTAGCAGAATACCAGGTTGCGTTGACAGTCAGATATTGAACAGCTGCTTCCAGGCCAGCGCGCACTTCATCGGGATCTGGACCAGCCAACATTGCGATGATTTCTCCTGAAAGCGGTCCGGATGCATGTCGGGATCCAGCGAAAAACGAGTGGGCGTACACCACTTCTACATTCGCTTTTTTCGTGGCTTCGTCAATGGATACATAAGTTGCATCATCATTATCTGAAGTCAGAATGCCCAGGCTGCGTTGGTCTGAATGTAATCCCAGTACCCGCGCATAATCCGGAGCTACCTGAGAGATTAACCGCACAGCCAAAGGTTTCGCATGAATTGGATCTAAGATTGCCATAATTTACTCCTTTTATTCAATCAGCTTCGATTTCACGCCAGAAGCCTGGTTTTTGATCATCTTTTTTGCCATTTGAATAGCGTAAGCCCCAGCTTCCAATGGATTGGTACCGCCACCATCAAATATATTACAGATTACTTCCCGATCAGCATCCGTGTGTCCGCTGGATGGACGGAAAGCCATATAAGCGCTCATCGACTCTGCCCTTCCCAAGCCTGGGCGCTCTCCGATCAACAGAATCAGGACATCCGGTTTTATCAGATCCCCGATATCATTCATTACACCAACCCGGCAATATTGAATGAAGAATGGAGTTCCCAATGTTAATCCAGCCGTTTTACAACCTGCTTCCATCACCGGTAAGATTTTTGGTACATTTACTTCAATCGCATAGGCGCTTAGACCGTCACCAATACAAATTTGAATATTGGGTGATTTGGTGCATTTAGCCTGAATGATTTTTCGGGCTGCCTCGCTCAATCGGCGACCCAGATCAGGGCGTAACAAATATTGTTCTTTCCCTTCCGTGATTTGGGTTTGCACACTGAACAGGTTGAATTGCGCCAGGATCTGGGGATCCACATCCCGATACAAGGTATCCTGTGTTACAGCCAGGTCACTCTGGAATAACAATAAAGACCTGGTACGTAAGCGTGTACCCGTCCGTCCACCACCTAACCTGGCAGTGGTTGTCGAAATGAGAGCAGGCAATCCTTCTGAATCGATCGGATGATCCACACCTGGTTTATATCGCATTTCATCAGTGGTTGGATCCGGTAAATCGATTTTCAAACTTGATAAGGATCCCGAAGGTTCATCACTTTTTTTAGGTTGTTTGAAATCAGATACCGATTCCGTAATTTCCAATGGTCTTATTGAAGAGTTGGTTGAAAATGTAATATCGTTCTGCTCAGTTATTTTTTTGAGATTTTCCTGAGCAATTTCCTGTAAAATCTCGTTGACTAGTTTCTGCATCTGGTCTTTATCCATCATTTACCTCAACGGGACAGGAAAAATGTAGGGTCACCGGCTTTCAGGGTGAGTTTCCCATTTTTCATCAATCCAATGGATTCCATCCAGGCTTCAAATTCAGGGGCGGGACGCAGTTTGAAAATATTACGGACCGCAGCTGTATCATGGAAAGAGGTGGATTGGTACGATAACATCGAATCGTCAGCCATAGGGACACCCATAAAGAAGTTGCACCCAGCAGCAGTTAACAACACCATCAGATTTTCTGCACTATTTTGATCCGTTCGGGCATGGTTGGTATAACAGACATCACATCCCATGGATATACCGGTTAACTTCCCCATAAAATGGTCTTCCAAACCTGCACGGTGGATTTGCTCGGTATTGTACAGATATTCCGGTCCAATGAAACCAACCACCGTATTGACCTGGAAAGGCTCATAACGTTTTGCCAGACCATAATTGCGCGCTTCCAGGGTTAACTGATCCCAACCATGATGGGCATTCGCGGAAAGTGCGGATCCCTGACCCGTCTCAAAGTACATGTAGTTTGGACCGGCTGGATAACAATATTTTTTTGCCATCTGGTAGGCTTCATCCAGCATACCGACTGAAATACCAAAGGATTCATTCCCGGCTTGAGAACCGCAAATCGATTGGAATACCAGACCTACTGGAGAACCGGATTGCATACAACGCATCTGTGTGGTGACATGCGCCAGGACACAGCTTTGGGTGGGAATCTCCCAGGTTTTGATGACATCATAGGTCATATCCAATAAACGGGCGACCGATGCATAACTATCGTCGGAAGGATTGATGCCAATCACTGAATCACCACTACCAAAGGAAAGGCCTTCGTAAATAGAAGCTCGAATTCCCTCGGGTGAATCAGTGGGATGGTTGGGCTGCAAGCGGCTAGATAATGTGCCTGGCATACCGATCGTGTTAACGCAATGACGCACCACCCGAATCTTGCTGGCTGCCAAAACCAGATCCATATTCGACATTAATTTTGTAACCGCTGATATCATCTCGGCAGTTAAGCCATTGGAAATCCGTTTGATCTGGTCACCATCAGTTTCATTGGATAATAACCACTCTCGTAATTGCCCCACCGTCCAATCTTTAATCTCGGAATAAATCGTCTGGTTCAGTCCATCAAATATCACTTGAGTGACTTCGTCCTGGTCAGGGGGTAATACTGGATTTTCGTACAATGCCCAGATAGGGATTTCCGCCAGAACAAGTTTGGCAGCAGCACGTTCGGCTGTTGTCTCAGCAGCCAGACCCGCCAGACGATCCCCTGATTTTTCTTCATTCGCCTTTCCCATCAGAATGCGCAAATCTGGGAATTCGTATTGTTTTCCAAATAATTTCGTCCGTAAAATCATTAATTACCTCAAACTAATGGTAAAAAATCAGTGTTTTCACCACCAATGGTACCACCCTCCCATCCATAAGAGGTGTTCCAATATCAATATAATCACCTTCCTCCAACCCTACCTGATCAATTACCAATAAGGGGCGATCTTTTACCAGTCCTTTGACTGTTTGACCCAACACCTGGGCATAGTCGCGCTTAATGATTGCAATGAGAGGTCGCCCAGCTGGTAAAGAGGTAGCGAACGATTCTAATCCCTGGGCTACCTGCACCAATTGGGGATACTCCATCCGCAAATCCAACTCCAGGGAAATGGCAAATGGATCGACGCCCAGGTTCAGGTCCCATCGCCGCAGAGCATTTTTTATGGCTTCCGAGATTACATCGGGCGATAATTCCTTCCCGAAGAGATCAGGTCGAATAACCGGCACATTTTTTAAGGGCAAAATCGCCTGTTCAGCCCAAATTGTCGACCCAGAAAGCGTCAATGTTTGAGAGCTAGCACCTAACACTGTAGCCCGTTGCGTTTCAGCTGGTTTGATCACATTATATGATTTTATTTTCGGTTGAAAACGTAAGCTCTGGGCTAGTAGGGGGCCAATATCACCATGAAGACATACATCAGCGACCGAATTTAACACAATGGGTGAATAAAAATAATAGCCAATACCACCAGAAAACATCACGGGTTTTCCGGCACCAGATACTGGATTGGGAGGTGTTTGATAGAGTTTTTCCGCCAGAGGTGATGTGGTTCCCTCAATCAAATGAACGGTAACCTCTGCCATGCAATCCGCCACGCGGGTTAATTCTGCCAAAGAAGGTCTATCACCAACCCGATATTGAACACCTGCTTCCGTGATAATCCACTCACCTGCTTGGGTAATCGCTGTTACTACCCCTTCTTTCATCTCAATTACCCTACCCCCAAAATTCATGGCTGCCGAACCCACCAGGTCTCCCTGGCGAAAGATCGCACAATTGGCACTCCCGCCACCAATATCTATGTTTGAGACAGTGGTGAAATGTTGACGTGAATAACTGGCTGCTCCCGAACCGCGACCGGCGATCATGCTTTCAACATTTGGCCCGGCAACGGTGACAACAAAATCGCCAGCCAGATCCGCAATTGCTTTCAAAATCTGATCAGCGTTTTTCTTACGAGCCGTTTCGCCCGTGATGATAACAGCTCCGGTTTCAACCTGATCAGGAGTGATACCAGCCCGAATATATTCCTGTTTCAGGATTTCGGCAAGATAATCTGCATCAATCGTCTCTTCATCCAATAAAGGTGTAAAAACGATTTCACTTTCATATAAAACTTTGCGATTCGCAATATCAATCCTGGGAATTTGACCAGCACGGGCAATCTCCACCAACGACAACTCACTGAAGATAACCTGGGTTGTGGTTGTACCGATATCGATACCAACACTGACGATCTCATGTGGACTTTTCACAAAGTAACCTTTCAAAAAAACCTTTTCAACATGCGTTGCATATCAATTTGCATTCAACCTAATTATATAAACTTAAAAGAAAAATGACTTATCGAAGAACTAATAAATAATTTACTCTTCGATTATGTGTTTTTCACAATCCTGATATACCTACTTGCATTATCAAATTCATGAATTGTATACTCTAATCAGTCCATTCTTGTTCATTGTTTTTGAATATCCATAATTCTAATAAGGAGAGATGCGTATGAGTATATTAATGGGAATCGTCATAGGTTTCGGTGTATGGTTTGTTTTTCGTTATGTTCTTACTTCATTCTTTACTGTCGAGCAAAATGAACGGGCTGTAAAAACCGTTTTTGGTCGTGCGGAACGGATGGGTGATAATATGACCATCAACACGCCATTGGCTGACATGCTGACCGACGAACACAAAAAACGATATAACTATCCGGTGGTAAAGGTCATTCAACCAGGTGGTCCCTATTTTAAATGGCCATGGGAAAAGGTTTATAAAGTTTCCGTAGCCACACAGACAATCAATATGGCTTACGACCCGGATGAGCCTAAAGCAAATGCTGGGGGAACCATTTTGGAAGCCGTCACAAAAGATCAACTTAACACAGGTCTTACCGGTCAGATTCGCTACCGGATTGCAGAGAATAATTTATACGCTTATCTTTTTGGGGTGAAGCAACCGATTTCACATGTAATGGGATATTTTGTCTCTGTCTTGCGAGAAAGAATTGCCAGCTTTGCAGCACCTGCTAACCCCATTATTCCTAATAGTGAAATGAGTATCGTGACCGGTGTATCCATCAATGATCTGCGCAAGAATCTCAGAGATTTGAATGACCACATGGAGAGAGAATGCAGTTCCTCCATTGCGCGTTATGGGATTCTTCTGGATGCTTCCTTGATCACCGGAATTGACCCGCCAGCAGAGGTTGAATCTGCTCTGGCTGCGATCAATACTGCCCACAATCAGGTCTCATCCGATATCAGTCTGGCACAGGCGCTCGCAGACCAAAAGATTGTGCAATCCAAACGCGCCGTGGAGATCGAGACACTCAACGCGCAGGCTGAAGTGGAACCATTAAAAGCGCTGGCAGAACAATTACGCATCCTGAAGACGAGTGGTCCAGGAGCTTTAGCGGCATATGTACGCAATGTCCGATTACGATTATTCTCGCATGCCCAACAAATTGTACGGGAGGTGGAATCATGAGTCCATTTCTGGAAATGATTATCGCTGCTGTCATTACATTCTTCGCCATGTGGTTTTTAATGCCACTCTTCTTATTTTTCATCCGTTTGTTAGGCTTTTATACCATCGTGAATGAAGGCACATCCCAGGTTTTTATTCTATTTGGCAAAGTGATCGGGATTCTGAAAGAACCCGGCATTCACATCCTGCCATTCAAAATCGGTCCCGGTGCATTCCTGGTAAACTGGTTTGGTAGTCGCAAAGTTTTGGATATGCGTCTGGATCAACAATATCTACGCAGCAATCCCGTTAATTCTGAAGAAGGTGCACCCATGGGAGTGGGTATCTGGTATGAAATGTATATCAGTGACCCGGTTGCTTACCTGTTCAAGAATGCAGACCCACGTGGTTCGCTTTCAGCAAATGTCAGCAATGCTGTGGTTCGTTCCTTGAGCAATATGCCCCTGGATCAAATGTTGGTGGATCGTCACCAAATGAGTCGTACCGTGCGGGAAGAGGTCACACCCCGTTCCCATGAATGGGGCTATAAATTAGGGTCTGTGTATATCCGTAAAGTCCATTTTCGGGATATCGGTATGATTCGCCAGATTGAAGAAAAAGTGGTCAACCGCTTACGTCAGGTGACCTCCGCCATCAAACAGGATGGTGCTAACCAGGTAAATATTATTGCTGGAACCGCTGAACGTTTGGCTGCCGTAGAATTTGCGAAAGCAGGTGCAATTCGCCCCAAAATCGTAGGCGAAGCCATGCAGGAAATAAGCAGTGATCCGGATGTTGCTAGCGCGATGTTTGAGATTCTGGAAATGCAAAGATTGTTGGATAACAAAGGTAAGTTGACCCTGGTTCCCCCCGGTAGTGATCTGCTCAATCAATTAATTGTGGCGGGTTCTACGAAGTAATTTTTATCCAATCAAAACAAAATCTCAGCGGTAGTTGGTCTACTCCCGCTGAGATTTCAATGCTTATGTCCCTGTTAAAAAACTCAAGAATTTCTCAACTGTGGTATCCGATGCACGATGCAGATCAGGTGGAATCGTGAGATGAGCCAATTCTTTATATTTTTGTTCTCTTGATTGGATCAATTGCGGATAACAACGGGCAAATGTTTGAGAACGTGAATCTTCTGAAATTGGTTGGAAGTAACCATTCCAGATGATAGCAACCGGATTTTCAAGATAATAATGCAACATGCGATCAAAATCCTGTGGGGTTATATCAAGATAAACTATTCTGGTCAGTTGACTTAACATTTCCAGAATTTCTGCTTGCATGTAAATAACACTGCCGGTTGAATCAATAACGATGTTTTCATGTTCTCCGGCTTTCTTCAGGTAAACGAAGATCTCGTTCAAAACTTCTTCTTCAGCTTTTAAATATTGCTGAGCGCGAGACAAATGGGTTTCTTCATCCGGATAACCTACCCACTGATGCATATCAAATTCTTCGGGTTCAGCATATCCGAGGTGCTTCGCCAGATGAACTGTAATCAAATCATCACACCCAAAACGGTTGAACCCATGCGATTCAAGTTTTTTCGACCAGTATGATTTTCCTGTGCCAGACATCCCAATCAGGGTAATAAACACAATATGTTACCTCAAATATTATTGGGGTAATTATAGCATTTCAAAAGCATCTCATTGAATTACGAAAAAAAGTTCCCAGATCGTTTTCACCATCTGGGAACAGCATGAAGAAAACGCTAAACCTGATTTTTAGAGTTTTATTCCAGCTTCACGTAAAAGATTCTGAATTGCTTCGGCATCTGGCATTAATATCCACATACCATCCCATGACCATGATGGATAGGCTTGATCTTCCCCAATGGCGATTGAATTGATCTTATCCGGTTGATTCAAAACCATAGCAACAAACGGCATTAATTTGACAGCTTGTTCAAGGGTCATGTTTGTTTCAACATTTTCCTGGATTTCATCCTTCATCTGGGATAATTTTGTGATCGATTGGAAGCTGACCATTTTTTTCGCCAAAGCAAACAATACTTCCTGTTCACGACGATTGCGGTCTAAGTCGTTGGAGGAGGTACGGGCACGTACATACCAGAGTGCAGTTGGCCCATCCATATGCATCGTACCCTGCTGAACGTAACAATCACCATTGGCATCCTGAAGGGGAAGATCACACCGGTCAGAAAAATCAGAAGCTATTTTAACTTCAATTCCTCCACGATTGTCAATAAATTGGGTAAAGCCACTGAAATTGGTCATCACATAGTAATCAGGACGAATTCCGAAGTTCGCTTCAAACATTTCCGCGGTTGCATCAAACCCACCTGCCTGGAAAACCTGATTGATTTTCATCTCCCACAGACTGGGAACCTGTACCCAAAGATCGCGCGGGAAAGAAACCACATTAATTTGCATTAACTCCGGATCAAGTACAACCATCATGATCGCATCTGTACGGAAACCGCCATCATTAGGTCTCAGATCAGATCCCAGCAACAGAACTTTGATCTGGTTACTGAAATTGGGTGTCACTTCCACAGGCACAAATTCTTCCTCCACGGAAGCGGCAATTGCCTTGTTATCCTTGGAAAAATGTTGTGCTACAGCGATCAGCGTGGTGATCATCGTCAGGCATGCGAAGAATACAAATAAGGCTCCCAGAATGGTGGTGAGATTAAACTTAAATTTAAATTTTGGCATGCGTCCATTAAACTTCAGAATCGGAACTTTAAACTGGCTGTTCTTCTTCGGGGTAACAGGCCTTGCCATTGATTGCCCTGACCAATTATTTCCATTGGCTGGATGTACTACCCTTCTTCGAAACTGATTATTTCTTTGATTACTATAGAAATTATTCAAATGTTCACTCTCAGTTCGGTTCTGTACCGATTTCTGGCTAATTATAAATCCATAACCGGGCAAAACACAGGATTTTCTGTAATAAGTTGCCAGATTCATGCCAGGACAGAAAAAAAGACAGGTGATTAGGACACCATATATGGCATCAAAATCACCTGTTCGTATCACAAGAAAATTGAATTATATGAAGATAATCTGGGTATCTTCGGTCATATCAATAAATTCAGCAGCGGTAACAATTTCTTCCACACCAGGCACAAAATCGTCCTTGGTTAGATCCATCATATCAACTGACATTTTACAGGCATACATATGTGCGCCAGCATCGGCCAGCATTTGAATGAATTCACCCACAGGGGGAACATCCAGATCAGCAATTTTGTCACGCATTAATTTTGAAGCAAAAGCAGTCATTCCTGGTAAAACACCCATAATGTTTGGAATACCCAGGTTGCCTGTCTTAACCCCCATCATGCTCATTTTCATACTGGTATTGGCAACCGGTGCTAACTCCAGCTTATCGACGCGATGTTTATTGATCAAATCCATTCCCCAGAAGGTGAAAAAGAGCGTTACATCCACGCCATTTCCCAGGGCTGCCCAACCCATAATCAATGCTGGATATGCCATATCCAATGTTCCTTTGGAACAAATAAATGCCATTTTTCTTTGTTTTTCTTCCATTGTTACCGTCTCCTATAATCTACAATTTTTTGATCGAAATTAGACACAACCTTCTGGTTTTCCGAGACCAGCAATTTTAGCCACTTTTTTGGCAGGTCCTTTTGGAAACAGGCTGAACAACTCTTTGGTGCTCACGCCGGATCCACTGGTGATGCCACGTAATGTGGGTGCGGCACCAGATGTTCCAGCACTCTGGCGGCTGAAATCAATCACCTTCCAATGGGCTTCGGTTAATTCAGCAATGCCTTCTTCTTTTGCCAGTTCTGCTGCAATTTCTTTTGTCCAATCAGCCGGGTTTACCAAGAAACCTTCTTCATTCACTTCCACTGTTACACCTGCTAATACTTTGGTTGCCATAATAAATACTCCTTAATTTCTTATTTTATTTTTTTATGCAATATTGAAACGTTTTTCCCAATCAGTCCATTTACCCGCCATGGTCATGGTTGGGGCCAATGGTACTTTTCTTCCACGCATGAGGATATTCCAATACATCCATTCGAAGGATAATTTTCCAATATGATTTAGTCGGCTCTCCTGTAAGAGAGCGAACGGTCCAATACCGGGGACTGGGAATAGTCCTGGCAAAGGTTCCTGTTCATAATTGAAATCCAACAAAACACCTTTTCCGTATCCAGATTCGATGAAACAATTGGTGTGTCCATCAAATTTTTCTTCCAGTGGTTTACCCTGAATATATTGTTTGAAGTTTTCTACAAACATCTCTGTAGCGTAGTGAGCAACTGACCCTGCTTTGGAAGTTGGTGCATTGGCTGCATCACCCAAAACAAAAATGTTGTCAAATTTGTCTGATAAAAAGGTGGATTTGTTCACCGCCACATAGTTCAGATCATCTCCTAAACCCGACTTTCCAACCACATCCGCACCTTTATTCACTGGGATACTGACCAACAAATCATATTCCAGTTCGCGTTCATCGTAAGATATAATCTTCTTCGCATCCGGATCAGCACGTTCGATATAAAAATCAGCTTCAACATTAATATTTTTCCGATTTAACATGTCACCAATCAATTTGGAAGCTACTGGCTTGGTAAAAGCACCGGAATTGGGGGTAGCATAGATTAACTCTACCCGGTCGCGTATCCCTTTTTGTGAGAAGTAGGAATCGGCTAGCATTAAGAATTCCATTGGTGCAACGGGGCATTTAATCGGATTTTCGACGATATTGACAACAATTCGTCCACCCTGGAAATTGCGCATTTTCTCTTCCAAAGCAACCGCTGTTTTCAATGTATAGAATGAGTGTATGGACTTGCCCCATTCATGTTCAGCCAAACCAGGTGTCTCTTCAGGATAAATATCACAACCAGTAGCAATGACCAGAAAATCATAATCAAGGATGGTTTTATCAGCTAAAATAACTTTGTTGTTCTCTGGTTGAATTAACTCAATTTTTTGTTGAAGCGAGCGCACTTTCGATGGAAGGTAATTCTTTTTTTGTTTCATTAATCGATTTGGATTTGCTTTCCCAAATGGCACAAAAATATAGCCTGCTTGATAGTAATGGATTGGATCTTCATCGACTATGGTAATTTGCCACTCATTCAAATCCAACATGTGGGTCAAATGATTGGCTGCCATCGTTCCGGCTGTACCGGCCCCTAATATTACAATTTTCTTCATTCCTATACTCCTCATAATTTTTGTGTAAGGCTTGCAATTTGTTGTAATCGCTCCATAAAAGCGCTGCGTTCATTTAAGATGCTTTCGACAGCATTGGCTGCTGCGGCTGGCTGTGCTGCTAAATGTTGTTGTTCTTCACGAGATAAATGCGGAACTTTCTGATAGGCATTCAACATATCCTGTTCATCGATACCACATTGAATTGCAGTCTCTCTCAAGATCTCTTTTTCTACTTCAGGATCTACAGCTTCCAGATAGAATTCGCCTGCCAGGAAAACACCTTGCTTTTTATTTTGAGTCAGAATTACGGATCCAAAATATTTCAATCCAGTATGGCAGGTAAATAATTCTTCGCGACCTTTCGCCTGTTCAGCAATTTTCCGCCAGGTTGCTTCACAAATTTCCCGCCCTTTCTCTGTTGATAATAGAAGTTCGCATACCGGACCAGGTTGGCTGATTTGGGTAACTTTTTCCCCTTTTTGATCAATAATGACAGCGCTGTAATGACTAACAGAGGTAAACAAATTCTGAATGGTCTGGACACAGTGAATGGGAAAAACAGATTCGGATTCATTGACAACAGGCAGGTCGACAGTTTCACCGTTTAATAATTTTTCAACTTCCCTTTGAAGAAATCTCCATTGATTACCAATTTTTACCCCTTTTAACCTTCCATCCTGCAACATACGATAGACTGTTATACGGTCAATTTTGAATAAATCCTGTACCTGTTTCGTCGTTAAAAAGTTTTCCATTTGTTATACTTTGTTATATCATGTTATATAATGTTATACGTTGTTATAATAATTTGTTGTGCATCTTTTCACAAGTGACAAATGTCACAACAAAAATATGATTAACATTGTGGCAAATATTCAGATTTGTGATTTTTTAATGACAAAAGAGCCGGGAGATGATCCTGGCTCTTTATTTGAATGGCTAAAAAAAGCTAGCTGTTAAATAGACTTTTGAATAAATTCTTTAAGATCCAGCGTTACCTGAGCCAATGATGGTTTATGTGTGTACATCATATGTCCGGATCGATAATAGGTCATATGAATATTCTCAAGGATCCTGTCTGGCAATTCGATATGGTCAAAGGTGTAGCGTGTCGCAAAATATGGGGTTGCTAGATCAAAATAGCCGTTGCATACAATCACCTTCAAAGCGGGATTCAATTGAAATGCCGTCCGTAATTGTTCTGCTGTATTGACAAATTGATTTTCATGTTCATCATACTTCCAGGATTGATACAGACTGATCAAAATCTCATAATGTCGATCCAATTCCACACCCAGATCGCGGCGCACATAATCATATAAGGTCGCGGTATAAGGCCCCAGAATGGCATTATAGGATGGATCACTCTCGTAATGCTCACCTACCCCATCTTTGTCAAAACCAGTATAACGACTATCCAGGCGACCGACAGTAATTCCTTCCGATCGACGTAATTCTTTGGTAAAACGGTGAATATCAATGCGTAGATTGGTTTTATCAACATACTCTTTGGAAAGACCGGTGAAATATGCCAATTTTTCAATGATTTGCTGGCGTTCAGCTACAGGCAGACGATTTCCCTTCATCAATGCCAGTGTATATTCCCCCGCTGCAAATTCTTCCACATGAGCCAATGTTTTGTTCAGATCTTTCTGTAATTCCGGCGATAGTTTCTTGTGATACCAGGCGGTGGCTGCATAGGTCGGTAGGAATAATATGAAGGGCAGATCATTGCCAGGTGTAAATCTGGCGGTTATAAAATTAAGGATCGAGGAAACCAACATAATACCGTTCAAATACATGCCATACCTGGCTTGCAGGAATTCTGATAATCCACCAGCACGTGTCGTACCATAGCTTTCACCGATCAGGAATTTGGCAGAAGACCAGCGGTTGTTGCGGGTTGTCCACAAGCGAATGAATTCTCCCACCGATTCGACATCTTTTTTCAACGAATGGAACTGATCTGGCTTTTCCTTTGGCACCGTACGGCTATAACCGGTGCTGACCGGGTCAATAAACACAAGATCCGTATGAGTTAACAAGGTAAATTCGTTGTCGACCAGCTTATAGGGTGGTGGCAATGGATTGCCATCGTCATCGAACAACACCCGTTTTGGTCCTAACAGTCCGAGATGCATCCACACGGAAGAAGAACCTGGACCGCCATT
The DNA here is from genome assembly GCA_963715915.1 of uncultured Chloroflexia bacterium. Lineage (GTDB taxonomy): Bacteria > Chloroflexota > Anaerolineae > Anaerolineales > Anaerolineaceae > UBA6170. Next base: position 155,063 of record CAVQSU010000006.1, on the reverse strand, counting down.
AAACGAGAAAGTTACCGGTCGATCTGCTGAATTTTCAACCCCATCCAATGTGTATGCAATATAGAAAATGGAAGCCTTTGCTACTTCGCCATTTTCGACGTTTTCTTCTTTTAAGATTATCGTACCTGCTGTAGCCGTGTACGCCAATTTATTACCATCAATGATGATGCTGTGTTGCGTTTTTGAGGTGATTTCCTGTGGTTTTGTTTCCTTCTCTTTTTGGTCAGAAGGTTGAGATTGGTCTGTCATTTTTCCTCCTTGGATGGTCAATATCCTTTCATTGTATCAGAGCCTGAAAATTGCATATAGAAATAACCAATCCTGCCTTTTTACCGCTGATTGAAAATAAAGTACAATCATGATGAGGCAAATCCATGATTCACTTACGGTCGGTTCACATTAAGAGTCTCGAAGACACACCCGCAACCTATCCCTTCAATTTACCCTTGATTCAACAATTACCAAGTATCAACTTCCAATCACCAGTAACTTTTTTTGTTGGAGAAAATGGGTCTGGCAAGTCAACACTAATTGAAACGATTGCTATGGCTATTAGTTCAATCGTTGTTGGCAGTGAGAATATTCAAAAGGATAAATCCATGCTACCAGCAAAGAAATTAGCCAATTATCTTCAACTGGTCTGGAATAAACGCACCATCAAAGGTTTCTTCCTTCGGGCTGAAGATTTTTTTGGATATGCCCGACGCATGGCTCAATTAAAGGCGGAGATGCAAGCAGAGCTGGAAGAGATGCAAAAACAAACCAGTAATCGTTCAATCCTGGCACAGAAATTAGCGGAATCTCCTTTCCAACGTGAATTGTACGGAATGAAGCAGAATCAATCCGATTCGCTGGATCTCATATCGCATGGTGAGAGTTTTTTGCAATTATTTCAATCCCGATTTGTTCCGGATGGATTGTATTTACTGGATGAACCCGAAGCACCTCTTTCTCCATTAAGGCAATTGACCCTCATTACCCTGATCAAGCAAATGGTGGCTGAGAATGCCCAATTCATTATTGCTACCCACTCACCTATTTTGATGGCATTTCCTGATGCAGAGATCCTCAATTTCGATGAAGTCCCCATTCGCCCAGATCGCATTTGATGACTTACAACACGTGGAAATCATGCGAGGTTTCCTTAACAACCCGGAAGCTTATTTAAAACATCTGTAAGGACTTCAATCATAAGGTGATTGGCTAAATCAAAATTGGCTTGGTTTGCAAATTACAGGTTTGGGTATAAAATAATCATGTTTGGTTATGGAGGGCATAACCAATACAGAAAATAAGGGTTAAACCTTTCAAGGATGTTTTATTGATCATTCTATACCCAAACATTTAGTAAAACCCTGAAGTACAGGTCTCTTTATATTTAACGCTCAGGAAGGAAAATAAACATGAGTTCAATTTCTCAAGGTGTAAAACCCAGCATTGCCATAAAGACACGTAGTCGAAATTATTTGTTGTACATGATCATTTTCATGGGATTAGTAGCTATCATGGATCAATATCTATCCACGATCAAAACGACAGCTCTCCCCTACATTCTCGAAGAGTACAAAATATCCGCTTCCAATTTCTCTTATCTTGAAGCTGCTTATCTGGCTTTTACCTTTCTGATTGTTTTATTAAATGGATTAACAGATATTATTGGACGCCGATTTTCCATATTAATATTGATTTTGATCATGGGATTGTCTTCGTTTGGCGTTTTATATTTCACTCCCAGTATTCACTGGTTCATGATTATGTACACATTGGCAATATTTGCAACCGTGTCCAATATGTGGACAATTCCTGTCAGTGAGGAATCACCAGCGGAGAAACGGGCCAAGTATATCGCCATTGTTTACATCATCGGATTGATCCCATTACAGGCTGTTTTCCCACCACTCCTGATGAATACCCTGGGTCTGAGCTGGAAGTGGATGTATGGCATCATGTTCATCTTCATGGTACCGGTCTTGATCATGTGGGCTTTTATGAAAGAAACCAGCCGTTTTGATGTCATTAAGGCCGAAAGAAAAGATGGTACACGTAAGAATCATTTCTTCGGTCTGGGCGTTATTGATAAGAAAGATGTTCGCTACATCCTCATTTCTTCGTCCATCTGGTTTGCCTGGTTGACATATCAGTTCTTTTATTACTGGGCTGGTTACTACTTTATGACCATTAAGGGATATACTCTCGGTCAATGGTCCACGGTGCTCCTGGTAACATTGGTTGTTGCCATGCTCGGTGGATATTTGAGCGGCTGGATCATGGATCGCATCGGACGCAAACCCGCTTTGATTTTCGGATGTTTGGGTCTTTCCATCGTCCTGGTCGTCATGGGATTTGCGCAGGGATTTTTGCTACCGGTTGCAACCGTAGTGATGGGGTTTTTCACATCTTTTACTTACACATGGATTGTCGTCTACATTCCGGAAGTTTTTCCCACCGAACGACGCGGAGCCTGCATGGGTTGGACAACCACCATCGCCAGAGCTTCTTATGTGATTGGACCGCTCTTAACCGGTTATGTGCTCAGTCTCTTCCCAACGATGGAATGGTTCTGGGTGGTTGCTGCTGTTGTGATTCTGCTACCCATCGTAATTGTCTTCTTCCTTAATCCATCTGAAACCAATAAGCAGGAACTGGAAGAAATAGAGGTTGCTCGTATCTAAATATGAATGCAAACAAAAAGAGTTGGATGATCCAACTCTTTTTGTTTAACTTTCGTTTTCGGCAAATAAATGTTCAACATCCTGCCAGCGTTGATAGGTATGTGCTATTTCATCTTCCAGCCATTTTAACCGGCTGGCTGTTTCTGTGATCGTCTTTTCTTCGTGATTATAAAATTCTGAAGACGACATTTTTTGAATTGTCTGTTGGTATTCAGTTTCCAATAATTCAATTTTCCCTGGCAGATTTTCCAATTCTTCCTGCAATTTTTTCTTTTGCATGAAATTCAACTTCTTTGGGGTGTCAATTTCCGAAGTTTTCGAACTTTTGTTTTTTGAATTGGTCTTATCCTTATCGATAATGGCGTTATTCATTTTTTCTTGTGAAAGTTGATACCAATCATCATACCCACCAATATATTCGCGCACCAACCCATCGCCTTCCAAGACCAAAGTACTGGTGACCAGGTTGTTTAGAAACGCGCGATCATGACTGACTAATATAAAAGTACCCTTGAACTCAAGCAATAAGTTTTCAAGCAATTCCAGAGTTTCGAGATCGAGATCATTGGTGGGTTCGTCCAATATCAACAAATTAGCCGGCATGGTAAATAAACGAGCTAATAGCAACCGGTTACGCTCACCCCCGGATAGCACATGGATAGGCGCATGAACCCTCTCTTTGGTAAACAAAAAGTCTTCAAGATACCCATATATATTTCTATTTTGACCATTAATCGTGATGGTATCCCGCCCCTGGGCTACATTTTCATAAAGTGTCTGATTCTCATCCAATTGAGAGCGTAATTGATCAAAATATACCCATTCCAGATTGGTTCCAAATTGAATTGACCCCGTGAGTGGCTTCAGGTTTCCTAGTAATAAATTTACGAGGGTTGTTTTACCGGAACCATTAGGGCCTACAATTCCCAGTTTATCTCCCCGTTGCAGGATAAATGAAAAATCTCTGATGACCAGTTGATCTAAATAACCAAAACTTACGCCCTCCGCTTCTATCACCAGCTTGCCAGATCTACGAGCTTCCTGTATCTGCAAATTCACTTTCCCAGGTTTTTCTCGCCTTTCCTTACGGATATCACGCAAATTTTGCAACGCTCGAACTCTACCTTCGTTACGGGTTCTACGGGCTTCAATCCCCTTGCGAATCCACTGCTCTTCCTGCGCCAACTTGCGATCGAACAACGCATTTTGAGCCTGTTCGGCATCCAGGTAGGCTTCTTTTCGTTGTAAAAAGGTCGGGTAATCACAATCCCAATCAAAAATCTTGCCGCGATCCAATTCGACAATGCGGGTGGCTAATTTCTGCAGAAAAACACGGTCATGCGTTACAAAAATCAGACTTCCATTCCAACGCAGCAAGAAATCTTCCAGCCACAGAATCGATTGGATATCCAGATGATTGGTGGGTTCATCCAATAATAGAAGTTGCGGTTGCGCTACCAACCCTTTTGCCAACAATACCCGCCGTTTCATTCCAGCTGACAGGACATCGAAATTCATCTCCGAGCTTAATTGCATGCGGCTGAGTGTTTTTTGGACCAACAGGTCAGACTGCCATTCCTCCTCTTCCTTTGGCCAATCAAACACCATGCCTTCCAAACCTTTTTTAACAATTTCATAAATCGAGCCCGAAAGTCCTTGCGGAACTTCCTGAGGAAGGTAAGCTATACGCAGACCCTGTTGACGAGACAGAATACCAGAATCTTCGGTTAAATCTCCATTGATCAGTTTCATCAAAGATGTTTTTCCCATCCCATTGCGGCCAATTAAGCCTATCCGTTCATTATCTTTGATGCGTAAATTTACTTCATCCAGCAACAAATCGCCGCCGAATCCCAGACTTATGTTTTCGAAATTTATTAAATTCATGCTGCCTCGAGGGATAAATATACTACAAAATTTTGCGCGGTTGAATTCTATTACATTCAATTTACCAGATGCTATAATCCTCCCACCATATCAAAAATCAAGCAGGTACTATAAAGAAATATTGGATACGATCATATACAAAATCAGTCCCCACCAAACCGGAAAGATCAGCTAAAATTGGCCTCGTGATCAATTATCCAAAACTAAATTTTAAGCAACTTTATGAGTCATTTCATTCCCCTATCAGCGAGCAGGATTGTGGAAAGAAATGTGCTCCCCACAATTCAAATGGAATACCATTTTGTTGTGATATTTGCCATGCGATCCCAGCGGCATATGACAGCGAATGGGAATACTTGCAAAAACACACAGACCTCTGGCACCTCTGGGACAAGGATGATTGTCAATCTGAAAAAAACACCCTAGAAGTGGCGATTGATGATTTACCGGAGAATATGGTTTTGTTGGCTTGCAAGGGTGTTCAACATTGCCAACGCCACTACCGGGCAATCAGTTGTCGCCAATTTCCTTTCTTCCCATACGTTACTGGGGATTTCCGCTTTATCGGATTAGCATACGATTGGGAATTCGAAAACCAATGTTGGGTGATCAGCCATCTGGATCAGGTTTCCGATACATATCGACAGGAATTTATCCAGACATTTGATAAGATTTTCAATCTCTGGCCAGAAGAGATGGAAAGTTACGCGATCAAATCCGAAGAAATGCGAGCAGCATTTATTCAAAAACGGTATCGTATTCCTATCCTGCATCGTAACGGCAAAAATTATTTACTCAGTCCACGAAATGAAAACATTCGGATTACATCTGCGAAAAATTTCCGAGTGTTCAAACCTTATAGAAATGAAAAATAAATATTGCAAAAAAGGCATACATGTCATCACAATCAACCTCTCTCAAACAACTTAACCGTGGCTACCTCTTTGCCCTATCTGGCGCATTCTTTCTTTCCACCACTTCCATAATCATCCGGCATATGACACTCACATACGAGATTCCTGCGCTAATTCTGGCATTTTGGCGGAATGTTTTTGTTATTGCAACTCTCCTCCCTGCTTTCTGGTTAATCAATAAACAGTTATTTAAAATTAAAAGCGTTCATTTCGGATTCCTGGTTGGATTTGGTTTCATCCTTGCGATTTTTAATTCTTTCTGGACACTTTCTGTTTCGATTAATGGAGCAGCTGTGGCAACTGTGCTGGTTTATTGCTCCGCTGGATTTACCGTATTGCTGGCCTGGTGGATACTGAAAGAAAGCCTGACATGGATCAAAATCGTTGCAGTTATCCTGAGTTTAGGTGGTTGTGTATTGGTGGCAGGTGCTTACGAAACAGCGATGTGGAACACCAATTTCGCTGGGATTGTTACAGGTGTTTTATCTGGTCTATCCTACGCTGCATATAGTTTGATGGGACGCTCAGCTTCCCAACGTAGTATATCCCCCTGGACAACCCTGTTTTATTCATTTGGTTTTGCGGGCATCTTTCTGTTGATATTCAATCTCATACCAGGAGATTTTTTTATTGGAAAAGCGGTACAGCCCAGCGAGTTGATGTGGTTGAGAAATCGTTTTGATGGTTGGATCATTTTATTCCTTCTGGCTGCCATCCCCACCCTGGCAGGTTTTGGATTATATAATGTCAGTCTCAGCTATTTACCATCCAGTATCGCTAATCTGATCGCTACCATGGAACCCGCCTTCACAGCGGTAACTGCATACATATTTTTAGCAGAGCGATTGACAACGATACAAGCCGTTGGAGGTATCTTCACGCTGGCGGGTGTGGTATTCTTAAGGTTGTTTGAAAATAAAAATCTGAATTCAAGACGAAAAATCCCATTGGTACCCGTTACACCCCCAGAGGAGTTGATCCATGGACAAGAACCCATTAATTAACTGGTTATTGGAATCCCCAACAGCTTCTATTCGTTATCAAACAATGCGCGAGATATTAGATCTCCCAGCAGATCATTCTGATTGCGTGGCAGAATACAAAGCCATTCAATCATCAGGGCCTGTACCTGCCGTTCTCAACCAGCAGGTTGAAAATGGCCGCTGGAAATACCCCCAACATTATTACACACCTAAATATACCAGTACTCACTGGACTCTGATGCTGCTTGAGGAGTTGTTGTGTGATCCTGAAGAACCGCGTTTTCAGGCTGCAGTTGAGTTCATGTTGTCAGCCTCACAAAAAGAATTTAAGAAATATGCACAGGATCAAAATAGTGGCTGGACCTGCCTGTGGGGTAATATTATTCGTTATTGTGTATATGGGGGAAAATTGGCCGATCCACGCCTGCAGTTTATGATTGATCTAACGGCAAAAAGTCTGCATTCTGAAAAATGCAAGTGTGATTGGAACTGGCAAATGCCATGCGTGTGGGGAGCAGCCAGATCCATTTGGGGATTAATCTCCATTCCTGAAACAGACCGATCAGCCACTGTCGATCTGGCAATTCAAAGTGGGCTGGAATTTGTTCTTGAAAACGTGAACCTGATCATCGAAAACCAATCCAGCACGGTTGAGAAAAAAACACATTCGGTCTGGGACAAGCTGAATTTTCCCCTGTTTTATCAGGCGGATGTTCTGTTTGTGCTGAGGCTCTTATATCAGATTGATCAATTAGATCACCCACTGGCTGAGAAATTGATCAATTGGGTAGAATCAAAACAAAAACCGAATGGACGCTGGCTAGGTTCCAGTCCATTTCGACAACGTACCTACAAAGAATTAGGTGGACCAGAAGAAACTTCTCGCTGGGTCACATTACAGGCTACATCGATCCTGAAGAAAGCGAGGAACCATGCTTGATTGGATTCAATATTTACTCATCGGACTGGCAGCTTTAGCTGGCGGGTTTGTCAATGCCATTGCGGGTGGTGGCACACTCATAACCTTCCCGGTGCTAACCGCTGTTGGATTGCCAGCTGTGGTCGCGAATATTACCAATACGGTTGCACTCAGTCCTGGTTATTTGGGAGCCACCATTGCGCAATGGAATGACCTGAAGAGTCAGAAAAAGCGTTTATACCTTTTCGTCCCGGCATCTGTCCTGGGTGGCATTATTGGAGGTGTCTTACTGCTAAACTCCGGAGAACGATTATTTCGCTCGCTGGTACCGTTCCTGATATTGTTGGCATCAGCCCTGTTGGCGGTTGCTGATCCTTTACGAAATACCATCAATCGCCGCTTAAACGCACGTGGGGCTTCTCTCGAGCACATTCAATTTGCCATTTTGCCGATTATGTTGGCTGCTGTGTACGGCGGTTATTTTGGCGCAGGTCTGAGTGTGATCGTTCTGGCTGTTCTGGGATTTCTGATCAATGACTCTTTAACCAAGCTCAATGCGCTTAAACAGGCCATTGCATTCAGCGTTAATATCGCTGCTGCATATTTTCTTTGTCTTTTCCGGGCAGGTAAATTGGAATGCAGCATTGGTGATGGCAGTATTCGCCATCATTGGCGGTTCATTGGGCGGTAAATTGGCTGGTAAAATCAAACCATCCACCTTACGCTGGACAGTCGTCAGCATAGGTATCATCGTCTCCATTATATATTTTATTCGTTAGGTTCAGATCCCTTACATCATCAAAGAAGGATAAAAATTCGCTGGAGCACTTCTTTCCATGACCTGTTCAGCATTGTAAGCAACCCGGAAGAGAAGATGCTCCTGCCAATGTTTAGCCATGGCCTGCATTCCGACTGGCATTCCACGAGAATCATAACCTGCCGGAAAACTAATTGCCGGTAAGCCTGTCAGATTGCCTGGAAACACATATCGCATGTATTCAGTATCAATAGAAAGATCTGACCAGCCCAGCGATGGATTTTCCAGTGGAAATGGTTGGGCCGATTTTGCTGTACCAGGCGATAAAATCACATCGACCTTCGTAAACAATTTTTCAAAAGCTGCCATGGCTCTGGTGCGGTAGCGTTGTGCCTGTAAATAATCATTGGAGCTCATCTCTTCCCCCAAAACAAGGCTTAAACGTACAGCTTCAGCCATTTCTTTGCGCTGACCTTTATACACCCGCATACACATTGCCATTTCGGAGAGAATCGTTACTGCGTGGGATATGCGCATCTCATCCAATTCTGGAATTTCAATTTCGATGAAAGTAGCCCCCCGTTTTTCTAATTTTGACAACATTTCTTTTAGCACCAACACAACTTCCGGATCAGCATGTTCGTTCCACTCTGGGTAAATACCAAATCGCAGTCCTTCGAGATCCGAAGTATTCCAACCTTTCAACGTTACAGGAGGTTGAAGCAGGCTATTCGCATCCTTTGGATCAGGTCCGGCGATGATCGAGTACACTAACGCTGCATCATAAACGCTGGCAGCCAGTGGGCCTAAATGGGCTACACTCCAACATAATGGCGCAGCTCCATGCTCGCTCACTCTGCCAAAAGTTGGCTTTAATCCGACGACACCACACAACGTGGCAGGGATGCGAATGGAACCACCCCCATCAGCACCCATTGCTACCGGAACAATGCCAGCAGACACTGCTGCTGCTGACCCACTGGAACTACCACCTGAGTCACAACTACGGTCAAATGGGTTTCGGACCGTACCATGATGTACATTCATCCCATTCGGTGCAATTCCAATCTCATGCATGTTCGTTTTTCCAACCAGCAAGGCACCAGCAGCTCTTAATCGAGCCACAACGGTTGAATCTTCTTTAGGAAGTTGTTTTCCCAAAAAGGCTGTGCCAACTGTGGTAGGAAAAGGTAACATATCGATTTCATCTTTAATCGCAACCGGCACACCATCGATGGGGCTGAGTCGTTTTCCTTCTTTAATTCGTCGGGAAGCAGCCTCCGCTTGAGAAAAGAGATCATCCCGATTTAAAGCCACGAATGTTCGTAAGGGTTGTTCTCCCTGCTCTGAGCTCTTGATATTTCTAATCACCTGTTCTGCTACTTCCAATGGAGTTATTTCAGCCTTCCGGTATTTTTGGGAATAGTCCAACGCTGTTGGATAAGGTAAATTCCTTTCTGAATTTGTAGGTTCAGTGATACATACAGGTTGTCCTTCATTAGATAAGGGTTTTACCAGGGGATAAAAAGTTGGCGCATCTTCCACATTTAATGCCCGGATTTTCGGTATACCACCATTTTCTAATAAAGAATTAAGTAACAACATTTTTCCAAATGGCGTTTCGATTAGATTGGCAAAAATAGAGAGCATATTGCCTGTCAATTTGGGTAGTTTCAAAGATTTCAAATTATACGAACTCATGGCTTTTCCTTTTGAGATCCAAATAATCGAATAGAGACTTCAATTCATGTAACCAATTAATCATTCTAGCATAGACATTTCCAATCCATATATATATTTGATGTCCTTTAAATCATTAGCAGTCAGGGTGTTTTTGGCGTGCAGCTGCACGCCAAAAACACCCACACCTCACGTTTGTTAGGATGCTACAAATTTTGATATGATTGAAGGAATAAAACGTCTATTTTGTTGATACATGTTTAATCGAAGATTCTAATCAAAGGAGACTCAATGACGGCATATATAATTGTTGATATCGAAGTGACGGATCCAATCCATTATGAAACTGTGAAAAAATTAACCCCACCGATTGTTGCAAAATACGGAGGCGAATATTTGAGTCGTGGTGGTTCAACCGAAGTGATAGAAGGCGACTGGCAACCAAATCGACTTGTGATTATTGCCTTTGAGAATTCGTATAAAGCCAAAGCCTGGCTTAATTCACCTGAGTTTGCTCCTATCCGAGAGATGCGAGCTAAAACAACCATCACCAGAATGGTGTTGACAGAAAGTGATCCGCATTTGATTCCGTGAAAAACTCACTGATCTTACCGGTCATAGAAAAATATCACACCTTTTTGGGACTGTTTTTATCCACTACATCGTGTTATTGTTGTTTCTGAAAATAAATGGATATGCTGAATTCAAAATTACGAGAACCAATCAGTGCAATTACTCACCTTGTTGCTGCGAGTATTTCTCTCCTGGGTCTTATACTCCTGATTATTCATGGTTGGGGCGATAATCAAAAAATAGTCACATTCAGTATTTATGGTATCAGTCTGATATTAATGTTCACTGCCAGTGGCACATATCATATGGTTATTGCGCGCGATTCCATCATCCTGAATTTGCGGAAACTGGATCATTCGGCCATTTATTTATTAATTGCTGGAACATACACACCCATCTGCATGTATTTTTTTTCTGGTTTCTGGCAATATGGCATGCTAATCCTGATCTGGAGCCTGGCTATTATTGGAATTGCTGTCAAGTTGTTCGTCATAAATGCTCCACGCTGGATCACTGCAGGTGTTTATCTTGTCATGGGATGGCTGGCAATCATGGGCGTCCAGGAGATTCTGCGCACCATGCCCACTGCTGCCATCATCTGGCTGGTTTTAGGTGGATTATTTTATTCTCTGGGTGCCATTATTTATATAACAAAGTTTTTGGATTTTTTCCCTGGAAAATTTGGATTTCATGAGGTCTGGCATATTTTTGTCATCCTGGGAGCTTTCAGCCATTACTTTGTAATTCTTAAATACATTGCATTGGGTTAATATTTGGGGATGCCACTACAACCCATATTCACTTAATCGAATTTTTGATTGATCGATATTCGGTGAAACTAATTTGATCAGTTCATTTTCATCCTCTGGCAGTTCTTCTGATTGTTTTGATAATTTATCCAACCATCTCAGTTCCAGGCGGCTCAGCGATAACTCTTGTTTGGAAGAAGCTTTTCGTAAAATTTCCAATGTGGACAAGGCCGCACGCCGTGTTCGCAAATAAGGAGTTGCTTCAGCGATAATCTCTTTTGATAGAGCGAGAACAACAGAAGGCTTCAAAACATATGCCTGAGGATCAAAGTTAGCATCGGATTCGACCATCCAATCCCTGAGAATCCGTGCTGCTTGAGGTCCATGTCCCGAGGCAACATTCATAACTCTGGTAGCGTATATTAATTGCTCCAATGAAACAATCGGTGCCATTCCACCCAAAAGACGCACATTATTGATCGATTCATTACTCCATAGATCCGGCACCGCTCTGGCAATATTACCCACCGGAGATAAATGCGCACAGGCAGCTTCTGATCCTTCCATGGAAATCGGATAACCTGTAATGGCTTTAATGTACGGGCCTTCGTATGCGCAATCTTTACTGGGACCCACCGCACCAGCTTCATAAGCAACCAGACTGCGAGCAACTGTCAATACGCGTATTACGGCTGCCCATACACGTGGAATAAAACGTTGTTCTGCCAGAACCATGGCTGTATTGGCAAAACCACAGGCAGTGTCTCCAGCTGGAATGCAATCATTCTCTCTGGAAATTTTGGAGATATTGGTCCACAAATCAGCCATATCACGACTTGCCAGGATACCCAACGAAAAAACGGAAGTTAGCAGATCACCCTGTAGTATTGCATCATCATGAATTTCTTTTCCGCCTGTTGACTCGATCGAAAGCATATCCGCCCCTGCACGAGCACATAATTCAAATGAGCGATACATCTTTTCCACAAATTCACCATTTCTCATAATAGGAGGACGGGCAAATTCACGAATATCATTGGGGGTAACTCGTAAACCTACTGGAATGCCATATTTTTGTTGAAGAATATCTAATTCCTCGCGTAATATGATTGTAATTTCCGCTCCCCATTCCGGGGTTAGCGTAAGATCAGGAAGGAGTTCAAACTCAACAACCAACCCTGGAAGGTTGAGTTCAGCAGCCCGTTTCGTAGCTCCAGATATCATTTCTTTATATTGGTTACGCACTTCTTCCATACTTCTTTTTTCAATGATCATTCCCGGAAGGGTAAAATTTAATTCCGGGTAAACAGTCCCAGCACCAATCATCATTCCATTATTTAAGGTCAATGGATAAGGACATTGTCCAAAAAGGAAATCATCCAATGAATCAATCGCCAATTCTTTGTATTTTCGCATAATATCTCCTCAATAATATTATTTATCTTGCAAAACAACAGTCAAAGAAAATCAAAACACAGAGTGTATAAATCATATAAAAAATTGACAACGTTGTCAATATCTTGATCAATGTTTTGTGTTGAATATGCTTGAATTGAAAACTGATGCTAGAATAATATTTGAGGGAATAAAAAATCAATTCCAACCCAGGAGCTAAGTAATGAGGAAAGAGCGCGTGGTCTTATTGGGTGCATCAGGCACAATGGGCTTTGCTGCTTTTCAGGAATTATGGAAAAAGCGGGGACAATACGATATCGTGCTCCTTTTACTGCCCGATATACGTGAAAAACTTTTATTCAAACCCTACGAAATTCTATCCAACATTAAGTCCATTCCAGGTAAAGGGAATGTAAAAGGCGACGATTTGAAGATTATCTGGGGGGATGCCACAGTTTTTGATGATGTACTGCAAGCGATTGAAGGTGCGGATTGGGTCCTGAATGCCATGGCTTACATTTCGCCCATGGCAGATTATTACCCTGAGAATGCCCGGGCTGTCAATGTGGATGCGGTTAATAATGTAATCCAAGCGATACTTACCCAACCAAATGGCAAAGAGCATATTCGCTACATTCACACAGGTACGGTAGCTGAAACGGGAGATCGCCAACCACCCATTCATTGGGGTCGAGTTGGGGATCCACTTGTCCCATCTGTATTTGATTATTACGCAATCACAAAAATAGACGGTGAAAGAGCAGTCCTCGAATCCGATTTACGATATTGGGTTTCAATTCGAATGACGTATATTATCCCGACTAATTTCAAACATTACATGAAATTACAGGATCCGATCATGTTTCACATGCCTTTAAAAACCTGCATGGAAAATATCAGCAATCGCGATGCTGGTTTTGGTCTGGTCAATGCCCTCAATATTCCCAAAGAATCGGATTTCTGGCGCAAGGTCTACAATATGGGTGGTGGACCGGGCATGCGCACAACTGCGTTAGCGTATATGAATCAAACCTATAAAATGCTGGGGTTGTCTGGCTGTCGTAAAGTCAATGATCGCAATTGGTATGCATTGCGCAATTTTCATTTACAGTATTTTCTCGATAGTCATATTTGTAATCAATATCTGCAGTATTGGCGTGATTCAATGGATGATATCTGGATTGCACTTCAAAAAAGTATGCCTATATCACTTAAAACCCTTTCTTTTTTATGCAAAATATCCCCACTCATACGGATATTGGTCGAAAAACAAACGCACACACTGTTTAAAATTCTGGTTGAGCATCATGCCAATGGAACTCGCAACTGGTACCTGAATAAAAATGATCAACGAATAATTGCATTTTTTAAGGATTATGAAACCTACGAAGCCATCCCGGATTGGGACCCAGAGGATTCTGGGACTGACATCGAACCTGTGCATCAAATCCTCGAGCATGGCTATGATGAAAGTAAACAAATATTATCTTTATTGGATCTTCAAAAGGCAGCCCATTTTCGTGGTGGCGAATGTTTGTCAAAGGAATGGAATGGAGACCTTTATCTACCCCTTTTTTGGAAATGTGCTTTTGATCATGAATTCACAGCAAAACCATTCTCCATCCTGAAAGCTGGACATTGGTGCCCTATCTGTGTTAATCCTCCCTGGATTGGTGATGAACAAGCCCGGAAAAATCCCTTTTTCGCACAGGTGTGGTATGCAAGCCATGATCCAACCGAAAACAATATTTACAGCATGGAATCTTTTGAGGATATTTCAGCTGCTGATGAAGTTTTCAAAAATCGAAAAAATTAATCATCGACTTATGTTGATATCTTTTTCATACACTCGATATCGTCGATAAGGTTTAGCACCGAGCTTGATAATCGCATTATTCATGGGATCATTGTCTTCGAGCACGTAATTGATCTCCATTTTCATATCCTGTGAATAAATCGAATCATAAAGTGCCCGGTACAAAAGACTATCAATTCCTTTTCCCTGGTAGGTTGGAATCACACCTAATGCAAACATGCGATATTGAGATAAACGCGGAATCCCACGCAGCAGTTTTAGCCAGCCAAATGGAAAAAGTCGTCCATTCAGACCTTTGAGCAACATATTGATATCCGGAATAGCGATGGCAAAACCGACTGCATTCCCGTGTTGATCTTCTGCAAAGATAACCCCTTTTGGTTGAATAATCTGTTTTAAGTCATTGACCATGGCACGTACTTCAGCATCTGTTACCGGAGAGTAACCCCAATTTTTGATCAGGCTTGCATTCGAAAGTGCAATGATTTTTTCCACATCCTGTTCCAGGTTTTTCATATTTAGAATACGAGTATCAATTGCATATCGCTTTCGAATTTTCTCCGTCATGGTGAGAATTCGTTCAGGAATCTGATAATTCTGAGAACTGTCAATTTGATAAACCAGAAGATCTTTTATCTTTTCCAACCCAAAGGCTTCATAATGGTTATTGTAATAAGGAGGGTTGTACGGCGACATAACCACCGGTGATGGGCTGTAACCTTCGATGACACTTCCCCATTCCTGTGAGACAAACGACCAGGGACCGCGCATCTTTTTCATGCCATTTATTTTCAACCAATGATAAGCACTTTCCATGAGAACTTCTGCTGCTTTGTCGTGCTCCGGCGACTCAAAATAACCGAATAAACCTACCTGCTCCCGCCAGAAATCTACTGCCAGATCATCAATGAAGGCAGCAATACGGCCAATTACCCTCCCATTCTCAACCAATAAAAATAATTGATATCGGCAATGCTGCAAAAAAGGATTACGGATTGAATTAAATTGCCCGGCGATTTCACCACGCAATGGAGGAATCCAGATAGGATCATTTTTGTATAAATGGTACGGCAGATCAATAAATTTCTGGAGTTCTTTTTTCGTGGTGACTGGCAAAATATTCATATTCCACCTCCTTACAGCAGTACTTTATACTAGCATAAGTAGAAAAAATATTGATTCAATTCTATGATTTGATTCGCAATAAGGAATAAAAAAACCCCACCTTGCGATGGGGTCTTCTGGGTTCAATATAAAATTGAATTACAGGACTACGACGTCGGCAGCCTGTGGGCCTTTTTGTCCAGTTTCAATGGTGAATTCGACCGCCTGGCCTTCTTCTAAGGTTCGGAAACCTTCGTGATTGATTGCTGAATAGTGCACGAAAACATCCGGGCCTTCTTCGCGAGCCAAAAAGCCATAGCCTTTTGTCCCATTAAACCATTTTACTGTACCTTTTACACGTTCTGACATTTTATAACTTCCTTTATTCTTTCTAAAAAATTTTTTCTTTGTTAAACAGCGTTGGTTTAGTAACGCTGGGTACCACTACCACCACGTGAGTTGCGGTTTCGATCTCGGGGTCCGCCCTGGTTGCCACTATAGCCACCACCGCCGCCGCCACCGCCGCGTTGTCCAAATCCGCCTCTGCGTTGTCCACCGCCACCGAAATCTCCTCGGCGACCTTCTTCTTTTGGTCTAGCAATAGAGATGCGTAAATCGCGATCACCCATTGTGTAACCATTATATTGATTGATTACTTTTTCAGCTTCTGCCTGTGAACTCATTTCCACAAAAGCAAAACCTTTTGAGCGACCTGTTTCGCGATCTTTGATCACTGCTACAGAGGTCACCGTACCCGCGTTGGAGAAGAGTGTGTTTAATTCTTCTTCTGTTGTCGCGTAGGACAAATTCCCAACATACAATTTGTTTTCCATTCTTCCTTGTATCCCTTACACCGGTTCATACCGGTAAAAAAAATTTACCACTGACATTCAGGTCCAGCGGCAATTGCTACGAGCCTTACTTACAGGCAAATAGAGTATAACACACATCTTTGAAATGATGTCAAGGAAATTTTATTTTTTTGTACGTACCTAGCACAAAAAAAGCTAAAAATCATCAATTCAGAGATTCAGGCAACTGGTTGTAATAATTGCTGAACGTTGACCAGACGTTGATACAATCCGTTTTGTGCCACCAATGAGGTATGGTCACCTTTTTCAACAATATGCTTACCTTCCAGAACAACAATCTGATCTGCATTGCGGATGGTGGATAAGCGGTGGGCAATTAATATGACCGTTCTGCCAACCATCAAGCGTTCCAAAGCCTGTTGGATCAACAACTCAGTCTCTGTATCTACAGAAGAAGTAGCCTCGTCCAAAATTAATATTGGCGCATCTTTAAGGATAGCCCGGGCGATTGAAATGCGTTGCTTTTGTCCACCGGAAAGTTTTATGCCACGTTCACCAATTAAGGTGTCATACCCATTTGGTAGTTGTTGAATGAAGTCATGCGCATTGGCTGTCCTGGCTGCTTCAATCATTTCTATTTCACTGGCCTCTGGCTTGCCAAATAACAGATTTTCTCGGACAGTACCATGAAAAAGAAATACATCCTGTAAAACGATGCTAATTTGTTTACGCAGGTCCTCTAAACCCAAATTGCGAATATTGTAACCATCAATTGAAATTTTTCCCTCGGTGACATCATAAAATCGTGGAATGAGACTCACCATGGTCGATTTACCCACCCCGGTTGGCCCCACCAAAGCCACCACACTTTTTTCAGGAATATCAAGATTAATGGCTTCCAGAACATTTTCACCTTCACTATAGTGGAAACATACGTTCTCAAAGCTAATTTGCCCTCTTACAGGACCTACCAACTGAATATTGCCAGCTTGATAATGAGGTTCGGGTTGTTCCTGTAATATTTCCGTCACCCGATCTGAAGCTGCTAACGCTGTTTGGATAGATTCCCAGGCGACACTGAGATTGCGCACGGGTTGGTAAAACAGATCCAGATAAAGAAAGAATGCTACCAGGTCAGCGATGGGAAGTCCACCCTGCACAACCAGACGACCACCGAAATATATCACGACCAGGGTACCAATAGAAGATGTAAACTCTACAAATGGATGAAAAGTTGCCATGAGTTTTAATGCGTTCAGCAATGATTTTCGGTAATGTTCCACGCGGGAACCAACCTTTTCAAGTGCGACGGTTTCCTGCGTAAATGCTTTTATTTCCCGAATACCAGATATGTTATCGTTTAAAATTGCGTTTAACTCACCCAGTTCTTTCTGGCGGAAGACGAATGCCGGCCGCACCCGTTTGGCATATAGCCGTAATGAGAAGATTACCAGAGGAATAGGCAGCATCGAGAATAATGTCAGCTTCCAATTAAGACTGAACAGAACCGCACCGACACCTCCAAAGGTTAGAATATTTACGATCAATTCTGGAACCGCATGGGCAATTAATTGTTCAAATAAGTCGGTATCATTTACCACCCTTGACATCATTTGACCAGTTTGTTTATCTTCATAATAACGAAGGTTGAGGCGCTGAAGATGGTTATAGACCAATTTACGCAGGTCAGCGACGACACCCCAACCCGCTATATGCGCCATGTATGAGCGGACAAATTGCAAACCAGCTCGTACCAAATATACGAACAAAGCAATGAGCGCTAATCGGGTAATGGTGTTAAAACTTTGCAGGCTTAAGCTTTCGCTGGTAACCGTTTTGATCAAATCGCGAACGATCCAGGGAATTATTAATTGTGCTCCCACCAAAAAGAACATACTGATGATAGTCAACACCAAAGGAATCGTATAACGACGAGCAAATTTAAATACAAAAGCTAATGATTTCATTCCATTCCTATCTGTCCATCCCAGATATCCGTGATTATACTATCAATGTTTTTGGAATCCGATAAATTTTAAAATTCGATACCAAAAATTGTGTTTTCTCTGATATGATTGCGACCATTGGATGGTAAGAAAGACTTAATCGTATGAAAAAAGGTCTCATTTTTGTATTTTCAGCATATACCTTGTGGGGATTTTTCCCCATTTACTTCAAATTTTTGCATGAAGCACCTGCGATACAAATCATGGCTCATCGAGTGACCTGGTCCTTTATTTTTCTTGTTTTCCTGATTGCCACTAGAAAAGAATTTTCTCGATTATTAAAATCTTTTACCAAAAAGATTATTCTCACTTACACGCTCGCTGGAATATTATTAGCCATCAATTGGTTGACCTATGTTTGGGGTGTAAATGCAGGATTTGTAGTAGAAACCAGTTTGGGCTATTTTATCAATCCGCTGGTAAGTGTCGTTTTAGGTGTTGTGTTTTTAAAAGAAAAACTTAGAAATTTACAATGGATCCCCGTTGTATTAGCTACGATAGGTGTAATATACCTGGCAATCGATCATGGATCTCTTCCCTGGATTGCCCTGGTATTGGCATCAACGTTTGGAACATATGGGTTAATTAAGAAAATTGCTCCCTTGCCTTCCATTCATGGATTAACTGTCGAAACAGGTGCAATCCTTATCCCGGCTGTTTTATTTTTACTCTTTGTTCAATTCAACGGCACAGCTGCGTTTGGTCACTCCAGCCCTCAGACAACTTTTTTACTGGCATTATCCGGAATTATTACTGCAATTCCATTAATTTTATTTGCATCTGGTGCACCAAAAGTGCCTTTGACAACCATAGGGATTCTGCAATATATAGCCCCCACCATTCAGTTCTTAATTGGTGTATTTATTTATGATGAACCCTTTACCACTGGAAAATTAATTGGGTTCAGCATTGTCTGGATTGCACTGATCATCTTCACAGTTGAAGGATTGATGAATGGTTATCGCAGTAATCATGTGCTAAAACCTGTCTAGTTAAGGGTAGGCAATCAAAACTAAGCAACAATTCAAAGGGATATTTCAGAAACAAAAACGAATGAGTCTATCTGTCGCATAAAAGAGGAAATGACATGATCCGTGTTGAACAAGTGAAGGAAGTCAATGCAGAGGTCGTCCAGGCGATTCAATATCTTTTTCCACAATTAACACAATTCAGTCCCATCCCGGATGAAGACGCAATTCAAAAGATGGTTTATTCTGAAGCGAGTAGTTTGTGGATAGCCAGAAATGTAGAAGGCGAAATCATTGCTATGTTAAGCCTGGCTATTTACAGAACAACAACCGGCATTCATGCCTGGATTGAGGATGTGGTTGTGGATCAAAAAGGGCGCCGCCAGGGAGCTGCCAGGGAGTTGACACAAGCTGCAGTTGAATTTGCTCTACAGAATGGTGCCAAAGCCGTCAGCCTGACTTCACGCCCTGAGCGCGAAGCTGCCAATCAGCTTTATCAAAAATTGGGATTCGAGTTGGTCAATACCAATCTTTATCGCAAAAACCTACTCTGAGACTTTCTCTTCTCGCGCTTTGATCCATTTTTTGAAGCGTTGCATTTCAATCCATTGTTCCAGGCGGTATAAAGGTGGAATAATCCTACCGATCCCAAGAAAAATTTGATAAATCAGCGAAGGATAGATCGATTTGTGATCTTTCTCAATACCCTGAACGATCGCTCTGGCAACCTGTTGAGGAGTCTGTGATGGCCAGGGGGTTGGTGCTTCATGGCGGGATGCTTCCTGGAAGAATTGTGTCCTGGTCGCAATGGGGTAGACCAATGCCAGAGATGACGGATCAACCAGTTCGTACCGATATGCTTCGGCAAACCGGTCAATGGCAGATTTTGTTGCCCCGTACAATGCATATCCGGGTAACCCCAGTTTTCCGATTGCAGATGCGGTCACCACCACCTTATACGTGGAATCCGGATGAAGTTGTTTCATTTTGATCGCTGTATAAATGGGAGAATGAACATTTACTTTAAAAATCTGATCGATCCGATCCCAATCTGCGTTTGAAAGTTGTTCATAATATGCATAACCGGCATTTGCAATGAAAATATCGATTGCACCCAGTACTTGCCTGGCACGTTCAAATAAATCGTCAATTTTTTCCTTATATCCAATATCACAGATATAACTGTGAATTTTTGCCTTAGCGTTGAGAACCTGCTCAAGAAATTGAGATAATCTATCAGAATTACGATCCACTGCCAGTATTTGGCAATCATATTGGCTGAGGTTTGTCACCAACTCTTTTCCGATTCCTGATGCTGCGCCTGTAACCACAATTCGTTTGTTTTTAATATCCATGCTGCTCACCTTCTATGCATAATTTATTTTACAAAATTGAGATGAATTCCATTTGTCAAGGTCTTTCAGGTTCGTGCACGGTCTTCTGATCTTTTCGTTTAATCCTGAGAATAACAATTTTCGTGGAGTGATTGAATGGGGCTACCGGTGTTGGTTGTTCAGAGATAATCGTATCCCGATAACCAACCACATCCTGTGGTACAGGGATGATCGTTTCTATTCCCATATATCGATCAGCACACAATTCTTCCAACATTTCGATAAACACCTGTCCACTTAAAAACAAAGCATTATTGACCAGAACAAGCCAGCCTTGATGTGCAATCAAAGGTTTAACTTTATTGATCAAGCGTGCACTTTGATTAACGAGATCAACCCTGCCTGCGGCTGTGGTGGAGAAATAAGGCGGATCCAGAATGACACAGTCAAATAGTTTTTGATTTTTCTTCAAATTTCCAATTGCTCTGTAAAAATCCCCGACCATAAATTTCATTTTTTCCAGAGGAATATTATTCAGGGAACAGGAAATTTTTGAAAGGTCCAGAAAACGCCGATTTAAATCCACCTGGATCACCTGCTCAGCCCCCCCAGCCAGCGCTGCAATTCCCAGGCTGCCGGTATAAGCAAAGGTGTTCAAAACAGTTTTTCCAGCCATATTCTCCAGTAACCATGATCTTAAATAGCGGGTATCAAGATAAAAACTTGAATCCTGGTTAATCGTTAGATTTAAAGCATAATGGATACCTGTCTCCATAATCTCTGAGGTGAGTTGATTTCCATGAATAATGATTCCCCGTTTGTTTTCCAATTGGCTGGAATACCTTCGTTTATATAAAACTGATTCCAGATCGTGAATCCACGCCTGATAGAGATCAGAAATTTCTCTGGCATCCTGAGAATCAGATGTAATCTGTTTGTTATAGTCATTAATCACCAGGGTTTTTCCGAATAACTCAATCACCCAACGGGAGTCCCCTTCCAGAAAGCCATTAAACAATCGTAAGGACGACTTGTCATTACCTACTAATCGCGAACGATTTTGATAAGCCCTGAACAATATCTGCTGCAGTTGATCCTTTTCAGAATTCATTTTTTCATTAACCTTAGCGCTTAATCACTTTCTTCATTATAGAGGAAAGTCTCAGAATTATTCCAGGGTTGGTTGGACCGAAGCACCAAAATCATTACAGAATTAAAAACAGGTAAAATTAAAGAAAAGATTGAGGTTTTTATGGGCTATCCCGTTTTACAGAGAGAATTAACTGTCCATTTACATAATGGAAACTGGTATTTGCGTCCTATTGAAGATCCAAGAGTGCTGGGGCCTGTTGATTATGGTTGGTATCGTTATAATGCGTACCCGGATAGTTTTACCTTTGGAGAAGGTTTACTGGCTGGCAGTTCCATCCCTGGATCACGCCGGTTGGTTTTTGCCAGTTGGAGCCCGCAGTGGGATGGATTTTACATTTCCAGCATGGGCGGAGCAGCGTATGCGTTTCACAATTTAGGTGTAAATTATGTAGCCTTACGTGGAAAGTGTGAAGAGCCTTCTGTCGTCATTATGAACCACAAACAAGGAGAGGTCTCTGTACGCCTGGAAGCAATCAATGTGGAATCTATCTGGACACGTTATGCCTCTGAAGATGGAGCACCATTATATGGATTTTATGCTTTGCAACAAGCCATATTCGACCGCTATGCCAAAGAATTTCCAGAAAATCGCTTTCGAATCTTTGCCATTGGTCCAGCTTCAAAATATACCCGCGAAGGCATTATCGGATCCAATCCAATACGCAAAGGCAAGTTATCGCATGTGATTGATTGGGCTGGAAGAGGTGGACTGGGATCACGTTTATTCCAAAACCATAATGTGGTTGGCTGTATCTTTGGGGGTGAATGGGAAGATCCGGATTTGCGTGACTCAGCTGAGATTGACCAATATTTCCTGGAGCATTTTGGTAAGAAAACCATCCAGACCGATCTGGCTGTCACTCAGAAATATCGTTATTTTCCTGAATTTGAGACAGGCGGTACATTTGGTGTCAATATGCGCACCATGGATGACCGCATTATGAGTTTTAATTACCGTTCTATTTACAAAACTGGTGAAGAACGGTTGTTGCAGCACGAAAATTTCATCCTGAAACATTACTTGAAACAATTCAACGAAGAAACAATTGCCACCAAGAGCTTCCAGCATTGCGGTGAACCCTGTGCCGTTGTATGTAAAAAAATGAAAGATCAATACAAGAAGGATTATGAACCATATCACGCCTTGGGGCCTCAGGTCGGTGTTTTTGATCAGCGTGCCGCCGAAGTGCTGAACGATCATGCCGATGCCATGGGATTTGATGCCATTCAATTAGGCGGCACATTGGCATGGATCATGGAAATTCTAAAGGAAGATTTAATCCCTGCCCATGATTTTGGATTCCCACCTATCAGTGAAATGGCGTTTGATTTTGCTTCCGATCCAGAACATTTTGATCTAGTCAAAGATAGTATGAAGAATGCTAATTATGCCAGTGCATTAATGGATGCGATTTTATTTGACCTTCGCTGTGATGTTTTTCGGCAGGGAATTCGTTCTGCTGCTCGTGACTTGGACAAAAAATATAAGGTAAATACGACCGATCGAGCCGTTTTCATCCGGCATGGGGAAAGCGGTCATATGGTACCTAATCAATATTGGACCCCCGGTATGTTGAGTCCTATGCCAGTGATGGGAAAATACTTCGTTTTCTACAATAATGAATTCCTGCCACCGCATGAGTTGGGAAAAAAGAACGTCGAACGAATGGTGTACGAATTATTCAACGATAACAGTGGTATTTGCCGTTTTCATCGCAAGTGGGCAGAAGCAATCACTGATGAGATTTTGTGCGCACATTATGATCTGACGGTGGATTACAAAGCGCACCAATTCCATCTCGCCAGGGAGATTTTTGAACGTGAAGGGATGAAAAGCATGCCCTGGAATAGTGAGAGAGTGATTGATCTGGTAATTACTTTCCTGGAATTCTGGCAGGCACAGGAATTAAATCATCCGGAATTGAAACAATGGATCGAAAGGTTTGAGCAAGATAAACAGAAAACAGCCCTGGCGTTCTGGCAGGAGATTCGCCGTGGTCAGGATGATGCATTTAAGGCAGGCCCAGAAATGATACCCGAACAGCTCTCACCCGGACAACAGAATAACAATCAACAAAAAAAGTAAAAACAAGACTCAGTGTCTTGGAAAACAGGTGAAATTTGTCCTACTTTGAAATTGGAATTTTTGCACCCATCCATCATGAAAATATTGGTACACTATGGCGTTCTGCATATCAATTAGGAGCTGCAGGCATCTTTGTCATAGGAAAGTATCGACGTAGCCAGGCGAGTGACACAGCCAATACCCGTTTGGAGATCCCATTTCGCAACTACCCCACCTGGGATGACTTTCTGCAACATCGTCCCATCGGTGCCAGATTAATCGGTATTGAGATAGATGGGAAGCCATTAAATACCTTTCAGCATCCTGTTCAGGCAATTTACATACTCGGATCTGAGGCAAATGGATTGCCTGCCTATGTGCAGGCGCAATGTGATGATATTATCAGCATCGATTCCGTGCGGGATGCATCCTACAATGTGGCTGTCGCAGGTAGCATCGTGTTATACCATCGATTATTGAATTTGACAGCAGGTGCGCGATGAGATGGATTGGTAAAACCAACGTATTATCGATTCGCCCATTCCGGTCAGAAGACCGGGATGGGTTATTCAAGATTGCTGCGGATACGGCGTTCTTTGGCGAACCAATCGAGATTTATATGGAGGACCGCAGAATTTTTCTGGATGCTTTTTATGCATACTACACCGATTATGAACCAGAACACAGCTGGGTTGCTACCGCTAATGATGAAGTGGTAGGATTCCTGACCGGATGTGTAGATTCTGCTAGAAAAGATCAGATCGTGAATAAACAGATAAACCCCAAAATGCTTTTCCGGCTACTGACAGGGTATTATCGCGTTGGACCGAAAGCCAGACGTTATTTGTGGAGAATGTTGAAATCCAAGCGCAATCATCTCCACCCATCCATAAATCTTGCGGAGTATCCGGCTCACTTGCATATCAATGTTGATGAAAAATGGCGTGGACACGGCATTGGCATCCGCTTGATGAAAGTATATCTTGATCAATTGACATACCTGAAAGTGCCTGGTGTTCATTTAGGAACATCCAGTGAAAATCTGGTTGCCTGCCAGCTTTATGAGAAATTAGGATTTAAATTGGTCGAGGAAAAACCAAGTATCTTGTGGGATGGTATTGTAGATCACCCGGTTCAGAACAGGGCATATGCAATGAAATTATCAGCGTACGAAAATTCCAAATCTCTCAAATAAGAACCTGTTTCGATTGATCTCCATTATGAACTTGCTTGTGCTCTGTGTTGAATTAATTCAGCCACAATACTGATAGCAATTTCTTCCGGTGTTTCTGCACCAATATTGAGACCAATCGGTGAATGTACATGCGATAGCTCTACCTCAGAAACGCCATCGAGCAATAATGCATCAAACGTCAGTTTGATTTTTCGGCGGCTGCCAATCATTCCGATATAGGTGGCATTGGTTTCCAGTGCCTGCCTGAGGACGGATTTATCAAATTGATGACCCCTGGTGACAACCACTATATAGGATTGGCTGTCAATCGAAAGAGTCTGGAAGACATTTTCGAAATTTTTCAGCAGAATAGATTGATCTACGGAAGGGAATCTATCGCGACTGATAAAATCCTCGCGGTCATCCAGCACAATGGTTTGAAAACCAACCATTGTCGTGAGAGGTGCCAATTTTTGTGCTATGTGACCCGCGCCAACGATATAAACTGTGCTATGTTGCCCAATTGGCTCTAAAAAGATCCTTTGTTGACCCGCAGTGATAATTTGAACTAATTTCAGATCAATATTTGAAAAATAAAGCTCAACCTCCTCAAATTTCATCTTTTCAGGAATTCGCTCTTTAGATTCGACCTCAGGGAGCCAGGTGCCTGACAATTCATTATCGGGGGTTATGAAACACTTTTGTGGAATGATATCCGCTTCCATAGTAGGTAATAGGGAAATTAACCAGCCTTGCTTCTGTGATGCAATCGTTTGATTAATTTTTTCAAACAAGCTGACCAATGCGATGTTCTCAGGAAGAATGGGATCCACTAATATGGAAATTGACCCACCACAAATCATCTCGAGATTGGCAGCTTCCGACTCGCTCAAAATAAAACTCAGAATAGTGGCTGTTTTGGATGCAATTAACTCGTTTAAACGTTCCTTAAGAATTGCTTCCAGGCGTCCACCACCGATCGTTCCAATTTGATGACCGTCCGTTGTCAATGCCATGCGCGCACCTGTCCCACGCGGGGAAGATCCATGTTGAGAAATGATCGTTGCGAGCAACACAGGCTTTTTCTTTTCTAAAAGCTCAAACAATGTGATAAAAAAATCTTTTTTCATTCTGGTTCCCTGCACAAATCTGATCTTTGGTTATTCCCTAAAACTCATCATCTATTGTAATGGAAAAATCAAGATGAAGAATGTACCCATCCATATTCGTGAATATATCTCATCATCATTTTCGCCATCTTTAAAACCAAATTATTATATAATTTGTTCGTATTACCTCAATAATTCGGGGTAGCTACTAATTATTGAAAATAGATTTGTTCTCCAGATAACAGTCAATAAATCAATGACTTCTGAATAAAGGAAGTGACCAGATGATTCCAGCCCCAAAATATCCCTATCCGTTTATCGACCATATTATTATTTCGGAAGAAGAAATTCGAGAACGCGTGAGAACGCTTGGTGAACAAATAACAGAAGAATACAAAAATTCTGAAAAAATTTTATTAATGGGTTTGTTGCGTGGCAGTGTGATGTTCATCACGGATTTGATGCGTCAGATACAGAGACCGCTCACAATTGATTTTATGTCGGTATCGTCATACTCCGGGACATCCTCCAGCGGATTTGTGCGGATTGATTCGGATCACAAGTCGAACATTCATGGCTGGGATGTTATTTTGATCGATGATATCGTCGATACAGGATATACCATTCACACAGTACGAAAATTACTGGCTGATCGAAAACCAAATAGCCTTAAAACCTGCGCTTTACTGGATAAGGTCGAACGCCATAAAATTGACATACAAATCGATTACCTGGGTTTTTCCATTCCGGATTATTTTGTGGTTGGCTATGGTCTCGATCTGGACGAAAAAGGCAGAAATCTACCATATATTGCTTCAGTTGATCTGAAACGCTATCAGGAATTATACGGGGATTTAAATTAATCAATAAACAATTAGTCATGGATTAGTCTATCCAACCACCTGCTTTCATGGTCTTTTTTGTCCAGGTAATTACTTTTTCCCTGGCTAAAAGATCATAGGAAAGCGGTGAAGATGGTACTGAGATTTTTTTATCAAAATACTTTCCTGTAACCCCTTCAACTTCTGGTGATGTAGCCAGATAAAGGGGTGTTTCTGCGCCCACAGTAACATCTACACCTGTCATGTTAAACCCATTTACCAGCATTTTTGTTGTCACCACGCCAGGATGTAATGCATTCACCGTAACACCTGTTCCCGATAATTCATCTGCCAGGCAGTAAGTAAAATACATCAACATCAATTTAGAATCAGCATAAGCTTTATAACTATCAAAGAATTGACCGGAATAATTGGTTAATTCTTCCAAATCGATACGACCTCGTTTATGAGCAATAGACGAGACATTTACAACGCGCGCTGGGGCACTTTTAATTAATAAATCTTGCAGGTTTTTTGTTAACACATATACTGCCAGATAATTCACAACGAGGTTAATTTCAAAACCATCCGGGTTGATCTCTTTGTGAGTATTATATATGCCAGCATTGTTGATTAAAACATCCAGCCGGTCAATACGTTCCTGGATTGTTTCTGCCATTCTTCTGGTATTTGATAAGGAAGTAAAATCTGTGCTGATATGATCAATCACGGAACCAGGAAACTTTTCTTTTATTTCTGCAACAGTTCGCATACATTTTTCCTCCGTGCGACCATGCAATATTATATGATATCCCTCACCTGCAAGTTTGTATGCTATTTGTTTCCCAATACCATCTGTTGCACCAGTAATTAAGATGGTTTTATTCATTTGTCTCATTCCTTCAAAAATAATTGCTGTGTAAGTATAACAAAAACCAATTCTGCTGTTAACTTAAAGTAAAACCATCGGATAGGGAATTCACAAATGATGCTCCCTAAAATTCAATGATTCTTTGCTATCATTTCGATTATTAGCAGTCAGAGAGCTTATGGCGTGCGTCCACACCCCATTAACCACCGAATTCTTCGATTTTAGAGATGATACGATTTTTTTCCTTAAAGAAAATTGAAAAAGGAAATTGAATAGTTATGGTGTTGGTGTCAGTGTAACCAATGGTGTCTGTGTAAGCGATGATTTAGGTGTATTGGTAATCGTGGTTGTCGGTGTTGCAGTTAACTGGTAAACATAAATTTTTGGTACCCAACCCTGTCGACCTTCTTCGTCAATGACTTTTACCCAAACAATATATTCGTAAACCACTTCTTCGGGTAATACCGTCAATAATTGGTTGGAACGTAAAGTTCCAATGACAGGACCTCCAGGTGACTGATAAAGACGAAGCAACGGTACGCCTGTCAGGAACACGCGCGCCTGGGCTGGTGTTGAGGTGGGTGTGACGGTAGATGTTGGCAAGAAAGTAGCAGTTGCGGTTGATGTAAATGTCGCTGTTGCAGTTGTTGTGAACGTGGTAGTTGGCGACGGACCAGGCGTGAATGTTAACGTCGGAGAGGGGGTATTGGTCGCAGTTGGTGGAATTAATGGATCCAATCGTTCCGCAAAAATTTGATTTACACGTAACGAAACTGGTTGGTTGAGAGAATCGACAATCGATTGCTGTAAAGCAATTACCTGTTCGTACCTCAACGTTTTGTTGGTTCGAATTGTTAATTCAATCGCAATTGTTTCATTCTCCTGAGTGGTTGTAAAATCTACCAGCTCAGCATTGTTAATCTCATTTACTTTTTCATTCAGAATCTCGCTGAATGCCCGGTACTCAGCTGCTTGTTTGACAAAATCAATACTGAAATATGTAAGCGGAATTAATAAAATCACAATCAATAATGCGGAAAGCTGCAAAGTTGGTGGAAGTTTGCGATTGTTGTCTAAAGGATAAGGATTAAATCCCCTTAGGAAAAATACAAATGCTGCAGCAAAAGCAATTGTAACCACATTGGTGATAAATAACAGAAAAGCACCACCAGCCACATCCCAACGTTGTAAAGCAACCCCTATCCCGACTGTACATATTGGTGGCATTAAAGCAGTTGCGATGGCAACACCTGGCAACGCAGCAGATAATCGTTCTTCGGTTAATGAATACGCTGCTGCAATTCCCCCCGCCAGAGCAATCATGAGATCAATCGGGCTGGGATGTGTTCTGGAAATAATTTCCTGTGGCAATTCTTGTAGCGAAACAAATGGTAAATAAGAGTTGACAAAAGTGAATAGTGCGGATAACGCTACTGCCAATAATGCGCCTCTAAACGAGGCTGATAGAGCTGATTTTAAGAGCGTTCGGCGGCCAATCATGGATGCAAGACCAATCCCAACGATTGGTGACATCAACGGTGCAACCAGCATTGCGCCAATTATGACAGCAGGGGAATTGGTGATCAAACCCAGAGTAGCAATACTGCTCGAAAGAATGACCAGTAAAAAGTAATCAAAACCTGGTGAAGATGATTCGGTAATATCTGCAATAATTTCCCGACGTTGATCAAAAGGAATTTTTCGTACCGGGGATTTAATGTTAGCAAAGAAATCTGAAAATTTTCCCATTATGTTCTAGGTCCGATTTTAAGGATCATTTTTGCTGCCATGCTCTCACCCGATTTCTTCCGAATTGTTTTGCTTCATATAATGCTTTATCGCTTTCATCTATCAGGTGATCTAAAGACAGGGTTGTAAATCTAAAACAAGACACACCTAGGCTGATGGTGATAAATGTCTGGGCGGTTACCAATAGAAATGGATATTGGGCTGTAACTTCACGCAAACGTTCGGCTACCTGGGTTGCATCCCCAAGGTTGGTTTCCGGCAGGAGGATTATAAATTCTTCACCCCCAAACCGAGCCAGAATATCGGAAGTTCGCAATTCTTCCTGAATTCTCTGGACGAATTGCATCAAAACCTGATCACCAGCCAGATGGCCATAATGGTCATTTACATTCTTGAAATGATCAATATCAATCATAATAATCGACATGGGGCTTTGGTAGCGTTTGCTGCGGGAAAATTCTTTTTGAGCCAATTCATAAAAATATCTACGGTTAAATATTCCAGTTAATGTATCTGTGAGTGCCATTTGTTGAGTTTGTTCAAATAATCTCGCATTTTCAATTACTATGGCCGCGCTATTGGCAAAACTTAATGCCAGGCTGGCATCTTCCTGGGTATAAGCGTTTGGGTTGTAATTATCAATTGTCATCAAACCGATAAATTCATCATGCCGAATGAGGGGAACACCCATCCAACCTCGTATCAGATCAGATCCTTCCCATTTTTCAAAACGAGGATCGTTCAGGGCATCGTCCAAAATGATCGGAGTTTTTACCATTTGTATTTCGCGCAATAATAAATCATTCGCTGGAAATGTTCGATTAATTAATCGGGCTGTATGTTGGAAACCACGAGCGGCAACAACCTTAAATTTATCCTGCTCTCGCAAGAATAAAGTCGCACTGTTAAAATCTAAAACCGTTCGTAAAGAAACCAGAATTCTTCTCAGTACCTGGGAAAGGTCCAATTGGGATGCTAATTCATCAAGTGTCTGTTTCAAGGCTTGAGCCTTGATCATCGCTTTATCTGCTGCTTGTTCAGAAGAAATACGTTCCGTAATATCAGAAATAAATCCTTCCAGGGCGATCAATTCATCATTTTCGTCAAAAATACCCTGTCCTTTTTCCCAAACCCATTTCACAATTGAATTTTTTATTTGAATGCGATACGTAATCTCAAAGTTTTGTTTTTTTGCCAAAGCATCTTGTATCTGATCCCAAACTTTTTGCTTATCATCTGGATGTATGATATTTGCGTAAGAAATTTTTCGATTGCCGATCAAATCCTGATCTTCATAACCAATAAGCTCCTGCACTCCAGCACTGACAAATTCCATTGTCCAATCTAAGTCATTTTTGCAGCGGTAAGCCATACCAGGCAGACTTTCCAATAAAGTTGATAAGTGGCGTTGGTTTTCTTGAAGGTTTAATTCAATTTCTTTGCGATCAGTAATATCAATAGTGATATTTAATAACAATTCATCAGAAATTTTTATATAGTCAGCCAAAAACCATTTCTCAATCCCGGTTGTTTTTAAGATATGTTTTGTTTCGATCCTTTGGCTGATTCCAGTTTCGAAACAATTATAAAATCGTTGGATTATTTCTATTTGACCATCGAAGAATTCTTCTATGCTTGATCCTAGCCAGCGCGAAATTCCACCTTCGCTTATACTTTCTGAAGCGGGATTAAAGTGTTCAAGAATAATCTTTCCATCCGCTGTCTTTTTCCATAACATAGCAGGATCATGAATTCCCTGGAATATGGAAATAAATAAATTTCCATTATTTTTTAGGAAATTTTCTGTTATGTTCTTTCTCAAAACATCTTGACCCACAATCAGTACCCCCAGAATTTCCTCGTGTAAATCGCGTATAGGTTTGACTTTGTATTCAAATGAAAATGTTGATTCGGGATTCTCTACATGGTTGATGGTAAATGTAGAATTTTTTCCAGAAAAACCTGTTTTTATGTGTGGTAAAAATATGTTTAATATCTCTGGTTCAATGATTATTTCCAGTAACGAATCACCCAAATTTATTGGTTCATGATTAAGCCTCAAAAACAGTAAATTTGCTGCTTGATTATGTGCCCTTATCTTGTAATCAGTGTCAATAAAATAAAGTGGATTATCAAGGTTATTCAGTAATAATTCTGAAATATTTTTAGAATTTTTAACTGGCTCCCATGGATCATTAAACACCAACAGCCAATTGTTATCCCAATCAAATGTATAACTCAATCGAAGACTTTGTTTTTGTTTCTTATTCGGTATGGATATATGGACGATCCGAGAATTGGACTTTTCGTTTTCCAGATCATCCTTAACATCTGACCATTCCGGAAACCAATCCTGGCATGTTATGTTTTTCAAATTCTGCTGTTCTACCCCCAGGAATTGGGCGAATACAAGATTGCCAAATAAAATTGATCCCCCCGCATCCAAAATGACAAGTTTATCAGAAATTATGTCAAGGAATGGTTGGAGAGATTCAAACTTTTCTCCCAGAGACATAAAGCGATCCTCACCCATTAAAAATTATTATATATGATAATCAGCACAAAAAATAGTTGAATATTGTTTTCCATTATTGCAAAAGATGTTTTTTCTATTTCCCTCTTTACTATCTCCCATAGCCACAATTCCAGTAAAATATAAAAATGTCTGAGAAAACAAATGGTACAACAAAAACGCTTGTGCAAATTTTAGGGTGGAACCGCACCAGCTACGTATTAATGAGTTCCTTTGCTTTGTTATTATTTATTATCGGATATGTCTGGTGGCCACTCGTGGAGGAATATCTCTCGACCTACAATCCCGATCTGCCATTCTGGATGCAGTTCGATTGGCTCTTACTTTCCATTTTTTTGGCTATGTCACTTTTACTCATGGCAAAAGCAGATATCAAAAAGGATTTACCCATCATTTTCGTCGGTCTCGCAGGTGGATTGGTGATTGAAAGTTGGGGAACACAAACAGAATTGTGGTTCTATTACACATTTGAAAGACCTCCGTTATGGATCATTCCTGCCTGGCCAATCGCCAGTCTCTCGATTGACCGCTTATTTCAGCTTATTAAACTCGAAATCTGAAAAGATTCCATCAAAGATTATTTACAGATCAGTTATTGGGTAATATTTATTGGATTTTATATTTACATGCTCTATTTTGTTTGGCCCACCCTGGATAAATCTCTAACCATCATGGCACTTTTTTTATGTGCTTTTTTGATCCTTACCCCTGTCAACCAACGTGCTATGTTAATAACCTTTATAGCTGGCAGTGGATTGGGTTATTTTTTGGAATTGTGGGGGACAACCCGTTATTGCTGGACTTATTATACCTTTCAGACACCTCCATTTTTTGCGATTTTGGCGCATGGTATGGCTGCTGTGGCTTTCTGGCGTGTGGTGCAACTCTTCTGGATTTTCGAACCTAAATCAAATCAATTCTTTCGAAAATTGCTGAAAACAAATTTAAATAAAAAAGCACAGTCTGAAAAAAACTGTGCTTAGAAAAAGGAGGATAAGGATTTACCTTTTATTGATCTTTAAATTCTCCTTCAATATAAGGTGGTTCAACGGGCATTAAGATCCATAAAATAACATAAATCAGAATACCATTTCCACCTAAAAAGAATAATAATACAAACAACAAACGCACAACCGTTAAATCCAATCCAAGATAATCAGCCAGACCTGCGCAAACTCCTGCGATCATTTGTTCATTAGGTTTTCGATATAATTTTTTAGTAGACATTATTTTTTCTCCTTCACTACATATATACGCGTATTTTTCAAAAAGGTTTCAAATAAATCTGTTTCTTTATTCATTCACACTGATAAAATAAACCTCAATTTCAATTGACTTTGATTTGGTTCATCATTAAACTTGATTTTGTCTTAAATTCCTGACTTCTACACAATTTATCAACCGGAGGAATCAAATGGAGCAGAAACGTCTCATTCGTTACACCATGTTTGGTTTGTTGTATTTCACACAGGGAACCATTTTAAGTTACTTTACCGCATTGAATGCTTTGTATCTGCTCGAATTTGGACTTGATCTGACACGTATTGGCATTATGGGCACAATTGCTTTGATCCCTTTTGTGATTAAAGTATTTCTGGGTATGCTCAGCGACAAAGTCAACATTTTAGGATTGGGACACAGGAAACCATATATAGTGATCGGATTATTGGTGCAAATGATCTGTTTAATATTCGTTCCATTGATTAATCCTGGTACCACCTTCTGGTTGTATGTAGCAATCGCTTTTCTTCTGCAAATGGGCATGGCTTTATACGATACCTGCACGGATGGATTGGCCTTGGACACCACACCTGTTTCAGAAAAGGGTACGATCCAGGGTTTTATGGTGGGAGGCCGAGCGGTTGGTGTGATTGTAACTGCTTCGCTGGTGGGCTTTTTAGCTGAAAATGTCTCCTGGAGTGCCGTATTCTGGGTCTTAGCCATCCTGACCTTGCCCCCATTTTTCTTCCTGCATACAGTCAAAGAAGCACCAAGAATTCAGGAACGTGCCTTCGACTGGAAAGCATTTTCTGCTTTCAAAAAGCTGCCTGTGATTGCCCTGGCAATCATTGGTTTTATCTTTTTCCTGATCATCATCGGTGTCAACCAGATCGTAAATCCTTATTTACAGGATACTTTCAATATCAGTCTGAGTACAGCTGGATTTTTTACTACCATCTGGGGGGTGGGCGTTGTGTTGGGTAGTATTGCCGGAGGTGGAATGATTAATAAATTGGGCAATCGCAATGCAGTGTTGATTGCGATTGGCGTTGCCATGATTGCCATTTTATCGCTGGCTGCAATCAACCAAGCTCACTTATGCCTGGTTCCTGGTGGCCCTCTTTGGTGTTTGTTATGGCACCTATCAGACGGTTTATTTTGCATTAGCCATGGAATACACGGACCCTCGTATTGCAGCCACCATGTTTTCAATTCTGATGGCGGTCACCAATATCGGTCAGGGTGTTGGTTTGGGATTGACCGGATTTTTCGCCGATTCCTTTGGGTTTAAAATGACCTTCATAGTCATGGCATTGTTGAATTTCGCAGTCCTTCCATTCCTGCCCATGATCTTTGGGAAACGTGTTAAAAAAGCTGTACCAGCCGTCTGAAATTATTGTTTTTTTGGATAAAATTTGAGATCTTTTGCCAGACGATCCAACTCCGAGCGCGCTGGTAAATTGCGGTAATCTGGCCCAAAAACCAAACGAAATCCATCGCCGGAAAAACGTGGGATGACATGCAGGTGTACATGAAACACAGTTTGGAAGGCGACCGCACCGTCTGCAAGAAAGAAATTGATCCCTTCACAGCGGATTGGGCTCTTTTTTATTGCAGTTGAAATTTCTTGACCGACCTGAAAGAGATGTCCACCGATCTCAACTGGTAAATCAGCCAATCCGATGGCATGCAAGCGCGGCACCACAAGTACATGCCCGGGTGTGACAGGTTGTGTATCCATAAACGCCAGGCAAATTTCATCTTCATAGACAAAGCTGGCAGGTGCTTCCCCATTGATTATTTTACAAAAAATGCAATCTTTCATGAGTTTACCTTTTCTATGCTTTCGTATGAACTAATCTGGTAATGTATGACATCGCCTGGTGTAATGGAACTTCTGGGATATAAGTGCCACTGCCATAATCAACAAAACCTCCTGGAAAATTTTCCATTATAGTAAGTCCACTACCTTCTAAAAGCAGGGCTAAATCAGCCGGTGAATAACACCTCAATGTTTGGGTTGTTTTAACTGAAGGTTTTTCTTTCAACCACCAGGTATCGGTCAGGGCACATTTTGCTGCATCAAAGCCATATTCTCTCACTGCTTCACCGATAGAAA
Organism: uncultured Chloroflexia bacterium; assembly: GCA_963715915.1. Classification (GTDB taxonomy): domain Bacteria; phylum Chloroflexota; class Anaerolineae; order Anaerolineales; family Anaerolineaceae; genus UBA6170. The sequence continues at coordinate 119,680 of CAVQSU010000006.1, read as the reverse complement.
ATTTTACGCCTACTGCCTGACTCGCCCAAAACCAGGGGGTGAAGATCTCCAGGAAAACAGATCCATCCCGAAGTCAACCATGAAGAAATTTTTTTCAATAATGTGCGTTGGTCAGAATCACTTCCCATGCCGAATCCATCCCAATAACAGATCAAATCAAAATTTCCTTCGAGCTCCACCGTATTAAAATCAGCATTAATAACCATCAGATTTTCTGGATTCCAATGTTTGGAGAGATGACGCATATGCGCAACAAAATCAGGTTCAATTTCGACAGCGGTAACTTTGTGATTCAACTGACATGCTGCAACTGAAAATTGTCCACCACCCGCGCCTAATTCTAAAATGCGAACACCTCTCATGCCTGTAAACCGATTGATCCATAAAACTCTATCCAAATCCCTCTGGCTGATATCCCGAAAATAGATTTTCGACCAATGATTTTGTAATCGATAGAAATCTTTATCCGTCATTGTAAGAATAATCCATGAATAAGGTGCGTTGACTTTCTAAAGCTCAATGCACCAGCATCAATTCAATGGTTCAAATTCAGGAACCAATAATGCAATTTCGATTAATTTCTGATATGAAAATTTCTGAAATAAATCAAATTCGCGGGTCATCTTCGAGGGTACCAACACTGACATACCGTTTCCAGCGCTTAATGCAATTTGATGCATTTCCTGCAACAGAATAGTACTGATCCCTTTCCTACGAAAATCCGGATGCGTGAAAATATCCGCTATATAGGCATATTTTCCAGGAAGTGTGATTACTTGCGCTTTTGCACACACTTCTCCCATATAAAATGCCATCAAATTATGGATTGCTGGATTATCAAGACCATTTGTACTGGTTGGATAATCTGGCTCCATTGAATTTACCAATGCTACATCCTGAGTGGTTTTGACAAATTTAATTTCAACACCAGAAGGTAAGGTATTCTTTTCCCTCGAGGCCAATTTTCTGACCAAAAGAATGTTGGACCAGGCATGTAAATAACCCAGATCGCGATACGCTGGTATTAATTGATGTAAATTTTCTGAGAATATATTGACAATATGTTCTTCGGGTTCATTTTGTAAAATTGAAAGAATTTGCTTATTTATCTGAGCTGGAGGAAAATCACCGGTAAAAAATTCAAGCTGATAGTTAAATGTGCGTGGCCACGGTTGAGTCATCCATTGTGGATAATGTATTCCCAAAACCTGATCCAAATTAATGATTTCGGCATTATTCTCAATTTGATACTTGTATGTAATTGCGTCGATAAATGCTTTAACCCCAGGGAGTACGTTCATATATGACATCCTAATCAGGTACCTTTATCTTTTTCAGATTACCCCAACCCCAATAAAAACGACGGATAAATTCTTTTCCACTATGATGCGTTTTTTCTTCTGTCCAAAAACCTTCCGCTGGCAAATTTTTTAAATAGACCTTCACCCGATAAATACAATATTTAGTCCTTAACCCTGGGTATGACCTTGAATTTCTATAGCGGTATATCACTTTGCAATCATCGGATAAAATTTCAATATCTCGATCGAGAACCTGTAATTCCTCTAAAATGCATCTTCTGGCTGCGTCCAGACAATCCTCTCCAGGTTTCATTTTCTCACTGGGAGGAATATTTCTTTTGCGTATACGTTTATCATCCAATTCCTGTTCCAGTTCTAATAAATACTTTCCGTCACGAGATACCAGTACCTGAACGACATTTACTACTCTCAAAGGAGGGTTAAGCTGGATGCGACTTTCGCCATTATTGATCTCATCAAATAGTTGACTTACCGATTTTGCCTGTCCCCTATTCCAACTTTCCAGATCAAAAGATAGGGTTAACAGCCACAGACGTAAATTTTCGACCGAAGGAAAACGCCTAAATTCTTTTTTCATTTTTTATCAATCGGATCAAACGGTACATGGAACGATATAAAGAAGGCTTTATGATTTTATTGAAAAGTTGTTATCGATTGACATGTTTGGTTTGAATAATTCTTATAAAATTATTTTACAGGATTTTTTAATTTGTTCCACCAGATTGTCCTTTAGATTTTGCATGATCAGTTGTTTTCGTTATAATCTATTATGAAATCATTTTTATTGGAGACTCATGAAGGTATCTAATATCCTCCCGGGAGATAATCGCAACGCAATTCGACTCACATGGAAAAGACCAGTTTATATCCTGGCACCAATTAGACGACCTGCGCAGGCAATCAACGTCAGTTATTCAGGAATTTTGATCACCACGTTGTATGATGATCACTTTCACATTGGTGAAGAAATATCAATTTCCATTCCACATGCCATTACTAATATTACAACAACCGTCACTGGAAAAATCGTTCGTATTACCCACCATGACGGTTGGTTGCAGTTGGCTGTCGATTTAAACGCCTGATCTGAAATCGATCTAGCCTTCCTGCACCGTCTCCCAGGGATAAATTTCTGTACCCTTAGCTGCTTCCCGAATGCTTGGATCATTGGAATAGTAACCATGTTTTTCAGGCGGTAAAAGCCGGGAAATCTGGATCATGATATCATGCCCAATTTCGTCCAATTTCAAACGATCGGTTCGGCTTTTTACATCAATTTGATAAGGACCAAATGGTTTTCCAATTCTTGCAGTCACTTTTGGTCGCTTTAACTGTCTGATTTTTGAAAAAAAAGTATCAAAACCATCCAACCCAATAGGTAAAATTGCAGCACCTGTTTTGGCTGCTAAAAAAGCTACTCCAGGTCGTGCAGGTCGTAGCACATTAGCCCAACTTCCACCTTCCGGGAAAATTCCCAGAATTCCATTCTGAGCCAGGACAGCTTCAGAAATAATGAATGTATCCCGGGATACAGAGCCGCGGAATACCGGGATGATTCCCCACAAATGACGGAGCCATTCAACTGTTCCAGGTGCGTTGGGAGTCCGCGTTCCACCCAGGAATTCAAGACGCCAGGAAAGTAATTTAATCACTGCCAGTGGATCTAAGAAACTAAAATGGTTACTGACAACTAATAGCGGTCCTGTTTTGGGTAAATTTTCTTTGCCAATAATTTCAAAGTCCCCAAGAACTGTGAATGCAAAATTAATCAGATTTCTAAGAATGGTCCGAATAACACGTCTTCTGGGATAAGGATATTTGTTTACATCAATTTTCATTATATTCCTCAAATAAGAAATCCTGAAAGAACTCATAAACCTCAGAATTTTATTTTTTCTCAAATTATAGTATAAAAATTTAATGGACAACTAAAAAAAATATTTTGGACAATTAAAAAGATAAGTGGATGTAAAAACTGACAGAATGTCTTATATAATAATTAACAATGATTGATCTTTTGTTGAGAATATCCCGGCGTAGATTAAAGTAGCTCAACGCTCGTTGAATTGTGGAATAAGGTCTTTGGAACAGGAGGTTGTCATGTTACAAATAACTTTTTCTGAGGAAGAAAAATTAACACTACGAGATTTACTCCAATGCTGTCTGTCAGAATTAAGGGTCGAAATTCATCATACTGATGATATGGACTTTAAAGACATGCTAAAAAACCGCAAGAAAGTTCTCGAAAAAATTCTTCAAGAATTGTCTGTGGAAAATGAGCAATCTGAACCAACTTGCTAGCAAATCTACTGGAACTCAATCGACCATATCAATAGCTTGTTGGCCAAAACAGGTGAATTTCAACAGGAAAGGTAGAAAATAATGATGCGTTGCCCATGGGCATCAACAGAAATTTCATCAATCTATCATGACCATGAGTGGGGTGTTCCTATTCATGAAGACCAAAAATTACTCGAGTTCTTAATTCTGGAGGGTGCACAAGCCGGCCTGAATTGGGAAACGATTCTAAAAAAAAGGCAAGCTTATCGTGAAGCGTTTTTGGAATTTGAACCTGCACAAATAGCCAATTTTGATTCTGTCCAGGTTGAAAATTTACTCCTTAACCCGGGTATTATTCGCAATCGCAGAAAAATTGAATCTGCAGTTAAGAACGCTAATGTATTTTTAAAAATACAGGATGAATTTGGCAGTTTTGACGAGTATATCTGGGGTTATGTTGGTAGAAAACCGATCCAAAATCATTTTCATGACTTATCCGAAATCCCAGCAGAAACAGAACTTTCCAGACAAATCAGTAAAGACTTAAAACAACGCGGCATGAGCTTTGTAGGGCCTACAATTATATATGCATTTATGCAGGCAGTCGGTATGGTGAATGACCACCTGTTAGATTGTTATCGGTTTAATGAAATAAGCCAGATGGAGTAATTATAAATGCGAGAAATAAAAGGAAGTGTTGAAGCGTTGTTTGTCACTCTTAAAGGTGAAAATATTTCCAAACCTATTGAAGGTGGTATTTTCACGAATGAAGGATTAATCGGTGACCGGCATTTTGGCGTCACCATGTTATCCAATTCTCGCACACCGGAATTTCCGAGGGGAACAATCATTCGAAATCGACGGCAGGTCTCCCTGGTCTCCCAGGAGGAACTTGATGCCACTGCAAAAGAATTGGGGATTAATGAAATTAAACCTGAGTGGCTGGCAGCTAATCTGTTGGTATCGGGTATTCCTCATTTCACTCAATTACCGGTAGGTGTAAGATTTTTCTTTGATGGAGGTTTGGTCCTTTTTAACGATGGAGAGAATTTCCCTTGCATAAATCCAGCAAAAACCGTTCAAATTCAATATGAACAAATCGAAGGTATTCAGCAAAATTTCATAAAAGCTGCCATGCATCGGCGAGGATTGGTCGCCTGGGTGGAACACCCTGCTCAATTATTAACTCCTTCAACCTTTGAAATTGAGTTACCTCCACTTTGGAAAAATTTGTGGCAATAATTTATATGAATGATTTCAAATTACCGGATCCGATTCCAGAATATTTTGAACTCGAAGGGTTTTGCTTTGAGGTTCTGCATCCTAAGCATGTTGAATTGGATTTTCAGGCCTTGATGAAGAGCAAAGACTTCCTGCGTCGTTGGAGTTATAGCCCCTGGCCAGAGGACCATTTTACAGTTGAGGATAATCTATTCGATCTGGAATGGCATTATGCCGAATTTATGGAAAAAATTGCCTTTACTTATACTATTCTTGATCATTTTAAAACCAATTGTTTGGGATGTATTTATATCAGACCTATTAATTCCATTCCATCATTATCGCCGGAAAAGAAAAATATTCTAGATTCGTTTCGATTTTTTATTTCCTATTGGGTCATAACAGAAATCAGAAACACATTGTTGGAGAATAGTATTTTCAAAAGCATTCGAGATTGGTTGTTAAATACGTGGAAATTTCAATCAGTATTATTTGTCAGTAACACACAAATTCCAGAACAAAATGAGATCTATCACAAAAATCAAATGGAGTTGTTTATGGAACTCGATGAAAAAAAACGCCACCAACAATTTTGGATACCCATCAAAGGATAAAATATGGAATTTGATACATTAAAGAGTTACCTGTTTAACTTGCCAGAATCAAGGCTGGATTTCCCTCAAGGTCCGGATACCATGGTTTATAAAATATTGGGGAAAGCATTTGCTTATATATCCTGGCAATCTGACCCAATTTTTGTCAGTTTGAAATGCAATCCCGATCAGGCAATTCAATTGATTAAACAATATGCAGGTGTTGTCCCTGCCTATCATCAGAATCGTACCCACTGGATTTCAATCTTTCTTGGTAATGATGACATATCTGAAGAAATCATTTTGCAATGGGTAAAAGATTCCTATAACCTGGCCATCAATGAATTGCCGGGGTTTCTACGTAATCGAATATTGAAAAAAATTGCCAAACAGAATGAAAACAACTTCAAAGATAATTGAGTTTTATGATGATTAAGAAAATTACGTATCGTGACAGAGTGTATTACATTGTGAAACAAATTCCATCTGGGAAGGTTGCTAGCTACGGTCAGATTTCAAGAATGATCCCGGGATGCACGGCTCGCATGGTGGGTTATGCGCTAGCTTCATTACCAAATGATTCTGGCGTTCCCTGGCAAAGAGTGATCAACTCCAAAGGCAAGGTCAGCCCGCATGGTGCCGGCTTTGGATCTGCGATGCAAAGAGCGTTGCTGGAACAGGAGGGAATCATCTTTAACACCGATAATAGCATTGACATGAGCATCTACAATTGGATTGCATAATACCTTTTTTTGTCATAATTTCTGAAAAAATTAATAATAAGTGTCGTCATTAAAAAAAATTTGAATCCTCGGACATTTTTCTTTATACTATTGATAGAAACTGGAGGTTAAATATGAGGGAGTCTGAGTTCAATCAACCGACGTATGGTAACAGCCCTGTTATTATCTATCAATGCTTGTGTACACAAATCCCAAAGGATTTTCAACATTCCCCTTCAAAAATCAAATTTTTCTCATCCTTAAAAGAGTGGCTTTTCTCCCCAAAAAAACGTAATCAACCTGCTACTCAAAACCTCCGCAATTTAAAATCTTAATTCATAATCTTCAGGTTTTTCCAATAATATCAGGAACGTAATAAATGAATTTAAATACTGTTACATATTTTAAAATTGAAGTCTACCTTCCGGCAGAATATTTGGAAGCCACTCGACTCGCGCTAACCGCTGCTCAAGCTGGGATCGTTGGAAACTATGATAATGTCTTTGCCACTACCCAGGTGACTGGCCATTGGCGTCCATTACCCGGTTCGGATCCATTTCAAGGAAATGTAGGAGAGATGGAAACTGCACCTGAAATCAAACTGGAAGTTAATTGTAAGAAGGAGCATGTCTCGGCAACTCTTCAAGCGATACGGGCTGCACACCCTTATGAAGAACCGCTTATACGGGTAATTCCAATTCTGAATCAATTTTTTGAATAAGTAGGAGCAATTCGATGAATGAAGAATTATTAAGGAAAATGTTCAAATATTTGAATAAATTTATGGTTCTTTTATGGAAATTAGGATTAGGTAAAACCCTCAATTGCTGGCCAAAAGTTATGGGCCGTTTTTTGGTGATTACTCATTATGGTCGCAAAACTGGAAATAAGTACCTCACCCCGGTCAACTATTCCACTATGGATGGTGAAATTTACTGTACCTCCGGATTTGGCGTGCAATCTGATTGGTACAAGAACCTGATACGTAATCCAGAAATTGAAGTATGGTTAACGAAAGGGTGGTGGCGAGCACAAGCTGAAGATGTCAGCGATCATCCGGATCGATTGGATATTATGCGGGAAGTGTTGATCGGCAGTGGATTTGCTGCGCCAATGTTCGGTATTCACCCCTTGACGATGGATGATGTTACATTATCAGAAGTGACCAAGGACTATCGGCTGATTCGAATTAATCGGATTGCAGATAAAACTGGCAATGATGGACCGGGAGAATATGCCTGGTTCTGGCAATTCACCACAGTTTTTCTGTTCTTCTTGCTACTCATCAAAAAACGGAGAAAATGAATCAATGCTGCGATCACAATTGCTGGAATCTTTATCCAAATACATCCTTGAAAAGAGCAGAGAACATCCCATTCGAGTGGCTATTGATGGATTGGATAACGCTGGTAAATCAAAATTAGCCAAAGAACTGATTTTTCCATTAAAGAAAAGCAAACGTCAGATTATCAATATATCCATCGATGGATTTCACCACCCCAAAAAATACCGTTATCGTCGCGGAGAATATTCTCCCGAAGGCTATTATTACAATTTTTTTAATCTTGAGGCGATTATTTCCAACGTCCTGGAACCCCTCAGCCCGGGAGGAAACCGCCAATTTCGCAAACAGGTTTTTGATTTCACAACGGATCAAGTTGTTGAAAGTGATTGGGAAATAGCTCAAGATCATGCCATCTTATTATTTGATGGTTTATTCCTGCAACGACAGGAACTCGATCCTTTTTGGGATATTCGTGTTTATATTGATATCGACCAGGATGTAAGTCTGGATAGAGCTTTCAAACGCGATTTATATTATTATCATTCTCCGGAGAATATTCACAAGAAATACCTGCTGCGCTGTTTTCCTGCTCATCAAATTTACCTGGAACGCTGTCATCCCTTACAACATGCTGATGTAATCATTGAAAATAATGATTGGCAAAAGCCAACTCTGACTTTTCAGCGTGAAATTGCTGGTTAAATAGTTTTTTCACCAGCTATTTAAGAAAATCAAATTTATCGCTCATTTCTGATCTATTTCAAACTATAATACAATTAATTGGATAATTAATTTATTTTTTCAATCAAAGCGTAGAGGATGAACTCATATGACCCAAAACAAGAAACAAATCAGGCTATTATTTATACCCATTTTTATATTGTTCATTGCTTCCGCCTGTTCTTTACCCTGGGTCAGTCAATCCAGTGAGAATATTATTGCCAGCACCCCACCGGTTGTTGAGGTTCAGGACTTGTCACCTTTCCAAAAAATTGGCTGTGTCTGGCAATCAGACAATTACGCTGTATGTAACCAGGACAGCATCCCCAAAAAAATGGGGTGTGATACTTTGATTACTGCTCCACAATATCTTAATTTCATTAAGACTGAGAGTCAATTTGTCAGTTGTACCTATGCCCCACAACTTCAAACTCCTCCCGATGAAACTGAAGCAAAGGGTTTATATAACAGCGGATGCTCCGTCGAGGTAAAACAGAGATTATTGGTGTATCAGGATGGTGATTATTTGCTCATCCGGGATTTGGAAGATCTAAAATATAATTTTGCCCCCATCACTACCGCTGAGCAAGCGTTAGGTTATGCGATTGCAGCGACTGGGGCAGAAGCCAGATATGATCTAGATAACCTGAAGGATTATAGAATTCTGACAGACAATTTACAAGAAACGACTGTTCAAGCTGTAGAAGGTGGATTTGAGGTTGTTTTGTTTAGATATTTAGCATGCGGCTGTGGTCCACACACAACATTCATGCAAACAATTAAGGTAACAACGTCTGGAGATATCGAATTTGTTGGATCTACCTCAGCATTTGAAAATCCCGAAGAAGATGATCTCTGTGTGGATTAGTTAAGGCTTTTTAATGCAAAAATATCCATTTATGCAAGTCGATGCTTTTACAGAGGTAGCATTGGGCGGAAACCCCTGCGCTGTCTTTTTCGATGCAGAAGACCTGGATGACCAGACCATGCTGGCCATCACTCGTGAAATGAATTTGTCCGAGTCTGCATTCGTACAATCATCTAAGGTCGCTGATTTTAAAGTTCGCTATTTCACCCCAATGGGAGAAATTCCATTAGCCGGGCATCCGACCATTGCAACCACCTTTGCTCTGGTTGATTCCGGTCGTCTTAAGCTTTCTGGAGATATCACCCATATTCATCTTGAATTGCAAGTTGGACCTATCCCGGTAGAAATTCAGTCACACAACGGTCAGGTCAAGAATATCATCATGAGCCAGAAAAAACCTCAATTTTTACGAATCTATGAGCCTGAGAAGATCTTGACTGTGTTTGGATTATCAAAGATTGATTTAATGCCTGATGTTCCTGTACAGACAGTCAGCACCGGTACCCCGCAATTGATGGTCTGTGTAAAAAATCTGGATGTGCTTAAGAAACTCAACCCTAATAGCAAAGCCTATCAGGAATTGCACCAAAACAGCGATTGGTTTTCTTCCCATTTCTTCTGTCTGGGTGGTGTCAGCACAGCTGGAAAAACATTTGCCCGGCATCTCAGCCCCCCGCCAGATATTTTTGAAGATCCATTCACCGGATCAGCCACCGGTGGTATGGCTGCTTATTTGTGGCATTATGGACTATTAGAGGATCCCATCTTCATAGCAGAACAAGGTCATTGGATGCATCGTCCCGGTCAGGCAAAAGTGGAAGTAGTTGGTCCACGGGATGATATTGAGACAGTCAAAGTTGGTGGACCAGCGGTAACAGTCCTGCGTGGTGAACTGGAAATTCCATAGAATTCAGCAATCTGGTATAAATCATGCAATTTATAATCTGAAAAACTGTCTAAAAATTTTTAATCAAATCTTATGAATGAACAAATGAAAATCCCCAAATACCAGGCATGGCTCTTAGCATCGCGACCAAAAACACTCCCAGCAGCAGTCTCACCGGTTATCATCGGTTGTGCGGTTGCATTTGCCGAACAAAGCTTTCGATTTGGACCGGCTTTAGCAGCCTTTTTGGGGGCATTATTGCTCCAGATTGGGGCAAATTTAGCCAACGATGTTTTCGATTTTGAAAAGGGTGCTGACCAACATAACCGGCTAGGACCTATGCGCGTAACCCAGGCAGGTCTATTATCACCTGTTGCAGTGAAAACCGGGATGTGGATTACTTTCGTACTGGCAGCTATTTGCGGTATTTACATGACACTGGTTTCTGGTTGGTTTATTTTATTAATCGGTATATTGGCAATTCTGGCTGCCATCGCCTATACAGGTGGTCCATTCCCCTATGGTTATAAGGGTCTGGGAGAGATCTTTGTATTTATCTTCTTTGGGTTTGCAGCCGTTTGTGGAACTTATTACGCTCAAACGAAAACCATCAGCCAACTGGCAGTACTTTCGAGCATACCCGTCGGATTATTAATTGTCGCCATCCTGGTCGTCAATAATGTCCGGGACTACGAAAGTGATAAAGCCGCCAATAAGAGAACCTTAGCTGTTCGTTTTGGATTGGAATGGGCGCGTCAGGAATTTGTCAGTATTGTTATTCTGGCGTTTGTGATTGTCGTCCTGTTGAGTATCAGCGATATCGCTACTCCCTGGCTATTATTAACCTGGTTATCATTACCTCTCGTTTTTTCCACCAGCAGTTCTGTTTTGAACCAGCGAGGAAAAATTCTTAATAAGACTTTGGCAGGTACCGGGCAATTAACCCTGGTATTTAGTCTCTTATATACTGTTGGTTTGATGTTATCTGTTTTTATACCTGTTTGATCATTTTTCAATCTGCCAAGGCAGGTTTTTGTTTCAGGTTTTTTAAAAATTCGAAAACTGCTGAAAAGGGGAAAAAATAAATAATAAAAATCAATAGAAACATCCATTCATTAATTCCGGTAGCACTTAAGCCAGCAAAAAGAAAAATAGATAAATGAATTTTGATCACATTAACATAGGCTCTTTTAGTGAAATTAACTTCATTTTGACTCAGAATACGTTGAAATTTCCGTAAGGAAGCAAACAGGGTAAATAGAATCACTGGCCAATATGTCTTAAAACTGATACTCACAAAAAACAAAAAATCCGGAAACCTTTCAAATGATCTATTCATGATCGGGAAGAATTGACTGAGAAAAATAGAATAGACGAAATGAAATAATCCAAAATGAACGGTAAAGAAAACCAATTGGAAAAGTAAGCCAAAGAGAAGCAGACCATATTTTATTCCTGAGTGTATTGAACCCTGAAACAGCCGATTGACCAGGCTATCTTCCGAGAGAATACCGTTACCTAATGCATTACTGACAATCCCTGCTAATAAGTAACAATAACCGGTTATCAAACTGGTAATCCATAAGCTCCAGACCATGTTACCCGCTGTCCAGTTTTCGACTCTGGCTAATATAAAGATAACGACAAAGCTGAATAAGGAGATGATCAATTGCAGCCAGAGTGGAATTTCAGTTTCAATCCATTTAATTTCTTCCAAATTTAAGAAATTTTTGAGTGAATTTTCTGAATTTTTTCTTTGAAGTAATCGGTCAAGATTCACCTGAGCTTCTATATTTCCAGGTTCTAATTCCAATACTCTGGTAAATGATTTTTGAGCCTGGATCTGTTCATCAAGATCCAGTTGAAAATTACCCAGTTTCATCCAAGCTTCTGGATCATTTGGGTTTTGATTTATGATTTCTCTCAGTTGTTGATATCTATCAGGATCAGATTGATTGTTCATTGCATCATTTTAGCAAAAAATTATTAATAATGATTCGTTATCCAACTGCTAAAAAAAGTTTAATCATCCAACCTGTTTATTGATCTCCTCGCTGGTAATTTGGAGCCTCACGGGTGATGGTAATATCGTGCGGATGAGATTCGATCAACCCGGCATTGGTGATCCGTACCAGGCGTGTTTTTGAGCGTAAATCTTCCAGGTCGGCTGCTCCGGCGTATCCCATTCCGGAACGTAACCCACCCACCAGCTGGTAGATGAAATCACTCAATGCACCTTTATAAGGCACCATGCCTTCCACACCTTCCGGAACCAGCTTTCCTGCACCAGCCTGACCCGATCCGTAACGATCTTTTCCATACCCTTGCATAGCACCCATGGATCCCATCCCGCGATATGCTTTGAATTGTCTGCCTTCATATAGAATATCTTCTCCAGGAGATTCCTTCAGACCGGCTAAAAGACTGCCTAACATGACCGAGTCTGCCCCAGCAACGATCGCTTTGACGATATCACCACTGAATTTAATACCACCATCCGCAATCACAGGAATGGAATGCTGTCTGGCAATCCTGGCACAACGGTAAATAGCGCTTAATTGCGGCATGCCTGCACCAGATACCACCCGGGTGGTACAGATGGAGCCAGCTCCCACCCCGACTTTGATGGCATCCACCCCTGCATCAATCAAAGCCTGAGTCCCTTCCTCGGTGACGACATTCCCGGCAATCACAGGTAGATCCGGGCGAATGGCTTTAATCTCGTTTAATGGCTTCGATGACTCCGGCTGTATGTCCATGGGCAGTATCGATCACCACCACATCCAGATTTTTGGCAGTCATCGCTTCTACACGAGTCTCCAGATCAGGTCCCACACCCACTGCAGCACCCACCAGCAATCTTCCGGATGAATCCTTGGCGGCATTCGGAAACTGTAGTTTTTTCTGAATATCTTTCACGGTGATGAGCCCTTTTAGATGCCCATCTTTATCCACCAGCGGTAGTTTCTCGATCCTGTATTTCTGAAGAATGCTTTTGGCCTGATCGAGGGTGGTGCCTAACTCAGCTGTGATCAAACGCTCATAAGTCATAAATTCACTAACCGGGTGTTGCAGATCCTCTGGCTGGGTAAAGCGTATATCCCGATTGGTCAAAATCCCCACTAATTTTTCTCCTGCCGGGTCGATGATGGGCACCCCACTGATGTGGAACCGCTCCATGATCGATGATGCATCAGCCAGGGTAGCTGTTGGTGGTAAGGTAATGGGATCCGAAATCATACCGGATTCAGAGCGTTTGACGATTTCCACTTCGCGTGCCTGGTCCTCAGGAGAAAGATTTCGGTGAATAATTCCCACGCCCCCCTCACGTCCCAGCGCAATTGCCAGGCGGGATTCTGTCACCGTATCCATTGCAGCGGATAACAGTGGAATATTAAGGCGCAGCTCGCGGGTGAGATAAGCATGCACATCTACCTGTGCCGGTAGGATCTGGCTAAAACCCGGTTCAATTAAAACATCATCAAAGGTAAGTGAATCTAATTGGGCAAACAAAGCTTCATTCATGATAACTCCTGGTCGATCAATTATCGATTGTTCAGACAATTTCAATCATTATAGAAAAAAGTGCGATTAAACCCAAGTTAAAATCATGGGTATCTGATATATTCAATTTTATTAAGACAAATTACTGAATTTGCTCCCGAATTATTCGAACCAGATCCATAGCATGTTGTCTGGCAAATCCGGTATAGGAATCCAAATCTGCAAGCTGACGAATTTCTTCGGAGGTTATCCAACGCAATAATTCAGTATCTTGCTGTAATCGTTCGATCAATGGATTCGGCTGTCCTTGTTGAACTGCCTGCCAGGCGATCAATGCGTGCTGTCGCAGGATTTCATGCATTGCCTGACGGTCTGCACCTTTCTTCCCTGCCAGCATCATGATCCGCTCCGTCATTGCAAACGGCGCATACGTTTCCAGATTGCGCTGGATGGCAGTCGTGTTGATGGTCAAATCACGTACCAAGGGTATGCTGATTCGCAGCAATTCATCCGCGATTAAGAACGCTTCCGGTAAAATGGTACGGCGGTTCGCACTGTCATCCAGGGTGCGCTCCAGTAAGGAATTGGCTGCATTTTGCCAGGCGATTTGCGGATAAACCGAGAGTTGGCGCGCCAGAGAATCAATTTTCTCGGCGTTGATGGGGTTGCGTTTAAACGGCATGGCAGAAGAACCTACCTGGTGTTTTCCAAATGGTTCACTGAGCTCGCCAATCGGTGGACTCTGCAGTACCCTCAAATCAAAGGCAAATTTATACAACGTTGCTCCCAGCCCAGCCAGGGCATTCAGAATCAGATAATCCTGTTTGCGCGGATAAGTCTGGTGAGAGATGGCATAAAACTTCAAATCCAACAATTCACCCAATCTTTCCTCAAAATGGGTCAGATTTTGAGAGCCGATCAGTTCACCAAATGCTGCCCCAGTTCCCACAGCACCTTTAAACCCTTTTCCACGTGTATTGTCTCTGATCTGTTTGAGCTGTTGCCAATCCTGCCATAAATCCTGGACATGAAAAGCAAAGCGGTATCCGAGTGTGGTGGGTTCTGCTGGCTGAAGATGCGTAAAGGCCATTACCGGAAGATTGGCTGTTTTTTCTATTCGATCAGCAAATAATCGCATGAGTTCATTAAGTTTTTCCAGGATGATATTCAAAGCAGAGCGCAATCGCAACGCATCGGCATTGTCCTCGATATCCATGGATGTCGCCCCCAGGTGCAAAACGCCACCAGCATTCGGGCATTGAGCCGCAAAAGTTTTCAGCTCCGCCATCAGATCATGATGGATTTGGGCCTCAATTTCCAATGCAGCTTCGACATCTATTTCTTTCGCATGCGATGCCAATTCTTGCACCAAATCTCCGGAAAACAAACCAAATTCAGATTGAGCCTGTGCCAAAGCAACCCAAATTTTTCGCCATAACAAGCGTTTTTGTTGCTCACTCCACAAAGAGCGCATTTCCGGGCTGGCATAACGCCAGCTGAATGGAGACTGATAATTTTCGTATGGATTGGGCATGCTCACCTCAAGAGAGAAGGATAATTTTATTATAAACGGTTTCAATCGGGTCAGTTAGCGTAAATCTATCTATTTTTAAAACCCCTCTGACGCTGTTCATCATCCAATGGTAAAATCGACCATATTCAATCATCAGCAGGGTACATGAACGCTTCATTATTTCTAGTTGCAATTTCTCCAGTTCTATTAGTCCTCATTTTCTTAGTCCTCCTGCGTTTGCCGGCTGTCAAAGCTATGCCGCTCAGTTGGTTCATCCATGCCGGATTGGCTTTTTTGATCTGGCAAGTTCCGCTAAAGCAGGTTACGGCTGCTTCCTTCGAGGGTCTGATTATTGCCGGTTCAGTACTCTGGATCATCTTTGGGGCTGTCTTTCTGCTAAATGTTCTGCGTTCCAGTGGCGCGATCAACACAATCAGACATTTCTTCACCACCATCTCACCAGATCGCCGGGTGCAGGTAATCTTGATTGCCTGGTTGTTTGGTGCATTTCTGGAAGGGGCTTCCGGGTTTGGGACGCCAGCAGCCATCTGTGCGCCATTATTGGTCGCCCTCGGTTTTCCTCCATTAGCCGCAGTCGTTCTGGCACTGATTTCCAACAGCTTCCCGGTTACCTATGGCAGCGTCGGCACCACCATCTTTGTGGGACTGGCACAGGGTTTACAACAAGGACCTGATCTGGCTCCGATTGTTGCCAATTATTTAGGAACTTTGCCACTCTCCGAGTATTTACATATTGTCAGTGCTAAATCTGCGATGTTGAACTGGTTACCTGGCACATTTTTACCGTTATTACTCTCTGCCATGTTGACTCGTTTTTGGGGTGAAAATAAAAGCTGGAAAGAAGGTCTGGGGATCTGGAAGTTTGCCTTGTTGTCTGGTTTCACCTTCACCACATTTTCTGTGCTGATTGCAGTGTTTCTTGGCCCGGAATTTCCAACGTTACTGGGAAGTATGCTGGCATTGATCGTCATGGTGACTCTGGCAAAAAAAGGTATTCTTCTTCCGAAAGAACCCTGGTTTTTTCACACGTCCGCGCCGTCACAATTAATTGCTATGCAAGAACCACTGAAAATTCCAACCTTTAAAGCGCTTTCCCCTTATTTGATTGCCACCATCATTTTGTTATTGTCCCGCCTACGCTTTCTCCCATTTAAAGCATGGCTCAATATCCCGCAGATTGGATGGTCCAATATCCTGGGAACGGAAATATCAACCCAATTCGCACCTTTGTACTCCCCAGGTGCGATCTTCACATTGACTGCCATCATCAGTGTCTTTCTACTGGGGTTGAAGAAAAAAGAATTAGGTGGAGCTTTGAAAACCTCCGCCACCAGTCTGATCAGCAGCACCATCGCCCTGGGAACTGCTGTACCGCTGGTGCGTATTTTCATCAATTCAGGTTTCAACCAGCTCAATCTGGGTAGTATGCCGATTGAACTGGCAGCCAGTATGGCTTCCGTTTTAGGTCCGGTCTGGCCATTGTTTGCACCTTACGTTGGTTCATTAGGGGCATTTATCTCCGGTAGTGCCACCTTCAGCAATTTAATGTTCTCGTTATTTCAATTTGGCGCAGCTGTGGAAAATAAATTGGATCCGGCGTTGATTAATGCGTTGCAAACGGTCGGTGCAGCGGTAGGCAACATGATTTGTGTGGTAAATGTGGTCGCAGCCAGTTCGGTGGTAAACCTGCAAGGGAATGAAGGGAAAATCATTCGCTTTACAATACTACCTTCATTGCTAATCTGCCTCATTGTTGGAATCCTGGCAATGTTCCTGTTTTAATGAAATCAATTGCTGATGTTTGAACCAAATCTTATCCATCAAATTTCCCCATTTTTGGGAGCGGTTGCTTTTCAAGCCGAAGTCATTCCTGATGGACACATTCACAATGGCTGGTATATCCGCTCAAATCACACCACCTATCCACTTACAATTCTTCAGAAAGTCAATACACATGTTTTCCCGGATCCTGAAGGATTAATGCAAAATATTTATCGAATCACTTCATACCTGCAAAAGAAAGATCCCGCTCAAAAACAATTAAATCTGATTCCAACATCTTTGGGAAAAAATTACTATCAAGCTGCAGATGGATCTGTCTGGCGAATGTATGAACGTATTCCTAATTGTTATTCAACCACGATCACCCAGAACTTAAGGCAGGTTTATGAAGCTGGCAGAGTGACTGGTGATTTCTTGAAACAATTACAGGATTACCCTGTACATTCCCTCAACATATCCATCCCTGATTTCCACAATACTCCCAAACGCTATCAGGATTTTCTTCAGGCACTGTCTACTGCTGACGCAGATCTAATTCAGGGAGTGCAACCGGAAATCGAATTCATCCTGACAAGGTCTGATCAATTCGGATTATTTTGGGAGGCATTACATGAACAGCGTCTTCCCTGGCGAGTTACCCATAACGATACCAAACTGGATAATATCCTGTTTGACCTGGATACGAATCAAGCCATCTGTCTGATTGATCTGGATACCATCATGCCCGGATCGGCTTTATTTGATTTTGGCGATGCCTTGCGCGCCATGGGGAACCCTTGCGCAGAGGATGAAGCCAATCTGGAAAAGGTGATCTTTCAGATGCCAGTCTTTAAAGCCTACACGCAAGGCTATCTGGCTGCCGCTGGTGATATTTTAACTGAGCAGGAGTTATCCTGGCTGGCACTCAGTCCCTGGTTAATTACGATTGAAATTGGGATGCGCTTCCTGAGCGATTATTTGCAAGGCAACCAGTACTTCCGCATTCACTATCCCCAACAGAATCTCAATCGATGCCGCACACAATTCAAACTGGCATCCGATATGGAAACCCATCAGGTAATGATGGAATCCATTGTCCAGGAAATAAGTAAAAGTATGGGTTGAATTCCAATCTTCCTGAATAGAATTTTATTAGTCTTAAAACCGAAACAGGAAAGTCAAATCGTTGACATTGGTGCCGGTTGGTCCAGGCTTAAGTAGATCTCCCAATTGTTCAAAGAAATGATATGCATCATTGTTGGTGAGGTATTCAGCTGGATCCAAACCCAGCGCTTTTGCACGGCTGGCAGTCTCTCCAGTAACAACAGCGCCAGCCGCATCGGTGGGACCATCTTCTCCATCGGTTGCCAGCGTCACCAGCATCACATTGGGTACACCAGCCAATAATGGAACGGCTGCCAATGCCAGTTCCTGATTACGTCCCCCCTTACCCGAACCCTGGATTGTCACAGTGGTTTCACCGCCGGCGATCATGCAGATTGGTGACTGATCACTGGCTAATACTTTTCCCACCAGCGTTTTTGCCACTTCCCGTGCTTCTCCCTGCCAGGCATTACCCAAATCAATGGTCTTAAAACCAAAATCACGGGCTGTTTGTGCCGCTGCTTGTGCAGCCAGTTCATTACTGCCCACCAGAATATTTTTTATACGCGCAAACAATTCATCCCCTGGTTTGGGGGTTTCAATCACTTTGCCCAAATGATTGAGGATGCCTGTTGGCAACTTTTCGACCAGATCATACTTTCCCAGAATTCGCCAGACATCCTTCAATGTGCTAGGATCTGGAGCTGTTGCACCGGATGCTATCACTTCCAGTGGGCTGTTGACCACATCCGAAAGGATCAAGCTGATCAATCGAGCCGGGGCGATTTGTTTCGCCAAACCTCCCCCTTTCATCCGATCCAAATGCCGCCGCAGGGTATTAATCTCATCGATCCTGGCACCACAAGCCAGCAATTGACGGGTCAACTCGCGCATATCTGCCAGCGACACGCCTGCATAAGGAGCTGTCACCAATGCTGATCCGCCACCCGAGATCAGGCAAAATACCAGGTCTTTTTCAGTAAAAGACGCTGCGGCGGATAAAAACATCTCACCGGCTTTCAGGCTATTCTCGTCTGGTAGTGGATGACTGCCTGGCTGGATGATCAACCTGTGATCATGGTCCCCCGAAACGTGTTTCGGCACTACCCAACCTTGTGTCAGTTTATCATCCAGAATCTCAACCAGGGCAGCACTCATCGGCATGGCTGCCTTGCCAAAAGCGAGCAGATATACGTGCTCATAATGATCGAGGTTATAGATTTCATCTCCACAGACCAATCGATTCTGATCGCGGTTAACAAAACGGGATACCGCTTCTCCCGGCTCAACCGCATCAATGGCTGCGGCAAGAATGGATGCAATTTTCTCACCCTGAGGGTGTTGTGATAAAGTTGTCGTTTGGAAACTTGTAAGATTAATCATTGAAATGATGATATCAAAGATTGGAAATTCAGCAAAGTCAGACTGCATTTAATTCCATTGTATGTTGATAACAATTTCATTGTCTGGTAAAAATAGTTAAGAAAAATATTCCAAGGAAAACATATGAGTAAACCTAAAGTATTTATTACCCGTCGAATTCCGGATGCAGGCTTGAACCTGATCTATGAAGAATGTGAAGTTGATTTGTGGGACCAGGATCTCCCGCCCAGTAAAGAGGAACTCCTGGAACATGTACCTGGTGTGGATGGTATCCTATCTTTATTATCAGACCCAATCGATGCAGAAGTCATTCAGACAGCTGGCGAGAAGTTAAAAGTTATCAGCAACTATGCGGTTGGATACAACAACATTAATATTCAGGAAGCCACCCTAGAAAAATTGCTGTAGGTAACACCCCCGGAGTGTTAACCGAAGCCACTGCCGATTTTGCCTTCGCTCTGATGATGAGTGCTGGACGCAGGGTGGTGGAGGCTGTAAAGCATGTTCGGGCTGGAAAATGGAAAACCTGGGGCCCATCCACATTATTGGGGGTTGACTTTGCTGGCGCTACACTGGGAATCATCGGTTTTGGTCGCATTGGCAAAGCGATGGCGCGCAGAGCAACTGGTTTTGGCATGCGCATTCTGATCAATGATCCCACAGCCCAACCGATGGCGGGAATTATCAAGGTTGATCTGGACACACTCTATCGCGAATCCGATTTCATCTCAATCCATACACCACTGACCCCTGAAACAAAATATTTAATCAACGCAGATGCGTTTGGCAAGATGAAACCCAATGCAGTTCTGGTGAATACTGCCAGAGGAGAGATTGTTGATCAGGAAGCGCTCTACGATGCGCTTAAGAATCACAGGATTTTTGCTGCCGGCATCGATGTTTCCGACCCTGAGCCCTTACCCATGGATAGTCCCTTGTTGGAGCTGGAGAATTTAATCATTTGCCCGCATATTGCCAGTGCCAGCACCAGCACCCGCGAAAATATGGCTTTGATCGCCGCAAGAAACCTTTTAGCTGGGCTAAGAGGAGAGCGATTACCCTTTTCGGTCAATCCAGAGATTTATTAACCTATGAGATAAAAATTTAAAATCTACAATTCATAAAGCCGCTTTTTAAGTTGTTGAGCGGCTTTTTTGATGGATGGTTTGGGATGCTGTTCTAATAGTTCCGCAAGCTCAGCAATTTCATCCAGCCTGGAATTTAAGTTTGACAACGCTTTTGTTAATCCCTCCAGAGCTAATTTTGCATGGTGGGTTTGATAAGCACTTAAAGCTTCTATCAAAAATGAATAAACCTTTTCAGCATAAGATTGGATCGTAAGCTGCTAAATTTCCTGCACAGACAACAATGGAATCTCTGACGATGACACTTTTATCATGATGGAAAAGATTATGAAGTTGATCCCAATGATGGATGACACCTATCCGGTTTATTAGGAGTAATTAACGCAATTGCGTGCATGGCTTCCCATCTTACCCGAGTATTTTTGTGACCAGCCAATTCGATGATCTTATCTGAAAATGGTGAGCAATTAATTCAGAATCATTTTCTGCTACCATTGTACAGACCTCAACACAATCACCCAGTAAAGCATTATCATTGCTATTGAAACACGCAATGATTTCATGGATTAGGTCTGGGCTATCCATAACTTTTGCAGCAACAATGCGATTTCCCTTCTCACTGCGGTCTTTTTGTTGGGAGGAAAGTTGGTAAATAATGCTCATTTTATAATTCCGAAGGTCTACTTAGATTATAACGAAATATTAATTTCCTTATCAGAAATTAAAAATCCCAGGTAGATCGTCTGGGATTTTTTGCTTTACGTATTATCGATAGGTCTTCAGAAAAATCTTATACCCAAGTTTATCCAATTTAATTTCAGAACCCAATTTAACTTGATCACCAGTCCATCCGTCTACAAATTCCTGGTATTTCATAAGAATCAGGCAGATCTAAAACAACCGATTTTTGGTTGGTATTAACCATCACTACGATGTTAGAAGCATCATTTTCTTTTTTATAAATAAATGCATGTTGTTTTGTTTCCACAAGCAACCATTTCAGATCAACTTCACCAAAAACGGGATATTTTTTTCGAAGATGAATCAAATGCTTCACAAACGATCGTAAGTCCAGATCCTGCTGAGATACTTCCCAGGACATGCAACGGCGGTTGTGACCTTCCGGTCCGGCTAACCCGACCTCGCTGCCATAATAAACGCTGGGTGCACCGGCGAAGGTAAATTGTAATCAAATACGCAAGCTTTACTTTATCGACATTATCACCACAAATACTCATAATCCGTGGCGTATCATGGCTATCGATCAAATTATACATAGCCGGTAAGTTGTGTTTGGGATAATTAGCTAACAGCTGGTTAATAGCTTCCTGGTATTGAACTACATCATACTTTTGTTTCACGCGATCAGATTCACCCAACAGAGACCAGATCGGATAGGTTAATTCATAATTCATGACGCCATCAAATTGATCGCCCATCAACCAGGGGTATGAGTTATCCCAATTTTCTCCCAGAATATAAATCTCCGGATTGATCTGCTTCAAAATCTGCCGAAACTCGCGCCAGAAAGCATGCGGCACCTCATTGGAGACATCCAGACGCCAACCATCTACATGTAAGTTTCAGTCCAATATCGGATTGCGCCTAATAAATGCTCTTTCACCAATGGATGATCGGTATTCCATTTTGGCATTAAAGGCGTAAAAGCAAAGGTCGCGTAATTGAGATACCCTCGTTCATCAAAGCTTATTTTTGGGATTTTTCCTTCCTCGACTTCAAAATTGATCACCGGATCGCGCTCGATGAAGAAGCAATCATAATATCTGGATTCACGACCGTGTTTTACCACATCCTGCCAGAAGGGATGAAACCAGCCACAATGGTTAAAGACGGCATCCAGCATTACTCGAATTCCTTTTTGATGCGCTTTTTCCATCAGCTCGCCAAACAACTCGTTGGTTCCAAAAGCAGGATCAATTTTGTAGTAATTGGTGGTATCGTATTTGTGCGAGGAAGGTGATTCGAAGATTGGCGTAAAGTAAATCCCGTTAATGCCAAATTCAGCTAGCTCATCCAGATGGTCAATCACACCCTGCAAATCGCCACCATAGAATTTGTAGATGGTATCCTCTTCGCTACCCCACGGCAAACTATTTTCAGGATTGTTACTTGAATCACCATCTGAATAGCGCTCCGGAAAGATTTGATACCAGATGGTATCTCTCACCCATGAAGGTGGTTGGAACAGATCCTCCTGATTAAGAAATGGGAAATTGAAATAATAACTGGTTTCAAATTGTGCATCCGGTTGCTGATGGAGATCGTAAAAAGAGCGACTGCCATACAGAATCTTTTGATCCCCTTTTTCCAGAATAAAAGCATAGCGAATGCGTTTCCATTGCGGTTGAACAGCTACAAACCAGTAATCATGCAAGACTGTCTGATATTCCAGGTGCATAGGTTCAAAGAAAGCAGCGGTTTTATCCCATTCCCAATGAGTGGGATCTTCTTTGGATTGAATCCATCGGAATGGATCCCCACCCACCAGGGTTACCGAAGGAACATCTCCACGAGCAGTTCGCAACCTGAGATGTAACGTTTTACGGTCAAACATATAAGCATATTTACTTCTGGCTTCGTGATAAACAGCTGCAAGATTCAAGATTTCAGCTCCTCAATAATTAGTTGATATATCAACTAATTATTACAGATAGTTTCTTACCTGTCAATAGTATTCAGGTTATTTTCCAAACCGGTTTTGAGAGCAGTCATTAATTCAATCAATTTTTCATTATTGACATTCACAAAGGAAAATCTTCGTTGATTAAATGTCTCAAATTCATTTTTTACCTGAGAATATTTTTCTTTCCCTTTTTCTGTAAGAAAGATATTCATTGCTCGTTGATCTTCACGGTCTTTAAAAATACTGAGTAGTTCTTCTGATGCCATCCCTTGAACGATTCGTGTTGCATTCCCTTTGGTACATAATAATTTTTTACTCAACTCTGTTAATGAAATACCTGGATTTTGCCAAATATGAAAGAGGGTAAAATAGCGTACCTGACTTAACTGGAAGCGAGCAAAAAATTGTCGGTCACTTTCAACAAGCAGTAAATAATTTTCCATGATTACATCATATAATTCCGTTTTATCGTTCATCGTTCCTCTCACTAATTATTTCTTTATCAACAAAATTTTTCTGGATTGGTATCAAAATTTCGACAATATTTATCAACTTATATTGACATCAGGTTTAGTATCATTATAATAACTTCATGACATTTAAACCTACTCGTAATCGTGTTGATCCCCAAAAATTAGATACCACCCCATTACGCCGGCCATCCTGGATTAAAGTTGAACAACCCAGTGGCGAAACTTATGATTGGCTCAAAGGTTTAATGCGCCGAAAAGAGCTGCATACGGTGTGTGAGGAAGCTAAATGCCCAAATATGGGTGAATGTTGGGGTAGTGGCACAGCCACATTTCTTGTCCTCGGTGATGTGTGTACCCGAACCTGCGGTTTCTGTGATGTAAAACGAGGAAAACCGCTGGCTGTCGATTGGGACGAACCAGAACGGGTCGCACTGGCTGTCAAATCAATGGATTTAAAACATGCTGTCATTACCAGCGTCAATCGGGATGACAGAAAAGATGGTGGTGCTCCAATTTTCTCCATGATCATCGAAAAAATCCGTCAATATCAACCAGGATGCTCCATTGAGGTTCTGATTCCAGATTTCAAAGGCAGTCTGGATGCGCTTAAAATTGTGATGGATGCCAGACCTGAAATCTTAAATCACAATGTAGAAACTGTTCCGCGATTATTCAAACAAGTACAACCGCAGGATCGATATGAATGGTCACAAACCATTCTGGAAAACGCAAAAAAAATGAACCAGGACGTGCTCACCAAATCCGGAATCATGTTGGGATTAGGTGAGGAGATGGAAGAAGTGAAAGCCGTGATGCGCGATTTACGCTCCTGGCAGGTGGACATCCTCACCATCGGGCAATACCTGCAGCCCAGCCGCCAGCATTTACCCATCATGCGCTACTACACCCTGGAAGAATTCCAGGAACTAAAAGAATATGGGTATGATCTCGGATTCCGTTGGGTCGAAAGCGCTCCTCTGGTACGTTCTTCCTACCACGCCTATGAGCAAGTACGGGCATTAAGCAATGTCCACAAATCTTTGTACTCAACTGAAAGCGAATGATGAAAACAAATTCCATCACCCGGAAATTCGGAAAAATGCTGCGTCTGGATGTAACCTACGCAGATCATATTGAGAGTCTGAAAATTACCGGTGATTTTTTCTTACATCCGGAAGAAACACTTGATGAAATCGTTTTAGAATTGACTGGTGTTGATGTCCCAATTCAAAAAGATGTATTGCTCAGGAAAACAAGATACATTCTGTACAGCAATGAGGCTGAAATGATTGGAATCACTGTGGAAGATATAATCAATACTCTGGAAGAGGCGACCCAATGAAGAAATTCCGCATGATCACTTTTCAATATTTTAACGCTTTCACAAATATGGCATTGGATGAAGCCATTATGGAATTTGTGCGCAAAGGAATCTCCCAACCGACTATACGATTTTATGGCTGGGATCCATCCGCTGTTTCCATTGGCGTCTTTCAGGGGGTCAGGAATGAAGTCAATCTGGATGCCACCAAAAATGCAGGTGTGGATGTTGTCCGGCGATTAACCGGTGGTGGTGCGGTGTATCATGACCGTTTCGGAGAAGTGACCTATAGTCTGATTGCGCCATTGGATATGTTTCCAACCAATATTATTGAATTGTATCGCTTGATTTGCGATGATATCGTATTCGCATTGAAGCAATTGGGGATTGATGCAGTATTCGCCCCGATCAACGACATTCTTGTTAATGAACAAAAGATTTCCGGCAATGCCCAAACCCGTCGCAATGGGATTCTTCTACAGCATGGCACCATTCTTTACAGCGTTGATGTTGAGAAAATGTTTAGCTTGTTAAATGTAAGTGATCAAAAGATCTCCGATAAATTAATCAAAAGTGTCCAGAAACGAGTGACCAGTGTTGTCGACCAAACCGGTGCCAGCATGGAAGAATTACAAAAAGCGTTGGTGATGGGCTTCAAAAGAAATCGCGAAATTGCATTTGGAGATTATTCAGATCAGGAAAAGTCCCGTGCGCATGAACTGGTCAAAGAACGTTTCAAGAATGATATATGGACTTTCCGCCTATAAATTAATAATCATCTTCAATAGATTGAAGTATGATTAATTTTAATCAAATGCATAAATTCCTAAATAAAACCTAATTTTTCAGGAGAGCCAGAATGTCAATCGATACATATCAAGCAAAAGTAAAAAGCAGTATCTGGAAGGCCATTGCCCAAAGTGGTTTACCCATAAATTCAATACCTATGGATCAACAAAACAAATTTGTCGATCACTTAGCAGACAATCTATTGGTAACGGTTAATGAACTATTAGAAGATGTATCCAAACCAATGGCTGTAGCCAAACCTGCTGTTGAATTGGAAGAAGAAGAAATTATAATATGGGAAGGCCGACCATTCTTATCACTGGTTGAAAATTACACCCTGACGAATGAAAGAATCAAGATTATTAAAGGGTTAATTGGAAAAGATATTGAAAATTTCGAACTTATCCGGGTGCAGGATATTGATATTGTTCAAAACGTAAGCGAACGTATTCTGGGAATTGGAGATATTTTCATCAAAGGCGCAGATCAATCTTCGCCCTCCGTTGTTCTTCGCAATATCCATGATCCGCAAGAAGTCTACGAATTACTAAGAAAAGCGTGGTTAGCAGCCCGAAAGAAGTATGGATTAATCTTCAGAGAAGAAATGTAATTTTTTTCCAAATTATAATAAAAAAGAATTTCGCTTCAATATTGAAGGAAATTCTTTTTTATTTGACAGAATTAAAAAAAGTTTCTTGGCAATGACCTACTCTCCCGGGGGGTCGCCCCCCAAGTACCATCGGCGCTAACAGCCTTAACTTCCGGGTTCGAGATGTGTCCGGGTGTACCACTGTCGCTCCTATCACCAAGAAACTTTTCTTTCAAATAGAATTGTGTAGTCCTTCAGAAAAAAGAACCAGTTCTCCGCATTACCTGAAGCCCTCGATCATTAGTACGACTTAGCTTAATGCATTGCTGCACTTCCACATGTCGCCTATCAAGCAGGTAGTCTCCCTGCGATCTTACTCCTTTTCAGGATTACAGGGGTCTTATCTTGAGGCGAGCTTCCCGCTTAGATGCTTTCAGCGGTTATCCCTGCCAGACTTAGCTACTCAGCTATGCCGTTGGCACGACAACTGACACACTAGTGGTCTGTCCATCCCGGTCCTCTCGTACTAGGGACAGCTCCTCTCAAACCCCTTGCGCCCACAGCGGATAGAGACCGACCTGTCTCACGACGGTCTGAACCCAGCTCGCGTACCACTTTAACGGGCGAACAGCCCGACCCTTGGGACCTTGTCCAGCCCCAGGATGTGATGAGCCGACATCGAGGTGCCGAGCGAGGTCGTCGATGTGAACTCTTGGACCTCACCAGCCTGTTATCCCCGGGGTAGCTTTTATCCGGTAAGCCACGGCCCTTCCACTCAGTACCGTGGGATCACTAAGCCCGACTTTCGTCTCTGCTCGACGCGTTGGTCTTGCAGTCAAGCTCCCTTATGCCTTTACACTCTTCGACTGGTTTCCATTCAGTCTGAGGGAACCTTTGGGCGCCTCCGTTACTTTTTAGGAGGCGACCGCCCCAGTCAAACTGCCCACCTGGCACGGTCCCCCACCCGGTTTACGGTGTGGGGTTAGAATTTAAACATGATCAGGGTGGTATTTCACCATTGGCTCCACCAATGCTGACGCACTAGCTTCCCAGCCTCCCACCTATCCTACACAAACCATACCCAAATTCAATGCCAAGTTGCAGTAAAGCTCCACGGGGTCTTTTTGTCCTGCTGCGGGTAGGCCGCATCTTCACAGCCATTTCAATTTCACCGGGTCCCTCGTTGAGACAGTGCTCCAGTTGTTACGCCATTCGTGCGGGTCGGAACTTACCCGACAAGGAATTTCGCTACCTTAGGACCGTTATAGTTACGGCCGCCGTTCACCGGGGCTTCAGTTCAAAGCTTCGCGCTTGCGCACTAACCTCTCCCTTTAACCTTCCGGCACTGGGCAGGCGTCAGCCCCTATACATCGTCTTGCGACTTTGCAGAGACCTGTGGTTTTGTTAACCAGTCACTAGAGCCATTTCACTGCGACCCCCATGCGCTACCAATTTTACTTGTCACGCTCAGGGGCACCCCTTCTCCCGAAGTTACGGGGCTATTTTGCCTAGTTCCTTAACGAAGGTTCTCCCGTTCACCTTGGTATTCTCTACCCGTCTACCAGTGTCGGTTTGCGGTACGGGTACTATAAGTTCATCGTTTAGAAGCTTTTCTTGGCAGCAAGGCTCAACTCACTTATGCCTTGGAGACTCGCTACAACACCTCAACTCAACTGGCGGATTTGCCTACCAGTCTCTTCGTCTGTCGTGTCATACACCCATACAACCAATCATGGGCTGGCCTACCTCGCTGCGTCCCTCCTTCACTCCCTTACAGTAGTTCCGGAATGTTGACCGGATATCCATCGCCTACGCCTTTCGGCCTCGACTAAGGCCCCGACTAACCCGACGCGGATTGACCTGGCGTCGGAAACCTGAGACTTACGGTGAACACGGTTCTCACGTGTTTTACGCTACTCATGCCTGCATTCTCACTTCTGTACGCTCCAGCCGTCCTCACGGTCGACCTTCTCCGCTGTACAGAACGCTCCCCTACCGATCACACCTTAGTGCGATCCCATAGCTTCGGTGTTAGACTAGCCCCGTTAAATTTTCCGCGCAGAATCACTTGACCAGTGAGCTATTACGAACTCTTTAAAGGGTGGCTGCTTCTAAGCCAACCTCCTGGTTGTTTTTGTAACTCCACATCGTTTCCCACTTAGTCTAAACTTGGGGACCTTAGCTGATGATCTGGGCTGTTTCCCTTTCGACCACGAAACTCATCTCCCGTAGTCCCGACTACTGCGATCTGGAACAACGGCATTCGGAGTTTGATTGGGTTTGGTAAGCTCTAAGCCCCCTAGCCCATTCAGTGCTCTACCTCCGTTGCTGAACTCGCAGCGCTAGCCCTAAAGCTATTTCGGGGAGAACCAGCTATCTCCGGGTTCGTTTGGCATATCGCCGCTAACCACACCTCATCCCCTAACTTTGCAACGTTAGTAGGTTCGGGCCTCCACGAGGGTTTAATCTCGCTTCACCCTGGACATGGTTAGATCACCCGGTTTCGGGTCTAATCCTTGCGACTATTCGCCCTATTAAGACTCGCTTTCGCTACGGCTCCGCGTGTTTCTCGCTTAACCTCGCCACAAAAATTAACTCGCAGGCTCATTCTCCAAGAGGCACGCCGTCAGGCCTAGCGGTGCGCACGAGTATTTCTACTCAGCACCAACCCGCTATTAGCCCTCCGACTGCTTGTAGGTCTATGGTTTCAGGTTCTATTTCACTCCCCTCGCCGGGGTACTTTTCACCTTTCCCTCACGGTACTTGTTCACTATCGGTCGCCAAATGTATTTAGCCTTGGAGAGTGGACTCCCCAGCTTCCCGCCGGATTAGCGTGCCCGGCAGTACTCAGGGTCCCAGCTGGAGTCTCTCAGTTTTCGCGTACGGGGCTCTCACCCTCTCTGGCTGGCTTTCCCACACCATTCCACTAACTTTAAGTTTTGTAACTCCACACAGCTGGCCCTACAACCCCAGTACAGCTCGCTGCACTGGTTTGGGCTTTTCCCATTTCGCTCGCCACTACTTTGGGAATTGTTTCTTTTCCTCTGGGTACTTAGATGTTTCAGTTCCCCAGGTTCCCCTCGTATAACTATTGATTCATCATACGATACTGGAGGTTCGCTCCAGTGGGTTTCCCCATTCGGACATCCCCGGATCGGCGCTTGTTCACAGCTCCCCGAGGCTTTTCGCAGTGACCCACGTCCTTCGTCGGCATTTGGCGCCTAGGCATCCACCATAAACCCTTAGTAGCTTCTTCGTAATGCGGAGAGCTCGTTCTTCTTTCTTCTTCAGCTCTCCATCTTTTTTTTCGGTTACTTTCGTTCTCATTTCTTTCTTTTGTAGATGCTTTTGGCCTACACATATTCTATTCGATTATTAAGGTGCTGTACGTAGTTTCTCCTACGCTCACTATGGCTCATTCATTAATCAGTCACACTAGGGGGAGGAGAATTCTTCCGTATTTTGATTTCAAGGTTCTGGTTGAGGTATCAAGTGGGCCTTTCAGGGCTCGAACCTGAGACCTCGCCCTTATCAGAGGCGCGCTCTAACCAACTGAGCTAAAGGCCCTTCTGTCAGCCCTTAGCAACTGAGAAGTGATAGGAAATCCGTTTCTTCTACTAATTCTTTCGCCTCTGCACCGCATGAGGCTTTTCTTTAGTCTCGTACCTCAGTACAAAACCACTACCTAGAAAGGAGGTGATCCAGGCGCACCTTCCGGTACACCTACCTTGTTACGACTTCGTCCCAGTCACCAGCACCACCTTCGACAGCGCCCTCCCTTACGGGTTAGGCTACCGGCTTCAGGTGTTACCAGCTCCCATGACGTGACGGGCGGTGTGTACAAGCCCCGGGAACGTATTCAACGCAGTATGGCTGACCTGCGTTTACTAGCAACTCCAACTTCATGCAGGCGAGTTGCAGCCTGCAATCTGAACTGAGGGAAGTTTTGCTGGATTGGCTCCACCTCGCGGTTTCGCAACCTATTGTCCCTTCCCATTGTAGCGTGTGTGTAGCCCAGGATATAAAGGCCATGCTGACTTGACGTCATCCCCACCTTCCTCCGGTTTATGACCGGCAGTTCCGTGTGACACTTGTAACACACAGCGAGGGTTGCGCTCGTTAGCGGACTTAACCGAACATCTCACGACACGAGCTGACGACAGCCATGCAGCACCTGTACAAGCTCCCCGAAGGGTCGATCCCTTTTCAGTTCTCTACCACTTGTATGTCAAACCCTGGTAAGGTTCTTCGTGTAGCATCGAATTAAACCACACGCTCCGCTGCTTGTGCGGGGCCCCGTCAATTCCTTTGAGTTTTAACCTTGCGGCCGTAGTCCCCAGGCGGTAGACTTATCGCGTTTGCTGCGGCACTGATGGATTTTACTCCACCAACGCCAAGTCTACATCGTTTACAGCTAGGACTACCGGGGTCTCTAATCCCGTTTGCTACCCTAGCTTTCGCGTCTGAGCGTCAGTCTCGAGCCAGAAAATCGCCTTCGCCACTGGTGTTCCTCCGGATATCTACGCATTTCACCACTACACCCGGAATTCCATTTTCCTCTCTCGTACTCAAGCTCTATAGTTTTGAACGTCCTCTCCCAGTTAAGCCGGGAGCTTTCACATCCAACTTATAGAGCCGCCTACACGCGCTTTACGCCCAGTAAATCCGAATAACGCTCGCCTCCTACGTGTTACCGCGGCTGCTGGCACGTAGTTAGCCGAGGCTTATTCCAAGAGTACCGTCCTTCCTCTTCCTCTTGAAAAGAGTTTTACGACCCGAGGGCCTTCATCACTCACGCGGCGTTGCTGCATCAGGCTTTCGCCCATTGTGCAATATTCCCTACTGCTGCCACCCGTAGGTGTATGGACCGTGTTTCAGTTCCATTGTGGGGGGTCACCCTCTCAGGTCCCCTACCCGTCATCGCCTTGGTAGGCTTTTACCCTACCAACTAGCTGATGGGACGCAGGCCCCTCCCAAAGTGGATTTCTCCTTTAATCTAAAGCTTCTAATCTCTCTAGACCATATGCGGTATTAGCAACCCTTTCAGGCTGTTATCCCCCGCTTTGGGGTAGGTCACCAACGCGTTACTCACCCGTTCGCCACTAAGTATTCGATTGCTCAAATACCCCGTTCGACTTGCATGTATTAGGCACGCCGCCAGCGTTCATCCTGAGCCAGGATCAAACTCTCCGCAAAAATATCTTTTATCACCTCTTACGAGGTGTTTCGGTTTATTCTTTTCTTCGCGGATTAAAAATTAACAGGTTCTTCGTCTTTCCTATCACTCTTCAGTTGTTAAGGTGCTGTACTTTTTTAAGGCTTGCCGATTCTACTCAGCAGTTGTTATTCTGTCAAGAGGCAAAAAACAACCGATGTACTCCATTTTCGGGCGGACACCGGTGCGTTATGGTTTCCTGCGTTGACTTTATAATAGCCTTCTTCAAGTATTCTTTTGTGAACGATCTCTCATCTCTGATTAGACCGGGCTGCTTTGTTTCTTGCAGCGAGCAGAATTATACCGCAACAGTCATAAGAGTTCAAGTGATTCAATGACCAATTTTTGATTCAATTTCAAATTCGCTTTCATTGGTTATATCCCTCCATTGAGGGAAGATCCAAATCCAGTATAATGAAATGGTAATTCTGATTACAAGGAACTTTTCACGCAATTCTGGCGTCTTTTTTGCAACAGGAAATTCTAATAACAATTTAATGGAATGAAGATGACGAGTATTACATACCAACAAAAAACGACTTTACCGGTATTAGAGCAAATTCTGATTGCGATATTTGCCGGCTGCATTATCGGGACTGGGTTATTAATCGCATTCGGCCTGGGGATTCAGGTCTGGCTGGCCGGTCGTATCACGCCTGGTGTTTCAGTCTCTGGTATCGATGTGGGCGGCATGACCCCTCAGGAAGCGGCATTGATCCTGAATGATCAGGTATCATACCTTGAAGAAGGCCGAATTTTATTACGAGACGGTGAACAAACCTGGTTGCTCACGCCAGCTCAACTTGGGATGTATATGGATCCCGAATCAACAGCTGCGCATGCATTTGAAATCGGTCGCGATGGGAATTTGATCGCACGATTAAATGAGCAATGGATAGCCTGGCGATATGGGCAAAGCATTTCACCCAGTTTTATTTTTGACCAGCGAGTGGCTTATATGCAGGTAAAACAGGTTGCAAGTCTGATCGACAAACCAGTTATCGAGGCCGAATTAGGTCTGAATGGAGCAGAAGTAGTGGTTCAAAGCGGCCAAATTGGCAGAACAGTCAATATCGATGCTACCCTCGAGAAAATAGCGCTTTTGCTACAGCAAATGCAAGATGGTATGGTTGAACTCGTTATTGAAGAGACGCCACCTTATATTCTGGATGTCGAAGAACAGGCTGCCCTGGCAAAAATAATATTGAGTCAACCCCTGATATTAACCGCTGAAAATGCTGAAGGGAGCCCATGGGAATTTGATATCAATACGCTTGCTGCAAACTTACGCATCGAACGCATTATTGATGACGATGGGAACCGTTACCAGGTAGGCATAAATAGCGCTTTTCTGAATGATTTTCTGAATCAAATTTCTCCTTCATTGAAACTTGACCCCAAAGACGCTCATTATATTTTCAATGATGAAACCCGCGAATTAGAAGTAATCGAATCAGCCATTATCGGCAGGGAATTGAATATCGATGCAACGATTAAAACCATTCAGGAGCAAATTGTCACCGATAATAGCCACGAGATCCCGCTTGTTTTTGATATCAACAAACCTATTCTGACCAATGATGTAAAAGGTGCTGATTTAGGAGTTACGGAATTGGTCCATGAAGAAGTATCATATTTCTATGGATCCAGTGCGGACCGGGTAAAGAATATCACCGTTGCTGCCAGTAAATTTCATGGTGTAATGGTGCCTCCAGGTGCAACTTTCTCCATGGCGGAAGCTTTGGGTGACATTACATTGGAAAACGGTTACGCAGAGGCATTAATCATTGCCGGTGGGCAAACCATTCAGGGTGTGGGTGGTGGAGTCTGCCAGGTAAGTACCACGTTATTTCGAGCAGCATTTTTTGCTGGATTCCCAATTGTGGAACGTTACCCACATGCTTATCGTGTGTCCTATTATGAAAGAGTTGCCGGAGGTTCAATCGATCCGCGCCTTGCAGGGTTGGATGCAACTGTATTTGTGCCGATTGTAGATTTTAAATTCACTAACGATACCGATAATTGGCTGCTGATGGAAACATATGTCAATCCGACCTATTCCAGTATTGTCTGGAAGTTCTACTCAACATCGGATGGCAGAGAGGTTAATTGGTCAACTACAGGTGTAACTAATGTTGTCGAAGCACCAGAACCTAAATATGTAGAAAATCCAGATCTAAATGAAGGCCAAATAAAACAGATCGATTGGGCTGCAGATGGTGCGGATGTTACCGTCTCCAGAACAGTTTCCAGAAACGGTGAGGTGATCATAACGGATACAATCTTCACCCGTTATCGCCCCTGGCAGGCAGTATACGAGTATGGACCCGGTACTGAAATACCAGATCAATCCGAAGATTTTGATGATTAATGTGATTTTCTTCCTTTAATAGGAAATTTTATATTTATAAGGAAGAAAATCACTCAGATTGTAACCGAAATATATTGTTACTTTCTCTTCATTAAAGCTAAAATAGACTTGGGTGTTAGTTGTATGACAACTTAGGCAGAGCACCTACACTTTTATTGGCACCATTGGATGCTTTCTATCTAATGGAAAATTTATTATCAGATTGAAAGAGGAGAACGTATGCAAGAAATAGATCCCCGTATTCTTGAGTTGCGTGAAAAACGCAAACAATCTAAGCTTGGTGGTGGAGAAAAGCGGATCGCGTCACAACATTCTAAAGGTAAATTATTTGCACGCGAACGTCTTGAACTGCTCCTTGATCCCGGTACATTTTACGAATTAGAACCATACACTGTTCAACGTGGAGATCATATGGGTGGTTCAGGCGACGAGATGACTGATGGTGTAGTTACCGGATTTGGTCAAATCAATAATAGAACAGTTTACGTGTACTCCCAGGATTTTACAATCCAGGGTGGTTCGCTTGGAGAGATGCAAGGAAAGAAAATTGCCCGATTAATGGATCTGGCTGCAAATACTGGCTGCCCGGTTATTGGTATGCTTGATTCCGGTGGGGCAAGAATTCAGGAAGGTGTATACAGCCTGGGTGCATATGCTGAAATCTTTAAGCGTAATGCAATATATTCTGGTGTAATTCCTCAAATCAGCGTCATATTAGGGCCATGCGCAGGTGGAGCTGTCTATTCTCCTGCCGTAACCGACCTGATTATTATGGTTGATAAACAATCTTATATGTTCTTAACTGGACCACAAGTGATTAAGTCAGTCACCGGTGAAGATGTAGATTTTGAAAGTCTCGGTGGGGCACAAGTTCATTTAGGACAGAGCGGATTAGCCCATCTGGTTGGGCAGGACGAGAAAGAAGCACTTGAATTAGCCCGACAGGCTGTATCTTATTTCCCATCCAACAATGCTGAGAATCCCCCCGTAATTCCAACTGACGATGATCCAAACCGTGCGGAAGAGGCATTAAATAGCCTGGTTCCTTTGGATCCAAATGCGCCTTATAGCATGCACGAAGCGATTGATTTAATCGTTGATAAAGGATCGTTCCTTGAGCTTCAAACAACATTTGCACAAAATGCAATCGTTGGATTAGCCAGGATGGATGGTATGTCTGTTGGTATTGTTTCTCAGGAACCCAGTCAATTAGCTGGTGTCATGGATATCAACTCCGCAGACAAAATTGCCCGTTTTGTTCGCATGTGTGATGCTTTCAATATTCCTGTAATCACATTCGTTGATTCTCCTGGCTTCTTACCAGGTGTCAACCAAGAACATAATGGTGTTATTCGACATGGTGCCAAGGTTCTATTTGCTTATTCTGAATCCACGGTTCCAAAGATCTCTGTGACAACAAGAAAATCTTATGGTGGAGCTTATGTTGTGCTCAGTTCAAAATTTATTGGAACTGATGTAACATTAGCCTGGCCAAGTGCAGAAATTGCTGTCATGGGTCCCGGTGGAGCAGTTAATATTCTTTATGGCAGACAAATTAAAGAAGCCGAAGATAAAGATGCTGAAAGAGAACGATTAACTGAAGAGTATCGCCAAACTTTCCTCAATCCATATGCTGCTGCAAGAGCCGGTTATGTCGATGATGTAATTGAACCTCGTGAAACCAGACAGAGAATCATTCTTGCTCTTCATGCCATTAAGGATAAAGCGGTAAGTTTGCCAGCCCGTAAACACGGTAATATTCCACTTTAAGGAGAATCGCGTGAATCCAATTACTCAAGGTTTACTTATAACTGCTATTGGTATGGGATTGGTCTTTTTAGCAATTCTACTTTTATGGGGATTGATGGATATTCTCGTTCGCATAACAAATGAAAAAACAACAAAAGTCGCAACAATTGACGTGGAAAAAATAACGCAAGAAACAGTAGTCGAAAATGAGGATAAATCTCAAAGATTACACCGTGTTGCATCCGTTGCAGTTGCAATTGCTATGAGCCTTCAGAAGCAGTTTCCCATTATTAAACCACAAGAATCTGGCACCATCAGCGCCTGGCAAACATCAAGAAGATCTCAGGTTCTTAATCAAAGTGCTGATTTACTAAATCGAAAATCTCGAGGGAAAACAAAATGAAAATGAAAATCAAGATTGAAAATGAAACTTATGAAGTGGAAATAGACGATTTGGAATCTCGACCCATTCTGGCAACAGTAAATGGAGAAACATTTGAAGTTTTTCCTGAAGAAACCCAGGTCGTAAAATCTGTTGTAGCCGCACCTGCACCTGTTAAATCTGCAGCACCTGCTCCAGTACGTGCAACTCCCAAACCGACAGCTCCTGCTGTTTCAGCCAGCGGCAAATCAGTTGTTGCACCAATCCCTGGTGTGATTGATTCGATCAAAGTGCGGGAGGGTGAGGAAGTCAAAAATGGTCAGGAACTATTGATCCTAGAAGCAATGAAAATGAAAAATGCTATCCGTGCAACGCGAGACGGAAAAATCGAACGTATTTATGTTTCGGTTGGTGATCAAGTTCCACATAACCATGTATTATTAGACTTCGCTGATTAGTGGAGGCTATTCATGGATTTTACCCAATTACTTACTGAAATTACCCGAGGATTTTCGAACTTTACCTGGCAAAATGGGGTAATGATACTGATTGGTTTGACCTTAATTGCTTTGGCAATTATCAAAGAATATGAACCAGTATTATTACTTCCAATCGGTTTTGGTTGTATCCTAGCCAATTTAGGAATGTCTTCTGATCATGGTGTTTTTAAAGTTATTTATGATGCCGGCATCAAAACCGAATTGTTCCCACTCTTAATTTTTATTGGTGTTGGAGCAATGATCGATTTTCGACCGTTGCTTTCTATGCCAAGAATGGTTTTATTAGGTGCTGCAGGTCAATTTGGCATTTACGGTGCATTAATGGTTGCTTTAGCATTGGGGTTTCCCTTAAATGAAGCTGCTGCTATTGGAACAATCGGTGCTATTGATGGTCCAACGGCAATCTTCGTTACAACCAAAATTGCTCCTGAGATCCTGGCCCCTGTTGCGGTTGCAGCTTATTCGTACATGAGCTTGATACCAGTCATACAAATTCCATTGATGAAACTCCTCACAACCCGAAAAGAGCGATTAATTCGGATGGAGTATTCCGCCAAACCGGTATCAAATAAAGCAGTAATAGCCTTTCCAATCATCATCACAATCATCATCAGCTTGTTAGCTCCTGATGCTGCACCACTTATTGCAACTCTAATGCTAGGAAACCTTTTAAGAGAATCAGGTGTTGTTGATCGCCTTAATAAAGCTGCTCAAAACGAATTGATTAATGTATCGACTTTGTTTTTAGGTCTGGCTGTAGGTTCAACAATGATTGGTTCATCTTTCTTAAATGTCAAGACTCTTGGCATTCTGCTGATCGGTTTATTTGCTTTTGTACTGGATACAGTCGCAGGTCTTTTATTTGGTAAACTAATGAAAGTTCTATCCGGCGGAAAGATTAATCCATTAATTGGTGCCTGTGGTATCAGTGCATTCCCAATGGCTGGACGTTTAGCCGCTCAAGCTGCTCAGGAAGAAGATTTTGAGAATTTCATTCTGATGCACGCAATGGGTGCAAATACTGCTGGTCAATTAGGTTCCGTTATTGCTGGTGGGCTATTGTTAGCCATCACACTTGGAATCATGGGGTAACCAAAGATTTTTTCATATCTCTTAATTAAAAAGGTTGAAATCCAAATGGATTTCAACCTTTTT
This sequence comes from uncultured Chloroflexia bacterium, assembly GCA_963715915.1. GTDB lineage: Bacteria > Chloroflexota > Anaerolineae > Anaerolineales > Anaerolineaceae > UBA6170. Next base: position 82,224 of record CAVQSU010000006.1, on the reverse strand, counting down.
TTCGCAAAAAAATGAATGAAATTCTACTAATCAAAATCCAGACGGTATCCAACCCCTCTGACTGTTTTAATAAAATCAGGGTGACGTGGATCGTCCTCAATTAAGTTTCTTAACCAGCTAACATGTACATCCAGTGTACGGGTATCACCAATATAATCTGTTTCCCATACGAATTTAAACAACTCGTCGCGTCCAAACACCTGGCCGGGTTGCTGCATGAGCGCTTGCAGAAGTCGCGTTAATCGGGGTGTAAGACTGATTTGCTTTTCATTAACTTTAACAAATCGCTGTGTAAGATCCAATTCAATCGGTCCAGCTTTCATTACATCATTACTGGGTTTTAGTGGTAACAACACCTTAATGCGGTTGAGTAATTTTTGCAAGGTGAACGGTAAGTGCATGATAACGTCCGCATCAAATTCATCTTTCTCGTTTACACCATTTCCTAAAATTAAGATGATCGGGGTTTGGCTGGTTGCTGATCGTAAAGATTGACAGATGCGCTTTCCACTGGTTCGCATCGAATCTGCATCAATTACAATGATATCTGGTTGTTCTTTTTCTAATTTATTTAATGCGGCATTTCCACTGGGTACGCTTATCACGCGAAAACCCTTCTTCGTTAATCCCCCGACAAACGAAGATCGTTCTGCTCTTTTTCCCTCAATTACCAAGATTTTGCCTGACAAATACACTACCACCTATTCTTATGAATAAAAAAGCTTTTTAAGAAAGTGTTCTGTTAAAACGGTGTTCGCCGATTATATACACAATTATTCAAAATGCAAATAAAAAAATGAATGAATTCTAAAATCTTAAGAGCCAATGATGCAGTTTGAATAATAAGTGAATTTATTATACCTTAACCTTAAAAAAAACAACTTAACAGTTTTTCTTAAGGTTAGCTAATCTTAAGAAAAACTGTTAAGTGCATTTAGAACAAACTGTACGATCATTTGCGCGCAGTGTATCACCATGTTAAAATAAGGATAAGGATCCGCTCATTTCCCTGCGGGAGGAAAAATGTCAAACACAAAAATGGTCGAAGTGATCATCGATAGCGTACGTGTCAGTCTGACGAATCAACAGAGAATCGTTGTTCTACGTGATATTAATGCAGAACGTTACTTGCCCATCTGGATCGGCCCTTATGAAGCTGAATCAATCACCATTGCATTACAGGAGATTGAAGTTTCCAGACCTCAGACGCATGATTTAATAAAAAACATTTTTAATCAAATGAATGCCCGTTTGCTCAGGGTTGAAGTTCTTTCATTAAGAGATGATGTGTTTTATGGAAATTTGATTGTTGAAATCAACGGAGATGTAATCGAAATTGATTCAAGACCCTCCGATGCGTTGGCTTTAGCTGCACGTGTACATGCCAAAATTCTGGTGTCTGAAGAAGTCATGAGCTCCGCTGGTATTATTCCTGAGGCAGATATCCAGGAAAGTGATATTGAGCAATCACAAGCTCCTTTAGCAAACACCCAACAGCCTGTAGATGAAATTAACGAAGAAAGATTATCCGTTTTTGAAGATTTTTTGGGCTCCCTGGATATAGGTGGATTGGATGAAGATGATGAAGAAGATAATCCAACCGATGAGGAACCGGATAAGTAATTCTTCTATATATTAAAAACCCGCATCGAATCAAGAACAAGAAATTTCAACTTGCAAGTTATTTGTTTAACCTTCTGATCACTTATATAATTTAGGTAGATAAATTAAAACAGGAAACGTTTGATGCCTATTTCTATTTAAACGTACTAATGTAGAATCCACAACTCGTTGCAATTTCAATTGAGGCAGTTGTTTGGTAGAATTGACATCCAAGTCCCGAAAGCTGGAAAATTATGATGGATTATTTACCACCAGAAGAAACAAACTCAATCTCTTCACAACAACCACATAATCGCGAAGCAGAAGAAGCCGTATTAGGCGCAGTTTTAATATTCCCTGAATCATATTTTGATCTCTCACAAAAACTTAAAGGGGATGATTTTTACATTATTCGTAACCGCTGGGTATGGGAAGCATACTCAACATTGATAGAACGGCGTCAGAAGATCGATCTGCTAACGGTGAGTGCAGCCCTGAACGAGAAGAACCATCTTGAGGAAATCGGTGGAACAGCTTATCTGGCAACGCTGATCAATCAAACACCAACTTCCCTGCATGCTGAAGCGTATGCCGAGATTGTAGAAGAAAATGCCATGCGCCGCAGGATGTTGGAAGCTGCCAATCACCTGGCCAAACAGGCTTATGATCGTGGAAAATCAGTCAATACTCTGTTGGATGAAGCAGAAAAAGCAGTATTTGGTTTAAGTGAAAGACGTATTACGTATGACCTCCAACCGATCCAGCAAGTTTTGGGTAGCTACTACGACCGTATTGATCAGCTTTCTCAACGCCCGGATGAAATCTTTGGTGTCCCAACCGGCTTAATCGATCTGGATAAGATTCTGGGCGGTTTGCAAAAATCCGATTTATTAATTATTGCCGGACGCCCCGGTATGGGTAAAACTGGTTTTATGCTCTCAGTCGCAAAAAATGCAGCCCAGAAACACCGCAAACATGTGGCTGTCTTCTCTCTGGAAATGTCAAACGAACAATTGATCCAACGTTTGATTGCTCAGGAAACAGGAATCGACACACAACGATTACGCTCTGGTCAATTGTATGATGATGAATGGTCAAAATTCAACCATGCTATTGAGGTCTTGAGTGATACCCATATCTGGTTGGATGATACCCCGGCGATTACCCCGCTGTCATTGCGAACCAAATGCAGGCGGCTACATATGGAACATCAACTTGATTTGATCATAGTCGACTATCTGCAGCTGATGGCAGGAGACACCCGCACCGAAAATCGCGTGCAGGAAGTGTCGTACATATCCCGTAATTTGAAAGTGTTAGCAAGAGAATTGAATGTCCCTGTTCTGGTGGGTGCTCAACTTTCACGTGCTGTTGAACAAAGAGCTGATAAACGCCCGGTTCTCTCTGATCTGCGCGAATCCGGTAGTTTAGAGCAGGACTCCGATATTGTAATGTTTATTCACCGGCCTGATGAAAAAGAACCCGACAATCCACGCCAGAATATTGCCGAGATCATCATTTCCAAACACCGTAATGGTCCCACCCATCCTGGCATTGAGCTAGTGTTCCTGAACAACCTGGCACGCTTTGAAAATGCAGCCAAATCTGAAAAACCAGCATTCAAGAAGAGGTAGGATGAAGCTATTTTCTGGTTTTTCCAGGGAAGATGGTGCTCAGATGACATCCATTCCATCGGAATTCTTCACCAATCTGTTACCCCTCATTGATAATTTATACGAATTAAAGGTGACAATATACTCGATCTGGTTCCTGGAACAACTAGAAGGCAAGATCAAGTTCATTCGCTACCAGAATTTTATTTCGGATGACTCCTTCATGGCAGGTATGGGTAGGCTTAAGGAAGAAGCCCTTGCAAACCTCAATTTTGGATTACAACTGGCATTAGATCGCCAAACCTTATTAAAAGGATCCGATGAAAATCAACCATTGGAGGATGCCATTTATTTCATTAATACCCCACGCGGTAGAGCTGCTCTTAAAGGGCTCATGGCTGGTTCCTGGCATGAGGAAGATCAACCTGTTCCTGCTCGCCAGATGGTGCGTCCTAATATATTTAAATTATACGAAGCCAATATTGGACCTTTAACCCCGATGATTGCAGAAACATTGCAAGAAGCAGAAGTAACTTATCCTATGATCTGGATTGAACAGGCTATCAGAATAGCAGTCGAAAACAACGTGCGTCGTTGGCGATACGTTGAAGCCATCCTAGCATCCTGGAAAGAAAGAGGACGTGATGAAAAAGATAGACGAGACACTCAAGAAGATTCAAAAAGATTCCTCGATGGAGAATTTGGACAATTCTTCAAAACCGGATAGAGAAACCGCGCTGGGCGATCCTGAATGCGAAATTTGCGGTGGCATCGGTTGGGTTCGCCAGGATTTACCAATCTCACATCCCGATTTTGGCCGTATGCAGGTATGTGAATGTCGTCAATCAAAAGTTGCTCAACAGGCACAGGCACGTCTATTTCGACTCAGTAATTTACAGGCTTTTTCCCAAATGACCCTGGAAACATTCAAAACCGAAGGCAGGATGGGATTGGGTGACCAACAAGTTTCATCTTTGCAGGTAGCTCACAACCAGGCCTCTCATTTTTCTCAAAACCCGACAGGCTGGCTGTTGTTTATGGGTACCTATGGCAGTGGAAAAACCCATCTGGCTGCTGCCATCGCCAATAAAGTAATCGAATTAGGATTCCCAACGTTGTTTCTGACAGTACCGGACTTATTGGATTGGTTGCGATACTCATACGGATCTCTTGAAAGTAGCTTTGAGGAACGATTTGAGGAGATTCGGAATATACGATTATTGGTGCTTGATGATCTCGGAACACAGAACACTACCCCCTGGGCGGAAGAGAAGCTTTATCAGATTTTGAATCATCGTTACACACATCATCTCCCGACTGTTATTACCACAAATCAAGAATTAATTGAGATCGAAGGGCGCATCCGATCCCGGCTGCAAGATCCTGACCTTGTGACAATTGTGCGGATACTGGCACCCGATTTTCGATCTCCTGTTCGTGAAGAAAAAAGAACCATTTCCACCCTGGAATTACTTTCAGATTGCACCTTTGGTACATTTAACTTGCGGGATCGTGAAAAATTGACACCTGAACAAAAACGAAGTCTTGAGGGTGCTTTCGATGCAGCCAATTCCTTCGCCAACGACCCTCATGGTTGGCTTGTGTTTGTAGGAACGTATGGTTGTGGAAAAACCCATCTGGCTGCCGCCATTGGCAATTATCGCCTCGCTTTTGGAGAAGAACCTATCTTTGTGGTTGTTCCTGATTTTCTGGATCACCTGCGAGCGACATTTAATCCCACCAGCAACACTTCGTATGATCATCTCTTTGAACAGGTGCGTTCTGCTTCCCTGCTCATCCTGGATGATCTCGGCACCCAATCGGCTACCCCGTGGGCACGTGAAAAACTATATCAAATTTTCAATTATCGTTACAACGCCAAATTACCAACGGTAATCACGACTTCCAATGACCTGGGAGAAATGGATCCCCGTATCCGCAGCCGGATGCTGGATACAAGATTATGCTCCATGCATCTCATCCTGGCGCCTGCCTACATTCGTACAGCTGAAAGTTCATCGAAACCACGCAAGAAGAATTAACAGATTCAATTTTCACAAGAATGATGATATCCAGATACCCAATCAAGATTCCTGGATTTGGAAAACAAAGAATTGAGTTGGAGATCTCAGGATTCTTGGGGAAAACCCGCATTCTATTGAATGGAAATCCAGCAGAAAAAGGTCATCGAAAAGATGAATATATTCTATATCAACGAGATGGCGTTCGGGTCAGTGCTCAATTACAAAACACCTTTTTTGATGTGATTCCAAAAATTATCGTACATGGGGAAGCATATGAAATTCTGCCGCCATTAACCTGGTATCAATATGTTTTTGCCGGATTAAGTTTGATTCTGGTCCTGTTTGGAGGAGGCTATGGCGGCTTACTGGGTATGATCAGCTTTATAATCAATATTCGATTATTTCGTAGTTCTTATCCATTGGGTTTGCGATTGCTTCTCATCCTTTTCATGAACATGCTGGCAATCTTTATTTTCACCTTATTGTCCAGAAATCTTCCTGGACTATTTCTCTGGTAGAGACTACACAAAAATTTCATATCTCCTGCTTTATTTGCTAAACTACAGAGAGCATTACAAATGGCGAGGGAGATCGATATATGAAATCATCAACTTATGATGTGGCGATTATTGGGGCTGGCATTGTAGGACTGGCTACAGCATTAAAATTGGTGCAGAATTATCGATTGTCATTAATTGTCCTCGAAGCTGAAAATGAAGTAGCTGCTCACCAGACCGGGCATAATAGTGGTGTGATTCACTCCGGCCTGTATTACAAACCAGGTTCAATGAAAGCGATAAATTGTGTTTCTGGCCGAGAAGCCATGTATCGCTTTTGTGAAGAGAATGAAATTGCGCATGATCGCTGTGGTAAGGTAGTGGTTGCTACCCATCCTTCGGAAATTCCTTCTTTAAATATGCTGGAAGAACGCGGACGCGCTAATGGTTTGGAAGGCATCCGTCGTCTTTCACCACAGGAAATCCGCGAAATTGAACCACATGTGAATGGCATTGATGGTCTATGGGTTCCTCAAACTGGTATCGTGGATTATAAGGATGTTTCCAAAACATATGCCCGTCTCATAATGGAATACGGTGGTGAAATTAAAACGAATAGCCGGGTACTAGGATTTAGTAACGATTTCAATCTCATCAAATTACAGACGACCACCGGCGAAATTGAAACAAAAAATTTGATTAACTGTGCCGGGCTGCGATCGGATAAGATTGCGCGGCTTTGCGGTGTTGAACCAGGATTACAGATCATCCCTTTCCGGGGAGAATACTACGAAATGGTACGGGATAAGGAATACCTGGTAAAAAATCTGATTTATCCAGTACCGGATGTGCGTTTCCCTTTCCTGGGCGTACACTTCACCCGTATGATACATGGCGGCGTGGAAGCTGGTCCAAATGCAGTTTTGGCGCTTAAACGAGAAGGGTATAAAAAATCAGATATTTCCATTTCTGATATTGCTTATTATGGAACTTATCTTGGCTTCTGGAGAATGGCGCTTAAATACTGGAAAATGAGTATTTCCGAGATCTATCGTTCATACAGTAAGCATGCTTTCGTAAAAGCATTACAACGCCTTATTCCTGATTTACAGATGGAAGACGTTCATCCGGCTGGTTCAGGGGTAAGAGCCCAGGCATTATCACCCGATGGAAAGCTATTGGATGATTTCAGTATCGTCGAAAGACCACACCAGGTGCATGTATTGAATGCTCCTTCACCAGCTGCAACAGCCTCTCTCTCAATTGGCGAGACCATTGCGAGCATGGCTGAGAAGAATTTTCAATTGGTGAAAATTTAAAGCAATCATACCTTTAGTACTGAATAATAATGGAAATAGGATTGCAACCTCCTTGATTAACATACTATAATAAAGATACCTGATTCTTGGAAAGCTGCATGAGTAATAATCCTGTCCAGTTGATCATTAATGGAGAGATATGGCTTCAGGTGTCTGATTTTAACGAATCAACACCTGATGACCGTCATTTTGTGATTAAACGCTTACAAAATGGACATGATGTTTTTATCTTTGGAAATGGGGAAAAGGGATGCCGACCATCTGAACGCTATGGAAAATTTGCCAGCCCGTATAAGCTGCAAGCTGTAAGTCAGGATGAAATTCAGCAACCAGTTGTTTTTCCGAATGGTAATAAACCGAAAAATTCTCTCACAGGCATCTATCGGGCAGTGGTAATTTCCAATGAAGATCCTGATAATAAGATGAAAGTGCAGGTGAAAATTGATGCAATTCCTGAAATGGGCTTGCTTTGGGCAGCTTCGGTGGTGCCTTTAAAAGAAAATGATCGCATTCGACCTGCAGTTGGTGATTTGGTCTGGATTAGTTTCCGCAATGGGGATCCCAATCAACCCCTCTGGTTAGGTAAAATCACCGAAGACGAACCGCCATCTATCTTTGTCATGTAAAGCATAGCAAATAAGATTAGCACAGGGGATAACATAAAAGCAGATGTTTACAATCCCACCTGAATGGAATATTGCCGGGCGATCACCCCTACCAACAGCCCTCCTCCAATCTGTTCATTTAAGCATGGTCGAAAGAATCATGACAAACCCCCCCATGAATGCACAAAAGGTATTCACCACATCATTGGTAAACCACTTCCATCCCCGAACGAGTTCAGTCCTTCTACCACATGTATGTAGGGGATGTTTTTCCGTTTCTTTTGCACAAGCAGAACAAAAATAAATTGCCTGTACCGTTGCCCCCAGAAAAGAGTCCACCAGACTGCCAAAAACGCCGGCCGCTGTGATACCTGTAAGAAGGATCCAGGTTTCTGCACCAGTAGGTTTTTGAAGAAACGCTGGCCAGATTAATATTGCCAGATTTGCAATGAAAATAGAAGCGAGAAAAGCTGCAAATGTACCTAACACGGTGACCCCACCTGATGCCCCAACCTCCAATGGTAGACCGGTAACCAGGTTGATAGGATTTTTCTTGCTTAATACACCTAATTCCGTTGCCCAGGTATCTGCATTGACAGCTGCCATTGTGCCGCAAAAAGCCAGCCACGGCCAACTACTATCCGGAAAGATTGTATGCAGGATGACAAAAATACCTGCCACTCCACCATTCGCCCAAACCTGCCAGGCATCTCGTTTGGATCCTTTTGAAAATTTTTCTTCCAAGTCAGCTTTGCGACGTTTAAAAAGTTTTGAAAGCACACTCGAGGATATAAAAAAGCCCATCAGAACCACTGCCCATGTAAAGCCACCCAAACCAAACACAATGGTACCCAATAAGCAGGCTGCCACGGCTCCACTTTTGGATAAAAATCCAATCTTAAACGAAGAAAAAGCGATCAGAATAGCCAGTATAAAACCAATTAACAATTGGGAATTAAAGATCGTCATGAATTGAATCTCTTAAACATAAATAGATAAAATGATCATAGAAACGATAAGAAGAATGGGGGTAATAACACCTCCTGCCCACAAGAGGTAAGAAATTTGGAAATATTCGATCCTGCGAAAGAAAAATAGACCCAGGATGATATTCAAAACCAGAACAAACAATCCTAAAATGGGTATCAATAACAATTGTTGCGAGGTAACCAACTCCAACGGTTGACCTTGCGGAGAGAAACCTAAGGGTAATTGCTGGTGATTGGCAATGATGAAACCACTAACCAACCATAAAAGCATTGTTAAACCAATGTTCAAAGGCACCAGATATTTCGCAAATTTATCTTTCAGCACGTTCTGAACAAACGCTGCTGGTCTGGTGGATTGCGATGCGATTGGAAAAAGGCTTCCCATTTCAAATGTTCTTTGGAAAGCTAATTCAAAATCACGTGGATTTTGCGGTGAAATGGCATATACCTTACCCGGTGTTGCAACGAGAATGATTTTTGCAATATCTGAGGCGATGAATTCAACCGGTCCTAAAATATCAGAATTCTTCTCACCTAAAATCGCACCAGACCAGGCGAGCACAGGCGTCTGAATAGAGTAACCTGATTCATGCGCACGACGAAGCCACTCAATATCTGTCAGTGGGATATCCTCAGTTCGTAACCCCCAGCGGATACGCAATCCATCCCGTTCCAGAATATAACGAGCATTGATTAATGCATATCCCCGATACAAAACGAAGGGAATCAGTGCTGTCAGGATGACGATCAGGATCATAAAAATAACAAAAATACTTCCTTCCGCCCATCCGGTAGCAGCCCATAAAGCCATTCCCATCATAAGAACCAGAATAACCATTAAAATCCCATGCAGAATAATTCCCTGTTTTCGATCAGGAAAGAAAATCTGAGATTTTTGATCTGTGAAACTCATTTCACTTCAACCGTTATGATCGCATCACTTCCGCCACCATTCACACCAGAAATCATAATGGTGATGGTTTCTTCTGCTTTTTCATAGGTGATCACGTAAAAGTCATCAAACACGGTTTCATCACTCAGGATGTAACCAGCAACAGGCATTTCTGATCGATAGAAATCAGCCAATATGGATGCATCATCTGGAGAGTTAAAACTCAACATCGATCCGATGATGGAGAGTTCCTGCGCATTATCGGGCACCGGGAGATCATTCACCCCACCTTCCGCTGCCAATTGGCAATTTTCCGGTAAAGGAATTTCAATGATGCTATTCACATCAGTCAAATCATATTCCCAACGAATGGTACCAGATACTTCTAAATCTTCTGCTTCAGAATAGGCTTCTCCCTGCGCTTCTCCAGCAAATCTGACAATAAATCCACCTTTCTGGGCATACCAGATCTCTGCATCCACCTTAGAAAGTGTCGAGTTAACCATCACAACATTTTTTACCTGATACCGGTTTGTAAGCACACCGTTGATCTCTTCGCCCTCTTGCTTTAAATTTCCAATTTCCAGGTTACTGAAAATCGAAGATAGTCCCAGATCTGTTCCATCAGCGTCCAGGACGTCCAGATTTTCGGTAAAAGCTGTGCATTCACCACCCTCGTCCAACAGATAGACCTCGTTTCCAAAGCGATAAACTTCCACAATTTGCAATGGCTTTACTTCAGTGGTCGTTTCCAAGCGCATGTGGGCAATCTGAAGAGATTTAATCACCTCCTGATCATTTACGACTGTAATATTGGTTGTGTTTCCTGCATCATCCGTACCTTGTAAAGATTGAACAAATCGAAAACGGAAGCTTTCCAGGGTATCCATTCCATAAGCAATATCATCAATATGTGGTGAAGTCGCATTGCCAGTTCCCTGTCCTTCATTATTTAGTTCAGCTACTTCATCAACTACCAGTGTGGCAATTTGACCGGGGTTAGAAATCACATCCCCCACTTCTTCAGGTAAGCGATCAATTATCGAATTTCGAAATTCAGATGAACACGCTAGGCTGGAAAATATTAAAACCATGAAAATGGAAATTATATTTATTTTTTTCAAAAGTCGTCCCTTCGTATTTGAACACTTATAAATAAACCGAAACAAACTGAATTTTATTTTGAAACCGCATGAAAAGCTGAATATTTACGCTGTTTTCGGCGGATACAGACAATAAATTTATTCTTCCGGAGAATCTGCTGAAGGTTTTGCTTCCTCAACCAATGATAACTCCACACGTTCTTCCATCCGGACCTGACCACGCAGAAATGCGCCTTCCTCGGTTGAAAAGGCCACAGTTGTGACATCTCCCCAAACACGGCCGGTGCTTCGGATTTCTAATTTTTCCGCAGTAATGTTTCCTTTGACAGCCCCAGCCACAATGACAGAATTCGCCTGCATTTGTTCACAACTGACCCGACCTGTCTCACCGATCACCACCAAACCGCGAATATTGATTTCTCCTTCAAATGAACCTTCAATACGAACACCACCGCTTCCCCGCAGATCACCTTTCCAGTTAATGCCAGGTCCCAGTACTGAGGTAACACGTTCAATCGGAGCCTGTGGTGTCAAAGGTGAAGTTGGTGTTTTTCGAAACATAGTCTTACTCCTTGGGTAAAAAAATCACTTCTTAAAGCTAATTATTACTTAATAATAACGCGAAATTCACCTTTTTGGAGATAATCGTTTACTGTTTCCCAGGCAATCGTCTGAAGAAATTGAATTGTATCTCCATCCAGTTTGACAATCTCATCAGGAGCATCAAATCCAATCGATGTGTATACAGGGTTGTCCAGAGGTGATTCACCTGTGATACTGGCGTATAACACACAGGCGGATAAATATACCCCTAACGCAGAAGGATGAATCCCATCACTTGCATACAATTTCAGATCAGGTCTTTTTTTCAATGCGGCTTGCCAGGCAGGTCCCGCAGGTACAATCGTTAAATCTTCCTGCCATCCCAATTGGTGGACCATACGATCCAATCTTTCTTTTTCAGTTTTTGAATCAACAGCTGAACTCCAGGGGTAAAAGATGACAACCTGTATGTCTTGCTTTTTGAAGAAATCAACCCAGGTTTTAGCATTCCTCTTGAATTCTTCGTCAGAAAAACCACGTTGCACCCCAAATGCCTGAATAATGACTACATCCATCACCTGCAGGTTTGTTGATTTTAATAATTCTTCCTGATCAAATGATGAGACTAATGTAAAGCGTGGAGATATCACACGATGCATTCGGAGCAGACTGTGAATCACCTGCCAATTCCAGCAATAACAAAGTCTGCATATCCAAGGGGCCGGTTTGCAGCTGATCATCCCCCACCCAGAGAAAATGTTCAAATCCATCATCAACCGGTGTTGGCGATAAATCTAAATTACTGCAACCGGATAAAAAAATCGTTATTATCAAAACAATCCCCCACCACTTCATGAAAGAATGCTCATTTCTTTGGTTTGAGTGACATCAAACCAGAACCGCCAGGGCATACTTCGCCAGGGTTCCGGTGTATTCGCAATACCTATCCTTGGACCTGTTTGGACCAGAGATTCTTCGACCTGCCATCCGGTTTCAATCCATAAATTAGCATCCCGTCGGGTGATATTGATCCCATTCTGGTCACCATTAATTTGCATCGCCTGGGTTAACTTGGCGGGACCATTGGTCCAGTTCTTGCGATTGACCTGGCTGCGGGTTTCAGCAATGATTGCTACACCTTCCTGAGGTTCAATTGCCCGTATCAGAACAGCCGCTGGATAATCCTGCCCTCCAGTAACGACATTCAAACACCAGTGCATGCCGTAGGTAAAGTACACATAAGCCCGTCCAGCTGCTCCAAACATGACTGCATTTCTTTTTGTCTTTCCAGCCCTGGCATGACATGCCAGATCCTGTATACCATCATAAGCTTCCGTCTCGATGATAATGCCGGAAATACGTTGCCCATCCAATCTCCGCACCAGACGTTTGCCCAGAAGATCCCGGGCAACATCAACTACGTTGCGGTTATAAAAACGCTCTGTGAGAATCTCATCCTTGATCATAGAAGTAATTTTACATGAACCACGCAAAAGCAGGCTGAGATTTCTTTCTGGATGGTAAAATAATCGATATGAAAATCCTGTTAATTAACCAGGTATTTGTCTCCCCAGATGAACCGGGACACACCCGGCATTATGAAATGGCAAAATACTTACAAAAGTACGGAGACGAATTGGTCATCGTCGCATCGGACTTAAATTATCAAACCGGTCAACGCACGGTTGATCATAAGGGATTGGTTACAAAACAGGTGGTTGAAGGGGTGAGTATCTACCGTACATATATCTACCCCGCTATTCATCGCAGTTATTTCTGGCGTATCGTATCCTTCTTCAGTTTCATGTTCAGTTCATTCATTGCTGCCATGCGGGTGAAGGATGTTGATATCATTATGGGTACCACCCCACCGATTTTTCAGGCATTTTCCGCATGGTTGGTAGCTTTCCTGCGTCGCAAACCATTCTTATTGGAAGTGCGCGATCTGTGGCCCGAGTTCATTGTCAGTATGGGTGTTTTCAACAATCCAATCCTGATCAAACTGGCACGCATGTTGGAAATGTTTTTATACCGGCGTGCCACCCACATACTTGTCAATTCACCAGCTTATAAAACCTATATTGAAGAAAAAGGTATTCCTGCGAATAAAATTACGTTTATCCCTTATGGCGCAGATATCCAGATGTTCCATCCAGAATTGGATGGCAGCCATCTGCGAGAGAAACTCAACCTGCAGGACAAATTTCTGGTGCTCTATACGGGAGCACTCGGCCAGGCAAACGATATTTACACCATCTTGCGTGCAGCCAGCCATCTTAAGGACAAGAAAGATATTCAATTTGTATTATTTGGAGATGGGAAAGAACGCCCAAAACTACAGGCTGAGGCGCAAAAGTTAGGTCTAAATAATCTGCTCTTTGCCGGTGTCAGACCCAAGCATCAAATTCCTGCTATCATCGCAGCAGCGAATGTCTGTTTGGCCATTTTACAGGATATCCCTATGTTCCGTACTACCTACCCCAACAAGGTTTTTGATTATATGGCGGCTGGTAAACCCACCATTCTGGTGATTGACGGGGTCATTCGTCAGGTCATCGAAGAAAGTCAGGGAGGGGTATACGTTGCTCCAGGTGACGATCAACAATTAGCAGACACTGTTTTTACTTTATCTTCTCAACCTGATCAGGTCAAAAAGATGGGAAGCAATGCCCGTTCATATCTGGAAAAACATCTGGATCGGCAGGTCATGCTGGAGAAAACGCGTGATCTATTCCTGCAATTGAGGAAAGCATGAAAGTATTCGTAACAGGCGCAACCGGATTTACCGGCAGCCGAACCGTTCCACTTTTGTTAGCAAGAGGATGGGAAGTACATTGTTTGTATCGCGAAAGTAGTGATCGGAGCGTATTGCCACAAACGGAAATCCACTGGCACCTGGGAAACCTTGAAAACCAGCAGAAATTAACCGAAGCCATGCAAGGATGTGATATGCTGGTTAATATCGCTTCCCTGGGATTTGGCCATGCCGAGAATATTGTCAAATCTGCCCAGGCAGCCGGAATTCAACGCGCCATTTTTATCAGCACAACCGCTATTTTTACGAAATTGAACAGCCAGAGCAAGCGTACCCGGCTGGCAGCAGAAGCAGCCATTCAGAATAGTGATCTCAATTACACAATTCTGCGTCCCACCATGATCTACGGTAGCCAGCGCGATCGTAATATGTATCCGATTGATACGTCTGTTGCGACGATTTCCGCTGATCCCAATCTTTGGAAAAGGAAATTATTTGCAACAGCCAGTCTATGTAGAAGATGTAGCGAATGCCATCCTCCAATGTCTGGACCAGCCCAAAACGATTGGTAAAAGTTACAATATTGCCGGAAAAAAAGCTCTTACATATAATGAAGTCATTGACAGCATTGCAACCATCATGGATCGTAAAATCTACAAACTCTATCTACCGGATAAAATCGTTGTAAAATTTTTGAGATTGTTGGAAAAAATGAAAATACCTTTCCCAATTAAAGCTGAACAGGTGAAACGATTAAATGAAAACAAGGATTTTTCCTATGAAGAAGCCAGAATTGATTTTAATTATCAACCACGTTCGTTTGACGATGGGATCCGGACAGAAATTAAACCATTTATAAGCAAAACAGTATGAAAGAATTGATTGCCTTCTTCGTTCTGACCGTAATTGCCTACCTGGGTGTTGAATTCGTTCGCAATTGGTTGATGAAACGCCGGGTAATTGATCTTCCGAACGAACGCAGTTCTCATTCTGTTCCCACACCACGCGGAGGGGGTCTGGTAATCGTGATGATCACGCTTACGATCGCCCTGGTCAGCATGGTCCTGTCACAAAGCTGGAAGGAAGGCCTGGTCTTTGTCATCGTCGGTTGCGGTGTGGCCTGGATCGGCTGGCAGGATGATTTAAAATCGCTTTCTCCCAAAGTTCGTTTTCTATTGCAGGGACTGGCAGCACTTGCCACCATTCTGGGTCTGGGATATTTCGATTCGGTTACGATCCCACTTCTGGGTGAACTTCATCTGGGTCTTATCGGCATACCCATTACATTGCTGTGGATTATGGGATTGATCAATGCTTATAATTTTATGGACGGGATCGATGGCATATCTGGCAGTGTCGCGCTGACAGCAGCCCTGGGCTGGATGCTCTTTCTCGGGAGTAAACGGACAATTTTCCAGCCTAATCTTCTGGATTGCACTGGCAATTGCTGCTACGAACCTGGGCTTTTTGGGTCATAATTGGTCACCCGCCCGTATCTTCATGGGGGATGTTGCCAGTACCTTTCTGGGGTATTGTTTTGCCGTTCTGCCGCTTTTATCCGTCAACAAAGTGCAGGATGCATTTCTATTGGGCGTAATCGTCATGTGGGCTTATATTCTGGATACATTGATCACCTTTATTCGTCGCTTATTCAGTCGCGAACGTGTTTTTTCGGCGCATCGAACCCATATATATCAACGTCTGGTCATCAGTGGTTATCAGGTATCATCGATCACCAGCCTTTACTTATTGCTGACTTCTCTCGGTGTCGTTCTGGCGTACGCCTGGATTCAAGGATACGCATTTGCTCCACCTGCCATCATTATCGGCTTGCCATTCCTGTGGATTATTCTGATAGGATTTACGAAATATCGTGAAAATAAATCGTAAGATCAATACAATAAAATCTTTATATCGCCATTTTGGTGCTCGCTGGTTGTTATTTCGCATTGGATATGCTGTGCGTATGCGAACAGGTATCATGCGTTGGCAAATCCCTTCCTATGAGTGGAAAGATCGCCCTTTACGATACTGGGTTAAAAGTCAAATTCCATCCGAACCGGAAGCCTATTACAACTATCGAAAAGAAAATCAGCCTGAGTTTATTTTTAATGCCATCAAACTCCCGCAGGAAATTTCCTGGGATCAAATCGAGGTGGTAAAAGAAGCAGATCATTACCTGGCTGGGATCACCCGTTATTTTTCCAAAACAGACTATCAGACCGGTTTTCCGCCGGATTGGTTGTTGGATCCGAACCGAAATATCAGATTATCAACCGACAAACACTGGTCGCAAATTCCAGATGATGGTCCGTATGATATCAAGTACATCTGGGAAGCCAGCCGCCTTTCACAAATTTATACGCTGGTTCGGTCATACGCTCGTACGCAGGATGAACATTACCCGGTAGCATTCTGGCAGATCATGGAAGATTGGATGCAGGAAAATCCACCTGGTATGGGTCCAAACTGGAAATGTGGTCAGGAAGCTACACTGCGATTGATGGCTTTGTGTTTCGGGTACTATGCTTTTCAAGATCATTCACAGACAACCCCTGAAAGAGTTACTCAATTTACCATTCTGGCGGCTGCTCTGGCAGAACGCATCTATATGAACCTGGGCTATGCGATATACACACGCAGTAACCATACCATCAGCGAGAGTTTTGGCGTCTGGCTGGCTGGGATGCTTTTCCCCGAATTAAAAAATGCAAAAAAATATCGCAAACTTGGTCAACAAATTCTGGAGAAAGAAGCTTCCAAACAGATTTACCCGGATGGTAGTTACGACATGCACTCCCTTAATTATCACCGCTTTATCCTGCATATTTATCTATTTGCAATGCGGATTACTGAAGTGAACAATCAAAAATTGTCCCCCTCGGTTTATCAGGCAATCGAACGATCGATTGAATTTCTATATGCATTAATTGACCCCCAAACCGGTCAGGTCCCACAATATGGTTCCAATGATGGAGCGCTGGTATTACCATTGAACAGCTGTGATTATAATGATTATCGCCCATTGATCCAGCTTGGTTATTATTCCATCCATAAAGAAAGGATATTCCCACCAGGCGGATGGGATGAGGATCTTTTCTGGTTTTATGGCAAAGAAGCCCTGGATTCTGCGATTGAAACCAAATCACAACCCACAGATGAGCTATTTTTGGATGGGGGCATTACCAAAATCAGCGGAGAAAATACCCGGGCATTTATTCGATGTGGACCTATCAGCGATCGCCCTACGCATGCCGATCAGAACCATATGGATATCTGGTGGCAGGGAAAAAATATCGCTCTGGATGCAGGAACTTTTCTGTATGGTGGCGAAGGTCATTGGCGCAATGGACTCGCCAGCACCCAGGTTCATAACACTGTCACAGTCGATCAACAGGATCAGATGGAGAAGTTCAGCCGTTTTATCTGGGTGGATTGGTCGCAGGGAGATATCCTTGCATTCGAATACAAAAAAGGGCTCATATTCTGGCAAGGTCAGCATAATGGGTATGCCAGGCTGAAAGACCCTGTTATTCATAAGCGGACAGTTTTACTTCTGGATAACTCAAATTGGTTCGTGGTTGATCATGTCAAAGGTCTGTACAGAGCATGAATACCGGCTAAATTGGTTACTGGATAATGATTTTCAACAATTGAGTAAAGCGGAATAATTCACTTCAACTCCAATATAAATCAAGTACATTATTCGCTCGCTTCGGATTATTGACAAACAACACACCAATCGATGTTCTCAGTGCTGACGAATCTAGCTCCCGCGGTTGGGTCTCACATTATTATGGACATAAACAACCTGCAATGTCGATACAGCTGACAACTCACAATTCCCAGGCAGTATTTTGGAGCTTCTTTGGCAGCACAGAAGTAGAAATTGTTCATGCTGAAGAGTCACTCCATATTCAGTCTATAAGCTCGATCATTAACCTGGATTCTGAAAAGATAATCGTCAACCAAACTGAAAAAAACCAGGAAATCGATCATTCACTATCTCATAAATTGAACCTATTCCTGTGAGGATAATGATAATATTTTCATAGTAGAATGAAATTGATCTTCGCGTACTAACGTTTATTGCTGAATTTAACTCCTATGGAGGTAATATGCAGGAAGTAGTAATCATTGATGCTGTTCGTACACCGATTGGGTCCTTAGGTGGTGTGCTATCCAAAGTTCGTCCGGATGATCTGGCTGCACATATTCTTACCAGTCTGGTTCAACGAACGCAAATCGACTCGTCCATTATCGAGGAAGTTTATCTGGGTTGCGCCAACCAGGCAGGCGAAGATAACCGCAATGTTGCCAGAATGGCATCTTTGCTGGCAGGCTTTCCCTTGGAAGTCTCCGCAGTGACCATTAATCGTCTGTGCGCTTCCGGATTGAATGCCATAAACATGGCAGCCAGAGCCATCCGCTGTGGCGAAGGCGACGTTTTTATCGCAGGAGGTGTCGAAAGTATGTCTCGGGCACCCTATTCATTACCGAAAGCTGAAAATGCGTTTCCGTATGGTAATCTGACTGCTTACGATACAGCCATCGGATGGCGTTACCCCAATCCGAAATTCGAAGCCAGGTATGGTATTGACCCAATGGGTATCACCGCAGAGAACTTAGCAGAGCAATACCAAATTTCACGTGAACGACAGGATGAATTCGCACTGAAAAGTAACCAACGGGCTGTTGCAGCCATGGATAACGGCAAGTTTGCTGTCGAAATCGCGCCGGTGGTAATCCCTCAACGTAAAGGAGAGCCAACGTTGGTTTCACAGGATGAAAGACCTCGCCGGGACACTACCCTGGAAAAATTAGCATCCTTGAAACCAGCTTTTAAGAAAGAAGGTAGTGTTACCGCTGGCAACTCCTCCGGAATGAACGATGGTGCAGCCGCGGTGTTATTGATGAGTGAAAAACGAGCAATAGAATTAGGATTGAAACCGGTAGCTCGTTGGGTAGGTAGTGCTGCTGCAGGCGTACCACCGCGCATCATGGGCATCGGACCGGTACCTGCCACCCTTAAATTGCTGCAACGAGCCGGTTTATCGCTGGATGATATTAAACTAATTGAATTAAACGAAGCCTTTGCAGCTCAATCATTGGCTGTTATGCAGGAATTAGGTCTCAATCCAGAGATCGTGAATGTCAATGGTGGCGCCATCGCTCTGGGGCATCCCCTGGGTTGTTCCGGTGCCAGAATTTTTACTACCTTGCTGCATGAAATGAAACGCATGACAGTTTCTGAACAAAATTCTCTTTATGGTTTGGCTACACTGTGTGTTGGCGTTGGACAGGGAGAAGCTACGATAATTGAGTCAATCCCATGACACAGGCACTTGTCACCGGTTCCACGGGGTTTATCGGCGGCGCACTTTGCGCCGCATTGATCGAAAAAGGTTTCTCGGTGCGTGCATTTCACCGCTCCACCAGCAAGCTTACATTAATCAAAGATTTACCTGTTGAGCACGCCATTGGAGATCTTACTCAACCAGCGAGCCTGGAATCTGCGATGCAGGGGATTGATGTGGTTTTTCACACCGCTGCCCTCTTAGGTAATACAAACCAACCTGCAGAGCATTTTGCCATCACAGTTAAAGGCACACGATTTGTCATGGATGCTGCTTTAAAACACGGGGTCCAACGCCTGGTTCATACCAGTTCCATTGCTGCTTTAGGGGTTCCTTCTTCACCCAGCGAATTGAATCCACCAGAACGATCCCCGATCCTAACTGAAAATTCCACGTTCAACATCCGTGGGGATTACTGGCCATATGGGTACGCCAAATATCTGGCTGAGATGGAAATTCAAAAAGCTGTGGCACAAGGATTGGATGTGGTCATCACCAATCCGTCCTATGTTGTCGGTCCAGGTGATATTTATAGAATTGAAGATTCACCCCTTATGCGCTTTTCGAAAAATCAAATACCGTTCATCCCCACAGGGGGTGTGAATATTGTTCACATTCAGGATGTCGTTAGTGGCCATTTAGCTGCCTTGGAACATGGCAAACAGGGAGAGCGCTATATTCTTGCCAGGGAGAACATGACATTCAAAACCATGTTTCAGAAATTTTCTAACTTCGCGCATGTTCCCATCCCTAAAATTACTTTATCAGGAAAAATAGTGCGACCGTTGGTAAAACCGCTTCAACTACTCAGATCCATAATAGATTTGCCTGTTCCTGTGGAATTAATGCGATATGCAGGCTACGGTTTTTATGTCAGTAACCTAAAAAGCATTCGGGATTTACAATTTACTTATCTGTTCACTGCCGATGATGCCATCCGCGATGCGATGGATTGGTTTCATAAGAACAGTCAGGATTGATCATTGTTATTCCGCTGATTTTTGTTTGTGATGCATCACAGCTTCGGGATCTGAATTTAAAACTTGATTGAGTCCAGAAGCCATAGCTGCGCCATGCCGGTATTGAAATGGCCACATGCTGCGGTGATCAAAAAAGGATATTCGATCACCTTCGTTGAGCAACTGATCCAGATCCGGTTGCAGTCCAGGCAAGGCACTCAAATTCCCATTGACAAAAGTAATTCCACGTTCTTCGGTAGGCATTTTCAGGGCTTTCAATAAATCCCCAACGGTTGTGCCTTCAGGCAGTTCTAATTGAACGCTGGCAAATCCTTTTTCAGCTTTTTCGCTTGCATACAATGATAAAACCCCATATAACCAGACATCAATTTTCATATTATTCTTTTCCTCCGCCGATTGGGGGGAATATGCCTACCTCATCCCCATCATTCAATACATAATCCGGTTCATAAAAAATGCCATTGACATAAGCTAACTTAATTTCCTCGGCAGGAATTCCAAGAAATTCGTACAGTTGAGCAATGGACAAACCATCTCCAACTTGAATTTCCTTGGTTTGCCCCAAACCTACATCTGGCACGTATTTTCTCAAAGTAGCAAATAATCGAACTTTAATAATCATTGGTCACGGACACCGCACAATATCCTGTGCCCATAAACAATCAGCACAGGAAGGATTATGCCCCCAACAGCCTTCATTATTCTTTCGCAAATCACATGTTTCTCGCAGATCACAATCCGGGCAGGAAGGAAAATGAAATGATCTGACACTGCTGCGAAACCGGGTGAACTCTTCACTCATCCAGATCTCAGCGAGCGATTGTTCATTGACATTCCCCAGTATATAACGCTCAATATTCTTCTCAACGCCATCAATCGCATAATATTTATAACTATGAGAAAATGCATAACAGGGAGAAATATTTCCATCCCAACCAACCACAATTGATTTTTCCTGCACAAATTTACAACGGCGCTCCGCACCCCAGAACATACGTGGTAATTCGAGAAAACCCCAGCGCACCCATACATCTGACTTAATTGGCCAACTACCCGTCTTGAAGGGTTCACGGGGACCATATCCATATAGTTTTTCAGCTTCCATTTCTTTGGTATATGGCAAAACATGAGATACAACCAACCGGGATGCGTTCAATTCAGAAGCCAGTTCCAATAAATCATTTAATTCACCCTGATTGCTTTGCATGGCAACAAATTCAATCGCCAATGTTGGTTTGACAACACCCAATTCTTTCTTTATCTGATTGAAACGGTTCACATTCTCCAGGATGAGTGATAACTGGGTGCCACGCACACCTTCATATGTTTCAGGTTTACCCCCATCGATCGAAACCACCACCTGATCCACGCGTAAACGGATAAGTTCACGCACCACATTCTCAGTCAATAGCACCCCATTCGTTCCCAGGATCACTGCCAGATCTCGTGATCGAATTTCCTCGATCATATTGAGTAAATTTCGATTCATCAACGGTTCTCCAAAACTGGTGAAAATAACTCTCTCCAGTGAAGGAAGATCATCGAGACTATCCAGAATTCGTTGAAAGGTGGATGGCTGCATATGTGCATGTGGATCCGTCCACGAGTGGCGAATGCAGGTCTGACAGTTGAGATTACACGATGTGGTGACTTCGATGTATAGTTTTTTTGCATCCGGTAATCTGGGGTGTAATATCAAATCACCTTCTCGCTCGTCCAGCCAGAAATCCGTCTGCGGATCTAAGCGACGCCTTTGATAGAAGGCTGGCGGAATTTGAATTTGACCCTGTTCGTTTGGCTTGATTTTTGCCATTATTTTTCCCTAGATTGAATCTTATAAAATGGGTGGGCGTTCTGAACCCACCCAAATATATTAAGATTGTATCAGGATATTAATTAGAAATGGGATGATTTTTATCAGTGTTAATCTGACAAAAATCATCCATTCAGTACAATTTAGTTTGTATTGTTACAGGTCTTTATAAACTGAATCCAATGCTTCATCAGGGATATCAAAGATCTGATTGTGCGGGGGTAATGGTTCCAGTTTCATAAATTCCGGAATACGATCGGCTTCTTTGGTGATACCAGCAGCCTCATTGAATTTTCGTTCAACTTTGAGCGTTTCAGCCCCATAAGCAACAATATCATCCGCATTCCAGTTGGTTCCCAGAACCCCATTGCACTCCTGGATCACACCTTCAAATCCACTGGCGATGTCCAGAATCGGGAAGGCGATGAAAAGACAATGGCCACAGGAATCAATGAAAGCGGTAGTCGCCTGGAAGGCACGGCTGAGAGCAGCTTTTCCTTCAGGGCTCAATGGATCCACTTTGCCACTCACGCCTAAAATTTCTGGGCAAATCGTATACCCCGCGGTATGGTCAGCGCCCATGGTTGTGGTCGCATATGTAATGCCAATACCTTTAACAGCACGTGGTTCGTAAGCTGGCATACCTTGATTTTTTACCGCAGGTACTCTTTCAACACCATAAATCTTACCGGTCACACCTGTTCCACCACCCAGTGTACGTCCGGTAGGTGTTCCTTTTCCCATCTCATGAATCATCTGGATTGCGCCTTTGCTATCACCAAATTCAAGCAATCCACTCTCCATGGCTACGCCCAGCGTTCCACCGGTTTCAATCGTGTCCAAACCATAGGCGTTGCAAAGTTGTACCATAACAGCAATATCATCAAGGTTATCAACCCCAAGGTTGGCACCTAATGCCCAGGTTGATTCATACTCAATACAGGATGTGGCTTCAGTTTTATCTGCGTTGTAATAAGTGTTTGAACACTGGATGATACAACCCGGTGAACAAGCATGGTTGTAAATCTCTTTTCCCATGCGTTCTTTGTTGGTTTCAAAGATGGCCTCACCTGAGGTTTTAGCAGCTCCTTCAAAGCGACCAGCCGAGAAGTTACGGGTAGGTAACCCACCAGCTTCATTCAAAATATTGACCAAAACAGCTGTACCATAGCTGTTGAGTCCGCCTTTTGGTTGTGAAATGGGATGAGTGCGAATGGCATCAATCAATTTTTTGCGGCCTTCATCAAACAGGGATTTGTCAACCATATCAATACCAGGTGCACCTTTGGCATCCAGGATGATGAATTTTAGTCGTTTCGATGCCAGTACAGCTCCCAAACCTCCTCGACCTGCATAGCGGCTGGGTCGTTTTGCCATATCATTGAAGACAATACCG
This sequence comes from uncultured Chloroflexia bacterium, assembly GCA_963715915.1. Classification (GTDB taxonomy): domain Bacteria; phylum Chloroflexota; class Anaerolineae; order Anaerolineales; family Anaerolineaceae; genus UBA6170. The sequence goes on along the minus strand of CAVQSU010000006.1, from coordinate 58,736 downwards.
GAATTGCCATAACCTAATTCACCTGCTGTGCCCATACTAGCGATGGAGACTTTTTCCCCAAATTTTTCAAAAACCTTCGGATAAACTTCATAAACATCTTTGCCAATATGTTCAGTTGCATCAAAAAATTCTACAACGGGTTTTTCAGTTGCATCATCCCACTTGACCTTAGCCCCCCAATAAACATCCTTCTTTTCCGGAAGACCTTCCACCACCAAAGCACGGATATTCATCTTTGCCAGATCCGGACCCCAGGCGGTTCCTGCATTCGCTTCCTTAATACCACCAGTCAATGGAGATTTTCCACCAACAGAGATACGGGCTGACGTTGGTGCAGCTGTTCCGGTTACCATACCTGCAGAGAAAACCAGTTTATTATTTGGTCCCAAAGCATGGCAAAGTGGTGGAACCTCATCATAAACCATTTGTGATGTTAACGCGCGACCATATAATAATTTATATTTTTCTGGTAGCGCTTCCAGCTTATAACTTTGATCAGTCATATTAATTCTTAGAATCCACATCGTACTCTCCTTTCAAAATTTTTCAAATGAACAATGAGATTTGATTTTGATAAAAATGTTTTGTATTTTCCTCCTTGGTTCGATAATATATAAATACGCAAAGCAAAGGTTGACCAAATCTGGTTAACCTTACCTCCTTTGCGCACTGGCGGGCGAAGGAAATTGCTCTCCTTGCCTTATCGTTCGTTTATCCGGGACGGAATCAACGAATCGGAGGATATTAAATGAACTATGTTTGAAAACCGATAATAGAATTCATGATATAGATAGAGTGAAATGATATCGTATCAACTTTCATTATAGATAATTTTTTGCAACTGTCAAACTCTGAAATGCTAGAATAAACAGGATAAAATTGATGAAATCTCAGTGACTTAAGCAAGGAAAATTGTGACTGGCCCTGATGACAATAGACACTTACCAAAAATCACCTCAGAACTGATAATGAAATAGTCTATTGTTTACTGATTTTATCCGAGATATAGGAAATTCCTGGTTAGGAGGAACTATGCCCCCCAAGGGACGAATTGAAGTAAGAGATAATTATTGTAAAGGTTGCGAAATTTGTGTGGATGAATGCCCACAGGGAGTTCTGGCACTTACGCCCGAGCGATTAAACATTAAGGGGTACCATCCAGTTGAGTTGATTGAACAGGGTTGCACGGGTTGTGGCATCTGTGCCATTGTTTGTCCGGAAGCTGCGATAATTGTCTATCGTGAAGTCAAGTCCCGATCTCAATAGGAAAGAGGATAAAAATGGCGAAAGAATTAATGAAAGGCAATGTTGCCATTGCAGAAGCAGCTGTTAGAGCAGGTTTAAATGCTTATTATGGTTACCCCATCACCCCACAAACAGAATTGCTGGAATATCTTTCATCCCGCATGCCGGAGTTAGGCCGTACATTTTTACAAGCCGAGAGTGAATTGGGGGCTGTCAATATGGTTTATGGGGCCGCATGCACCGGCGCACGAGTAATGAGTTCATCCTCCAGTCCGGGGACAAGTTTGATGATGGAAGGTATTTCATATATCGCTGGAACCGAATTACCGGTAGTGATTGTAGATGTCATGCGTGGAGGACCTGGTCTGGGAAATATCGCCCCGGCACAGGCAGATTACAATCAGATCGTACACGGTGGCGGGCATGGGGATTATCATCCCATTGTTCTGGCCCCTGCCAACATTCAGGAAGCCATCGATTTAACATATGGAGCTTTCGATCTGGCTGAAAAATATCGTTCGATCGTTGTCATTCTGGCAGATGGCTCATTGGGACAGATGATGGAACCGGCTGAATTACCAGAAATGAAACCAGCCATTATGCGTACCCCTGATTGGGCGACTTATGGATCTGAAGGAAGGGAAAAACGAATTTTGTCATCAATATACCTTGATCCTCCCCAACAAGAAGAAACAAATTTTCGTTTGGAACGCCGCTGGCAGGAAATAAAAGCCAATGAGGTTCAATATAAAGAATACTATCTGGATGATGCAGAATATGCAGTTGTGGGATTTGGTACATCTGGTCGAATTGCTCTATCTGCAGTTCGTTCAGCACGAGCAAAAGGTATCAAGGTTGGATTATTCCGACCTGTCTCTCTGGCTCCGTATCCGGAACAGGAATTATTTGAACTCAGTAAACGGCTCAAAGGAATGTTGGTCATTGAGATGAACGCCGGTCAGATGCTGGAGGATGTATTGAATATTACCCGCCGACAAATTCCTGTCGAATTCTATGGTCGCATGGGTGGTATTCTACCGATGCCAGAAGAAATAGAAGCAGAAATTACCCGAATGGTCAATGAACCGGCAATAATGGATGGGCATCCACGTGACCGCTGGTTGGCAAAATTTGGAAAGTTGAATTAGGAGGTCTGGAATGGAAAATTTACAATTGGAAGAACAATTAGTTTATGATCGGCCAGAATCACTGGCATATGTCCAGACCCATTATTGCCCTGGGTGTACCCATGGTGTTGCACATCGTCTGGTAGCTGAAGTGATCGATGAAATGGGTATCAAAGGCAATATGGTAGGCGTTGCTTCAGTTGGTTGTTCAGTGTTTGCCTACAATTATTTTGATTTTGATTTTGTCCAGGCGCCGCATGGACGTGCCCCTGCCATGGCTACCGGTATCAAACGAGTACTACCACATCGCTTTGTGATGACATATCAGGGAGATGGAGATCTGGCATCGATTGGGATGGGTGAAATTGTTGCTGCCGCTGCCCGTGGAGAAAACATCACGGTAATCTTCTTGAATAACGCCAATTATGGTATGACGGGTGGTCAGATGGCACCCACGACGTTGCCGGGTCAGAAAACATCCTCTTCTCCCAGTGGACGTGATGTTGAAGTAGCCGGGTTCCCCATCCGCACTGCTGAAATGCTGGCAACCCTGGATGGTGCTGGTTACGTTGTTCGCCGCAGTTTACATGATCCCAAGAATGTGCGCATGGCAAAAAAATCTATTCGCCTGGCATTCGAAACACAAAGGAATGGTCTGGGCTTTTCATTGGTCGAACTGCTCTCCACCTGCCCAACCAATTGGGGAATGACACCTGTTCAGGCACTCAAATGGGTGGAAGATGCAATGATTCCCTACTATCCCATCGGTGATTACAAGGTCAATCCAGCACTTAAAGAGTTAAAGGTATAGGTGGAGGAAGAAATGCAAAAAGAGATTATTATTGCAGGTTTTGGTGGTCAGGGTGTCTTATTCGCTGGTCAACTACTGACTTATGCTGCCATGGACGAGGGCCTGCAGGTTACCTGGATTCCCTCCTATGGCCCGGAAATGCGGGGAGGTACCGCCAATTGTACGGTGGTGATCAGTGATGAAGAGATCGGATCGCCAATGGTCAGTCGTCCTTTTGCTGTGATTGCCATGAACCTGCCTTCCCTGGATAAATATGAACACAAAGTGAAGGACGGTGGTGTTCTGGTGGTCAATCAATCCATGGTGGATCGCGATGTCAGGCGTAGTGATATCAAAGTTGCCATGGTGCCAGCCAATAGCATTGCAGAAGAATTAGGTGACAAGCGCATGACCAACATGGTTTTGTTAGGCGCATTGTTAGCTAACCTGAATATTTTACCTGTTGCTGCTGTTGAAAAAGCACTCAAAGAACACCTGCCTGAACGACATCAGAAATTATTACAACTCAACAAAGAAGCCATGCAGCGCGGTGGAACATATGTAGCTGCCACGATCTCAGCGTAAACTTTTATTTACAAATGAAGTTACTGATCCAAAAGTCGAAATGACTTTTGGATCAGTTTTTTATCTGGTGCATTGCACTTAACGGTCAACCAACCCATACGGTCTTCAGAAGAATACCCCCTCCATCAAACTGGCAGAAGTGCGCTGCACCTATCCCTGCGTGAGCTCCAATCCGAGGTGCAATGCACTTTTGGTTTCTAAGTTTACAATCACCATAGACCAAACGATGTAGACTTATTCTCCCTAAGTGCAACGCACCTTAAGTCCTTGGTAATTTTCAATCAAATGACTGCGCATCTTTTGGCAAATTCATCACATGCTGCAAATATGCAGTCACCCGGTCATCTTCCTCATAATGGTATGCATATCCAAGGTTTTCTGCGACAGACACACCAATCTGCCTCATGATATTCCCCGCTTTAAACAAAGCCTGCCAGATTGCATCTTCATCTATACCAACATACGTTTGCAATAAATCATTCCATAGATCCAAGGGTAAAAATTTACCAAAGTATTTGCCAAATTTACCTGTATTGATTTTCCAATCATGTTGCAAAGCGATATACCAGGAAACCATTGTATTCAAACAATCGAGGACGATTTCTAAGGTATATTTGGCTATAGATGGGTTGCTGACGCCATAAACCTTTGGCAACATAGGTGGATACCCACCAGAATTCATTTACCACCAGATCATATTCTGTCTGGCTGGGTTTCTGGGTAATATAACTTGCATCGGTCGGGTCCGGCAATGATGGAATCATTCCATCCTTATCCATTAAAACCACCGTTAGACTATCTTTTAGCGAAGGTTCAATCATTTTAATAGAAGCAAAAGACAGATCGATCCGAACGCCATCTGTAAATTGCATTAAAAAAATAAATTGATCCTCAGGATAATCATCATGGCGGTTGAATTGCATAATGACAAGTTCACCAAAAGCTGGCATCCAACTTTGATCTCCGACATATTTTTCCAGATCGTGAACAAAGCAAACAATATCATAGTCACAAAAAATATCATGTTCTACATTAGGATTTACCCGGGATCCATTCATAATGACTGCACGAATGTTTGCATCATTTTGAGCAAAATCCATGATTTGATTCAAAACCTGTAGATCACTGCGCATGCTTCACCTTATTTAATTGGATAGCGTTTTATGAATGACTTATTTTTCCACGACGAGGAGAAAAAGTAAAAGCCAACAAGAAGATCAGGGTAGCTGTTAAAACAATCGCTGAACCAGACGCAATATTAATATAATAGCTGATATATAAACCCACCACACTGGAAATGCCGCCAATGGTTGCGGATACAATCATCATACTGGGTAAACGTCGGGTTAGCAGATAAGCAGAAGCAGCCGGCGTCACCAGCATGGCGGCAGCCAGCCCCACCCCCACTGTCTGAATGGAAACCACTACCGTTAACCCCAACATAACCAGCATTAAATAGCGTAAAAATTGCACTGGCAATCGCATCATGGTTGCCAGAATGGGATCAAATGAAATCACCATAAACTGTTTGTAATTTACAGCGACGATGATAAGAATGATAACTGTCAACGCAGCGGTAAAGACCAGGTCTTTTTCACTGACGCCGAGCACATTTCCAAATAGAATATGACTTAAATCCACAGCGTAAGTACGAATGCTGCTGATGAGCGCTATGCCTAAAGCAAAAGCAGCTGAGAAAAGAATACCTATGGCCGTATCCTCTTTGATCGTGCCTTCATTCGAGAAAAATCCAATTCCGATGGCGACAGCGATGGCAGCGACAAATGCCCCCAGGATTAGGTTACCACCCAACAAATATGCAATCGCCACACCTGGCAAGATGGCGTGTGCAAGCGCATCGCCCAGAAATGCCATCCCCCTTAAAACGATATAAACGCCCACCACGGAACACAGAATCCCAACCAACAAAGCCGCTAAGAAACCACGTTGCATGAAGGAATAAGTAAAGGGAGATGTGATAAATTCAATCATATGCTCACCTGAGATCATCCGGTGGACAGCATTCATCCACCACCATCACACCATGCATGGAGAGTACCTGCCCACCAAAACCAACCTGTAAATTTTCGGGGGTAAAAACCTCATCAGGTCTTCCATAAGCAATGATTTTGCGATTGATCAGCAACACCTGAGCAAATCGTGTGGCTGCCATGTTAAGATCATGGGTTGAAACCATGGTAGTGACACCTTTTTGATGCAATTCTTCCAGCAGATTCATGGTGGTTTCCTGTGTACTGGCATCTACACCGGTGAAAGGTTCATCTAACAAGAGTATATGCGGATTCTGAGCCAGAGCTCTTGCCAGAAAAACCCGTTGTTGTTGACCACCTGATAGATCTTCTATGGAGTTCTTCGCCAGATCTCTAATCCCCATTTGTTCTAGGCTGTGAAGCGCAATTTCAATATCTTCCTTGCGAGGTTTTTGCAGCCATTTTAATTTTCCAAATCGCCCCATCACTACAACATCCAGCACCGTTACCGGAAATTTCCAATCAATCGCTTCGCGTTGTGGCACATAAGCAACACAATCAAGGTGATACCCTAACGGCTTCCCATGGATTTTAACAGTTCCAGAACGAATCGGTATTAAACCCACCAGGACTTTGAATAAAGTCGATTTTCCAGCGCCATTCGGACCAACAACAGCCAGTGATTGCCCAGCTGGTACCGAAAAACTGATTTTTTTTAGCACTGATTCACCGTTATAACCGGCTTCAATATTTTCTATATCCAGATAAGCTGATTCTGTTAGATTTTCCATGGTTTCCGTTATTCGGCCAGGGCTCTGACCATTTGATCCACATTATACTTCATCAAATCTATATACGATGGTGCATTCCCATCGGCTTCACTGATCGAATGGGTATAAAGATCATAAACAACTTTAATGCCTGTTTCGTTTGAAAGCTGTTCTGCTAATTGCGGATTGGAACCCGTTTCCATAAAGATAGCTGTGGCACCTGACGCTTGCATCTGATCCACCAAGGCAGCCAATTGTTGCGCTGAGGGGGATGAACCAGTGCTGACACTATGGATGATGGTGCCAACTATTTTAAATCCATATCGATCAGCAAAATATCCGAAACTTTCATGATTGGTAACAATCAGTCGTTTCTCAGCTGGAATCGTTGCAATTTTTTCCTGGATGTAAGCATCTAACTCTTTTAATTGTTGGATGTAAGCTTCTGCATTGGCAGAATAAATATCTTTTCCTGCTGGATCGACAGTGATTAATCCATCTCGGATATTCTGTACATAGGTTACTACCAGGTTTGGATCCAACCAAAAATGAGGATCTGTTTCATGATCATGACCATCATCCTCGGAATGTCCTTCTTCAATGGTTCTGCTTTGTAAACCAGCAGAAGCTTCAACAATCTTCTGGTCAGCTGGCAAATTTTCCAGGATATCCACCAGCCATTCTTCCAAACCTGCTCCATTTATAAAAAGAATGTCACTATCACTGATCTTAGCCACATCTTTGGGTGTCGGCTCAAATGAATGCGGATCCAATCCTTCAGGGATCAGGGTTTCAATCATCAATCGATTACCAGCAACATTTTGAACAATATCAGCCAGAAATGACTCGACTGCAATCGCTTTAATGTCAGTTTGATCAGCTTGATTGGCAACAGGATTCACCTGGCAAGCAGATACCAGCAATATGAGTGATGCTACCAGTATCGAAATAATCATGATATTCTTTCTCATTCTTCCTACCTTATTGAAAATCATTTTCAATTTCAATTATAATAGAGAACAGAATGGTGTCAACCATGCGAAAATTTCCGTACAATCTTTTCCCAATAAGCCATTACTTCTTAAACGAGTTGTTGTAAGTGTATTTTAAAAAATTCTACGGAATAAAATCCATAAACTTACCTTCAGCGATTTGCATCACTTCGTTACCATCACGGTTTAACTTTAATACACTGATCTCGCTGGAAGACATATAGCTTCTCGTCACCAATAAATAATCCTCATTTACCCATCCTTCCACGATAAATGATCCATCCTCAACGGTTGTCAAAACCTGTGGAGGTAGACTACCATCCACCGGGACCACAACAATCTTGCCCAATTCCTGCATGGGATCAGCCCGTTGAACGACATATGCCAGCCAATCTCCGGAAGGGGAAAAACGCGCTGCGCCTGCCAGCACCTGATCTTCAATAATGGGAAATAACGTTTCTGTCCCTGTGCTCAGCGTGCGAACACGCACATTGCCATTATCCCCACAGACAATAGCGATTTTTGTCAGATCATCTGAAATGCTGCTTAAACAAATCCCCAAGCGTTCCTGATCATCTACCAGGGTTCTAATCGTATTATTCAATGGATTAAAAACGGACATACCATTATATCCCCAGAAAAGCATATAACCACCAATACCCGTCATCCCGGTGGCATAAATCAGGCGTCCATCATTTGTCCAGCGAACCGGGAAGAAATTAAGGTTCAGATCATTCTGTTCGTCAGCAGATATGGAATCGATCAGCTGTTGGTTACTACCATCCAGATTTGCATAAAAAATTTCAGTTCTAAGATTACCCATTCCCCAACTGCTGGTTGACCAGGCAATTTTCTGTTTATCGGGAGATATAGCAATGTATACAGGATCCTGCGCATCAATGAAATTTAATTTTTGTGTACCTTGCTGATTTACTCGAAAAGCCCCTGAATTACTGCTAAATTCAGCGTAAAAAATTTCATCGATGAAGGCGTTAATTTCATTATCACCGTACCATGTTGAACTTCCTGCTGGAAATTCAACACCCAAAGCTTGTCCATTAAAATCATAAGCTCGAAACAAACCATCTTTTAACGCATAGAATCCCTGATATAACTGATTGCTGGATAAATCTGGTTGGGAAGGTGAAGGCTCCTCGGTGGGAATGGTTGTTTCTACCGATGGTGGGCTTTCAGTCATCACGGGTTGTTGAAGCATTTCGGTTTGTAATGCAATGATCGTGGCTTCCAGATCCGGTTCAATTGATTTTTCGCTTTCATTATTAATGGGTAATTGACAGGCGGTACTGACCATTAAAACGGTCAAAATGATCATCATCAAGTATTTTGGGGTTCTTGTTTTCTTTATCATAACGACCTCCGTCGCAGGTTATTTCATTGTTTTAACAATAGTAGTAAAGCTTGGTAGACCTGTCAATTCCAAATTCTGTTTACTTTCTCAATTATTTCAACTTAAAATCTATAATTCTGACATTTAAGGTATAACTTTTCTTTTGATCGTCAAAATAAATGAAATTGTGATCAAAATAACTTGCATTTCAGTTTGAATTATGATAATATCTTGCTACCTATAATTAGGAATGGGAGATCAAATCGCTCCGAATGGAGTGGTTTATTTCTTTTTAATCGGGATAAATCATTACAAAATTACAAAAAGGAAGCAACATGTCTGTATCATTTCTGACGCAAGAAGGTTATGATGAATTACAAAACGAGTTAGATTATTTGCGCAATGTTAAACGCAAAGAAGTTGCCCAACGCCTGCATGAAGCTATGGAAGGTGGTGAGCTCATCGAGAATGCTGAATATGAAGCCGCAAAAAACGAACAGGCATTCACCGAAGGTCGCATTAAAGAATTAGAATATCTTTTGGCCACAGCCCGTATCGTAACCGAAGTCTCAAAAAGCAGATACGATTCAAGTAGGTTCCAAAGTGACAATCGTCGAAGAAGGCTTAGACGAAGAAGAATTGTATACCATCGTCGGCGCAGCAGAAGCCAAGCCCAGTTTAGGTAAGATTTCGAACGAATCGCCTTTAGGTAAGGCATTATTAAACCATAAGGTTGGCGATCTCGTTTCTGTCAATGCACCGGCTGGCGCGTACAAAGTCAAAATTGTAAAATTTGAGTAAAAATAAAAATTAAGCACTTTGCCCCGCCCGTGATATCATTAGGCGGGGCATTTTATTAACTAAACTGAAACTTGAGGGTGTTCTATGGAAAGAAATGATCTGGAAAAAATTCGTTTGGAAAAAATCGAACGAATGCGTGCTGAAGGGATTGAGCCTTATCCGACCACCGCACATTACACGCATCGTAATCAGGAAGCCATCCAGGCTTTTGAAGCAGGTGAAAATATTGAGGGGAGTGAACCAATTCAGGCGACCTCTGGTTGGGCGTATTCGTGCCATGCGTCCGATGGGAAAGATCGCTTTTGCACATATTGAGGATGGTACTGCCCGTATTCAGCTTTTCTTCCGCATCAATGATATTGGTGAAGAGATGATGACCCGGTTAAAAGAGGATTTTGACCTGGGTGATTATATCGAAGCCAGTGGACATCTCTTCCGCACCAAAACCAGTGAAATCTCATTGCATGTGTCATCATTCCGTATGTTGGCAAAAGCTGTCACGCCACTACCTGCTGCCAAGGACGAACTGGTGGATGGCAAGATTGTTCGGCATGCAACCCTGAATGATCCGGAGATGCGCTATCGCCAACGCTATGCTGATCTGGTTGTCAACCCGGAAGTGCGTGAGATTTTCAAAATCCGTACCAAAACCATCCGTGCCCTGCAACAATTCCTGGATGAGCGTGACTTCATCGAGGTGGAAACCCCCATCCTGCAACCCATCTATGGTGGTGCCGCTGCTCGTCCCTTCGTTACTTTTCATAATCAGCTCAAACAGGAACTCTATCTGCGTATTTCCTTTGAACTTTACCTCAAACGCCTGATTGTGGGCGGTTTTGATCGTGTGTATGAAATTGGTCGTGATTTCCGCAATGAGGGTGTCTCCTTCAAACACAACCCGGAATTCACGCAGATTGAATTTTATATGGCCTATGCAGATTACAATTCCATCATGGACTTGACCGAAGACATGATCGCTTACGTTTGCGACCAGGTGCTTGGATCCCGTAAGATTGAGTTCCGTGGGAACACCATCAATGTCACTCCCCCCTGGCGACGGCTGGAATTACGCCAGGGCTTGATCGAGACCACCGGCATCGATATCAACCAGCATCCCACTGGCGAAAGCCTGGAAGCCGCCATGAAAGCCAAAGGCTATCCCTTCAAACCCGGCAGCACTCGCGGTAAATTGATCGAAAGCCTGGGTCGGTGATTATCTCGAGCCTACCCTGCTGCAACCAACCTTCCTCTACGATTATCCGCGTGATATCTCCCCGTTAGCCAAGAGCAAACCTGGAGACCCAAGCATGACCGAACGCTTTGAAGGCTTCATGGCTGGCATGGAACTGTGTAACGCCTTCACCGAGCTGAACGATCCACTCGACCAGGAACAGCGCTTCCTCGAGATGGGTCGCGACTATGAATCGGATGATGAAGAACGTCACCCTATGGATGAAGATTACCTGCGCGCCATGTCCTATGGCATGCCCCCGATGGGTGGTTTCGGCATGGGCGTGGATCGCCTGGTGATGCTGCTTACCAACCAGCAAAGCATCCGCGAAGTGCTGCTCTTCCCACCTCGGAAGAAGTTGGAGGAGTGAAGTAGTTGACAGTCGACAGTTGACAGAAAAAATTTTTTCAACTATCAACTGTCAACTTTTAACTTTTTTACATTTTCCTCAGCACTGGAATAATTTCTTTCGCAAACGTCTCCAGCGGTGTAATTTCATACACATCCGGCATATTAAAAATGGCATGGGTGAAGCCCATTTCGGATAGCACTTTGATCCTCTTCAGCACACTATCCACTGTATCCTTTCCGGATAGATGTACCGTACCGAGGGAAGTTTTTTCAATACTATCGTAATCACGACCTAAAACCTCACAATGTTCTTTAAGCTTGTCAAGCGCTTTTTGCATATTCTCAACACCCACCCAATCGCCAATATTGCAGGCATCCGCATATTGCGCCACCATGCGCAGGGTTTTTTTCGGTCCCGTTCCCCCAACCATTATACGTGGATGCGGTTGCGACAGCGGTCGCGGATTATTGGTGATTGCCGGAGCTGAAAAATGCTTACCTTCAAAAGATGCCTCACCTCCACTCCAGAGCGCTTTGGCCAGTTTCAGATTATCCTCCAGTAGCTCGAAACGCTCTGAGGTGGATGGGTATGGAATCCCAAAGCCTTTGGCTTCATCTTCATACCAGGCTGCCCCAATCCCCAGGTACGCCCGACCTCCCGAGAGAATATCCAGGGTGTTGACCATTTTCATCAGCACGGCTGGATGACGGTAAATCACACCGGTCACCAGCACACCCAGATAAGCTTTTTCGGTCAATCCAGCAAAATATCCGAGGGTGGTATAGCTCTCCATCATCGGGTCGGTATACGCTTCCCCGAACAATCCTTTGATTTGATAATAATGGTCCATCACCCACAGACTGTAAAAACCTGATTCATCAGCAGTTGTAACAATTTCTTTCAGTTTCGGTCGGATAGCTGCTGTTCCACCAGGGTATTTGAATGAGGGAATTTGTAATCCAATCTTCATCATCAACCTCCTATTCTAGTAGGGTGCATCCGTGATGCACCTTAAAGTTTTCAGACATACAAGGTGCACCTGATAATTACCAGGCATACGCCATGGGTGCTTCACCGCCCGGACCGGGGAAAATCGCATCGAATTTTTTCAAAGTTTCTTCATCCAGTACGATTTCTGTTGCCCGAACGGCACTCTCCAGCTGTTCCAAGGTGCGGGGTCCAATGATCGGAGCTGTGACAATCGGATTATGCAGCAGCCATGCTAAGGCTACTTCCCCAGGTGGATGCCCAATTTCACGGCATAAGGCTTCGTACTTTTCCAGTTTTTCGCGATGTTTAGCTACCTCTTTTTCAAAATTTTCACTTTTACGTCGACCTGTTTCCATTTTTTCCAGTGCACCACCCAACAAACCACCATCCAACGGGCTCCATGGGATCAACCCCAGGCCATAATGGCGGCAAGATGGGATGACTTCCAATTCCACCGTACGATTATTCAGATTGTAGATGCTCTGTTCGCTGACCAATCCAGCCATACCACGTTTGGAGGCTTCCTGACAGGCGGTAGCAATATCCCACCCAGCAAAATTGCTGGAGCCAACATACACCACCTTGCCCTGATTGATCAGGCTACCAAAAGCCTGCCAGGTTTCGTCCCAGGGGCAATCGCGGTCGATGTGATGCATTTGATAGATATCGATCCAATCCGTTTGCAAGCGTCTCAGACTGCCTTCGCAATGTTTGCGGATTTTATAAGCGGACAGGCTACGACCATCAGTGTTTACCTCTGGCAAATTCGCTTTGCGTTTGACCGGGTTGAAGACCTTGGTTGCCAAAACCGTTGCATCCCGACGACCCCCGCCCAGGGCATACCAGTTTCCGATGATTTCTTCGGTATGTCCATGTTCCACACCCCAGCCATAGACATCGGCGGTATCAAAGAAATTGATCCCCAGTTCCAGGGCTCGATCCATGATTTTGAAACTGTCTTCTTCTGATGTATGCCAACCGAAATTCATCGTTCCCAGACAGATATTGCTCACCAGCACGCCATGTTTTCCTAAACGTTTATGTTGTATTGCCATGTTAGACTCCTTTTCTTCCTAATGTAGGCTACTTTGAATTTAAATGCAATTGTCAACAAATAGTAACAATTAATATAATTATAGACTATCCCCCTTTTAAATTTCTCCGTGTCTTTCTTTTTTTACCCTAAGGGGCATGCTATCTTCGCAGTTCAATCTTTTAACCCCATTTACCCAACCACAACCTTTTCACCCAATGCCACCTGAATGGATTTCCTCTTCCCCGGCATAAATAACTTCTCCCACTCCTTCTCTTCTTCCCGCGGCGGCAATAAAATATGCCTCTTCCCAGCCGGCATAGCAAAATCAAAGGCCAGCTGTATACCACCCTGCAACCAGGCACGCAGATCCGCTTCGGGGATGCCCATCGGCCAGAAGACCGAGGAAGCTGCCCGTACCGCCAATTCATAATAGCGTGCCCGGTCCACCCGGCGTGGATCGACTGTCTGCGGCATGTCCCAGGCCTGCACCTCCCCGCCATGCATATACAACAGGCGCACACGCTGCCCGGGACGGATCGACTTGCCAATCGTCAACAATTGCTGCCCGGCGCGCGCCCCGGCGGTCTTGACGGTGTACTCCTGCGGTTCCCGCGTCAGGCGTAATGCCACCAGCAAATCGGTTAACGGCACCCGCCCCTTGCGCAGATCCGCCAGATGATGACGCAGGATCGCCAGCGCACCCGGAAGATACTCCGGCAGTTCATCCACACTCTCCGCCTGCGCCAGGTGTTCGAGCAATTGCATCTGCATGCGCGCCACCCAGGGAGCGGAATCACGCCGGCGTGCTTCCAGACCGCGCACCTTGAGCGAGCCATCCTGAAAGACACCGAAATAGCGATTGGGTACCGGCACACGCTCATTCACCCGTGAGGGCAGGAACGCCACCCAGCGGTAGACCCCATCCAGCGAGATCGCCAGCCCGGTGCGGGTCACGATCTCATCCAGCAGGGCGGAGAAATCTGCTGGCTGGGTGTAGCCGGGTTGTTTCACCCACAGCCCATCCACGTACATGTGCAGCACGTTGAATCCAAAATCCTCAGCCGCTTCTTTGGCGCGTATCAGGGCTTCACGCCCACCGGCGGTGACCGCCTCATGCGATTCGATGCGTCCAAAACGCGCATTCTTATAACCCAGGTATCCGAAGCAGGTCACCAGCAGCCACTTGTGGGCGGAGGAACGCTCAGCATCCAGCTTGCGGCGCGGATCCCAGCGCGGCAGCGAGCCCATGCGGTGCTTCAAGGCCACCCGTTTTTCCAGCAATGGTCCCAAAGTGAGCGGAATCAGACCCTGCGGTTCATCCGAAACCTCCAGCAAACGTGGTTTGGCGGTCTCAGGCGAGATGTTGCTGCGCACCATAATGGCCGGGTACATCGAGATGAAATCGATCGCACCCACATCGCGGTGCAGCCCCACGATGGGTTGGTATACCAATCCGCCCAGGTCGGATTCAATCAGTTCCAGGGCGGTTTTGGGGCGTTCTCCCTGCTGCTTATGCCAGGGCACCAGGATATCATGCTCCAGTGCCGTCAGCACCTGCATGGTTGAGATTCCAGTACCCGGGGAAGTGCGCGCGGCTACCTGCACCGGCTGAGCCGTCACGCGCGCCATCTCAAAGATGCCATCCAACCCCAGATCACCCCAGAAGGTGGCGTTTTTCTGGTCGATATGCCAGCGCCCGAACAGGTGGATCTGCTGGCCGCTGTAGATGATCTGCCCATAGGAAAAATAGGAGCGCTCCGGGCGCTGCATATATTTGCGTCCCGGCTCGCGGTTCAAGGCCAGCTCGAATTGGCTCTTCTCCATCAGATCAAACAGATAGGGCAACAGCCAGGTATCGCCCCAGCGCGTCAGGACCAGATCCGGATCCAGGCGTTTGAGCAGTGCCTGCAGGTTGATCAACAACGGACGCACGGGCTGCAGTGAAAAGCGGTAGGACTGCCCATTCATCTGCGCGCACAACGCCAATGGAGCGGCGTGTGCCGGATCACAATCCGGTTCCAGGTGCAGCACGCGCAATGGCGGCAGTTGCGGGTCCAGATCCCAGCGTTTGTCCAGCACCTCCAGCTCCTGGATCAGGTAGGACTCGTAAAATTTCACCCGGCAACGGCATAACGGAAAGGTTTTGTATTTGGACGCATGCCGCACGGCGATGCTCAGATCGGCATCGTAATAGGTCAGCGTTGGGAATTGATCCAGCAACTGGCGAAAGAGTCGCTGCTGATCGCTGAGGGAAGCCACTTCCACCGCCAGCAAGTCCACCATTTCTGGTTGGAAGAGATCGCGTTTCTGATCACGGCCCAGTCTGGGTGCACTGGGATGGTCCTTTAAGAAGCGCCAGACCTCGCGCAAGCGCACGGCCGGACCCGCCACATAGAACCTGATTGGAAGGGGTTGGTACAGGCGTAAACGCTCACCTTTCTCACTCAGAAACCAGAGCACTGCCCCAGCTGTTTGGGTATTCTCAAACACATCCAGCAGCCAGCCATTAATCTCCTGCATTCAACCTCCGCTGCAAGAGCTCGACCTCATCGCGCAAACGACGCACTTCCTTGTGCTCTTCCAGCAGCATGGCCACCAGGAAGGTCTCCATGGGCAGCACATGCGTGGCATAAGCTGCGGCAGCAATGTGCTGGCGTGCCATACTGAGCAATTCATCCAGTGCCAGTTGGTCGCTGCGCCGTAAAGCGCGCCGGAAGCGGGAGAGAGATTGCTCTTCCTGCATAAAAACCTGTGTAATCGATGGTACGGTACGTCCCAAAAAAATCACCTGCCTTTCTATGTAGTCGTGCTGTTATCGCTGGCCGCTAAGAGCGGCAATTGCGCGGGTAATGGAACACGATCCTCCGGAGCCAGTTCTGTCTCCAGGCGCAATTCCCCCACCTGAGATTTCAACATCTCGAACAGCACCATGCGCTCGGCGCAAATGCTGGCCGGCAAACGCGTGCTGACCACCACCGGCGCAATCTTGCTGAGCTGTTGCAAGCGCCAGATCACCTGGCGTAGCAAGCGCTGGCTTTCCGGCAGGTTGACATTCTCATCGTAAAAAGTCGATAACAGGTCAAATACCAGGGTCGGATAGGGCAAGGGCTGCCATTCCTCCAGCAGCACATCCACCTGATAACAGGTGAAGGCGCGCGAAAGCCGGATGCGCCCCAGCACCACGCGTGGATTCTGGTGTTGACGGCGAATGGACTGCGCTACCGGGTAGGCGTTGAATCGATTGCCGGCATCCAGCACGCGCAGGTTACCCTGCAATGCCAGCCAGGCCGAAAGCTCCCACATCCAGTTGGATGCGGCATGTTCGCCCATCACCAAAATGATCTGGTTGGGCAATTGTGAGGGGAATAAGCTCTTCATATCCCCATCATATCAATTATAGAAAATATTTTCTATCCCACTTAAGGTGATTTTTCGTTTAAATATGTTTAAAAAGCGTTTAAAGATGTTTAAGCGTGGAAAGTGTCACGCCCAGTTGCTAAAATCCCAACCTGCCAGCAGCTGCCGCAGGGCGATGCGATTGGGCAGTTCCATTTTATGCAGAATATTGTGCACATGGCTACGAACCGTCTCCGGCGCAATTTGCAAACGCGTGGCAATTTGCTGGGTGCGGTATTGCAAACAGATCAGCGCTGCCACCTGCTGCTCGCGTTCGGTCAGAGATTGCCACTTCTCCCAGGTCTCATGCTCCACCTCCACCATCTGCAGCTCGCGCGCCAGCAGATCCGCCGCCACCTTGCGCGGCGTGGTGCCACGATACTGCGCCAGTTGTTCCAGGGAAAGCAACAAATCCCCCTCCAGGGCAAAGGAACGCTGTGACGAAGCGGTTATCTCCGGACGAAAGAACTTTTGAAAAGTACGCCAGATGCTCATACTTCTATTGTATAGAACAAATGTTCTTTCGTCAAGAGGGGTTTTTAATTATTCTTCTTCGCTGGGTTTAATGATAAAGTAAGCCACCACGCCCAGAACTGGGATTCCCAGCAGGATCATCACCCACAACGCTTTGGCAATCGCTGACAATTTAGCCTTTTTCAGCCCCACCAGAGCCACCAGGCTGGCGACTACCCAGGCGACGATCAATAAAAAGAACAAAACCTGAACTAACACATAACCAAAACTTAATCCAAAACCGTGATACATAATTTTTCCTCTTTTCTTATTCTCCACTGATTATAAGCTTAAACAGGATTCTTTTCGTGGTGCGCGTATAAGATTCCCAAACAGGCAGATCGTTTGATTGGCGATCACCAGGCTGATGATCTTGACGCATAAGCGGATCACCTGTAGAATTTGAGACGAGCGATGAGGCTCGCTCGGGAAACCAGACCGCCGCAAGGCTGATAGCTTCTACCCATGTTTTCGGGTAGATTTTTTTTGTTTATAGGTGCATATGGATAAAGTTCTGTGGATTTCAATAGGTGCTGTGTTGGGAGCAAATTTTCGTTACTGGGTTGGAGATTGGGCTGCCCAGCGTTTTGGCAGCAGTTTTCCCTATGGGACCCTGCTGATCAATTTAAGTGGCAGCTTCCTGCTGGGACTGATCGTCTCCATGAGCATGGAAAACTTCATCATCGACCCACGCTTGCGTCTGCTGTTAACCATTGGTTTTCTGGGGTCTTACACCACCTTTTCGACCTATGCCTATGAATCGATCGCGCTCATCTCTCAGGGGCAATGGGGGTTGGGTCTCTTCAACCTGCTTGGCTCCAGCCTGCTGGGTGCTCTCTTTGCGGTTCTGGGCATCTGGTTGGGAAAAATTCTGTAAAGGTGTTTATTTCAGCTAGAAACGTGTAATAATAAAGATAGGTTCACAATTCTGCGTGAATCGGGAGGTGGTATGGAAACTCAATCCTCACAAATCACGAAATGCCTGAAGATTTATATCGGGGAAAACGACATATGGCATGGTAAACCGCTGTTCATGGCACTGCTGGAAAAACTGCGTGATGCCGGCCTGGCTGGTGCCACCGTAACACGTGGAATCGCCGGATTTGGAGCCCGATCGCGTATTCATACCTCCGCCATCATCCGACTGTCAGAAGACTTACCGATGGTCATCGAGGTTATTGATTATGCTGAGAAAATTGACGCTGTTTTGGACACCATTTACCCGATGGTGCGTGAAGGATTGATCACGATGGAGGATGTTAAAATCCTGAAATATACCCATCGTGGGCTCAACCCATTGCCCGGATACCGGCTGGTAAAGGAAATCATGAGCAGCCCTGCTATCAGTATTTCACCACAGGAAAGTGTCGCTGAGGTATGGAGCATGATGGTCAAACACCAGCTCAAGGCGCTTCCCGTCGTCAATGAAGACCAGCAGGTGGTTGGCATCATCACCGATGAGGATCTGATCGCCCGGGCTGGCTTGCAACAACGTCTATCCGTTGCCAAACAACTGGATGCTGAAACCATCGAAGAGGAAATCCGTCAATTATCAGGAAGCCATCAACGGGTAGAAGATATCATGACCCGTCCGGTCATCATAACCTCTGAGGACACCGCCCTGAGTCATGCGGTGGGGTTGATGAAAAAACATCATCTCAAACGCATCCCGGTCACAGGCAAAGACGGAATACTGGTCGGTATGCTTTCAAGGTTGGATGTATTACGCCAGATATCCCCGATCGAAAGCACACCAACGCTTTCTACACCATTTCTAAGTATGCCAAAACGGGTGGGAGATATTATGTCACCAGAGATTCCATTGGTTTACGAAGAGGATCTGATCGAAAAGATTATCACCACGCTGATGAAGTTCCAATCCCACCGTCTGATTGTGGTGGATGATCAAAACCGGGTCAGTGGCATCATCAGCGATGTAGATATTATCAATCGTATCCCTGGAGAATCCAAATATTCCATTCTCTCATCGCTCAGACAACAGGGTAAAAGCATTGCCAGCATCGTGACGGCAAAGCAAATTATGTCGAAGGACCCCATCCAGGCGCGAGCGGATTTACCCATTCCTGAGGCGATTCAAATGATGATCTCCGAAGGACGCAAGATCATGGTGATCGTGGATGAAGAGAAACATCCTCTGGGCTTGATCGACCGTCAAAGCTTGCTGGAAGCATTGATTAACGTACCGCACTTTATGTAGTTTATAATTTCAGAGCTGGTTTTCCTTAGCAGATCTTACTTCCAGAATCGTTTTTATCCCTTCCAATCTGGCTTCTACAGCTTTCAACAACATGCGCTCCATAATAGGAGAAAATAAACGAAAAAAGCCATGGAATTGGATCGTTTCACGTTGAACCAAACGTGTGCCTTCTTTGACCGGAATGAATTCATACGCCAGGTATCCTGCCATGCCGGTTCCTGTGAATGACTCTTCAAGATATCGCGGTGGTTCATAGCGCTGGATGGTAGATAGTATCTCACCTTTGATCAAAGGGAACATCTGCACCACCTCGCGATAGCGGATGCCAATCCCCACAGGATCAGACGTGGTTTTTTCCAATACTAAGACCGGTGAACCAGGCTCTTGCTGGAATTGATCTTTATCACGCAGGAACACAAATACATCTTCTGGTTTACAATGAATGGAGATACTGCGCTCAAATTTCATTTTACTTCTCCACTTAATTATAAATTTTTTCGCCACTTTTTGGGTGATTTTTCCGTAAATATAATTGAATCCATCTGAAAGGACTAAACCCCATGAATAGTTATTTATCCAAATCTAAATTTTCCCTGCAGACCCTATCCACAATGATCCTGATCATTGGATTATTATTAAGTTTTAACATTCCTGCCCATGCGCAAAAACCAGCAAGTGGACCCAACGACCCGGCTGAACTATCCGCTTTTGTGGATGGCGTTATGGCAACCAGTATGAAGAGCAATCACGTGCCCGGCGCAGTGGTTGTGGTGGTCAAGGATGGCGAAGTCTTTTTTGCCAAAGGCTACGGTTATGCTGACCTGGACAACAAAACTCCGGTTGACCCTGCCACCACTCTCTTTCGACCTGGTTCAGTCTCAAAACTTTTCACCTGGACAGCTGTTATGCAGCTGGTGGAAGCTGGAAAACTGGATCTGGACACCGATGTCAACACCTATCTTGATTTTGAGATTCCAGCCACCTATGCCCAACCGATCACTTTGCGACTGATCATGACCCATCTGGCTGGATTTGAAGACAAAGGAAACGAGCTTTTCAAGTTGAACGCCGAGGAAGTGAGTTCTCTCGAGACCTATGTAAAGACCAATCTACCAGCACGGGTCTTCCCTCCCGGCCAATACGCTGCCTACTCCAATTATGCCACCGCCTTGAGTGGCTATATTGTTGAACGAGTATCTGGCATGCCTTTCGAAAATTACATTGCCGAAAACATTCTAGAACCCTTGCAGATGCAGCATTCCACCTTCCAACAGCCTTTACCACCAGAACTCATTGGGCAGATGTCCAAAGGATACAACTACCTGAATGGGGAATACATCGAAGGAGGTTTTGAATTTGTGGTCGGGACCCCTGCGGGAGCATTAAGTGCCACCGGTTTAGATATGGCGAATTTTATGATTGCTCATCTCCAGGAAGGTGAATTTGCAGGTAACCGCATATTATCGGCAGAGACCGCCCAATTGATGCACAATCCTTTGTACAGCCCTTCTCCAAAAATGAGTGGTATGGCCTATGGTTTTTTCTACAACACCCAAAATGGTCAATATACTTTATCCCATGGAGGGGATACATCACTCTTCCATTCGCAGTTATACCTATTGCCTGAAACTGACACTGGTATTTTCGTATCCACCAATGGAACTGCAGGAGGCGTGGTCGCTGAACAACTGATCACAACCTTTCTGGATCATTTCTATCCTTCAGAAGAAAAGGTATCTTTAACCCCAACGGATGATTTTGCCAGTCGAGCCGATCAATATGTCGGTACTTATTTTTTGGCACGTTCCAATTTCACTAGCTTTGAAAAAATCCTCAGTTTGATGTCACCTATAAATGTGCGTGTAAAAGCGGAGCGTATTTATGTCACATTTGGCGGAAAAACCTTGCCTTATGTGGAAGTGGAACCGGGATTATTGGTCAATCCGGAAGATCATGCAGATAGATTATTGCTTAGATCAATCGACAATCAGATCTCACTATCTCCATCCATGCCATTCGTGTTCCTGAAAACGCCCTGGTATCGCGCTTTACCTTTACACCTGTTCATACTGGTCGGTGGTTTAATTCTGTTCCTGATTGCCATGGTTTCCTGGATTGTATCTTTATTTAAAGCTTTGAAGCAGCACGAAAAACCACCCGTGTTAGCGCGCCTATCCCGCTTGAGCGCTGGGTTATTCGGTGTTTTTTTCCTGTATTTCCTGGTAAATTTTGGTTCGATTTTTGCGGATACCCACCCGGCGTTTGGCGTACCCCGTGCTTGGTTTGGAATGCCAGGTAATTCTGAGTTCCTGTTTTTTATCCCCATATTAATGGCAATCTTCGGCTTCACGACCCTGGTTTTTTCAGTCATCAATTGGGTTAAAGGCTTCTGGACGGCTAAAAGTCGGGTTTTTTATACCCTTCTGACGCTGTTTGCGCTGGCAATTCTCTGGTCGTTCTACTTCTGGAACCTGTTGGGATAGCTACAGTCAGTCAGCAAAACGATAAATGGGCAGAGAAGACCTAATCAGGCAAAATCTCTGCCCGTAATTTTTGTGACATGTGCCCAAATTCAGGAGTATACCGCAAGTCCTCCTGTCGGGGACGTGGTAAATTCACCGGGAAATCACAGGAGATGCGACCTGGACGGGCACTCAATACCAGCACTCGATCTGAAAGTAGCAATGCTTCCGAGATCGAATGCGTCACCATCAATACCGTGGTGCGGCGTGCCTGCCAGATGCGCAGCAGTTCCGCACCCATCTGCTCGCGCATCAGCGCATCCAGTGAGCCAAACGGTTCGTCCAGAAGCAGTAAATCCGGGTCCTGGATCAAAGCCCTGGCAATTGCTACCCGTTGCGCCATACCACCCGAAAGTTCCTGCACCCAGGTTTGCTCAAAGCCACGCAGCCCAACCAGGTCGATCAATTCCAGCGCTTTCTGGCGTGCTTCCTCCATGGAAATTTGATGCAACTCCAATGGTAGCGTTATATTCTCAATCACTGTACGCCAGGGCATCAGATTGGCTTGCTGAAAAACATAACCGATCTTCACTTCCCGATCTCCATCATAGGAGAAATTCACCTCGCCACGGGATGGCTGCAACACACCGGCGATCACCCGCAACAGGGTGCTTTTGCCACTGCCAGAAGGACCAATCACACACACAAACTCCTGGGGAGCAACCTGAAAATTGACCCCCTGTAATGCCTGCAATCCACCATTTTCAATCGCAAAGGTGATATGCAAATCTTTTACCGTCAGAAATGACTGCACGGTTTCCATGGTTTTATTTGTATAAGTATTCATTGGTATAAACATCATCCAGATTAATCGCCTGCCCAATCAGTCCCATTTCCAGTAAGATGGCATGCATATTCTCCCAGGCACTCGGATCGCTATACCCCAATGGGTCTGACTGCCAGTATTCAATCGAAATACGCAATACCTCTTTCTGTACGGCTGTGTTGGCTTGCGCCAGATTTTCAACATATTTCACACTGATCTGGTAGGCAGCGTCCGGATCCTTCAGGGATGTCTGAATGCCACGACTGATGGCTTTTACCATACCACGCACCAGTTCGGGATGCTCTCTGATGGTGGTTTCGTTGCTGATCAGGCCATTTGATACCAGTTGTAGATTATCCGAGAGTGCCTGGATGTTGATTTCATACCCCTCAGATGCCAATTGCACCGGCTCGTTGGTGACGTATATGACAGCCGCATCCACCCGGTCAGTGACCAGTGCTTCCACCTGGGTGTAACCAATCGAATCCAAACGCACATCCGACTCTTCCAGTCCGGCCGCGTCAAGCATGGCTTTGAAACCAATATAACTGGCACCGTATAAACCAGGAATGCCAATCCGTTTCCCAGATAGATCACTGACATTGGTAATATTCTTCTCTTTCAATGAGACCACCCCGACCGGGTAATTTTCGTACCAGGCCATAACGTAGGTGACTGGCAACCCCTGTGCGCGCGCCAATACCACCTGTTCACCAGAAGCAATCGCAAACTGCAATTGACCAGCCCCCACCAACGCAACATTATCATTTTCCATGCTGTAGTCCAGCTCGACCTGAATGCCTTCTTCTTCAAAATATCCATTTTCCAGGGCAACATAGATGGGGGTGAACTGAACATTAGGAATAAAACCCATCGGTAAACGGATATTGACCAACTCCCTGGGTTGTTCCTCTTTTGAGGCACAGGCTGAAAGCATCCAAATGGCGATAAGACTTGTAATGATGATTTTTTTCAATGTATGTCCTCCACTAAATTTCAACAATTAAAGTTTGTTTCCGTGGGCGGTGCTGCCAGGCTAATAATTTTCGTTCCAATAAGATCACCGCTCCATATAATAATAAAGCCATAGCCACCAGGGTGAAGACCGCCACAAAGACCAGTGCCGTGTCATATTGCCCACGTCCCACATTGATCAGGAATCCCAATCCACGATCCGCGCCGACGAACTCACCCACGACTGCACCAATCACCGAGAGGGTTGCCCCAATGCGCAATCCTCCCAGAAAAACAGGCAGTGCTGCCGGGATTTCCAGATGTCGCAGGGTTTGCAGGCGGGTGGCGCGTAATGAGCGCATCAAATCTCGTAAATCCTGTGGCACAGCACGGATTCCTACCACTGTGTTCACCAGCACCGGGAAGAAAACGATCAACCCGGCAATCAAGACCTTGGAAAATAAGCCCGGACCGAACCAGATCACCAGCAATGGAGCAATCGCCACAATCGGGATGGCCTGAGATGCCACCAGATAAGGGGATAATAAGCGCTCCAGTGTGCTGGATTTTGCCAGCAGGTAGCCCAATACCGTCGCCAGGAATGCGCCGGAGATTAACCCCAATGCAACTTCCAGCAGCGTGTAAGAGGCATGCCACAACAGGCTTCCATCCCCCAGCACCAGAAAGAAACGCCGGATCACAACCATGGGTGGTGGCAGAATGAATGCCGGCAATTCACTCCAGCGTGACACGATCCACCACAGGATGACAGCCAATGTAACAGAGATCGGCATCAGCCAACCGCCATATTTTCCGGCTGCTTTATTGATGGGGTTGTGTTTTTGTGAACGCTTCAGACTGATTTCCATCATTCTCCTAAAAATAAATCCCGCAGGCGAATTAACAGCCAACGGGGGAGAAAAAAACCCGAAAACGTATTGTTTTCGGGGCGTCACAGCAAACAGGATGATCAGTTCGCTTACCTTCTTTTATCCGGACTATACCGTCGACCCCGGAGTTTCACCGGGTCATGCATCTTTTCTGCGCGTGGGTTATACCACCGATCGGGAATTGGAACTTGCGTTCCTCACCCTGCCCCGAAGGCTATATTCAACTGTTAATTTAAGTATAAACACTCCAGCGAACTATGTCAAATGGATTGTGAAATTCATCGCATTATATGATGACTTAATCACTGGTAATTGCGCTAAGAATCGCCTGGGTATCTGCCAGATTCGGAAAGATAAAATCAGGAGAGTGTTGCTTTAAATCCACCGCGGAGTAAACGCCAGTTGTCACAGCAATCGTTCGGGCAGAAAAATTCTTACCGGCTTCGATATCCATGGGTGCATCACCCACAATGACCAGCTCAATGGCTTCTCGAGCCAGACCGTACACCCAGGTGGCTTTCTCCATCCCTCGGTCAACAATCTGATTACGATGATCACAGTCATCTCCAAAAGAAGTCAGTGGAAAATAACCCAGCAAACCAGCCCGTGATAAGACCTGACTGGCTACCCCACGCAAGGATCCCGTTGTCAACCCCACCGGAATCTTGTTTTTATGCAATGTCTCCAGCAGTGGCACCACACCTGGGAAAACAAAATCATGTAAATCCTGCGGCAAAATAGTCTGGATATTTTCCACCAGCATGCGTTCAATATCAGCCTGCCTGGCATTCACACTGCCTTCACCAATCCCGGCAGCCACGGCAAAGCGACGCATAACCTCGAACATCGGCACACCGGAGGTGACCACTTTCTCCAATGCAGTGATGCCAAATAATTTATTCAGCACCATCAGAAAATTCTTGCGGTGAAAGGAAGAGACATCCAATAATGTGTGATCCATGTCAAAGAAAACGACGCGTGTTTTGATATGACCATTGTCGGTCCGGGTAGAAGTTGTATTTGGAATTGTCAAAAGTTGTCCTATTTAAATCGCAATGAGCGATGGATTTTTGGTTAGACCCATTAGTATAAAGAAGGATGATGGATTTGTAAATAGCGAATAGTTGACAGTAAAAAGTTGAAAGGGGAAAGGGGTATTTGTGATTAATTTCACCATGACTGAATTAACACTGAAGTAGTA
The DNA here is from genome assembly GCA_963715915.1 of uncultured Chloroflexia bacterium. GTDB lineage: Bacteria > Chloroflexota > Anaerolineae > Anaerolineales > Anaerolineaceae > UBA6170. The sequence continues at coordinate 33,018 of CAVQSU010000006.1, read as the reverse complement.
TTTCTTCAACCAAAATTGATGCTACAATGAAATTAAATACCTTTTTTGTCGTGATTTTATTTTTTATGAATTATCTTACTCGAATTCTAATTTTCAGCTTGCTGATCAGCTTTTTGCTACCTGAAATTCCTGTCAAGGCACAATATGGATCAGGTCAAGAGCCTCTCTGGCTGGCTGCCAGCCCGGATAGCTCACCTGGCGCTGCCCCGCAAACCCAGGTGCAGGAAATCGACACCCACAGCCTGGATGTCACTATCACCTTTTCCGGTATCTGGGCTGAAGTTCAAACAGGAGATGGACAATCCTACACCCGCCTATGGCACGAGGAATACAGCTCCTACCGAGAACCCGGGCAACCTGCCCTACCTGGTGTGACCTTCAACATTCTAATCCCGCAGGGAGCGCAGGTGGAGGTCATCCAGCAAGATACCAGTAGCCATCGTATCAACCTTTCCCGGCAGGGTTTCCCAGCCAGAATCATTCCCAGCTCAACGTCAGGCTTCCAAGTCCGAACCCCCTCCACCCTGGACACCGCCCGACCCCGCCCGTTATGCCAGCCTAAGCCTTCAACCCCAGCGCTGGTATGAAGTCAAGGACACCTTCCAGATGCGTGATTACACTATCCTGCCCCTGTGGATCAACCCGGTTCGTTATCGCCCTGCCTACGGCGAGATCGAGTTGCTGGAAAAGATTGCGTTGCGCCTGACCTGGCCGGAGAGCGCAGCCACATCGCTCGATGCTGCTGTCATCAGCGACAGCCCCTCTTTCGACCGCCTGGTCAGCCAGATCGTGATCAATCCACCCCCACAGGCGACCCTGGATGCAACCAAGTCCGGTGAAGGGTATCTGATCATCACCCCGGATGAGTTTGTCGAAGAACTGGCACCGTTTGTTGAACATGAAGAATAGTACAGGGTTATTTGGTTGAAACTACATTATTAAGTGATATATCAGGATTTGATGGTCCTGCAGATGGGGAAGAAGATGATATTCTGGCAATCCAGAATTACATCAAATCATTAGATCTATCCCCCTGTGTATTTATTGTTGGTCGGTGATACAAATTTTATTCCTGCACCCACTGGAAAAATTACATTTCTTAAGACAGATCTTTATTATGGAACATTAGGTGATGAAACCGACTATGTTCCTGATATTCATGTTGGACAGGTTACCTGCAAGAATTGAATCTGATGTTACTAATATGGTCAATAAAATAATTTCATACATTCATGATGGATATCAAGATTGGCATATCCAATGTATCATTTATTGCGACTTGTGACAATGACTATGATCAAATTAGTCATGAAGGATCACATAATTACGTAATAGATGAATTACACTGCTCCACTTAGGGTTTTCTGGGTGATTTTCCAGATGAATTTCGCCGGAGGAGATCAGCTCTACTGCATATCTAATAATGCTAATTAATACATATTGAACATCATAGTAATTAATGCTGGCCGTGGAATAATTACTTATTCAGGACATGGGTGCCCAATGCTTGGTACGATGGTAATATAACAATTCTAGAAGGAGATATTGATTGCGATTATATAATAACAATATTTTCTTTCGTTTGTCTAAGTTTTGCCTGTTCACGAATGATTTTGGTTCAACTCTCACATCCAGTCGGATTTGGTGAAACCTGGATGATACAAGAAAGTAAAGGTGCTATTAGCTTTATTGGTTCAGCTGATAATAGTTATTGGGGTCAAGACGATGCTACTTGAAAGAAAATTTCTTTGAATCCATTTTTGAAAATCCCTTAATCCAATTCTCCAACAAGAATTGCTCTTCTCAGGACTTTTACAGTTCGAAGAATTATTTCCTCCAGGTTATTATCCGCATCTGATGATGGAGAAGGGCAATACTATTGGGAGACTTACAATCTCCTTGGTGATCCCAGCCAGCAATTATGGCTCTTACCTCGAAACCAGTTCTATCTCCCCATTCTTTACAAATAGTCAGTCAGCAAAAAGAACGCTTTGTCTATATTCGTTTACATCGTGCCCTTGGGGTATTCGTTTCATATTCGTTGACGGCTCCTTCTTCATTCGTGGACGGCTCTTTTACTGAATATTCTCCCTCACGCATGTTACAATCTACCTATGCAGCCGCGAGGGAACCCCATACCTTGAAAAAAACCCTGAGTATCATTCAAGCAAATCGTCTTTACCTGGCAACCATGTTGTTGGTGGTAAGCCTGGGCGCTATCCTGCAGTCAATTTCCTTCTCCTGGGGGCTACTACTTACCGAGCTTCTTTTCATTCTTTTACCCACCCTGTGGATGCTACGTCACAACCAGATCGACATCCGTGAAAGTAGTGGATTGAAGAAAACCAGAGCGTCTTTATTGCTGGTAGCAATGCTCTTAGGGGGTGGTGCCTGGCTGGTGACCAGCCTGGTTGAAATCCTCATGGTTCAGATCACCGGTTACATACCACCCACACCTGCAGGGATGCTACCGAGCACTTCATTTCAAGCAGCATTGATCTTTGTCGGTCTGGTCATCGCTGCACCCATTTGTGAAGAAATCCTTTTCCGGGGAACCATCCAACCGGCTTATCAGAAACATACGACCCGTAGCACTGGCAGTACTGGTTCCCAGCTCTACTATTTGCGTTTTACCACTTCCGTCTGCAAGGATTACCAGCTTTATTACTGATCTCATTTTTATTGGGATACACCTACTGGCGCACACAATCCCTGACCGTCACCATCGTGCTGCATGCGGCCAATAATTTTCTGGCTGCGATTGTAATGATACGCGCTGGATTGTTACCAACTCTTGAACTGCCATTTCCTTCCCTGCCTGCAGGTGCCTTCGGAATCATGATGCTGGTCGTTGGGTCTGGTGTTATTACAACGATTAATACCACGACCTCAAGTGCTTGAGGAAAGCGAGAGTGAACCAGCCAAACTCTTCACCTGGAAAGTTCTCTGGCCAATTCTACTGGCAGGGCTATTGTTCATTGTGGTTGCTGTTCAGGAAATCACACAGGCACGCAGCACAGCAACCCTACCGTTAGATGGACAACATTTGCCGGTCTCCGCCGTGTGGGTGTATGAAGTGCAGCACAAAGGGGCTGAAAAGATCGGAGAGGCAGTCTGCCAATGGCATCAAGGTGAATTGGATTCCAATTTGAGCTGTAAACGAACTTACGAAGGTTTTGAAATTCAAACCGGAAACAGTTATTTTTCATCGCTGGCTGGTACTTCCAGCTTGAATGTTGAGTGGCAAACAGAGGATCTCCATCTGGTTAGCCTGTATCAGAAAAATCTGACTGACATATACGAAGTGAGTTGGCAGGTGCAAGAACTGGATGAAAATCTACAACTTTCCATTCGATCGGAAAACCTGGCACAGGATTCCTTAACATTCTCACCCGTGACGCTGGTGGATGAGGAGTGGGCCTGGCGCGTGATGGGGCTTGATTTTGCACCCGGAAAATCTTACAAGGTTGAATATCTCATTCCACTCACCTGGCGCCAGGAGACTGAGGATAATGGACCTTTGGTTAAACAAATAAAATTAACCATCTCAGGACCAGAAAGTATCAGTGTTCCTGCTGGAGAATTCCAGGCCTGGAAGGTAACCCTCAGCAACGGTCAGACAGCCTGGTATTCCGTCGAGCAACCCTCCATTCTGTTACGCTTTGATGCAAATATGTTCGATTTCCTGCTGGTGGAAGCGGAGTAATATAGCTGATTGCTCATAGGTCATTGCTCATAGAAAAACTATCACCTATCAGCAAAATCGTGCATTGCACTCCTCGCTTAATGTGACCAGAAGCCAGGTCGAAGTAATGCATACCCAGAGGAGCCTGTTATAGCGCAATGGTCATAGGAAAAAATTTTCCGAACCCTAAACCCGAAGGCCTACCCCCTACCTATGTTCCCCAATCCCTTGGATAAAAAAAATCATACCCGATGGTGCGGTTATTGAGTTTACAGATCGGTGGCATGACACGTTTAAAGTGGTTACGTTGCACCCGTTTGACCACCTCATCCACAAACACTTGCGAGAAACCCGCCTCAACACATTCCTGCGGGGAGTAGCGCTCATCCACCAGCAGGAACAATAAGCGGTCCACTTCTTCATAGGTAAAACCTAATTCGCCCTCATCCGTCTGTCCACGCCATAAATCCGCAGAGGGAGGTTTGGAAATCAGCGCTTGTGGCACGCCCAGATCACGTGAAAGCTGGCGCACCTGGGTCTTATAGAGATCCCCCAGTGGATTGATGGCACAGGCGGAATCACCATAAATTGTAGTGTACCCCAGCAGGACCTCGGTTTTATTGCCAGTACCCACGACCAGCCCGTTGAAAGCAGCTGATTGGTCGAACAGTATAACCATTCGCACACGTGCCATAATATTGCCCTTGCGCATATTATCCATCTCCGGGAAGCGGTCGATTAATGGATCGACCATCTCCGTAATTGGGATGGTCAGGCTGTTCACACCAGTGGCATCAATGACACGCTGGGCATCATCCAATGAATCCTGCGACGAGCTGCGATAAGGCATTCGTATGGCCAAAACATTCTCCTGACCCATTGCTCTGGCAGCCAGGAAACACGAGAGCGCCGAATCCAGTCCACCAGAAAGTCCCAACACAGCTCGTGAAAATCCAACCCGGGTAATCTCGCTATGAATGAAATTGCTCAGAATTTGAGTTGCTAATTTGGTATTAATCGAAAGGTCAATCATCCTAACCTCCTTCATCGTCCGGAGGGACGTCTATCCTGAGTAAGAATGCGGGTTAATTCACGCTGCACCAGCGCTGTACGCTCATCACGCAGGAGCGGTAGACGGGTGCGGGTGCGATGAAGTTGGTTCAGGTCAATCTCACAGAATAACAATGTCTCTTCATTTTGAGGTGCACGTGCCAGTACATCGCCATTCGGATCATACACCATGGCGCCACCCCAGAAATGCAAACCATCCTCGTGTCCCACCCGATTGGTATGGGCAACAAATGTTGTAAACATGCTGGCATAGGCACGATTGATATGATCCACCCAGCGAGCGGAATCAACCTGCGGTTCATTCGAGAGCCCACGTCCCGGGGAGGCAGAACTGAAGATCAAAACATCCGCACCATCCTGCCAGAGCAGGTAAGGCACCGAAGCATGCCAGAAATCCTCGCATACCAGCATGCCAAAACGCCCAAAGCGGGTATCAAAAGCGCGCACGCTATCTCCCCAGGCAAAGAAACGACCTTCATCAAACAGCCCGTAAGTGGGCAAGTAAATCTTTTGGTGCACATGCACCACCTCCCCACCCGAAAGATACGCAGAGGCAATGTAAAAACGGTTGCGTTCATCTTCCTGCACAAACCCCACCACCAGATCAATATTCTGGCTGGCTTGCAATAACTTCGAAAAGACCGGATCCAGCGCATTGGGACGCATGGCAACCTGTGGCACCATATCCTGTAATAAATATCCAGTCATGGAAAGCTCTGGAAAAATCAGAAGGTCAGCTCCCTGTGATATTGCCTGATCGACTAATTCCAGATGTTTTGCTAAATTTGCCTGGACATTACCGAGAACCGTATTGATTTGGGCTAATGCGAGTTTACATTTCATAAGCACCTGTTTCTCCTAAAATTTTCTTGCTAGCTGATTCTATCCCAGAAAAGAACCCTGGTGAAGTTTTTAATCAGGGATGAATTTCTTAATTGGTTTTCGAATAAAAACCAACCAGATGAGCACCATCCCAAACAGCAAACCCAGTAACCCAAACCAGATATCCCAATACAAACCCAGCGATTCTGGTCTGTGATCCGCGCGTAAAAATGAAAACAGAAGTGTGTGCAAGGTGAATACTAACCAGGTCAATGCTGCCTGACCACCGATCTTATTTTTAGGAAAACGAGATTCCAGAAGGAAAAAAATCAGGAATAACGAAGTGGCTGCCATCCATTGTAAGGGAAAGCGCGGTAACAATTGAAAGCTTTCGTCCATTGTCCTGGGGACCCACCAGGCTGCCTGCATCATTGGACCATAACCACTACCAGAAATCCACCCCGCCAACCATGCCATGATCGCCAGAGGAGGTAACATCACCAACAATCGATCGGCGACCACCAGCCAGTTTGTCCTCTTTGCCAGTGCCAGAATGAATATGGTAATCCAGGCTCCTGATACAGCCCCAGGCCAGACCATGCCGCCTTCCCGCAACCCGATTGCCTGCCAACCGAAATCAACGATGGCAGCTGGATGCCAGATAAAGTATGCCAGTCTTGCGCCTAACCAGGCACCTGCCAATACCCATAGCCCTGCCAATACCCATTGGAAGTCATCCCTTTTTTTCTGCCCCTGTACAATCCGCCAGATTGCCAGGGATGCACCTGCACCTATCAGAAACGCATACCAGTTCAATGATTTTCCTCTAACAAAAATTATGCCTGTCATTCGCTGACAAGTCAATCAACAATCGGGGTAAATATAATTATTTTACAGGTAAAATAGTCGAACATTAAAATAACATTAGAAATGTTAAAAAAACTTCGAAAGAATTATTTCAAGAAAAAACTATTTTCTATGCCATTTTTAGCTGAACAGACATGATTCAACCATCGATTGATTGACTCTATGAGTCAATTTTTGAGTCATTTTTCACGATTTTTGACTCAAAACCCTCCCTTTTTATGCAAATTGAGTCAATTTTGACTCTTGCAATTGTGCTTCCAAAAGGGGAGGTTTTTTCTTCCGATAATTACCGATTTTTAAATTTCATAGAAACTTATATTTCGTGAATTCAATATTTAAAAAAGAGTGAGTTTTTGGCAGATTCCATTCCGCCAAAAACTCATAAATCCTCAGTTTTCAAACATAATTTTATTCGTATTTCAATGCAGTTACCGGCTCCAAAGTAGCTGCTCGCAAAGCCGGATATAATCCCGACAAAAACCCTACCAACGTTGCAAACAGGATGGCAAACAACAACAACCACAAGGGCGTATCTGCTGATAATCCGGTTGACAAATAACCCTGTTGCTGCGCCTGGCTGGCGAGGAATTGCATCGAAACCACATTCAATGCATATCCACCGACCCAACCTAATAGAGCTCCTCCCAGACCGCCTAAAAAGCCGATTCCAGCCGCTTCCCCGAGGAAGATGGTCAGAACATCCCGATTGGTTGCTCCGACCGCTTTCATCAAGCCAATTTCCCGGGTGCGTTCCAGAATAGCCATGGTCATAGTATTGGCAATCCCGATCGCTGCTACCAACAAAGCAATCGCTCCGATGCCACCAAACACCAACTGCAGGATCACAAAGAAGCTGTTAATCCCTTCTACGGTACTCTGGGGTGAGTAAGCCATAAAACCCATATCGTTGATTTGCTGGGTGACATCCATGACGACTTCCGGGCTTTCAGCGCGAACAACCACATCGTTATATCCATTTTTATTACGATTGATGCGTTGTCCGTTATTAAACCATGTGTTCCAGGCATCCAGGTCATCCATGGAAACGAAGAATTGACCATCGGCTTCATTCCGCATTTCCTTCAGAATTCCAACCACTTTTAGTTCAACCGTTCGGCTGACTTCTTTCCCATCACTGGTCCATTTGGTTAATTTCAATTTCACGCGTTGGTCCTGAATATCAGGGATTTCAGGCGGTTCCTGACCAGGACGCAGGCTGGGAACATAAAAGTTTTTTACCACCCAACTACCTGCAACAATCGTGCCTTTACGCAATTCCATCGTTCCCCGGTCCAGCTCATACCCTAAATTTTCCAGGCTATCTGTTTTTACACCCATCAAGCCTGCCCAGGTTTCAAACTTGCCGAATTGAATCATACCCTGACCGTACATATAATCTCTGGGAATAACAGATTTGACCCCGGGAATAGCCGCAATTTCATCCAGGATGGCTGGTGTCAATAATTTCAATATTGCTGATGGTACCACCTCCACCGCCCCCTCCAACTTTGACAGCCTCCACCATCATTCCATCGCCATAGTTGGGATATACATCAATCCGGCTCAAATCAGTGATTCCCCACAGGTTACTGGTTGCGCTTTTCTGTAGCCCGGTTGCTAAGGACACGAGCAATACCACAGCCGCGGTACCGATCACCACGCCGACAGCGGTCAGAAATACACGTCCCTTTCGGCGGCGTAAATTTTCAGAAATTAGACTTACCAGATCCCAAAAGCTCATTGAATGCTCCTGATCATCCCTTGGGTCCAGGAATAGGTTTTACCGGCTCTTCATATTGAGGAAACTCTTCCTGAAATTCACCGGGTATTGGCATGTTTTGGGTTGGTTGAGTTTTTCCACTACCCAACCCTAATAATCCCTTGATAAAACGCCATACCTTCTGAAAGAATGTTTCTGGTTGCTCTATCGGCGGCATAGGTTCGCCCATGTCTCCAGGCATGGGCTCAAATACAGGCATCGGGTCAACCATGACACTTAATGTTTGTTCCACCTTGCGTGATTGATTGAAATCGTCCGTATAAGAAACCGAAACGAGCAGTTCCAACTCACCTTCCATGTATGGCATTGCCATGGCATCCATGGTGAAATAACCACCTGGTTCCAATGATCCAATCAAAATACTGTTCTCGGTCAGATCAGCATTTTCAGATGTCACCATCAGGGTACCTAAGACTGCGGTTGTTTTTCCCAGATTGGTAATCTGAATAGGCAATGGATTCATCTGTCCAGCGATTAAGTTACCAGGATTACGATAAAATCCAATTTCAACCTTCGGCAAGGAATAAACCAGCAATGTGATCACCTGATCATCCACCACTCGTTCCCCTTTTTCATTCAGATAGGTAAAGGAAATCTTAAAGGGATACGCGCCGGGATTGGCTGAAACATTGACGATCAATTGTGCAGATGCCTTAACCAGCTGCCCTAAGCTGACTTCATCAATATAGATCAGATTCGACGTTCCGATGGGGGCAAATACCGACAGATCTGCTCCACTGCCGGTAACTCCACCAGCCTGCTGTCCACCGGTACCATCCTGACCACTGGGAACCGTGACACCGCCACCCAAAACCATGGTGACATCATGCGCATCCACAGCGCCTAAATTACGAATATCAACACTCAGGTTGAAAATTGTTCCTGGTTGTAATGGATTTACATCCACTTCATATCCGCCAACCACCAATTGTGAACGAGCTTGCATGGTTGGGGTGGCAGTGGGTTGGGCTGTAGTATAAACCGGGATGCGCAAATCTATGGTTAAGGTGAATCGTTCTGTGTAACTGGTACCTTTTTCATCCGTATAAGCGACATTTACTGTAATGGCTCCAGACGTGTAGCCCCATAAACTGGCATTGGCTCGCATCGGTTGGTCGATTTCTACCGATGCACCTGTATCCATGTAGGGTACGGCACGTACACCACCAGAAGCTAGAGGCAAAAAGTCAGTACTTTCAAATGTGACCACCATGTTATATACATCGCTTTCACCGTTGTTTTTCATGCGAATTTTTAAGGTGAAATCATTTCCAGGGGTGATACGGTCATTCCCATACTCATACGAGGTGATCACAACCAGAGGGCGTACAAATTGAGTAACTGGTTCTGTTGTAGCAACGGTTGGTACTGGTGTATCAACAATCGTTTCGGTTGGTGCCATGGTAGCTGTATCAACCAATGGTGTTTCATTCTGAGCTTTACCCAATGATGGGTTGGAGACAGTTAACAAAATTAAAACTATTAAACTGATAAGGGATACAAATTTGATTAATTTCTTCATGGCTTATACTTCCTCCGGTTCTTCTTCCGGGATTTCAAAATGGGAAGCGGTTTCGTATTCCGCTTCGCTTACGGTGAGTCCATCTAATAAATAAATAATATTGCTGGCAAACTGGCACATACGGATATCGTGGGTTACCACAATGACAGTGCGTCCTTCCAAATTGAGTTTTGATAAAAGTTTCATAATACCGAAACCACTGGTGGTATCCAGATTTCCGGTAGGCTCATCCGCAAGGATAAGAGGCGGGTTATTGACCAAAGCACGTGCAACGGCCACACGCTGCTGTTGACCACCGGATAACTCAGTCGGACGGTGTAATGCTCTTTTGGCTAATCCAACCTGGTGTAACAGGCGAGCGGCTTGATTTTGGCGTTCTTTATTGGATACCCCGCTAAATCGCATTGGGAAGATCACATTCTGCATAGCAGTCATACTGGGGATCAAATTAAAAGACTGAAAAATAAACCCGACACTCTTGCGACGAAATAAACCCAAATCATTTTCGTCCATCTGATCTAAGTAACGCCCATTTACCTGGATGGTTCCGTTGGTCGGACGATCCAGCCCACCCAGTAAATATAGTAGGGTGCTTTTCCCTGAGCCTGAAGGCCCCATAACTACGGTCAAAGAACCAGGCAAAATATCGAGATCCACACCCGCCAGTGCATGTACCTTTTGCTTGCCCATCGTAAAGGTTTTGCGTAAATTACGAATTTGAATAACAGGTTGTTCGCTCATGGATTAGAAAAACATCCTGGTAGGTGAAAGATCGTTGAGTTGTGCCATTACAAAACCTGGTAATGCCTTTAATATCAAAAAAATCACAAATGCGATTAATGTTGCCAGCCAGGCTTTGCCTGCTTTCAAACCCGAGATCTTCCTGGCACCAATTCCGATTAGAACGATTTGCCAAATCAAATATAGATCAAAAAATGCCAGAAAAGCAGCTAAAAAGGAATTAAAACCTGTCGCTCCTTCAGCAATGAAACCGGAAAGTCCAGGTTGTAAAATCAACTGTTTGGTGGCTAATATCGCAATAATCTGCACAATATCACGGATCAGAAAAGGCACACTGCTCCAGGCAACTATATTCAATGCAGAGCGATTGCTGCTGCGGCTACCATTCAAAGTCAGGGAAAGATGTAAAATACTGCCCAACAAAATCCAACCCACCCAGATCCCTATAAATTTTCCAGCCAGCGGAAATACAATCGTAACAACCGGACTGACACCCATATTGACAGCATCCTGATACTGTTGCTGTTGTTCAGGACTGTAATAATCGAACATTTCGGGCTGCGATGTAGCTTGTGAAGATTGGCCCAGCATGGGAGATGAAACCAACACCAGGATCAGTGCAGTAACCATCAAAGCCAATAGCGGGGCAATCCAGACAGCATGCTCTTTTTCTGCAATTTCACTCAAAGTTTTACGTGGTTTGATCAGGATGGAAAAAAACCATTGCGGTACAAATCTGCGGGGTTTCTGTTCTACTTCAAAATCGATATCGATATCAGTCATGTGACCTCCCAATGGGAAAAATGTGAATAGCACCTGAGAAAGGCTCATAGCTATGACGAATTAACTTCGAAAAAAGTTTCAATCATTCCATTCAATTTTAATGTTGATCGATCGCCTGTGGGGATTTGATAAATTATAAATCAAATTCCATTTAATAATTATCAGGAATAAGCCAGGCTATCATATAATTATTACCACCCAATAGGAGGAAACCATGCAATTGAGAACCGGATTGGAATTAAATTATGAAAGACGAGTTTTAGCCTGGGCATTGGATCACCCGGGATGCTTTGCTTATGGAGAAGATGATCAGGAGGCATTGTTGTTGTTACCGCAGGCTTTTATCGCATATCAGCATTGGGTAAATTTCAAAGCTGGTGATAAATCCTGGTTGAAGGAGGACCATGATATTGACGTGCGTTTGCTTGAGACCTTCAAAACCTATTCTATAAATGAAAATTATGAATTGACAAACGAAGATGGTTATGCAGTCAATGCCTGGTTTCAAAATGATTGGTTATCTTTGAAAGAAGAGGAAGTGGAACAAGGACTGATGCTGATGGATTGGTCCAGAAAGGATTTATTGGATCTTTTTGCCGGAATTCCAGATGAGTTGCATGAGAAGAAATTTGCCGGAGAGCGCTGGGATATTCTAGGTATTATCAGGCATATTGGTGGGGCTGAATGGTGGTACCTCGATCGTTTGGGTTTGACTGACCTGAGCCGCAATGAGGTGCCAAAAGATCCATTCGCGCGGTTGGATGTGATTCGCAAACAGGTAAAAACTGTTTTACCCGATCTGATTGGAAAAGATTTAGTGATGGGAAAGGAAGGCGAGTTCTGGAGCCCAAGAAAATTATTGCGCAGGGTCTTGTGGCACGAGAAAGATCATATTCATCATATTTATAAACTGATTTCATCATAATTGACCAATAAAACAACCTAAGCGTTTTTTTGAACATTAAAGTATGAAAAAACTCCTGAGTACTAATCCTCAGGAGTTTTCGAAAGGGGGAAACAAACAGATCGAAGTTTCAATCAATCAGTTGAAGCATACTTTTATTAAACAGGTAAACCACATCAACATGGATCAATAGACCTGACCGAATTTAACTTTCAGAATTAAGATTAACCACGCTCAATGCAGCGAACATTACAGCAACAATACCAACAACTACGTATACGATTCCAGCCATGATAAACCTCTACTTTCTTTCTAAAACCAATCCGTACATCCAAAATCTGGATTGTATTAACAATAACACCACAAAATTTGTTAAGGTACGGCTACTGGAAGGGATATTTCTTGTCATCTGGTGGAACTTTTACCTGGTCTTTATGGCAGGTATTATCCATTCTTATGATCGAGTAATGCCAAAGCAAATGCATTGATTCCCACAGGAAACCAGCTTGGTAAGTGACCACTTCCAGCACAATTATTTTCATGTTCAATGAACCCTAACAACAAATTAGACGGGATTTCCTTTGGAAAAGTTCCCATAATCTATTTACGATTTATGTACAGAGAAGTAGCAATTTACCTGGTTTTTCCTTCATGTTTCCTGATCGGATTACAACCATTTAACCGATCAATCACAATCCCCTTTTTCGATCAAACGTACTGCGCGGTCATAAAACCAATACTGCCAGGCCCAGTTTATGAGTACTACCAGGCGATTACGGAAACCAACCAGTTGCATCAAATGGACAAATAACCATACCAACCAGGCCATCCAACCTCGCAAGCGTAAACCAAATAACTCAGCCACTGCCTGATTGCGTCCAATGGTTGCCATGGATCCCATATCTTTATAATGAAAAGGTTGCAAGGGTTTGGATTGGATTAATCGTAAGAGGTTTTTGACGGCCAGATCTGCCTGCTGCATAGCGACGGGTGCCACCATGGGCAATGCCTGCCCATTTTGATCGGGTAAATAAGCAGCATCGCCAATCAGGAAAACACTGTCATCCTGAGGAATTTGCAGGGTTGGCAAAACTTTGATACGGTTTTGTGGCAATTTCTCCTGGGATAGTACCCGCACCAAGACTGGCAGCCTGAACCCCTGCAGCCCAGATCAACGTGTTACTGGGCAGTTCTTGGCTTTCGCTGAACCGAATCACCCGGCCATCATAGCTTTCCACCAGTGTTTTTAACCGCACCTGAACGCCTTTTCTTGCCAGAGCAATTAATGTGGACTGAGAAGAATCGGTTGTCAGGTGTGCCAACAGCCGGTCCATGGCTTCCAATAACACCACCTGAATCTGCTCAGAATCCAGACCCGGGTAATCTTTATGCATCACCCGCACCAATTCTATGATCGCACCTGCCATCTCCACACCGGTTGGACCTCCTCCAGCGATTACGAAGGTCAACATCGCTTTTCTCAAATTCTCATCTGTTTCCAGTGTCGCTTTTTCGAACTGGTTCAGAATATGGTTGCGAATCGAACCCGCTTCCTGCAAATCTTTCAATCCATAACTATGCTGTTGCAGATCTGCGTTGTTGAAATAATTTGTTTCACTCCCCACCGCCAGAATCAAATAATCAAATGGAATAGAAGCTCGCTCTGTTATGATCTCGCTTTCGTTCAGATTCAGAGATTTCACCTCACCCATGATAAACGTCAGATTTTTCTGTTTGCGTAAAATTCCGCGAATGGGATAAGCTATTTCATCCGCGGATAACCCCGCCGTCGCCACCTGATACAGCAACGGTTGAAAAAGGTGATAATTGTTGCGGTCAACGAGAGTCACTTGCACTGGTGCATCCGCAAGCGCTCGTGCCGCTCGCAATCCTCCAAAGCCTGCACCTACGATGACAACCTGAGGTAGTTGGGTACTATTTATCGTCATACTGCACCTCCAAACCTTGACTATTGTGACAATAATCACAATATAATATTATTTTAGTCTTATTTGTCTTATTTTCAACTTTATGAACAATGTTGTATAAGATAATATAACTACAACCGATTTGAAGCTTCTTTGCAGGTATGAGATGGAGGATGCTCCTTAACTCGGGGTCTTTTTCCCCCTCCTGTGATTTCAAATCACAGGATACTTGAATATCAATCCTTTTGAAAAAGAATCCATGACAACTGAAATGGTTATGCATCCTTTCGCTTTATTACCAGACAACTTAATTCAGTACTACAAACTCACTCCAACCAGACGTAAACACCATTTACCGGTTTCAACCGGTTTGGAAGCTGCTATCCATGGATTTGAATCCATGGATAAGCTGCATCCATTAACCTCAAAGTTCTTTCAACTCCAGACTTATGTTAGTCTTAAACCTTCGTTTTCCGCCGCATCATCGCCAGCGGGATATTGACCACATCTTTGATACCCAGGAAATACACTGCCACAAAATAAATCAGCAACCCGATACCACCCCCCACCACCAGCTGGATCAAGTCCGATTCTGGTAGAACCTCTCCCAATAATAATACCGCCACAGCCATCACAGCAGTTGCCAGCAAGGCTTTACCAAGATCTAACAGGATGCGCCGTAAATCCACACCTTTCCAGCGGATCGAAAGAATCAACATACCAATCGATGCTTCAATTAACACCGCCAGCCCATTGGCGAAAGCCGGACCACCGTGGGAGATGCCACCCTGCTCTATCGGACGGGTAAGCCAGATGGCCAGACCAATATTGATCATGGTGGTAAAAATCGAAATGTACAAGGGGCGTGTAAGTATCCTGCTGGGCAGAAAAAGCCCGCACCACCACTTCCAGCATGGATTGGCTGATCAGGGCTAAGGTGTAGAAACGCAAGGCATAATAGACCAATTGGGTGCTATCCGCTGTAAATTCTCCCCCTTCAAAGAGGACACGAATAATCGGTTCTCCAAATAAAATCAGAGCGGCAGCAGCAGGTATTGCCAAAGTCAGAATGGCTCTTAATGATCCACTGAAGGCTTTACGTTGTGCATCCACGTCCTTCTGAGCAGCCAGAGCGGCCATGGTCGGGAAGACTGCAATGCCGATGGCTGTACCAATCAGTGTCCAGGGCATGTTCATTAAGCGGTAAGCAAAATCCAGAGCCGCCAGCCTACCCTCACCTAATCGTGAACTGAGGGTAGCGTTCAGCCAGTTGATACTGGCACGCGCCATCAATAGATCAATGATGCGCGGCAGCATTAAAATGGCAACTTTGCGCACGAAAGGATCAAATGAAAGCATTAGTCGCCATTTGACTTTGTAATAAATTAAAGCAGGAATTTGAATCAATAAATGTAAAAGGGAACCTAATACAGCTCCCCAGGCGATGCCAAAAATACCCCAGGCCGGTGCAAATACCAGCGCACCAAAAATAATCCCGGCGCTATAGAGGGAGGGTAATAATGCTGGTGTAATAAAATGCTCATGCGCATACAGGGTGGATGTCAGAATACTGGAAATGGAAAATATGATGGTGGAGAGCAATAATACCCGCATCAGATTGATGGTCAAATTCTGCACATCAGCTGGATAGAGCGCACCGACACCCCAATTAGATGTCACCAAAAATGGCGCGAACAGGAAAGCCAGTAATGACAAGGACAGCGTAATCAGAAATATCCAATTGATCACTTTACTGAACAAATCACTGGCATTGCCTACCTTCTCCAGACGTTCTTTATACACCGGTATGAAAGCAAATCCCAACGCTCCACCCGAGAGCATGGTGTAGATCAACTCAGGGACGACATTCCCGGCTGTGAAAGCATCCAGGACAGCACTGGTACCAAATTGCCCGGCGATGATGCGTTGGCGCAACAGACCGACTACAATCGATGCCCCCCAACCAGCACTGATGATCAATGTCGAACGCGCGATTAATCCGACTTTACTTTTGGTTTTGTTCGTATCCGGGGTGGGGTCAGTCTGCATAAGACCTCAATTCTTGATTCAAAATTTCCAGTGTATTTTCAATCATTAGCGGTCACCCGATTTATTGAGATGATACAATTTCCAGTTTTACAAACGAAGCAGCCAGTTTCTTCTGTTGTTTCAGTTCAGAGAAGAAAATATCCAGCGTTTCTTCCCCATCCCCTTCCAGGCGTACATTCAATATCATGCCTTCCCCAAAAGATGGATGTTTGACTTTCATCCCAACTTTAAAAGTAGGTTCGGTTTTCTTTTCCCGTTGCGGCGCATCGGATTTTTGCGGGAGAATGGCTGCATGCCCAGCATCCCCAAATCGATTTTCCCGGTTAGTGTTGACGCTTTTCCAGGTGTGAGTGGAAGTTGCTTTTTCTTCCCAGCTTTCAAAGAATGAATCATCCTGATTCTTGCGACTTCTTCCAGAACCATTCCGATAGGATCCTCTTTCCCAGCGGTCATACCCGCGTTGGGTGGACGATCGTTGTGGGGATTCAACCTGCACCAATTCATCGGGTACATCCTTGAAGAACCGTGATGGAAATTGCATTTCATAGGAACCAAACATACTGCGACGCTCAGCCCGTACCAGATAAAGCTGATCCCGTGCGCGGGTGATACCCACATAGAACAAACGTCGTTCCTCAGCCATTTCTTCTTCATCTTCAAATGAACGATTATGAGGTAAAACGCCATCATCCAGCCCGATGATAAAGACCCGGTCAAACTCCAGACCTTTGGCTGCATGCAATGTCAGTAAAGTTGGGCTGTCCAGTTTCTCCGCAATCGTATCCTGGTCGGAAACCAAAGCCAGATTCTCCAGCAGAGACGCTAACCCCAGCTCTTCAAACTCAAATGCCTGACGGCGCAACTCCTGCACATTACCCCAGCGATCAATCACCTCTTCTTCGGAGCCATCCTGCAGGTATTCCTGATATTCCACATCCAGAAGGATGCGATCAAATAAGTCCGGCAGTGAAACTTTATCCTTGATCTCGAGCCAGCCAACCATTAAACGGGCAAACTGGTAGATCGAGGCTGCACTGCGGTCCAATGCCCCCCAGATTTCAGACTCTTGCCCCAAAACCCCTAATTCCTGCAGAACATCCCCCAGGCTACTTTCAGTTAAACGTGCAACATCCGCCAGCTTCTCCACCGATTTATCACCGATTTTTCGCGGTGGCACATTAATCACCCGACGGATGCTGACTTCATCTTTAGGATTTTGAACCAGCTTCAGAAAAGCAATCACATCCTTAACCTCACGCCTGCCATAAAAGCGTTGTGCGCCCACCAGGCGATACGGGATCCCAGCTTTCATAAAGGCTTCTTCCAGCATACGTGACTGTGAATTCATGCGATACATAATCGCAAAGGATGCCGGGCTGGTTCCCTTTTTGATCTCTGATCGAATCGTGCGCACAACATAATCGGCTTCATCACGGTCATCTTCGGCGTTGTAAAATCGGATCAGAGAGCCACTCCCACGTTCAGTAAATAGCGCTTTGGGTGTGCGATGGCGATTCTGGTCTATGATGGAACGAGCCAGATCCAGAACCTTCTGTGTGGAGCGGTAATTCTGTTCCAGCAATACTTTGCTGAAATTGCCATAATCCTCTTCAAAACGCAGTACGTTGCGGTAGTCGGCTCCACGCCAGCGGTAGATGGATTGGTCTTCATCGCCCACCACAAATAAGTTTTTATGCACACTGGATAATAGCCTTACCAACTCATATTGAATCTGGTTGGTATCCTGGAACTCATCCACCAATACATGCTCAAAGCGGGTGGCATACTTCTCGCGAACATCATCATTTTCATATAAGAGGGACAGTGCCGAAAGCAATAGATCATCAAAATCCATGGCGTTACAGGCTCGCAGGTTTGCTTGATAGCGCTCGTAAATCTCCTGAATTTTAGCATCCCGCGACGTACGAATATTATATTGTTTGGGCATGATCATCTCATTTTTTGCCCGTGAAATCGTCTCTTGAATCGCCCCAGGTCGATAAAGCTTGTCATTCAGGTTCAGATCTTTAAGAATATTCTTGATCAGAGCGGCCTGATCATCGACATCATAAATGGTGAAATTTGAATCAACCGGTAAATACCTTGCTTCCCGCCGCAGAATCTTGACACAGATTGAATGAAATGTGCCCAGCCAGACACTCTGAGCGCGCTCTGGCACCATGCTTTCCAGACGCTTTTTCATTTCATTTGCAGCTTTATTGGTAAAAGTCACTGCCAGAATGCGATAAGGCGGTATACCCATCTGATCGATCAGATAAGCAATGCGATGAGTGAGAACACGGGTCTTCCCCGAGCCTGGCCCTGCCAGCACCAATGTTGCCCCGCCATCAACGGTGACAGCATCCAATTGTTGTTCGTTTAATAAGCTTCGTGAGTCCATACCTCATGGATTGTACTCGTGGAAAGGGAGCATTGTCAACACAGGGATAAATCTGAAAAAAGAAGAATCATCCTGTGATTTTACATGGTTTTTTCATAAATCCTTTGACCAATAACTGCTTTTTGATATACTTTCAGACACGAAAGTAATAGCAGGAAATCATGGCAAGGTATATTAATCCAAACGATGAGGTTTATCAAAAATTTACCAGCGCTCGTCAGGCGCTGTGGGATCGTATTGCCATTCACAGCGAGCATAAAAGGGACTGGAGTTCATATTATCATCGCCGTCTGCAAAAAATCTATCAATACATCATTCCAGCCGGTTGCACGGTACTTGAAATCGGTTCTGGAACCGGTGACCTTTTAGCCTCTGTAAAACCATCCCAAGGTGTGGGAATCGATTTCTCCACTGAAATGATCAGAATTGCGCGCGAGAAGCACCCACAATTGACTTTCATCATTGGAAATGCACAGGAAATTCCAGACCTGGATACGACTTTTGATTTCATCATCCTTTCCGATCTGGTCAATGATGTTTGGGATGTTCAGGATATTTTTTCTCAATTATCGAGATATTCCAATCTGAAAACTCGAATTATTCTCAATTACTATAGCCGTTTATGGGAAGTTCCACTAAAAATTGCCCAAAAAATTAAAGTAGCGAAACCATTTGAATACCAGAACTGGTTGACCCATCATGATCTGGAAAATCTTCTGCAGATCTGCGATTTTGAAGTGGTTCGCTCCTGGACTGAGATATTGTTCCCATTCCAGATACCATTACTGACGCCTTTCTTCAATCGCTTCATTGCCCGTCTCTGGCCTTTCAATCATTTCTGTATGACAAACTTCATGGTTGCCAGACCAAAACCAGATGGACTACAAAACCAGGCATCTGTTTCCGTGGTTATTGCCGCTCGGAACGAAGCCGGGAATATCGAAAACATCTTTCAACGCGTGCCTGAAATGGGCTCACACACTGAAATCGTGTTTGTGGAAGGACATTCCCAAGATAAAACCTTTGAAGTCATTCAGGAAAATATTGCCAGATTTCAGCGTCCCGCCAGTGTATTTCAACAAACCGGCAAAGGCAAGGGGGATGCGATTCGGTTAGGATTCGAGAAAGCTAATGGCGAAATTCTCATGATCCTGGATGCCGATTTGACCGTGCCACCCGAAGACCTCCCACGCTTTTATGATGCCCTGATGAGTGGCAAAGGTGATTTTATCAATGGAGTACGATTGGTGTATCCGATGGAAAAAGAAGCCATGCGTTTCTTCAATTTCCTGGGCAATAAATTCTTCAGCCTGGCATTTTCATGGCTGCTTGGGCAGAGTGTTAAAGACACCCTGTGTGGCACCAAAGTGCTCTGGAAATCCGATTATGAGATGATCGCCAAAAACCGAAGCTATTTCGGGGATTTCGATCCCTTTGGGGATTTTGACCTGATCTTTGGATCAGCCAAACTGAATCATAAAATTGTCGATATGCCCATCCGCTACCGTGAACGTACCTACGGTAGCACCAATATTCAGCGCTGGAAGCATGGCATCTTATTGCTACGCATGCTCTCGGTGGCTGCCAGAAGGATTAAATTTATCTAGGTGAAACAATGAAACAAATGGAAGAAATCCCTGTCCTAAAATTACTACCCAAACACGAATATGCTGGTGTCAATGAATTGGATCCGATCAAATATTATTACTTTCCTATTTTCGGAAAAATGTATCGCCAGCGTGTGGAGTTGTGTCTTTCTCAATGCAAAGGTGGGGATAAGATTCTCGAGATTGGCTTCGGTACCGGATTATCCTTCTTGAATCTGGATCAACAATACAAAGAGATTCACGGTCTTGATCTCACGGTCGAAATCCAAAAAGTGGAAGACCTCTTCACTAAACATGGTGTTCAAACCTATCTGAAAAACGGTTCGGTGCTCTCCATGCCTTACGCGGATAACTCATTCGACACTGTCCTTCTCATCAGCATTCTCGAGCATTTAAAACCAGCAGAACTGACCCAGGCCTTTTCAGAGATCCGTCGGGTACTTAAACCGGGTGGCCAGGTGATTTATGGGGTACCTGTGGAACGCGCTTTCATGGTATTTATGTTTAGTCTTTTAGGTCACAATATTCGTGATGAACACTTTTCCACCGAAGAAGATGTATATCAGGCAGCCCAGAAGTTATTTACAGAAGTAAAAAGGATCAAGATGCGTGCCACACCGTCCTTCATGGGAGAGGTTTACCACGTGGGTCACTTCGTCAAATAACTACTTTTCACAGGCTGAAATATCCAAAAGCCATCGGAAATCTCCCTGCCAATCTTCATTCTCATAAACCCAGATGATGCATTCATTTTTTAACAGATATTTAGATCGCTGGGTCAGGTGCTTGTAATCTTCTCTGGATACATACATGTGCGTGAAACCAGCTTGTTTCAAAAGAAAAGGGTCGGGATTTTTCTGATAGCGAGAATACTCCGGTAAATCTTCGTACCAGGTGATACTGGATTTGATGGGACGAGCAAAAATTGTTGTTGCTCTGGATGGATTAAAATCAAAAATCATGGCATTTTCGTCCAGTTGATCCCAATAAATGTTTTGAACGGAGGCATCCATCAGTTTGATGAAATAACTCAGGACCGGTCGCTGAATAGCTACGCTGGAAATTAGAAAATAGACCATGCCACCAATCATGGTCATAAATACGATACCACTCACCAGCATTTTCACCTGCGTCCGTTTTCTGCTGAGCCAGTGCCACAGCAAGGGTACGGTGAACAACACTAACAGGTCGGTGCTAAATAAAAGCAAACGTTTTGATGCTGATATACCAGCTGAGCCCTGATATTCTACAAAGATCATCAGGATGCTTAATCCCACACCAACTGTTAGTATGCTGAAGATCGTTTTTTGGGCATGAAAAGCTTTTACACCCCAGAAGATCAGGAGGGGGAAGATCAAAAAAATCGGACCCACTTCAAAAAAAGCAACAATCAGTTGAGCCCAATGGGTCAGAGATAAGACTCCCAGATGGGCAGATATGATGGTCGGAGGCCAGCGTACAGGAAAGTCGACTGAATAATATAGGTTTGCACCTACATCACCCTTACCCAGGATCCCCGCCGACAATCCTCCAGCCACACCGGTCAATACACCACCCTGGATCATAGAGAAAACCACTGGAATGACAATCAATATTATTAAATCGAGCCATTTTTGGCGGTTGGGTAATCTTTTTTGGATGATGTGTTGCAGGATAAAAAATATTCCGGCAGCTGCTATGAAAAACACGAACCAGATTTCATCAATCAGTGCCATGGCAGAAAGCAAAACCATGATGGTCAGCTTACCAGAAATATTCTTCCAGCGCTCAAACAACAAAATAATGAGGATGGCAATCACAGCCCCCATCACTCCGGTTCCATCATGTTTGAAAACCGAGATACTATGGAAACCATTTCCAAACGCAAATGGAAACGGAATGGGTCCTGCACCTTCGATTGCCCAATTTTTGATCAGGGCTTCTGAAAGAGTATCGGCAGTGACCTGACCAGAACCTATCAAGGTGATGTGGTCGGATATGCTTTCCAAAAACGGTGCCGGAATAAACAACAAAAGCCAACGCATTCCGCCAGCAAACGCAAAGAAAAGCGCTGTCAACCAGCCAGCTAGATGGTTTCTGGTGATGCGATAACCGAAAATGGCAGCCAGAATCACTGAAAGGCTCAAAAACAAAGCTCGATTCAAATCCAAGGCAGTCCAGGGAAATAAATCGGCAATGCGCATCCATTGGGCAGCATTTAATAACATCAGATAGTGGTAATCAAAGCTGATGTCTGGATTCAAAACAAAATTCGGTGGAATAGCACCGGATGCAATGTATGAAGTAACTGGCAGGTTTTGATAATCATCAAAAATAGCCAGTCCCCTGCCAATCATAAAGAAGATAACCAGAATAACCACAAATGGAATCCAGTATCTTAGTGGAAAACTGATGGATTTCAATGCAGTCTTATGTTTCTTGAATACCAGGGTTAAAAGAATACCAACGAGAAGAATGAATATTGCGCTCAACCAGAATGCTGGAACAGGTTCTAGCAGATGCCCGAACCAATTTGCTACCCATACCTGGAAAATAAGCCCAACCCCAAAACTTAGAATAGTAGTCTCATGCCGCTGAACCTTGAAAGCGTTGATCACAATCAGGTATCCCCCCAGAAACCAGATGGCCACCCATATAAAAATCAATGAAGCATCTAAAATTTTTGTGATTAAGATTTCCATAAATCGTTCCTGATCATTATATTATCTTACCAGGATTTCATTCTCATTAATTGATCATAAAGATCCGTCTGTCCTCTGGGAATCAACAGGTTGATGTTATTATTTTGAAATGTGTAAACAGGTTCATACGCATCCAGGATAGGAAACACGACCTTGTCCACCCACAGATTGTTTTCCACCCAGAATGAGTCTTTTACATCCTGCGTTTCCGTCGAGATCGAGTCCAGAATAATCGCAGAAAATTCATGATTGGTTAATTTTCGATGGAAGTCATCCAGATACGACGTATTGTTGCTCATGACCATTTCCATCAGAAATACTTTCTCATAATCCGGGATCAAATCAACACCTTGAATATCACTAAAAGTGAGCAATTGCCGTTCGGTGATAAACAATACATCACCAGGTTTTTCTGTAATCAGGTCTAAAGCCTGTTGAATATGTTCTACATCGTTTATCTGTGCGGTCACATCCTGGAAAGTCCAGGTCGTATTTTTCTGAAACGCCAGGATCACCGGGACTGCCACCGTCAACAAAAGCAACCCATAGTTCAATGTACCATGACCTGATGTTTGATCCACTTCAAAGGCAAATCGATTGAAAACAATCATGCTGGTAATCAACACCCAGAAGACCAGAAAAGCATCCAGATTATGCAAATCACCACCACCCCCAATTTTGACACTGACAATCACCCCACCTAGACCAAATACAGCCAGGATACCCAGCAATCCCAGGGTTCTGATCCAATGGTAATATCTGCGCCAGCCATAATTCACAACCTGTTGAATCACCAGGATAGCCAAGGGAAGAAAGACAATTAAAGATCCCAGGATAATACCTGGTTTATAGGTGGTGTTCGGAAATAGCCGGCTCCAAATCATATAGGAGGAAAAACTGGATGAGAATTGTTCTACTGCATTACCGGATACCAGGGCGTATATTCGATTGGCAGCCAATGCAGAGGTGCCACCCACCAGGCACCATAAAAAAGGATATTTAAGATATTTAAGCCAATGAATACCTTTTGCTGATGTTTCCAACAGGTAAAGGGTAACTGCCAATAAAGCGGGTACAGGCACCCAATTCACCCGGCTCAATCCTGCCCAAACAGATGCAATCATAATAAATAGCAATGTTTGCCAGGGACGCTTGGGGTTATAACCCAGCAAAACCAGGATGACACACACCATCAGGTGGTAATAAACCGCTCCCTGAAAGAAAAACAAGAACATCCACAAACCTAACAACCAGGCAACGAATTTGTTCGCAGGATTTATCCTTTTCACCAGACTGTAACTACCCAGCCCAACCATTACGAACCACAGGATCACCTGCCAGAAACGATGGATAAGGATCAATTGCGACCCCAGCAGGAAGGGGACAGATTGCATCAAGTACCGGCTGGGATGTAAAACAGGCAACGGGAATTCTTTTCCAAAAATCCTCGAACTGAAGAACAAGGACGCATTATAATAGCGGCTACCCTCGGACCATCCCAGCGAAAAAGGAGCACTCTGTACGTCCGGCACGAACGTCCCGATCTTAAACAGTACACCTCCTACCAGCAATAAGAACAGGAAATTCAGACTTGCCAGGCGTTTTCGCTTGGAATTCTGCAATAACCACACCCCTAACCCGGAAGCCCAAAGCAACAATAATAATTTACCGCTTTCATGAAAAACAATCTGGGTAGGTGATAAAAACGTCAGGACGGATGGGAGGGATATTAAGAGTCCAGAAGTAAGCCAGATCAGATATTCTGGAATGTTGATTACTTGATAATGAAACCGTTCCAGGTTGATTTTATTGAAAAGCACCAAAGTGAACAAAGAGAGCAGAGCGATCGCCAACACCAGAAAAAACCATGTTCCGGAATTATTACGCCATTGATATAAATACCAGGCAGAACAAAGGACCACAAAGAACAAATACCAGCGCCAGAAAATTCGATCGGTTACCAGCATAATTCGATCACTCCAACACCAAAGGATTTTCTTCCGAGATTTTAGTATACGTATCGCCACTCAAAATACTGGAGACAAAGAAAGCTCCTGGAATGCTGCCTACCAACATCAGAACCCGCATGATCAGAGCAATACTTAAGCCAGTGGGATCCGATATTCCGCCAAAGATCGTGAATAGATTGATAAACGAGACCTCCTGCAATCCCAAACCATTGATGGAGATGGGAATCAGGGTAATGAAATAGGTCAAACTCCACAACCCGGCAATTTTCCAGAACGGTATTGCTTCCTGCATCCCAACTACCAGGACATCCACGATCAGAAATGTACACAGCATATGAATAAATGTGAAAAACAATGCCAGTAACAAATATCGCGGATGATGGATCCAATAGGCAAACGAGGTGATAATTTTCCGAAAAGCCGCTTTGATTTTTATCATGATCTTATTATTCACAAAGGATCCACCGGATAATGTGAGTAAATGATTGGAAAAGCTCGTTATTTTTTCCAGATTTCCCAGAACTGGAGCCAATCCTAACGGTGCGACTATCCCCATACCGGCCATGCCAATCAAACGATCCACCATCAAAGATGCTGCTACCAATGCACCACCAATTCCGAGCCTCATCGCGCCTGCCAGACGCACCACATCCCCCCCAATCGTGGTGGGCAGGAAATTGGCAGCAAATAGCCCTGCAAAGGTTAAGCGCAAACTGTCCTTCCAGTTGACTTTGATTGATTCGATCTGAAGCAAGACATGCCAGCGAGCAAAGGTGGCTAATCGGGAAACAAATATCAGAACGATTACCAGCACAATTCTGCCAATGGTCAAATTCTTCAGGCTTGCCAGCATTTCCTGCAATCCTACTGAATAAAACAAATAAACCAACAGAACAATTGAAAGAATTGTCCCGGCTAAGCGGATGAAAAATTTCCATTTGGAAGACTGGTTTTTACCCATCCAGTTCAGCGCCTTTAATGTGAGAAATTTCTGTGAGAGGTATTGATAAATTCATTATGGATTATACCGTAGATGAATAATTGGAAAATAATACAAAATTTTAAGATTATTTTTAATTTTCAAAATGGTGCTTATGCTACAATTTTTAGGAGGGAATCATTGATAAAGATTTTTGAAGAAATAGCAAACTATCATCTAGAAATGTCACCTCATTTTGCTTTCAATCGTTGAAGGCGTTTATTTATCCCTTTATATTGTGTTTTCAATGGAGGAATTAATGAAAACGAAAATAGGTTTTGTAAACTTGCTCATGGCAAGTGTTCTGGCATTGACTGCCATTTTAGGCGGTATGATGCCACAACAGGTTGTAATCGCCCAAACTTCGGATCTTTTCTTTTCCGAATATATAGAAGGTTCCAGTAATAATAAGGCAATCGAAATTTACAACGGAACTGGTACAGTTGTTGATCTTTCTAGTTATTCTGTCGAATTGTATTCCAATGGAAGTTCAACGCCAGGTTCTACACTTACTTTGAGTGGAACATTAGCGAATAATGACGTTTATGTTATTGCAAATGCAAGCGCTGTCGCTGCAATTTTATCTGTGGCTGATATTACACATTCTGTTACTTTTTTCAATGGTGATGATGCATTGGTTTTGAAAAAAGGGACAACCATTATTGATGTGATTGGACAGGTGGGTTTCGACCCTGGTTCGGAATGGGGGACCGATTTAACAAGCACCTTGGATAATACAATTAGAAGAAAAGTGACAATATGTGAGGGCGATTCTGATGGAAGTGATGCTTTCGATCCTTCAATTGAGTGGGATGGCTATGCCATTGATATATTTGATGGATTGGGATCACATACAGCAACCTGTGATTTAGGTCCAATCGAACCAAAAATCAACGAATTTTCTGCCAGCACCACCGGGACAGATGTGGAATATGTTGAAATTTTCGGTGAACCCGAAATGGATTATTCCGCATATACAGTTCTCGAAATTGAAGGAGATTATGTAATTGATACGTCTGTTGAAGGAACAATAGATGAGGTAATCACCTTAGGAACATCTGATGTAAGTGGTTTTTATTTAGCAAGTCTACCAGCCAATGCTCTTGAAAATGGCACCATCACTCTATTATTAGTAAAAAACTTTACAGGAACAATCGGCAATGATCTTGACACGGATGATGATGGTGTCTTTGATAGTACGCCCTGGGATTTGATTATTGATTCGGTTTCAGTTAATGATGGTGGAACAGGTGACCTCACTTACGGACTACCTGTTCTCACCGTAGGTTATGACGGCCTATCTTTTGCCCCTGGAGGTGCTTCCCGTATCCCTGATGGATTTGATACAGAAGCAACCACTGATTGGATCCGTAACGACTTTGATCTGGCCGGAATCGTGGGATTCACAGGTTCATTAATTGAGGGTGAAGCTTTGAACACACCTGGGGAACCAAATGAGACATTTACTCCACCAACAGTCTGTGATTATCCTTATACGCCCATCTATACCATTCAAGGTAGTGGTTTGGAGAGTGCTTATGATGGAATTTTTGTAGCAACCGAAGGTGTCGTGGTGGGTGATTTCCAGGTAGGTGGTAAGAATGGTTTTTACCTTCAGGATCAGACTGGGGATGGAAATCCTTCGACATCAGATGGAATATTTGTCTATTACACTGGAATGAATGTAAGCGTTGGTGAGTATATTCGGGTTCATGGATATGTCGATGAATACAACGGATTGACTGAAGTCACCAGCGTCAGCCAGGCCTGGTATTGCGGTGCAGGTGATCCGATAACTCCCAGCGTTCTTTCTTTACCTGTTGGTGATGTGAATGAATTCGAAGCCTTTGAAAATATGTTGGTGACCTTCCCACAGGATTTAGTCATCTCAGAATACTTTAACTTTGACCGATATGGAGAAATCGTTCTTACTTCCCAACGTCATTCGACCCCTACCGCATTATTCGAGCCAGGCTCTCCTGAACAGGCTGCCATGGCTGAATTTTATTTATTGGATCGAATTACATTAGACGATGGGCGCACATCTCAAAACCCTGACCCTGCTATTCATCCAAATGGTTTGGAATTTACCATGGATAATCTCTTCCGGGGAGGAGATCTGGTTACCAATATAACCGGTGTCTTGGATTATAGCTTTAGTTTATGGCGTATTCAGCCTACTCAAGGTGCTGATTTTACGAACATGAACGTTCGCACGAGTGAACCAGAAGATGTTGGCGGAAATTTGAAGGTGGCAAGTTTCAATGTCTTAAATTATTTCTACACGATTGATACAGGAACCTGGATTTGTGGACCTTCTGAGGATATGGAATGTCGTGGTGCTGACACCTCGGAAGAATTTACCAGACAACGAGAAAAAATCTTCACAGCTCTATCCATCATCGATGCGGATATCGTTGGTCTGATGGAAATTGAGAATCACATAACAGATGCAGCGGTTAAGGATCTGGTGGATGGCTTGAATGCAGTCGTAGGAGATGGTACATATGATTACATTGATACAGATCCAGATTATATTGGAACGGACGCGATAAAAGTTGCCATCATTTACAAAACAGCTACAGTCACACCAATTGGATTATTATGCGATCCTGGACACATCAGTCGATCCACGTTTTCTTGATACCAAGAATAGACCCACATTGGCACAGACTTTCCAGGAAATCGCAACCGGCGAGACAGTCACGGTAGCTGTCAATCACCTTAAATCAAAAGGGTCAGACTGTGAGGATGTTGGTGATCCGGATCTGGGAGATGGCGCTGGAAATTGTAACCTCACCCGAAAATTGGCTGCAGAAGCAATGGTAGATTGGTTAGCTGCTGATCCAACAGGAACTGGCAGCATGAATACCCTGATCATTGGAGATCTGAATTCATATGACAAGGAAGATCCGATTGATGCCATCCTGGCTGGTGCAGATGATGTATCCGGAACGCCGGATGATTATCTCGATATGATTTATACCTATGTAGGTGAAGCAGCTTATGGGTATGTCTTTGACGGTCAGGTTGGTTATCTTGACCATGCATTAGCAAACAAATGGTTATTCTCACAAATCACAGGTGCTACTTTATGGCACATCAATGCGGATGAACCGGATTTGATCGATTATGACATGTCATTCAAAGCAGATGCTCAGGATGCTTTGTATGCACCTGATCAATACCGCTCATCCGATCATGATCCGGTGATCATTGGATTGAATTTAAAAACATATCAATTCTTCCTGCCCATCATAAACAAGTAAACAAATTTTTGTTAGATAAAAACCGGTGGTGTGATGCCACCGGTTTTTGGTTGTCAGGCTGGTATTTCTACGCTACAATTCGAGCCATGGAATGGATGATTTACGGGCATGAATGGGCCGCCCAGATACTACAGAAACACATCACGCAAAACAATGTCCGGCATGCTTACCTGCTGAGTGGCGCTCCTGGTATTGGACGGCGCAGCCTGGCTCTGCGTTTTGCACAGGCATTGAATTGCACTCAACCCCCTGCTCCCGGTGAACCCTGCGGTGAATGTCGTCATTGTAAACAGATCGCCAAAATGCAGCAGGCAGACCTGACCATCACACAAAGTCTGGATGATGCCAGAACCATTAAGGTGGAGCAAATTCGCGAACTGCAGGGAAGCCTATCCCTGGCTCCTTATGAAGCCAGATATCGGATTGCCTTATTGCTCAATTTTCAGGAAGCCACACCCAATGCCCAGAATGCGCTGCTGAAAAACCTGGAAGAAGCACCCCCAAGGTGATTCTTATTCTGACCAGCTGATTCGGTAGAAAATTTGCTACCCACCATCGTCTCACGATGTGAAATCCTTCGATTACGTCCCTTTCCATGACGGACTGCACCAGTTCACTCCAAAAATACTGGCAAATCCCTGCTGAAATGGCGAATGAACTGGCCTATTTAACCTCCGGAAAAATTGGACAGGCAGTGCGTTATCATCAGGATCCGGATCAACTGGAGAAACTGCACCAACTCGTGCAGGATGTCTTTGATCTGCTAGGAAGTTCGCTGGCTGATCGCTTTGATTATGCTGAAAAAATTGCCGATCTCAAACGCAAGAATGTCTCCCGTGAAAGTATCTCTATGCTATTGCAAACCTGGCTTTCTCTCTGGCGTGATTTTTACATCTGTGCCAATGGATCGGACATGCCACTGACCTTTCTGAATTTCAAATCCCTCTGTCAGAAGATGGCTGCTAAATTGACTAAATCGGTGATCTATCAACAGCTCTTGAAGCTGGAAACATCCTTAACACAACTAGACGCCAATATGAATAGTCGTCTGTTGTTGGAGACGCATGTTACTGGATTGGCCAAAAGTAGAGTAAAAAAACGATCAGCAAAGAGCTGATCGTTTTTTTTACTAAGAAAATTAGTGATGCTTTACTTGAATATCAGTGGGAAACGCGTGATAAACCTTGGGTCAATATCCCAATAATAAGCTTGCCCCGCACCTGGTTTACCATAGTAGTCTACCAGCATTACACCTTGTGGTTGGCTATAAAGATAACCATCAATATCATTTACCCAAGAACTAAATAAGAATGGTTCGTTATTTGGATTATATCGTTGTAAGATCCTAACCTAGAGGTGGTTTAGCATAGATCAAAACTAGCCATGCCTGCGTAATCAGACGAGCCATTCCAGTCATAACTAACTACTTCAAAATCAAAAACAGAACTCAAATAGTTCCATGATGTTGGTAAGTACCACTCCTGGAAACCTGATCCATAATCTGCATAGATCATAAGGGACTTCCTAGATACAAATTGGCCATCAGTAGAATCAACCTGAATGACAGCCCATTGATTATTACTGGCACCTGTTGCGTACCAGCCATAATTGAAGTTAAAATTGACGGTTTCCGGGTTTCCATCCTGATCAGCATCAATATAAAGATCTACTTCACTAAAATATGGTTGGTTGTTATGCACTGGACCCCACATAGAAAATGCCGGGACAAGAATATCTCCGTACGTTGCATTGTACCAGCCATAATCTAAGCCAACATATCTCAGGTCACCCATATCCAGGATATCAACTTCATTTTCATCGACGAGAAGACTGGATAAGCCCACAAGCTTGATGCTTTAGGTCCACTTTGTGTAAGATCCACATAACCATATTCATTTACAATGTCAAAAGATGTTACAGCTTCAACCTCAGATACTTCAGTGTATGGACGGGGAACAAAGTAGAAAGGAACACGTAAATAATCTTCAGCTCCGGTGAAGGTCACGTATCCATAATATTCTTCCATTCCACCAAAAGATTACATGGCAATCAATGTTGAATTGAATGTCAAAGTAACATCGATGGTTGCTGAGCCTTGGCCAGGTACTACAACTTGGCTTACTGATGGAGTAAGTGTTGCTCCTGTAATGGTTGCTGAAGTAAACGCAGAGGCGATATCCAAGGTGATCTCATCACCTGTGAAGTTATAAAGAGTAATGGTTTTTACATCTTCAAACGTGTTCTCACTTACTTCGATCACGCCCCAACTCAGGGATACCAATTTGGGATCACCTACTGCAACAACATTGGTGTTTAAGGCAGCATATGCATCTACACGTCCAGCGCCTTGGCGTGGAATCTGGTCGCTAACAGTATCAGCTAAATCGACTGCTGTGTTCATAATCGCTGCTTTGATTTGTTCGTTCGTCCATCCAGGTCGCGCCTGTTTAATGAGCGCTGCAACACCAGCCACATGTGGTGCCGCCATAGAAGTTCCATTATAGGATACTCCAAGATTACCACTACCCATATCCGCAGCAAAAATGGCCACACCTGGAGCAGTTATTTCTGGTTTTAATTTGGAATCAAACCCTCGAGGACCTCTGGAAGAAAATGAACCAATTGTATCTGCGGGATCTACAGAAACAAAGGAGGTGACATTGGAATCCGGCCCAACAGAGACTGTAAGTGGAGCCAAGCCATTTAATAACAACCCATCACTCTGTAGGATTGATCCTGCAGGCAGTGTAGAGCCTGTGGTATCCATGGAGATAATACCAGTTGTGTTGTTGTAAATAATCGCTGCGACCGCACCTAATGTTTCTGCATTATTGATTTTGATGTAGAAACGTACATGTATCCGTTTAATTAAGGCAATTTTTCCACCTAAAGCATCAGGTGCAATACCAGTGATATCACAAAGTTCTCCTAATGGAGTAGTGATTTCTTCAATAGTCGTGACATCGACCAATTCAGCAGTAATTGTAGTCTCAAAGGGATTATAGGATACAGTATAAGGAATTTTCTGGTCAACATTATACTCAATGTACGGTGAAGTAGAGAAATCCTGTTGATGATGCAGCTACCGACAATGCTGAATCACTAACCGAAGGAGCACCAACAATGTATGAATTGTTACCTGCATTTCCTGCGGAAGCAACCACAAATACGCCTGCTTGAGAAGCAGCTTCTACAACAATTAATTCTGGATCATTGACATCATTAGGTCCAAAACTTGAACCAAGGGACATGTTAATGACATCCACATGATCCGCAATGTCTCCATCACCATTGGGTCCATAGCCCACTCGATAGCGTCCATAGCCAGATTGGTCGAACCATCAGCACCAAAAACCTTTAAAGCATATAAGAAAGCTTCCGGTGCGACCCCACTACCAAATCCCGCATCAATACCAGCTGCAGTGGAAGCGACATGGGTACCATGACCATTTTCATCCAATGGATCGGGATCAGGCATAGGGGTATAAAGTGCAGGATCATCTGAACCAGCATCATAATTGGTTCCAGCAAAATCCCACCCACCAATTACTTTTGCGGTTGGGAAGGTAGAACCTTCGATCCGGGTTGGATCATTGGCAGCATATTGGCTCGGGTTGCCACTACCACCAAACATGGCATGAGTATAATCAATACCGGTATCAATTACAGCGATTGTGATACCAGTTCCTTTAAATCCGACTGGGAGCATTTCCCAAATATCGTCAGCATTAATCAGGGGAACACTGTTTGTTAAAGTTAATTCATGTTCAGGAGCTCTACTGACTGCTTTTACTCCTGGCATTGATCGAATTGTATTCAATTCCCTTGCAGGAACCTTTGCCATAAAACCATTGATGGTCTTGGTGTACTGCCCCATTACATCTCCACCTAATTTTTTTACAGAATCAATAAATGGTTTTTGAGATGTTTTTAATATTTGAACATATGATTGTTGAGTG
>CAVQSU010000005.1:0-16364 GCA_963715915.1 uncultured Chloroflexia bacterium | reverse complement strand
GACTGTAGGCGCATGGATCAACAATCAACCATTGCCCTCCGCTTTGCACCCCATTCAAAATGTTATAAGAAAGGAATAACCACGACCTTGTAATTATTAACGCATAGTGGATTGGTTTTTTCTCGGAATTGGCCAGTTCACTATGCGGGTTCGAGATTTCTCTTGTCTTTGTGGGCAATAGGATTTTCACTTGGTACTTTCGAATGAGAGTTAGGAAACTATAATTTGACCTTATTGAATATACAACATTCGAAGTTATCACAACTAATGATCCTACCTTATCAAACGCCAATCGAGGTTATTTGCCACTGGCCTGAGTACCTATTACTGATTGGTGGGGTGTTATCTAGAGTACAGAACACGGCGCGCAGTATGATGACAATTTTCGCGGCAGGATTTAGGGAGGTAATTTAATATGGCATTGATTCAATAGACCCCAAAATAAGTCCCAGATTGAAGAGCAACGAGACAGCGGCAAGATTGTTCATCTTTATGGCATATTATTTAGAATGCACCTGATTACAACGGTTCGCAGATCCAGCCGGATCGCATTGTGGTTGAAGAGTAAACAATAACTGATATGCCTTTTCGGACTCAAAATAATTGAAGTGGTTAATCCATAAAAAGATTGTTCCGAAGAGTGGATTCGAACCACTGACCACAAGATTACGAGTCTGAATCCTAAATCCGTGAACTTAACTTAAGTATTTGGACAGATATTTATCGAGAGAAGATTCATCCTTTTCCATTATTTAACCGTGAGATTGCATTGATCGTTTTCCGAGACCCAGTGAAGAGTGCAATGAAAATATTCTTGTAATTTTCAATAAAAAATATGTCCGAATCCCCAAAACCTATCGATATGGATAGGTTTTCAGGTTAAAAACCTACCGATATTGGTATATTGCAATGAAATCACTGGAATGATAACCTTGATCTATCTCAAGAAGAGAACCATTTAGTAGTCAACAAATAATTTCTCTTCTCAATTAAATAGTTCAAGGAATCAACGCATGTTTAAACCAAAAACGACCATTGCTGGTCGTCTGGAAAATAGTAGCGGGGGTGCGATTCGAACCACGACCTCCGGGTTATGAGTAATGATCCTGAATCCGTGCCATTTGTGCGGCGGGTTCTGCAAATCAGCCAACCCGACGAACGCTGGTTCTTGCTTGCCCGGCACGCAGCGATAGTTGATCGATATTCGTATAGTAGCCCTTTTACGTGGGTTCGTCAAGTACAAATTCTTGATCGTAAAATCTTCACAATATCTTGTCAGCACATAAATCTAAATCTGTTGAAATTACTTAGGGCTTAATATGTGATAAGCGATCTAAGAAGCTCTTTTATATCCTTCTCTTTCAAGTATTCAGGTGGGAATTGATTCTCGAGCATGAGTGTTGTAAACCCGTGAACGGTGCTCCAGAGCTTGATGGCAACTTTAACTACATTTCCACCCTCTAAAGACCCTTTGTTTTGGCAATACACAATGATTTCTTCAAAAAGAGAAATCGTTTTCTGGGTGATCTCCTCAAATTCAGGATGATTTTGTTCTTCTTCCAAGTACGCTAGAGAACATGAGCTTAAATTTATCAGGATTTTTAAAGCAAATTGCAGGTATGTCCAGGCAATTTCGGTCATTAGTTCAGATGGCTTATTTTTGAATTCTTCATATGTTTCCAACAAAACCAGATAAAATTGATCGTGACCAGCAGATGAAATGGCGGCGAGAAGATCTTGTTTATCGCGGAAATGGTTGTAAGGCGCAGTATGGCTGACACCAATTTGTTTTGCTACGTTACGCAGGCTCAAGCTTTCTATCCCCTTTTCGGAGAGGATTTCCAGACCAGCAGAGATTAATGCTTCTTTGAGATTTCCGTGGTGATAGGTGTCTAAGGTCATAAGGAAATTATAACATATATGTTGACAGCGGTAACATTACTGTATATAATATTAACAGCGTTAATATCATTTATTGTAACCTAGTTTCTTTGCATCGGAGTCTTATGGCTGATAGTGTTGTCATGGGAGTTGATGGCGGAAATTCCACTTCCCGGGTTGTGTTGGCAGATACCAAAGGAAGAGTATTGGGATACGGAAAATCTGGTCCTGCAAGCGCTGATGGTGTGGATTTAGAATCAGCCGCGAATCATATACGTGAAGCGGTTAATGCTGCCTGGCTGGATGCAGGGCAAAGCCCTCAACCGGTCAATGCCTCATTTTGGGGTATGGCAGGAGTTGTGTCTGAACCTGACCGCGATTTGATCCGCGAGATTGTTTTGGGGCTGAGGATTTCTGATTCAAAATTCATTGGTATTGATCACGATATCAGAATTGCCTTGTCCGGTGGACTGGGTAATCAGCCCGGAATAGTACTCATTGTTGGAACAGGTTGTTCCTGCTACGGGCGAACACAGGTGGGTGATTCAGTCAGAGTGGGTGGTTGGGGGCATTTATTGGACGACGGTGGTAGCAGTTATTTCCTTGGATTAGAAGCATTGAAAGCAGTGGTTCGATTCAGCCGATGGACGTAGTGGGGTCACTTCACTAACTGATGTCATCCTGAATCATTATGGTATTCAAGATGTGCAAGAGATCATGAATCAAGTATATGTTAAAGGGGCAGGAAAAGTTGACATTGCAGCACTGAGCCCCATTGGTTCTGGTAGAAGCACAACAGGGGGATGCGAGTGCAAATGCCATCGTTTCTAATGCTTTTAGTGAATTGGCTATGTTAGTGAAAGTAGCTTCTGAAAAACTTCAGTTTTCGCATGATGATAAAACGGTTAACGGTCACCGGTGGATTGGCGCATTCCTGCGACTTTTTCAAAAATGGTTTATACCTTGCCATCCGATCACAGGTTCCCGATATTCAGATTACTGAACCACTCCTGCCGCCCGTGCTGGGTGCTGTTTTGCTTGCTCTGGAGATGATTGATTCGCGTCCATCAGCCGATTTCATCCCGCATCTGCTGCAGAGCGGACAAGGCATTAAATAATCAAACGACCCTAAAACCAAAGAATTGGAAAACGTAAATGCCTGAGCAAACAAACCCCTGGAGAAAATCATCCCAAGATTTATTGCCTGAAAAGCATTTATCACTACCTGATAACGCTTATGATCTTTATCCTGCGCATCCACTTGGAAGTGGTAAAGTATTTGTTGGTTATGATTCATTGGTAGATCTCTTGAAGGGGAAATCCGTCATTATTGTGGATGGTTTCCCAGGCGTTTTATGGGAAACATTCCGAGCGCAATTTTCTATCTCCTTGCAACGGTCAGGGATACATGCGAATTTTGTGGATGTTCAGGGGGCGATGATCTCGCCAAAGAAGATTGACGAACTAATTGCGCCGTTCATAGGGGGAGACGATCCCCTTTTTGGGTTCCTTTTCCCCGGAAAACTTGACGATTTTTTCGACCCTGAGATTCTTCGATCCCTTCTCCCTGATACAAATTACCAGGTCAATATCATCTATGGTTGCGGAGCTTCGCTGGCAAACTGGCAGGGAGCGCTGGTGTATCTGGATGTGCCTAAAAATGAAATTCAATACCGCGCCAGGGCTATGTCAGTAAAAAATCTGGGAGCGGCGAAAGTATTGACACCCGGTAAGGCTTACAAACGAAGTTATTTTATAGATTGGGTTGTAGCTAATCAGCATAAATCCAGTCTGTTGCCACGGATTGAATGGATAGTGGATGAGCAACGGCCCGATTCCCCGGCTATCATTTCTGGGGCGAACTTGCGCCGTGGACTAACGGAAATCTCCCACAGTTGTTTCCGCGTCCGTCCCTGGTTTGAACCGGGTCCCTGGGGAGGACAATGGATTCGAGAGAATATTCCCTACCTGCCACAGGATGTTCCAAACTATGCCTGGTCTTTTGAGTTGATTACGCCTGAAAATGGGTTGATCTTCGAGTCAGACGGAAACATGCTGGAGGTATCGTTCGATACCTTGATGTTTCAGGAATACCGGGAAGTGCTGGGAGAATCTGCAGAGAAATTCAGGTACGAGTTCCCGATTCGATATGATTTTTTGGATACTGTGGAGGGCGGAAATCTTTCCGTTCAGGTTCATCCTCGCCCTGAGTTCATTCGCAAGAATTTTGGTGAAACCTTTACACAGGATGAATGCTATTACATTTTGGATTGTGTGCCGGGAGCCAAAGTCAATCTGGGATTTCAGCAGGGGATCGTGGCACAGGAATTCAAACATGCATTGCAGAATCCGCTGAGCAGGACAATTCCAGTGGAAATGGAAAAATTTGTTCAAGCCCTATCTGTAAAAAAACATGACTTCTTTCTTATCCCAAATGGAACCATTCACGGTTCGGGGGCGGGGACGATGGTGCTTGAAATTTCCTCAACACCCTATATTTTCACATTCAAGATGTACGACTGGCTGCGTTTGAACCTGGATGGAAATCCACGCACTCTCAATATCGAGCGCGCCTTTGCGAACCTGTATTTTGACCGGCAGGGAGCGCGAATTCAAAACGAGTTCGTCTCAAAACCCGCAATTCTTTTAGAGGAAATTCAATATGGGAAATACCCGAATTCAAGACGAATTCGTGTCAAGGCCTGTTCTCATATTTGAAGAATTGGAAAGCGAGAAATACCGGCGCGTGGTTCACCTGCCCACCCACGCTGCACATTTTTATGACGTTCACCGATTGGAATTCAACGATTCAATCGATATCAAGACAAATAACTCCTGCCATGTGCTGAACCTGGTGCAAGGGAAATCTGTCATTTTGGAAACAACCAATGGCAAGCAGACGGAATTCCATTATGCGGAAACGTTTGTTGTCCCTGCTGCAGCAGAGTCCTATCGTCTGATCAGTCCGCTAGGCGAAGATCTTCTAGTGGTTAAGACCTTTATCAAACCGGTCAGTCAGTGGATTTCCGGTATGGTTGAAGATTAGTTTTGGAGGTAACCAGACATGCGCAAGTGGAAAATTTATCTGCTTCATCAAACCCATTTTGACATTGGTTACACCCACACCCAGGAAGAAGTGTTCCAGATCCAGATGCGGAATCTTGAAAATGGGATAGCGCTTGTCGATCTAAACAAACGCAGACCAGACGCTGCCCGGTTTCGCTGGAATCCGGAAGTGACATTCCCGGTGATGAAATGGTTGGCTCAGGCAGATCCAAAAGATATTGACCATTTTGTTGCGATGGTGAAAGATGGATACATTGGGTTAGATGGCTTATACGCGGGTATGCTTACTGGGTTATGCCGACCTGAAGAACTAATACAGGTTTTTACCCAAAAGAAGCAATTGGAAGCATTAACAGGCGTTGTGATTGATTCCGTGATGATCACCGACGTCCCCGGTTGGAATTGGGGATTGGTTTCGGCGATGGCAGAGAACGGAATCCGTTTCCTTTCAGCTGGTCCGAATACCGGAGATCGGATCGGGTACACACTAAAACAATGGGGGGATAAGCCGTTTTACTGGGTATCCCCCTCGACGCAGGAGCAAGTCTTACTCTGGGTGCACGGCAAAGGATATTCATGGTTCCATACCGGATTGGATTACGCTGGAAAAATGCGTAATAAACTCACGCCAGGTCGCCTCCGCCGTTATTTGCATTCGCTTGAGCGCTCGGGTTTTCCGTACGATTCAGTGATCATCCGCTACGCCATCGGCGCGGATAATGGACCTCCTGATGAGAATCTCAGCCAGATTGTTGAAGATTGGAATGCCAAAATTGATGATATGAAGTTGATCATTTCCACTACATCAAAGGCTATGGCAGAATTCGAACAGGAATACGGCAAGCAAATACCAGAATACCGCGGCGATTTCACCCCCTATTGGGAAGATGGCGCATGTTCAACAGCTCGGG
This sequence comes from uncultured Chloroflexia bacterium, assembly GCA_963715915.1. GTDB lineage: Bacteria > Chloroflexota > Anaerolineae > Anaerolineales > Anaerolineaceae > UBA6170. The sequence continues at coordinate 10,506 of CAVQSU010000005.1, read as the reverse complement.
AAACCGCCATTGCACGTGAAGCAAGCGAACAACTGGCTCAGGCGCAAACACTGTTCGCAATGACCGGGATAGAGAAAAATCGTGCTCTTGAGATCCGTACCTGGGAGAATGTACTCTTGTTCAATGAGCACACTTGGGGTGCCTATAATTCCATCAGCCACCCTGACCATTCATTTGCTAAAAGCCAATGGGAATGGAAACGTAATCGGGCACTCGAAGCCAGAGATGGAGTGCGTGCACTGCTGGCAGAGGCGACTGGCGGGGTAGTGGAAAAAGCGCACTTTTACATGACTGATTCATCCAGCTCCCAAATCCATAATCAAATAACGGTTTACAACACACACAGCTGGACGGTTTCGCAGGTATTTAAAGTGAATAGCAGTTGCGGGCAGGTGTTCGACTCGGAAAATCAGCCGGTACCTTCCCAACGGCTTGCTAATGGAAGGCTGGCGTTTTATGTGAAGGATTTACCGCCCTTCAGCAGCAGGGAGTACCATCTTGTTAAAGGGGAGTCGTCTCCCATCCACAATGGCTGTCTGGTAGAGGGTTTCCAGCTAAAAAACGAACATGTGAATGTGAGGATCGACGAAAAAAACGGGGCAATCATCAGTATTATTTCAGGAAGCGTAGAGTATGTTAACACAAAGAGTAAAGACCATTTCAACGGCTACATTCTTGTGCCCATCAAAGCACCCGTTATTAAAAAACGTGAAAACCTAAAAGCAGGTGTGTCTATCGATGTTGTGGATTATGGTCCGCTGGTTGCCACCATCCGAATCAGCCGGAAAGCAGCACGAACGATGGAATATATCAGCGAAATCAGTCTGGATGCATTCTCCAATGAAGTGCGGATCAGCAACATCCTCGATCGCCCGCTCTCGCGCAGGAAAGAAGGCATTCACTTTTCCTATCCCTTCAATCTTCCTCATGGAAAGGTTCGCTATGATTGTGCATGGGGAACCGTCCAATTGAATATTGACCAACTCCCTGGCGCAAATCGGAACTTTATCACTGCATCGCGTTGGGTGGATGTCTCAGATGATAAAAGTGGGATGTGCTGTGTTCTGTTGGACGCCCCAATTTTTATAAGCGGGAAAATATTACATGATCCCTACCGGTCTGGTCCACCGGAATTGTGTGGCTGGGTAAAATACACTGCTTACAACGGTGGAATCTATTCGTATGTAATGAATAATTACTGGCAAACCAACTATAAAGCTGACCAACCGGGAAGGATTTTATTCCGATATGTGTTCAAACCACATAGAGAATTTTCATCCGCTGATAATTATCGAACCGCATTAGAAAATGCTCAGCCCCTGATATTGGCAGAGAGTAAACATTTATGTAATGCAAAACTACCTTTTTCGGACAACGAAGAGGTTGTAATTAGTTCAGTGGAAGCTTCCGATAGAAAATTGTTGATTCGATTAGTTAATATCAGTGACTTTGCTGCGGAAACTGTGCTTGTTTTTGAAAATTCCGAAATTTCAGCAAATCAAATGGAGGTGGTCAGTAAAGGGAAAGAGGAAAATCTGATTGGGAATCGATTGAGATTGATTCCATCCGAAACAATATTGGTGTGCATTTATTTGTAAAGCGAGCGAAATAACCTATATGATAACAATTCATGACAGGGTAAATTCCATTGTTACTTCGATGACCCTCAAGGAAAAAATTTTCCAGATGGTTTATAGTGCCAGAGGGATTTCACGCCTGAAAATCCCTACTTATATGTGGTGGAATGAATGCCGTCACGGAGTTGGTCAGGTAGGGGTTGCCAGCGATTTTCCCCAACCGATCGGTCTGGCTACCATGTTGATGAGCCGTTCATTAAAGGAATTGCTAAGACAATCTCTATTGAAGTTTGCACAAAATACGTTGGATGAAGTTGATCGAGTGCTCAGCAAATTCCCCATTAATAAGGATATCAAATGATGTGGTTAATTTTACAAGGCAAAGTCGGATTCTTGTACCTCTCCCCTTATTTGATGGTTTCGCGGGGTTGACATTACTAGAAATGGGCTAAAAACGCCAACTTAGCAGTGTAATGCTAGAGAATTTGAGGAACTTTATGTCTGTCAAACAAAACATCATCGACCATAACGAATTTTCAACCGAAACCGGTTACTTGAGACCTGGCGAATCGGATTTCCGCAGCGAAATTTGTCTCAACGGGCGCTGGGATTTCCAGCCGGTTGATCTGCCTGAAGGTTTCACACCAGGTGAATTCGTCCCCGAATTGCCGCTGCCGAAACCTGACCAGTGGGAATCGGTGAAACTGAAAGTGCCATCTCCCTGGAACATCAACAGTTTTGTGGATGGTGACGGCATTCCGGGTGGCGATTTTGTCGCTTATCCCAGTTATCCTGAAAAGTGGAAGCACGCCAAAATGGGCTGGATGAAACGAGTCATTCAGGTGCCAGAAGATTGGGATGAGAAAACCATCCTGCTCCATTTTGAGGCTGTTTGCGGTCACTGTCAGGTCTATATTGATGGGGTAAAAGTTGACGAACATTTCGACAACAGCATGCCGCAAACCTATCCGATTGACGGTTTTGTAAATCCAGGGAAAGAGCATACATTATGGGTGGGCGTCCGCGCCCCGGAACTCTTCAATATCCATAATGGTTCCACAAAATTCACTTATCCGACCGGTTCTTTCTTCAACCTGAACACCACCGGCATCTGGCAGGATGTATATTTGCTGGGCGTACCGAAGATCCGCATCACAGATGTATTTATACAACCTGACCTGTCAATGGATCAATTAAAGGTTCAGGTGACCATTGAAAACCGTAGTGGACGGGTTGCTAATTTAAACGTCAATGGCGTTATAAGTGCGTTGAAGCCTTTTTCATTTCCGGATGATGGTATAAAGGTTCTTCCTCATTATGATGTGAATGAGAATCCTGTCATTGAATTACCTGGTGAAAATATCACAGTTGCCGATGATTCAAAAGCCGTCCTCATGCTCAATACGGCTGTCTCTGGAAAACTGTGCCAATGGGATATTGAGAACCCCAATCTTTACGCGGCACTTGTCACGTTGGACCAGAACGAAAAAGCAGTTGACTGCAAATATACGCGTTTCGGCTGGCGAGAATTCAAGATCAAAAATGGGGATTTTTACCTGAATGACCGCAAGATCCAGATCAAAGGTGACTCCTGGCACTTCATGGGCATTCCTCAACTGACGCGACGGTATGCCTTCGCCTGGTATAACGCCATCAAAGATGCCGGTGGGAACGGGGTTCGTCTGCATGCCATGCCGTATCCAACCTTTTACCTGGAGGTGGCTGATGAGATGGGTGTGTGCGTTTTGGACGAGAGCGCGATTTGGGCAAGTCACTGCCAATATAACTACAATGAGCCGGTTACCTGGGAGCGTTTTTATCAACATGTGTCTTGTTTAATCCAACGGGATCGTAATTTTCCTTCAGTGATGGGGTGGAGTGTCGAAAATGAGGTGCGGATGGCCATCGAACAGCCATTTGAATTAAAGGAAACAGTGGCGCAGGTGGGGGAGAAAATTTGTGAACTGATGGATATTGCTAAAGAGCTTGACCCCACCCGAGACTGGATCAGTGCAGATGGCTCCCGCGATTGGGATGGTCGATTCCCGACCAATATCCTCCATTATGAAAATAAGGAGCTATACCCGGATATTAAAAGAGATGCCAACAAACCCATTGGCGTTGGCGAATGCACAATCGCCTATTTTGGCACTCCAAAACATGCCGCGGAATTCGCGGGTGACCTGGCCTTTCAAAGTGTGGAAGACCGGATGAAAGGGGTCGCTATCGAGACTTACGGGCAGCTAAAAGCCCAACTTCTGGCTGATTTCAGTTACCTCAGCGTCTTCAACCTGGCTTGGTACAGCTTAAAGCCTTTACCACTCGGTCACGCGCATCCGGAAAATGCTCCAACCGTCGAGAACGGTATTTTCTTTGGCGATTATCAGGAAGGAAAACCGGGTGTGCAGCCTGAACGGCTGGGTCCATACTGCACTACTTTCAATCCCGGATATGATCCGGACTTGCCGCTCTATGCTCCATGGCCCATGTATGAGGCGATCAAAGCCGTATATTCCCGTGGCGGGCCATTGCCATCGCCCTTTGAAACAGTGCAAGTTACCCCACCGCAGAAAGCACTTCCTCAGATTGACAAATCGGAACCAGTAACATTTATTGGCAACTCCAATAGTATTCATTATCAAGGACTGAAGTCTGCCGGTGTTCAATTCCGCGAAAAAGGCGCAACAAGGTTTGTCTACGCGGATCTCGGATCCATCTCTTTCATTTCGAAATTGCATTTGAAAATAAGACTGAATGTGCTAAAGAAAAGTGGTGGGACGATCTTCTTATCCGGGGTAACATCTGCGTCTAAGCGGTTTTTGGAAACATTGCTTGGTGAGAAAGTTGAGATATTTGCACGGGAAGCGTCTTCGCTGGTCTTTGCTGGCGAGTACGCGAGAACTGATCCGTTGGTAGACCACTTCCGATTAGGCGAACTCTATTTTTCCGAAGACGAAGACAACGTTATTCAGCGATATGGATTTCGCTTTAAAAACCCTGGAAAATCAACAGCGATGCTGAAATCCTGTAGTTGTGACTGGCGCATGTGGAATCATCGCGCTGAATCCTCAAAAACAGCCGCGCTGTATCGGAGTGAAAAAGAATTACCCGCTGCCGATGCCCTCGTGCAATTCAATCTGGGGAAAGCCAGGTTACTGCTCTCGACAATCGAAATGCGGGAACACCGCGTTATTTCTGAGCAAAACAGGAAAAGCTTATGGAATAGACTAATGAAAGCAGCTGGCGCAAGGATCGATGATAACTTCGGGAAAGATGTGCGCTTCAGCACTTACACGTCAGCCAGAGAGATTCTCCACAATCCAGAAGCTAAAGCAATTGTGCAGCGCTTTATTCCTATGGTGGGGATGCTAACCGACGATATGATCGAATATATCAGTTCGTTCAATATTCGCGAACTGGCCAAAATGTATGAAAGACTCTTAATGTTGAGTAATAATAAACTGGATAAGATCGACCAGGCACTCGGTCAAATCCCCCTGGAGCCGGACGAGTCCATCAGCAACGTAGTCCTGGAAGGGGATCAGATCATCCGAGTATTGGCTGCAGGTTTTTTTGCAGGAAGTGACTGCGCCTCGATGCTGGAGGATGACTTTTTGGGCGGAGAAAACAAGGTTGTGCCTGCGCAGGGGGAAGCGATCATCCAAAACGATCCTTCAACCATTTGGCAGGTGGAGACCGCCAGATCTGACGGATTTCATCTTAATGAGATGGTATTTGAAGGTCCTAAAGATCATTCAGCCAGCTATCTGAGTTTTTATCTGATCAGCCCCCGGCGGCTTGATGACTTGCTGACTGAACCCAATGTTCCGAAACTCTATTTGAACCTGGAAACGGCATGCTGTCTCCGGATATGGTTGAACGGTAATGTGATATTCACACACGCGAGCGTTTCTGCAGTGCCAGTCAAATTACAATCTCCCCTTCCACTCAGAAAGGGCAGTAACCATATCTTGATAAAGGTCATCAACATGGATTCAGAACATGTGATGAAGGCGTACCTTGACTCCACCCATGATGATTTCATCGCTCAACTCGATAGTGCTCTTGAGCAATAGAAGCCTAAGGTGCAATAAATTGTTTTTTCATGTCTATATAATGATGTTCTTTGGTTCAAAACACTAATTACCAGAGCATCAATCCAATCAAAGATCAAAGGAGCTTCAAATGAACGACACTCAAAAATACTACACCCTGAAGAGAAAAATACTGGTCAACCTGATCTCTGCCGGATCAGCCCTGCTGTGGGTGATCGTCTCCAGCTCATTCATGAAATTCTATACGGATGTGGTTGGCTTGAGCCCCGCCATGTATGGCGTGGTGTTCCTAATCTTTAGTATTTGGAATGGGATTAATGACCCCATCATCGGGTATTGGGCTGATAAGAGACCATTCTTGACAGGTCGAGGGAAATATCTTCCCTTGATCCGCTGGTCCATCCCGATCATTGGGATTTCGGTCATATCCCTGGTATTTGCCTCTCCAGGCTGGAATGGGATCTTTACTGCGGCTTATCTGTTGGTTCTTCTGGTAATCTACGAAGGCGCAAATACCCTTTTAGGCGTCAGTTTCATGGCGTTTACGGTGAACACTTTTCTGAGTACGAGTGAACGCACCAAAATGCAGGTGATCGCCAGTTATGTCAATATGATTCCCGTATTTATTGGAGGAATGATCCCGGTATGGTTCCTGACGGGTGAATTTAGCCGTTTGACCGTGGCGTTAATCTTCTCAGGTGCATTTATTTTCGGTTTGTTGCTGATCTTCATTGGGTCGCGGTTTATCCGGGAAGATGAGGATTTCTACAAGAACTTGGAATTTACCCATGGTCTCAAGGAATTACTTCCGCTTGCAAAAGAGCTGATAAAAGATAAGACCTTCGCACTTTTTTGCCTTGCATTCCTTTTTATCCAGGCGGGTACAGGGAATTATTTCTCCGGATATCTTTACTACATGGATAATGTCTTGGAAGTTTCCGGATTGAAAGCCACGATTCCTGATGTTCTCACCGGTGTCGGGCAAATGCTGCTTTTCCCCTTAATAATAGTCATGGTTAAGAAATTTGGAGCCAGAGATGTTTTGTGGAAAGGACTCCTAATCGCGGTCGCGGGGCATCTTGTGCTGACATTACCGATCAATTATTGGGTCGCTGCCGGAACATATATCGTTATTCTTTTGGGCTATGGGTTTGGTTCAGCCATCAACCCGGCAATGATTGGCTTGGCGGTTGACCACATTGAGTTGAAAACCGGGAAACGTCAGCCTGGTGTGGTAAGAGGTATCATCGCTATCCTGATGGTGCCAGCTGGTAGTGCGCAACCTCTTATCTTGAGTGTACTACTCAGCGCAGCGGGTTATATCGGTGATACCAAGCACCAAACCGCTGAAGTTGTCCAGGCAATCCGATACGGTACCGGACTTATTCCAGCGGTGATCATTATCATTGGTATCATCCTGTTAGCCATGGTGCCGATCAATCACAAGCGTGAGTTGGAGATCCAGGCAGCCATTGAGGCAAAACACGGTAACAATCCTGAGTTGGCGTAAGCCATTTCAAATTTGATGGAGATTGTATGAAGACATTACATGTCATTTCACATACCCATTGGGACCGTGAATGGTATCTGACATTCCAGCAGTTCCGGCTGAAATTGGTTCATCTGATCGACAAACTGCTCGATATTCTTGCTGAAGATCCCGAATTTCAAATATTTCATGTTGGATGGGCAAACGATCGTGTTGGATGATTATTTGCTCATGCGCCCCGAAATGGAATCGGTTTTACGGCAACACATTCAAAGCGGACGCATTCTGATTGGTCCCTGGCACATCCTGCCGGATATGTTCCTGGTCAGCCCAGAAGCGCACATCCGAAATTTATTGGAAGGGGCGCGTACCGCCCGCAAGTTTGGTCCCAAAATGCCAATTGGTTATATCCCCGATCCCTTTCGGTCACCCAGGACAGGTTCCGCAAATTCTTAGGGGGTTTGGCATCGAAGCAGCAGCTCTATGGCGCGGTGTGAGTGACCTGCCTGCTGAATTGTGGTGGGAATCACCGGATGGCTCAAAAGTATTGCTGGCATATCTGCGCGACAGTTACAGTAATGGCGCTAACTTGCCTGTCCATGACTCCGGTGCAATTTACCCAACTTATCTCAACTGCAGCGTGATTCACTCGCAGCGCATTCGTCGGTCAATGACTTCCTGATCATGCTTGGCACCGATCACATGGAACCATCTCCGCACACATCGGCAGCAATTGCGTATGCAAATACGAACCTGCCCGATACAAAAGTGATCCACTCGACTTTACCCGACTATGTTCAGGCAATTTCCGATTCAATTGCCCGGCTGGAACAAACCATCCCCACCGTTCGCGGCGAACTACGAGCTTGTGACCATTCCCATCTTGCTGCCAGGTGTGCTCTCGACACGCATGTGGATCAAACAACGCAATCACAGCAGTCAAAACCTGCTCGAAAAATGGGCTGAACCGTTTCAGTGTGTTTGCCCAGAATATGATTTCAGAAGAGCACAAAGAAATCAAACGGAGATCAGTTCTCGATTGATGCACTTTCGTCCAAACGGATACGAAACGTCGCGCCAATCATCCGCCAGGCATGGAGATTGTTGATGGAAAATCATCCCCACGACTCCATCTGCGGATGTTCAATTGACCAGGTACATGATGAAATGAAACCTCGTTTCGATCAGGTTGACCAAATTGGCGAAGAAATCACTCTGCAAGCCTTGCAGGCGATTTCATTTGCAATCGATACAAGGTCGTCAGATGCCTTATCAGCCATCGTGATTTTTAACCCTCAAGGTAATCCACGCTGTGACATTGTTGAATTGAATTTGCAGATTCCCGAAGAGATTACCCATTTTGAACTCATCACTGAGGATAAAAAGGTTATTCCGTATGAATTTTTAGACGCAAATAATCAAGAACTTGCAAATGTTGTGCTTGAAAAAAACAACCTGCGAGACACGATTGGCGCGATTACCGAAGGACGCGTTGCCGGAGCTGCAATCACCTATGTGAAAGTAACCCGCCAGAAGGAAACTGTGACCATTGATGCTATTTTGGATGAAAAAGGGCAACCGAACATAACTGAATGGCGGCAAGCGGAAGAGGAAATCGCCCGGTACGAGGCCGACCTAGGCGTGACTCATTTCCACGTCATTGCGCACACACCGCGTGAATCGCGTATACGTTTCGTCAGCCCGGAAATCCCTGCAATGGGGTGGCGGACAATCTGGATACGAGAGGTGGCAGACACCGAACCTGCTCCCGCGAAAAAAATCAGTCCATTGCTTAAACCAATCCTGCCGCTGGCAATGCGTTTTGCCCAGTCGGAATTTGGCGAAAAACTTCTCGCACAGATTTAATACCGGTGATGAAAGCAAACCACCCTTAATCATCCAGAATGAGTTTTTCATTGTTGAAGCCAACCAATCAGACGGCACACTGACAATAACCGACAAACGCACGAATACGGTTTTCTGCGGTCTTAACCGCTTTGTGGATGGCGGGGATGCGGGCGACGAATATAATTATTCTCCTCCGGTCAACGATTCATTTCCATATCTCCCCACCTGGTTTCGATAAGGGTCTTCCGCCATAAATTGGTTCAAACACTCGAAATCGAATACACTTTGAAAGTCCCCGCGCAGCTATCGGATGATCGCAAGAGCCGCTCAAAGAAAATGGTGGAGCTCCCAATCACCAGCTGTGTTTCCCTGATTTCCCGGCGGCGAACGCATTGACATCCACACCGAAGTGGAGAACACTGCAAAGGACCATCGTCTGCGAGTGCATTTTCCTGCGCCGTTTGGGGTGCAGGCAGCTGATTATGATGGCCACTTTGAAGTGGTTCAGCGTCCCATTGGTGTGCCGGAGAAAGGTGCGAAGGGTGGGTCGAAGATCCACGGCCCGAAGTACCACAGCGGGCTTTTACGGATGTGTCCAATGGAAAAATTGGATTGATGATTGCCAATCGAGGCTTACCAGAAGTGGAAGCTCTTAACAAAGACGCACATACAGAAATCGCCGTGACGCTCCTGCGCAGCGTGGGTTGGCTCTCGCGTGATGATATGCCCGTTCGGCAGGGACATGCAGGCCCGGGTTTTGAAACCCCCGGTGGGCAAGTACTCGGAAAATGGACGTACGATTATTCCATCATCCCACACAAGGGTGATTGGAAGGAAGCCTTTCAACTAGCATACTCATTTGAGACACCCTTGAGGGCTGTTACCACCACCATACACCCTGGTGAACTGGCTGGAAAAGGCTCGTTCATCTCACATTCACCTGAGGAATTTGTCATCAGCGCAGTTAAGGAGACCGAAGACGGCAAAGGTTGGATTGTACGCGGATATAATATCTCGTCAGAAACAATTCAACTCAATTTGAAACCACTGCGATCCTTCGAAAATGTCATGCAAGTCAATTTGGCTGAAGAACCAATCGCTACTCTTAAACCTGGAGAGGATGGTAGCATTATGATTTATGTTTCTGGACATGAAATTGTTAGCATCATGTTTTCACTTTAGTAGCGGAAATTGGATTCAAACCCCTGACCACAAGGTTATGAGTCTGAATCCTCAATCCGTGATCATTCACATAAGTTTATAGACCAATTTTTATCGCGGGAAAGTTCGTCCTTTCCCTTATTAATCTGGGATTGCATTAGTGGTTTTCCGAGACTTAGTACGAGGGCAACGCAGGTATTCTTGTGTTTTCTTTATAAAAAAATACGTCAAGATCCCCAAAACCTATCAATTTGGATAGGTTTTGCAGTTAAAAACCTACCGATATTGATATATTGCAATGAAATCGTTGGAATGATATCCTTGATCTATCTCAAGAAGAGAACCTTTAATAATCTACATTGATCTCTTCCTAACT
>CAVQSU010000004.1:0-155034 GCA_963715915.1 uncultured Chloroflexia bacterium | reverse complement strand
CAATTTGGTTGGTGAAGTAGAGCGATTTTCTGCTGTTGTTGTAAAAGGGTTTAATAAACAGGGCAAACCAGTTAAAATTAAATCCAATGGGTGGCTGGCTAGGATTTTTCAACATGAAATTGACCACCTGGAAGGTATTCTCTTCACTGACAGAGCCACACGCATCTGGCAACCTCCGCAGGAGGAAACAGCGGATTTACCCGAATAGGGAATCTCCACACTCCTCTATGTATCTTACCCATCTATCGTTAACCAATTTTCGAACCTTTAGCCGCCTGGACATGGATATGCCCCGGCGGATTCTTTTGCTGGAAGGAAATAATGCCCAGGGAAAAACCAGCCTTTTGGAGGCGGTTTATTTCTTTTCAACATTTACTTCTATTCAATCCAGTACAGATCGACAGGTGATCAGTTTCTTAGCACTTGAAGATGCACTTCCAGTCTGCAGAATGGTTGCAGATTTTTCTCATAGCGGAAACAATCATCAAATTGAAGTCCGATTGATCCTGGAGCAAAATGGATCACAAAATGGAATGCGATTCCGTAAAGAAATACTGGTAGATGGCATAAAACGCTCAGCCCATCAGGCAGTTGGATTATTCAATGCTGTTATCTTCCTGCCATACATGACCCGCATCATCGAAGGAGGACCCGAAGAGAGAAGAAGATATCTCAATCTGGCATTAGCTCAGGTAGTACCAGGATACGCAAAAGCGCTCAGTGAATACATGCAAACGCTCAATCAGAGAAATGCGTTATTGAAACAAATTGCCGAACGCAACACCGACATATCTCAACTAAATTATTGGGATGATTTATTGGCAGAGAAAGGATCTTTTCTATTCTTTTCCCGCTCGAAAGCAATTTCTGAAATTGAATTGTTAGCCAATCAAATTCACCGTTCATTAACCAACGATCAAGAAATATTGCAATTTTCATATCAACCTGCATTATTTGAAGAAAATGATCCTTCAAAACTATTAGAACCTTCACAGAATATTGCGCAAATCAAAGAATATTTTCTGGAAAACCTCAAGAAAAAACAGCGCGAAGAAATCTTGCGAGGTGTCACAACCATCGGCCCTCATCGGGATGAATTGCGCTTTCTTGTCAATTATATTGATTTGGGAAATTATGGTTCACGAGGTCAAATCCGGACCACGATGCTGGCGTTAAAACTTGGTGAATTAGAATTTATGAAGAATCGAACGGGTGAGAAACCAGTACTTCTATTGGATGAAACCCTGGCTGAGTTGGATCATAATCGTAGAGAGAAATTATTACAGGCTATTTCGGAAGGTGACCAGACCATACTTACAACAACCGATCAAAAATTGTTCTCCCCTGAATTCACCATTCAATCCACAATTTGGCATATCAAACAGGGAGTGATAAAAACCTGATTTCTGATTTAGATTAAAGGCTGCTTGGCTGGAATGCCAGTTCTTCTTGGATATAATTTCGGGGTTCTGGCATTTTTATCAATAATCACAAGATAACGTTCTTCCACCACCCCAGGTATCGTCACCGGCATTAATTGCCGTAATGTGCCACCTAATATATTGATTGCTTCAGTGGCGTTTTGTGTTTCTGCAGGTCCACTCTCCCCTTTTTGAGCAATGACACCCCCACCCAATCTGACCAATGGCAGTAAATATTCAACCAACACCGGTAAATTTGCTACTGCTCTGGCTACTGCCCACTCAAATTTCTCACGATATCTAGGGTTTTGACCTAAAACTTCCGCACGATCCTGAATAATGGTTACATGCTCAAGTTTAAGAATATTCACAAGATGCTGACAGAATTTCGTCTTTTTTCCAACGGATTCAACCAATGTTAGTTGCATCGAAGGGAAAAGAATTTTCAATGGAATTCCCGGGAAACCAGCTCCTGTACCGACATCGATTAAGCTCTTCGGTCGATTATCTCCCCAGGCGAGAACACAGGTCAACGAATCCAGAAAGTGCTTATTGCGGATTTGTTCAATATCGCGAATAGCGGTCAGATTAAATTTTTCATTCCAGGACATTAATTCCTGTTCATAAAGGCGAAAAGAATCCACCTGAGGATCACTTAAACGAACATTCAACAATTGTTGAGCACTAAGTACAAATCGATTCATTGAAACTATTATATCGAAAACTTATCTTTTCCAAAGATTGTTTTGAGGATTTTTGCTGAGGTGGAGGAGAATCTAATCAATGGAGAAGATGATTTCTTTAAGTACTCTGCTTCTAAAAAGGATTGTTTCATTGATTCAGAATCTGTAAATGGAGGTATCAGTTGAGTTGCCCGTCCTACTTCAATCAGCGTGTGAGCATCAGATCCAATAGTTCCCCTCAATTTATTCACCCGCGCGAATTCTTTAGCCTCTTCGTTGACTGAAGATACGAAAGAGCGTGCATTAAAAATTTCAATCGCATCCACCAAAGGTGTAATTTCAATTAAATCTTCCAACTCCCAACCATGTCTCAGGCGATCAAAAGGGTGAGAAACGCTGATGAAAGCATTCTGATCACGTAAACATTTGATCGCTTCAAGCGGATCCAAGCCTCTTGGTATTTCTTCTTGAACAAAAAATACCAATAACTCACCTTTAGTGGTTAATATCTCCTCCCCAACAATAATCAACTCAGGATCAAGGGCTTTCGCAAATAAAGCAGCACGGATCGTATTGTGATCTGTGATCGCCAGTTTGTCCAATCCACGTTTTCTGGCAACTTTGATTAAATCTTTTACTTTCACCAGACTGTCTGGGGAAGCAGCAGTATGGCAATGAAGTTCAATTTTCCATTTTTGCATATTTTTTTTCCTTAAATCCCAGTAATTCCAAGGAGAATATCCAGGTTATTAATCCCAGGGAAATTCCAAACCACAGGGTTGCCAGACGAATGATTAAAGTCGCAAAGGTGGCGTTGGTAGAATTCATTCCCAAAAGAAAGGTAAGCATACCCGCGATCGATACTTCTGCAGCGCCTAACCCACCAGGCAAAGTGGATACTGCTGCAATAACTGTCGAAAAAGCAAGAATAAAAATTGCATTTGCAAAGGTCTCCTGGTTTGCAGGTAATCCCAGAACAGTCAGTAAATAATAAAAGCCAATACCCTCAAAAAACCAGGAAAATGTACCTAAACTAACTGCCAGAATGGTCGCGCCTGGACGAAAAACAATAAAACTACCTTCGTAGAATTCATATAAGTGATGTGAAAACCTTTTTATAAGCGGAATTTTCTTAGTCAGGTTAAGAAACCAATACGCAATTGGTTTGATTTGAGATATGATGATCAGTCCGACCAATAAAACCAATACCAACAGAAATGCGTACGAATATTGTGGGTACGCAATAACACCAAAAGTGGAAAGTAATAAAACTGCTAACCCATCACTGATTCGTTCAGCTACGATAACTGAAACACCGCGCGATACGGGTACCCCTGTCATTTCTTTCAACCAGACGCCTTTTAAGATTTCTCCGGCTTTGCCTGGTGTCATTGCCAGCGGAAAACCTGCAACGAATAACCTCAAACTCTGATGGACTGGAAAATCATCCACACCGATTTGTTTTAGATAAAAATGCCACTTTACAAACCTCAGGATGTAATTGATCAGTGTAAAGCCCATCATAACAAGTAACACCTGCCAGGGAAATTCTTTAACCAAATCCGAAATTTGTCGAATATCACCCACAAAAGTTAGAACAATTAATACCAGGAATCCTAACAATAACCAGGGCAACATTTTCTTGAAGATTATTTGCGTGGAAAAAGATTTCTCCATAGGGCAAATTATACTTTGATAATGTAAGGAGTCCTAAATGAAAAGTATTTAATTGGATACTAAAAAGCGTTTTTCAGCGTCATTTTTTACAAAATTTTATCCAAAAAACTTGTTCCAATTTGTGGAGGTTCAAGTGAAAATATTTCTGCAATGGTTGCGCCAACATCTGCATACGATCCACGAATGCCAAGATCAACATTTGTTTTGATTTTTTTCCCAAATACAAGCAATGGACTGAATTCTCGTGAATGATCCGTGCTTTCAGTCGTGGGATCCACCCCATGGTCTGAAACAATCATCACGACATCATCTGACTTCATATTTTCCACAATTTTGGGAATAAACCAATCAAATCCTTCCAGAGCATCTGCATATCCCCTGGCATCATTTCGATGACCATAAATCTGGTCAAACTCGATCAGGTTAGCAAACTAACAGACCTTTGAAATCCTTCTTCATGAAATCAATTGTTGCAAGAATCGAATCATGATTGTTCGTCGTGTGATTGGTAACACTGATCCCCCGATTACCAAATAAATCATCAATCTTTCCAGTCGCATACACGTCAAATCCGGCTGCCAGTAACTTATCCATCATCGTATCACTCTCCGGATAACGTGGAAAATCATGGCGTCGACTGGTACGTTGAAATTCCCCTGCTCGTTCACCAATAAACGGACGAGCAATAACTCGACCAACACCATATTCACCCACCAACATTGTTCTGGAAATTCTACACAATTCATACAGTTTTTCAATGGGGATAATATCTTCATGAGCCGCAATCTGAAACACAGAGTCTCCTGAAGTGTAAACAATCGGCTTACCCGTGCGCATGTGTTCTTCACCATATTCCTGGATCACGGTTGTACCTGAGGCTGGTTTGTTCGCCAGTATATCTAAGCCAGTTAATTCTTTGAATTTCTGAATGACTGCCGGTGGAAATCCTTCCGGAAATAATCGGAAATGGCTCTTTCAGATAAATACCCATTAATTCCCAGTGACCGGTGACAAAATCTTTTCCTGCCGAACGAGGTGTCATTTTTCCAAATGACCCCTTAGCTGGATCAATAGCTGAAACGCCTTTCATCGGTGTAATTCTGCCAAACCCAAAAGCTTCAAGATTTGGCAATCTCAATCCTCCAACAGCTTCAGCTGTATTCGTTAAGGAATTACTACCAATATCACCATATTGCTCCGCATCAGGAGCTGCACCCGCACCGACACCATCCAGAACAAAGATAATCACTCTTTGAAGATTCATCATTTTGACTCCTTTACCTGCCATAATTTAAATTGTATCACCCATTTTCAGTGGTAGATTGTACGCAAAATCGTAAATAAATAATGAAGTATTCAATAATATTTGACAAAATGTTCTTGATTAAATGCTATAATCTATCTTGTTATTCAATTTCCCAAAAACAACTCAAAAGAATTTTTTCGGAGGAGAAACATGAAAAAAACCATTTTCGTATTGATGTCTATATTGATGGTAACAAGTTTGGTTTTAAGCGCTTGTGCCCAATCGAAGACGACCGAACCAGCCGTGGATGAACAGGGCTATCCGTTAGATCAAGCTCCTGTTGATCAAGGTTATCCGGCCGGAGAACAACCCCCAGCTGAACAGATGGATGCAGGCTACCCCGCCCCAGAAATTGTAACAATCGCTACCGATGCAACATTTCCTCCATTTGAAATGGTGGATGAAGCAACCAAAAAATTAATAGGATTTGATATTGAGTTAATGGAAGCAGTCGCTACCCAGGCAGGGATTCAATATGAGTTTATTAATTTGCCCTTCGATCCCATGCTGGCAGGTTTATCAGAGTGTCAATATGATATGGCTATAGCAGCCATTACTATTACCGATGAACGGAAAGCGCAATTTTTATTCAGTGATCCGTATGTTGATGCTGGCCAGATCATAACAGTGAAAGCAGGTAATACATCGATCACCGGTAAAGCCGATTTGAACGGAAAAATCGTTGGTGCACAATTGGGGACAACAGGTGAAATTGAAGCACAGGCGATTGAAGGTGTTGAATATAAACCATATGACACCTATGATCTGGCATTTCTGGACTTAATAAATGGTCAAATTGACGCTGTTATCGCCGATAATCCAACTGCATTAGGCTTTATCGAGAAGAATCCAGATAAACTTATGACTGTTGGCGATGTATTTACCAGTGAATTTTACGGTATCGCCATTTGTAAAGACCGACAGGATTTGTTAGACAAAATCAATCCAGCTTTGAAAGCTGTTATCGAACTCAGGATTTGTCGCCGATCTAGCTGCGAAATATCTCGCGGGCGAATAATTCACTCATCAAAAAGCCTGGGAGAGTTAGCTCTCCCAGGCTTTTTAAAATGGAGACAATAATGGTTTCTTCAAACGATTTAAGTGGATCAAAAGCGAACAAACAAAACAAGAAGATTTTTTATTTTGATAAATGGTGGTTGTTACTTTTCACTGTCATCGTCATTATTCTTTTATTAATCATTTTCAAACCAGATCCTTTCAGACGAATTCTTTTCTTTGTTTCAGACGGCATTGGGGTCACAATTTATACCACCCTGGTTTCATTTGTCTTAGTACTAATCTTTGGTCTGGTAGCAGGACTTGGTCGAATATCAAAAAACAAATTATTAAATGGAGCAGCAACTGTTTATGTTGAATTAGTAAGAGGAATTCCTTTATTGGTACAGTTGATGTTCTGGTATTTCGCATTTCCATCGGTCATTCAAAGTTTGGGAGATTTTTTATCCTTAGAAAGCCTTGCTAATTATCGTGCAAATCCAATCCTGATGGCAATCATTGGTCTGACATTTTGTTATGCAGCTTATATGAGTGAAGTCTATCGGGCAGGAATTCAAAGCATTTCCAAAGGGCAAATGGAAGCTGCTCGAAGTTTAGGTATGAATTATTTTCAATCCATGCGGTTTGTTATTCTCCCCCAGGCAATTCGGGTTATTCTTCCCCCTGTCGGAAATGAATTTATTACTTTGCTCAAGGACTCTTCCCTTGTCAGTGTTGTCGCTGTTGCGGATATCACCCGACGTGGACGTGAATTTATGGCAGCTAACTTCATCCCCATACAAACCTGGGTAATGGTTGCCTTACTTTACCTGGTGTTAACTCTCTTTTCTGCCAGAATCGTAACCTGGATTGAACGTAAAACGAAGTTGGAGCGCTAACCATGGAACCTATTATTCATATTGATCAAATACACAAATATTTTGGACATGTACATGCCTTGCGTGGCGTCAGCCTGGATATTTACAAGGGTGAAGTTGTTGTTGTTATTGGTCCATCTGGATCCGGCAAATCAACACTTCTACGCTGTATCAATCGTTTGGAAGAATTTGACAAGGGTCAAATCGTCGTAGATGGTATTACACTCGATTCAGCTGAGAATATCAACGCTGTGCGGACTGAAGTTGGTATGGTTTTTCAACAGTTCAATCTCTTTCCACACCTGAGTGTTTTGGAAAATGTGACCCTGGCGCAAGCCGTCGTAAGGAAACGCAATCTTACTGAGGCTAAAAAAATTGGTATGCAATTATTGGAAAAAGTTGGTATTCCAGAAAAAGCACAGGTCTATCCATTACAGCTTTCTGGTGGACAACAACAGCGCGTTGCCATCGCACGTGCTTTAGCAATGAATCCAAAAATAATGCTATTTGATGAACCAACCAGTGCCCTCGATCCGGAAATGATACAAGAGGTACTGGATGTCATGTTGGCGTTGGCAAAAGAAGGGATGACCATGGTGGTCGTTTCTCATGAAATGGGTTTTGCCAGAGCTGCTGCCAACCGGGCAATCCTGATGGATGAAGGACAAATTATTGAAGAAGCCCCACCCAATGTATTGTTCACAAATCCAACCCATGAACGCACCAAGCTATTTCTCAGCAAAGTGTTGCAATAAAGATTCTTTTTATTAGCCTATATTCGTCAATCAAAAAAATCTCTGATCTCTGTTCTTCTTTAGAATTGGATACTGTATAATCGTTTTATCAGAATTCACAGTAGAGGTTGTATGAAAAAGCGCTATTACCATTGGTTTGTGTGGATATTTGCATTGCTAGGATTGGCTATGTCTGTCGCCAGTGTTCCCGCTTCCCCGCTGCAATCTTCTAGTATTTCCATGATAAGCCCCAGTAGTTGTCCAACCGGAGGTTGTGCAGCAGGTCAGAGATTGAATTTTCGGACAAGTTTTGATTTACTTGATTACAATCCTTCCACTGATACCAACATTCAGGTTTGTTTATTTACACCTGAAAATTGGGCAATTTCGGATGTTGACTTCGATTTAATTGGTAAATTAACAGGAGTAATCTACACAACCGACACAACGCAATGTGGACCATCACCAACAAATTATGTTTTAAGTAAAGGTATTTCCACATCTTTACTACCAACTACTTTGGGGATGCGTTGGATTTTTATTTCAGGATTGGAAAAACGGCCAGTTTTAGTGGTTCGACATTGGTCAGGGTTTTTGAAAAAAATGAGACTGGATGGTCTCAAACTGAACAATCATTCAATTTTTTATCAATTTCCCCTGTTAGTAATTCGGTTTTCGTAGCCAAAGATGCGTCAAATTGTGAATCGAATAATCCGTGTTATATAAATTCAAAAGATGATCTGCCAACAGGCATCGGTACGGGATTAAAGGATGCAATTGATGCGGTTGATAATGGTTCAACCATCAATGTGCTTGGAAATTATCCAATTAAAGGTAATTCAGTAACAATCGATAAAGCCATTACGTTACAGGGAAATAATAATGCTTCGCTTACCTATGAATCTTTCACCTGCACCCAACCCGTATTACTGTTGAATAATGCGATCACCATACAGAATTTATCCATAAATGATGGTTTCTGCAGTCTTCAGGACCGCGATTTACTGGTCATTGATAGTTTACAGAGAATTAACATTTTTTCAAATAATCTTACCAATGGGAAAGATGCGATTCAAATCAAAAATAATCAGGAAAATCTAACAATTCGATTTAACAACATAAAAAGTAATAGTGGATATGCTATTAACAAACAAAATTCCTCTGGAACTGGGCAGATTATAGCCACAGCCAATAATATTTTCAATAACCGTTCTGGTGCCCAGGTGAGTTGTGGCGTCAAAGAACTTGGATTGGTGGATCATAATTTTTGGGGAATTGGTATTTTGCCTTCAGTGGCTGCACCAGACTGTACTTCTCAATCCGGAAAACGATTGGGAAGCGCAATTATTGATAATCTAGCAGATCCTGGTGTGCAGGCTCAACTTGTAACCGTCACATCTATAAAGAAATCATACTTTGAAAACAGCATTGCTGTTCAACGTCCAACCACAACACCAGATAATCCGGATTTTGACATATATATCGTAAATCACGGTAATAATGCTGCCAATACGCCATTCCTGAACTCCGGCGATTCATCTACTTTGGTACCTTGCAATAATTATTTCGATGTCTTTCTGGCACAAGGATTAGCAAACATTCAACAAGTGAATTTATTCATGAAATACGACCTCAATGCTGCCTGTATTGCCAACGTGGAATCAAGTACATATTGTGGCCAGATCAATCCGGCTTTATATCCATTATGGTGGTATGACCCTGATCAGTTAATCACTAGCGGCTGGAATACTACCGGGCAAGCTCCTAACGGGACTGCAGCTGGTGGGGCCAGTGGTCAGGTTACGACCTGCAATCAGTCAAACAAAGAGATCTCAGTTCAAATTGATTCCTCAGGTAGGCCGGGTATTACCAATGACCTGAATTACACTCCTTTAGTCGTGGGGTTGATTGGGCAACCTGCTTCGGCAGTTTTATCCAGTTTTACAGCCACGCCGGGTAATATGCAAGTGACAATAAAATGGTCGACAGCCAGTGAATTAAATACCAGTGGTTTTTATGTTCAAAAAAGGCAAACAGGAACCCTAAACTTTGCTCGGGTAAGTCCATTTATTGTACACACAGGTACTGATACTTCCGGCGCTAATTATTCTTTTGTGGACAATAACGTAACAAACCTGACCAGTTATGATTACCGCCTGGAGATTATTGGAACTAATTTACTCTCGGTATATTCCAATATTATTAGTGCTACACCGGTTCCCCCTACCCTGACACCAACCATAACTTTAACCCCCACAACAACATTAACGCCAACAATCACACTGACACTAACTACAACCATCTCTACAACTCCAACAATCACACTGACACCAACTGTGACGGTAACGAGAACTGTAACTCCAACACCTACACGCACCAGGTTCCAGACAGCCACCAGAACACGAACACCATTTCTCATCCCTTATCGCAGCCCTACCAGAACAAGCGTGGTTGTCAGCACAAACCCCATTGGATACCCAGTTCCGACAAGTGCTAACTTAACTCCTGGTAGTGGTTATCCTGCACCGACCGGTGGTGCTACCCAACCCAGCGATGGGTATCCAATTCCTGGAGAAAGCACACCGGTAGATGAGGGATACCCAGAACCAGGAATTGAGAATGGTCAGAGCACTCAAGGCAGTGGAACACCTAATCAGACACCAAAACCAGGTTCAACGATCATCTCGAAACCAACCTCATCTCCCAAACCAATAGATGGGGAGAAATCCACAAATTGGGTGTATCCACTATTAGGTAGTATTATTGGCCTTTCTTTGGTATTATTGATCGGTTATTTTCTTTGGAAAAAAGGGTATATGTCCATTCCATTTCTTCCAAGAGATGGGCAAAGCAATAATCATCTAAATGAATAGTTTCAAGAATGATTTTTTTGACTTTTTAATTTGAATGTGCTATTCTTTTTAATTGTTAAATAACGAAAATTAATACTTACGTTGGAGATTAATAGATGCAGCGAGAACGCGTATCTGAGAATGTATATTGGTTTCAAAGTGAAATTTATGCACAAGTAACCGCTGGGGTCATCACTGGACCTAAATGGGCTGTTGTAATTGACACCTTGCCAGTTCCTGAAGAAACGATCGCAATGAGAAATTACATTGAAGATCATCTCGAAGTGCCGGTGCAATATATTATTAATACCCATTTTCATGCTGATCACACCTGGGGTAATTGCTTTTTTCCTGGAGCGACAATTATCAGTCACGAATTGTGCAGAAAACTTCAATTTGAACAGGGGCAGACATCATTGGATCAGGCGGTTCAGCAAAATCCAATTTTTAGATCCGTAAAATTAGTCTACCCGCACCTTACTTTTAATAGTGGCAATATGTCTTTACGGGTAGGAAAAAAGAATTTAATTTTATTTCCTACACCTGGGCATAGTGAAGATGGAATCTCGGTTTTAATTGAAGAAGACCGTGTTTTATTTGCAGCTGACGCATTTTTGCCGATTCCATATTTTGTCAAAGGAAATATTGATAAATTAACGGATTCTTTAAAATCATTTACCAACCTTGGATTAGAAAACATTATCCAGGGTCATGGTGACATCATTCTTCGTGGTGAAATTGAAGAGACGATACAACAAAATATCAATTATCTAAATACGCTCAAGACCAAAGTAAAAAAAGCGCTAAAAGACAAATTTCCACTCAGAGCTGCTTCATCAATCGATATTGAAAGCTGTGGGAAAAGTCAAGTCGTACTGGCGGGATTGGGTAATTCCTTGCACCAAAACAATGTCAGATATTTACTCAATCAATATGCACTGGAAGAAGGAATTGACCTGATCGATTCACCTTTTGATGACTTTGATGATGATATTGTTGATGAATAAAAAAAAGCCTTAAGGCTTTTTTTTATTCATTGAAAACTTTCTTTTTTAACCATTTTGCGCGTAAACCCACAACGCGTTCTGTTCCCTCAATCAAACGTTTGATATTTGGACGCAATGCCCAAACCAACACTAAAAAGGCCAATGCACCGTAAATCACATATGCCCATGGAGATAACCCCATAATTGCCCGTATGATAAAAACGATCATAGCGATAAAAGCTATGCTCATCGTTGTTACAGAGGCATATCCAATAAACAGATAAATCAAGAAAGCAACAGGGAGTATGATAAATCCGATTGGGTTCCACAACGCAATGGCACCGCCTAATGCAGTAGCACCACCAGCGCCACCCCGTAGCGCCCATTTTCCATCTTTCCGGTGTACCAAAAAAATCGAGTAATTATGACCAATGATCGCTAATAAGGCTGCCCACACCTGAATCCAGGGTTGTTGTGGAACCAACCAACTAACAACCCAGGCTGTAGCTGCACCTTTTAACACGTCCAAACAAGCGGTTAATAAACCTGCACCTACACCGGCAGCACGCATGGCATTCGTTCCTCCCGTTCTTCCAGACTCTACCTGACGCACATCCCGCCCGTTGATTAATTTAACGACCAAGAACCCAAATGGGATGGATCCCATTAAATAAGCAATTACTAAAACAAGTAGAACATTTCCAAATTCGATCATTGATCCCTCATACTCATGTGTTTAATGAATAAACACTTTATGTTTACATTCGTTTCGTTATCTATACCAAAACCAATTCAATCTCAGTGTGACAACGGTTTTCAATAAGAAAAGCTTTCATCTTCCACTCATTAGATTCAAGATAACAGATAATAGTTGCAACGCCAGGATATAAGAATTCTTTGATGTCCGTTTCTGACGGTTTAGGTGGTCCTTTTGGGTGTGAATGAAAAATCCCGAGTAAATCTAATTGTAAAGTTTCAATCTTTTCTAACGCTTTATACAATTCCAAAGGATCCATGTAATACTTTATGGGAGAATGGAGTTGATTGGCTATTGGTATTTCAATTGTAACTTTATTGTTAAATCCTGCCAATAAACCACACGATTCCTCTGGAAATTTTTCATTAACGTGCTCAAGAACTTTCCTTGAAATTTCAACTGGAACTATTAATCTATCCATTCGTCAATAATGCAAGTGTAAAAAGGAATATGAAAAGTACCAAAGGTTCAATAAATAAATTTATGCCTTTCTTACCTTCCTTGAAAGCTATAATCAACACTGTCAGAGGATAAGCAATCCCTACCAAAACAAGACCAAATGATAATGGTCCTATAGGGAGATAATGCATTCCCAAGGCAATTTGACCAACAAAAAAAGCTACACCTATTGCCCAGAACCAGTTCCAATCCCCAGAGGTCCGTAAATACAAACTCCGGGAAACCAGAAAAAAAATGGTTGTGAATATGGCTGGTAAAAGCAAAAACAACCGCATTCCAGAAGCTTGTAATGCAATTGCTAATACAAGAAATAAAGCAAAGGAAATGGCGGTTAATCCCAAACTGGCAGGCAAATGGGATTGGCTATTCGAATCCACTACTAAATATTCGGCGACCAGAATCAAGGCTAAAAGGATTCCTCCGAAGCCAACGACAACCCACCATTCAATTCCAACTTCGAGAAATGAGAGGGGAACACCAATGACCCAGGCTGTCAAAGCTGGCACCAGACCGTGTTGAATAAATGTTTGATTTCCTTTATTGGGATGCGTCTGGATCAGCCAATCTGCACCAAAAGCTGCCAAAAAAGCTACCAGGATGGAGACTACAGTGCCAAAGTCTAAATCGTAATTAAAAACAACCCAAGGTAGACGGATTACAACACTTTGCGCAGGTATTTGAACAAATGGTACCAAACCGTAAGCCAAAATAATAACAGCAGATATGGTACTGAGACGGCTGAAATCTGGAAACTGGTTGTTTTTTGGCATATAAAAATTGTAACGATAAACGAGATTTATTGCCAGTAATTTTAGAACAAATAACCGAGAATATGTATAAGTGTGGTAAAATTAGGGGTTGAATGAATACTAAAATTGATGAAAAAATACTTACTCCACCACAATTAATTCCTACAATTCTTGCAGGGTTTAATACAGTTGCTAACCATATAGGGCTAATATTGTTTCCCTTGGGATTGGATCTATTAATCTGGATTGGACCGCAATTAAAACTGGAAAAATTACTTAAACCGATCTACACAAATGCAATTCAAACATTAATTGCTTACAACAATACTGAGATGAACCAACTTCTTGAAGCTTCCCAAAAAGAGATGGAATTGATTCTTGGTCGCATCAATCTCACCAGTAGCTTGTCTACTTTTCCCATTGGGATTCCTAGCCTATTATCCGGTCAGGGGATTAATCAAACACCTTTAGGTGCTCCACCTATTTATGAAATACCTTCAATTGGTTTGATTTTTTTAATATCAACCGTATTTATTCTTTCAGGCTTATTTCTCGGAGGTTTGTATTTGAGTGCGATTGCTCATAGCACAAATCCAGAAAAAGAAATAATAAATCCAACCAATATCGTCAAAAAAATGATCAAGGGAGTTGGACTGTCAATATTATTGTTGATCATTCTTATGGTTCTTGTCATGCCTGTATTATTTATTATTTCATTATTCTCATTATTCAGTCCTGCGCTATCGCAAATTCTCTTAATCATTTCAACTTTTGTATTGATCTGGTTATTAATCCCGTTAATTTTCTCACCGCATGGTGTTTTCGCGAGTAATTTGGGGATATTACAATCCATTCTACATTCAATAAAGGTAGTACGCGCTTATCTTCCTGGTGCTGGCATGTTCTTATTGGCAGCAATCTTACTTGCACAAGGTCTGGATTTATTATGGTTAGCAGCACCACCAAATTCCTGGTTAACCCTGGTTGGCATTATTGGACATGCGTTTATTTACACAGCCTTAATTGCTGCAAGTTTCATATATTACCAGAGAAGTTGTGAATGGACACAGGAATTATTAGAGCGGATTAAGAACATTAAAAAATTATGATCAGCTTATATAGATAAGCACAAATCCAGGAGGATACGTGGCAGAAACCACCAATTTAAATAATTCATCATATGGCGCAAAAGATATTCAGGTTTTAGAAGGCCTTGAAGCTGTTCGTCGTCGACCAGGCATGTATGTTGGTGGAACAGATATAAAAGCTCTGCATCACTTGGTATATGAAATTGTTGATAATTCAATCGATGAAGCATTAGCTGGTTATTGTAATGATATTAGTATTGTGATCCATGCAGATAGTAGTATCACTGTAAGAGACAATGGCCGCGGTATTCCGGTTGATATTCATCCAGAGAAGAAAGTATCTGCGCTCCAGTTAGTCCATACCGTACTTCATGCAGGAGGGAAATTTGGACATAGCAGTTACAAAGTATCAGGTGGATTGCATGGTGTCGGTGCTTCTGCGGTAAATGCTTTGTCAGAGTGGTTTAAGGTTACAGTCTTTCAAAAAGGATTAATGTATTCTCAGGATTATCGCCAGGGCATCCCACAAGGCCCTGTTTCTGTTATTGGTGATTGCGATCCAGAATTAACAGGAACCCTCACCTCCTTTAAATTTGATAAAGAAATATTTAAGGATGAAATCGATTATCGCTTTGAAACCCTTTCTCAAAGATTCAGAGAAATGGCTTTTGTTACCCGCAAAGTAAAAATTCGATTGGTGGATGAACGGAATAACCGCGAAGCCACTTATTATTTTGATGGTGGCATTATATCTTTTGTTCGTTATATCAATCGCAACAGGGAAAATTTACATCCTGTCTTTTTTGTAGAAAAAGAATTAGAAGGAATTAGCGTTGAGACATCTTTGCAATATACCGATGCATACGCTGAATCTGTCTACTCCTTTGCGAACACAATCAATACCATTGATGGTGGCACTCATATGACTGGTCTGCGTACTGCACTTACGAGAGTAATCAATGATTATGCCCGACGTAACCAGCTGATCAAAGACAGTGATCCGAATTTCTCCGGTGATGATACACGTGAAGGCTTGACCGCAATTATCAGTGTAAAAGTCCCTGATCCACAATTCGAATCTCAAACAAAAGTTAAATTAATGAACCCAGAAGTTCAGACTGTCGTGCAGCAAGTCGTTACAGAAGGATTTGCGGAATTCCTGGAAGAGAATCCGAACGCCGGCAAAGCGATTGTTCAAAAATGTCTGACTTCAGCTCGGGCCAGAGATGCGGCCAGAAAAGCGCGAGACCTCGTCATTCGAAAATCTGCATTAGAATCCATGACCTTACCTGGGAAACTGGCAGATTGTTCCTCCCGAGATCCATTGCAATCTGAAATTTACATTGTGGAAGGTGACTCGGCTGGAGGTTCCGCCAAACAGGGACGCGATCGCCAATTCCAGGCCATTCTTCCTTTGCGTGGAAAAATATTGAACACGGAACGAGCCCGATTGGATAAGATTTTATCCAATGAAGAAATCAAATCCATGATTTCAGCACTTGGTGTTGGAATTGGAGATAATTTTGATCTCAGCAATTTACGATATCACCGGATTATCATCATGACAGATGCGGATGTGGATGGAAGTCATATCCGCACGCTCTTGCTTACCTTTTTCTTCCGTTACATGCAACAAATTATTGAGAATGGCAACCTTTATATCGCCCAACCTCCTCTTTACCTGATTTCTTACAAAAATCAAAAACGATATGCCTATACCGAACAGGAAAAAGAAAAAATAATTCAGGAATTAGGTGTCAGTCCAGATAAGGTTGGCTTACAACGGTATAAAGGTTTGGGTGAAATGAATCCTGAGCAATTATGGGAAACTACCATGAACCCAGAAAATCGCACATTATTACAGGTTTCGATTGAAGACGCTGCCCAGGCCGATTTGACATTTGATATGTTGATGGGACAAGCTGTTCCACCAAGAACGCGCTTTATTCAGACACACGCACTTGCCGTTCAAAATCTGGACGTTTAAGAAAAGATAATTCAATTCAAAAAAACACTTGATTCATAATTAACAGTTTTTTTATGGAATTGCATGTGCAAATACTGGTTATTTAAATAAGATATGCCAATTTGTAATTCCATCAATTCTGAAAATTTTTATGCTACACTATTCATTATTTTAATTTTCTTGCGAGGTGGAAATGGCTAAAACATATGTTTATAATGCCCAGGATCTCTTTGATTTTATGGTTCGTTTTTTTGTGAAATTAGGCGTACCCAAAGATCGTGCGGAAATAACCGCCGCGATTTTACAATCTGCTGATTTACGAGGTGTCAGTTCACATGGAATTATTCGTTTACAGACATATTATGGAAGCAGATTACAAAAAGGTTTGATTAATCCACTAGCAAATAATGAAATTATTCGGGAAACACCCGCTTCCATTGCGATCGATGGACAAAATGGTTTGGGCCAGGTCGCAGGAAAAGATGCAATGTTAAGGTGCATTGAAAAAGCAAAGACCTCTGGCGTCGCTATGGTAACGGTCAATAATAGTAATCACTATGGAATTGCCGGTTATTACGCCATGATGGCGCTCGAACACGACATGATCGGAATAAGTTTTACCAACGCGCAGCCATTAGTTGCTCCAACATTTGGTAAAAATCGTTTATTGGGGACAAATCCAATTGCTGTAGCAGCTCCCGCATTCTCCGAGAAGCCATTTGTTTTAGACATGGCAACCAGCATTGTTCCTATAGGCAAGGTAACTGTATTTGATAAAGCTGGAGACCAACTTCCGGAAGGTTGGGCAGTTGATTCAGATGGGAAAACAACAACTGATCCAAAATCTGTTCTAAATGGTGGGGCTTTATTTCCACTTGGAGGGCCGGAATTGTTGCGGGGATATAAAGGATATGGATTAGCCCTCTGGGTTGATATATTCTCTGGTGTTCTTTCAGGTGCTGCATTTGGAAAAAATGTAGCGAATCCGAATAAATTAGCAAATGCCAATGTTGGTCATTTTTTCGCTGCTATGCGCCTGGATGCATTTCGAGATCCGGATGAATTCAAAAAGGATATGGATGCTTTGTTCCAGCAATTGAAAACTGCAGAAAAAGCAGTTGGTCAGGATCGAATATTTATACACGGCGAAAAAGAATTTGAATTATCCGATAATTACAAAAAAGATGGGATTCCGCTCTTACCAGAAGTAGTTAAATCTTTGCAATCGGCTGGTGAAGAAGTGGGAGTACCATTTGATTTAAATTGTTTAGGAGAAAAAGATATTGATCCTACACATGCGGGTAATTAATTCATTTTTATCCTTGTAAGATTACCAACGCTTCATTTCCTTCCAACATAATTTTTCTATCTCGAATGACCGGGAATGTATCTCTTTTATTACTGATCAACAATTTCCAATCTCCGGTTAATAATTGCGAACTCAATACTAACCCAACATTTCTTTTACTAAAATTAAGAGCAATCAGGGCTGTTTGCTCTGGTGTTTGCCTTATAAAAGCCAAGATTTTCTGTGGATCATATGTGATCGGCAAATACATTCCTTTTTGTAGTACCGCTGTCGATTTCCTGATATGTAGCATTTTTTTGTAGTAGTTGAGAATAGAATCCAGTTCACCTGATTGTGAATCGACATTCCTCCAGAAATGGTTGGTATGGACAGGCAACCAGGGTGTTGCATCGGAAAAACCAGCATTAAGTTTCGAGTCCCATTGCATCGGTGATCGGCAACCATCACGACCTTTGTAGAATGGCCAAAATTGTCTACCTACTGGATCAAGCACATCGGATTTTCTCACAATGGGTATATCCCGCATTCCTATTTCTTCTCCATAATACAAAAACGGAGTACCTCGTAAAGTGAGAATTAATGTTGCCAACACCTTCAATCGATCATCATCTTCACTTTTCGTGTATCTGGATGCAGATCGAATCACATCATGATTGTTCAGAACATAGTTTGGCCAGCCTTTTTGATCCAACACATTTTCCCATTGCTGGATAGCTTTATAAAATGATGAGGGTTTGTAATGGTTATTGAGAAAAGTAAATTCGAAAGCTGCATGCAATGCCTGATCACCCATATATTTAACAGCTGTATGGTGATCCCCCATAAAAGTTTCCCCCACTGCATACCGCTCAGGATAAGAGTCTAATAATTGTCGAAATGCTCTTAAAAAATCAAACATCTCTGGCTGATCCAGATCATTTATGTGCTTTTGTTGATCAAATTTCGTCAAACCAATCTTGTATGGGTTGTTTTGAAAATTTCCGCTCTTATAATATGCATTAAAAACGTCTAGTCGAAAACCATCGACTCCTTTATCCAACCAGAATTTGATCATATCGAGAATTTCTTTAAAAACTTTAGGATTATTCCAATTCAAATCAGGTTGCTTTCTGCTAAACATATGGAAATAATATGCTTCGGTGTTGCTGTCCCACTCCCAGCCACTACCACCAAATCTTGATTGCCAGTTGTTTGGTACTTTTCCGCCATCTCTCGCTTCTCTCCAAATATACCAATCTCGATACGGATTATCTCTGGATGATTTTGATTGTTGAAACCACTCATGTTGATCAGATGTGTGATTAAGAACCAGATCCATGACCACCCGAATATCGCGTTTATGAGATTCCTCCAAAAAAATATCAAACGCTTCCATACCACCAAATTTCTGATCAATATCCCGATAATTTGAAATATCATATCCAAAATCGTCATCAGGGCTTGGATAAACTGGGGACAACCAGATCGCATCAATACCCAAATCCTTCAAATAATCCAATTTTTGAAGGATTCCTGGCAAATCTCCAATACCATCATGGTTTGAGTCCATAAAAGAACGTGGATAAATCTGATATATAACCCCATCACGCCACCATAAAAATTCAGACATCGCTCCTCCAATGAGTTCGAAAAAAAGGAAATTTGATAAAATGCTAAAGAAAATGAGTAATTAATACATTTTATAGGAAAAATTCATACCCATATTAGACAGGGCTACCAAAAACCTTGATTTGAAAAAATGATTATGGTAAAATATCACTTGCATTACGGAATTTAGTAGACCTCAACGAAAAGTGGGCAACCCCCACTTTTCTTATTTAGTAAGTATTTTTTTTGTGGGAGAAAAGCCAAGAAATGAGAAACGAATTTACCCTTGCTTTCAATGAAGTGCTGGAAGAAAAAGGTCTTCCGCGTGAAATTATTATAAAAGCGCTTGAATCAGCCATGGTATCTGCCTACCGTCGATCGGTAAATGCATCACAAGCCCAGGTTATTGATGCAAAAGTTGACATGGAAACCGGTAAAGTGACTATATTTGCAGAAAAAGAAGTTGTTGAAGAAGTTCAAGACGAACGAACAGAAGTTACTCTGGAAGAATCACGACGATTTGATGCAGATGCTGAATTAGGCATGATGGTTTCAGTGGAAAGCACACCCAAGAATTTTGGTCGTGTTGCTGCACAGACTGCACGTCAGGTTATTCAACAAAGAATCCGTGATGCTGAACGACAGGCACAATTAGATCATTATGCAGATCAAATCGGTGAAATTATATCTGGTGTTGTTCAAGCCAGTAACGCTCAAGGGCTCACAATTGGTCTGGAGATGAAAGCCGAAGGCACAATGTTACGAAAAGACATGATTCCTGGTGAGCGATTCCATGTTCATGACCGTGTGCGTGCCCTCGTAGCCGAAGTGAAAGATAGCAACCGAGGTCCTCAAATCTTACTCTCTCGCACCCACCGTAATTTCCTGCGGCGCTTATTAGAAACCGAAGTACCTGAAATTTATCATGGTATTGTAGAAATTCGATCCATTACTCGTGAACCAGGTCAAAGAGCAAAAGTTGCCGTTTCAGCAACCCAATCTGGTATTGATCCGGTTGGTGCCTGTGTTGGATTACGTGGCGTTAGAATTCAAGCGATTGTGCGCGAACTTCATGATGAAAAAATTGATGTCATAGAATGGCATCAGGATCCATCACAATTCATCGCTCGTGCAGTAAGCCCTGCTAAAGTGAGTGGTGTGTATCTGAACGAATTTTCTGAAGGCGGGAAAACAGCTACTGTTGTCGTGCCCGAAGACCAACTCAGTTTGGCCATTGGTAGAGATGGACAGAATGCTCGCCTGGCGGCCAAATTAACTGGATGGAGAATTGACATAAAAAGTGTTCAGGAAGCATCCAGCGACGCTCTCTACCGCTTACAGAAAGATCCCGGCATGGTTGAGATGGCTGAAAATGAAAAAGACAACATGGTCAAAGTTGAAGAATTGTTGGCCAAGAAATCTGGTGGCGGAATTCTTAATGTTGAAAATTATGACTTCCTCAACAAATTCGTAGAAAGAGTCGAGACCCGTACATTCATTCGTAGCAAAATGGATGAAGAGGCTGAGAGAAAAAGAATGCAAGCATTACATGCCCAAATTCCACCAAGCTTCTTCGATACAACCATTCTGGATTCTTCATTACCAGAACATGTAAATTATATTTTGCAGGAAGCAGGTTTTAATACCATAGCTGAGTTAGTCGTAAAAATGTTACAGGCACCAGATGATATTCTTCGCTTAAATGGTATTGGTCCAAAAGCTATGAAATCAATTCAGGACTTGATGGACTCTTTACCCGAAAAGCTTGCAGCTGAATTAGCGGAAGCTGCTGTTGTAACAGAAGAAGTTGAACCTTCAACACAAGAACTCGTTGAAGAGCTCGGAGCAGTCGAAACCAAGGAAGAAGAACCTATCGTCGAAATAGAACCTGAAGTAATTGAAGAGCCTTCTCTTGAGACAGAAATGATAGAACCTGAAATTGAACAAATCGAAGAAGTCAGTGATGAATTAGATGAGGAAATTTCAGAAGAAGAGGGTGTTCCCGCGCCTAGCCAAGAAGAAGAGCTTTCCTTCGATGAACTTTTTGCCCTCCAATCTACCAATATTGAAATTCCATTTGTGGAAGATGAGGAAGAAGACCTTTCAGAAGAGAAGAAAGTAAAAAAGAAAAAGGATAAGAAAAAGAAACGTCAGGTTAAGGTAGAATACAACGAAGAAGAGGATACGCTGATTTATAGAAAGATTCATAAACGCAGCGATGAGTTCGATTGGGAATAATTTTGAGGTGAAGAACCAAGAAAATGGTGAAAAAAGCTAAGGTAAAACGGCCAAAACATATACCACAACGAACCTGTGTCGGTTGTCGTGAAGTACAAGCCAAACGAACGTTGACCAGAGTAGTTCGTACCGACACAGGGATCGTTATTGATCCAACAAGCAAGATGCCAGGCCGTGGGGCATATATTCACAATGATCAAAAATGTTGGCAAGCTGCCTTGAAAGGAAAACTTGCCAACGCTTTAAAAATAGAATTAACTGACGTAGACCGGAAAATCCTTCTTGATTTTATGCAGAAATTGCCGGAAAGCGTAAATGAAGAAGAGCATGATGGATAAACTTTGTTGTTGTTTTAGCTGATACGTTTTGTAGGTAAGGCTCGAACAGCGCACATCAATCCTGAGCTCGAAAAGAGTTTAGCACAAAAGTGCAAAATAGCGTTGGAGGTGCGAAATGAGCGAAAAAATAAAAACTATCGTTTTACCAAACAGTATTACTGTTCGCGAACTGGCTCAAGTTATGGAGACCAGTCCGATTCAAGTTATAAAAGTCTTAATGGCAAATGGGGTTATGGCCAATATCAACCAGCAAGTTGATTTTGATACCGCTGCAATCGTTGCCTCAGAACTAGGGTTTGAAGCCATTGTTGAAACCTATGAAGAAGAAGAGATCGTTGAAGTTGGCGAAATCCCAATGTGGCGCCGGATGATTATGGATGAAAATCCAAAAGAATTGGTCAATCGCCCACCTGTTGTGACCATTCTTGGACACGTGGATCATGGAAAAACAACTTTACTGGATGCCATCAGGCATACGGATGTAGCCGCTGGAGAAGCCGGTGGCATTACCCAGCACATTGGTGCATATCAGATTGAACATAAAGGACAATTAATCACTTTCTTAGACACACCCGGTCACGCAGCCTTTACTGCTATGCGATCCCGTGGAGCACAGGGAGCTGATATTGTCATTCTTGTAGTGGCAGCGGACGATGGTGTTATGCCTCAAACCAAAGAGGCAATTGCGCACGCCAAAGCTGCCAGGGTACCGATTATCGTTGCCCTTAATAAAATTGATCGTCCTGATGCAAATCCTGAATTTGCAAAGAGACAATTATCCGAAAATGGTCTGGTCCCGGATGATTGGGATGGAGACACAATGATTGTTCCTGTTTCTGCCAAGCAGCGAACTGGTATTGAAGACTTGCTTGAAGCAATTCTATTAACTGCAGAAGGAATGAGCATAAAAGCGAATCCAAATGGCAAAAAGATTGGCACCATTATCGAAGCTGAAATTGACAAATCCAAAGGTGTTATGGCAACTTTATTAATCCAAAATGGAACTGTCAATGCTGGTGATATTGTTGTAGCTGGTAGTTCTTATGGCAGAATTCGAGCGATGTTTGATTATAAAAATAAGACCATTCGGAAAGCCGGACCTTCTACACCGATTTTGATCATGGGTATGAATGATGTTCCTCAGGCAGGCGATATTTTCCAGGTTGTTGGATCGACCAAAGAAGCTATGTCGATTGTTACAGAAAGAAAAATAGCAGATAAAGTTTCCCGCTTTGCCTCTCCAAAAGCCACATTGGAAGAATTGTTCAGCCGTGTGCAATCCGGTGAAGAGAAAGAACTACGCCTTATCATCAAAGCTGATGTTCAGGGTTCACTCGAACCAATCATGAACTCCTTAAATGATCTGGCTAGCAAAGAAATCAGCATCAATATTCTGCATGCGGAAACAGGAAATATCAGTGAAAATGATGTAATGTTAGCCAGTGCTTCTACAGCAATTATTGTTGGTTTTAACGTCACAGCAGATTCAGCTGCAAAACGAATGGCGGAGGCTGAGGGTGTTTCTATACGAATGTATAAAATCATTTATCGTTTGATAGAAGATGTAGAAAAAGCATTAAAGGGAATGTTAGAACCAGAATATGTTGAAGTAATCATCGGAAAAGCAGAAGTCCTTGCTATTTTCAAAATTCAGAAGATTGGTGCAATTGCTGGTTGTAAGATTACAGCAGGGGAATTCAAAAGAAATGCCAAAGCTCGAGTTGTTCGCAATGAAGAAGAAATCCATGAAGGCGAGATTAGCTCCTTAAAACATGAAAAAGATGATGTACGCGAAGTTCGCACTGGATTTGAGTGTGGTATCGGGTTAAAAGGATTTTCTGATTTTGAGGTTGGTGATACGATTTTGTGCTTCACCAAAGAGCTTTCAACAGAAAGTTAGAAAGCGAGGAGGTTTATGCCATCAAAATTACGATTGACAAAAATTGGAGATCGAATTCAACAGGAAATTTCTGAAATGTTGGTCCGCCAGGAAATTTCAGATCCAAGATTAACTGGCGTAACTATAACCGATGTAAAAGTGGATCGTGAATTAGCATATGCTTCCATTTATGTTTCTGCTCTAGAAGGTAGTGAGCGCTCCAAAGAGATTTTACAGGGTTTTGAGAGTGCCAGCAATTATATTCGGAAATTATTATCCATGCGGATTGAATTACGCGCATTCCCGAGATTACGTTTTTTTTGGGATCCAACGCCAGAACGAGCTGATCGGATCGAGCAAATCCTTTCCACAATTCGGGATGACGAAAATGTGAACCCTTCACCAACAACGGAGGAGACAGATCTGGATGACGATTCCATCTCGAGAGACAATTAAAACTCTCTTTAAAGAAGCACAATCCAGTACTTCTGGCTTCCCATATCCGCCCGGATGGCGATGCTGTCGGGTCATTATTAGGACTAGGTAATGCATTGACCCACTCAGGCAAAAAAGTATTCATGGCTTTAAGTGATGGGTTACCATCTAATTTCCATTATTTGCATGGAGCACACCTGGTAAAAAGATATGTTCCTGATAACCTCATTTTTGATTTAACCATCAGCCTGGACACATCCGATTTGGATCGCTCTGGTGGAATTTTCGGTAATCGGGAAATTATTTTAAATATCGATCATCACATTACGAATACATTATTTGCTAAACATAATCTTAATGATCCAGAATCAGTTGCCACCTGTACAATCATTGCAGAAAATTTGGAAAATTGGGGTTTGTCAATCAATGCTGAGACTGCCTCATTATTGATGACCGGACTGATTACCGATACGATTGGGTTTCGCACCTCAAATATGTCATCAAAAGCGATGAGAATCGCGGCAGATTTAATAGATAAAGGCGCTGATCTGTCTACCATTTACCAACAGGCATTGACGAATAAAAATTTTGATCAGCTCATTTACTGGGGTTATGCATTAAAAAAATTGCAACGAAATGATCGCTTAGCCTGGACAACGTTAACCCTTGATGATCGTAAAGATGCCGGATACAATGGAAATGACGATGCCGATCTGAACACAATCCTATCCAGTATCATTGACTGTGATATAACCATCCTCTTTGTTGAGCAAAATAATGGGCATGTGAAAGTCTCATGGCGTGGAAAATCAGGCTTTAATGTATCTAATCTTGCTCAATCATTGGGTGGTGGTGGTCATCCTGCGGCATCAGGAGCTGACATTGAAGGCAATTTGGAAGATGTACAACTTGCAGTTATTAAGAAAACTTTAGAACTGATGAAAGAAATTTAGGAAATGAAAAATTCGTTGAAATCTCATCTAGTCCATTCCGGGGAGTAAACAAATGGAAAAAGAAAATAAAAATTTAATTAGTGGTGTTATTGTTATTGACAAACCAATTGGTATGACTTCACATGATGTGGTGCAAATTGTAAGAAAAGGAACAAATATTCGCAGAGCCGGCCACACTGGAACTCTGGATCCTCGTGCTTCTGGCGTTCTGGTTGTATTAGTTGGCCCAGCTGTGCGATTAAGTGAATATGTTTCTGCATCAGATAAACGCTATCAAGCTGTTATTCAATTAGGCACGACAACTGATACATATGATGCAGATGGACGAGTCTTATCAACCACTTCGGTAGATATTTCAGAAAAACAATTTGACGATGTCTTACAGTCATTTGTTGGACAAATTGAACAGGTCCCTCCCCCTTATTCCTCTGTAAAGGTTAAGGGACGTCATGCTTATGATATGGCCCGCAATGGTGAGGAAGTAGATCTTGAACCACGCACGATTAATGTCTACAATTTAGACTTATTGGAATGGGCTCCACCTGAAGCTGTTATTGATGTGTACTGCTCTTCAGGCACTTATGTGCGCTCATTGGCCCATGATCTGGGTGAAAAATTAGGATGTGGTGCACACCTCATTGGCCTTAGAAGAACAAAATCCGGGCGATTCACCTTGCGTGACGCTGTACCACTGCGCAAATTACGCGAAGCTTTTGAAAATGATTCCTGGCAAAATTTAATCATACCTGCAGCTGAAGCTTTAACCGATTGGCCTGCAGTAGAACTAACAACTGAACAATTAGATATTGTTCGTCATGGTCGCAGAATACCTGCGGAACTAGGCGTCTGGAACAATGGCACGCGCAATCAGTGAAGAAGGCGAATTAATTGGTTTGCTGGAATTGGATCCGGAAACACAGGAATGGCAACCTAAAAAGGTATTCACCTCCTAAAACACACTCAAGATGGTGACCAGGTTTATGAATCACATCAATGAAGCTAAACACAACCAAAAACCAGGTCGTTTATGCCACAATCGGAGCATTTGATGGTGTTCATATTGGCCACCAACATTTGATTCGTTCGATGGTTATACAAGCCCAAAAAGAATCAGCCCAATCTCTGGTGATCACTTTTCATCCCCATCCTGCAGTATTACTACGATCTTTATCACTGCCTTTTTACATAACTTCCCCTTCTGAAAAACAATCAATTTTTCATAAATTAGGTGTTGATTTTGTAATGGATCTGAAATTTACCAAAAAGATGTCAGGAATGGATCCAGATCAATTTATGGATATGATTCTGGATCAATATCCAATTAACCAGCTCTGGCTAGGGAAAGATTTTGCTTTAGGTAAAGAAGAGATCAGGAAATCTGACAGTATTACGTGAGATTGGCAAAGAAAAAGAGATTTTCAATCATAGAATTGCCCACATCCTAGAAGATGATTAATGGTAAAGTATCCTCCTCAGAAATAAGGAATTGGATTATTGCTGGTAATTTTCCTCCTACGACCAGAGCACTCAATCGATATTATTCACTCGAAGGCAAAGTTATATACGGAGATTCGCGCGGTCGGAAAATTGGGTTTCCCACCGCAAATCTGGAAGTATGGAAAGGGAAGCTTTTGCCAAAACCCGGTGTATATGCTACCTGGATAACAATCGATGATCAGATATATCCTTCTGTGACAAATGTTGGTGTTCGACCAACTTTTGAATCTACAGATGCGATCCCGAGAATCGAAGCGCACATTTTTGATTTTGATGAAGATATTTATAAGAAACAAGTACAATTACACTTTGTGGAGAATATTCGAATAGAGAAAAAGTTCAATTCAATTGATGAGCTGATTAATCAAATCCAAAGAGATGCAACACAAGCTGAGGAGATGCTGAATAATGTCAAAAAACAGACAGGTCTATTTACTTGATCCCCACGATTTAACCCTGAAACAATTGCGGTTACATTCGCAAAAACATCCCGCTCCCCACAATCATTTCAGGAAATCGCCGATGAATTGACCGATGAAAAATCAGCGGAATTTCATGAAAAATGGGTCGTTGGTTATGGTCATGCTTCTGTTGCTGAACATGCGGTTCTACACATTGCAGTTGAAAATGTTTCCAGATTGGCGGTTGAATGTCTGGAGAGCAATCGACTCGCCTCTTATACTGAAAAATCCACTCGATATCAAAAGTGGAATGAAAATAGCTTTTACATTCCAGCAGAACTGGATGAAAGACCAGATCTAAAAGAAAAATACATTCAAGCAAATCAAACCCTTTTTCGAACGTATATGGCTTCATTACCAATCATCCGGGATGAAATTGGGAAAAATAATCCCAGACATGCGGAAGAAAGTGAAGCTGCCTGGGAACGCCGCATCCGTTCAGATTATGTGGATGTTTGCCGTTTTCTTTTACCAGCATCTTCGCTCGCAAATGTAGGTATGACGATCAATGCAAGGGCTTTGGAGCATGCCATACAAAAAATGCTATCCCATCCATTAGCAGAAGTGCAGGCAATGGGGACAGAGATAAAACAAGTGTCTCAAAAAAATGTACCTACTTTGGTGAAATATGCCGATGCAGTACCTTATTGGGTAAGAGCAGCTCAATCCTTTGTGGAAACATCAAAATCAGTCAAACAATCAAGAACATCAAACGATTGGTGTCAATTAGTACATTATGATCAAAACGCAGAAAAACTTGTGCTCGCTGGATTGATAGTGAGAAACAGTAATCTGAGTTTTCAGGAAGCAATGGACTTTCTCCTAACCCTGAACCAAAATCAATTGGATTTATTGAGTAAACAAGTGTTGGATAATTTAGGGCGTTTTGATATTCCCGTAAGAGAATTAGAATATGCTACATTTTCTTTTGACTTGATCATGGATCAAGGTGCCTATTTTGAGATCAAACGCCATCGCATGATGACACAGACTCCCCAGGCATTATCCACTTTATTGGGGTATGCTGTTCCAAAAACGATTGTAGATGCCGGATTTGAGAACGAATACCATACTGCGATGAAATTAGCACATCAAATATATTTGGAAATTGCTGATTGGAATCCAAATGTCGCTAGTTATCTAGTTCCAAATGGATATAATCGCAGGCTCCTCTTACGCGCTAATATGCGTAGTTTGGATCATTTAATTAATTTACGCAGCGCAAAAAATGCTCATTTCTCTGTCCGACGATTGACACAGAGAATGGCTGAAGAAATTAACCACATAAATCCCCATCTTGGACAATTGATTCGCAAAAATCAAAATGAAACCTGGCAATCGATTGAAAATCAATACTTCAGTGGAATAGCCCAAATGCCATAGCGAAAAAATCTGAAGGTGTATTAGCTCAACAAGTAAGGATTTTTTGAATTTCTCTACTGGTATCAGATTGCAATTCTGTGTCATACCAGTTCCACATTTCATCTAACAATAGATCGGCGAGCGGCTTAATTTTGATTTTCTTCTGCTCTTCGGATAGCTTGGTTTCATTTAGAATTTCTGAATAATCAGGATGGTCATTTTTCCAAGCTTCCAACATACGATAAGCTGATTGTGGTCGTTCTACCCATGCCCCACAAAATGAAAAATCTGCTTTCATAACCCAAATAAGTGGAATGTTGTTATATCCATTTTGGGAAAAAAATTGGGTTAATTCTGGGTTTTCATGTCTGATGAAAATTTTCATTTCAATATTTGGAGAAGCTTCCACAATTTTCGCAATGATCGGTAAATTCATGAGACTATCTTTACACCCGGCTTCTGTAAGCACCAGGATTTTGCGTACCTGGTTGAATTCCCTCAGTTTCTGGAATTCAGCAGAGGTGATCCGGAGATCATTTATTCTTTGTTGCATTTCCTTTTGGAAAATGTCCATACGTTCAACAAATTCTTGTAGAGATAGTCCGTTATTCCAGATTTTTTCAGTTATCATTCTCAAATCCATACGCTGATATCATGAATTCATTTCAATAGTAATAATACTGCAAAGCGAGTACCAATTATATAGATTACTATTGACTTTCTTCAATAAATTATTTCTCTGAACTATTTCATGGTAGCATTTTTTTAGACAATTGTATCTAGTGAATGTTCTTTCAATTTTTCGTAAACCCATCAAGATTTATACTCTCTTTTTTCCCTTCTTTTTTTCTAATTAAATTTGAGACTGTATCATCCTTCCATGCAATTCGAGTAGCTATTGATGAAGCAATGGAAGCGACGAAATTGGGTGAAAAACGTGTAATATTGTTCAACTTTACCGGTCATGGCCACTTTGACCTACCTGCTTACAATGCTTACAACTCTGGTGTATTAACAAACAATGATTTTCCAGTACATAGCCGTTAATGACATTGAATCCCATTTACCAAAGGTAAATTTTCCGTAATGGAATAAATTGTATGGATTACCCAGAGAAGCTCTTAATCGTAGCTTCTCTGGGTTTAAGATCAAGTATTAATCTGCCATTGGAAGAGTAAAATGAAAAGTAGTGCCTTTTTTATACTCGCTTTCAAACCAGATTTTTCCCCCTTGCATTTCCACCAAACTGCGAGTGATATTTAACCCCAATCCAGTACCAGATGAAGCTCTAATATCTGCATCTTCGGAGCGGAAAAATTTCTGAAATATCATTTTTTGATCCTCTTCCGATATTCCCAGCCCATTATCTTTGACCATAATATGGGTGACCCATCTTGAGGGGTCTGAACCCCAATAATCCTTTGATTTTTCAGCAATTAATGAGATCTCTCCATTTTTTTGAGTGTATTTATGAGCGTTGCTGATCAGATTTGTCAGAATCTGCACTAACCTGTTTGGATCTGCCCAAACATCTGACAATTCCTCACCCATTGAAAGAGTAAGAGTTTGTTGTTTCTCATCTAATTGTCTCCGTGTTGATCGAACCAACTCATTCAATATTTCTTTCAAATCGAGCGCTTTGGGTTCCATTCTCATATTGCCAGCTTCAATTTTCGTGAGATCATTTAAATCCGAAACCAGGGTGTTCATTCGATCTGTGTTATTTCGAATAGTCGATAAGAAATTCGCCTGGGCAGGTGTGATGGAACCTACTGCACCAGTTGCCAATAATTCTGTATATCCTTTGATGGATGTCATTGGATTTTTCAATTCGTGGGCTACCAAAGAAACAAATTCACTTTTTGCCTGGTTTGCATCCTGAACTTCTGCATAAAGCTGGCTATTAACAATTGCTATCGATGCATGGTCACATAAACGTATCAGGAAATTCATTTCATTTTCATCTAAAAAACGATCATCGAAATTTTCCAGCATCACCATCGCGATTATTTTTTCATCACGACGTATTGGTAAAAGAATTTGTGTGATTGCTTTGGGATGGTATTGATAAGTATTATCCGTCGTCCTCTGAATTGGTTGAAAATTACTACTGTCAGTTTCGGTCCTCAAAAAATCTGGTAAGAAAAATTGTTTTTCTATTTTGGTCAACTGCTCCGGATTGAACCCAGAAGAGGCCATGAGTTGAATTTTTAACTCAGAAATCAAACCGATCCAGCCTACATCACATCCTGTTTGCCGAATTGCCCAGGTCAAAGTGATTTCCAATGCTTTTCTCATGTCTAAACTTGTGTTCAGATCCCGATCGATGCGCTGCATAACTGATAATTCTTCAACACGTTTAGCCAATTCCTGATCTGTTCGACGATATAATCGGGCATTTTCCAATGCAATGGCAGCCTGAGCAGCCAGAGCAGATATAAGCTCCTGATCGTTGTTTTTAAAGCTTATTCCATCCTGGTGACTCACCAACTCAATCACACCCAGAACCTGATTCTTCAATATCATTGGAATGACCATCAAAGAATTTATCGACTTATCGTAAAATGTATTGAGATATTCATTAAATATATTCTCAGAATCAGTTCTATTCGAAATAATTGGAGTTTTCGAAAGAAAAGATTTTCCAAGCAAACCATAATCGATCGGAACGCTGCTCGAAAGTAATCTATCCGATTTGCTTCCCATAATAGCCTGATAAACAAGTTCCTGATTCCTATGATCCAGGATGATTAATCGTGCTTCATCACATTTAACCATGTCCATTGAATTTTGAAGGATGGTTTCATATAACTCTTCAATTTCAAAAGTTGATGTGAGCTTGCGGGTCAAATCATTTAATATCGACAATTGCCTGGCATACTGCTCAGTTTCTTCCAATAATCGAGCTTTTTCTATTGCACCAGCGACAAGATCTGCTATAGATTGCGCCAATGTTAATTGGTTTTCAGAAAATTTCTTATCCGATCCTCTCTCACCAATTAAAATACATCCATTCGTGATTGCTCCTGTATTCAATGGAACAATCATGACCTTTTTTAACTCAGAAAATAAAACTGGATAATTTCGAGATGAACAATATTCGATATAGTTGTTAATGATCAAACCACGACCACTTTCTATAACCATAGCTTCAATGGATTGGGTTTGTGTTAATATGTCGTTCTCTTTTTCAGAAATACGTTCATCCAACTCAACAAAAAATACAATTCGTATGGTTTTTGTTTGGTGGTCTTTTAATATGATATAAAAATCACTGGTAGGAATCACCTGTGTTGTCTGGGCATAGATTAATTCAAAAATATCATCAAGAGCTAAAGTATAGTTCACACCCTGCACTATCCTATTAAGAATATTCATATCACTGATACGTTGCTCTAATTCCTGTTGATAATGCATATGCTTCTTAACTTCTAAGAATTCATCTATCAGAGGTTTGATCTTTTCAATAATTTGACCAATTTCTTCTGGATTTTGATTATCTGTCGTGAAAGCTAACCACCCTGACAATCCATTTTCGAGATACATTGGTATGATTACTTTGGCAGATAACAATTCTAATTTATCTTTTTCAAACCTTATATCAGTGGGCAATTGATTGAAATCAGAAATATTTATTGTTGATCGATTTTTAACAAAATACTGAACAAAATTAGAATCATAAGAAAATCGCAGATCACTTGTTTTTCCGGATTGGAATGGATATGCATAATATTCATTATTTGACGGATCAAAAACAAAATGATGATACAGATTAACAGCGGTAAGTCTTTTAATTTTTTGCCTTAGTTCATCATAAATATCTTCATTATCTCCAAGCTGATCAACATTAATATTTTCATCCAAAGATAAGAAGTTTCCATTGTCTTTGATAAAAGAAGTTTTTCTATCAGATAATTTATCGTTTTTACTCAACATTAATAAAATCATATTGGGTAATAGAAACATGATTAAACCGATGAATAAAGGCGGTTGTAAAAAGACCACAGGTCTCGATCTATCGAAAATATTTGTGCCTAAAACGATTAACCCGATTAGGCTGTAAATAATCAAAACAATTGTTAATCGGTTAAAGTCTGAAAGTCCTGATTTAACTTTTGTTTTATCTTCCTTAAATTTGATTAAACCTCCAATAAAAATTGGATAAAGTGCAATGGGGAGCAGAATCCATGGCGTTATTGGGGACATTGATTGATATAACATTTGAAATAGCAGAACACAAAAAGGAGTCATTCCAAGGACAAAACCAATTGCTGAAATCCCCTCTATTTGTAATTGGTTTGATTTTCCGATTCTCATGATCTGGACAAAGCCAAAAATAAGAGCTAATCCCAGGAGTGTCCCTGACCATAAAATAATAACGCTCTCAGGAAATATTTGGGCTGATTGTAGGAAGGTAAACCTTAATATTAAAGAACCGATCACCACCAAAACAGACAGGATTAAAACGACCATTTTTAGATTTTGATAGAATTTTTTATTGATTATTCCAGGTAAAATCTGAAATAACAACGTGGTTGACAATAACAAAACTGATCCGAGCCAAATTAATTGAATAAATTCAGATGGGAATGTTGAATAATAAGAAGTACTCACCAGGCACGCAATCAGACCTAGGTTAATCGGAAATTTGGTCGATTGTTTTCTTTTTTGATCAAAAACAAAAAACGCAATAGCAGAAATAAAAAACACCCAACCTAGAATATATGGTGTAGTGAAATAAAAAAATCGAGAATATATTCCAAAATCCCGTCCAAAATTTGAAGTTTGAGTGATCCTCAAAAATTCAATTATGGAAATCAATAAAACGAAAAATACCACAAATAAAAAGAAAATCCATAACCCGAATTCTCGTCGTCTATTTGGCAATTTTGCATTCATAGAAACCAACCTCAATTAAGGATTTTTAGGCTTTGTTTTCTTTTGTTGGATATGAGAAATTTCAAGTTCTACAGGTACATATTGGTTAATAAGCATTTTTAATAAAATTCGAACACGATCAGAACCTTCCAATTTCATATCAAAAATACCTTCATAGCCTTCGAATGGTCCATATTCAATTGAAATTGGGGTGCCGCTATTAAATTCTTCCTTAATTTCGATAATTGAGTCCTCAGAATCCCCTACTTTTTGTTTCAGTACATGGATTAAAGACTCAGGAACGATCGAAGGTTCACCTCCAAATGCTATAATACCTTTTGAGTGTGGCATCCATTTAATGGTGGATGTCCCTATCATCTCAGGCTCAGTTTTAATAAACAGGTAACCTGGAAAATAGGGGCGAATTTTCCGGGAACGTGGATTAACCGGTTTTACTTTAATTTTTGGATAGAAAACTTCAATTCCCAACAATTCAATTTGTTTGAATAAAAGTTGTTCCTTGTTTGGATGGCTTTGAATTACATACCAGTTAGATGACATTTCGCAAAAACCACCATTTTAAGAATTTTCCTACAAATTAAATTATACCTGAACATCGTACCCCTTCTTTTCTATTATGAATGCAGAAGAATTAATTTAGAATTCTCAATTTCTTTTCGTAATGATGACTGCAAATATGATTGCAATGATTAC
This sequence comes from uncultured Chloroflexia bacterium, assembly GCA_963715915.1. Taxonomy (GTDB): domain Bacteria; phylum Chloroflexota; class Anaerolineae; order Anaerolineales; family Anaerolineaceae; genus UBA6170. The sequence continues at coordinate 120,831 of CAVQSU010000004.1, read as the reverse complement.
AAAAGCGACTAATCCTGTTTCAGGTTGATAATTAGTTATCGTAAAAATTGCCGGGGAAGGAATTGCTGATTCTGAAAAGGTAACCATGGATGTTGCGTAAATATTATTTGCAAAATGTAATCCAAGAGCTATTTCCAATCCTTTTGATTTGAAAGAAAGCCATCCCAATAGTAATCCGATCCCAATATAAAACGGCATGGTTGTTAATAGTCCATATGAAGTTACTTCAGGGTTTGCCCCGTGTAAAACACCGAATAAAATTGCCTGTAAAGAAATTCCCAACCAACGATATCGAAATAGCCGCGTCAAACCATGTAACAGGTAACTCCGGAAAAGAACTTCTTCTGCTGTGATTTGAAAAGCTATGAGGATTATTGCAATCAATACATACGGCAAAAAGGAAATCAAAGAAAATGAAAGTACATAATTTCCAGGCTGCAAAAATGAAATAATAATATCGGCCAATCCTGACAAAACAAACCAAATAATCCCTGACTTAATTAACAAGTTCCATTGAAAGGTATGTTTTTGAGTGAAAATCGATTTAATGGATTGCTTGTGGAACAAACGGATCCCGGGCACTAAAAAACCCAACAACACAGCAAAAGGCAACATGCTAACCCATAATAAAGTTATCGGTGGAAATTGATTAAAATCCATTGTGCCTTCCAATAAGGAAGCAAAAACTAATAACAATGCCTGCGTAACAAGAACAACGCCAACAATAATTATTATTAGTAGCAAATATCTCCAAAAATCAAACTTACCTTCAGGGAGTGACTCATTCAAGTTTTTACGATTGTTTAATTCCATACGCCCTCATAATTGAAATCTAATCTGAAGTCTCGATCACCAAAAAAAGAACTTATTATATTTTCTGCCTTATCTTACCATGATAAAAAAATGAAATTCTCATTTCTTTTCACCAGATTTATCTAAGATCTGACCAATCAAATAAATTAAACATATAGACAATTCTAGGTAAATTACTATACTTTAAATTAATGAATTTCGGTAAACCTGCGTTTTTTTCTGAAAAAAAATCTTTTCCCCCTTTGATTTTAGATAGGTTCCTGCCGCCTTATCAATTCGGAGCATTATCTGATATGCTTCGTTATTGTGGAATCCAGAATGGGTGGGTCCTTGATCCTGTGGGAAATCAGCCTCTTAGTGCAATTGAATTGGCACAAGCTGGTTACCAGGTTTTTGTTGCTTGCAATAATCCAATTCTAGGAAAGATTCTTCAGGTTATCTGTGCAGCTCACCCTTTAAGTCTTTACCAGGCTGCAATCGCTGATTTTGGGGCTTTAAAACGTGGTGATGATCGCCTCGAAAACCAGATTAAAGCGTTATATATATCTCCTTGTCCAGATTGTCTCTCAGATCAAACAGAAGTCAGATTTCTTTGGAAAAAAAATCAAATAACTCCTTTTGCAAGAGAAATAAGTTGTAACAATTGTGATCTCAATGGTATCTATAAAATATCTGACATCGACAAAGAAAATCTTCATCAAATCGGCAATATTCAATTACATCGAACAAAAGTATTACAAAGAATTTTTCCAGGAAGCATGGACATACCAATCGCTGTGAAAGAGGTAATCGATTCTTATTTGCCCAGATCATTAGCGGTCATTTCTTCGATTGTCAATAAATTAGATGGTTTGAACACCACAACGCAAAGAAAAGATATTCTTGAGGCCTTATTGGTACATGTATTTGATTATGGTAATATGCTCTGGGGCGTTGCATCCAGCAGAAATCGACCTAAACAAATATCTATACCTGCAGAATTCTATGAATTCAATTTATGGAAAATTCTGGAGGAAGCAGTCTCAAGAATTAGAATAATAGATCTTCCAATTCCCTTTTCTTTTTACCCTGAACTTCCGCCTGATTCAGGTGGTATTTGTTTTTATCCAGGCAGGATCAATTCATTCAAGGACGTTGAGATGTTGCCTGCGTTTAAAGTGGTAGCCACAGTACTTCCACGGCCCAACCAGGCATTATGGACATATAATGCAGTTTGGAGTGGCTGGATTTGGGGTCATGAAGCTGCTCAAAAATTAAAAGGTGCATTGGAAAGACGCAGATATGATTGGATATGGCACACACAGGCTATTCGAACAGTGTTTGCTTTCACTTCGAAACTAAAAATTCCGTTTTTGGCAATCGCCCCTGAGTTATCTAATAGCTATATATTGGCGTATCTATCTGCGGCTGCTTCTTCAAATTTCGATTTAATAAATGCTGCTTACTCCTCAGAATTAAAATCTGGTCAATTCTATTGGTATCCAAAAGAACTATCAAAAGACAAATCTAAATCTACCCATGAATTATCGATGAATATCAAAAAATATCTTGAGAAAAAATGTGAATCAGCAGATTATCAGGAATTAATGTCGATATTTTTGATTTCTGGTACCATCGATCAAAGTGATTCCTTTCAACTCGATAAGTTTGATAATTCGCTTTTTATTCAAACACAAAGATTATTCGAAGATACCATCTGTGAAAAAGAAAATTTTTTCCAGGTGGATGAAGATCAACTGGAAAATGCAGAATTTTGGTTAAGGAATCCACCATGTATTTACCAGCCTTTTAGTGACCAGGTCGAAGGATATTTCATCCGTTTTATCCAAAAAAATCCATCCTTTACTTTTGAGGAAGTTGCTTATTTTATCAACCAAAATTTACCCGGGTTGTTACCAGTTTCTAATATATACCTGCAAAGACTTGTTAGTTCGTATTGTAACCTTCACCCAGAGGAACCAAATCGATATAAACTGAATGCTCAGGAATTTATTCAGTCAAGAAAAAATGACATTCAACAGATGAATAAAATAATCTATACAATCGGGTATAAACTCGGTTTTACAGTTGGTGGGGAGAATCCAATTAATTGGACTTCCGAACAATTAAATCCGAATTATAAATTCTTTATTACTGCGTCCAGTATCATTTCACAATTTAAATCCAAATCAGAACCAGATGACTTTGAAACAGTGATCGTCTTTCCGGGTAGTCGAGCGGAACTACTCAGCTACAAATTGAAAAATGACTTGGTTTATCACCAAAATTTCGGAAATTATCATTTTGTAAAATTCCGTCATTTAAGGACAATAAGTGAGAACCCAGGTATGAATATCAAAACCTGGGTTCAAATATTGGATGCTGATCCAGCGGTCTGGCAGGAAGCCAACCAACCAGTGCTGTTTTAGGTAATTACTTTATGGTGTCGGTGATGGCAATGGTGTCACAACAGTCGGAACCAGGGATTGCTGTGTAGCAGTTAGTGTAAGCGTTGGTGGAAGAGATGTGTTTGTCGCGGTCGGTGTTTGCGTTGCAGTTGGTGTTATCGTAAATGTTGGTGTAATCGTCGGTGTAGGAGTGACAGTCGCTGTAGGTGTAGCCACTTGAATTCTTATGGATACTTTTTTCTCAGCATAGCGACCATCTTCAGATGACTCTACCCTAATTCGTAAAGTATAATCACCGGGCGTAATTTCATCTTCAAATAAATCCCATGTAAAAATAATATCTACATCCTGGAAGTTCCGATCAAATTCAGCTAAATTTTCCCAATCGGTTGGATCTGATCCGCGTCCGTAATCAAGTTGCATCCTTCGGTAATTATGGGTTGCATCAACGAGTGCGTAAATATCCAATGGATTGGTCGTTATCATCTGCCCTTCTGATAATCCCGCAAATATTATTTTTGCTTTGGGATCATCAGCCTTGCATTCCCGTTCAGGAACAAATAAAACCGGGCTCTCAAAACCCAAATTCTCTGCCCAACTCCTTCCATCGGATGTATCTTCAATCCATTTAATAGCCCATTTCTCCTTGACATTCAGAACGAATTCTTCTTTTGTAAATTCATTGCACGCAGAAGATGCTCGCAATCCCGTCCAGGTGTCAATATTAATTTTTTGCCATAAGTCCTCCGTTTTTGGTAGCGGTAGTTGATCAAACGCAAAAATTTCGGTTCTCTGATTGGGGCACCACTCTGAGGGTTCGGTTCCAGAAAATGTGCAAATGATTTTATCCACAATTCCCGCAGGTCGCACAAAGCTGGCAGAATTACTGCCGACCAATCTATTTACTGCAAATTGCATTGTCTCAGCCCAGATAGGAGCTGCACCAGTTAATCCACTGGTATCGATCATTGGAGTATAGTCAGCGTTTCCAACCCAAATTCCGACAGCGACGTCCGGCGTGAAACCTAATGTCCAGTTATCGCGGAAATCATTGGTTGTACCAGTCTTAACAGCTACCTGGAAAGGTAGATTCAGAACGGAATTAGCACCAAACATTGGTGTTCGGGCTTGATTATCGGACATAATCGAGCTGATCAAATATGCGTGTTCTTCTCGAATTACGCGATTTGGTGTTGGATTCTGATATTCATATACAACGTTGCCTAAATGATCGACAATTTTAGTAATAGCAACAGGCGGAATCTGGTTTCCTGTGTTGGCAATTGTTGCATACACGTTGGTTAATTCCAGTAGCGTAACGTCTCCTCCACCAAGAGATAATGACATACCATAATCTTCTCTTGTTAACGTTGATATTCCTATTCTTTTCGCGAAGTTTACAAATCCATCTGGATGGTCTGTGGCGGGATTATCGTAAATCCCCACAAAATCCAAAGCTTTGACTGCAGGAATATTAAATGAATTCGCCAATGCTGATCGAACTGTCACTGGTCCATGAAAACGGTTGTCATAATTTACAGGCTTATAAGGTTCACGTGGATCATTCGGATCTCCAGATGGAGAAAACTCACTCGGAACATCCCAAATTAATGTAGCAGGGGTCCAACCTTTTTCAAAAGCAGACAGATATACCAAAGGTTTTATGGATGAACCCGGCTGACGGGGAGCTAAGGCCATATTGACCTGACCGGAAATACTTTCTTTGTAAAAATCCGCTGATCCTACCATTGCTAAAATTTCACCAGTCGAAGGGCGAATAACAACACCTGCACCACTGGTTGCATTTTTATCAGCTAACCCGGCAATCTGGGTTTCTATTACAGATTGAAGTTTATTTTGAATAACTGGATCCAGGGTTGTGTAAACTGTAAAACCAGAGCGATAAATAGTTTGGGGATCAAACTGGCTTTCCAACTGAGTGCGAATGTAATTTACCCAGTGTGGATGGATCATACTATAGTCATGAGGTTTAAATTCGTAATTTTCAATTTCCTGGGCAGCACTGGCGATTTCGTTTACACAAACTCTTTCCAGATTCGTACTGACGTAAATACAATTCTTCTCCTGTGAAAGTTCATACATCAATATTAAAACTTGCTTTTGTCTGGTTAACGTAGCTTCCCGGTTGGTGTAGATATCATACACAGCCGGTGCTTGTGGCAAACCTGCCAGGAATGAAGCCTGGGATAAGGTTAACTTTTCCGCAGAAGTATTAAAATATGTTTCTGCAGCAGCCTGGACACCATACGCCAGATTTCCATAATTGTTTTCATTCAAAAATATCTCAAGAATTTCTTCTTTGGAATACTTACGCGTAATTTCAGCAGCCAGTACGATTTCTCTGGTTTTCCGCTCATAAGTACGTGTATATCTTTCTGTATCGTCCAGAAGGAGCATTCGAGCTAACTGTTGTGTAATGGTCGATGCCCCCGAAACAATATCTCCAGCTGTGTAATTTTGCCAGAAGGCGCGTGCGACAGCCACTGGATCAAATCCAGGATGATTGTAATATTCTTTATCTTCCGTTGCGATGGTAGCTGCAATTAAGTAAGGTGATATTTTCTGTAAGGGTACATACGTTCTTCGACCAGCATTTGGATCAATTATTTCATAAATTGTATTCCCATCGCGGTCAAGAATGCGTGTTGTTTCAAATTTTGCTGCTTTTTCTCTTAATTCCTCTACTGGAGGAAGCGCTTGTGCAATTTTATAATATTGATAGACACCAAAAGAACCAGCAGCAATCACTATAAATACCACGATGAATAAACCTATTAGCATCATGCGGATAAAACATCCCCATGCTTGTTGAAAATCACCTCCATTCGAAGATTTAGGAGGTTTTGGCGGTTTTATCTTTTTGCTTTTTATTGGTTTTATTGGACCAGTATGAAAGTTGGAGGGTCGTTGTGTTGTCTGGTTTTGTTGCGTATTTCGATAGGCTGCTGGAGAAACCCGGGTTGCCTGAGTATCATTGACATTCGTTTTGTTCGGAAGAATGGGTTGTGTTGCACCAGGTGGTGGTGGTATCACTGGTGTGTGTTTTATTGGAGGTGTATACGACCTGATAGGGCGTGGAGGTGTTTTTTCTATTTCTTCTTCCAATGGTGTTGTTTGATATTCAATCGCTTTTGGAGTTTCCTTTTTAGATGTCATTGGAGTCTCTTTTGACTCATTTATTGGAATTGTCACAGAATTATTCTCGAGATCGCTTTCCTTTTCTAAATCACCCCTTGAAAGTTGATTTTCGTTTTCCTCCTGATTGAAAGGTTCATTTTTCCAATTCTGATTTGCAACAATATTATCAATAACTACATCAGAATTATTGTCAGGCGAAATTGATTGGTCATTTTCTAACTGTGATAAATCTTCCGAATACCACCCTGCTGTGGACTCAGGGTCACCTGTTGGGTGTCGATCTTCAATCTCGGTATTTTTATCCTTTTCAACCGGGTTTGAAGCATCTCGGTCATTTTCCAAATTGGTTTTACGTTTAGGCGCAGTTTCTTCCACAGATGGGTCATAATCTTTTTGTGATGCAAATAATTTCTTCAATCGTTCTGCGGGATCGTCTTTATTTGAATTATTTTGATTTGGCTGGTCATTTTCCATAATATTTTCCAAAGCTATCTTTTAAGTAAAATCTTTAGTTATTCTAGCATATTTCATTTGACCACGAATAACTCTCCCTTTACAATCAGGCTATGTTATCTGTAAATATTGCACCACAAGACCCTTTCAGTTTAATTCTTGTAAATGATTCTCAACCTTCGATAGAGGAAATATCATTTGATAATACCTGGGAAATCCAATATGAAGGGGGCGAGTTAGGTGGAATTTCTCTTTACAGCACACTTGGTTTACAAGCAATAAGTCTGAGAATTACACCAATTTTCTCAAACCTTAATGAAAGTAGAATCAACCTAAAGCAATTCGAAAAAGAACCAAACATAACTGAGATTTTGCCTAATTACACGCATATTTCTGCTGAAGTTTTCACAGGTATTCATTTCAGCTTAGAATATTTCATATCAAATTCGCATTCCATTTTGGGGCAGGTTTCAATTCAAAACAAATCTTCACAGAAATTTTCTGGCAACCTTCAATATTTAGTTTCTTTAAAACCTTTATCCAACGGCGAACAGATGAAAGGAATGCAATCAGAATCATATTTTGTTTTATTCGGAAAAACGAAGAATCTTTACCCGATGTTTTACATCAGTGGCCTTTCACAACCAGGAAAAATGGGGCAACCATCAATCGCAAGCAATTTTGAGATTGACGCAGATTCCTCTCACCGATTCAAGTGGTGCCTCGCATTTGAACAAGATAAATTCCAATCCCTTGAAAGAATAAAAGATTATCAGGCTATAGATTTTGATAAAGAGGTAACACGAAATAAATTATTTCATGAAAGAGATTTCTTCTTTTTTGACACCGGAAATACTGATTGGGATAATGCATTGCTTTCCAGCCAGAATTCTGCCAAACAATTAATTGTCAGAGATACAGAAGAAAACCAAAAGCTTTCCATAACTCAGAGTAGACATCCTGAAAAAATGATATATCAAACAGAAGCCGCAAAAAACCATACCAAAGAAGGGATCTCACCAATTCAATTATGGTATTTTCTGCAAGTTTTACCAACACATCACAATTTGGTTCAGTATGTATTTGAAGAGTTTATGAATTTTCAAAGAGAAGATGGCTTCATTCCTAACCATTCAAACCCATCCAATTTTCATGCTCGTTTTCATGCTTTTCCCATCTTAGCAACAATCGCTCAAGAAGTACTTGTTATTCGAAGATCGAAAGACTTATCAATTGCATACCTACAAAAATTAGTCCCCTATTTAAAATATTGGCTATCCTTTTCTTCAGATTTTTCCTCCCCCCATTGGGAAAATGCTTTGCAATCTTTATACGAGGATTTGCCGATTCACAACCAATGGGACAAGGATGGTAATGGAATTAATGCCCGGTGGATTGATTCACCATTTCTCAACAGTCTATTGGCAGTAGAATGTGAAAAATGTTTACAGATTGCTGATCATTTCAAAATTGATTTTCCAGAAAGAAATTGGGTAGAAAATCAAAAGACTTATTTAAAAAATAGTATTAACAATTCCTGGAATCCCAAACAATATTATTTTACTTATCGTGACCTTCAAACCAAAAAAACACCAGGAAAGGTCATAATCCTGAAAAAAAATGGTTCGGGCAATCATAATTTGGAGAAGAAACTACGATCACCCCAAAGATTGAATGTACGTGTAATTACCCACCCGGAGCTTTCCAGAAAAGTCACAGTCGAGATAAGAGGAGTGCTTGAAAGTCAAGAAATTATTGAAATTATTAAGCCAAGGAATTTCAATTGGAGTACCACGACAGGTTTTTTTACTACTGAAAATGTGTTCGAGCATATATCCTCCATAAATATCCTTGGACTTCCTGATGATAATTCCGTAGAAGTCAGCACATCACAGTATTCCTTTGTGGATTTGAGTTGCTTTCACCCAATATTAATAATGGATAACAATAAAATACGAATCCAACAAATGGTAGTGCATTGGCTGGACAAGGAATTTTTGAGTAATTTCGGGTTTTCATTGCTTCCAAAGAAAAATCATTCAACCATTAAAACCCACATAAATTCAGTGGATTTGCCTTTGAACTCACTTTTATTAGAAGGTTTGATTGAAAACCAACAATTAGATCTGGCAAAGAAAGTTTTTTCTAACTTAATGAAAGTGGTTATTAAAAATTTGCGATTATCAAAAAAATTCTTTAAACTATTTGATGCCAATGATGGAACTTGCAAAGGTGAATATAATATAATTAATGGGATGATTCCGTTGCAAATCTTTTTTAGATTAATTGGCATTCATCGCTGGACAGATAATGAAATTGAATTTTTGGGTACATGTGTCTTTAAAAATGATGTAAAAATTTTTTATCGTGGACTGCAGGTAATTTGCTCACAAACAGGACATACAATCATTACTTCTAGTGGAAAAAAAATTGAACTTAAGACTAATAATTTTCAAAAAATTAAGATCCCATCCTAGATAAGAAAGGATCAAGAATGAATTCTGAAACAAAAGCCCCAGATACTCTGCTAATGGCTGTAATTCAGTCTCAGGATGTTGACCACGCTGAAAGTGCATTGGAGAAATTGAAAATTCACATAACACGCTTAGCCAGCACCGGGGGATTTTTAGGCAGAAGAAATGCAACCTTATTCTTAGGTTTACCAGCTGAGAAGGAAGAAGTTATATTGCAGACCTTAAAGAAAACCTGTCGTCAACGTGTAGAATATATTGCTGTACCTCTCGAAAGTGCACCATTACCTTTACCTGCACCAACTCCCATTACGATTGGTGGAGCTAATATTTTTGCATTAGATGTTGAACACTTTGAGGAGATATAACCATGAAAATGATAATTGCTATCGTTCGTGATCGAGATACAAATCCTGTTTCAACCGCCTTAACCTCAGCAGAATTCCGTGTTACACACATAGCCTCCACAGGTGGCTTCCTCAGACGCGGTAATTCAACATTGTTTATTGGTGTAGAGGATGAAAAAGTGGATCAGGCATTGGAGGTCATTAGAACGAACTTGGAACCAGCAGATGATCCTGCACAAAAACGCGCGACCTTATTCGTTCTAAATGTGAATCATTTTACACATTTTTAATTTTGATTTTTTTCAATCTTAATAAATTGAAAAATGATTCTTCATCAATCTTAGTTGTTTTGGCACAAAAATTGTATTATATTTATTTTTATCAATTCATTCAGTAAAAAAGGAGTAGGGAATATGAAATTTGCAGATGCGTTTACTTTCGTTTTTCAGGATCCAGATTGGTTTAAGAAAATCATCATACCTGGATTGATTGGGTTACTTGTTCCTATTATTGGACAAATTTTTTTGTTGGGATGGTCATTAAAAGTTACTTTGAATGTCATTAGAAATAATCCAAATCCATTACCAGATATGGAATTTGGGGCAGATTTAGGCCGAGGGTTCAAAGCCTGGGTGGTTGGTCTTGTTTATGCTATTCCCATGTTAATTTTTTATTTACCCATCCTCATTTTGGGTATAGTTTCCGGAAATAGTGGTGAGCAATCTATGGGTTTTGTTGTTGCAATTGCTGGCATTTGTTTTGGTTTCTTAATGCTTTTATATGGAATTGTCATGGGATTAATGCTTCCAGCTGCCTATGCTAAAGTTGCATTAGAAGATTCTATCGGGGCTGGTCTTGCCTTCGGAGAGATCTTTAAAATGGTGAAAAACAATCTTGTGGTTTATTTATTGGTTCTTGTAGGTACGCTAGCGGCCAGTTTTGTTGCTTCATTAGGATCCATAGCCTGTGGTATTGGAATCCTTGTGACAGTCCCATATTCATTCGCAATCATGGGACATTTCTATGGCCAGGCATACTTAGAAGCAAAAGGTTTAGAAACACGCTAATATCAAATAAACGAAAAAAACCCTCAAGATTAATTTTTTGAGGGATTTTTTTATTCATGAAATTCTTCTACTTGATAGATTGAAACATCCAGGAGTTTTATTTTCCATAGATCCGGACGATTCCCCATTTTTCGACAAAGATGTGCCAGGAAATCTTCCGGATCTGAAAGCTGTTCCCAAACCTGTGGTAAAAAAGTGGCTTTGCGAAATCCATCTTTCAAAATAACCCCGTCAATTCCAGGTCGTAATAAACCAGGTAGTTTCTGTGGATTATCATATTTCAAATTGACCGGAGCAGTTAATCGCGATATTTCAATGCTAAGACCATGAATTTCACTGGCTGTTACCGGAGGGAAGCGATAATCTTCCAAAGCAGCAGCTACAGCATGTTGTTGAACATCTCTCACCAGCGGCTGATAGGCCTCTAATGCCCCAATGCAACCTCGTAATTGACCTTCACGTTTTGTGTGTAAAGTAACAAAAGAAGCACCATTTTCACGAAGTGGTTCTGAATAAGTAGTTAAATCCAGATCATCCACGTTCTTGTTTTGGACAGTATCCTCGATTGCTGCCCGTGCCACAGACAATAGGATCTTTTTATCCTCATCCGTTAAGTGCTCATACATTTCTTTCTCCTAATCGAAAATAATCTCGATCGTGATACAACAATGGATCACCTTTTTCAACCTTTGCAGCCACTACTTCTGCAACAAACAGTGTTGAATTTCCCAGGTTAATCTCATTAATAACAGAGCAATCTACCCATGCCAATCCGCCTGATATCAATAATACAGTGCTTTTTAGAGAAAAGGTTTCGAGATTTGCAAAACGATCAGCATTTTCTCCCATTTTTCCTGCAAAACGATCACTGATTTCCTTTTGTTGTGAAGATAATATTGTCACCCCAAATTCATGAGATTTCTTAACTAATTGACAGGTACGAGTAATATTCGCCAGCGTTACAACAACCAATGGCGGTTCGACAGATACAGAGGTAAAAGAATTAACTGCCATTCCATGGAAGATACCCTGGAATTGGCTGGAAACAATGGCTACTCCGCTTGTCCAATTTCTCATAACCTGTTTTAATTCTTCAGCTGTAATGCTCATTTTCATCCTTTTCTTATATCTTTTCATTAAATATGCGTTGAACAAAGATGAAAAGACAACTTTTATTGATAAGAAATTGTTAAATTTGATTATACTTTTTTCGTGTATATTTAAAATAGATTTGTTCTACCTTATTTTATTAAATTTACTAATTCAGACTCTTTCATTTACTTGCAATCAAAAAATAAGAATGGTACTATCTAAAAATGTTCAAAAGTAATCGGATTGATGGAAAATCACCACTAAAAGTAAAAAACAATTTTCATGCTGGAAATGCGATTTTTAGTATTGTTGGATTTGCTATTCTGGCTGCAACTATTTTTACCTTGTGGACACCATCCAATTTATTTACCAACCAGATGCAAAATATTTATGACATCTGGCAGGTACAATCTAATATCACCTACCCCACGCCTACTCAACTACCCCCTGCTCGAATCGGAATTGTGGCTGGACATTATGGGAATGATTCTGGTTCAGTTTGTTCCGATGGTTTCACAGAAATGGAAGCAAATTTAAAAATTGCTACTTTGATTGTCCAAAAATTAAGGGGCTTGGATTACACTGTTGATTTGTTAGAGGAGTTTGATCCCAGGTTAGATCAATATGCTGGGCTGGCATTGATATCCATTCACAATGATTCTTGCGAGTATATTAATGACGAGGCAACTGGTTTCAAAGTGGCAGCCCCTGCTGAAAGTCAATATAAAGATCGATCTGAAAGATTGGAAAAATGCTTAATCCATCGCTATCATGAAATCACAGGTTTAAAATTTCATGTTAACACTATAACGCCTGACATGACCAGTTATCACACCTTCAGTGAAATTAGCAGTGAGACTACAGCAGCAATTATTGAGACTGGTTTTTTGAATCTGGATGAAGAAATCATTCGTTATCAACCAGAATTAGTTGCGGATGGAATCGTTGCCGGTATTGAATGTTTTATTGGCAAAGAAAACGTCCCGGATAATTATTTATCTGAGATGCCATAATGGAAAATTCACCTTTTTCAGCCTCACAGGCACTAGCAAAAGCCCGTGAGCATTTACGCACCAAAAATATTCCGGAAGCTCTCCATTGGGCCAAGGTTCTTGTCCATATGGCGCCCGATCGGGAAGAAGGTTGGTTGATACTGGCAGCTTGTTCTCAACCAGAAGATAGTGTCAGGTATCTTATCAAGGCATTGGAAATCAATCCCGGATCTCAACGTGCTCGTCAGGGAATGGATTGGGCAATCAAACGACTGAGAAAACTGAAGCAGGAACAACAACCCACCATCACAAAACCTCCATCTGACCTAGAGAAAGTGGCCAGACAAGCTAAATCACCATCTAGGAATGCACTTTGGATAAAAGTAGCTGGTTTGATCGTTTTTTTATCCCTGATTATCTTTGGTACCTGGTTTACTTTTCCATCGATAAAAACAGTTTTCGCCAGACAACCTGTTTCACAAAGACCGGTTGGAGCGATTCAAAAGTTAACCATCACATCGACAGCCACAGCTACAGCAACATCCACAGCTACACCAACGGCCACAGCGACAGCCACTGCCACTCCGACCAATACACCGACATCTACTCCTACCCCAACATATACGCCTACATTCACCCCCACATTTACTCCGAGACCAACCATGCCTACAAATTATGGGGTCGAAATCCCGGCAGAAGTAGATGAAAATACCCGCTGGATCGATATTGATTTAAGTGATCAAATGTTATATGCCTACATCGGAGAAAATGTGGTGAATTCATTCCTTGTTTCTACTGGAACCTGGAGAACCCCTACAGTTATTGGAGAATATCATATCTGGGTAAAATATCGATACGCTGATATGCGAGGACCTGGTTATAACTTACCAGATGTTCCTTACACAATGTACTTTTATAAGGGATATGGTATCCATGGCACATATTGGCATGATAATTTTGGTACACCCATGAGCCATGGATGTGTGAATATGCGAACACCAGAAGCTGGTTGGTTATACGACTTTGCTTCCGTTGGCACGCTGGTGAATGTACATCCGTAACATAGGTATGCATTGGTGAAATTAATTTCTGACGAACAACCATTATCCAGGCGGGAATTTCTAAAAAGATCTTCTTGTGGACTTTTAGGTTTAATAGTGCTTCCACATCTGGAAAAATATCATTATTCAGGAAACCAAACAATTCTCACGGACCTGACTCCATCGCATGGAAGAGTGATATCGTCCTCTGTTGATGTATACCAATCACCGTCAAAAACATCAAAATTAATCAGTTCTCTCTGGCAAGATCATGTGCATCCCATTAATTCAGTTACTGTAGGTGACGAAGAACCAGCTTACAATCGGATTTGGTATGAAATGGGAAATGAAGGTTTTGTTCATTCTGGCAACATTCAACCTGTTTGTATTCGCACAAATCCCGAATTGGAAGACATTTCTTCCAATGGGCAATTAGGTGAAATAACTGTTCCTTTCACAAATGCTGTCTGGCATCCCAAATCATTACATCTGATTACCTATCGTTTATATTATGGAACAGTATTTTGGGTAAAAAGTGCAGTCCGGGATAGTAACCAGAAGCTCTGGTATAAAATTGCGGATGATAAATGGAAAATACATTATTATGTGGAAGCAACTCACATGCATCTTATTACCCCTGAAGAAATCGCGCCTATCTCCCCTGAAATTCCGGACGATCAAAAATTTATAGAGGTTCGATTACAGGAACAAGCAGTTATTGCCTACGAGAAAGGCATTCCAGTTTTTTTTGCAAAAACAGCCACTGGAGCACGCTTTATTGATGGCGATTATCGCACACAACCAGGAATCTATATTACCAATCGAAAACGCCCTTCTCGACATATGGCAGCAGGTGACCCAGCTGCACCAAATAGCTATGATCTGCCAGGAATTCCATGGGTGACCTATCTTACTGAAAACGGCGTTTCATTCCATGGAACATATTGGCACAATGATTATGGTAAACCTAGAAGCCACGGTTGTATCAATTTAACCCCGGCTGATGCACAATGGATTTATCGCTGGTCATCCCCAACCGTTCCATTTGGAGAAGAAACCTACATGGAAAAAACTGGGACAATAGTGAATATTTTCTAAACGAATTGACAAACAAATGGACGATTGTGATCAGATTCTTTGAAAATATTAATACTATTATGTTATTCTTTATTTAAGGAAAAATTTTAATGTTAAAACACGCTCTATTTGCTGGATTAGTCTTTGATGAAGACGACAACCAGGTTGAAAATGTCTACATTGGCCAGGATCCTTGTTATATTGTCAATGATCATGGATTTAAGCGGCACATATTATCAGAAACGATCGATCAACAGGTACTTGATCAGATGAAAGAAATGATTGAAGGGAAAGAAGATTTCATCAGTCAACAAGCAGCAAAAATGATAGGTCAGGATGATATTTTCACCTATGCAATGATTGCGAATCAATTAAAAAATATGGACAATCAATTTGATAAATTATTTGAAACAGGAATTCCCCAAGAAACCAGATCCTATATGGGTTTGATGGGATTTAAAATCGTAGTAAATGTACATGGAGATGTCATCTCTGTAAATCAACCAGGAATTGAACCAGGTGATGAAGGAGAATAATCTTCTCCTTCCATAAAGATTTGATACAATTAAATTAAGAACGCAAACCTTTTCAAGGTCTGGAGTAAAAAACAGATGCCCTCTGAATTTATTATTGATGTAAATGAATCTGATTTTGAATACGAAGTACTTGCTTATTCCCAAAACACACCGGTTGTTGTGGATTTCTGGGCAACCTGGTGTCGCCCATGCAAAACACTCAGCCCATTATTAGAGGCAATTGCTTATGAAGCAATGGGTAGTTTCAGATTGGCAAAAGTAGATGTTGATTCAAACCCTAATCTGGCGCTTCAATTTAGTGTCAGAACGGTTCCAACTGTAAAAGCGTTCAGTGGTGGACAAGTTGTTGGCGATTTTGTTGGAGCTCAACCAGAAGATCGTGTTAGAACATTCATCACCAACATTACACCTCCCAGCAAAGATAGTTTAGCCCAGGAAAAGGGATTAAGTCTCCTGGCTAATCACGAATGGGCAGAAGCGGAAGAAAATTTCCTTGAATTGATTGAATTATATCCGGACCGTCCTGAAATTTTATTAGGTCTGGCAAAAGCACAACTGGGTTTGGGAGACCCTTTCGAACCCTTGTTAATTTTACGAAATTTTCCGCCCAGTAAACAATATACTGCTGCTGAAAAATTGTTACCTTTTGCAGAAGCACTCGGCTACTTGAAACAGAATAATTTACCCCAGGAAAATGATCTTGATTTTGCATTTTCCAATTGTATTCGTTTAGCATCCAGAAATAATTTTCCATCTGCACTGGATGGCTTATTGGAAATTCTCCGGCAAAATAAAAAATATCGTGGTGGTAAGGTGCAAAAAGTAATCCTCGCCTTATTTGAATTGTTAGGCGAGGATGATGAACTTACAAGAACTTATAGAGCTGAATTAGCTTCTATACTTTTTTGAGATGGTACGAATTTTGATCCATTTTTTGGTCAAATTTATTTCGACAATGTCAGAACTGTCCAGGTAGTAGGATCAACTAATTTTCGGATTCTTAAATTTGAGACCATGCTTTGTTGAACATTTTCGCTGGCGTCATCATTATCAGACACAGATAAACCAAAACCATATTGTTGACCACTGGCAGGTGTGATATTGAAAACTTTCCATGGAATTGCAACTTCTACCCTATAAATCCCGTCACTCTTTGATGAAGCTACAATCGCATCCGTAATACTGCCAGCTTTTCCTGACGGGAACCACAGGTACACTTCTTTTTCACCATCAACTCCACCTTTCCCTGGTGAAATCCCGATCTGAAAATCATCTGAATTCAAACTGTTTGTGTTTAAATCACCATACAGGTTGGCGTCAAACAGTATTTCTATGGAGTCACCTTTGTAAATGTCCTGACTGGTCGCATTTTGTACATACTTTTCATCCAGAACTTTTACTGCCAGATACAAATATGCCTCATTCCAACTTACCGCAAAGGATCCTTCCAAATCATCTGCATCTTCCCATTGACTGGCACCGAAAACCACATATTTTGCCGGGTATTTGGTCGCATCCCATTCATCCCAAATAGAATCAAATACAGGTGGTATTTTCATATATTTTCCAGTTACCCATGTTCCTCCCCTCACAGTTACTGCGGTTTGGGTTGCAGTCGAAGCCAATGGGGTATTGGTTGGTTGTATCACAGTCGGCGAAGGAGTGTTAGATGGTGCAGGTTGCGTTGGCGCATCGGTAGCCTGATTGGTTGGTTGAATGGTAGGAAGTTGGGGTTCTGCAGTGTTGATTGCAAAATCCTGTGGCGTATTTGTAGCCGAACTTTCATCAACCGAAAACAAAGCTGTCATGGTGTAGTTAGGTGTTGGGAAAAAAGGTGTTGGATTTAAATTCTGAAATGACAAATTACATCCGGCGAAACTCAAAACAATAAAAATAGCAATAATGGCTGTAATCACTGTTTTTCGCATAATAGACCTCCTGAATTCAATTAGATTATAGAACATTGGCATGAAAAAAGTACCCCTTAATTCTTAAGACGCGTAAGGAGTTATTTTTGTTCCATCAATCGATCTATTATCTTCCCAGTCTTCTTTTGTTAATTCCAGATAGGTATCCCAAGGATCTAAATACTTCGGCCGTGGTTTACTCATCAATCCTAATTTTCTGTATAATTTCCACGCTTTTATGTTGTCTGGATGAGGATCTACATAGACGCGTTTTGCATTACCTTGAAGAAAAGCTTGTTCAATCGCAAATCGAAGTGCATATTCCGCTATACCTCTTCCCTGTGCTCCTGGAAGTAATTTGATGTCTAAAGCAGCTGTTTGATGTTTATCATCCACATTGTAGAAAGTCTCGCCACAATAGCCATTCTCATCGTGATAGATTGAATAATGACAACGATTTGGTTTGGAAATCGCCCAGGGTAACCAATCAATAAGTTTTGGTAAGGTCATTCCAAGTCCCTGTGGGTAGCCAACAAATGACATGACCTCACCATTATTCCATAAAGACATAATATTTAATAAATCTTTTTTGGAAGTCTCTTTGATGATTATCCTGGATTCCATATTGGACCTATTTGATTCGTTCTTTTTAAATACAAAGAAAATTTTGAAAAAAGGCTTTCAATATTTATCAAATTTTTACTTGAAAATTTATTTTTGTTCCACCAATGATTCTTACAAATCTATCGGTTTAATCTTCTAAGACCTTGACACCATTATCTTCAGTCGAAGAAATTTCAATTGATTCTTCCAATTCTTCCTCTTCTTCGATGAAAGAAAAATACAATAAAATTCTGCCTAAAACGAAAAGGGTGATGGCAAATAACACATATTGGGCGATATTTGACATGTAGAAGCTGACGATTTCAAATTCGTTACCGCTAAAAGTTAGTTGCCCTTGTTGCATCATGGTGGAAATATAGTTGGCGGAATAGACTGCTGCCCAAACTGAATAAACTACGAGCAATCCTGCTATAACGTAAAGAACTGTGCTTAATATTGGTAATTTCTTTTTATTCATAATAATAACCTTCCATAATTTTTCACACGGGATTAAGAATCCCAGATTTATTTCCTCCCTCTCAGAAAATTTGAAATGAACTATTATCTAATCTATTTTCACGCGTAAAAGAAGATCGGTTCATTTTTGATCTTTGAAGAAAGATGAGTTATTGTATCACTTGTAGAACATCAATACCAATGCTTCAGATCCCATTTTAAGGTTCACTTTAATAAATATCAACCAGCTATCGTCTATGAGTTGATCAAAATGCAGAAATCTTTTAATAAACTAGCGAGTAAAACCTTTATTTCTCGTTCAGGGCTAACATTGCAACACATTCAATGTGAAAAGTCTGTGGAAACATATCAAATGGAGTTATTTCAACCAGATGATAACCACCAACAAGTAATTTTTTTAGATCGCGAGACAAAGTTGAGACATCACAGGATACATAAACAATTTTTTGTGCTTTATAAGCCATAATTGATTCCAGAGTTTTGGGATCAATCCCTGCTCTGGGTGGGTCTAAGAGAATCGCGTCAGGATGAATATCCAATTGAGGGACAATTTCCTTTACAGCTCCTACAAACAAATTAATATGGTCGTACACATCAAGATTAATCGCAAAATCATCACAGGCAGATGATGATTCTTCAACTGCATAAACCATCTCATACCGATCCGCTAAAAATCGAGTGAATAGCCCTACGCCAGCATACAGCTCGAGAAGCATATTACCTCTGGTAGGCAAATAATTACAGACAAGGTCAATCATTTTTTCTGCTTGGGTAGTGTTTACCTGAAAAAATGATTCTGCAGAAACATGAAAATATTGTTCTTTTACCTGATAAATCAGGTGATCCTCCCCTGCCATAACAATTTTGCCTACATCACTCAAATGAACAACTGAAACTGGCACATCCAATTCCAATGAAGGGATTTCTATGAAATTATCACTTTCCAAAATCAGCATAATTTCTTCTTCTAAACCTTCTCGAATGTGAATTCTTTTCAATCCAGGGAATTGCTCCAAATCCAACATTTTCCATGTTTGCAGAATTTGCTCACCAGGAAGGAGACAATCATCAATCGGAATAATCTGGTTTGAGCCAAAAGCTTGAAAACCTAACTTTCCGTTTTCATTGATTGAAAATTGAACATTATTACGATAATGGAATTCATTCTGAGATGGAATGATATTCCTTAGTAATTGTTCACTGAAACCGGGAACTCTGGAGAACTGCTCCAGAACGACCTGTTGTTTAAGTTTCAATTGGTCAGCGTATTCCATATGCTGGTAATGACATCCACCACAAATAGAAAAGTACTTGCAGGGTGGATTTATCCTGTTTGTACTGTTTTCTACAACACGAATTAAGGAAGCCCTGGCGTATCCTTTTTTGTCTTGAGTAACCTGAATATCAACTATTTCCTCTGGTAAAACAAATGGCACAAAAACAGGTCGATGATCCGGTAATCTTGCTAAAAATTCTCCCCCAAATATTGGTTTTTCGACCTTTACAGAAATTTGACCTGATTTACTATCCATTTTCATTCTCAATTCATGTACAATACTGATAGTTGATTTTGTTAATCATAGTCGCTCACAATACTGATCATTATAACAAATAGGGTTCCAAGGGAAATTATGAAAGATCCTGCTTCATGGTTTTGATTTGGATTTATACAGACAAATATCATAAATTTGGTATATAATTCTTAACGTAATTTTAATATAAATATCAATATATTTATACTTATAATGAAGTCCTTAATGGTTGTAATTCGTTAATAAATTAGTTCTCACACCCAATCTATTAGAGGAGCGAACAGATGAACAAGTTAAAACCAATATTTAGTTTCATCGTTGTCCTGATTCTGATGATCATTATTGGCAGTATTTCCTTTGCAAATGTCTCAGCTCGGGATAACCCCCAAGAAATCAGCCCTGTTTCTCGTGGGGCTCAAATTTTTGATGATTGGACAAGTGTGGTTTCCGACGCCGTGATTCCGGTTGGCAACCACCCCATCTGGTCACGGCAGTCAAACAATACGATTTCTGGCACAGATACCTGGCGTTGCGTAGTCTGTCATGGTTGGGATTACCAGGGAATTGATGGTGCATTTCGATCTGGCTCATATAGTACCGGTTTCCCCGGCTTACTGGAAGCGTCCACAAAAGATCAATCCACCCTGATGGAAGCACTGGATGGATCATCCGACGCCCAACACAATTTCACATCCATGTTAAGCGATGAAGATATTGAAAGTGTTGTCACATTTATTCAGACTGGATTGATCGATGATAATGAATATATTGACATTGTCACCCGAAAAGTCACCGGGGGTGATTTAGCGAATGGCAAAGAAAAGTACGAACAAACCTGCTCCAGCTGTCACGGTGATGATGGCACACTTTCTACTTTCCGATATGAAGGCACTGAAGTATCACTGGGCACATTGGCTGTTCAGGACCCCTGGCGCTTCTTGCATCGCACACGCTTCGGAACTGCTCGTGCTCCAGAAATGCCTCTGGGATATGAATTAGGTTGGACAGCAGAAGATGGAAGGGATGTAGTTTATTACGTTCAATCATCTTTACCAACTGGTTTTGAGATTGCTGCAAATGAACCAATAGAAATGGAACCTGTTGCTAATCTTGGTGGACCTGCTCAAAATTGGTTCTCCGGCATCGTCACCGCCTTCGGTGCCATGGCGACAAGTCTTGGTTTTGCCATCCTTCTGGGGGCATTGTTTGTTGGAATTATTCTGTTGCTGGTGTGGTTATTGCGCAGCCGGCGAGCGTAGTATGTTTAATAAAAGGAGTCTTTTATGAAATCTTCAATACCCTTATGGCAGCGCTCAGGTGTTCGGATAGTCGGTGCTTTGGTGCTGCTGATGTTATTGGGAGGAGCTGTAGGTGGCATTTATTACACTCAAATACCTCCAGAACAACCTATTCCATTTCCTCACAATTTTCATATAGGTGTGGGAGCACAATGTTCATACTGCCACACGGGGACCTCAACAGGACCAGATGCAGGTTTACCAACCACAGATAAGTGCTGGGGTTGTCATCAACAAATCGAACCTCGCAATGACAACTTAAAACTGGTCGCCAGTTATGGTTCTGAAGGGAAACAAATCCCCTGGGTTCCTGTTGCCATCCAACCTGATTTTGTTGTCTTTTCACACCAACCACACATTAATGCAGAATTGACCTGTGAAACCTGCCATGGAGATTTATCTCAAATGACAGTTGCGGAACCGCAGAAAGGTCAGAATATGGGTTGGTGTCTCGATTGTCATCAGAAAATGTCCACTCCGGAAGAGTTCGTTTTGCTTTCGGATTGCGCCACATGTCATTACTAATCAAGGAGGAAATCAATGACTGAAAAAATCTCAAGGCGCGATTTTCTAAAAATATCCGGAATTGGTGTAACCGCAGCATCGGTAATTACAGGTTGTGGACCATCATCACGGTATGTGACCAGACAGGCTTATGCGAACATGCCCGAATATAACCAGACAGGTGTGAGTACTTATTACGCGACAACCTGTAAAGAGTGCCCTGCTGGCTGTGGACTGATCGTTAGAACTCAGGAAGGTCGCGCCATCAAAGTAGAAGGAAATCCCGAACATCCGGTTAATAAAGGAAAAGTCTGTTCACGAGGATTAACCACGGTTCAAGGTGTCTATAATCCAGATCGTATCACTGGACCACAAAAAAGAAGCAGAGGTAGTCGAACTTTCACTAAACTGGATTGGCAGAGTGCCATCAACACAGTAAAGGAAGGATTAATAAATCCACAAAAAACCGCTTTTCTTCTGGGATTACAGTCCGATCATTTATATGATCTGGTTCAGGAGATCTCAGAAAAGGGAGGTTTTAGTAAACCTGTTCGTTACGGCACATTAGGAACATTGGAAGGTAGATCCACATTATTAAGAGCTACCCAGGAACTTTATGGAATTAATCAAATTCCATTTTTTGATATCGGTAATGCCGATGTGGTATTTTCATTTGGTGCTCACTTTCTGGAGACCTGGCTTTCACCATTAGCTTATAGCCGAGGTTTTCGTCAGCTCCGGAAACAGCCATTTGGAAAACGTGGATATATTGTTTCCTTTGAAGCACGCCAATCATTATCAAGTGCCAATGCTGATGAGTGGATCCCTATCAAACCTGGTAGTGAAGGTCAGGTAGCTTTAGCCATTGGAAAAATAGCCGCTACAAAAGCTGGTGTTGTCACACCAGCCATTTTCGCTGATGTTAACCTGAATGATGTATCCCAAATTTCAGGTATTAGCATGGAAAAATTACTTCAACTAGGTGAATTATTTGGATCAGATAACAAGGCAATTGCCTTACCAGGAGGATCTGCTTTGACAACCAGGAATGGCCTGGATGCTGCCAAAGCTATTCTGGCTTTGAATGTTCTGGTTGAAAACACGTCACAACCTGGCGGAGTCTTTCCCACGTTCGGGGAAAACCACACATCTGATTTTGCTGCAGTAAACGCATTGATAGCAAAGATGAATGCAGGAGAAGTAGATACGCTTTTTATACATGGCACGAACCCTGTTTTTGAGTTACCTGCTTCTGCAGGTTTTCAGGCAACTTTGAAAAAAGTAAAAACAGTGATTTCATTCAGCACATTTGAAGATGAAACTGTGGTTGAAAGCGATTACGTTTTCCCGGATCATGCTGCGTTGGAATCCTTTGGTTATCAGCGAGTGTTATTGGGTAGTGATCGCGAAGCTTATTCATCCATTCAGCCAGTTGTTGTCCCTATTCATGACACCAAGGCTACTGCTGACGTTTTTCTGGCAGCAATTTTAGCTATGGGTGGAAATCTGGCTTCTGGTATCCCATACACGGATGAAGTCGATTACCTTCAGAAAACCATTACTCCATTGATCGAGAAAGAAGGCTTCTATTCTGCTGAAGAACTTCCCACCTTTTGGAGTAAATGGCTGCAGTTTGGTGGATGGTGGAAGACAACCTCAGAATTAAGTTCTGCTGAGGTAATTGTCAATCTGGATCAGGAATTATTGCTTTCCCCTCCTCAAAGTGCAAAAGAAGGCGAGACATTCCATTTGGTTTCATTTGCCACACAAATGGGTGATGGCAACGGAGCGAATCGTCCCTGGTTACAGGAAACTCCCGATCCAATGACAACTGTCACCTGGAATTCATGGATAGAAATTCACCCAAAGACAGCAGAAAAAATTGGAATTCATGATGATGATATCGTTGAAGTCAAATCTTCGAATGGTGATTTTTCAGTAGAAGCTATCGTATATCTTTACCCAGCCATTCGCCCAGACACAGTTGCCATTCCATTTGGCCAGGGGCACACCGCTTTAGGTAGATTTGCTGAAGGAAGGGGTTGTAATCCAGCGATCGTTTGGTCAGCCGATGTCAATCAAGCTGGCGATCTTGCTTTATCAGATACAACAGTCACAATCAAACTCACAGGAAAACGACGCCCATTAGCACGCCAGGAAAGTAAAGAAGGTGTCTATGGTGGACATTAGAGGTAGAGACAAAAAGGAGAACCATTATGACTGAATTACTTGCAAAAGAAGCACAAGATGAAAAATGGGGCATGGTCATAGACCTTGACATTTG
Source organism: uncultured Chloroflexia bacterium (assembly GCA_963715915.1). Taxonomy (GTDB): domain Bacteria; phylum Chloroflexota; class Anaerolineae; order Anaerolineales; family Anaerolineaceae; genus UBA6170. The sequence goes on along the minus strand of CAVQSU010000004.1, from coordinate 96,792 downwards.
TAGTGGTTGCCAGGCATGTGTCACCGCCTGTTCGATGGAAAACAACATTCCTTTTGTAGGCGAAGATGAAATGGCTTACGGGCGTGGAATGCAATGGATGCGAATTCGAAGATACTGGGAAGGCGAATATCCAGAAGTCACTCCTGATCACCAACCAATGTTATGCCAACAATGTGGCAGTGCACCCTGTGAACCCGTTTGTCCAGTCTTTGCAACACTCCATTCGGAAGTCGAAAAAATCAATCTACAGGTTTACAACCGCTGTATTGGTACACGTTATTGTGCCAACAACTGCCCCTACCATGCTCGAACCTTCAACTGGTTTGATTATGAAATTCCAGCTCCTATGAATTCATATTTGAATCCGGATGTCACCGTACGCCGACGTGGTGTAATGGAAAAATGCACTTTCTGCGTTCAAAGGATTGTTAAAGGCAGACAAAAAGCTTCTGCTGAAGGCAGAGAGATGGAAGATGGTGATGTAACCCCGGCATGTGCTCAAGCCTGCCCAACCGATGCGATCACTTTTGGCAACCTCAGTGATCCCGAAAGCAGGGTAAGCAAGATGGTGCGCAGTGATCGGGCTTATAAAGAATTAGAAGATCTTGGAACAGAACCCAGAGTAACATATTTGAAGGGAGGGAAATCATATGGCGGCTGATGTAAAACCGTTTATTGGTTCAAAAGCAAGTCCCCATCAGGAATCTGAAGCTGAAGAATTACGCAAGGAACACCTGATGCTGGATCCCATGCCACGCGATGAAATGAATCAGATGGTCATGGAAGCCATGACCACCACCACCCGTAAATGGTGGGCTTGGGTAATTGGTTTGGGATTGGCAGTTGCTGTCTTATTATTTGGCGCCTGGGGTTATATGATTGCCACTGGAATGGGTGTTGCAGGAATTCGCCGCCCTGTTTTCTGGGGTATTTTCATTGTCACCTTTGTTTTCTGGATTGGTATTTCACATGCTGGAACGTTTGTGTCAGCTATTCTAAGAGTCTTCAAAGCTGAATTTCGCCGTCCATTTACTAGAGCAGCTGAATTGATGACCACCTTTGGTCTGGCAGCCGGTGCACTCTATCCGTTAATCCACCTGGGTCGCGTATGGGTCTTCTATTGGATGGTGCCTTACCCGAATTCACGCTGGTTGTGGCCGAATTTCCGCTCAGCGCTCGTATGGGACTTTCTGGCAATAACAACTTATTTACTGAGCAGCACCATTTATTTATTCTTACCACTCATTCCAGATATGGCAATGGCTCGTGATCGTTCTTCCGGATGGCGTCATTTCATATATAAACTTCTAGCATTGGGTTGGCGTGGAACAGAAGCAGAATGGTTCCGATTACGAAAAGCAATTTCCATCTTTGCTTTCGCAATCATCCCGGTCATGTTCTCGGTTCATACCATTGTTTCCTGGGACTTTGCAGTCAGCTCAGTATCAGGATGGCAATCCACCATCTTTGGACCTTACTTCATCATCGGTGCAATTTTGTCCGGTGTGTCTGCAGTGGTAACCATTCTTTACATATTACGATCAACCATGAAACATATGGATTATTTCATTCGGAAGGAACACTTTGATGCCCTCGGCAAGCTTATTCTGGTTTTCTCCATGGCCTGGGCATATTTCTTCTTCAATGAATACATTCTTTCCTGGTATGGTGGTGATGCCGCTTTGAAACAAGTCCTCACATTACATGCAACCGGTCCTTCAGCATGGGTCTGGTATACCATGCTCATCTGTAATGTCGCCATTCCCTGGTTATTCCTGTGGAATAAGAAAGTACGCCGCACACCCTGGCTGATGTTTATCATCACTTTATTAGTGAATGTGGGTATGTATGCCGAACGATACACCATCATCCCGTTGACATTAGGCCATCAGAGAAGCCCATTTGACTGGGGAATTTATAACCCCACCATCATCGAAGTCAGTATTGCCCTGGGCACTCTATGTTTGTTCATTTTCCTGTATTTGATCGCTTCCAGAATCATTCCTCTGGTACCCGTTTGGGAAGTGCAGGAAGGTCAAATGAGCCACACGCTGCGAAAAGTCGGAAAAACCGAAATTCCTTCGGTTACGGAATTGGAATAGGAGGAGAAAATGGAAACCAATGTTCGTATGATCCTCTTCAAGGAAGACCAGGTAGACCAGGCTTCAGAAGCCATCGAGACACTCCACCATCATGGAATTTCTGATAAAGATATTTCGGTCATCTCTGGTGTACCATTTTCTGAAAAAATATTAGGAAGGCCGATGTCCTGGACACGTGTCCCCCAAATTGCTGTTGCTGGAGCCCTGTTTGGTTTCATCATAGCCATGCTGCTGAACTTTCTGGTGCCCAATCTGTATAAATTATCGGTTGGAGGTATGCCGCTTACACCCATTCCGACGTCGATCGTTGTAACTTTCGAATTAACCATGTTGGGACTATTAATCAGCACTTTCCTGGGTGTATTCATTGAAATGCTTTCACCCTCATTTGGACCAAAAGGATACCATCCCAAAATAAGCGATGGTTATATCGGCATACTATTCAATTGCCCAACCCATGCTGATGAAGATACCTGTTTTGAGTTACAGGATTTAGGGGCAGAAATTGTTGATGTCGCGGAGGTAAAACAACCATGATAAAAAAGTTAATTCTCGTTATGGGTGCTCTCGTCACCCCTTTGATCATCGGTTTACTTTTTACATATGATGTCATCAAAATTGACTGGATAAGCTTCATGGAAATTCAACCCAGTTATCGCCCGATGGAAGATCCCCTGCCGTTACCTGCCCGATCCATTCCTGTTCAAGGTGCAGCCTATATTCCTGAATTAGGTGTCCCTTCTAATCCTGTCATAGCTGATGAAACTTCTGTTTCACGAGGTAAGGATTATTTTGACTTCTCCTGTGCATTATGCCATGGAGCTACCGGTGAAGGAAATGGTGGTTTTAGCGGTTTTCTCAGGAAGTTTCCACCAGCCAGCCTGGTTGATGCAGACCGATCAGCCTTAAGTGATGGAGCCATTTTTGTAACAATCACTGAAGGTGTGCCCGGAAAAATGCCGCACTTGCGAGAAAACCTTCCCACTCCGGAAATGCGCTGGGATGTGGTTAATTATGTTCGCTTTATCCAGGATCAGGCTAATCCGTAATTTATTACTATCGCATTATTAATCAAAAAGCTCTCTCATGAGGGCTTTTTGTTTTATCGTCATCATTTCAATATTTATGGTCAGGGAGCTTTATTATCTGGATATCGAAAATCAAATGAAAAACAGATTTTTTATGTAGAAATTGGATAGATAAGTACGGTTATAATTAGCAATTGAACACAGAATTATGATGGCAGGGTTATTAGCCAATGGCATTCACAACAATTTATCTAATCCGACACGGAGAAACTGATTGGAACCGGGAACAAAGATATCAGGGACAGCAGGATATACCCCTGAATTCAACCGGCATCAAACAAGCTCAACTTATGGCAGAAAGTTTAAATGGTCATCAATTTTCTGCTTTATATAGCAGCGATCTCATACGGGCATATCAAACTGCCCAGGAAATCACAAAAAATGTAAAGTTATCAATCACCACCCACCCTGCTTTACGGGAAATTAACCAGGGAGAGTGGGAAGGACGAAATATCAAAGATGTATTGGCATCCAATGAAGCAGAGGTGCGAGCAGTATACCAGAATCCGTATACAGCTCGAAAACCTGGTGGAGAAAGCATTGCGGAAGTGGCAGAGCGCATGTATGCATATCTGAATCATCTGGCTGAAAAACATGATCAACAGACTATCATTGTCGTTTCTCATGGATTGGCAATTGCCACCGTGTTATGTAAGGTCAGAAAATTGCCACTGGAAATGGCTATCCGCAATATCCCTGAAAATACCGGTATTGAAGTAGTTAAGTGGTCAAACGAAACATAATCAACCAAAAATTAAAAACCACCTCTTTTAAGGTGGCTTTCATTTGGCGGAGAGAAAGGGATTCGAACCCTTGATACCTTTCGGTATACGCGCTTTCCAGGCGCGCGCGTTAGGCCAGACTACGCTACCTCTCCATTCGGTCCTATTGGACGCGAGGCAAATTTTACCATTAACGAGCTTGATAGGGAAGGAAAAGTGAGTCAATCAGATGGAAATAGATCCTCAAAACACAAACCGCACAATTTTAAAATTTTCCTATTGCATTATCCCTTCAAGTAAATTATAATATCGCCACGCGGGCGGTTAGCTCAGTTGGTTAGAGCGTCGCGTTGACATCGCGGAGGCCGTAGGTTCGAGCCCTATACCGCCCACTACAAATGAATACACAAAAGCTACGATCAGGACGATTAAGTGTTCTGAAACTCCAGAGAGAAAAAGTCATTGGCTGTAAGCTTTTTCAGAAGAATGAACACCGAAAACCACCTGTGAGCTGAACCCTGAAACGATAGAAGTAGGGCAACCGGTGCAACCGTTATATGCATAGACAAGATGCTCATAAATTGAGTAATCTGGGTGGAACCGCGAGAAGTTCTCTTGCCCCAGTGGCGAGAGTTTTTTGTTTAAATACTGAATTAATGGAAAGAGGTGAAAAAATGGCCAAAAAAGTTGACGCAAATTATGAAGGTTCACATTTATTCAAAGTGAGACATTCAACTGCACATGTAATGGCACAGGCTGTCCTGGAAAAATTTCCGGATGCCAAATATGCCATTGGACCAGCAATTGATGATGGCTTTTATTATGATTTCGATCTTCCACGACCTCTAACTCCAGAAGATCTGGAAGAGATTGAAAAACGCATGAAACATATTGTTAAAGGAAATCATAAATTTGAAAAGCAAGTATTAAACGCAGATGAAGCATTGAATATTTTTAATGATCAACCTTATAAAGTCGAGTTAATAAAAGGACTTGAAGAAGGTGGAACTGATGAGCATGGTGACCCATTAGACGAAAAACCTGAGATTTCTATCTTTAAACATGATAAATTTGTAGATTTATGCCGAGGCCCCCATGTAGAGAGTACCAAAGAGATCAATCCCAAAGCGCTAAAACTTCTATCGGTTGCTGGTGCTTATTGGCGTGGCGATGAAAAACGCCCCATGCTACAGAGAATTTATGGTACTGTGTTTGAGGATCCAGAAGATTTAAAGGATTATTTGTGGAGGATCGAAGAAGCCAAGAAACGCGATCATCGTAAAGTAGGCAAAGAATTGGATTTATTCTCCATCAATCAGGAAGTTGGTCCTGGCTTGATCCTTTGGCATCCCAACGGAGGACTTATTCGTCATCTGGTAGAAGATTATTGCAAACAAGAACACTTGGCCAATGGCTATGATATTGTTTATTCTCCTCATATCGGAAGAGCACATCTCTGGGAAACCTCCGGACATTTGGGCTTTTACAAAGAAAATATGTTTTCATCCATGGAAATTGAAGAGGATGAATATTTTGCCAAACCAATGAACTGTCCGTTCCACATCATGATTTACAAAAACAAATTACATTCTTATCGAGATTTCCCGATGCGAATGGCTGAATGGGGTACTGTTTACCGCTATGAACGTTCCGGTGTTTTACATGGTTTGTTACGCGTTCGCGGATTCACCCAGGATGATGCCCACATATTCTGTAGGGAAGATCAGATGCCAGGCGAAATTGATCGCACGCTGAATTTCTGTTTACATATTTTGCGTCATTTTGGAATGAATGAATTTCATGCCTACCTGTCAACCCGCAATCCTGAGAAATCAGTTGGGGAAGAGCCTGAATGGTTAAGAGCACAGGACGCTCTTAAAGAAGCGCTAGAGCGAGCAAACCTGAGCTATGATATTGACGAAGGTGGCGCTGCTTTTTATGGTCCTAAAATCGACCTGAAGATGATTGACGCGTTGGGACGTGAATGGCAACTGAGCACCATCCAATTCGATTTCAATTTGCCTGAACGTTTTGACATGACCTATATTGGTGAGGATGGCCAGCAACATCGACCTCTCATGATCCATCGGGCATTATTGGGTTCAGTCGAACGCTTTATGGGTGTCTTAATTGAGCATTATGGTGGTGCATTCCCCGTGTGGTTGATGCCTGTGCAGGCTTCCATCATACCAATTGCTGACCGTCACATTGATTTTGCTCATGAAGTCGCCCAGCAATTAAAATCTGCTGGTATACGTGTGGAAGTGGATGATAGCAACGAACGTATGAATGCAAAAATTCGAAATGCTCAACTGCTAAAAATTCCCTACATGTTGGTCATTGGTGATAAAGAAGTTGAGGCTGGCCAGGTGGCTTTACGAATGCGCAATGGCGAAAATCCTGGCGCAATGGCAGTAGAAGATTTCATTCAATTTGCTCAAAAACAGATTAAAGAATTAGCATAAAGCTAGTTGAACAGAGGGCTTCATTCTTAGAGGCCCTCTGTTCATTTTGAAATCAGATATGGAAATCACAAATCAAGCGTGTTTTATTGACGATCATATTTAAGATATGGTATATTATACAAGTTCAATTTTTTAATGTAATCATTAATTTGTTCAACTTTTGAAAGGAGTAAGACCATTAGTACATCAAATTTTCGGGTAAATGAAGAAATCAAAGTAAAAGAAGTTCGCTTGATTGGAGCTGGAGGAGAAAACGTAGGATTAATAACTGTTCAAAAAGCACTGGAAATGGCGCGTGAAGCCGAGCTGGATCTCGTAGAAGTTGCTCCAGGTGCTAATCCCCCAGTTTGTCGTATCATGAATTACGGAAAATTCCTGTACGAAAGAACTAAAAAAGAACGAGAAGCTAGAAAAGCGCAAACAAAAATAGAAACAAAAGAAATTCGATTGCGCCCAAAGACGAATGAACACCATCGTGGTTTTAAAACGCGGGATGCAAGACGTTGGCTTGAAGAGGGAATGAAAGTCAAAGTAACAGTTCGTTTCCGCGGTCGCGAAATCACATATCCTGAAATTGCATTGGAAGACCTCAGGGAAATCGCTGAGGAATTATCTGATGTTGCCACAGTAGAACAGAAACCAGACCTTGAAGGCCGTAATATGTTCATGTTATTGTCACCAACCAAAGGCGTGGGGAAAAAAGCGAAATCAACCAGTCCGAAACCACCAAAAGGTAAAGGGAAAGATAATCAACCTGATGAAATTGTCGAGGACCTGAAAGAATTGGAAGATTGATTTACGGAAACTTATCTAAGTTTTCACCTGTCCAAATCAATAAACCTATAGTATAATTTGCGGTCGCGTGTCCTAAACGACCGCAAATTTAATGAATTTTTTTAGAAGAGGAGATTAAAAGTGCCTCGTAAAGCAAGTACTGGCAAATTCAAGATGAAGACCCATAAAGCAACATCGAAACGATTTCGCTTAACTGGGTCGGGCATGTTGGTTCGAACAAAAGGTGGCAAAAGCCATTTGCGCCGTCGCACCTCAAAACGCACCAAAACCTTGCTATCTGAAATGATTGAAGTAAAAGGTAACAAGATTGCCCAGCGTATTCGTCGCCTTGCCCCTTATCTCTAGGGATAGGCTGTTTGTATTCATGTTTAGTGCAACTGTTGGGTGTTAAACTGGTTCATCCCGGCGCCCAGGGGTATGCAAAGGAGTAAAAAATGGCACGTGTGAAAGGTGGCCCTAGAGGGTATCAACGTCACAAAAAAGTTCTGAAAATGACCAAAGGCCAATACGGAACCAGAAGTAAATTGTTCCGTCGCGCAAATGAAGCAATGTTAAAAAGCCTGTGGTATGCATTTCGCGATCGCCGCAATCGAAAACGCGATTTGAGAAGATTATGGATTACTCGTATCAATGCTGGGGCACGTTTAAATGGCGTCTCCTACAGTCAATTGATTCACCTGATGCGTAAAGCAAATATCACCATCAATCGAAAAATGATGGCAGATCTGGCAGTGCGTGATCCAAAAACTTTCAGTGCAATCATTGCAAAAGCCAAAGCGGCTTAATACAATCCGAATTAATACTTTACCGGCAGGTTAATCAACCTGCCGGTTTTATTTTCCGGTAAAATTAGGAAAATGATTACATCCAACCAAAATCCAAAAATCCAAAAAACTCGAGCACTCCTGCAACAATCCAAAGACCGGAAAAATTCTGGTTTATTTGTTGTAGAGGGTGTACGACTTTTCGAAGAAGCCTATGCAGGCATATTGGGATTTGGATTTCATTTTGCATAGTGAAAATCTTTCTACTCGCGGGATGGAATTGCTGAATCATGCAAAGGAAAGGAAGATTGAGATTGATGAGATTCCCTTTTCTCTGATGAGAAAGGTTTCTGATACGGAGCATCCTCAAGGGATTATTGCTGTTGTTCAGCAAAAAAAGGCACCAATCCCTCACCCCCTTAACTTTGTTCTGATCTGTGACACAATCAGTGATCCTGGAAATTTAGGAACAATTTTGCGATCTGCAGATGCTGCAAAGGTTCAAGCAGTATTGATCTCACCCAACAGCACAGATCCTTATTCACCCAAAGTAGTCAGAGCTGGTATGGGGGCTCACTTTCATATACCAATTTATCTGGCAGATTGGCAGGAAATATATGAGCTCTGCAAGAATCCGAAACAGCCGCTTCATACTTATCTTGCTACTGCAGATGCAAGCTTGAGTTGCTGGGATGCTGATTTGAGAATACCCTGTGCGATGATTGTTGGTAGTGAAGCATCAGGCCCTGGAAATGAGGCTCATCAAATGGCAGATACCAAAATAAAAATTCCCATGCCGGGTGAAAGTGAATCTTTAAATGCCGCTGTAGCCACCAGTATCTTATTATTTGAAACCGTAAGACAGAGGTTTAAATGAAAATTCGATCAATTACCAGTTTCTTTGATCCAGGTACATTAAAAGCCGATTACACCCTGGAAGTTTTATCTGCTTTGGCAAAAGAATGTAAACAAACCTGTAGTGCGAATGGATACGAAGTTCAGACGGTTCGATTGGCCACCATTCCGTTTTCCCTTATAAAACCTGATAAAAATACAGATCAACTGATATCACTGACGAAAGCCATGGAAATCAAAGCCAAAATGAATGGCTTTGATTATCTCTCTCTGGGACCAGCTTTGATCGGTCAACCTGAGAGTTATGAAATAATTCCTGATCTTATTTCCGAGACAGATGCTACTTTTTTCAGTAGCATTATCGCCGATCAAAGAAACGGTGTAAGTATCAAAGCAATCCAACAATCTGCAAAAATAATAACTCAAAATGCTGGATTGGAAGAAAATGGTTTTGCAAATTTACGGTTCAGTGCCTTAGCCAACGTAAAACCCTTCGGCCCATTTTTTCCTGGATCTTATCACCAACCAGGGCAACCACCTGCAATCAGTATTGCGGTTGAAGGAGCGGATGAGGTAATTCATGCATTCAGCAGTGCAAAGAACCTCTTAGAAGCTCGGAAAATACTCTTAGAAAACCTTGAATATCATGCCAATCAATTAGGTCTGATCTTTTCAGAATTATTAGCGGATCAAAAAGTAGTCTTCCAGGGATTTGATTTTTCAGTAGCACCTTTTCCTGAGGACGACTGTTCACTGGGAGCAGCGATGGAGAGTCTGGGCGTATCATCGTTAGGAAAACATGGATCACTGGCTGCAGCTGCATTTCTCACAGATACTTTGGATCGGGGAAATTGGGCGCGTTGTGGATTTAATGGCCTCATGTTGCCGTTATTAGAAGATTCGCGTTTATCACAAAGATCCATCGATCAGACGCTGACCATTAAAGATTTGTTGATGTACTCAGCTGTCTGTGGAACAGGTTTGGATACTATCCCTATTCCCGGATCAACAACCTGTGAGCAAATTGAAGCTCTATTGCTTGACATCGCAGCCCTCTCTGCGCGTTTGAATAAACCTTTGACAGCCAGGTTGATGCCTATTCCAGGTAAAGAAGCAGGAGATTTGACTCATTTCGATTTTGAATTTTTCTCAAACGGTAGAGTGCTGGCAATTGATGCACAAGCACTAAAAGGTTTTTTCATTAATATCAACGAAGAATTTAAATTGAGACCACGGCAGGTCGAATCAATTTAACTTTTTATCGAATTTGATTAAAATTTATGAGAATCAGATTTTTCTGACAATCCTCAAATGTATCGAAATACACGCGGTCAGAAATGGGAATATTTGCCTGATCCAATAATTGAATAGAAAGTTGTCCGCTGCTATTCAAAGGGGTATCGCCCAACGTAAACTCAAAACCTGATGGCCCGTACGGTGACGATTCAAGTGTCAGACTGAGTAAATCTACCCGTTTTCCATTATAAGTTCCGCGTAACCAGACTCGAACACCTACCACTGGCCTGTTCTGTAAATCAAAAACCTGTCCAGCTACCCCAATCCAATTACAGCCATAGTTAGGTTTGAATAATGTGCTTTCAATGGCATTAATATCATTCTGTAAAACAAATGCGTAATAACCACTAAAAGGTGTTTCTGTGGGTGGTATAGGCGTTATTTCAGGTACAGGAGTTCCGTTACTGAAATTTACTCTTTCCGTGGCTGTTGGCATAGAGGTTTCTGTCGGTTCTAACACAAACGCTGAAGTAGCAGTTGGTAGGAAGACCATTGTTACACTGGTTTGTGTTGGTTTTTGAAGGACTAATGCTTCCGGTAGATCATAGGGAGGAAATGGATTAAATACTACTTTTGGATTTAAATAAATGGTCACCTGAAGAGCAATGATTGCCACAATTAATACCATTATCAATCCTGTGAAAATATTTAAGATCAGATCCAATATTTTTGTTTTCGATGTTTCTTGTTGCAATTCATACCTCCCCAAGATTCTGAATCCTAATTTTGACTCAAAATAATTGAGCTATTTGCTTTCTGGTCCGCTAACCAGGCAATCAATGAAACCCTCTGTTTCTGAAGCAAGGCGTCCTGGGTTAGTTCACGATCTAATTCGTGTTCCATTACCTGGACAATGTGATATCCATAGGTTGACTCAATCACCTGTGAATACTCTCCAGGTTGCAAGTTAAATACCGCTTCCTCAATTTGAGGAAGAACAAGGTAACCTCTTGGAAACCAGCCTAACTCCCCTCCCGCGAGTTGGTCATATCCCCAGGCATAGTAATCGAAATCAGCCCCATTTTGCAGCTGATTGTAAATGTCGTCTGCTAGCGTCTTACTGGAGACTAAAATTTGTCTGGCTCGTATTTGTTCTTCTCTTGTAGGCACCTGGCTTATGAGATAATCTCTCATCCAGGCTGCTTCAATTTGCAGTTTATAAAGACGCTCAAAACTTTCTGGTGAATAATGATAATCGAGTAACCATTGTTGAAATTGATTCTCCCCACCAAATTCATTGACCAGGTTTTCGAATTTTTTGAGGTATGAATCCTGATCTAAAGTAAAACCGGTTGCTCTTGCTCCCTGTGCTAATAAAAGCGTGTCAGTCATTGTTTCGAGAACAATTTCCTTTGCCTGATTCTCATCGAATTCCTTTTCAAGATTTGTAGCCGCTGATATATAGCGCTGAACTTCATCTTCAAAATCACTTAACCAGATTCCTTCATCGTTGATCGTTGTTATCATTGGTTCTGATGGCGTCGGAATAAGAGTAGCTGACGCCTCAGGAACTACAATTGTTTCAGTACCATTTAACATGCCTGGATCAGGAGTCAGATTATCAGGTGGTAAAGGAGTCTGGATTGAATTACAACCTGCAAGAACCAATAATGAAATAATGAAAAAAAATATTAGCTGAATTGTGATTTTCATTTGGTTGATTATAATCCAAAAAAAAGCAGGTCGTTGGAAACCCACGACCTGCAATTTTGTAATTAATTTGGTTTAGTATTCCGGCATGGGTGGACCAGCAGGAGCTTTGTTCTCTTCTGGAACATCAGTGATCAAAGCTTCAGTAGTCAGGATCATGGCTGCGATAGAAGCAGCATTTTCCAGAGCACCACGGGTCACCTTTGCGGGATCGATTACACCACATTTGACCATGTCGCCATATTCACTTGTGAGAACATCATAACCAATCTGCATATTCTTGCCATCTTTTTGTGCTTTGCGTACATTTTCAATGATGACAGAGCCTTCTTTACCAGCATTCTCAGTAATCCTGCGCATCGGTACTTCCAATGCTTTTCGGACAATATTGACACCAGTTTGCTCGTCATCATATTGCATCTTCAAACCATCCAGTACATGAATTGCATTGATCAATGCAACACCACCACCAGGAACGATACCTTCTTCAACAGCAGCGCGAGTTGCTGAAAGGGCATCTTCAACACGATGCTTCTTTTCTTTCAATTCTGTTTCAGTTGCGGCACCAACACGGATAATTGCAACACCACCAGCTAATTTAGCCAGACGTTCCTGCAATTTTTCGCGGTCATAATCACTGGTTGTTTTGTCAATTTCAACTTTGATCTGATCAATACGACCTTTGATCGCTGCTTCTTCGCCTTTACCACCTACGATTGTGGTGTTGTCTTTATCAGCAACCACTTTTTCAGCACGACCGAGGTCAGATACTGTTGTGGTTTCTAATTTACGGCCAGTTTCTTCTGAAATTACCTGGGCACCTGTGAGGGTTGCAATATCCTGTAACATCGCTTTGCGGCGATCGCCAAATCCAGGGGCTTTTACAGCCAGGACATTGATCATGCCACGAATTTTGTTAAGTACCAGGGTTGCCAATGCTTCACCATCGATATCTTCTGAGATGATCACCAGGTCACGTTTTCCAACCTGTACCATTTTCTCAAGAACAGGAACAATATCTGCGGCTGCAGAGATTTTCTTGTCATGGATCAGAATATAAGGATCGCTGATGACTGCTTCCATATGTTCAGCGTCGGTTACGAAATAAGGTGAAATGTAACCACGATCAAACTGCATACCTTCAACATATTCCTGTTCGAATTCCAAACCTTTGGATTCTTCAACTGTAATAACGCCATCTTTTCCTACTTTGTCCATTACATCAGCGATTAATTCACCGATGGAACGATCCTGAGCAGAAATGGTTGCAACATTGGCGATTTCGTTCTTTTCACGAATTTCAATGGCCTGTGATTTGATTTCGTCGGCAACCATTTTGGCTGCTGCTTCAATACCACGTTTGAGTAACATTGGGTTAGCGCCTGCTGCCAGGGTTTTCAAACCTTCGGTTACGATTGCGTGTGCGAGAACAGTTGAGGTGGTTGTGCCATCACCGGCAATGTCATTTGTTTTTGTGGCTGCTTCTTTGAGCAGTTGGGCACCCATATTTTCAAATGGGTCTTCTAATTCGATTTCTTTTGCTACGGTCACACCATCATGTGTAATGGTGGGTGATCCAAATTTGCGATCCAAAGCCACATTACGGCCTTTTGGACCCAGGGTTGTTGCAACAGCATTTGCTACTACATCAATACCATTGCGTAATTTTCGTCGTGCTTCTTCTCCAAAAACCAATTGTTTTGCTGCCATATTTTTTTACTCCTGTTATTATTCAATTACTCTTCAACAATTGCTAAAAGATCGCTTTCCCGTAAGATGAGCAATTTTTTGCCATCAATTTTAATCTCGGTTCCAGCATATTTTGCAAATAAGACAACGTCGCCTTCAACAACATCCATCTTAATGCGATCGCCATCTTCATCACGGTCACCAGGACCTACAGACAAAACTTTCCCCTTCTGGGGTTTTTCTTTTGCGGTTTCCGGTAGAACGATGCCACCAGCGGTAACTTCTTCTGCTTCTATCGGTTCGACCAATATCCGACTACCTAATGGTTTTAAATTCATGTGTACTTCCTCCTGCTTTTGCACAAAGGTAAAATTTTGGATTTTTAGCACTCTCTATATAAGAGTGCTAAACCGTCTCAAATCTTACCTGTGTTTAGGGTGAAAGTCAAGAGGAAAATAAGATTTCTTATAAAATTCTGATACAAATTGTGGATCGAAAAATTCAATACATCGGAAGTATCAACTACCGAGTAATGCCATAAGAGGCACATATCTCTTCACTTGTGTTCACAATACTCATCACACCATCATTATCTGAATAATCGTTTCGGATTGTGTCAAAGACAACCAGGGCACGTTCACAATATCCGGTTCCATCCCGATGCATGGCAGCCAGCACTGAGCCATATGAGTAGTAATAAACAACTGTACTTTCAGTCAAAGGTAGACCGACAATATCATATGGGGGCACTTCCTCTTCGGGCGTATCTTCGGAACATTCCTGGCGAATAATACAACTTTCCAATGCGGTGCATCCATCGATGGCACAGGCAAAGGCAGGAATCGAGCCTTCATAATTTCGAGAGCGAAAATAAACCAACCCTAATTGAGAATAAACATATGGATCTTCAGGCGTAATCTCTAAAGCACGCATAACATTTCTGGCAGCGATAAAAAACTCACCAATTTGACTGTATGTTCTGGCAATGCCCAGGTATGGAATTGGATCTGCTACTTTATTTTGTTCGTTAATTTTGGCAGCCTGAGCAAAATATTCCAACGCATTATCATATTGCTTCAACTCTCGATAATTTACCCCAATGGATAATTGAATGAAAGTTAAATTCGGATTTATTTCTGCAGCTTTTTTATAAGCTTCAATGGCTTCCCCATATCGACCACCCTGTGATTCAAGCACAAACCCATAAACCCGATAAGCATCGAATGAAGTGTTATCCATTGCTACTGCCCGTTCAGCAAAATCGAGAGCATCACTATACCGCAATTGGCGCATGTAAATTTCTGCCCGAAATGCCACTGCTAAAACATTATTACTGTCCAATTGCAGTGCTTTTGCAGATGCCTGTTCTGCATTAAAGACATAATCTTCGGATTCATTTCCAGAATAGGCTGGATTTGAATACCAATCATATGTGAGTGATAGGATTGCGTAAGCAGTACTATCCTCCGGATTCAATTCAACTGCTTTTTCAGCGGATTGTATTGCTTCTTCCAGACGTTGCTTTTTCTGGGCATCCGTTGTGAGTAAGTTCGAAGAATAGGTTTGAATACGGGCTAATTCGGCCCAGATCGTTGAATTATTGGGTTCAATTTCAACAGCTTTGCGGTAAGCTTCTACTGCTGCAGGTATATTTCCAGCCTGAAATTGTGTTTCACCTTCCAATGAATATGAATTTGCAGTTCTGGTGGGCGTTGGTGTTGGTAGGAACGGTTTTTCAATATTCCCTGCATCGACTTCTCTCCACAAGAAAGCGCCAATTAAAATAAACAACAATAGAAAATAGATACGAATTGAACTATTTTTTCGTTGTGGTCTAAACAGATGATTATCATCCGGGAGTTGTATTCCCATTAATCATTCCTTCGAAATCAGATTGATAAAACCTGAATTCTTAATCACTAATGCCAGCGCAGATATTCACAATTTCACCTGCATTATATACAGTAATTTCATCTCCGCTTACATTCTTAAGTAATGCCTCTGAAATCTGAAGTGCCTCAGGACATTCATCTGTGCGCGCCAAGGCAAGACCGTAGATCTGATAAAATTGGGAGATCCTACCATAATCCAACGGTAAAGCTTGTACTGTGGCACCAGACGGGCTGGTTCCGCCTCGGATAACCAAACGCAACATATCAATAGCATTCGAATATTCAAAATTACGATAATACAAAACACCTAAATTTCCATAATAGTTTGAGTTCGTCGGATCATCAACGATCGCTTTTTCTGCATATTGTATGGCGGTAGCATACGACCCCAGTGTCTGGTACACAAGAGAAAGATAAACATCGGGTAAGGGATCGGATGGATTCAGCAGATCAGCTTCTCTGAAAGCTTCCACAGCCAGATCATATTCAGCGACATCAGGATAATAATAAACTCTACCTAAACGCATAAATAATTCGGGAATATATTTATTGATCGCTATCGCTGCAGCATATTCCTGTACTGCTTCGCCATAACTTCCCACCAGTTCCTGAACATAACCTCTCGCTCGATGTGTTTCAAGAGAGTTAGGACTAATATCTCTGGCTTTTTGCGAATTGGAAATGGCATTGTCAATGACACCAATAGCAGCTGTGTCCGTTTCATACTGCAATCCATATACCTCTGCAATGTAGGCATATGGAACATGGTTATTGGGATCCAACTCGATTGCCCGTTTAAGCGATGCCGTTCCACTCAAATAGTCTCCTGACAATCCCTGTGCCCAACCACGCAAAGCATACGCCATTGCATTATTCTCATTAATCAATAAAGCATTACTCGCTTGTTCCAGGGCTTCATCGTATTGACCCAGGTAAATTAGCAAACGAGCCAGAGAAATATAGTTGCCAGTATTCGTCGAATCAACCAGAATGGCCTGTCGATATGCTTCAACCGCCTGGGATAATTTTCCTTCATTTTCCAATGCCTGCGCATCCGTAACAAAAGATTCTGGCGCTCGGGTAGGGGTTGGCGTTGGGATAAAGAGTGGTGGAACGTCCGCAATGACGACCTGGTTCACATAAATGCCTACACCAATCAGGATAACCAACAGAAGAATCCTGATCGGGTTTCCACGCCGCTTGTGCTTATTCATGTTTAATCTTCTATTACTTAAATACATATTAACATCTTACCATTATCAATTTTTCTTCGTCAAGATGCATTGAATGAATTTCCTTCATTATTAAGGAATCTTCATTTTAGAAAACATCAGATTTGGTCAAAATATCAACCCCTAATCCGGCTAGCTAAATTTATATTTTTACCTCTGGTTGAATAACGACAACACCGAGCAAATATTTACTTGCTATTCAATAATCCTCAGGCTAAAATCATCACATGAAATTTGACGTGTTCAGTCTTTTTCCTGCCATATTTCAATCATATTTTGAAATTTCGATATTGCAAAAAGCAATAGAGAAAAATTTAATTGATATTAATCTTCATAATTTACGTGATTGGACATTTGATAAGCACCATGTTACGGATGATACTCCTTATGGAGGTGGCGGTGGCATGGTCATGAAAGCCGAACCCATCTTCAGAGCAGTCGAGGATGTAATGGGGGAAAATTCAAGAGTCCCCATCATCCTGATGTCACCTCAAGGTCGATCGTTCACAACAAAAATCGCAATTGAACTATCAAAACATCCACAATTAGGCATTTTGTGTGGCCGCTACGAAGGTGTAGATGAAAGAGTGATTGAGCATCTTGTCACCGATCAGATTTCCATCGGTGATTTTGTCGTAACTGGCGGAGAGTTACCGGCACTGATGGTGATTGATGCGATTGCCCGATTTATTCCTGGCGTTTTAGGAGATCCGGAAGGGGCAATGGATGATAGTTTTGGTAATGGGTTATTGGAGTATCCTCAATATACCCGTCCTGAAATATTTAGGGGCTGGCAGGTACCTGACATTCTTTTATCCGGTCACCACGCAAAAATCGAGAGATGGCGCAGGGAACAGTCATTAACCAGGACGTATATGTTGAGACCTGATCTTTTAATAAAAGCAAATCTAAATCGAGATGATATTGCTTTTCTAACTGAATTAGAAGAGAGAGAAAAATTAGGCCATTTCCAGATTCCTGAGTGATCTGGTTATTTCAAAAGGCATCAAATTCATTTTTCATCAAAGGGAGTTCAATATGCAACAAAAACTGAGTTACCCGAAAACATTTTTGCTAGGATTTGGATTTTTTGGAGTTAGTGTCATCTGGTCTGTTTATAATGCGTTTGTGCCATTATTTTTAGATGGCAAATTTGGTTTGAGTGCAGCCTGGATCGGTTTTTTCATGACGCTGGACAACATCGCAGCTTTTCTCATTCAACCTTCTGTTGGTGCCTATTCGGATCGTTTAAGAACAAAAATCGGCAGACGTATGCCATTTATTTTAATTGGTGCACCCATAGCAGCTATAGCCTTCGGGTTAATTCCAATTGTATCTATTCTGCCACTGTTTGTCCTCTGTACGAGCACATTATTGATCAGTATGGCCCTCTGGCGAACACCTGTTGTTGCATTAATGCCTGACATTACGCCTTCCAGATTTAGGTCACAGGCAAATGGGGTGATTAATTTCATGGGTGGTGTCGGTTCCATCATTGCATTCTTAGTTGGTGCCAGTTTATACGAAAAAAATCCCAACTATCCCTTCTGGTTGGGTTCGGCTTTGGTAATTATATCCTCGCTGCTTGTTTTTGCATTTATTCGTGAACCTAAAAACATCGAAGTCTCTCAGGATCAAAAACCAAGTCTTATTCATGCCCTTGGCGAGTTAATCAAAGAAAAAGAGAAAAGTCCTCTGCGCATTTTAGCAGCAATTTTCTTCTGGTTTGTTGCCTATAATGCCATCGAAGCCTTTTTCACACTTTACGCGGTAAAACATTTGCTCTTGCCAGAAGCAGATGGTGCCAGATTATTAGGCCAACTATCATTAATTTTTGTTCTGATGGCACTTCCAGCAGGTTATCTCGGTGGAAAATTTGGACGGAAACGCACAATCATGACCGGTGTATTTATTATGGGATGTGCAATATTCTCAATGTATGTCCTGCCAGTTGATACTCTAACTGTTCTATTCACCAAACTACCTGTGGTTGGTAATTTCTATTCTGTGAGTATTGTTCTGATGGTTGCTGGTTTTTCCTGGGCTTTGATTAATATCAATTCATTGCCAATGGTTGTGGATATGACGACGGATAGCCATATTGGCACTTACACAGGCCTTTACTATCTCGCATCCACCATGGCTGCAATTCTTGGTCCCAATTTAAATGGTTGGATTGTCCAATTAAGCGGAAATAACTACAGCCTGATGATGCTCTTCTCGCCACTCTTTATGCTGGCAGCATTTATCATGATGATAGGTGTAAAACGAGGTGAAGCGAAAAAGGAATAAGAATAATTACTTAATTCCCATACAATTCATTTGAATTTCCTCTTGTATTTCATTTTCGGATAATGATATACTATCATGGATACGTCGGACGCGTATCAATCACCAAATTTACCTAAATTATTCGGAGGAGAATAAAAAATGTCTAAAAAAGTTTCTGTTTTAGTAGCAATTCTTGTTTTGGCATCGATGGCTTTAGCAGCTTGCCAACCCGCAGCACCAGCTGAAGAACCAGCCGCACCCAAAATCAAGGCCTGTCAGGTAACCGATACCGGTGGTATTGATGATAAATCATTCAATGCTACAGCATGGTTAGGTATGCAAAACGCTGAAAAAGATTTGGGTGTTGAAATCCAATATCTGGAATCTCAGCAACAATCAGACTACGAAGTCAACTTGAACACATTCGTGGAAGCTGGTTGTGATTTGATCGTTCCCGTTGGATTCCTTTTAGCAGACGCCACCAGTGCCGCTGCTGATACCAATCCCGATCAAAAATTTGCAATCGTGGATGTCGATTATTTAGGTCAACCAAATGTTCTTGGCAATGCAACCAAAATTGATCAGGGAACATTCTTAGCTGGTTACTTAGCCGCTGGTATGACCAAAACAGGAAAAGTAGGAACCTATGTTGGTATCCTCTTCCCAGCAACTCAGGCTTTTATGGACGGTTTTGCAATGGGTGTTGCAAAATATAATGAAGTACATGGTACAGCCGTGGAAGTTCTCGGATGGAACATGGAAACACAACAGGGTCTCGAAGTAGGAAACTTTGAAAGTCTGGATGATGGTCGTGCTTTAGGCGAGCAATTACTGGATGAAGGTGCTGATATCATCATGCCAGTAGCTGGTCCTGTTGGTCTTGGCACATTAGCTGTTCTGCAAGAACGTGGAACTGGTCTTTTGATCGGTGTCGATAATGACTGGTCAGTTGCCAATCCTGATAAAGCTGATTTCATTTTAGCCAGTGCTCTCAAGAAAATTGATGTGTTTGTATACGAAGCTGTCAAAGAGGTCGTTGATGGAACTTTTAAAGGTGGTTCTCCTTACCTCCTGACTCTTGAAAATGGTGGTACAGCACTTGGTTATGGCTCAAAATGGGCTGACCAGATTCCTGCTGATCTAAAAGCTGAGGTTGAAGGTCTAATCCCCGGAATCATCTCCGGCGAAATCCCAACAATGCCAACCCGCTAATTAAAATTAAAATTTAGCAAAAAGGAGCCAGGATAAAACCTGACTCCTTTTTCAATTATTCAAAAATTCTCAATGTGATACAATATTTTAAATTTTCCATTAACCTGATAAAAAAAGAGGTATAAATGGCTCCAGTTCTTGAACTTCGTGGCATTACCAAAAGGTTTCCAGGGGTATTAGCCAACGACCACATTGACCTGACTGTTGAAAAAGGTGAAATCCATGCCCTGCTCGGGGAAAACGGAGCAGGTAAAACCACTCTGATGAATATTTTGTATGGGTTATATCGACCGGATGAGGGTGAGATCTTTGTCAATGGTCAAAAATTAGATGTCCGTTCTCCGATTGACGCAATCAAATCCGGAGTCGGGATGGTACATCAACATTTTATGTTGGTACCTGTTTTTACGGTCACAGAGAACGTAATGCTCGGTGAAGAGTATGTTAAAGCCGGTGGTGTTCTTGACCGAACAAAAGCTGCTAATAAAATTCGCGAAATTTCCAACACTTATAATTTGGATATAAATCCGGATGCCTATATCAGTGATATACCCGTTGGTATGCAGCAAAGGGTTGAAATTATCAAGCTGCTCTTCCGTGAAGCGAATATCCTGATCATGGATGAACCGACTGCAGTGCTAACTCCTCAGGAAGTAGAAGAACTCTTCAAAATCATGCATACCATGATAGAGCAAGGAAAATCCATTATTTTCATTACCCATAAATTGGGTGAGGTGATGGAAATAGCAGACCGTATTACCGTTATCCGGGGTGGCAAAGTTGTAGGCAGCACTACACCAGCTGAGTCGGATTTAAATGACCTGGCCAGCATGATGGTCGGTCGTGATGTCAATCTTGAGGTTGAAAAAACAGATAGTGTTCCTGGTGAAGTCATTTTTGAGGTCGAAAATCTCAAGGTTTTAGATCCAATGGGAGCGTTATCTGTCAATGACATTTCTTTCCAGGTTCATGCGGGTGAAGTTTTAGGGATTGCAGGCGTTCAGGGAAATGGTCAAACTGAATTGGTTCGGGCAATTACTGGTTTAATGCAAGCCGTCGATGGCGAAGTTAAACTTTGCGGACAGAATATTACCCAACTCTCGCCTAGAAAAATTACGGAGATCGGTTCTGCTCATATTCCAGAAGATCGCCAAAAAGATGGTTTAGTGCTGGGATTTCCCATCACTGATAATCTTGTACTGAATACTTATTATCTGGAACCATATTCAAAATCGATCTGGATGGATCAAAAAACAATTAACGAAAATGGTAAAAAGCTGGTAGATAGTTTTGATATCCGTACACCCAGCCCATTTGTTCCAGCCAGCAATCTCTCAGGTGGAAATCAACAAAAGGTTATTGTCGCCAGGGAATTTTCCCGACCCATAAAATTTTTGGTGGCATCACAACCCACCCGGGGACTGGATGTTGGATCCATTGAATACATCCATAAACGCTTGATTGAAAAAAGAGATGAAGGTTGTGCAATCCTCCTGGTTTCAACCGAATTAGATGAAGTCATGCAATTATCTGACCGTATCGCAGTTGTTTATCGAGGAAAAATATTGGATATCCTGGATGCAAAGAAAGCAACAAAAGAAATAGTTGGTTTATTAATGGCAGGGATCATCCCAAGTGAAGAAGAAAAACAAAAGCTTCTAGCCAAGAAAAAACAGATTCTGATGACATAAAGGAATTGAAATATGGAAAAAACAACAGAAATCAAAAAGAAATCCCTTTCGGTTTTTTGGGATGAATTTTCAAGAAGCAACTTGCTGGTAATATTGTTGGCGATTTTCACTGGAATTCTACTTGGTGGGGTTCTGGTTGCTATCACAACCAATGAGGTTTATGCAGCCTTTCGAGAATCCATCTGGTCAGGTTTAGGTGCTGCTCTCAGAACTGCCTGGAACACATATGTTGCTTTGTTCACAGGTTCTGTAGGAGATCCAGAAAAAATAAGGTTAGCATTTGCCAGTGGTGATCAATTAGCCATTCGTCGTGCCATCAACCCATTTTTTGAAAGTCTCGTACAGTCAACCCCTTACATTTTTGGTGGTTTAGCAGTCGCTTTAGGTTTCCGGGCAGGTCTTTTCAATATTGGTGTGGAAGGCCAGATTTTTATTGGAGCAGCCACTGGTGTTTGGGCAGGTTATGCGATTATTGGACTTCCAACCATAATTCATATTCCCTTAGCCATGCTTTTCGGTGCCCTGGGAGGTGCGCTCTGGGGATTTATCCCAGGCTTTTTAAAGGCAAAAACCGGAGCACACGAAGTCATCACCACCATCATGATGAATTACATAGCCTTCAGACTCGTGGATTGGCTTTTAAAATTCCCAATGAAGGATCCAAATGAATTCACCCCCAAAACTCCCTGGATTCTAGAGACCGCCAAATTACCAAGACTATTTGATACCCCCATCCGTTTTCATATCGGTTTTTTCATTGCGGTTTTAATGGCTGTTGCTGTCTACTATCTATTGTTTAAAACCACCTGGGGATTTGAACTCCGTATGGTCGGTTCTAATCCTAATGCTGCTCGTTATGCTGGTGTAAAAATTACAAAAACAACAATTCTGGCAATGGTTTTATCCGGAGCATTAGCAGGTATGGCTGGTGCAAATGAAGTACTGGGTGTCAATTACCGGTTGTTACCGGCTTTCTCCAGTGGATATGGTTTTGATAGTATTGCATTGGCATTACTGGGAAAAACACATCCTTTGGGAGTCATTCTTTCTTCGCTTTTATTTGGCTTTTTACGAAACGGAGCAAGATCGATGCAATTAGCCGTTGGTGTACCAATTGATATTGTATCCATCCTACAAGCAGTCATTCTGGCATTTATTGCCGCTCCAGCGATTATTCGAACGATATATCGCCTGAGAGAATCTAAACAAAAAGAAGATCTTGTTTCCCTGCGCAGCTGGAAAGGATAAAAAATTATGACTACTACAACAGATGCTCAGATAGGACAAAAAAGTCTAGGTATCCTGAAATTAGAACGTCGTCGTCGAATTACAATGGGAATTGTATTCATGGCAGCCGCAATTTTTATCTGGCTGGTTTTTGCAATAAATGTTGAACCAGGTGTAGATACACGCTTCATGATGAATCCTGGTGGTGGTTCTGCGGAAGCTGCGGATTGGGTTTTCCCAAGTTTACCTTTCCTAAATGCAATTGCTGGTATTTGTGCCCTAATTGGTGCATTCCAAATCATTCGCGGTTTTGGAAAGTATACATATGGTGCACTTGCCCTCGTTGCAATCTTGTTCATCTTTAGTTTTCTGACGTGGGCAACAGCCGGTGGTCAAACGAATTTAGCCGGACTTCTACGCGTTATGGTTGTCCGAGCTGTGCCGTTAACATTAGGAGCTATGTCGGGGATTCTGTGTGAACGTGGTGGTATCATCAATATCGCAATTGAAGGAATGATGTTGACATCCGCCTTCGTAAGTACTGTGTTTGCATCTTTATCTAATAACCTGATCGTTGGACTCCTCGCGGGTGTAATTGCAGGAGGTTTGATGGGGCTTATTCATGGCTGGCTTTCCATCAAATACAAGATCAATCAAATCATATCAGGAACTGTTATCAATATTTTTGCAACCGGCATAACTTCGTATCTATCTTCCAAATATATTCAAAAAGTTGAGTTTCAATATTTAAATGAACCAGGCATGTTCCCTCAGATTAACGTGCCTATTCTATCCAAGATCCCATTCATTGGACCCATACTTTTTAGCCATAATATGTATGTATTTGCCATGTTTTTCTTTGTAATTCTGTTAACCTTCATGCTTTTCAAAACTCGCTGGGGTTTGAGATTACGCTCGGTGGGTGAACACCCCAAGGCTGCTGATACATTGGGCATCAATGTTCATAGAACACAATACATGGCAGTCATTTTAGGCGGTATGATGGCAGGTTTTGGTGGAACCTATTTTTCTTTGGGATCTTCAGGCCGTTTTGATGAAGTCATGACGGCCGGGCGTGGTTTTATCGGTCTGGCGGCCATGATATTTGGTAACTGGCATCCGGTAGGGTCAATGGGGGCAGGCTTATTATTTGGCTTTTTCGACTCTCTATCAGTCAAGGCATCATTACTACAAATACCCTTACCAAGTGAATTTATTGGAATGGCTCCTTATCTGGCGACCATTGTTGTTCTGGCAGGTGTAATTGGCCGTGGTCATGCTCCGGCTGCAGAGGGTGAACCATACGAAAAAGAGTAAATAGAAAAAAGATCAAAAAAGGACCCTCACGGGTCCATTTTTGTTTTTCAGCCTTTCAAAGGATAATATCCATATTCCTCAACAGTATCCACCATTGCCAGAACATTCTCAGCTGGGACTTCATTCATCACCGTATGAACGGTGGCAACCATATATCCCCCACCCTTTCCAAGAATATTCATCACCCTTCTAACTTCTTGTTTGACTTCTTCTTGTGTTCCATGTGGAAGTATTTTCTGGGTGTCTATTGCTCCACAAAAAACGATCCGTTTATCATATTGCTTTTTTAATTCTTCCAGATTGGACATTTTTCCTGCGGATGTCTGGATTGGATTAAGAATATCTACCCCTATTTCAATAAAATCCTCTATCAAATTGAATACATCACCGTCGGTATGAAAAAAAACCTTTGCTTTTGTCTTTTGCTTAATTAAGGAGATCATTTCCGCATGTAATGGTTTAAGCATTTTTCGATACATCCTGGGAGAAATCATTAAATTTTCTTGCGTTCCTAAATCATCTCCAATTTTAATGATATCAATTAAGTCACCACATTGATCCAAAAAGTGTCCCATATTCACCAAGCAAAGCTTGTTAATTCGGTTCAATAATTCCTGGGCAAAATCCGGTTCCATTGCCATATTGGATAGAAAAGTTTCCATCCCCTGCAAGCCAATTGCCCTTTCAAATGGAAACATAAGCCAGGGAGTCGACATGATAGCAAATTGGTTTTCTTCATGTAACTTTAAAGCCTTTTCCCGAACATGTGATGTGCGATAAGGATCATCCATATCCGGCCAGGGGTATGACTCCAGATCCTCGATTGTCTTAGCATCCGGCATTGGATGAATACCAGGATACCAGTTGTCTGGCCCTATTTCCATCTGCCCATTACCCCAATCATCAAAAAAAGGAGAATGTGGTGGGCGAGATTGATTCCGCTCATAAACCTCTTTGGGAAAACGATCCAGAATACCTCGAGCATCGCTGTGGAGACGCAACATTACTCGTTCATCAGGAAGAGCCGTTCCCAATTCTGGCCAATCATAGATGTATTTATCTTGGCTCTCGATGCCTAAAATTCTCTTGATTCCACGATATGGTTGTATTTTAATCCCGGTGGCATTGCTCACACCGATGATGATCGGTACTCTGTCTGGTATCTCATAATTCAGGACCGCCTGAACTCTTTCTCTTGAAGTCATTGCCATATTTTTCTCTCTTTCTCATTTTTCTATTGTACTTGAAATGAAGTGGGTCGAATATTTTGAAACTTTATCAAAAATTGTGCGTAAATATTATAGTAAAATAATCTTTGAAAAAATTAAATTCCATCAATGAAATGAGTTTCTGATATGAATACGATTGAAGTACATAATATTTCAAAAGCTTTTGGAACGCAAGTCGCTCTGGACCAGGTATCCTTTGAGGTTAAACCTGGTGAGATCTTCGGACTTTTGGGTCCGAATGGTGCAGGAAAAACTACCTGCATACGCATTGTCCTGGATATTTTTAAACCAGATAGTGGTTCAGTAAAGATTTTAGGCAATGGCATGAGCGAGGGTAAAAAGGATCAGATTGGATATTTACCAGAAGAAAGAGGACTATACCAGGATATCAATCTGGAAGAATGTTTGAATTATCTGGCTTCATTAAAAGGTTTATCATCCAATGAAAGTCATAAACGGATAAATGATTATTTGGTCAGGTTCAATCTGGACGAGCATAAAAAGAAAAAAGTAAAGGAACTGAGCAAAGGTATGCAACAGAAAGCGCAATTGATCACAACCCTCGTTCATGATCCAAAACTCATAATTATTGATGAACCATTCTCAGCTTTAGATCCAGTTAACACGCAAATGGTCAAAGATGTTTTGCGTGAGCAAAGAGATCTGGGAAAAACGATTGTCATGTGCACACATCAGATGCATCAGGTCGAAGAACTTTGTGATCGTCTCGTCTTGATCAATCAAGGAAAAACCGTACTGTATGGAACATTGAATGAAGTCCAAAAGACTTATGCTGGTCATGCGATCCACATCCGAACCGAAGATCAAATTCCCAATTCTCTGCCTGGAATGAAAGAAATAAAAAGATTGGAAAACCATTCTCTATACCAGGTAGATCTCGATCCTCAAGTCTCTCCTCAGGATTTTCTTAAATCATTGGTAGCTGCCAATATCAATATTGATCAATTTGAAATAGCTTCACCCACCCTGGATGAAATTTTTATTCAAGTAGTTACAGAATCAGGGATGAAATATGAATAAAACCTGGCTTGTGATTAAACACGAATATTTGAAACATGTTAAAAAGAAACGCTTCATTTTAGCTATATTGTCTCTACCTTTTTTCGTTTTACTAATGGTGGCAATTGGTTTTTTATCAGTCATCTTCCAGTATGACAGCACACCAGTTGGTTATATCGATCGGAGTGGGATACTGGAAAATTCAATTGACTATAAGGCTGAAGCGCCGATCGGATTCATGAAGCCTTTGGTTTTTATTCGCTTCACCGATGAATCTCAAGCCAAATTGGCTTTGGGCGATAATAACATTCAAGCTTATTATGTGCTCGATAAGAATTTTATTGAAACCAGAGAAATCAAAGTGATAGCAAATGAGGCACTTGATTCAAGTGTTAATAGTGAGTTTTATACTTTCTTTAAATTAAATGTTCTTAAAGATTTACCCAAAGAAATATCAGATCGCCTCATAGAAGGGGCAAGTTTTGAAGTCAAATCAACAGAAGAACAAAAAACTGCCAATGAGGATAATGTCTTAGTTTTCATATTGCCTTTTCTGGCAGGATTTTTATTCATCATGGCGGTCAATATAAGTGCCGGTTATCTTCTTCAAGCAGTGGTGGAGGAAAAAGAAAATAGAACCATGGAAATTATGGTAACCTCGATATCTCCAACCCAATTGATGACAGCGAAGGTTATTGGAAATTTAAGTGTAGGATTAACCCAATTAGTTGTCTGGATCCTATTTGGAATAATTGGAATTTTCTCTCTATTTCGATTATTTCCTGATCTGCAATCCACAAAAATAGATTTTTCTTTCCTCCTATTGACGATCATGGTATTTATACCGGCATTTGTAATGATAGCAGCGATGATGGCAGCTTTAGGCGCAACTACAACAGAAACAAGAGAAGCGCAACAAATTGCTGGTATTTTTACCATTCCTATGGTGTTACCCTATTGGTTTATGCAGGTATTAATGGAAAAACCAAATAGCCCTTTATCCATATTCTTTAGTTTGTTCCCGTTCACTGCCCCAATTAGCCTTCCAATGAGGGCTGCTTTTTCGATTGTTCCGACCTGGCAAATAATCATCACGATAACTTTATTGATTCTATTTGCAATTGCGGCACTTTGGCTGGCGGGTAGAGCATTCCGATTGGGAATGTTACGTTATGGCAAAAAACTTTCCTTAAAAGAAATCTTCACACAAAGGCCATGAAATGAATAAGACCTTAATCGTACTTAAAAATGAATTACTTACAACGATCAAGAGAAAATCCTTTATCTTGACTTTGCTTTTGCTACCTTTGATAGGACTGATAATTACACTCGTTATCGGTAACAGAGATCAAACCTCCGGTATAACCACCATACTTTCAAGATTGACAACAACCGAAGAAGAAAAATTATCCATTGGACTATTGGATGAAACAAAAAATATTACAGAAATCCCGGATGAGCTTAAGGAACAAATCAAGTTGTATACCACCCAGGAATCCGCCAATGTCGATTTAGATTCAGGCATTATCAAGGCTTTTTATTTCATTCCAGAGGATTATGTTCAAAAAGGTGAGATCGTCGTCTATCGACCGGATTTTAATCCCCTGAGTGCTGGCAGTGACAACTACCTGATTGAAAGGTTGATTAATTCTGCATTATTATCAGAAAAACCAGAAATTATGAATCTTGTGAACACAGTTCCAAAATTTAATACTGAGTTATTAACCCCGGAGCCCCAGCGTGACCCGGAAAATCAATTAACTTTCTTCCTACCCTACATTGTAACTTTTCTGTTCTATATTGTAATATTGGGAAGCTCGAGCATGATGTTAAATAGCATTACCAGTGAAAAATCCAACCGGGTAATCGAAATCTTATTGACTTCGGTCACCCCTATGCAATTATTGAGTGGAAAAATTGTCGCTTTAGGTCTGGTTGGATTACTTCAAACCATCGTCTGGAGTGGAACTGGTCTTTTCATTCTCCGATTAAGCGGAAGAAGTTTCGCATTACCCACTGAATTTCAATTACCGATCTCTATTCTGGTCTGGGGGATTATTTTCTTCATTCTGGGTTTTATTTTATACGCGAGTTTAATGGCAGGAGTTGGTGCATTAGTATCCAATATAAAAGAAGCATCTCAGGCGACAACCATCTTGGTAATACCCATGGTGATTCCACTGGCTCTGCTAGCACCTATCATTGAAAATTCGAATGGAACATTGGCAGTAATACTAAGTCTATTTCCTTTTACATCTCCCGTATCTATGATGACGAGATTATCAGCCGGTAGCGTACCATTGTGGCAGATATTGCTTGCCATTATTCTTTTGTTATTTTCTGCATATTGGATCGTTCGTTCAGTGTCCAGTTTCTTCAGGGCACAATATTTATTATCCGGTAAGGAATTCAAGATTAAATATTTTTTTGATGCTATGCTTGGAAAAATATAGAACAATAATTACAAGTATGGATTTTTTGTAGTATGTTTTTCGATGGTTTTACTTGCTTGTTAAATTTCCACATGATATAATTTTTTTATTCAGAAAGACGAACAGATAGATTTCACTTCCCAAAAAACAACCCATTTTTGAATTCTTGAGCACTTCTTGAAGGATATCCTTGCACGAAGAATATTTACTTAAATCAATACCCTGAAATTCTTAAATCTTACCTTTTCTAAAGGAAACCCTATGATTAATGTACCTGATCTTGAAAAAAGTTCTCTGGCAGAATTAAGAAAAATTGCAAAAGAATTAAATGTTATCAATTCAAACCGACTCAAAAGAGAAAATTTGATAGTGCGTATTGCCCAACATTCTTCTGAGGCAAACGAAGAAGGCGAAGAAGTTCGCGGGGGAATTCTGGAAGTTATGCCTGAAGGGATCGGTTTTCTAAGACAGAATTACAAACTTGGAAAAGATGATGTCTATGTATCACAGGCTCAAATCCGAAGATATAACCTGAGAAGTGGTGATCTTGTGATCGGTTTCGCCCGACCCCCACGCGAATCGGAACGTCATTTTGGAATGGTTAAAGTTGACTTTATTAACGGTATTGACGCGGAAAGTGCCAGAGAACGGCAGAATTTTGATTCTTTGACCCCGATTTTTCCCGATCAACGTTTCGATCTGGAATCAAATCCTAAGGTTTTATCGACACGGCTTATCGACATGATCGCTCCCATCGGACGCGGTCAGCGTGCCATGATCGTTTCTCCCCCAAAGGCAGGAAAGACAACCATTATCAAAGACTTATGTAATGCCATTACCACAAACAACCCGGGTACCTACGTTACCCTGGTACTCATTGGTGAGCGACCGGAAGAAGTCACAGATATGGACCGCTC
The DNA here is from genome assembly GCA_963715915.1 of uncultured Chloroflexia bacterium. Taxonomy (GTDB): domain Bacteria; phylum Chloroflexota; class Anaerolineae; order Anaerolineales; family Anaerolineaceae; genus UBA6170. The sequence continues at coordinate 66,926 of CAVQSU010000004.1, read as the reverse complement.
GGTAGATGCTGAAGTGGTTGCCTCAACATTTGATGAACCTGTCACAGCCCATGTCAGAACATCTGAGATCGCATTAAGCCGCGCAAAACGATTGGTAGAGTTAGGGAAAGATGTAGTCATTTTGATGGATTCACTCACCCGTCTGGCACGAGCATACAATATGTCAGTAACCCCCTCAGGCAGGACACTCTCTGGTGGAATGGATCCTTCAGCTTTGTATCCGCCAAAACGTTTTTATGGTGCTGCACGAAATATTGAAGAAGGTGGATCGCTTACTATAATCGCAACCGCATTGGTTGATACTGGCTCACGATTAGATGACGTTGTTTATGAAGAATTCAAAGGCACCGGAAATATGGAATTACACCTTTCCAGGCGCTTGCAGGAACGTCGGATTTTTCCGGCAATTGATATTGAAAAATCTTCAACCAGACGCGAAGATCTTTTACTTAGCCCGGATGTACTTCAAAGAGTTTGGGTTATGCGTCGTATGTATTTACAAATGATCTCAAATCCTCCGCAAGGAGCAGGAATGGATATCTCCGTTGCTTCTGAAGCAATTCTACAACGCTTGTCAAAATCGAAAAATAATGTAGAATTCTTAGAGAATCTAACGGAGGCTATGTGAGTTTAGTTAAAAAACAAGAAAAAAACAATCAACAAACTATCACTAACAATCTAATATCGATCATATTTTGGGGGCTGGCATCTCTGATGATTGCCCTCCTGGTTTTTGTTGCCATACAATTCTTCAAACCGAGTCAATCAGCATGGACACCCGACACAAGTAGTGTTTCTGCAAATTCATCTGACTCTGCACCTGCTTCACTTCCTAATTTCGAATCGGTAGATAATGATTTTGCTGTTATTCGGTATGCGAATCCTGTGACGATCATTCCAACCAGAGCAAGAACCGAAGCGACAACCTATACGATCGAATCAGGTGATTCAGTGTTTGGTATTGCAACATTTTTCAACCTGACACCAGAAACAATTTTATGGGCGAATAAGGATACGATGAATGATGACCCCCATATGATTTCTATTGGTAATGAGTTACGTATTCCACCCACCAATGGCGTTTATTATGAATGGCAAAAAGGGGACACATTAGAATCAATTGCCGGAAAATTCAAAGTAGATGCGGATGCAATTTTGGATTGGACTCCAAATAAAATAGATCGCACCGATCCGGTAATCACGCCGGGCACGTATGTAATGATCCCTGGTGGTCAAAGGGAATTCCAACAGTGGGTCGTTCCCACGATTCCGAGAGGTCCTGCAGGCGTAAATAGCACAATTCCCGGTGCTTGTGATACTTCAGCTGGTGGTGCTTATGGTACCGGCACTTTCATCTGGCCAACCAATAATCGCTTCATCTCAGGCAATGATTACTGGTCAGGTCACCTTGCTATAGATATTGGTGCTATGACCGGAGATAATGTTTACGCGTCTGATAGCGGCGTTGTTGTGTATGCTGGTGGCATCAGTGGCGGCTACGGAAATATGGTCATGATCGACCATGGTAATGGCTACCAGACTTTGTATGCCCACTTGAGTGTAATAAATGTTCGTTGTGGTTCCAGTGTTTATCAGGGATCTGTGATTGGTGCTGCTGGTAGCACCGGGAATTCCACCGGTCCTCATTTGCATTTTGAAGTCAGATTTATGGGCGGTTTCTTAAATCCCCATTATGTTTTACCGTAAATTTTTCTGAAGTTAAAGAAACGCGTTCCGATTGAATTTCATCAGGAGCGCGTTTTTATTTCCCTGCTCACAACAAAGAAACCGGATCTACGGTAACAATCGTTTCTCCCAATTCACGATTAAGTAATACCTCGATAGGTCGAGGACCTCTTAAAATGATTTGCCAACGGTAAATAGCATTCAGTTTTGGAAAAAAACATGGCACAGGACCGATAATGTCAGTCTGTTTGTGGTTTCCTGCTCCAATCCAAAAAGCGATTTTTTCAGCCATGGTTTGTGCGCATAATTTTGCTTCGTTCTCATCCCGATGTCTAAATTCCAGTCGAATCAATCGCGAAAAAGGCGGATAACCAAGCTTTGATCGATATGCCAACTCATGTTCGTAAAACGAACTAAAATCGTGTTTAGCAGCCATTCTGATTGGATATTCATCCGGTTGATAGGTTTGGAAGATTACATTACCGCCCAGGGGACTTCTTCCTGCCCTTCCGGCAACCTGTGTTAATAATTGGAAAGTTCTTTCAGCTGCTCTGAAATCAGGCATCGATAATCCGACATCTGCCAGAATCACTCCAACCAGCGTGACAAAGGGAAAGTCAATCCCTTTGGCTAACATTTGTGTCCCAACCAGGATATCTGCTTTGCGGTCTGAAAACTGCTTTAAGAGCACTTCGTGAATGCCCTTTTGTTTTGAGATTCCTGAATCCATCCTGATTACGCGTGCTGATGGAAATTGTTTGTTGACTTCCTGCTCAACTCGTTCTGTTCCAATTCCAAATTGACGAATTTGATTACTTTTACATTGTGGGCAGGTACCTGGCAATTGACGCGCATAACCACAATGATGGCACAATAAGTGGCTATGGTCTGCGTGAAAAGTAAGCGGAATATCGCATCGTGGACAGGATAATCGATAACCACAATTTCGGCAAAATACATATGTAGCTGAACCACGGCGATTTAAGAATAAAATCGCTTGATGTCCCGCATCCAGCGTTTTTTGAATGCGTTGATTTAACTCACGGCTGAAAATAGACCGATTGCCTTGTTTGAGTTCATGCCGCATGTCAATTATGGACACCTCTGGCAATGGTAATGCTGTTAATTCCTGTTGGGAAAGCTCATTTCCAACTTGTAACTCTGACTTAACCGCTTCCGTATGGGCAAATATCCTCAATGGCATGCTCAAAATTGGCCATTTTTGTTGGTTTGCTTTATACATCATTTCGATAGCTGGTGTCGCGCTGCCATAAACAATCATTGCTTGATTTAATTTGGCGTAGACCTCGGCAGCCTGAATTGTGTTGTATCTGGGTGTAATATCATCCTGAAAATAAGAATCATCATGGGCTTCGTCAACAATAATTAACCCAAGATTTTCCAGGGGAGAGAATAATGCAGATCTGGGACCGACAATAACCTTCAATTCTCCTTTACGAATTCGACGCCATGTATCAAACCTGGCCCCTTCTGAAATTTGCGAATGAATAATCCCAACTTTACCAGCAAACCGGGCCTGAAATCGTTTGACTGTTTGAGGTGTGAGACTGATTTCCGGAACCATAACAATAGCTGTCTTTGATTGTTCTAAAACAGTTTTTACCATTCGTAAATATAGTTCGGTTTTTCCAGATCCAGTAACTCCATGAATTAAGACAGGTTTATGAAAATCTTGTTTATCGATCATATCCTTCAATTTTGACCAGTTTTTTTGTTGGTCTTCAGTCAAAATTGGCGGATCATGAGAGATTTTTTCATAATGTTCTAAAGGGTCTCGAATTGACTCAATCTCACCAAAATAAATGAGTCCCTTTTCTGACAATTTATTAAGATCTGCTGATGTAGCACCCGTTGCCATCATTGCCATAGACGATTCGATTCCATCAGGTTGGGTAGACAACAAACGTAAAACTTCTCTTCTTCGTTCAAATGCAGCTCCCTTTTTGCTGATTTCACTCAAACGAAGATCAATATCATGTATTTTAATATTCAAATGAATGGTACGTACCATTTTTGCTTGCACACGCTGAGGAGCCAGGTAAGTCTGTGATTGAACAATCCCTAATTGAATTAAACGGCGGATAGCTGCTTTCCAATTCACTCTGGCAAAAGCCCGATTAAATTGAGCACCGCGCGTTGCACCTTTATCTTTTAGGTGGGCAACTATTCTTCTTTGTAAAGGCGATAATGGCAAATCAGGTGTTTTTTGCACCAATTCATATATGCTGTCCACCTGTTGACTCATGCCAGGAGGTAACATCAACTTATAACAGGCAGATACCGAAGAAAATGTTTCCCTGGCCATCCATTCTGCTAATTTCTGTTGATGGGGGTTGATTACTGCATGTGGGTCGACGACGCTATCGATAGGTCTGGTTTTGGGTACCTGTGGGGTAGAAACGAAAGCCTGGATAATCCCCTGGGCAATTTGCTTTCCAAAAGGAACCAAAACCAGCGCTCCCACTTCGAGATCATTTTGCAATTCCTCAGGAACATGATAGTCAAAAACACCTTCAATTCCAGGAACATTAACAATTACCTGAACATACATTTGCATTCAATGACACTACCTTTATGAATGGGATTTGATAAAAACACCAGCACCGTAACCAACGACAGATGAGAAATCTCCAGTTTGAGTTCCTGATGTGGAGTGATGCAGGATTTCAATTTTATCCGCTCCTAGCAATTTACTGACTGCCATACTGATCATGACAGCACCCAATCCACAGGCATATCCTTTCCCTTCAAATTCAGTACGATAAACATTCTGCATCGAGAAGGATTGAATCTGATCGAGCATCTCTTTGTCGAGACTTTCTGCTATTGCTTGAGGATAGAAATGTGATAGATCGGTGGACGCTACAATCAACATGTTTCTATCCTTGACTAATTCAAATAAATATTTCGCAAATATCTCACTCTGACGTGGATCTATGCTTCTAACCATTAATGGAAGGAGAGAAAAATTACCTTCCAGAGTACATTGCAGGAAAGGTAACTCAATTTCTAAAGAATGCTCTTCATCATAAGAGACCTGTACCATCTTAATGTCTGTATCAGGGATATTCTGAGTGAATAATAATTGGATTAACTCCTGATCAACTTTGATTTTCCCAAGTGGAGTCTGATAATATTGATGAGCGCTGGTTAAAATTGTTGCCGGATGATAGGAATGAAATGGTGAAAGTACTATAACCAGATCATAATGTTGATCGCGAACGCTTTGAAATGCATATGCAGCTGTCTGACCAGAATATCGATATCCTGCATGTGGAGCAATTAAGCCAATAATCTCTCCAACAGGGTCGGGTAAGTTGGCTGCATCCAGAAAATTATTGATCTCCGTTCTCAGCATTTGAGCGTTTCCGCTATACCAGTGACCTGCGATCGGAGAAGGGCGGGTTTCCGTGTTTTTGTTCATCAGATCCTTTCAATAATATTATACATGTCTGAAATCAAAAATGACCGTTTGATTTTCAAAACGGTCATTCCTGTTATCAATTTACTTTATTGTAAAAATAATTTCGGATCTACACGACCATACTCATCGTGACGCATTTCAAAATGTAAGTGTGGTCCAGAAGAGTTGCCTGTACTGCCCATTAATCCGATCACATCACCCTGGAAAACTGAAGCGCCACAACCATAATAGATTTCGCTCATATGGGCATAAAGCGTTTGCCATCCACCACCATGGTCAATTACGACCATAAATCCGTAACCATAATCATTCCAACCAGAATAAACAACCACACCATTATCAGCAGCATATAAAGGATCACCTAAATAACCACCGATATCAATTCCGTAATGGTTTGTTGCAGGAGAATAATCATATCCTGAGATAAAACGTTGTGGGGCTGGCCAAATGAATGTACCAATACCCACAGCTCCATCAGTGATTACCCCACAAGCTCCTGGACCAATGTTCTTTGCGACTGCCGGGTTATCTCGAGTAATTCTGGGGGCACTCCAGGTAATAAAGTCACGCTTACCACCGGGAACAAATAACTCAGTGCCAGGTTCGATATTCGGTGCAGCAAAATCACCAACCTCTTCCAGAGTCAAATTATTTCCTGGCCAATCAATGATTGTCTCAGGTGAAACATCATAATACCGGCTTACTCCATTAAGTCCTTCGCCTGCGCTCCAGGTATGTAATACACCATTCTGAGGAAGTATGTTCAATTCAACCCCTGGAAAAAGTCTGTGAGGATCGTCACCCAGGGTGTATAAATTTCCCCAAAGAATCGTTGAGGGATCCAGATTAAATTTCTCAGCGATTCCAAAAATTGTATCCCCTTCCACCACAGTATATTTTTCGATTTCATACCGTGGTTTTTCTGGCAAGGTGGTATCCATTTGGGTAATCCTATCTAATGAAACAGTTGATACCTCTGGATCTGGTATTGAGAATTCCGGTAATTCAACAAGTGCTGTCGCTGTTGGTGCCTCAACCTGTGCAATGGCTGACTGAGGTTCAGAGATCTCTCCTTGCAAGTAGAAGCGCCCCATTACCCAGACAACCAGTAATATAAGTGCGATTGAAGCAATAACTGTACCTACGCGCAAACTCGCTTCCCCCAAACCAAAACGAACGATATTATCCCAGACGGAACGCCAATTTTTTCTGGCAGGGATTTCTTCTTCCTTCACATCTGGTGCATAATTTACATCTTCATTCGACATTTTTTACCTCTAAAGAGCCATCATAACAAATGAAAAAATTAGTGTCAAGGGAAACAAATTTCAGGAAATGAAAAATAAATTTTTTCTTAATTTTCGTTTCAAGTAAATAAGGTGGGATCATCGGTTTTTTTTGGCAAGCCCTGCACGCCAAAAATATCCAAAACACTGATTATTGAAAGGACACTATTTTTCTTTATTATGCTATTTGTTGATATTTTTTGAGGTACGATTTTTCTTAAACGGAACCATGAATAGAAAACCTATCGCGATGATTGCTTCGCCTATCTCAACACCTCTGGTTTGCCAACCTCCAAAATAAGGTACGTCTGGTAATGGATGGCTGCCAAAACCAAAAACATCAGCCATTCCGGCAAAGACAGCGATTACAAATCCCGTAGCAACCAGCCGTAAACCTATGTCAGCTAAAATGCTGGGGGGTTCCTTATTCCATAATGCCATCATACTGATATAACCGCCAAGACACATAATCGACAAACCCACCAAAAACATGCCAATCTGGACAAAACCTATCACAGGACTGCGATCAAGTCCAAATATTGAGGGACGGGCACCTAATAAAAAAACCAGAAAACCTGAAATCGTAAAAATTAATCCCAATCGAATCCTGAAATATGGTAATCCTTTGGTTGTATTTGGTTCATTATCTAGATGATTATCTTGTTTCGACAAACTCATTTAGAAAAAATCCTATCGAGTATTCTTTTCCAATTCAATGAAAAAATCGCATTTATTTCATCTTGATTATAACCACGAGTAGCCAAAATAGCATCCACTTGCGGTAAATCACCAATTGATATTAATTCGATTGGAACATCCGGGTAACCATAACCACCATCGAAATCAGTGCCAATCGCCACATGATTTGCACTCCCGGTGATCTGGCAAATATGATCAATGTGGTTTACAAAATGTTCCAAGGTTACTTTATCATGAGCAAATGATTTTGTCCAATTAGCTACCAGGAATCGATTATAAGGCATCAGCCCCATGACCCCATCTCGCTCCGCAATTCTACGAATAATTGGGTCAGATAAATGTCTTTCTTCACCTTTGCCTTGTAAAAAAGATTTAACATTAGCATGCGAAGATAAAATAGCCCCTCCATATATATCCAAAGCCTGGTACACAGCTTGCTCGCTCATATGAGCGATATCTAAACCCATACCTAAATCACTCATTATCTCTAACAATAACCGCCCCTGATTGGTCAATCCACCTGGCTCATACATACCACCACTGTACTTACCACCTGCCCATGCCGGACCAACAATTCTCACCCCTTTCTGATACCAATTTTCAATTTCCTCGGGATGTTTCAATGCTTCAGCACCTTCCATCAACATAACCAATCCGATCGGAGGGTAGTTCTCAGATGTGCTTAGTAATTTCTCCCAATGATTTTGATATTGATAATTGTTTCTGAGAACTAGAAACTTTTCAGGGAAATTTCCTTCCAGCCGATAATAATAATCAACCTGTTTTTGTAAAAGTGACTTTGCTTCCTGAAAATTCCTGTAAACCACTTTCTCCCAATCACCGGTCTGATATTGCTTCGGCATCACAAACAACGTTGCAAAGATGATACCGACATTCGCTTTCTGCCAATCAGCGAAACCCAACATTGCATGTCCATTCCACTGCGGGATATCGGTAAATTGTTCGATTTCACGAATATCCGCAGCAGATTTTGAATAGTCTCGGTTGAATGATATTGCGGCGTAAGCGATATCTTCATGTGCATCAATCAGGATTTTCTTCATTTTCCACCTTATTGAAAAAAAGCGCACCCTTAGGCGCGCTTTTTTAATCATTCGATAATTTTGTTATGATTCTTTGTTGGGTTTTTCTTCAGGTTCAACTTCTTCTATTTCTTCTGGTACTTCTTCATCCTGTTCTTCTGGTGTTACTTCTTCTGACTTTTCTTCTGGAAGTACTTCTTCTTTTTCTTCGGTTACTACTTCAACCTGTTCTTTTGGTGTTACTTCAGGTTTTTCTTCTGAAGGTGTTTCTTCTTTTTCTTCAGTAGAATCAATATCATCCAATTCTACTTCATCCAAAAGTATATCTTCCAGGGTTTTCCAATCCATTTCTGCAAAAGCCATGGAATCAACTCGGCGAATGCTTAAGCCAATTCGATGATTTTCAGGTTCAATTTTGATAACACGCAGTGTGATCGTTTCACCTTCTTTGAGAACTTCTTTCGGATGTTCAATTCTACGTTCACTGATCTCACTGATATGGATCAAACCTTCCAGGTCTTCTTCAATACGGGCAAAGGCACCAAACTTAGTTAATCGCGTGATTGTTCCTTCTAATAATTGACCAACTTCATATTGAGCAATTCGATTAATCCAGGGATCATCCAGCAATTGGCGGATAGATAAACCAATTCGTTTTTTCTCACGATCAATATTGATAATCTTTACTTTGATTTCCTGTCCAACTTTCAAAACTTCAGATGGATGTTGAATCCGGTCCCAAGAAATCTCTGAAAGGTGAACCAGGCCATCAGCACCATTGATATTAACAAAAGCACCAAATTCTGCTAGACTGGTTACTTTACCAGTGCGAACATCACCCTCTTGTAATTCACTTAGAATTCGATCTTTGATCGATTCACGTGTTTCTGAGCTTGCAGCCCGTTCGGACAAAATTAATCGGCGACGTTCACGATCAACTTCGATGACACAGACTTCAATTTCTTCTCCCACCATTGGGCTCCAGCGTTTTTCAGGTGTATCACCAACTAAACCAGCTCTACGTGAGAGACTGATCTGTGATGCTGGAACAAAGCCATTCAGACCTTCTAATGGAACAATTAAACCACCTTTATTGTAACCACGAATAACGCTGCTGTAGGAATCTTTTGATTTCAGAAGTTCTTCAGCTTTGAACCAGGATTTTTCTTCCATGGCTCTCATAAGTGAAAGTACTAAATTGCCATGGGAATCTTCTGGTGTTAAAACATAAACCCAAATTTCCTGTCCAACAGCTAACTTTTCTAATTCTTCTTGGGGAATCGCATCAAATTCACGGCCGGTTATAATGCCTTCCGATTTAGCGCCAACACTAACCAAAATCTGGTTTGGTGAAATGCTGGCAATGACTCCTTGCTTGATTTCTCCAGCTCGTGGAAAATCTATATCCATGCCTTCTTGCTCGAGCAATGAAGCCATATTGTCTTCTTGCGAATTTTCAGGTTTTGTTTGCTCGAGATTGGTGTCTTTTTGCTCCATACGATCTACATACTCCAATTTAAAAGATTTCCAAATTATATGAAAGAATTGCGTTCTTGGCAAGCTTTCGTTAAATTAAGGTTAAAATATGAACTAAATTGTCCAAAAAACATCAATGACGGCGTCTTTTTCTTTTACTTTTAGATTTTTCAGACTCTTGATTGATAGGAATTTTCTTTTCCTCAATTGGGCTTACACGTTCTTTCTCAATCGTTGTGTTTACCCTTTGTGAAGGCCGATAAGTAAACATGCGATTAACCAAAGCTGAACGGATATCTTCCAATAGTGCTTTGAACAATTCAGAGGCTTTACCCTTATATTGTACAAGTGGATCTCGTTGACCATAAGCTTCCAAACCAATCGAAACACGCAGTGCTTCAACCTTGGTTAGGTATTCCACCCACATTTGAGATATGATTGATAATAATAATTCCCGATAAATTTCATTTCTCACTCGTTTACCAAGAATATCTCGAAGAATTATGCGTTCCTCAGAATTAAATTCTGGAATAATTTTATTCTTCAACTCCTCGAATTTTTCTTGCCCAATTTCTTTGATAATCAAATCTCGATTCTTTCCATCAAGATTTGATAAAGAAACCTGATTTTGTTGAAGCCGGTTCAATTCATATATACCCCAAACGGCTTGAAGGGCAATTAAAGCATCCTGTAAGTGTTCCAACACCGATTGAGAAATCTGGGCTTTTTCCTGTTTTTGTAAAGCATGGGCTGCCAGGAAAATGTAATTTAATCGGTTATAGCGCTGCTTTACCTGGCGATGGGTCTTGCGATCAAAAGCCAACCGATTTCCCTGAACAAGCGAAACCATTAAACGGTATAAATTATCTTGATCGATTGTAGTTGAGTCAATCTGGCGAAGCCAATTATCAATGTCGACTGCCAGTTGACCTTGATCTCCCAAAAGTGCAATTTTTTGTTTTGCAAAGGCATCATCAACAGCATCTAACAAGATATCGACTGATTCATCCCAACTTTTCCCCTGAATATCACCAGGTTTTACATCCAGGTTATTGAACCTGACCGCAAACGTCCCAACTGCCCTGGAAATATTTATACTTAAAAGGAATTTCTCAATTTGGTTACGTATTTCATTTTCAATCTCATTAGAGCCTTCCATCAACTCCTGTAATTGTCGTGAGTTCAGCTGCAATGGGGTTCTAACAAGATTTGAAAGGTCCTGTAATAGTTGTTGTGGCTTGAAGGCTTCGAGATTTTGTGAAATCTTCCAGACCCGCTAAGAAGGAATCTAGAGCATCAAACCTTTCTTGTTTTTGTGTTTCAACTGTTTCATCAACCCTTACCAAGAACTTTTGCGAGCTATCTACCGAATGTGTGATTTCAGCATTCAAACTGTCCTCAGAGAGTTTGAGCAAAAAGGGTTTTACTTTATCTTTTGGTATTGGAAAATCACCCAGATTGCTACCATACTCTTCCAGGATTGTCTTCAGATGAAACGAAGGGAAAAACACATCTTCATAGTCAATGGATGGTTGAACATCGGCCAGATAAGCCATCAATTTCCAGGGACCTTCCTCGTCCAACATCGCATTGTTAACCCGCTGTTCAAGATCCAGCTTGACCATTTCCATCACATCTTCAGTCAGATCTTCCTTCACAAAGACTCGATCTCTTTGGGAATAAATCCGTTTCCGCTGCATGTTAAGCACATCATCATATTCCAACAGATGCTTGCGGACATCAAAATTTGATCCTTCAACCCTCTGTTGTGATTGCTCAACCAAGCGCCCTACCAGACCAGATTCAATTGGGATATTTGCATCAACATTGAACCGACGCATTAATCCATCCACCTGCTGACCACCAAACAAACGCATTAATTCATCTTCCAATGAAAGATAAAAACGAGAGGATCCAGGATCTCCCTGTCGAGCTGCACGACCACGCAATTGGTTATCAATACGGCGCGCTTCATGTCGTTCTGAACCAATAACATGCAACCCTCCTAAAGCGCGGACACTTTCCATATCATCCATTGCCTGTAAAAATTCATTAACAGAATCACTGTAAATCCCGTACAATTCTGGATCCATTTTTTTCAACAAATATCGTTTATCTTCATCCCTTAAAGAATAAGGATCGATCTGATTTCTTCGTAATACACGAGCAATATCTGCATGAATTTCTTCACTTATTTCGCCACCTAACTTAATATCAACACCGCGACCAGCCATATTCGTGGCTATTGTTACCGCACCAAAAGCCCCTGCTTTGCTAATAATCAAAGCTTCTTCATCATGTTTTCTGGCATTCAAAACCCGATGAGTAACACCCGCACCAAGAACGTCATTAAGGCGTGACGAATATTTTTCTGGTAAGTCCAGAATATCTAATCCTCGTTTTAGATTTTCTGGATCTTGAGGATTCACTGATTCAAGCCCTAAATCACGAGCAAATTTTCTCATCTGAGAAATATTCAACTGATCCAAAGGTTCATTCAGAAATTCCAACTCTGGAACTTTTTGTTCAATCATTTCACGATCGTTTTTCTTCATCCAGGCATCCCGAATGAGAAGGGTTTGCATTAACCTGCGAATTGATTCCATTGAAAGTCGGTCAGATAATCGATCAGAAAGTTCTACTGATGTTGTGCCAATTAATTGCGGTCTACCCAGAATATGGTAAAAAAGTACTTCTTTTCCAATTGACCGTAGCTTTGCTTCTTCTGTCCGGTAAACGATATCCGGATAATCCTTGCGTTTGTAGAAAATTGGTTTCTTCTCTGCATCGTCACGGTTTGCATAATAAGTATAACGATATCCTTCCTCATCCTTATCTACAATTGTTACCATGGGAGCATCATTACCAAATGCCTGAAATTCAAGATTGGTTGGAATTGGGAGAACATCCAGATTGTAAATTTTACTGAATTCTTCTGATTCCGTTTCTGCTGTACCGGTCATACCCGCCAGTTTTTCATACATTCTAAAGTAATTCTGTATGGTGATCGTTGCGTAAGTCACATTCTCCGGTTCAACCTTCACCCCTTCCTTTGCCTCAACAGCCTGGTGTAAACCTTCTGACCATCTTCTTCCAGGCATCAATCGACCGGTAAATTCATCGACGATCACAACTTTTCCACCCTGAACCAGGTAATCCTTATTCCGTCTGAATAAATGTTGTGCTTTGAGCGCTTGTTCAAGATACCCTAAAATTCTGGCTTGTTCTGGAGAAATATCCTCCGGTCGTTCTGGGTCACGAATAGGCATTTGCAATAATTCTTCCACGTGCGCTTCACCTAATTCAGTTAAGGTAACATAGCGATCTTTTTCACTGATCTCATAATCTTCAGGGTTAAGTTGACGAACCACCTGGGCCATGCGTATATACCATTCAGTTTCGTCCGAAGCAGGACCAGAGATAATTAAAGGTGTTCGCGCTTCATCTATGAGAATATTGTCGATTTCATCAATGATCGAATAATAATGACCTCTTTGAACCCGATCCTGAAGCCGATTGGTAAGATTATCTCGCAAATAATCAAAACCAAACTCGCTGTTGGTTCCATAAACTACATCTGATAAATATGCCTGCTGGCGGTTAACCATAACCATTTGGTTCTGATCTTCAATGGATGAAGTTTTTTCCAGATCAATGATGAATGCCTTTTGGCCATTTTCTGTACGACTTGCCATTTGCAATACACCGACTGAAAGTCCCAAAGAGATATAGATTGGCGCCATCCAACGTGCATCACGCCTGGCAAGGTAATCATTGACTGTCACGACATGGACACCGCGACCCGTGATCGCATTCAAATAAACAGGCAAAGTGGCAACCAGTGTTTTTCCTTCACCAGTTCGCATCTCCGCAATTTTTCCACGATGCATGGTAATACCACCAATCATCTGTACATCGAAATGGCGTAACCCTAATGTCCTTTTGCTTACCTCGCGAACTGTAGCAAAAGCTTCAAGCAAGAGATCATCCAGTGTTTCTCCATCTTGAAATCTTTGTTTGAATTCAATGGTCTTATTAAATAATTCAGCATCTGTTAATTTCTCGAATTGGGGTTCCAACTCGGTTATTAATCTGGCTAATTCAGCTGTTTCTTCTATTTCTTTTTTTTGTGGATCATATCCAAATACTTTCGCTATCTTATTGAGCATTCTCTTCCCTTTATTAATCAACGTTTAGTTGAAATTTTTTAGCATAAATTTATTTATCTCTATTTTTTTTAATTTCTGGTGGAAAATTATAGCATAAGCAACGCTTTCACCAATATAGATCGTTAATTTTTATATGTTTTTAATAAAATAAAAAAACTGCACCTCCTCGGTTGGATTTATTGTCCAACTTTTGGGGTGCAGTTCAAAATTCACAATGCCTTTTTCAAAATGCTATTTTTTATATGTGGATTGTCTCACCCACTATTCCATGAGCTGCTTCCATAATCACTTCGCTTAAAGTAGGATGGGCATGTACATTACGGGCAATTTCCTCAGCGGTCAATTCCATACTCTGTGCCAATGTTAATTCAGGCAATAATTCTGATACTTCTGGGCCAATCAAATGAGCACCTAAAATCTCTCCATATTTCACATCTGTGACAATCTTAATGAAACCTGTTGATTTTCCCAATCCCAGCGCTTTTCCATTTACCTGGAATGGGAAACGTCCAACTTTGATCTCATATCCTTCTTCTTTTGCCTGTGCTTCAGTCAGACCAAAAGAAGCTACCTGTGGGTGGCAATATGTAGCGCGCGGCATCATTCGGTAATCCAGCTTTACTGATTCCACACCAGCAATATTCTCTGCACAAACAATCCCTTGAGCACTGGCAACGTGAGCCAGTAACAATTTACCGGTTACATCACCAATTGCCCAAATTCCAGCCACATTTGTGGCCATGCGATCGTCAATCTCGATAAATCCCCGTTTATCCAGATTAACCCCAACTTCCTTCAAACCAATTTCAGCTGTGTTGGGTTTAAATCCAATCGCAATCAGGGCTTGTTCAGCTTCCAATATTTTTTCTGATCCGTCTTTAGAAACAGTTACCTTTACACCTGATTCGGTCGTTTCAACTTTTTCGACTCGATGTCCAGTAAGGGATTTAATACCCGCCTTCTTAAATGCTTTTTCCAGTTCTGTGCCAATTTCTTCATCTTCCAGGGGAACCAGGCGAGGAAGCATTTCAACTATTGTAACTTCAGTGCCATAACTATTCCAGATCGTTGCAAATTCAACACCAATGGCCCCCGCCCCAATAATGACAACTGATTGAGGTTGCTTCGTTTGAAGAATGGCTTCCTTGTAAGTTACGATTTTCTCTCCATCTATATCCACACCAGGAATGAGAGAAGAGTACGCCCCAGTGGCAACAATGATGTTCTTTGCAACAACTTCCTGACTGTTGCCATCCTCAGTGGTGACACTGATTTTATTGTTTGCTGAAAAACGCCCCGCACCCATAATGACATCAATATTGTTCTTTTTCATTAAGAAACCAACACCTTTTGTCAATCTATTAGAAACCTGCCGACTGCGTTTTACAGCAACAGAATAATCCAGTTTTAAGTTGTCAAATGAAAAACCAAATTCTTTTGCACCAGTTCGCAACGTGTAGGCAACATCAGCATTTTTTAATAATGATTTTGATGGAATACATCCCACATTTAGACATACACCGCCCAGCCATTCTTTATCAATAATAGCTGTTTTTAACCCAAGTTGGGATGATCGGATAGCAGCAACATACCCGCCCGGGCCTGCTCCTAAAACAACAACGTCATATTCACTCATATTACTCCTCTACTTATCAGACAAGCTTCTATATTATCAAAATAAAATTATATCAATTACCTGTCTAATTTCAGAACAATCCAGCATTTTTTATTGCCAATTTTCCAAAACAGAGACAATTTTTGCCAGGAAATTATCGGCTGTTGATCCGTCCAAAATACGATGGTCAAATGTAAATGAAAGGTAAACCATTGGTCGAATGGCAATCGCGTCATTGATGACCACCACCCGTTTTTTGATGGCTCCAACACCCAATATACCGGCTTGAGGTTGATTGATTACCGGCGTAGCAAATAATGAACCTGCTGTTCCATGATTGGTGATCGAAAAAGTTCCTTCAGTAACATCATCTGGTTTTAGCTGATGGCTTCTTGCTCGATTTACCAGGTCACCAATCACCCTTGCCAATCCCGATATCGAATACCCATCCGCATTTTTGATGACTGGAACGATTAAACCTTCTTCATCCAATGAGGTAGCCAACCCAATATTGATAGCGTTTTTTACAAGAATACCATTCTCAGTCCAGGAAGAATTGACCAAAGGATATGTTCTTAATGCTTGTGCTGTTGCAGCGACAAAATAAGAAGAATAAGTCAATCGGATTCCCTGTCCTGATAAAAATTCTTTGTTGATCTTAAGATGATCACTCACCATTTTCATATCCGCTTCCATTACAGTTGTGACATGCGGAGATGTATGTTTACTCATGACCATGTGGTCTGCAATGGCTTTTCTCATTTTGGTTAACGGAATGATTTGATCACCTGATGAAACTGGAATTTGTTTTTTTGCTGGAACAACCTTTTCTTCTTTCTTTTCGCCAGCAGGTTGCGTTGACTTGAATCGATCCGGGAATTGCAATTCTGTGGGTCGGAAAAGATCCCCTTCTCCAGGAGTCTCCCAGGCTGCCATTCCTGAATCAACTTCCAATTCTTCTGATTTTTCAATAAATTGAAGGACATCTTTTTTCGTGATCCGATTGTTATTGCCCGTTCCTGTGATCAAGGACAAATCGATATTATTTTCACGTGCCAGTCTCGCCACAACCGGTGAGATAAAACCCAGATCTCGATCTCGTCCGGAATCACGCTTCGGCGTAATCTCTTCCGATTTTGTTTGAATGGGTTGGGTCGTTTCACTGGAAACCTCTTCAGCAACAATTCCATCCTCAGCTGGAACTTTTTCTTCAGGTTCACCAATCCACCCCAGAATTGTTCCTGCTTCGACTGTGGTGCCCTCCTCAATCAATATCTTCAACAACGTACCGGATGCGGGACTTGGAATTTCAGTATTTACTTTGGCAGATTCAACTTCCATTAAAGAATCAAATTCTTCAACATGATCTCCCTCTTTGACCAGCCATTTGATAAGCGTACCTTCAACAACTGATTCCCCTAATTGAGGCATGATTACTTTCTCCGGCATGCTTACCTCCTTTTAGTAACGCGCCAATTCAAGCGCAGATTTGAAAATTTTCTCAGGGTTTACCATAAACCATTCCTGCATTGGGTGGCTGAATGGCACCGCTGGCACATCCGGACCCGCTAAACGCCGTACAGGTGCATCCAGATCATTAAATCCATGTTCAGCTATAATCGCAGCAATTTCACCACCATAACCACCTGTCAGATTATCCTCGTGAACGATCAGTGCTTTTCCTGTCTTTTTGACCGAATTCAGTATCGTATTGCGATCAACCGGATAAAGGGTTCGTAAATCTACCACTTCAGCCGAAAAACCTTCCTGCTCCAATTGTTCTGCCGCCTGCAGTGCATAGTAATGCATCATTCCATACGCAAAAATTGTCAAATCCTCTCCTGATCTTGATATCCTTGCTGGTCCTATCGGTACTACGTACTCCCCATCAGGAACTTCACCCTTAATCAGGCGATATCCTTTTTTAGGTTCTAAAAATATAACCGGATTTGGATCTCGGACAGCTGATTTTAATAATCCCTTTGCGTCATAGGGGTTGGAGGGAATGACAACCTTTAATCCCGGAATATGTGTAAAAAAGGCTTCTACACTTTGTGAATGGTATAAGCCTCCCCCGATGCCACCACCATAAGGAGCACGAATGACCATCGGCACCGTCCAGGTCGCATTGGAGCGATAGGTCATTTTTGAAGCTTCACTGACAATTTGATTGAAGGCAGGATAAATAAAATCAGCAAATTGAATTTCACAGATTGGTTTCATCCCGTACAGAGCTGCACCAATTCCAACACCGACGATGGATAATTCTGCTAGAGGTGAGTCGATTACACGATCTGCCCCATATTTATCAAACAATCCCACAGTAGCCCTGAAAACGCCTCCTCGTTGCCCAACATCCTCCCCAACAATGAAGACGTTTTCATCTCGGGCTAATTCTTCATCCATTGCATCGCGGATGGCTTCCACCATTGTTTTTTCAGGCATTGGGAACCTCCTCAGCATACACCGGGTAAGCTGCTTCTTCTGCGGCAGGATAGGGAGCCTCTTCGGCTAATTTCACAGCATCTGTAACCATTTGTTTCGCTTTTTTATCTAATTCTTCCAAATCTTTTTCGGTGTAAATTCCTTCATCGATCAACCTTTTTTGTGTTAATAAGAGTGGATCAAACTTTTTATTTTCTTCAACTTCTTCACGTGAGCGATAAGTGCGATCGTCATCGTCGGATGAATGGGGTGTTATACGATACATTTTCGCTTCCACCAAAGCAGGGCCTTTTCCATTTCGAGCGGCATCCGCTAGATCCGAAATGATTTCATAAACCAAGAAGACATCGGTTCCATCAATCATTTGACCCGGGAGTCCAAGACCACAGGCTTTATCTGCTGAACTTTTGACTGCCATCTGCATTTCTGGCGGAACTGAGATTGCATATTGGTTATTTTCCACCATAAAAATTACTGGTAATTGGTGCACAGCTGCCCAGTTGACTGCTTCATACCATTCACCCTGCGAAGTCGAACCCTCACCTATGGTTGTTAAAACAACTTTCTTTTCTTTCTTGATCTTTATCGCCAGACCGATACCTGCTGCGTGGACTGCCTGGGTAGCAACCGGCGCGGAATGACTGACAGCATTAACCCTTCTTAAGCCAAAATGACTGGGCATTTGTCTTGATCCGGAGCTTGGTTCTCCAGCCTTGCCCATCAGACTTAACATGAATTCTTCGGGGGTTAAACCTAAACTAATCATCAATGCCAGGTCACGATAATAAGGAGTAACCCAATCATGTCCACGCTTTAATGCGAAAGCTGCTCCCACCTGTGCTGCTTCGTGTCCTATGCCGGATATATGAAAAGCAATTTTTCCTTGCCGATGTAATACCCAGGCACGTTCATCCAAGCGACGTGAAAGCAACATCATCCAGTACATTTCTTTTTTTAATTCACTGGACAATTCCATTCATTCTCCTCCTGTTGAAGATTAATCTGGTTTGGGAAAATCCCAAACCAGAAATACAAAATTTAATTTATTTACAAGTGTATCAAAATCCCACCATGGTTTCAAACCTTACCATTTACACGTGAAAGGAAATTTGGAAGGTTTTTATTTGGTGTTGTCAATGGTTATTCGATTTTGTTCGATAATGGACAACATTTCCTCATTTGACGCTAACTTAAAGCTCTCTAACCCTCTTTCAGCTGCTATTTTATTTTCTGCGACCAATAACCCATTCAAGTCAAATTTATCAACGATTCTTGTATTCCTGCTTCGAATAAAGCTTTCAATCTGTTCCATGTTTCCTCTGGGAGGATTCTCTTATAGTTTGGAAATACAATTCGATGGCTTGTGCTGCATTAACACCATCTTTTCGAGCATTTCCTACCAATCCATCACTTGTTTTCCTAGCCCATCCGGCTAAAAACACATCCTCAATTATCTTTAATGATATTGGATCGAAGCTTTCATACGAAATTCCATTAATTGGGAATCGTGGTTTTGGATTTTTTACAAACTCATTGCGATCAAAAGGCAGACCAAAATTCGGATCAATCGCATCACCAATAGCAAATATTACGGTATCAACGTCCAAAATTGATTTTCGACCTGTTCCCCTAGCTTTGATGGATCCATTCTCATTAATTAGAGTGGTTTCTTCAACTTCTAACCCCACAATTTCGTGATCATTATTCCCAATGATTCTGGCAGGTGTAGCAAGAAATTTAATTCGGAAGATTGAGTTCTGAATTCGTTTCATCCGAATTTGGAAAGGCCTCACGTATAAATTTGACCGATTCATAAGGATCCTGTCCCAAAGAATTCATCAGGGGAGTAACACGATCAATTTCCGCAAGATAATCATCCATATCGAGATTTTTTACGACGTACTCAAGTTCCTTACGAGTGAATTTAACCTCAGCAGGTCCTCGCCTGGCTATTGCGGTAACCTCTTCCACGTCTTTTTCTGTAATTAAATACCTGGCAATATCCATCATTACATTGCCTACCCCAATGATCGCTACTTTTTTACCTATTTTAAATTCATGACTACTGAAAGGAGGAAGTTGATTGAAATGGTAAACAATATCTTTCGCGTGATAGCATCCAGCTAAATCCTCTCCGGGTAATCCCAACCATTTCGTTCCCTGTGCGCCTGTGGTTACCAGGATTGCATCAAATCCAAGGTCTCGCAAATCATTTATTGAAATCTCAGATTTTTCCCCCACTACAAGATTCCCAAAATAAGAAACATTTTCATTGGCGATGATTGAATAAAACTGTTTCCTCAAGCCTTCTTTAATTTTATATTTTGTGGGATAAATTCCATATTCTGCCAGTCCACCAGGCTTAATATCCCGATTTAATAAAGTCACTTTGTGATAGTTGTTGGCCAATTCTTTTGCTGCAAAAATTCCTGCAGGTCCTGCTCCAATAACCGCAATACAACGTGATATATCAATATTCATTTAGAATAATCCTTAAGGTTCAAGAATAAAGTCAACTATTTACATAATTATAATCGGATATTCAATCGAATATTGATTATTTATTTATTAAAGGTTGTGCTATATTTTTTGATGATAATGCAAATTTTTAATGTACCTGAGTAGACAATTTCAAATTGATGCCCTGACAATGACAGAGATAAAGGTTGATAATGGATAGCCCAATTCAAATAAGACTCGAAAATGGATTATTAGTTCTATTAAAAGAGATTCACTCAGCACCCATTATCAGTCTTTGGACATGGTATAGGGTCGGCTCTCGATATGAAAAATCTGGATTCACAGGCATATCTCACTGGGTGGAACATATGCAATTTAAAGGAACGGAGAAGTACCCTTCAACTGTTATGGACAGATTGATCGCCCGAGAAGGTGGTGTATGGAATGCCTTCACTCATGTGGATTGGACAACATATTTTGAAACTATGCCTGCCAACAAAATTGATTTAGCCCTGGATTTGGAAGCCGATCGGATGGTGAACAGCTTATTTAGCCCAACTGACGTTGAATCAGAAAGAACAGTCATCATTTCTGAAAAAGAAGGCAAAGATAATGAGCCATTTCTCCGGTTGAATAATGCTGTCAATGAAGCAGCATTTTTAATTCATCCGTATCGAAACGAAGTAATTGGAAGCCTGGAGGATTTACAGCGAATTCAACGAGATGATCTCTACCATCATTATCGAAAATATTACCAACCAGCCAACGCGATTATTTCGATCGCAGGTGATTTCAATACTTCAGAGATGATCGAAAAAATACAAAATAAATTCATTTCCATTTCATCTGAATTTCTTCCTGATCCTGAAATTCAACCTGAGAATGAGATAAAAGAGAAAAAAGAAATACTTTTATCAGGCCCAGGCGATACCATATTCATTCAAATCGCCTATCGATCTCCCAGCGCCAGTGATCCCGACTTTTTTGGTTTTACGATACTGGATAGTTTGTTATCAGGCCCAGCCAGTTTAAATATGTTTGGAGGAGGAGGAACATCAAACAAGACCAGCCGATTATATAAAAAACTGGTTGACAGAAGATTTGCGGTAAGTCTGGCAGGTGGGCTTCAGGCTACACTTGATCCACACTTGTATGATTTATCCATCACGCTCCACCAGGGACAAGATCCTGAAATGGTTATCAAAACGATTGATCAGGAAATAGAAAGATTGATCGAGAAAAGAATCCGAAAATCGGAAATTCGAAGAGCTGTAAAACAAGCCCGGGCTATGTTTGCTTATGGGTTGGAAAATATCACCAATCAAGCTTTTTGGCTTGGATATTCAGAAAGTTTTGCTAATTATGATTGGTACTCAAATTATCTGGATCGGCTGAACGAAATAAAACCACGAGATGTGCAAAGGGTTGCCGAAAAATATCTCCATCCCGAAAAACGAGTGATTGGTATCTATCATCCAGATTTTTCTGAAAGCAAGCAAACATCATGAATAATCAAAATATGTGGAATCATTTGCCGGGCGAAGATTCAATCAAACGAGTAGTATTACCAAATGGCATAATCGTATTAACAAAATCTGAATTCAATAGCCCATCTGTTGTAATCAGTGGTTATTTGAATTCTGGTTCAATTCATGATCCGCAAGAAAAGCTTGGTTTGAGTCTTTTTACCTCCTATGCACTCATGCGAGGATCTGTATTTCACCGCTACAGAAGAATATACAATGATTTAGAAACGGCTGGTGCAACGCTAGGATTTCAGTAGCAGTATTCAGTCAACCAGTTTTGGTGGAAAATCTTTGATTGAGGACTTACCGTTACTGCTGAAGACTTTATCCGAGGCAACTCGATGGCCAATTTTCCCACCAATCCAATTAAAAATCCTTTTATCCCAAATCATCACGGGATTACAGATACGTGAACAGGATACCAGCGAACGTGCTTCTTTAAAATTCGATGAGGTTCTTTTTCCCAACCATCCCTATGGGCGCTCTGAAGAAGGATCGATTGAAACTTTGAGACGGATCAGGAGATCTGATCTACTTAAATTTCATCAACAATTTTATGGACCATCTGGAATGGTTATCACAATCGTAGGAGCGATCGAACACCAAAAAGCAGTGGATCTTGTATACAAAACTTTTGGGGATTGGGAAAATCCGGTCTGGGTGCCACCACCAACGATACCTGAGGTTCCTAACAGGAAATTTTCTTATCGTGAACACATCCCCATTTCGGGTAAATTTCAAACCGATATCATTATGGGTAGTTATGGACCCCAAAGAACATCTACAGAATTCCTGATTGCTTCATTAGGGAATAATATTCTCGGCCAATTTGGCATGATGGGACGAATTGGTGAAGCTGTAAGAGAAAAATCTGGCCTTGCCTATTACGCTTCCACTGCTTTAAATGCCTGGCAAAGTGCAGGTACCTGGGAGATAACCGCCGGTGTCAATCCAAATAACATTGATAAAACAATAGAGCTTATCCAAAATGAAATATCTCGTTTTATTAGCGAACCTGTCTCTACGCAAGAACTGGATGATTCCAAATCAAATTTAATTGGATTAATTCCCCTATCTATTGAGTCAAATGTAGGGGTTGCCAATGCAATTATCCGCATGGAAAGATACAAATTAGGACTGAATTATCTACGGGAATATCCCGGAATTATTTCGAATATTTCGAAAGAACAAATCCTTCAGGTTTCGCAAAAATATCTCGATCCAGAAAATTTAGTTATTATCAGTGCAGGAACTTGAGATTCATATGTTGAGAAATGGTGTTGATATTATTGAAATAGAACGTTTAGAGCAAATCAGTCCAGGAATCAGATCCCGGTTCATTAATCGTGTTTATACAGAAATTGAAAAGGAAATTTGTGGGAATAATTATGCTTGTTTTGCAGGCCGGTTTGCAGCCAAAGAGGCTGTATCAAAAGTCCTTGGAACTGGTATTGGAGAGATAAGATGGCAAGACATTGAAATATTACGGGGAGAAGAAGGACAACCCATTATCAAGTTGTACGCAAATGCCAAAGCGAAGGAAATTGAATTGGGAATAATTCATTGGGCAATCAGTATTTCACATAGTAGAACCTTGGCCATCGCTTTTGTTATCGCTCAATAATTTTAAGACAGTTAATCAATAGTTACAGGTAAAATTAATTTACAATGAAAATTCTTGCTGTAAGTGATGTTGAGCTGGGATATTTGTATCAACCAAGAATAGCCGAGCGATTCTTCGACGTCGACCTGATATTGAGCTGTGGAGATCTACCTCATTATTATTTAGAATATATGATTTCAATGCTGAATATTCCCCTGTACTATGTTAATGGGAATCATGCCAATAAACTTGAATTCACGACTGGCGGAGAACGTAATTATCCATGGGGTGCTCGCAATATCCATAAAAAAAGTGTCACGGATGATACTGGATTAATACTTGCCGGTATAGAAGGTTGTGTGAGATACAATCTGGGTAATTTTCAATATACACAGTCTGAAATGTGGTATTTGGTCTATAAATTAGTTCCAAAATTATTCTTTAATAAAATCAGATATGGAAGATTTCTGGACATATTCTTGTCTCATGCTCCCCCATGGAAAATTCACGACCAGGATGATTTACCTCATCAAGGGATAAAAGCATTTCGATGGCTAATAAAAGTCTTCAAACCTTCGTATCACCTCCACGGACACATCCATGTCTACAGAAATGATGTGGTGACAACAACCCGGTATATGAATACTGAAGTGATCAATTGTTACGGTTATAAGGAATTATTCTTTGATATTCGTCCTTACCTCATCAATAAATCCAGCTAAGCGATTTGTTGCTTCAAACCAATCCAAATATGGTCGGGGGATAATCCTGTATTATAGTTTAATTCAATTTCAGTATCTGAGTTGAGTAATTTTCCCTCAAATTTTGGGTTCAAAAAACATACAGTTGGTTCGCTGCCAAATTTCTTCTGATAATATTGAACAGCGAATTTGATTTTTTCATTGATATTCTTATGCGGGTCGTTATCAAACCAAATCATTCCTGTTGCCATAATCCTCCAACAATTATTTACCTTGCAATTTTGGTGCCCAGAACCTCACCCAATTCGAACCAATTTTTGTAACAAAATTTCTCTCGGGCTGTAATTGTTCCAAAACCCCTGCAGGTACAATTTTTGACTTCATATCAGATAAATTTCTATCTACTTGCCCGAAAATTCTGGTCTTGTATTGATCGAATGGATGCAAAAGATCTGGGTTTTTCCTTATATCTAAACCAGAAACCACCCATATTCTGGACGAAGCACCATTCGCCAGTAACCATTCATAGTTAAGATGTGCCTGTATATCCAGATGATTAATCAATTCAACATCATCAATAAAAAGGATAGCAGCAGGTCCATGATTTCTTCCTGACTGCCTGTCATCTGCTTTCTTCGCAAGGTAATGAATCCAATCTTCTGCGCTTTTCTCATATTCCCCGGACACACCGGCACAATATGAATATTGAGGATCAAAAACCTGAATTGTTTCCATCCATTTTTCAGGATAATGGCTGATGGTAACAAATTGAAGACTAGTAGATTGAGAATAAGTAACCAATGATTTCATCAATACAGTCATTAGTTTACGGATGGAAGGCAAATGATCATTCACAATTAATATTGAACCTGGTCTTGGGTCTTCAAGATCAAAAAGAATTGGCATACCTCCTGCTTTTCCTAAAATTGCAGTCAATTCAGGAATATTTGGATGTTGATGGATCAAATCATCAAATGAATAAGTAGATTCTTCAAATTGATTCTGATTCTTTCTACTCAATTCCCTTTGATAAACCTTATTATTCAGAACTGTTTGGTGAAAAATAGCGTTTGTCATCAGATCCTCCAGAATATTTGTTCTATTATAGAACATTTATTCTTATTTTGTCAAGAGGGCAAAAATATTGTATTCTTAAGCAGTAAAATAATATTTGTTGGGATTTTCATATATCTAAATTTGAAAATACGTTAAAATTAAGATAGAAAATTAATAACCGTTTCCATGAGGAGGTTGCCGTGATAAAAGAAACGATCAAAGATGCCGAAACACGAATGAAAGGCGCAATTAACAGTCTTGAGGAAGATTTGAATGGAATTCGGACTGGACGTGCACACCCCGGTTTAATTGACAAACTTCAAGTAGAGTATTATGGAGTTCCAACACCATTGAACCAATTATCAACAATAAGTGTTCCTGAACCACGGCAATTGATGATCCGACCCTTTGATGCTTCCACAATTAAAATTATCGAACGGGCAATCATTGCCTCAGATCTAGGGTTAACCCCCAACAATGATGGAAAAGTGATCCGATTAAATTTACCCATTCTTACGGAAGAGCGAAGACGTGATCTTGTGAAGGTTACCAATAATCGTCTGGAGGATGCAAGAATTGCATGTCGAAATGTTCGTCGCGATATCATTAAAGATTTACGCGAATTTGAAAAAGAAAAATTAATCTCTGAAGATGAGTTAAAGAGAGCAGAAGATGAATTGCAGAAAGTGACCGATCGCTTTATTGCAGAAATTGATAATGTCGGTGAAAGAAAAACCGATGAGATAATGGAAGTATAAAATTTGATGGAGCCGAAATCAAACACTTTAGAAGAATTACCAACCAATATTCCTGCCCATGTTGCCATCATTATGGATGGAAATGGACGTTGGGCTAAGAAACGTGGATTACCTCGTCTGGCAGGTCATCGTGCTGGTACCGAAAATCTTCGAGAAATTATTAAAGCCTGTGTAGAATTCGGCGTTAAATACCTCACAATTTATGCCTTTTCAACAGAAAATTGGGGTCGTCCTGCAGACGAAGTTGACGGATTAATGCACATACTTGAAGATGTGATTGATCAGGAACTGGAAGAACTGCATCAACAAGGAGTACAGCTGGTTCATATCGGTCAATTAGAAAGATTAGATCCCAGCTTGCGCGATAAAGTAAAAAAATCAATTGAACTTACTAAAGACAACCACCGATTAACAGTTTGTATCGCCTGGAATTATGGTGGGCGTGATGAGATTGTTTGTGCAATTAAACGTATCATTGAAGATGGACTTAAACCCGAACAAATCTGTGATGATCTCGTAAGTGACTATTTGTTCACAGCTGGTATTCCTGATCCTGACTTAATCATTCGAACTTCCGGAGAAATGAGAATTAGCAACTTTTTAATCTGGCAATCCGCATATTCAGAATGGTATGTAACCCCAATTTTATGGCCAGATTTTAATCGTGATGAGTTTCGAACAGCTCTCATTGACTTTGGTCAAAGAGAACGTCGGTATGGTCTGGTGATTCCCTGTCAGGAAGATTGAACCAGGCATGTTACTGACCAGAGTAAAAACTGCATTCGTTCTTCTAGTTCTGGGATTATCAGCCATCTATTTCAGTGGGTGGGCATATTTTTCCTTCATCACCATCATTATATTATTAGCTGCACGTGAATATTCTCAAATCTATCATAAAGGTGGATTCCAACCAAATATATTGATTATTTTGGCTACAGTGTTTAGCCTCTCTTTATTCCGTTTTTTATTTGAATTTCAGTACGCTGACATCCTTTTAGCACTGTCATTTTTGATTTCAATGACAGTTCACACATTCCAATTTGAAGCGGGGCGTGAAAAAGCACCCATTAATTTTGCCCTTACGATTGGAGCCATCATTTATTTTGGTTGGATGGGAAGTTACTTCATCTCAATTATGTTTTTACCAGATGGACAGTGGTGGTTATTGCTGTCAATTGCCATTATTGCATTCGCAGATAGTGGTGCCTATTTTATCGGTAGTCGATTCGGAAAACACAAATTAGCCCCCAGGGTCAGCCCCAAGAAATCCTGGGAAGGGTATTTCGGTGGTGTTTTATTGGGGATAATAGGTGGGATACTAACTGGATTAGCATTTCATCAATTCACACCATCAATTAATATGATTCATGGTTTGGTATTAGGTATTGTTTTGAGTGTCCTCACTCCATTGGGCGACCTGGGCGAAAGCATGATGAAACGTCAATTCAATATTAAGGATTCGAGCAACTTATTTCCCGGGCACGGGGGGGCTATGGATCGAATAGATACCTGGGTTTGGGCTGTGTGCATCAGTTATTATTTAATTATCTGGTTTTTTTAAATACAAAGAGAGGTCATAGATCGACCTCTCTTTGATGAAATTTATTTCAAGCTATAAACAAGATTTGCGTCTGCTGAGATGATCATTTGTCCAGATGCAATCGGGGCTGCAGAAGTTTCAGAAAAATAACCACCACCTTTTGCATCATAAACTGGTTGCGGGTTGCCATTTGAGTACACATTAATGTTTTGTACTTCGCCAAGGCTTATACCTGCCAGATCTGCCAGTTCCTGTGCTTTTTCTGTGGCATCCTGGATAGCCAAGCGACGGGCCTCAGATTCAGCTTGCTTTCGATCTTCAACATCAAATGAAATCCCATTGATTTGATTTGCTCCACTACGAACAACTGCATCTAAAATTTCACCCAGGCGATTCAAATCTCGAACTTTAATATTCACTGTGTTCTCAACCACATATTTCAAATCCATGGGTTGTCCATCCATTCCATAATTCTGATATGGATACACATTGAATGCAGTGGTTTGAATATCCAGCGGATCAATGCCCATTTCAGAAAGAACAGATGAAATCGATTTTGCCTGTTTGTTATTATCAGCTAAAGCAGTGGCTACATCCAATGCTTCAC
Organism: uncultured Chloroflexia bacterium; assembly: GCA_963715915.1. Lineage (GTDB taxonomy): Bacteria > Chloroflexota > Anaerolineae > Anaerolineales > Anaerolineaceae > UBA6170. Next base: position 38,811 of record CAVQSU010000004.1, on the reverse strand, counting down.
TTCTGGTTCCAATATTTACGTAAGCAATATCTGGAATAAGGTACACTTCACCTCTACCTGATACTGACATTGTTCGTAAACTTTGATCGTTTGCACCAACGGCTGAACAAGCGCTTAAGATTACCGCCAGTAAAACAAACAATGATACAAATAACATTTTCTTCTTCATATTACCTCCAAAGGTATTTTGTAATTAATTTTGTATTCTTAAGACGTCGAAATTTTTAATTAGTTCCCAAAATAAAAAGGTTGCTGGTAATTCCAACAACCTTTCCATTTCACAAGAGAAAAGCGTTACGGATTCCGGATTTGTAAAGAGCCGAGGGGAAGATTTACGTTTAATATATAATTCTTATTTGTCGTAGATTGTTTTGAATAAATCACATCTCCTTCTCTCACAAATCCATCACCCAGGGTAACTCCGGTCATCCCAGAATCTAAATTGATGGTTAAAGAAATTCCTTCCGGAACAATGATAACCATCTCCCCAATGACACATTCAAGGTCAGCCGATAAATTTTCAATATCTGGCAGATTAACTTCCATGGTTCCAATTACCAGTTTTGAATCAAGATTCTGAATATCTAAATCCGTTAATGATAGATTCTGAATTCCGATAATTTGTTCAATACTAATGCTGAATGGCACGTTTGTATTCAATAAAAGATCCCAGGGGAATCCATTATTCATATTATTAGATGGAAGGTAAACATTTCCAGAAGTGGTTAATGAGATTTTTTGAGTTTGACCGCTCAACTTTGATTCAATTTTAATTTCTTCATTATTTGACGCAAGAATCTCACCATCCATTAATTGATTCGTAAAATCACCTGCCCCGATCGTTAATTTACCAACCATGGGTTTGATTTCAAGTTCAGCTTGTTTGACATTTCCCACTTCATAATTGATGGGATGTGAAATGGCATCCTTAGTGAGAGGTCCTTGTAAGGCAAACCAAAATAGTCCCAACACTAATAGAATGGAAAATGCTACTCCAATCAATGAGCCGATTATTGAGCGACCACGGAAGATGATTTCCAGGCCAATGGCAACGATTATGATTGGCCAGAAGTTCATAATAATCTGCCAGGTGCTCATCGAGAAAAAGCCAAAGTTTGCCAGAACTAATATGGATCCAACGCCAAAATTAATAATTGCCCCGGTCCATTTTTGATTTAGCAAATCATCAATACCACCAAAAATAAATATGATTGGCCAAAATCGGACAAGCAAATTCCATCCATTACCGGGAATTAGATTGAGATTGGAAAGCAATAAAATTACACCAATAAAAATAATTAGTAACGGAAAAAAGATACTGCGATCTGATTTTCTGACGGTAAATTTCGTATTTCCAGACATAGCTCCTCCTAGGGTTAACTCTTACGAATGAATGATCTGACAACCAGAAAAACCCCAAATACAATTAATATCACTGCCCAAACCAGGCTTGACAAATTAAAATCCTCAAAGAAAGCAAAAAGACTGATGACAAACAAGATTCCTGCAGGAATTAATGGCCATTGGCGATTTCCCTCCAGACCAGGCAAGACAGTCAATAAAGCAAATGTCAACGCTATTCCCATCAAAAGGACACCACCGCCCTCAAACCTTGTAAATCCATCCACCAGGATCGTTGCAGCCAGAGAAGCCATTACTCCAGCCGGTATGATCGCCCACCAGAATTTCTTGTTCATTAAATAAACGATCAAAAAAGCAATGCTGATGGCTACAAAGAATATGAATCCTCCGATTTCACCCTGAAAATTAGGAAATATGGATGATATTAGAATAATAAACCCTAATCCAATCAGAACAACACCCGGGATAATAGCCCACCATGCTTTCTGGTTTTGGAATAAATAAACGATGAATGCGACACCACCGAAAGCAAACAATACTCCCCACAAAAGCCCCCCAAAGGGAATAATGTTTAAGGAATCCAAAAATGAAGCAATTCCTACGATAACGAGCAATCCCCCTAACAGAATACGCCAATTATTTTTTATGGTCATTTCTCACCTCTCACTTTTTTTAATGATTTCAATTAATTCCAAATATCATTGGTTTTTTTCTCTTCTATTAATACGATTATTTGAAAAAAAAGTAGCATTTCCCATCTATACAAAAATTATACAATAAGTCTTTTCACACTTGACACAACTATTTAATATTATATAATAGGATAAATTATGTCTTATTTTGGAGATTTATGAGATTAAATTGCATGTGTCTAAGGCGGGGCCTTTTATAGCCGTCGCCTGAGATAAAAAGATAATTACCAGTCATCTATATCAGGCAGCGGTGTCAAGCCCCGCTCATTTTTACTTAATCACCTGATAATCAGATGGCTGTATTTTTTTAAGAACCAGGAGAAAATCATGAGAATTGCAAATAATATTACAGAATTAATTGGAAACACCCCTTTGGTACGTCTGAATCGACTAACTGAAGGTTTAAATGCAGAAGTTCTGGCAAAATTAGAATATTTCAATCCTGCCCATTCTGTCAAAGATCGAATTGGAGTGGCAATGATTGATGCTGCAGAAAAAGCTGGATTAATCAATCAGAATTCAATTATTGTTGAACCCACCAGTGGCAATACAGGCATCGCTTTGGCATTTGTTTGCGCAGCCCGTGGATATAAATCCATCATTATCATGCCTGACACCATGTCTAAAGAACGACGAATATTACTTCGAGCATTTGGTGCACAATTAGTCCTGACACCCGGAAGTGAGGGGATGCCTGGTGCAATTGCAAAAGCAAACGAATTAGCCAGGAATGACCCACGTGTTTTTATACCGCAGCAGTTTCAAAATCCGGCTAATCCGGATATCCATCGGAAAACAACTGCTGTTGAGATCATTAATGATACTGACGGTCAATTAGATTATTTTGTTTCTGGCGTTGGTACCGGCGGTACCATCACAGGTGTCGGTGAGGCTTTAAAAAAGCACAATCCCAACATAAAGGTTATTGCTGTGGAGCCGTCAAACTCACCTGTGCTTTCGGGTGGCGAAAAAGGAAAACACCCCATTATGGGAATTGGCGCAGGTTTTATACCCGATGTTTTGAATACCAATATTTATGATGAGATCATACAGGTATCCGGACCAGATGCATTTGAGACAGCACGAAATATGGCATCTCAGGAAGGTCTTCTGGTAGGCATTTCCTCTGGTGCGGCAACCTGGGCAGCTCTTCAAATTGCCAAACGACCTGAAGCAAATGGGAAACGGATTGTAGTCATCATTCCATCATTTGGGGAGCGATATTTGAGCACACCTCTATATGAAAATTTACAGGATTAGATAAGATGAAAAACTTATTATCAACTCTTAGGTCAGATTTGGAATCCGTTCTAAGTCGTGATCCTGCAGCTCGAAATAGACTTGAAATTATTCTTTTCTATTCCGGGTTACACGCTGTCTGGTCGCACCGGATTGCTCATTGGTTCTGGACTCACAAACTCTATCTGATTGCCAGAGGGATATCACAACTTTCCAGGTTTTTGACAGGGATTGAGATCCATCCAGGCGCAAAAATTGGAAATGGGTTCTTTATTGATCATGGAATGGGCGTTGTCATCGGAGAAACAGCAGAAGTAGGCGAAAATGTAACCCTTTATCATGGTGTCACATTGGGGGGTGTCAGTACAGAAAAAGGGAAACGACATCCAACCATTATGGATAATGTAGTCATAGGTGCTGGTGCAAAGATTTTGGGTGCAATAGAAATTGGCGTGAGTAGCCGGGTAGGAGCAAATGCAGTTGTAGTTCACACAGTTCCCGGGAATTCTGTGGTGGTAGGTGTACCAGGGCAAATTGTAAAACGATCTAACCAGGTGGTAAGTACAAAACCAGATCTTCACCACGACTTATTGCCGGATACGATTGGAAAAACGATTGAAACCATTTTGGAACGAATGCAAAAAATGGAATCCAGGGTTGATCTGTTTTCCCACTCTCATCCAATGCTTACAAAACCAGAAAATGGAAATGGAAAAGAAAAGGTGAATATTCACGCGCCAGTGGATGGTGTCTGGCAGGGAGAAGACTTCTCAATTTGATCTTTCAGAGTTTCATTTTCGAATAAAACCTCTGAATGCCACGATGATTAATCCAATCAGGCAAATAATCGCAATTCCCCAACCTATGGTTTGTCGTTGTTTTTTTTCCATACTATAAATAGAAAATGGTGGTTTTGATGTTGGTGAAGGGGTGGGGGTAATGGTTGCAGAAGGTTGTGGAGTAACAGGTGTTTGACTGGGAGTAATCGTTCTTGTTGGAGGAATAGATGTATTTGTTATGGTCGGTGACAAAGTAGGGGTTGGTGCAATTTGGACAACCAAACGTTCACCCACATAAATAACCGGTGTTGGTAGTAGATTGTTCCATTGGATGATATCTGCAATTGTGACATTATAGGCAATGGCAATTGACCATAGTGACTGGCCATCTAATACTTCATGAATAATCGATCCGTCTAATTGTGGTGTAGCAGTCATCACATCACTAACCAGATTTGGATCGGGTGTGATCTGGTAGTTGATAGTTGGTTGCGCAGCCAATCCTATCTTAATTTCCTGGACCTGTAACACATAATAAATCATGTCATCCTTGACTGCAACCCCTGCACCAACTTTTCCAAAGGGGAACCCTATGATGGTATTCCAGTTGGTTGTGTCCGTCCACATAGAAAACACAACCACCTGAACTGTCAAATTAGTTCCCCCGGCAATATTTTCTAGAAATCCCAAACTGCTTAAGGTTGTACCATCTTCGCGATTATGTGTAATCTGTCCAATTTCTGCCATATAATTGGCTTGTTGTTGTGCTGAAGCCATCAAGGTATTATCAACTTCAAAAAGCGCTAACGAATTGTTCTCCCGAACGCTATTTACTGTATTGATTAATTCGATGGCTGAATTTGCTTGAGCTTGAATAAGCATTTCAGGCTGTAAAAATGCAAAAGCTCCAACCAGGAATGATATAGCAATTAAAATAAAAATTCGACGCATTGTTGGGTATTATAACCGATGCGTCGAATTCTTACCTTTTTTGGATTTGTTCAGGACAGAGATCTCTCCTGGAAATTAGTTCCCATAGCCTCGGCGATTAACAAAAAATCACTTGCCGAAACCATACCAACGATCATGCCATTTTCATCAATCACAGGTAGATGATGAATATGTTTTTCCCTCATGAGCATCGCACATTCCTTTATGGATAACGTCTGTTTCACAGAAACGATTGGAGAAGACATGATATCTTTCACTGTTAATTCTTTTGGATTCTGATTTTCTGCAACGATTTTATCGCTGATATCCCTCGAAGTTATAATCCCATAATCAGGATTTTTATCACTTTTTCTTACCAGAACACTATTGATATACCGGCGACGCATAATACTCAGAATTTCGTATACCGATTGATCCGGATCTACGAATACAACCAGATCCATCATCCAATCTTTCACGGTATGCTTTTCACGCATTTTTAATATTCTCCTTTCCAATAATTATGACACAGTCGAACTGATAATTACTATAAGTATATAGAATCGTGTACCAGAAAATCAAGTTATTACCTGGTAGAAAATCACCATTTCCATTGATTTAAGTACTCAAATAATGAGTAAGCCGTCATATCCAATTGTAATGGTGTTATTGAAACAAAGCCTTCTTTCAATACGCCATAGTCTGTGCCCGTCTCTGGAACCCCATGTGGAAATTCTCCTCCAATCCAATAATAAGGTACACCACGAGGGTCATCTCGAATTACCAATGCATCCCGATATAAACGCAACCCCTGTCTGGTTATTTGATATCCTTTAATCTTCTCCATTATAAGATACGGTACATTAACACTTAAGATGGTTTTTGGTGGCAAGCCATGTTCAATGACGTGTTGACATATCTTTACAGCAATATCACCAGCAGTTGAATAGTCCACATCTCCAGGATTATTTTCTGGCGAATCCAAAGAAAATGCAACCGCAGGCAAACCTGAAATAGCAGCTTCAAAGGCTGCGGTAACAGTGCCAGAGTAGGTGACATCATTACCAATATTCGCATGTGGGTTAATCCCAGAAACCACTAAATCGATTTTTTCTTCAATAAAACCCAATAAGGCGATGGCAACACAATCCGATGGAGCACCATCCGAGGAGTATGCGATTACTTTATCTATCAAATCCACCCTTTTCACTCTGAGTGGTTTATGGAGTGTTTTTTTGTGGCCTGATACTGACCAATTTTTATCCGGCGCTAAAATCGTCACTTTTCCCAGTTGGGTTAATGATTTTGCTAACTGAATTATCCCTGGAGCTAGAATTCCATCATCATTCGTTACAAGTATATGTGTCATTCGTTTTTCTCTAATTATTAATTTTATTGTTTTTTAGTAACTCCATTATAGGATAATTTATCCAATTAATTTAATTTTATATTTTGACCCTTGCAATCATTCATAAAGCAAAATTTTTCTGGACAATTCAATAAACTTTATGATATACTATTGCGGCTGTTGAAAACAGTACAATACACACGTTCTCTGACCATATCAGCGTGCATCCCGGATGTTCTGATCAAATGGGTTGACGAGAGCGGAGGATAAACGAAAATTAATAAGGAGAAAGAAAAATAATATGGCATCTGTAATTTCCATGAAAGCGCTCTTGGAAAGTGGTGTTCATTTTGGTCACCGTACCAATAAATGGCACCCAGGAATGCGTCCGTTCATCTTTACGGAACGCAATGGTATTCATATCCTTGACCTGCAACAAACAGTCAAGGCAATCAATTCAGCCTATAATATCGTTCGAGATACTGTAGCAGCTGGTGGAACAATTCTGTTTGTTGGCACAAAACGACAGGCGCAAGAAACAATCAAAGAAGAAGCGATGCGCTGTGGCATGCCCTATGTGACAGAAAGATGGTTGGGTGGTACATTGACCAATTGGTCAACCATCAGCCAACGAATTGGTGAATTAGAACGGTTAGAAAAATTACACGAAACTGGTGAAATCAATTCTTACACCAAAAAAGAAGCCTTGATGATCGATCGTGAAATAAACCGTCTGATGATCCGGTTAAGTGGTGTTCGTAACATGAAAAAAATCCCTGATTTACTCTTCATTATCGACGTAAACCGGGAAGAGACAGCTGTTCATGAAGCGAACTTGAAAGGTGTCCCCATCATTGCAATGGTCGACACAAATTGTGATCCCCGGAATATCGATCATGTGATCCCCTCGAATGACGACGCAATTCGCGCCATTAAACTCATGGTTTCCAAAATTGCTGATGCAGTTATTGAAGGCAAATCATTACGAAAAGATGAAGATATCGATGAAGAATTGATGCCTGGCGAAGAGAAACCGGTGGTTGTCCGACGCCGCATGGAAGAAGATGCAGAATTGGCTGATGAAACACTATTAGGCGCTTCAACATTAGCGAAACTTGATGTAGAAAAAGAAGAAGAAGTTCTAGAAGAAGTTGTTGATGAAGCAACCGAAGACGAAACCGAAGTCGTCGTTGAAGATCTTCTTGATGTCGAAGAGGAAGAAGTTGTTGTTAAAAAACCTGCAACAAAAGCCAAAAAGACTACAAAAGCCAAAGTAACCAAAAAAGCTGAAGTAGTTGCTGAAGATGTTGAAGAAGATGTATCTGTCGAATCTGAAGATTTGGAAGAAAAGTAGAACATTCCCTTTTTGGAATGAATGAGAATGAAGGATTTTTAAAAAATGGCAATTTCAACTGAAGATATCAAAAAATTAAGAGAATCCACCGGCGCTGGTATTTTAGATTGCCGAAAAGCACTGGAAAGCGCAGACGGAGATTTAAACAAAGCCTTGGATTTCTTACGCGAGAAAGGTTTGGCGAAAGCTGCCAAACGTGCATCCCGCAATGCCTCAGAAGGCGTAGTCGAACTATATAATCATGGTAATGGCCGTGTTGGTGTAATGGTAGAAGTCAATGTGGAAACCGACTTCGTTGGTCGCTCCGAAGCTTTCCGTGAGCTTGCTCATGAGATCGCTCTCCAAATTGCAGCATCATCTCCAGAATACATTCGTGAAGAAGATATTCCTCAGGAAGTTTTGGATAAAGAAGCACAAATTGCGACTGCCAAAGCCCGTGAAGATGGAAAACCAGAAGCTATCCTTCCGCGCATTGTCGAAGGAACTTTGGAAAAATTCAAAAACGAAGTTGTATTAATGCGACAACCATATATTCGTAATGAAGACATCACAATCCAACAATTAATCAACGAAAAAGTTGTTGCATTGGGTGAAAATATTGTCGTTCGCCGATTTGCCCGTTGGGCATTGGGTGAGACCACTTCTGAAGAAGAATAATTAAATAAAAAAGCCAACCAAATGGTTGGCTTTTTTTTTAGAAAGTCACAATAAAATGGAACAAATCAAATACAAAAGAATTTTACTTAAACTTTCAGGTGAAGCCTTAGGAAATGATTCCGGTGTTGGAATTGATCCACAATGTGCTGTAAGAATAGCAAAACGTGTCAAAGAAGTACGGGAGATGGGCGTTGATGTGGCCATTGTGATTGGAGCGGGAAACCTTTGGCGCGGAAAACAAGGTCTGGATCTCGGTATGGATCGAGCAACAGCAGACTATATGGGCATGTTGGCTACTGTAATGAATGGCCTGGCACTGATGGACGCGCTCGAGTCGATAAATGTGGTTACCCGACTGCAATCCGCTATCGAAATGCGTTCTGTCGCAGAACCATACATACGCCGTAGAGCTATACGTCACATGGAAAAGGGAAGAGTGGTCATTTTTGGTGGTGGTACAGGAAATCCATATTTTTCAACTGACACTGCTGCTGCTTTAAGAGCGATGGAAATCGACGCAGATGTGGTGATTAAAGCCACCAAAGTGGATGGTGTATACGATAGTGATCCGAAATTAAATCCAAATGCCACAAAATTTGATCATCTCTCTTATATTGATACACTAAATAAAAGGTTAGAGGTTATGGATAGTACTGCCATATCATTGTGCATGGAGAATAAATTACCAATTCTTGTCTTGAATCTTTTTGACCCATCAGCATTGAAGAAATCGATATTAGGTGAGCCAATCGGTACCCTGGTAAATGATACGCCATAGAAAAAAATGGGCTGTAAATACAGCCCATTTTTTTATCTTTTTGATTTATTACACATCCTGGAATTCACCTTCAATTACTTCGTCGTCATGCTCGAGACCTTGTTTTTTATCCTCTGAACCTGCAGATGCTGTTTTTCCTGCTATGTATTCCTTCAGAACTCGTTCTAATTCCGTGGTAGCTTCTTTCATTCCTGTAGTATTTTCACCTTTCGTCAACGCTCGGAGAGATTGGGTCTTCGTTTCCAGGTCTTGTCTCATTTGACTATTAATCTCAGCAGATTCTTCCATTAATTCCTTTTCAGCCTGGTAAATTACCTGATCTGCAATGTTTTTTGTGTCAATTAATTCTCTTTTGCGTACATCTTCCGCTTCATGTTGTTTTGCATCCTGAACCAATCGATCGATTTCTGCTTGATCCATGTTTGTGGAAGCTGTGATGGTAACTTTTTGTTCTTTACCAGACGCCTTATCCTGTGCTGAGACATTTATAATGCCATTTGCATCAATGTCGAACGTCACTTCGACTTGAGGAACTCCCCGAGGTGCGCCTGGAATTCCCTCCAGACGGAATCTTCCCAGGCTGATATTATCGGATACAAGCTGTCGTTCACCTTGAAGAACATGAACATCGACCGCTGATTGATTATCTTCTGCTGTGGAGAAAATTTGTGATTTTTTAACCGGGATAGTCGTATTTCTTTCAATCACCCGGGTCATCACACCACCCAAGGTCTCAACACCTAATGACAATGGGGTTACATCCAGTAAAAGAACATCCTTGACCTGTCCGGATAATACACCAGCCTGTACTGCAGCACCCAGAGCAACCACTTCATCAGGATTTACGGATTTATTCGGAACTTTTCCAGTTATAGATCGGACGAGATCCTGCACCATTGGCATTCTTGAGGAACCGCCAACCAGTACCACTTCATCAATTTGAGATGTTGATAGACTGGCGTCTTTCAAAGCAGTCTCTAATGGCTTACGTACCCGTTCTACAAGATGAGAAGACATTTGCTCAAATTTCGCCCGACTGATTGTTAAAATCAAATGTTTGGGTCCATTCATGTCCGCTGTGATGTAAGGCAAATTTATTTCTGTTTCTAAAACCGAAGAAAGTTCGATTTTCGCTTTTTCAGCCGCCTCACGCAACCGTTGTAAAGCCTGACGATCTGATCGTAAATCGATCAGGTTTTCTTTTTTAAACTCATCAGCAGCCCAATTGACCAACACTTCATCCCAATCATCTCCACCTAAATGGGTATCCCCACTTGTGGATTTGACTTCAAATACACCGTCACCTACTTCCAATATTGATACATCGAAGGTGCCACCTCCCAAATCAAAAATTAATACTTTTTCATTGATATTTTTGTCCAGCCCATAAGCCAATGTTGATGCAGTTGGTTCATTAATGATCCGTAAAACTTCCAGACCAGCAATTTTTCCAGCATCTTTGGTAGCCTGGCGTTGACTATCATTAAAATATGCCGGTACCGTAATTACTGCTTTCGATACTGGTTGCCCTAAATAGGATTCTGCATCTGCTTTCAGTTTTGCTAAAATCATAGCTGAGATCTCTTGAGGTGAATATTCCTTACCAGTGACTGGAATGTGAACGCGCGCTTCTCCAGATGGTCCCTTTACTACACTGTAAGGCACCATGTCAATTTCCTGTTGTACTTCATCAAATTTTCTACCCATGAAGCGTTTTATGGATGTAACTGTGTTTTCAGGATTGATAACAGACTGGCGTTTTGCATTTTGCCCAACCAACCTTTCTTTATTTTTAGTAAACGCAACCACGGATGGACAAAGACGTGACCCTTCTATTGTATTTATTACAATCGGATCGCCACCTTCCATAATGGCTACGACGCTGTTTGTTGTACCTAAATCGATACCAATAATTTTCGACATTTTCAGACTCCTTAATTATTAATATTTTGCTAGTATTAAGGTTAATGTCCATGCAATAGATTCTTGTTAACAAAAGATTAGAATTAGATATGACTTAATATCTTGCACTATTTCTTGTTTTTATCTTAAAGGCTATTTATAATCTGAATAGGAAATGAGGAAAAAATGAAATTGATCAGGTTAATCACGCTAACTTCATGGATATTCGTAGCCCTACTTATACCAATCCAGTCTGTTCACAGCCAGACTTTGTCTCCTATCATCATTACCATCCAGGTTCAGGGTCCATTAACCCCAACTTTGGTTGGATACATTGATCGGGGACTATCTACTGCAGAAAGGCAGGGTGCTGAATTATTGATTCTGCAATTAGACACACCCGGTGGCAGTATTGATTTAATGAATACCATTGTCCAGAATATTCGATCGAGTGAAATTCCAGTCGCGGTTTATGTTGCACCCAGAGGCGCGATCGCAGGAAGTGCAGGAACATTAATCACCCTGGCTGGGCACATCGCGGCGATGGCTCCAGAAACTGCCATCGGAGCTGCCAGCCCGGTCGGCGGTCAGGGAGAAGACCTGGGAGAGACCATCGAAGCAAAACAAAAAGAGATCCTGAAAGCCTCAGTCAGATCTTTGGCTGCCAATAGAGGAGCAGAAGCGGTGGCTTTGGCTGAGGATACGATTGAAAATGCGAAAGCCGCATCTGCAGAAGAAGCACTGGCAGTAGGTTTAATTGACCTGATTGCGACCGATCAGAATGATCTGGTTGAAAAAATCAATGGTAGTCGTGTTGAGCTGGCTTCAGGATCAAGAGTCCTCAATCTTGATAATTCTGTTCTTCTGCCTGTAGAAATGAGCTTTATTGAAAATCTTTTACAATTATTAACCAACCCAAATATTTTGTTTATTTTGTTAACCATTGGTGTTCAGGCAATTTTTATTGAATTATCCAATCCAGGAGGGTGGGTCGCAGGATTTATAGGCGCAGTTTGTCTGATCCTGGCAGTATATGGGCTTGGTGTCCTACCTGTAAATTGGTTTGGTATTTTATTTCTGGTTACTGCTTTTATTCTTTTCATACTAGAAATAAAAGCACCAGTCCACGGTGCATTAACTGCTGCAGGAACAGTATCATTTATCGTTGGGGCATTGGTGCTTTTTAATTCAATCGAGACCCCAGGATTTCCACAAGTATCCGTGCCTCTGGTAGTTTCGACAGGAATTCTGTTAGCTGGTGGTATTTTTGTAGTTCTACGATTTGCCATTCGCGCTCTAAAAACACCCGTCAGGACTGGTATGGAATCATTGATGGGTTTAACAGGCTATGTTGTCGCACCATTGGAACCCAATGGCACAATTCAACTGGCTGGTGAAGAATGGAGTGCCATTACGGATGATTTTGGAAACTTGCCTGCTGGTACCCCGATTCAAGTGATTGATAAGCATGGAATTTCATTAGTCGTAAAACGAATTGGAAAATATTAACAAAAAAGCAGGGTGCTGAGCACCCTGCCAATTTTTCATCTGGCTATGCGCGCCAAAAACCTCTTCGGATGGGCCGGACGTCTTCTGCAGTGATAAAGGCATCTTTGTCCATTTCAAGAACAATTGTTTCTATCTCATCCACTTTTCGCCTCAATACGGCAACATGTAGCACGGAAACCATCCCGCTTCTCCCTCTTCCTGAGACTTCCGTTACCGCGAAGCCCGAATTTCGAAGTGCATCAGCAATTCTTGGGCCAGCCATTGGGCTGAAAACCGTCATATGAATATGCCCAATAGCTAATCTGTTTTCGATTAACATCCCCACAACATTTCCTGTTGCAAAACCAGCTGCATATGCAATGATGTTAAGAAAATTATCCATATTAGCCAACACAGAAGTGATTGCAATCACAAACAACATGGATTGAAAGAAGCCTAATATCCAGGCCAACCCTTTTCGTCCGCGGAAGACAAATAAAACCCGAATCGTATCCAAAGACATGTCCGATACACGTAACAAAAAGATGATCAGAATAATCAGGATTGGAGAGGATGGTAATGGCATAAGAACCTCTTATTTATCAACGTTATTTTCTGCAGCACCAGCATAAAGATTATTCATATATTCTTTCACCATTCTTCTGGTGGAAAATTTTGGTGCGTTCGAACGAATAGTCTCTTTTACTCGGGCAATCCATTCATTTGGCAAGTTATCTGCTGATCTGGATTGATAATACAATGGAACAATTTCATTTTCCAAAGTCTCATACAGATCTTTTGAATCGATCTCATCCTGTTGATTGGTATCCTGATATTCTGTGTCATCCCCTATCGGCCAACCATTCTTACCATTGTAACCCTCACGCCACCAACCATCTAAAACAGAGAAATTCAATACGCCATTCAAGGCTGCCTTCATGCCGGATGTCCCGGATGCTTCATTTGGTCTGCGTGGCGTATTTAACCACACATCCACACCTTGAACCAATAATCTGGCAATATTCATGTCGTAATCTTCCAGGAAAATCAAGCGGCCACCCATGCGGGCATCTTTGACTGCACGATAGATTTCCTGGATAATCAATTTCCCTGGCTCATCAGCCGGATGCGCTTTTCCAGAAAAAATTATTTGAACAGGCATACGCTCATTGGTTACTAGCTTGAGTAATCGCTCATAATCTCTGAGAATCAGATTGGCTCGTTTGTAGGTAGCGAAACGCCTGGCAAAACCAATTGTCAAGGAATACGGTTCCATCAAAACACCACTGGCGACAACCTGAACAGGGTGAAAACCACCTCGTTGCCATTTTTGCCTTGCGGTCTCGTTACAATAAACAGTTAATTTTCGTTTCAAGTGCTTTCTGACTGCCCAAAGTTCAAAATCAGGAATTCTTTCGATATTTTCCCAGATCTCAGGATCATCTGCCCGATCCATCCAATCAGGAGCCAGGTATTTCTGGAATAAAAGGTTCGTTTGTCTGGCAATCCAGGAACTTGTGTGTATACCGTTAGTTATGTGGGTTATAGGCACTTCGTTTTCTGGTCTGTCTGGCCATAACCAGTTCCACATTTTTCTGGATACTTCGCCATGTAATTCGGAAACTGCATTCATGTGTTCGGAGAGTTTTAGCGCCAGTACCGGCATGACGAATGTTTCTCCCCAATTTTGTGCTTGTTTCCCTAAATCCACAAATTGATCTCTGGAAAGGTTTAATTTTGGCCATATTTGTGAAAAATATTTATCAATCAGCCAGATTGGAAATTGATCATTCCCGGCTGGAACTGGGGTATGGGTAGTAAACACATTATTCTTCTTAACAATTTCAGCGGCCTCGTCAAAGGATTTCCCGTTATCAATCATCTCCAGAATACGTTCCAAAGCGAGAAACGCGGAATGGCCTTCATTCATATGCCAGACGGTTGGTTTATATCCCAGAAGACGTAATGCACGAACTCCACCCATTCCTAATAAAATTTCCTGAGAAATTCGAACTTCAAGATCGTTGCTATACAATCTCGATGTTAATTGGCGATCATTAGGTGAATTCTCATCCAGATCGGAATCCAGCAGATATAAGAAATTTCTGCCTATATTTACCTGCCAGATCCGAGCAAAAACCGTTCTACCTGGTAAATCGATAGAAATAGTCAGTGGTTTACCCTGTTCATCTGTTAATGCAATGATTGGCACTTCTGAGTAATTCAGATAAAAATTGCGGGTTTCCTGCCACCCATCCTCTGTAATGGATTGCATAAAATAACCATTTTTATAAATAAATCCCACGCCAACCAAAGGTAAGCCAAGATCACTGGATGTTTTTAGATGATCACCAGCCAGTATTCCCAGACCCCCAGCGTAAACCGGTAAGCTTTCATGTAAACCAAATTCAAATGAAAAATATGCAATTTGTTCTTTTTCTAATTGTGGATAAGTTTCTGAAAACCAGGTATTTTTCGCTTCAAGATATTGATCATATTTCTTCATAACCGCATCATACCGTTCTAAGAAATACAGATCATTAATGGTTCTATTTAGCAAAGCGTGATCTACCTGCTGTAAAAATGCGATCGGGTTATGGCTCAATTTATCCCATAACGGTTTGTCAATTAATCGAAATAATTGCTGAGCATCCTGGTTCCAGACCCACCACATATTGAAGGATAATTCTGATAATCTTTGAATTCTACGTGGTAAACTGAAATTAACGGGTATTTTATATCTGTTTTTAACCATTTTTCTCTCTCTCATTCATTCGTTAATATAAATATTATTGCGGTTAGACAATAAAATAAAAATACCAATAAAAGTGAAAATGTGCAAGGTAAAAGACCCTACTGTAAGCTTCTTCCTTTAATTTTTCAATCCTATCTTATCTTTATTTTTTGATTTGATTTCATTTATCGATAATTTTTCTCATTTTTTTCGCAGTGATATAATCGGGATATGTTAACCAAAAACATTGCCAGAATTATTCTTGGAATGATCCTGATTATTTCAATGGTGGTGATCGTCCTTTTTTCTATTCCCAGTTTACGCGAGAGGGTCTTATGGCGAGTCGATCAATGGAAAATTCAAATCGATTATGCATTAAATCCTCCGGAAGCGGTTGTATTTGTTCCAGAAGCTGAGCAGATGCAATTTACACCTATTCCGAAAACTTCTCCAACCAATACACCTCAACCAACGGCAACCATGAATACGGATGCAATCGTTGATACACCGACCGCAACGCTAGAGCCGACCCCTCTTCCAAATTCTGTCAAACTGGATGGAATAATATATCAGGACCAACATGGTTTATGGAATTATTGTGCTCCCGCCAACCTTGCGATGCAGCTTTCTTACTGGGGTTGGGAAGGTGACCGCACCGATACAGGTGTAGTCCTTAAGCCATTTGAAAAAGATAAAAACGTAATGTTGTATGAAATGGCAGATTATGTCATTGACCACACAGAGTATCAGGCAATTACACGCGCTGGAGGAAACATTACCCTCTTGAAAAAATTAATTGCCAATGGTTTTCCGGTTTTAGTGGAAAAAGGTGTTTTCATTCGCGATGTCAACGGCAAAGTATCCTGGATGGGGCACTATGCCGTCTTGAATGGGTATGATGATGCAAAAAAGGAATTTTTATCTCAGGATTCTTATTTCAAACCTGATTTTCCTATCTCATACGATGATCTGCTGACACAATGGCGATCATTTAATTACATCTTTCTGGTTATTTTTCCTGCAGATCAGGAGGCAAAATTAATCAATATTCTGGGTGAATATGCGGATGATCGTAATGCAGACCAGATCGCTTACCAGAATGCTAATGAAGAAATTTACACGACCCAGGGAAATGATTTATTTTATGCATGGTTTAATCGTGGCACCAGTATGGTTCAGCTACAGGATTATGCCGGAGCTGCTGAATCCTATGATCAGGCTTTTCTGGTTTATTCTCAATTACCGGAAAAAGATCGTCCATGGCGCATGCTGTGGTACCAAACAGGACCATACTTTGCATATTTTTACAGTGGCCGATATCAGGATGTAATCAATTTAGCAACGCTGACGATCGATGCAGCCAGTGAACCCTATCTGGAAGAAAGTTTTTATTGGCGTGCTCAGGCATATGTGGCTATTGGAAATACCCAGAAAGCAATTGAGGATCTCAACAAATCCTTAGAATATCATCCGAATTTCTTACCTAGTGTAGAATTAATGCAGCAGCTTGGATATACTCCCTAGTCAAACTCTTAAATGATAAAACTTTTACATTTTTCAGATGCCCATATTGATATCGCATCACAAGGAAAACGTGATCCTCAAACAGGATTGCCAATTCGTGTGCTTGATTTTCTGAAAGCTTTAGACTTCATCGTTGATACAGCGATCAATGAAAAAATTGAGCTTGTAATTTTCTCTGGTGATGCCTACAAGGATCGTACGCCCGTCCCGACATTTCAGCGTGAATGGGGTAAACGGATCATGCGTCTTTCCCAGGCAGGGATACCAACTGTTTTAATCGTTGGAAATCATGACATATCTCCTGCTGCTGGAAGAGCAACAGCCTTGCAGGAATTCAGCACACTTTCGGTGCCAAATGTCCATCTGGTGGCAAAACCAGGTTTTATTTCCTCATCGCAATTGAATAATTTGCCCATTCAAATTATTGCCATTCCATGGATTACTCGCAGTGGTTTTCTGTCTGCACAACAAAATGATTCAATCAAAATGGATGAGTTGGACACAAATATCGAGTCGATCACCTCGCAAATTATCGATAACCTCATAAAAAATCTGGACCCGAAATTGCCAACTATTTTTACTGCACATGCATCTATTCAGGGGGCTATCTACGGTGGGGAACGCAGCATCATGCTGGGTCATGATATTGTTTTACCCATCAGCCTGGTTAAACGTAAAGAATTTGATTATGTTGCTTTGGGACATATTCATAAGGCACAGGATCTAAACGAAAACGGTCATCCGCATGTGATTTATTCCGGATCCATTGAACGTGTTGATTTTGGTGAAGCAAAAGATGATAAATATTTTGTGGTCGCCAAAGTGGAGAAAGGGAAAAGCGATATCTCCTGGCGATTAATAGAAGGTCGCCCTTTTATTGATATCCCGGTAGATTTACGAGAAATGAACTTGAGTGAAAATCATCCATTACCAACGCCAAATGAAATTAAAAATCACCTGAAAAATACCTTAATCGATTCTTCTGAGGTTGAAAATGCAGTTGTGCGTTTGACGATGGTATACCAGAAGGATTGGGATAATCTCATCGATGACCAATGGTTTCAGGAGCGGTTTGCGACAGCACTAGATTTTCACCTTATCCGAAAACCAATTTTTTCCACACGTCTTCGTTTAGGAGATGATGTAAGCATATCAAATCTGCCACATGAAAAATTACTTGAGCTTTATTGGCAAAGCCAAAAAGCCTCTCCAGAGGAAATTGAGTCGCTGCAGGTAATCGCCAAAGAAATAATCTATAATCAAAATGAACCAGAAACAATTAGCTAATTAAGGGAGTATGGACAACATTTTTCTTAGTATTTTAATAATTTTATTATTGATCATCATCAATGGAATATTTGCGATGTCGGAAATATCGCTCATTTCTGCCAGAAAAGTCCGATTACAACAAATGTCCAAAGATGGCGTGCGATCTGCTCAGGCAGCGCTGGATATTTCTGAAAATCCAAATAAATTTCTATCCACTGTTCAAATCGGAATTACATTAATCGGTATTCTATCTGGTGCGTTAGGTGGTGCGTCAATTTCTTCCAATTTAAGTTTGGTTTTTGAGAAAATCTCCTGGTTGCAACCCTATAGTGAAATTTTATCAGTTGCCATTGTCGTCTTGCTGACCACATATTTTTCCCTGGTAATTGGAGAATTGATTCCGAAACGCCTTGGGATGAACTCACCAGAAAAAATTGCTTCCGCGGTAGCCATGCCGATGAAGGCAATTTCCTGGCTTACATCACCAATCGTGAGACTGCTAAGCGCTTCTACGGATATCGGTTTGAAAATACTTGGGATTCAGAAATCAACTGATCCCATTATTACTGAAGAAGAAATAAAAATATTAATGAAGCAAGGCACCCAATCAGGAATATTTGAATCCGCAGAAGAAGATATGGTAACTGGTATTTTTCGATTAGGTGAAAGATATATTGATTCAATCATGACACCTCGCACGGAAATCGAATGGATTGATCTCGATGAACCTTTCGAAGTCATATTGGAACAGGTCATCAACTCCAATCACAGTCGTTTCCCAGTAGCAACCGGTGAATTGGATAATGTGCAGGGTATGTTATTAGTTAAAGATTTATTGAGTAAAAGCCTGAACGGGGCGATCCCATCTATTCCTGACATTATTCAACCGCCCCTATTTGTCCCGGATAGTACGTCAGCCTTAAAAGCTTTGGATCTGATCAAAGAAGCTGGAGCACATGCAGCCCTTGTTATTGATGAATTCAGTGGTGTATTAGGTATGGTAACGCTTTATGATGTGCTCAAATCAATCGTCGGATCCATCCCTACCGCTGGGGAAGAAGAGGAAATCCAAATCCTGCAACGGGAAGATGGTTCCTGGTTATTGGATGGCTTATTGGACATCGATGATATTAAAGAGTTATTGGGAATCGAAACTCTTCCAGAGGAAGACCGTGTAGGTTTTCAGACGTTGGGTGGTTTTATGATGACCATGCTGGATAGCATCCCAGAAGTTGGTCAATATTTTGATGTCTATAATATGCGCTTTGAGATCGTGGATATGGATGGAAAACGGGTTGATAAAGTTTTGGTGCTGCCTATCAATCTTGATGTTCAACAAAATGATGATTCGGCTTCAGAAATATGATTCCTGTAAATCTCCAAATTCAGGGTTTTTTATCCTATAAAGAACTAGTCGAAATCGATTTTGAACAATTACACCTGGCAAGTATCACGGGGCCAAATGGCGCTGGGAAATCTTCCATTCTAGATGCCATGACGTGGTCCCTTTTTGGGTATGCAAGAGCGAGAAATGATCAGGTGATAAATCAACAGTCTGATACTTCGCTGGTTGTCATGGATTTTGAATATGAACAGCAAAATTTCAGAGTCCGTCGCACAAAACAAATAGATAAGACACAAATACTTGAATTCTATATTAGAGATCATGACACAAATCTTTGGCGTGCCCTCACTGAGCATTCTGTGAGTGAGACACAAAAAAGAATTCAATCCACCTTACGAATGGACTATGATACATTCATCAATGCATCTTTCTTCTTACAAGGAAAAGCGGATCAATTTACACAATTAACATCTGGAGATCGAAAGGCTATTCTATCAAATATACTTGGTTTGGAAATCTGGGAAGATTATCTAAAGAAAACAAGGGAAATTCGAAAAAATCTGGAATTCGATAAAAAACGGTTGGAAAGTATTCTGAATGAAATAAATAATGAAATAGCAAATGAAGAGCAAGTCAAAATTCAATTAGCACAAACCCAAAAAGAATTTGAAGAAAAAAATAAATCAAAAGAAAGTCACAATCAACTCATCGATCAGGCTAAACAATTGGACTCTGCCAGAATTAACGCCGAAAACCAAATTAAACAACAGAAAACAGACATTCAAAAAATATCTTCAACCCTCGATAAAAGCAAAAAACGACAGCATGAATTATCAATTCAGTTAGAAACATTGCAAAACCAGGTTCAAAATGCCACACAAATTGAAGAAAATTATAAACAATGGTTACAGGTTCGACAGGAACTGGATGAATTAAACAAAAAATCAGTCATTTATCAAAAAGCTAAAAATGAATTAATCAAAATTCAACACGAAATCGACAGTGAAAATAATTCTCTCAGTACACAAAAGAAATTTCTGGATGAAAAGCATGCTGAAATTGAACAATTTAAACAAGCTTTTCCTGAAACTGAAATCGAGTTAACCTCTCTCATAAAAAAGCAAGAGGAGTTTTCAATCATTATTTCAAACAAACAAAAGCTGCATGAGAAGATTCAAAGTCTACAGGGAGAGATCTCTGCCAGACAAGAAAAAATCAGACACCTGGAACATCTCAATGACGAAAAACGTGACCACTTGAAAGAATTTCGTGGTGCAGGACCGGAATGCCCGTTTTGTAGCCAACCCCTCACCCAGGATCATAAACAAAAATACGAGGATCTAATCATCAAAGAAGGTGTTGAGCGTAAAGGAATCATTGAAGAAGAAAATAAATTAATCGAACAATTTACAAAAGAAATTAATGAAGCTCGTAATGAACTAAAGAAAATTGAATCGATTGAAAGAGAATCCGCCCTAACACAAAATCTAATAACTGAAAAACGCGTTAACAGAAATCGGATGCAAAATTCAATCGATGAATGGCAGAAAAAGCAATCTTCCGAATATCAAACAATCTTGCAACAATTGGAAAATCGATTCTTTGAAGAAAAATATCAACCGCAAATGGTTTCACTTCATCAGGAAATGGAAAAGATAAATTACGATGAAAAGAAACACGCATCCATTCAACAATTGGAAAATCAACTGCGTGGCACAGAAGAAAAATACCGCAATCTGGAAACGGCGCGTGGGAAACTGGATCCCATTTCAACACAATTGACTGATTTATTGTATGATATCAAAAACGATGAACAGGAACTTGCACATAAATCTGAAAAGCTTAAAACGATGCAGAGTGAGTATGAAGAATTGTATGCAAATTTAACTGATATTCTCCAATTGAAAAAAGAATTGGATTCAATCGACATTGACCTCAGTCAGATCAGTCGCCGATTAGGTGCGGATAAACAAAGATTAGATACCATTGAGCGCAAAAAAGTCGATAAAGAAAAGACCCAATCGGAGTTGGACCAGCTCGTTGTAGAAATCAGCCTGTATCAGAAATTGGAAGAAGCTTTTGGCAAAAATGGCGTCCCGGCATTGTTAATTGAACAGGCTTTACCAGAAATTGAAGCACATGCAAATGAGTTGCTGGATCGATTGACCATGGGACAGTTATCCATTCATTTCGAAACCCAAGGAGAATATAAAGATAAAAAGAGACAGGACAAAAAAGAGACTCTTGATATTCTGATCAATGATGCTAATGGTCATACCCGAGCTTATGAGATGTTTTCAGGTGGGGAAGCATTCCGAATTAATTTCGCGATCCGTCTTGCACTTTCACAGGTTCTGGCAAAACGATCTGGTGCCCGATTACAAACACTGGTCATTGATGAAGGCTTTGGTAGTCAGGATCACACTGGTCGCAGCCGCCTGGTAGAAACGATTAATCAGGTCAAGCGGGATTTCTCAAAAATTTTGATTATCACCCATCTTGAAGAACTAAAAGATGCCTTTCCTGGAAGAATCGAGGTAGAAAAAACGCCAACCGGTTCCCATGCAGAAGTGATTGTGTATTCATGAAAATTCGGTTAGCCATTCAGCAACGAGTCATCCCGGTCTACCGGGCACCTTTTTTGGAATTATTGGCAAAACAACCAGATATTGAACTGGGTGTGATTGCTGGTTCACCACAGCCCAATGAAATGATTACGATCGTGGATCAATTGACGAATGTTGATTATCAATTTACGAAAAATATTCATTGGTTGGATGGTAAATATTATTTTTGTCTCCAACCTCATTTTCCAAAGTGGGTAAAAAAATGGCAGCCAGATGTATTGATTGTGGAAGCCAATCCCCGCTATCTGTCAACACCTCCTGCCCTGCGATGGATGAAAAGCCAAAAAAAACCTGTGATTGGTTGGGGATTAGGTGTTCCACAATCATCTGGACTTTTCTCCTTTATTCGCAATTACGCTCGTACGCAATTTTTGAAATCTTTCAACAGTATGATTGCTTACAGCGAAAAAGGAGCTCGGGGTTATATTCAGGCTGGATTTGACCCAAAAAATGTTTATATCGCCATGAATGCCACCTCCGCATCTCCGCAAAATCCTCCCCCCAATCGATTAATTTGGAATGAGGATTACTCTCCAATTCTGATTTATGTCGGCAGATTACAGACCAGAAAACGATTGGATTCGCTCATTCAGGTTTGTTCTCAATTACCCGAGAAAATCCAACCAGATTTATGGATTGTTGGGGATGGAACTATCCGCTCTGAATTAGAAATGCTGGCTGCTAAAACGTATCCTAAAACCAAGTTTTGGGGAGAACGATTTGGAAAAGAGTTAGAATTAATTTTCAATCAAGCAGATTTATTTGTCTTACCTGGAACAGGTGGGCTGGCAGTGCAGCAGGCCATGGCACATGCCCTTCCAGTAATTGTCGCCGAAGGTGACGGGACTCAATCTGATCTGGTGACCGATGAAAATGGGTGGAATATCCCACCAAGTGATCCAGAAGCGTTAAAGAATGCCATTTTATCAGCCCTCAGTTCTCCACAGAAGTTGCGTAAAAAAGGATTATCCGCTTATCAGACAGTCAAAACCAGTGTGAATATTGATCAGATGGTCTCTGTTTTTAAGAATGCAATATTGGATGCTCATGCCATGTGGAAAAGTAAATGAAGAGCCATATTTTATTAATCGCAGATGGTCGCAGTGCCATCACAAAGAGATGGATTGATATGCTGCACTCACTTGAATTCCGAGTTTCGCTGGTATCCACTTATCCATTGTCCTCGAAACCGGATGTAGATCAGATCTTCATATTACCAGTAGCATTCAGTGCTGCTGGAGATGAAAGCAACAAATCTTCGCGAAATAAATCATACAATCAATCCAAAAAAAATTGGAAGAGAACGCTGATCCAACACGCTCGGCCGATGGTAATGAAAGTTCGTTATCTTCTTGGACCGACCACTTTACCGAAATATCAAAACGAGTTACTGGAAATCATTTCAGAGATCAAACCCAATCTGGTACATGCCTTGCGAATCCCCTACGAAGGTATGCTCGCCAGCATTACACCCCAAGGAATTCCGTTGTTGGTTTCGGTCTGGGGAAATGACTTTACATTGCACGCCAATGCAAATCGCAAGATGAAGAACCTTACAGAGCAAGTAATGCACAGAGCTGATGGCGTTCTGGCTGATGTATACAGAGACATCAACCTCGCTCACCGATGGGGATTTTCTGAAAACAAACCCTCCCTGGTTGTGCCTGGTGCTGGTGGCATCCTGTTCAATGAAATTGAAGCTGCTAAAAAAGTGGTAAATCCCGACCTTAACCTCCCGCCTGATATCCCGGTAATCGTTAATCCACGTGGCATTCGGGCTTATGCTCAGACGGATGTTTTCTTCCAATCCATTCCATTGGTCCTCGAAAAACTCCCAAATGCCGTTTTCCTTTGCCCAGGCATGCAAGAAAAACCTGAAGCTCATCAATGGGTAGAACGATTACAGATTAAAGATCACGTCAAATTATTGCCAACCATGCCTCAAAATTTTTTATGGTCCATCTTTCATCGTTCCCAAATATCTGTTTCCATCACCACACACGATGGAACACCGAATACATTATTGGAAACAATGGCGTGTGGTTGTTTCCCAATCGTCGGTGATATTGAGTCCTTAAGAGAATGGATTACCCCTGGTGTAAACGGATTTCTTGTTTCTCCACAAAGTCCGCAAGAATTATCTGAAGCAATCATTTCGGCTTACGAAAATTCTAAAATGAGACAAATCGCGAAAAACTTCAACAAAGAATTAATCTTGCCCAGGGCGGATGCAGACTTGGTTCGTGATCAGCTGGCAACATTTTATTTGCAGTTTTTATCTGATTAATCCTGCCATCCTTCACTTTGAGAAAACTTAACAATTAAGTGATTTAGAAATAATCCCCTTACAATCACCTAACAACAACCCCCTGGATTGTTTGCTGCATGCTATTTTTACTCTGAAATAAGTACAGAAGTACTGTAGGAGTAAAAAATGAAATTGTTTTCAATAAAAGTTATTCAAATTATCATGTTACTTGGCGTCCTCGCATCGCTGGGTTTTAATATTTCTCAAGTAAATGCAAACACGAACAGCACTCCTATCATTACAACCATTGATCGAAATATTGATATCCCATTTTCAGTAACCACGCAAGAAATTGGTGTTGCCAGAACACAAAAAGTAAATTTGAATACTTCCGCTTTTGAAACAATGGCTCAAAATTTATTCACCGATAAAGCACACAAAGCAAACAGCCCGATTCCAGATTTTTCCAGATCTGGTACTGGATGCGACTTTCGATCAAATAGATCACACGATTCACTCAGGCTTCATCATGTCTGGAAATTTGAATAATGATCCAGATAGTTCTGTTCTTATCGTTTCTACAGATGGTGTTATCAGTGCCAATTTTGAATTCGAAGGAAAAAAATATCAATTAAGAGATAACGGACAGGGTATGTATCAATTTGAGGAAGTTGACCAGACTCAATTTCCCGAGGAAATAGATATTATTCCAGATTCATCCGAATCTTCTGAACTTGTATTTGAACCATTACTGGATTCCACATCAGCAGACAATGGATTTATGATCGATGTTCTGGTTGTTTATACTGCCGCAGCACGTTCAGGTGCTGGTGGCACAACCAATATGCTCAACCTGATAAATCTGGCTGTCAGTGAAACGAATACAGGGTACGAACGCAGTGGGATTTTTTCCAGAATGAGGTTGGTGCATACCGCTGAGATTAATTATGATGAATCCATCTTAACCACCAGCACCGGATGGGGAACTGCATTATCGCAATTAACCAGTCAAGACAATGTGATCGACGAAGTACGTAGTTTGCGCAACACGTATGGAGCAGATCTGGTCGTGATGATTGTTAACAACATGACTTACTGCGGAATTGGCTGGTTGATGACTCCGAATTATACATACGACTCAGTAGGCAACAGCCTGGTTTCCCGTGCCTGTACCACCGGATATTATTCTTTCGCTCACGAGACTGGCCATAATATGGGTGCTCATCATGATCGCCTGAACACAGGTGGTGGTACCGCCATGTACAGTTATTCCTATGGCTATCAAGCTCCAGATGCCAGCTTCCGAACAATCATGGCATACAACTGTAGTTCTGGTTGCCCACGTATTAACAACTGGTCTAATCCCGAAGTTCTTTATAATGGAAAACCTACCGGAGTAATCGCAACAGCCAGCAATAGTGCAGATAATCGTCTGACATTGAATAACACAGCCCCTATCGTATCAAATTTCAGAGCAACAAAAGTAGTTCCTGTCGCACCAACAAACCTGGTTATTCAGGACGTAAAATCATCAGAAATAACCGAAACATTCACAGACAATAGCACGGACGAATTGGGATTCAAAGTGGAACGCTCCACAGATGGCGCAACCTGGTCATCTTTCCTGACATTAGCGGCGAACACAACATCATTCATGGATCAAAGTCCAGTATGTGGTGGTCAATACTACTATCGGGTTTTTGCCTATAACCAGAATGGAAATTCTTCCTATAGTAATATAGCCACAACAGGCGTGATAGACTGCAGCCCTCCGGCTCCTTTAACTGAAATCGAAGTATTAGCTTCCATTTCTAGCATTACACTAAACTGGCAGACAACCAATGACAATATAACGTATGTTGTTCAGGTTCAGGATGAGATCACTCACAGCATGGCGTTAGATCAAGGCCTAGAAATAAACCAGTTGCCTTATACAATTTCAGGATTGGAAATGGGAAGCACTTATATTATCACAATTACAGCGACAAATGAATTTGGCACGATAGTAAATGATCCAATCATTGTTGATTTACCTGATTTTGCTATTTTTTTACCATTGACATCGAAAAATTAATTATCTCTCCATAAATTTTGTGGATAAGTGAACAGGTGCAAACTTGAATTACCTCAAGCCTGTTCATTTTTTTGTTTCGACCTCCTCCATCAGGTATACTAGATAATATGAAATCATAATCCCGTTAAAGGAGGTAATTTTATGGGATCTGAAGGAAAATTTAAATTAACTTATGGGACAATGTTCAGTCCACCAGAAGAGTTTCACGCTGCGTACGAGTCAAACCTGGCTGCATTACGAAGGACGTTTGGTCAGGAATATTCCATGATCATTGATGGAAAAGAAGTATTAGCCAGCGAAAAATTTGAGAATCGCTCACCCATTAACACCAATCAGGTATTAGGGGTATTCCAAAAAGGCAACGAGAAAAACGCCAATGATGCCATCGCGGCTGCTAAAAAAGCATATCAATTCTGGAGTAAAACTCCCTGGCAAGAACGGGTAAGATTGTTGCGAAAAGCTGCGAATCTGATTGAAGAGCGTAGCTACTACATCGGCGCTGCCATGACCCTGGAGGTTGGTAAAAACCGTATGGAGGGTATTGGGGATGCCGTTGAAACAGCCGAATTAATTCGTTATGCATGTGATCAATTGGAAAAAAATAATGGATTTGAAATCCAGATGGGTAGCGATCCATTCGTTGGATTGAAATCCACGAATCTTTCCGTTATGCGACCATATGGGGTCTGGTTAGTGATCAGCCCATTCAACTTCCCGGGGGCATTGACCGGTGGGCCAGCTGGCGCGGCTATGGTAGCAGGGAACACAGTTGTTATGAAACCTGCAACCGACACTCCCCTTACCCCATTTTTGCTAGCCAAAGCATTTTTAGATGCAGGTATTCCGGGCGGGGTCTTTAATTTCGTTACCGGTCCGGGTAGCACCCTTGGAAATGCCCTCGTGAATCATCCGGATGTGGCTGGTGTTACATTCACCGGTTCTTTTGATGTTGGCATGGGAATTTTCCGAACATTTGCCCAGAACGGTCGCTATGTTCGACCAACCATTCTGGAATTAGGCGGTAAAAACCCCACCATCGTCTCAAAAAATGCCAATATCGAGGATGCAGCACTGGGAATTGTACGTTCTGCCTTTGGTTTACAAGGACAGAAATGTTCTGCTTGTTCTCGTGTGCTGGTAGAAGAATCAGTTCACGATCAACTTGTAGATCGTATGGTTGTCCTTACTGAAAAATTAGCCATTGGTGATCCTACTGAACGCAGTGTTTTTATGGGACCAGTGATTAATAAAAATTCCTACAAAGATTTTCAGGATTTTTCAGCTGAATTATCACAGGCTGGACGCCTTCTAACCGGTGGCAAAGTGCTGACTGATGGAAATTTCGCCAACGGTTATTTCGTAACCCCAACCTTATTCGCGGATGTTCCTTTTTCACATCGCTTATGGAAAAATGAGATGTTCTTACCCATCACCACTATCGGTAAGGTCAAGAATCTCGAAGAAGGAATGCAAATAGCCAATGATGTGGATTATGGTCTCACATCTGGTTTCTACGGCACCACAGAAGAAGCTCAATGGTTCTTTGATAATATTGAGGCTGGTGTAAATTATGCCAATCGGCCACAAGGCGCAACTACAGGCGCTTGGCCTGGATTCCAACCATTTGGTGGCTGGAAGGGCTCTGGAGCAACCGGGAAGAACGCTGGTGGGGTCCATTATTTACAAATGTATATGCGTGAGCAGGTTTACAATCTGGTCACGAAATAATAGTCCAATTCGAAACTCTGTATTAGAATAATGCTGTCCTATTAATGAGGGCAGCATTTTCTTTATGAATGAATTGAGATTTAAATTTGGAAAATTTTTTTTAATCCTGGGGGCGTTGTCTTTGCTATTGTTTGCCTTCTCAATGATTGCAGATAGCGTAAATTTTTATCTGATTATCACTGGTATCCTGCTGGTTCTTTTTGGTACAATCTTAAGGAAGAAAACAATAATAAAAGAATCAGACCCCGCTACGTCTGATTCTAAAAAGAACCGTCGGGGAAAATACCAGAATTCCAGGTTCAAAGATCAAGATGAACAGGAAGATCGACAATCCAGACGTTCCAGAAGATCCTAAATCCACACCAAAAGAGAAAAACAATGTCAAAACTACATACATTATCAGAAGCCATTCAAAAATACGTCCACGATGGTGATGTTATCTATGCAGCTGGTTTCACGCATATGATCCCATTTGCCTCAGCGCATGAAATTATCCGCCAAAAGAAGAAGAACCTTACTGTTGCTCGAGCTACACCTGATCTGATCTATGACATGCTCACAGCCGCTGGATGTGTGAAGAAGGTAATTTTTTCATATATGGGCAATCCAGGCGTGGGATCATTACGAATCATGCGTGAAGCGATTGAACAGGGTGAAATGGAATGGGAAGAATACTCTCATTTTGGAATGATCTCGCGATTGCAGGCAGGTGCAACCGGATTGCCCTTTATGCCAATGAATCAAACAGGTGCTCCCAGTCTCGAGAAAGCCAACCCTAACATCAAACGAATCACCGACCCATATACGGGAGCAGAGGTCATTGTTGTTCCACCTTTAAATCCTGATGTGGCAATCGTTCACGTTCAACGGTGTGACAAGCATGGCAATTCACAAATTTGGGGCATCGTGGGCGAACAAAAAGAAGCAGCTTTCGCGTCCAGACATGTTGTTATCACAGCTGAAGAGATTGTGGAAGAAGAAATCATCCGCAGTGATCCAAATCGCACAGTGATACCCTCCATCATTGTGGATGCAGTCTGTCACGTGCCATTTGCTGCCCATCCATCTTATACGCAAGGGTACTACGACAGAGATAATCCATTTTATTTAGCCTGGGACGAAATCAGCCAATCCAAGGATAAAATACAGAACTGGCTGGATGAATGGGTATATGCTGTCAAAGATCGCGATGAGTATTGGAAAAAGCTGGGAAAAGAAACGCACAACCGATTAAAAGTCAGCCCTCGATTGAGCTCACCTATTGACTATGGAGATTACTAATATGGATTACAACAAAGCTGAATTAATGACAGTCAACGCGGCCAGGTTACTCCGTGATGGAGATGTAGTCTTTGTTGGGGTGGGTCTTCCCAATCTGGCTTGCAATCTTGCCCGTCGAACCCATGCCCCCAATCTGGTCATGATTTATGAAGCAGGTGTGATTGGAGCCCGACCATCGCGCCTGCCACTCTCTATCGGAGATCCCTGTCTGGTTAGTGGTGCCACAGCTGTCTGCAGTATGTATGACATCTTTAGTTTCTATTTGCAGAGAGGAAATGTAGATGTTGGGTTTCTGGGCGGTGCTCAAATTGATCGCTTTGGAAATATCAATGCCACCGTCATCGGAGATTACCATCAGCCCAAGACCCGCCTGCCCGGGTCTGGTGGATCCATGGAGATTGCTGGATGGGCAAATCGCTGCTACATCATTACCCCCCACCAAAAACGTAGATTTCCCGAAAAAGTGGATTTTATAACCTCAGCCGGCTTCCTCTCTCATCGAAAAGAAAGAGAAGCCAGCGGTGCAAGAGGGAAATGGCCCCCAGGGAGTGGTGACGCACCTGGGTATTCTTGAACCAGATGATAATGGTGAGATGATACTGGCTGCTTTGCATCCAGGAGTGAATATTGATATGATTCAACAAAATACAGGTTGGCAAGTTAAAGTTTCAGCAGATTTACGTGAAACCCGACCTCCTAGCGCAGAAGAATTACGGATCTTGAGAGAAGATTTGGATCCAACAGGAATATATATCTAATGAATGATGAAACCGATCAAAAAACAGAAATATTAATAACTTTTCCCCTTTCTGAGGAACTGATTAATAAAATCAAAGAAGTTTCACCTCAATTAAACATCACAGTTCTTCCAGCCAAATCTCAACAGGAAATTGATGAAGAGGTCTGGAAAAAAACTGAAATCTTAATCACGGAACGGGTAATTCCCCCATTGGAGAAAGTACCAGCACTGCAATGGATTCAATTTAATTATGCTGGAATTGACTTTGCCTTGAATGAAGAAGTTTTCCAGAAAAGCTCCATACAGGTAACGACATTAAGTGGCGCCGCTGCTCCGCAGGTGGCTGAATTTGCGTTAACCATGATGTTGGCGATTTCACACAAATTACCTTCCATTTTGAAATTTCAAATGAATCATGAATGGCCTCCTGATCGCTTTTCCCGTTTCACACCTAGAGAAATTCGCTCCAGCACGGTCGGATTGGTTGGATATGGAAGTATTGGACGGGAAATAGCCAGAATACTATCGCCTTTTGGTGTAAAAATATTAGCCTGCAAAAATAATGTCATGAAAACTCAGGATGATGGTTATCAGATCGTTGGTCTTGGAGATCCGAATGGCGATTTATTTTCTCGCCTATACCCATACCAGGCGATCAAATCTATGATGAAAGAATGTGATTTCGTTGTCGTAACAGTACCGCGCACAAATGAAACGCATTATTTGATTGCTGAAGAAGAATTAGCGGTTCTGAAACCATCAGCCTTTCTGGTGGATGTAAGCCGGGGTGGGATTGTTAAAAATTCTGCCCTCAAAGCAGCCTTACAGGAAAGGAAATTAGCTGGTGCAGTACTGGATGTGTTTGAACAGGAACCTTTACCGAAGGATCATCCCATGTGGGATACTCCCAGCCTTATTATCTCACCCCATATCGCCGGTGTCAGCCTTCTCTATAACGAACGTTCAGTCAATTTAATTATAGAAAACTTAAAAAGATATTTGAATAACACCAAATTACTCAATACTTTTGATCCAGATGTGGGTTATTAATCATTAACGTATGAATTTACCTCCTTTTAACGCTGGAAATAATAATTTTTCTCACCGTAATACTCGTGTTATTTTTTTTGATCTTGGTGATACTTTAATTTATTTTGATGGTGATTGGCCCAAAGTATTGCAAAGATCAACAAAATGTCTATGGAAGAATCTGGTTGCTGCTGGTTATCCATTGAACCGGGAACAATTTTCGCAGGATTTTTCAGATAGAATGCGAAATTATTATGTGGAACGCAATAAAAGTCTGGTGGAATATACCAGCGCCAGAAGTCTTAAGAGCATGTCTGACGGATCTGGGTTTTCCAGAACCAGATTCCGAAATTATCAGAAATGCTTTGAAGGCTCTGTATTCTGTTTCTCAGGAATTCTGGAATTTGGAAGAAGACACCTTGCCAACGCTCGACTGGCTACAGGAACAGAATTTTCATCTGGGGCTGATATCCAATGCATCGGATGTGGATGATGTCTATGCTCTATTGGATAAATTTGATTTGACCGATTATTTTGAGCATATCATCATTTCGGCTGATTTTGGGAAACGCAAGCCACACCCAGAAATCTTTTTGGAAGGAATGCGATTATTCCAGGCAGAACCACAGGATTGTTTGATGGTTGGTGATCGATTGGATATGGATATTTTGGGTGCAAATCATGTTAATATGTCATCCATCTGGATTACCAGGCGATCCATTCATAAAGGCACAGATTATTCTTTTAATGTTAAACCAGATTATGAGATTTATGCCCTGCCGGAGATACAAGAAATCGTCAAACCAACCTGAAAATTAATTCAATCAACCATCCAGGGCTGGTCAAACCAATCAACTACATGATCCTCAAGATCGTCCAGATCAACATCTTTTTCATACTCAATTTTTCCGCGTACCGATACACCAATTTGATGAATGGTATCGCGGCTACCACTCACGAGATGATGCCACCAGGGCAAATCCTTTCCTTCAGCCAGCAAACGGTAAGCACAGGTAATTGGCATCCAATCTAAAGATTGAACCAGTTTGGCATCCAATACCAGACAGGAAGGAACAATCTTTTGCCTGTTCAGATAATCTGTACATTGACAGGTTGCCTCATCAAACAATTTGCAAATGACATTGGTCGTGTAATATTCCCCAATCTCGCCTTCAAGACGAAATAAACAACATTTTCCACAGCCATCGCAGACAGATTCCCACTCTTCTTGAGTGAATTCATCTAATTTTTTCTCTTTCCAGAATGGGGTTGCTTCCAATGGAATTATCCTTTTGAAAAATTTTTTGTTATAAATTTTTGTCCACTTGTGTTGTCAATAAAACATCAATCATGTATCATAATGAAGGAAGACATTTTGATTTTATCATTCTTTCGAAGTAGATTTTTGTAACCAAGAGGGAGAGATTTATGAGTTCATTGACCTTAGGTGTCATCGGTTCATCGTTTAAGGAAAACGAATTACGAGTCCCCATCCATCCCGAACAATTGGATTGGATTGATTTAGGTGTTCGTAAAAGAATGTTCTTTGAAGTTGGATATGGCGAACGTTTCCAGATTTCTGACGAATGGATCAATGATAGGACCGGGGGGTTAATGCAAAGAAATGAGATTTTTGAGCAGTGTGACGTGATTATCCTCATAAAACCCGATCCAAAGGATATACCCTTTATTCATCCCGGAAAAACACTGTGGGGTTGGTTGCATTGTATCGAAGATGTCTGGATCACAAATGCCGCTATTAATAAAAATCTGACAATGATCGCCTGGGAAGCCATGCATAAGTGGAACCGGAAAAATGAGTTTCAATATCACATTTTCCATAAAAATAACGAAATTGCCGGTTATGCAGGTGTGTTTCATGCATTGCAACTGCGGGGTATTGATGGCCATTATGGAACACCTCGACGGGTCATGATTATTGGTTCAGGATCAGTTGCCAGAGGTGCATTGCAGGCATTCAAAGGATTGGGTTTTAAGGACATTCATATCTATAACCGACCTTCCAAAACCTTTATTGCACCACAATCTTATGAAGCCACCTATCATCAATTAGAAATGGATGAAAATGGCAGACTAATGGCCATTCATGCCGATCGCAGCAGGAATCTGTTCATTGAGGAAATCGCCCAATCAGACATCATCCTGAATGGCATCCGACAAGACTTTAAACAACCTATCATGTTTATGAGTCATGAAGAAGTCAGCCGATTGAAAAGATCTGCTTTAATTATCGATATTGCCCGTGATGAAGGCATGGGTTTTCCATTCTCAAAACCCACTTCCTTCATGAATCCCATCTTTACGGTTGGTGAAGCCTGGTATTATGCTGTAGATCACACTTCTTCCTATTTGTGGAACATCGCTTCCTGGGAAATTTCGATCAGTTTGCTACCATACCTTTCATCCATTTCTCGTGGTGCCCCCTACTGGGAGAAAGATGAAACCATCCGTAGGGCTATTCAGATCCAGAATGGAAGAATAGTAGATCCAAGAATCCTTTCTTTTCAAAACCGGGATGCTGAATATCCACACATTATCAATTCCGGTTAAGATATCTACCTTCCCAAATACCCATTTCCCTGAGAAAATTGGCGTTATTTCACTCAGGACAAATCATGCAAACCGGACGACAATTATCGCGCATTCAAGCCGACTTATTACTTTTACTGACAGCTGCAGTTTGGGGTAGTGGTTTTATTGCTCAAAGAATCGCAGCCCCTAACATGAACATATTCTATTTCAATGGGGGTCGCTTTGTATTAGGTGCATTTTTACTGATACCTTTGATTCGTTTTAAATTACGTATCGAGAAAAAGAAGTTTTCAGGAGTGTTCCTGGCTGGATTTTTGCTTTTTTCGGCTGGCGCATTTCAACAAGCTGGTATGATCACCACAACTGCAGGAAATGCAGGGTTCATCACCGGACTATACGTAATATTTGTCCCCATTTTTCTGTGGTTGATCTGGCGGGATAAACAAAAATGGAATGTATGGATAGCTGCAGTAGTGGCAGTCATAGGAATGCTATTGCTCAGCACCGGTGGTGAGCTCAAATTAGCCCCCGGTGACCGTCTGGAATTGATTGGTGCCATATTATGGGCAATGCACGTGATCGTTGTCGGTCGCACTGTTCAGGGAATGCACCCACTTCATTTTGCCATTGGACAATTCATGGTTTGTGCAATTCTGAATTTTGGAACCGGTTTCATCACCGATCCACAGGGTATATCCCAAATTTCTTCCTTGTGGTGGACTATTCTATACAACGGAGTCGCCTCAGTTGCCATTGGTTTCACCTTACAGGGTGTAGCACAAAAATATGCTCCACCAACAGATGCAGCACTGATTTTAAGCATGGAAGCAGTTTTTGCAGCTGTCTTTGGTTTCCTGTTTTTAAGTGAACGTTTCAACACCGAACAATTATTTGGTGGAATCCTGGTTATGGCTGCAATATTTCTGGCACAAGTGAATTTCTCTCCCAGAAATCTAATCGCGACTGAAAAACAATGATTTATTCGATGATCACAGGACAACACTTTTTTCATGGTTTGACGTATATTTATTTAATCATTTTATTTTTCGGAGGTATAGGATGAAGAACAGAACTACAATACTGATTGGAAGTATATTAATCATCCTGGGTGTTTTTTCTATCATTGATGCTCTCTTTGGCATTAATCTTTGGTCATTATTTCTCCCCCTTATATTGATTGGATTAGGGGTATTGATTCTTTTTCGACCAAAAACCTTGCCGGATGGTACGAATTTTATCCTACGCTTTGTGGGTGAAACAGACAAATCGCATGAATGGACTGTAGAACCAGCAGAATACTGGAGCTTCATTGGGAGTATGAAATTAGATCTTTCACGCGCTTTAATTCCTGAAGGTGAGACTACCATTGTGATGTATAGTTTCGTCAATGAACTTGAAATTACATTGCCAGCAGAGGCTGGTTTGAGATTGAAAGCCAGGGGTTTTGTGCATGATTCAAAAGTTAAAGGTTACAAAGAAGATCACATTTTTGCACCATTTGAATATGAATCTCCTGATTATGCTCAGCAAACCAGAAAGCTGATCATACAGTCTTTGTCTTTTGTCTCTGAAGTAAAAATTGATTAGCAATGGATATTTAAATGACATCGATTAGACAAAAAAGAGCTTATAAACCAATTCTCTCGTTAGATTTCGATGGCGTTATCCATTGGTATCGTCATGGCTGGAAGGGCATAGCTGTCATTGATGATGATCCAGTGCCAGGTGCCAAAGAATTCATCGAGAATGCTCAGAATTATTTCACCATTGTGGTGTTTAGCTCACGTTCCAGTTCTGAAGCCGGGATTGAAGCCATGAAGACCTGGATGGAAAAACATGGCTTTCCCCCGGTTAAATTTGCTAAAGACAAACCAAAAGCATTCCTGACAATCGACGATCGGGCTATCCAATTTAAGGGCGAATGGTTTGATCCAGAAGAGTTACTCGGATTCAAACCCTGGAATAAAGAATAAGCTCTAGCTTGATTTGAAATACTCAACAAGTATGAAAAATTTTATGAATTCAACTGAGTCCTTTCATTAATTAGAGGTAAGGTGTTTTTGGACTGCGCCCGTACGCGAAAAACACCCTTTAACTAAGAAAAATTCAGAATTTCCACTAGCCTCAATTTATAGAACAAATAAGCAAAGAATTAATGTAAAATTAGGGGGATGATAGTTTGTTCTCAATCCGTAAGAACAAGGAGATCTGCATGAATGATTTGTTTGACCACGCAATGGGCGAACGAATGCAACAGGAAGCCCCTTTGGCAGCCCGTATGCGTCCGAGGACTTTTGACGATTTTATCGGGCAGGAACATATCATTGGAGAAGGAAAACTGCTACGCCGGGCTATTCAGGCGGATCGCCTATTTTCATCCATTATTTTTACGGGTCCACCTGGCACCGGAAAAACCACCCTGGCTCAATTAATTGCTTTACATACCAAAGCCCAATTTGAAACTATTTCGGCTGTATTGGCAGGCGTTGCGGAACTCCGACGTGTTATTCATGAAGCTGAAGAAAGGCGAAAATTATATCAACAGAGAACCATCCTTTTTATAGATGAAGTTCATCGTTGGAATAAAGCCCAGCAGGATGCACTTCTCCCGCATGTAGAATCAGGGATGCTTACGTTTAATCGGTGCCACCACGGAGAACCCTTATTTTGATGTTATCCCGGCATTGGTTTCTCGTTCACGTGTCTTTCAACTGCAACCGCTGGATGAGGAGCATCTCTTAAGAATCATTGACCGGGCTCTGTTTGATCCGGATTATGGATATGGGAAACACGCCGTCATTCTGGACGATGATGCCCGTAATCATTTGATCCAGATGTGTGGTGGGGATGCGCGTAATTTATTGAACGCTCTTGAGCTTGCCATTGAAACCACCACTCCTGACAAAACCAAAACAATTCACATTACGCTGGATGTAGCGCAAGAGTCCATCCAAAAACGAGCTGTTTTATATGACAAAAGTGGGGATGTTCATTACGATACCATTTCTGCCTTCATCAAATCGGTACGTGGTAGCGACCCGGATGCAGCACTATATTGGCTGGCAAAAATGATGGCAGCAGGAGAAGATCCACGTTTTATTTTGCGAAGGCTGATCATTCTGGCAGGTGAAGATATCGGATTAGCGGATCCACAGGCTCTGGTGGTTGCGAATGCTGCAGCAAATGCGTACGAATTTATAGGGCTACCGGAAGGAATTTTTCCGATCGTGGAAGCTACCCTATACTTATCTACTGCGCCAAAATCCAATTCTGTTATGGCATACTTTGATATTCTCAAACGTATGGAAGCAGAGGGTATGGGACAGGTACCCATCCATCTGATGGACAGCAGCCGAGATGCCAAAGGGTTTGGGCATGGTAAAGGATATTTATATCCACATTCATTCGAAGGTCATTTTATACCCCAACAATATTTACCCAACCACCTGTCAGGCACTCATTTTTACAGACCTTCTGACCAGGGATATGAAGTCAATATAAAAAAACGGGTAGAAGATTGGCGGAAAAAACAAATTGAGGGACTCAAACAAAATCAGGCACCTGCACAAAAACCCTCACCAAAAAAGGAATAAGTATGGCTATAATTTTATTGATCCGACACGGGGAAAATGATTGGGTGGGGAAAAAGTTAGCAGGCAGACTGCCTGGAGTGCACCTCAATCAGAATGGACTGAACCAGGCACAAGCGGTGGCAGTGACCCTCCATAACCTACCCATTAAAGCCATTTACAGCAGTCCATTAGAAAGAGCAATGGAAACTGCTCAACCACTGGCTGGGGTAAAAAATATGGAAATCTCCATTTGTGATAATCTGAGTGAGATTAATTTTGGAGATTGGCAGGGTAAAACCATCAAGCAAATGCGCAGACTTAAGTTATGGGAGACTGTTCAGAAGCACCCCTCTCAAATGCAATTCCCCAATGGAGAAAGTTTCATCGCTGCCCAAAACCGTCTGGTGGATTGTTTGACGCAAATTTCTGAAAATCATGAACCATTCGATCTGGTTGCCTGTTTCAGTCATTCTGATGCCATCCGGTTGCTGGTTGCCTATTATCTTAATATCCCTCTGGATTCATTTCAACGAATTCAAATAAATACTGCATCCATCAGCACGATTATGCTCACCAAAGAGCATATTTCTGTCCCATTCGTAAATTTGATTGATATGAGCAAGTTTGCTTCTCAATTTACTGAATTGGAAAAGAAACCGTCTACACAAACTTCCAAATCTGAATGAAGGAATAAGGATGACAAAAATCTTATTGATTCGCCATGGTGACACGGATTATGTCGATGAAGCTTTGGCTGGACGCATTGACAGCTCATTAAATGCTGAAGGTGTTCTGCAATCTTTTCGTGTTGCCGAAGCGCTTAAACATCTATCAATAGATGCCATTTATGCCAGCCCCTTGAAACGTACCCAGGAAACAGCACAGCCACTAGCCAAATTCTTAAAACAGGACGTGAAAATAAACCAAGAATTGAACCAGGTGAATTTTGGTGATTGGCAAGGGCTACCTTTTGATGAACTGATCCAGGATCCGAATTGGCGAATCTTCCAGGAAAATCCTTCGTTGGCCAAAATTCCAGGTGGCGAAGATGGATTTATGGTCAGAGAACGGGTATCCACAGCAATTGTAAAGTTGATCAGCCAACACCCACAAGATGCAATCATTGCTATCTATTCGCACGGTAGCATCATTCGCCACACAATCAGTCATTTGATTGGATTACCTTTGGAGAACTTGAATCAAATTCGGATTGCCCCTGCATCCATATCGACCCTGGCCATTTCCGGGGAAAAGGGAAGACTATTACATCTCAATCAGGAATTACCGGTACATTGGCTCTAAGTTGGAATTTTTTCTCAGGATATTAATAACCTGAACCAGTTGTAGCGGTTTTGAGGCCCTCAAACTCTGCATGTTACACAAATTTCGAGGGAAGATTACTCGATATTTCGTCTCCTTGAATTTGGTTTTGGTCTAGAAAAGGTTCAGCTTTTTTGCTTTGGTAATTGCTTCAAAGCGGCTATGGGCATCCAGCTTTCGGTAAATGCGTTTGATATGGGTACGTGCCGTCCCCACAGATATAAACAATTTCTCGGCCA
>CAVQSU010000003.1:0-310384 GCA_963715915.1 uncultured Chloroflexia bacterium | reverse complement strand
TTAGATTTATTTACCATTATTACTGCTCCTTTTAGTTTTTTTACTCAATTCATTTGATAAGCCTAGATTTGATTAATATTATTAGGATTGTGTCTGTGAATTATCATTTTCCACAATCATCGAAATTTGATGTAAATATCTCATAATCTTTTCCCAGGTATCTGATCCAAGACTATCCACAATCTTCGCTTGTGCTTTTTCCCAATACGGTTGAGCAAGTTCAAGAACCTTCCTTCCTTTAATAGTGATCTCAATAGGATGGACGCGGCGATCCTTACCTATTGTTACACTCACCAACCCCCTGTTTAGTAATGGCTTTAGATCACGTGTCAAAGTGGTGCGATCCATCGCCAAGATCGTTGCTAAATCCTTCATTGAAATTTCACCCAACATAGATAAACTATTAAGAAGAGAAAACTGGGTTGATCGAATCTCTGCGGGTGCAAGTGCTTTATCATAATATTGTGTGACAAGGCGTGTAACCCTGCGTGTATTAAATCCCACACATGGTACAGCCTGGAATGCAAATTCGTAAATGGTTTTTTTAGGCATATCTTTGAACATAATAAGTGTATATACACCTATTTGTAGAATTTGTCAATCAATGTTGTCAATTGTGGCCTTGCGACTTATGGGGTTAGCATCTATGATTATCTCCATTATTTTTCCTTATAAATTCGTTTAAATTATCGCTTGTAAAAATTATCCAGATGAGTATAATTTAATTGAGAACATTGTTCAATATATGAACATTCCGAGCAAGTTTCACAAAGAAAGTATTTCATGATAAAACCTAAAAGACTTGAAAAAGGGGACACCGTCGGGGTAATTTCTCCTGCAAGTCCTTCTGAAAAAAATAGTGATGTAATTCGTGCTGGCGAATTCTTGGAGGAACTGGGTTATAAAGTTGTCATTGGCAAAAATGTGAATAAATTGAAGGGCTTTGTTGCCGCTTCTGAAAAAGAACGCGCTTATGACTTTAATGAAATGTTCCGAAGAGATGATATCGATGCGGTTTTTGTTACCCAGGGTGGCTATGGCTCCGCCCAAATTATTCACCTGATTGATTTTGAGGCGATTGCAAAACATCCTAAAATCCTGACCGGTTTTAGTGACATCACTTCACTTCATCTGGCGATCCATAAATTTTCGGATATGGTCACTTTTCATGGGCCTGGGATGTCTCGTTTCAATTCCGCAGACCTGACCGATTACACAAAAAAACAATTTTTCAAGGCAGTTTCATCCGTTGAACCTATTGGGCAAATTCCCATCCCGGATGAAAAGACCTGGCTGCACTCGATTGTGCCAGGGATTGCCGAAGGGGAGCTGATTGGTGGTAACCTGACCTTGATCTGCGCCACCTTGGGAACACCTTACCAAATCAATACGCAGGATAAAATTCTGATGATCGAGGAAGCGTATACGGAACCCTGGATCTTCGATCATATGATATCTCACCTCCGCAATGCTGGTCTACTGAAAGTAGCCAAAGGAGTGATGGTCAGTGAATGTCACGAATGCGTTCCAGCTAAGCATAATCCAGGCTATTATAGTGATAGAAACCTTGAAGAAATATTGGAATATTACTTGAAACCTCTCAAAATTCCTGTATTATACGGTCTCCCTCTCGGCCATACAAAAGATATGGCTACCCTGCCTTTAGGTGTGAAGGCTCGTCTGGATGCAGGTAAAAAGCAATTTACGATCCTCGAAAGCGGTGTCGTTTAAGTTAATCCCATTTTCCATAAGGAGGAAAAAATGAAAAAGTCGAGTAAGAAATATATTATGTTCGTTGTCATCCTAATGCTCACGGTAGCGTTGGTTGGCTGTGGTGGAGGAGAACAAGCTCCAGCAGAAGTTCCAGAAGAACAAGGCGCAGCAGAAACCAGCGAAGAGCAAAGCCCTGCAGAACCCGTATCATTTACCGTGGGTTCCAGCACCGCCTTCGACACTTTGAACCCATTAACATCCTACATGCAGGTTACATATGAGTTTTTCATGCTCATCTATGATTCCCTAGTTGTTTACAATGAAAACTATGAAGCTGTTCCTAACCTGGCAACCGAATGGTCTCACAGCGATGACAATCTGACCTGGACCTTCAAACTGCGGGAAGGAGTCAAATGGCACGATGGCGAACCTTTTACCTCTGAAGATGTAAAATTCACTTATGATCTGATGTTGGAAACAGGGCTTGGCTATATGTATAGCTCCTATCTTACTGGAATCACAGAAGTTCAAACTCCGGATGATCTCACTGTTGTTATCATCACTGAGGAACCTAAAGCGAATATTCTGATGAATACCACACCTATCCTTCCCCAGCACATTTGGGCGGAAATTCCTGCGGAGGAGCTCGAAATCTTTCCAAATGAATTGCCCATCGGCACAGGACCCTACAAATTTGATTCTCAGGGTCCAAATTTCGTGAAAGTTGTCAAAAATCAAGACTATTTTGGCACCAAACCTGCCGTTGATGAATACATTTTTGTTGATTATGAAAATGTGGATTCGATGGCTCAATCACTTATTCTAGGCGAAATCGATGGTGCCAACAATCTTAACTCTGCACAGATGAAACAATTAGAAGCAGACCCCAATGTGGACGTAATTTCCGGTGAGGAACTTGGTTTCATGCAAGTTGGTGTAAACTGCTGGACTGATGAAGCCAGTGGTGGAAATCCTCTACTGTTGGATAAGAACATCCGTCAGGCAATTGAACTGGGCATCAATAAACAGAGAATTGTCGACATTGCCTATACCGGTCAAGGAACCGTTGGAACAACCATGATAAACCCTGGCAATTTCTATCATTATGAACCAACCGCTACTGAATTACGTGATTATGACGTGGAAGCTGCTAAAGCCTTATTAGAAGCTTCTGGTTATAAGGATTCAGACGGGGATGGTGTACGTGAAAGCGCTGACGGATCACCTCTGGAATTTGAACTAATTACCATTGCAGATAACCTTGAAGAGGTTAAATCAGGACAATTGATTGCTTCTGATCTTGCTGAAGCCGGTATTAAAATCACTAATGTCACCATGGATAGTGGCGCACTTTATGATAATATCATTGCTGGTTCTTATGATTTGTTTATCTGGGGTTGGGGTGCAGATTTAGATCCCACCGTGATTATGGGTGTTCTCATCACCGATCAAATTGGCGGAAACAATGAACCCTTCTTCTCAAA
The DNA here is from genome assembly GCA_963715915.1 of uncultured Chloroflexia bacterium. Lineage (GTDB taxonomy): Bacteria > Chloroflexota > Anaerolineae > Anaerolineales > Anaerolineaceae > UBA6170. The sequence goes on along the minus strand of CAVQSU010000003.1, from coordinate 307,187 downwards.
TGCCAGATACGATGAACTTTTCGTAAAACAACAAACCGAACTTGACGAACAAAAGAGACAGCAAATGGTCTTTGAAATGCAACAGATTGTGTATGATGAAGCACCATATATCATCATGATCTATTCCAACAATATTCAAGCTATTCGCTCAGATCGCTGGACAGGTTATCAGCAAATTCCGGAAACGGGAACTTTCTTCCACAATCTGACAATTTTCAACTACATGAATATGAAACCAGTTAAATAGAGGATAAACGATTATGAATAAGGGGATCATTGCTAAAAAATTATTGTATGCCTTGATCACCATCTTGATCGTACTTATCTTCAACTACTTATTGTTTCGAGTTTTACCGGGGGATCCTCTTGCGATGATGATGAGGAACCCCCGGGCAACCCCCGAACAGATTGAAGCTGTCAAAAGACTGTATGGGTTAGATCAGGCATGGTATGTTCAGTTCTTCACCTACTTCAAACATCTGTTGGAGGGAAATCTGGGAATCTCTTTTGTTTACAAAGCTCCAGTAGCGAAGGTGGTTGCTGAAAAGATCCTTCCTACATTACTGATGGTCGGGTTGGCGGAGATCATTGCCATCCTGGTTGGAATACTGATTGGGGTTGTGGCTGCCTGGAAACGCGGAACAAAGCTGGATGTTTGGACATTAGGATTCTCTTTGGTCACCTATTCGGTGCCCACTTTCTGGCTTGGAATGATTTTAGTGGTGCTATTCTGCGTCCAATTACGCTTGTTTCCAACCAGTGGTATGTTAACCCCCGGCAAGAATTTTGCCTCAACATGGGCAATGATTAGCGATCTGAGTCGTCATTTGGTGCTGCCAGTACTCACCATGAGTCTGGTATTGATCGGAGAATATGCCCTTACAATGCGCAACACCCTCATTGATGTCTTATCTGAGGACTACATCATCACGGCCAGAGCCAAAGGATTCCGCGAAAGATACATTCTTCTCAAGCATGCCTTACCGAATGCAATGCTCCCTATGATCACCATTATCGCGATCAACCTTGGATTTGTGGTGGCGGGAGCTATTCAGGTTGAAACAATCTTTTCATGGCCCGGCCTGGGGCGTTTGATGTATGAAGCGCTGGGTGCAAGGGACTATCCCCTACTCCAGGGTGTGTTTCTGTTGGTAACCATCAGCGTAGTACTGGCAAATTTTTTGGCAGATATCAGTTACGTATATATTGATCCACGAGTTAAAAATTAAGATATCCCTCTAGGAGAAATCAAGAACCAGGAAAAAATGAGACTAAAGGATTTTGGCAAAGCAGTTCTTAAAAACAAATTAGCCTTGACTGGCACGATCATCCTGCTATTCTTTATTGTGGTGGCAACCTTTGGACCAATCATCATGCCATTTTCAACGATGGAATTTGGCGAGGTGGAGGACCTGCTTCTTTCACCTTCCTCTGCACATCTCCTGGGGACAGATGACATGGGCAGAGATGTTCTTGCCAACCTGATCGCCGGCTCCAGGATATCACTATTAATTGGTGCTGTTGCTACTGCCATCTCCATGATTATTGGCACTTTGATAGGTATTCTTGCTGGATACTTTGGAAAAGGAATCGACAACCTGCTGATGCGCTTTACCGATTTCTTTCTGGTTATTCCCTGGTTGCCGCTCATGATGGTGCTGGCTGCGATTTTAGGAACCAGCTTGTGGAATATTATCTTTGTGATTGGGATTACCGGTTGGGCAGGAACCGCCCGGGTAGTTCGATCCCAAACCCTTTCCGTGAGAGAAAGACAATTTGTAGAACGCACTGTGTCCATCGGCGCAGGTCATGGACATATCATGTTCCGGCATATTCTTCCCAATGTATTTCCTTTGGTGTTTGCTAATACAGTATTGGTGGCTGCCGTCGCCATTATTTCCGAAACCACCCTCAGCTTTTTAGGGCTGGGAGATCCAACCATGGCCAGTTGGGGAATGATGCTGCATTATGCGTTTGAAGGGGGAGCTACTGCATCCGGTGCATACTGGTACTATCTCCCACCGGGCATCTGCGTGGTTTTGGTGGTCTTATCATTTACCCTGCTGGGTTATGCCTTTGATGAAATATTAAATCCAAAATTGAGAGGAAGGTAATTTTTGACACTGCTGGACGTGAAGCATCTTCGAACATATTTTGAAACCTCCAAGGGTTTATACAAGGCAGTGGATGATACCAGCTTTGATTTGGATCACGGAGAAGCTCTGGGGTTGGTCGGCGAATCAGGTTGTGGAAAGACCACCAGCGCTCTTTCAATTGTCAGGTTGCTTCCCAAAGAAGGAAAAATTTTTGGGGGTCAGATACTTTTTGAGGGAACCGATTTGGTCACTCTCAGTGATGAAGAAATTCGCAGCCGGCGCTGGAAAGATGTATCCATTATCTTCCAGGGTTCAATGAATGCCCTCAATCCGGTCATGAAGGTGGGCGACCAGATTGCCGAAGCTATTGTTTTACATGAAAATATCAGCAAGAAGGCAGCACTGGCAAGAGCAGGAGAGCTTTTTGAATTGGTAGAAATGCCTGTAGACCGCATCAGCAATTACCCACATGAGTTTAGCGGAGGCATGAAGCAGAGGGTTATGATTGCCATCGCTTTGGCTTGTCGACCCAAACTGGTAATCGGTGATGAACCCACTACCGCTTTAGACGTAATGGTTCAGGCGCAGATTTTGAATCTCTTAGAAAAACTGCGGAAAGAATTGAATATGGGTTTGATCCTGATCACCCATGATCTCTCCATCCTGGCAGAAACCTGCGACCGTATCGCTGTGATGTATGCCGGAAAAATTGTTGAGTTTGGCCCGGTAGAAGCTGTCTTTGAACGTACAGCGCATCCGTATACCGAAAGATTGATTGCTTGCTTCCCACATATAGGAAAAGAAAAAATCATTCCTCCCAGCATTGAAGGGATCCCGCCTAATTTACTCGAACCCATCAGTGGTTGTCCGTTTTACCCAAGATGTCATATGGCTATTCCGCTGTGCGCTGCACAGGAACCAGAGATGATAAAAGTAGGTGAGAAACACTTTGCCTCCTGTCATAGAATTGGAGAGGCATAACATGACCAATGACTATGCCGTTGAAGTTAAGGATCTGAAAGTTTATTTTGAAATTAAACGAGGTCTGGTTGAGGATCTTTTCAGTAAGAAGAAAAAAATTCTAAGGGCGGTCGATGGCATTTCATTTAATATAGCAAAAGGTGAAATTCTCTCGCTGGTGGGAGAAAGTGGCAGTGGTAAAACGACCACAGGCAAGGCAATTCTGCAATTGGTAGAGACTGAGATGGGTGAAATCAGGTTTTTTGGGGAAGAAGTAAGACCCAAAGACCGACAATTCATGCGCCGTTTCCGCCAAAAAGCTCAGATGATCTTTCAGGATCCTTACCAATCGGTGAACCCGAGGGATATTGTTATGGATATCGTCGCAGAACCTCTGGATGTCAACCATCTTGTAAAGACCAAAATGGAGCGTAGTAAACGGGTGAAACTCGCACTCGAGCAAGCCGGCTTGGAACCTCCTGAAGATTTCTACCATCGTTATCCGCATGAACTCTCAGGAGGGCAACGCCAAAGAGTAGTTTTGGCCAGTTCTATGATAATGGACCCAACCTTTATCGTGGCGGATGAACCTATTTCCATGCTGGATGCATCTATCCGCACGGGTATTCTGCGTCTGATGTTGGACTTGCGAGATACGAAGCAATTATCCTATCTCTTTATCACTCATGATCTGTCATTAGCCTGGCTAATCTCAGATCGAATTGCCATCATGTATCTGGGAAAAATTATGGAAATTGGAAATGCCGATGAAATTATTCAAAGAGGTGCCCATCCATACACCAAAGCTCTCACCGCCATCATGCCTACGCCTGGTGTCAATAAAAGGCAGGAACGTATCGTTCTTCCGGGAGAAACACCCAATCCTACTGAGGACCTTCGTGGCTGTAAATTCAATACAAGATGCCCTTTGGTGCATGATTTGTGTTGGGAAAAAAGTCCTGAACTTTTAGAGATTGAAAAAGATCATCTGGTTGCCTGTCATTTGGCTAATAGACTATAGAGAATTTTTATAAAAATTAGAGGAGTTCATTATCAAAGATCTTATAGTAGAAGAGCATATCACCAAAATAGATGTGGTTGGTATTGCCTCAAATCTGGTCAGGATTCCAAGCTATTCCTTACTCGAAAATAGTGAAAGCGAGATGGCAGCCTATATCCAGGAGCTGCTTAGCGCTGAAGGAATTACAACACAGTTAAAGGAAGTGGAACCAGGACGTTTTAATGTAACTGGCATGCTCAAAGGAACCGGTAAAGGACGATCACTGATGTTGTGTGGTCACATGGATACCGTACCTGCTTATGGGATGCCTGATCCATTTTCAGGTCGTGTTGAGGATGGGAAGCTGTTTGGAAGAGGTTCCTGTGATATGAAAGGACCCTTGGCTGCCATGCTGGCTGCTTTTATCGGCATAAAACGCTCCGGAACAACCCTGAAAGGCGACCTGGTCTTTGCCGGTGTCATTGACGAAGAACAGACAGGAAAAGGTGTCGAGTATTTGGCACAAAACGGACCTTTCGTCGATGGTGCAGTCATTGGCGAACCCACAGACATGCGCCTGGCATTGGGTCATAAGGGGCTGGAATGGCTTAAAATCGATGTATTCGGGAAAAAGGTACATGGCGGCAATATGGATAAAGGCATTAATGCCATCGCTATGGCCAGCAGGCTTATAGCGCGAATTTATGGTCAATATACTCCCGTATTGAAACGAAGAAAGCATCCAGTGCTGGGTCACCCCACCATCAATATTGGAAAAATTGAAGGAGGAGACCAACCCAGCACCGTGCCAGGCATTTGCACATTAGAAGTCGATCGCCGCTGGATCCCAGAAGAAAGCATTGACCAGGTTTATGCGGAGCTTTCAGCGATCATCACAAAACTACAACAACAGGATTCCAAATTTAACGCCGAGATCAAAAGCTTTTTCTCATCAGGTGATCTCCTACCGCACAAACCTTTTTACACCGAAGAAAGTGACCCTCTCGTTCAATCAGCCTTTAATGCCTTGCGCCAAACACGTTATCAGAAACGGAAACCCACTGTTTTCCCCGCCTGGAGTGATGCTGGCGTTCTGGCCGCTTATACCCAGGCAAAATGCATCATCATGGGTCCTGGAGACTTGACTTTAGCCCATACCTCTGAGGAATTTATCGAAACAAAATCGTTAGAGCAAGCAGCCATATTCTATGGCATGCTGGCCCTGGATTACTGTAATAGCCAGAGGTTAAACGATGAATAAAGAAAAACTGGCAGCCTTTATTGATGAGCAAAAAGAAGAAATAATTGAACAAATTCTGAAACTTGTCAGCTTCCAAAGTATCAACGGAAACAAAGCGGAAACCCTGGCCTGCCTGAAGTACTTTCTTCAACATGCTCAAAAGCTCGGATTTAAAACCATGACCACTTCGGAATGGGATGTGGGAATCGTGGAAATGGGGCAAGGCGAAGAAACCCTGGGAATCCTGGTGCACCTGGATGTTGTCGGGATTGGCGACCGAGAAAAATGGACCAATGATCCCTTTGAAGGAATTCAGCGAGATGGCTACTTGTATGGTCGCGGAACTGAGGATGATAAGGGAGCTGCCATCATGAGCCTGTATGCTATGAAAGCTGTACAACAATTAGGTTTACCCATGCATAGAAAAGTGTGGCTCATCGTAGGAACCAGTGAAGAGGGAAAATGGACAGACATCGCTAACTTCAAGAAGGAATTTCCAGTACCATGCTGTGGTTATTCACCGGATGGGCGTTTTCCAATCTTCAATATCGAAAAAGGATATGCGGATATCACACTGGATTTCTTCCGCGATGGGAAGCGCGGAATTAAGAACCTGAGGGGAGGAGATAGCCCCAATACTATTCCTTCCAGGGCAAAAATCACTCTTTCTGATGGAAGAAACATCACTGTGCATGGCAAAGCAATCCATAGTTCTGTTCCAAAGAGTGGAGATAATGCCATCATCAAGTTATGTAAAAAGTTGAGTACCATAGCAGAGATGGATTTTGATTTTGTACGATTTATTGGTGACTTTCTTAGCAATGATGGACATGCACACGAATTGCTCATCCACGAGGATAGGAATCAGACCGAAGAGGAAACTACCGGTCAGACTACGATCTCACCAACCATTATCAAATTAACTGAAGATTCTGTCCAATTAACGATCAATATCAGACATCAAGTATGGCACAACCAGGGAAGAAATACTGACTGCTTTGACTGCCCATGCTGATGAATATGGGTATAAAGTGACAATTCTGGATTTTCTTGAACCGATGTGGGTCAGTAAAGATCATCCCTTCATTAAAACACTACAGGATGTTTCCGAAGAATATGGCATGGATAATCGGCTTCAATTTGCTCCTGGAACCAGCTACGCAAAATCAATGAAGAATTTTGTCTCCTGGGGTCCGGTATTACCTGATGAACCCGCCACCGCCCACATTGAGGATGAACGTATTATCTATTAATACAATGATGCTGGCAACAAAACTATACGCAGGATTAATTAGTCGCATGACGATAGAAAGTTGAAAATATTTCAAATGGATCCAAAATACAAATTCCAGAATGAGTAGCTTGGAAAAGGGATTGTATCTGCTTACTATTTTATCCAGAGCACCCTATAAATTCACCATATCTCAATTGGAACAAATCAGCAAATTTCAATCGAACGACAATTTATCGAATCCTGTCCACATTAGTGCAGACCGGTATGGCTAATAAAAGATGAACAGAGCAAAATATACAAAATGGGACCAATGACATACCATTTAGGCAACATCTACCTCAGCAATGCTAATTATAAGGACAAAATCCTAAACATCCTGGAAGAAATCTCCAAGGAATCGGCTGAATCGGTTGGCATCGCCCATCGGGTTGGAGACAAAGTGATTTCCCTTTTTGAGGTGGAAACCTATCAGATCGTTAAGATCAATGACCAGCCAGGTACCTATTACCCCATGAATCGCGGTTGCTATGGCAAATGTCTGATGGCTTACCATGATCCCGAAGTGGTCGAAAAATTACTGGATGACACTAACCTTTGGAAAGGTCGCACCCAACACGCTGACCACCAAAGAATCCATTCTGGAAGAATATGCCCGGATAAGGGAACAGGGATTTGTCGAGAGTGTGGAAGAAGTGGCATCATATATTTGCGGTGTTGGAGTACCCCTGCGTAATCCCGACAGATCGTGTTGAAAATGTGGTCGCAATCTCCTTCTTCCGCCAGGATGATTACCTGGAAAAATTAGAGAGAATGAAACAAATATTATTCAAATACCAACCCGAGTTGGAAAAATACATCGTATAGGGATAAGTGTCCATTTCTTTCTTTATACATGGACATTTTTTATTAATATCAGCCTATCACACCAAGTTTGGAACCAATCGATCGCATTTCTCAATGTTAAGAAGATTGCTGATTGATCTCAAAGCAGTAGCATAAATCTCTGGATTGGTAACCATGGATGATTATGAAAATTCTATGGTAACCACTGTGGTGCCCAAACACCTCTTGTTATGAATTTTAATTGGCCCTTTACCACATCCCAAACCCAAATTTCTTGATCATTTGACTTTCCTCCTAAAATAAATGATTGAAATACAAGTTTTTCACCATCAGGAGTCCAGGAGAAAAAGCTGGGTATTCTTGATAGATCATCCATAATTGTTATTCCGTTTTTCGAATAAGGATTTAATAAAAACAGTTCAGCACCGGGTATTTTTACATTCGGTTGGATTTTCACTGCTACCAAATTATCATTAGGACTACAAACGGGATTATCTACACTATATCCATCACCCTCGACATTTCCACCCAGAATAGTTGAAATAGACCTATTGCTTATGTCTGCCATAAGAATCACATTTCGAAAACCAGCCTCTCCTGAGACTAAATTTGAATAAAAAAGAAATTGGCTATTGGATGTCCAAGAACCGACATCTCCATTAGCTGATTCAAGAATGAAGGTTTCACCGCTGTTCCTGTTTACAACCTCAATTCCTTTCTGAGAACCATTCCAGATAGATAGCCATTGTCCATCAGGAGACCACTTTGGACCATACCCTATCTTCTGTGGATCAGCAAACAAGGAGGTTGTCTGTCCTGAAATAATGTCAAGTATCCAAATTCTCGGGGCTCCTTTGGGTCCATTGGGGTCAATTCCAGCACCTTCCCGTGTATATGCCAATTCCTGCAAATGAGGTGACCAGGCAGGTGTAGTGCAACGGTCTGTCCCACAATCCAGTAATTTTCGTTGATTGGATCCATCTCGTTGTACAATCCAAAGATCAATACCGAAAAGTTCGTTCAGTGCAGAGAAAACAACCTGATCGCCATCAGGCGATGCTTGAAAGTCTATAACTTTACCACCAGTTTGAGATATCTGCATTCCAGGAGATCCATCCCCTAATTCATAGCAAAAGATTTCTTGTCCTGGTCCTTCATTTCCCAAAACAACAATACGTGGGGAGCGCACCATAATTTCCCATTGGAAAACATCCATAATCTGTTCTCCATTTTGACCAACCGGACCAGTTGTAAATTCAAGCAAAATGTTCTTGTTCGAAGGTAAAGGATTTATTGAATTCCAGCGGACATGACGATTATCCAACCATTCCCATTTCCCTTCTACTGCTAAATTTGTCTGCCATAAGGTTTCAACCTGATCTTTTTGAACTGGACGAGAAAATTCAAATACAAGCGATCCGAAAGGACTAACCTGATCACAGGGTATGGGAGATTGACATGTAATCTTAATAGGAACTCGATTGCCAATAAAAATCACAGCAATTAATAATAGTATTGATGTCGCAATAAATGACGACACGATCCAATCGATTTTTTTCATGGGTATAGGTAAGGTTGTTCTGGAGCTTGAATAGGATTTACTTCTTGAGCATGTATAACAGGAACTTTTCGCCCATCAATTGTCATTACATCCACAGTTCCTTTGACATTTACCCAAGTATTATCTTCTAAATTTACACTTTCAGGCCAATTAACAGCTATACCAATTGCAAATGCATCCGCTGCACAGCAGGTGATAACAAACCGGCCTACCATGAATTGATCGGTGTTTAAACGAGGATCATGATACACAAAGCCAATCACATTGGCTGGTTTTCCCATGTAAGTTGAAAGGTCCGTCTCATAATTAAATAATTTGATCCAATCCAATACTGTACGATCATCTGGAGTAATATCCATCGTTTGAATTGATTGTTGGCCAATACTAACTGGAGCAGATAGGCTCATACCCCGTGTGTTCAATGATGAGGTGGAAAGTGGCTGTGGTGGAATTAAAACGCCTAAAATTAATGGAATTATCATAAGAATCAAAGTCGCCCCAGGAATATCAAATTTCTGAGGTTGTTCATGATTATCTTTTTGGAATTTGGGTAAACGCGTCAATCCGATAATAAAAACTAAGAAATACATTGATAAAATAATGTGTCCTGATAGACCTAGGAAGCCAACTATTAGAGGAAGTAAGAAGATAAACACTATATTCGTCTTCTGTTTATGTGGTTCCATCTCATTGAGAGCATCAACTTCAGTCTGCTTATGGGTGAAAAGAGAGTTTAATCCAATTGAAGCCATAACCGCCAATCCTATAATTCCAATTAATGTTAGGATGGCAAACCGAGGGTTGATATAGAAAAAAAGACGACCGCTTATCCATTTTTCAGCCAGATAGGTTGCCAGACCGATGACAATCACACATTGGGTGTACCGATAATAAGACTTATCCATAGGCTACCAGATCATAAAATAGTTTAATGACACACTGATCAATAAGACCAACATAAATGGAATAATGACCAAATATAATAAGGCACGTGGTCGAAAAACACGGCTAAACATCAGGATACTTTTAATGTCTACCATTGGACCATATAAAAGGAAAGCTAACACTGAACCTGTACTGAAAACACCAATAAAACCCAGTGCCACAAACGAATCCACCGTTGAACAGATTGACAATATAATAGCTAGTCCCATCATTACAAGAACTGATAAAACTGGACCTTCTCCGATAGATAGAAGAATGCTTTGAGGAATAAAAGCTTGCAAACCTGCTGCAATCAAACCGCCTAATACGAGGAAACGTCCCATTTCGAAGAACTCATTCAAAGCTATCAGGAAGACCTGGTTTATTTTTTGTAGGTGAGTATTTGGCTTTTGCACCATTGAATGATCATGGTGATGATCATGAAGGTCACATGTTTCTGGGGTAGTCCAATGAGTCGGCTTCAATATTTCTAACCGTGAAGGAATAAACGAAAAAATTAATCCAGTAATGATTGCAATCAATATTGTGGATACGACTCGTACGAAGAAAATTTTACCAAATCCAAAAGCAGTCGCCGTACTAAGGATGACAATCGGGTTGATGACAGGAGCAGCTAACAAAAAAGCAATTCCAGCTGGAATGGGCATTCCTTTGCGAAACAAGCGTCTTACCAGTGGAACCACCCCACATTCACAAACTGGAAAAAATAAACCTAAAAAACTCCCCATAATTGCACTTGTCAATGGAGACTTAGGAATGAATTTTCGCATAACATCCTGATCGATATAGACTTCTACCAATCCGGAAGCAAATGTCCCTAGAAAAAGAAAAGGCATCGCTTCAATAAAAATTCCCAAATTTTTTACCTTTTACTATTGGTTTACAGATAAGAACCCACTGACCGTTGGAAAAGACGCCGTTTACCCAATCTCCCCATTAGGGCAACTTCCCAAACACTGATCGGGAAATCACGGTCGAAGACGACAACCTGAGGTACATATCCAATATGCACGCGTCCCTGTTCAACCGGCTTCCCCATGATCAAAATTTCACCCCGTTGTGGTGGTAGGAGTCCCAGCAATACCTTGATCAATGTCGTCTTACCGCCCCCATTAGGACCAATTAAACCAATAAAATCTGACTTCCAAACTGAGATGTTGATATTCTCTAAAACAGAGTCATCTTCATATCTGGCATATAAATTTCGAATTCGGATCACTTCCTGCTTCTCAATCCCAGGTAATTTTTCAGTCATTCTTTCTCCTCAATCAATTTTTCATTTACCATTTCCATCATAAAAAAATAATTGGGTGCGATTTTTCAATCACTCGCACCCATAAGTATAAGCTAGAAATTACTTTTGTTTCTGTTAATTATTCAGTGCTTGCTTGAAAGCGTTTGCTACATTACGCAAATTCTCCATCCAGTCCGGATTAAGAGGACTGATAGGAACAACCGAGCCACCTATCTCATTAGCTATCGTCTCCGCTGAACGGGTACTGAATTCAGGTTGAACGAAAATAACTTTTGCTCCTTCGCTCCTGGCCTCTTCTATTAATTCAGCCATCTCACTCGCGCTTGGCTCAGTCCCACCAATCTCTATGGGTACCTGTACCAAGCCAAAGTCATTGGCAAAATAACCCCAGGCTGGATGGAATACAAAGAATTTGATTCCTTCCAATCCTTTTAGAGATTCCCGAATATCGCTTTCCAAACTATCAATCTCACCAATGAAAGCTGCCAGATTTGCAGCATATTCTGACTGATGTTCAGGATCAAGGTCTACGAGAGTCTTGTAAATCGTTTGTGACATGATTTTCACCAGTTCTGGTGAGGTCCAAACATGCGGGTCGAGTCCGTTTTCTTCATGATCGTGCTCCTCGCCTTCATGCTCATGTTCCTCACCTTCATGCTCATGCTCCTCACCTTCATGCTCATGCTCTTCACCTTCATGATCATGCTCTTCGCCTTCATGTTCTTCTCCATGTGAATGGGCAACCATGGGTATGCGATCAATGTTTGCAATCAAGTCCACCATTTGCATATCCGGGTTCGTCGATGCAATCTCGTCCAGCCAAGCCTCTTCAAACTCGACCCCAATACTGAAATATGCAGCAGAATTTGATAAGGCTGTCATCTGTTCCGGCTTGGGTTCGTAAGTGTGCGGTTCGTCTCCAGGGCCAACCATCACATTCACTGAAACATATTCGCCCCCAATCCGTTCCACAAAGTATTGCTGCGGTAAAATGCTTACTGTTACCGGTAATTTTCCGTCAGCATTTGTTTGTTCAGGTTTCGGACCACATGCGCTCAATAGTACCACAAACACCAACACTACAGCAATTATCCATCTTTTTCTTAAAGCCATCTTTCACTCCTTATTGAAAATGATTATCATTTACATGAAATAAATATAATGCATCAGCTTAAGCTCTGTCAAGACTCCAAACCCTGGCCGACAAATAGTAATATGGTTTTTGGATCAAGGCCGTGCCCAAAAGCTTAAGCAGCGAATTTTGCTTTACAAATACTCCTCATCACCATATCTGGCAGGTTGGATAAGCTAAATAACTGGGAAAACTGAGTGGTTAGAGTCAAGTTTTATCAATACAGAATAGGCCATCTCGATTGATCGAATTGGTTCGTTTCTTCCAATTGCAAAAACCAGGTAACCGAAAAAATTTGAGCATGGTGTCCAGCATCACTCTCAAGGTTAACGCAAAGTGATCTTCATATTTTCTTCCGTTAATCGTCTCAGCAATCACTGAAGCAGTAAGATAAATATTGTATTCGACACTTTCCTACCCCCTGACTTGTTTTTTTTCTCTCTAACCACGTTTTACGATCACAGTTGTGAAATCATCCTGGTGTGGCATTTCACCACTGTGGCTCTGAACAACGTGCCATAGCTTATTACAGATGTCGCCTGCGCTTTCCATACGGTTAAGGAATAGTTCCTGCTTGATGCGTTCAAAACCGAACTCCGCACCATGCGAATCGATGGCTTCGTTCAGTCCATCGCTATACAGCAGTGCCAGGCCGTTGTGGGGAATTGTCACTTGCTGCTGGTCAATTTTGACATTCTTAAACAAACCTAGAGGCTGACCTTCCTGCACCTGGATGTCGATGCACTTTCCAGCGCTATCCAGAACGATGGGCGGTAGATGACCAGCCCTGGAATACCGTAAAATTCCTGTTCTGGAATCCAGAACGCAGTAAAGAAGAGTGACAAACATGTTGGAAGCATTCATATTCATCAGATTACGATTGACATTTTGCAGCACCTGATGCGAGGTTTTAGCACCCTCTGGTCTCGGCCCGTACCAGACTGAACGTCAACGCCATGAACAGAGCAGCCGGTAACCCTTTATCCGAAACGTCGCCAATCACAATACATAATCTCTGTTTATCCAGGGGAATGAAATCGTAGAAGTCTCCGCCAACAGCACGGGCCGGGATGATCAATGAACCTAAATCATAGCCAGCGTATTTGGGCAATTTATTGCGTAGCATACTCTGCTGAGTGTAGCGAGCGATCTCCATTTCATGTTCCAGCAGATTCAGCAGACGCTGGGTTTCGTTGAACAGTCGCGCATTCTCAAGCGACATGCTCATGCTGTTGGTCAGAGTCATCAACAGGCTGATATCAGAAGATGTGAAAGCGTTCTCTTTATCGAGGTTCTGCAGGCTGACGATACCCCGCGCTTCGTTTCCTACCAGCAGCGGTACCCCCAGCCAGGTTTTTGGGACTTCGGTGCCAGGGACAACATGCATTTTTTTGGCTTCAAGCACATCAAGGATTTCCTGACCATTGATTATGAAGGGGCGTCGGGACCGCACGACCTCGTCCCGCGAGCTGTCGATTGGATGCCAGCCAGGAATGTGAAGGTGCAGTCCGCGTTCAATGGCATAATGGTGAAAGATCTTGTGTGTGATTGGGTCATATTGCGAAATCATGACAATCTGAGCATCGAAAGTGTCGCGCAACTTATCGCCTATTAGGTTATAAATAGCCTGCATCTCCAGGTTAGCGGAAAGACCCTCCTGCACACTATTAATGAGGGCAAGTTCGGCGGACCTTTGTGAAACATATTGAGAGTAATAGCCTGCGGCAGCCTGCCAATCACCTTGCGCCTCAGCTTTTAAAGCCTGTGCATGAAAATCAAGCGATTGATCCAGTTTTTTTGAATTTTTTCCGTTGTGTTCATTAACCATGTCAACTGGTGAATTTTGAGGCATAACACCCTCCATTTCCAAGGCCAGGTACGGAAACCGACCCGAATAAATCTATTGTACGTTAAAATTCAGGATTTTTATAATTTTCTTCAGTGCACTGCGTGAAAAGATTTGTTCAAGATAACCAGAGCCATAAAGGGTTCTTCGCAGCTGCGGGTTTTATTAATTCCTCCCGACTCTCAGTCTGTCTTAACTCACCTAACCAGTCATGCCTACAAAAAAAGGCTACATTGGCATTTTGATTGAATCAAGCAGGATTGGCTCTGTGCTTCTGATACCAGCAAAGTGACTTTTTTTCGAAAATATAGCCGCAAGTAGTAATTGGTGAAAAAGGCTATCTCGACAATCAAAAACCTTTTTGTTTTCTTGTAAGCAATTCTTGGTTGGTAAAATACTTGGCTTTTTTGACCTTCAAAGTTGAACTTCCCACTTGAATCTGCGTTAAGTATAGATTGAGCATCCTAGTTTTTAATATTTGATCTTTGTTTTTGCTCCTAATCGTTGTACAAGATACACAATCTGGAATTCAATTCATCTTATTACCAGAATATCAAAGGATTATATTTCTTGACTTTATGAATTCACCTTGCTATTCTTTTTATTATGCTCGATTGCAACCTTTGAAGCTGAGTTTCAATTTGGAGGATTAATGTCTGATAGAACACATTTTGCACCAGTGGAAACTGTCAAAAGTTTAATTAAAGATGTATTCATGAAAGCTGGCGTCCCAGAAGAAGATGCAGAAACCTGTAGTGATGTGCTTATTGAATCTGACATACGCGGAATAGAATCACACGGGATAAGTCGTTTGAAATATTATTATCAACGATTTGAATCAGGTCAACACCAGGCTGTCACAAATTTTGAAGTGGTGAACAATACCCCAACAACAGCCGTTATCGATGGCCATCATGGCATGGGTATGGTAATTGGTAAACGAGCTATGCAAATGGCTATTGACAAAGCAAAGGCATTCGGCCTGGGATGTGTAACGGTAAGAAATTCTACACATTTTGGAATCGCTGGATATTATCCTTCAATGGCTGCTAACCAGGATATGATTGGATTAACTGTCACCAATACGCGTCCCTCAGTTTCGCCAACCTTTGGAGTTCAACCGATGTTAGGAACCAATCCAATTGCTTTTGGTGCTCCTACTGATGAAGAATTCCCTTTCATTTTCGATGGTGCTACACCGATTTCACAACGCGGTAAAATTGAAGTCCTTGCCAGAGCTGGTAAACAAATACCTGTTGGCTGGGTTATAGATGAGTTCAATCAGCCAATTGAGGATTCTGCCCACGGGTTAAAGGCACTTGAAAATAGAACCGCGTCTTTTCTTCCTTTGGGGGGAGCAGGTGAGATCCTGTCTGGGCATAAAGGATATGGGCTCGGAACAATGGTTGAAATTCTTTCAGCTTCATTACAATCAGGTGCTTTCTTGCAGGATTTAACTGGGATTGATCCTGATGGGTATCCACAACCGTTTAAAGTCGGCCATTTCTTCATGGCGATTAACATCGCGTTTTTCACTACCATTGAAAATTTCAAACAAATAACTGGCAATATTTTACGCGATTTGCGCAATTCAAAAAAAGCACCCGGCCAAGCAAGAATTTTTACCGCTGGTGAAAAAGAATATGAAATGTCAAAAATTACAAAATCTAGAGGTATACCTATCAGTCCTAATTTACAAAAAGAAATCAGGTACCTGGTTGAAAAATTGGGGCTTAATCAATATGATTTTCCATTTTAATTGATTATTTTATTTAATTACATTTCCAGCGACCCTCAGGGTTACTAAGATCTATGTATGGATCCCCAAAACCTATCGATATGGATAGAGTTCTACCAATATTGCAATACGATCGCTGAAATGATGCTCTTAATCTTTCTTAAGAATAAAATAATAAAGTAATAAAAAAAATCTCTCTTCTCAATGAAATAGTTCAAGAAATTACACATGTTTAAAAAAACGCCCATCTCTGGTCGTTTTCTCAGGTAGCGGGGAGCGGACGGTGTTCCCGATTGGGTATTATTCGAACCACATAAAAAAAATTAGACACCCTTTCGAGTGTCTGTTTGGAGTAGCGGGGAGCGGATTCGAACCACTGACCTCCGGGTTATGAGCCCGACGAGCTACCTCTGCTCTACCCCGCATCGTTTATTGAACGATGAGAATTTTACCCCACCTTGCCTGATCCGTCAAGCCAAACTTTTATCATCAGGCAATCCCTCTCGCTGGGAGAGCCTCATAATTTTTCATTTTTATGGATTTTCTTCAATATTTAACATTTTTTGTACTTTGTGACTGAATTTAAGTTAAATGTCACTTGACAGATGGGCAGGATTTTGTAGAATCGTATTAGAAAAGAAATTTTTTCTTCCAATCTCCACTTTATCAACAATATCCTGATTTCATCTTAACTGTTCAAAAGTGGGGCAAAATCAATGGTTGTCTGTCACAATCAATCGAGGTAATAATGGCTAAAACTGCATGGATAAATCTATCGACCGCTGAAATCCGGGTGGAAGAAACAGATCCAGAACTGCTCCAGCAATATCTCGGAGGGCGTGGATTAGGGGCTAAATATTTGTTTGATCATGTTCTTCCCGGAATTGATCCATTCGGTCCGGAAAATTATTTAATTTTTACCAACGGATTATTCAGTGGCACATCCTGGCCTTCAGCTTCCCGCTATCATGTCACCTTCAAATCCCCGGCTACCAATGGATATGGATATGCCAACTCAGGCGGCGGATTTGGGCCTGAGCTTGCCATGGCAGGTTATGATGCCCTGGTTTTCTATGGCATCTCCCCCTCACCGGTTTATTTGCAAATCATTGATGAATCGATTACCCTGGAAAATGCCGAGCATCTCTGGGAAAAACGCACCGGAGAAGTTCAGGATACTTTATTAGGAGCTGGTACACCGAAAGGGGCCAATGGCCGCGTTTCCTGTATTGGTCCGGCAGGTGAGAATCTTGTGCGCATTGCTGCCATTATTAACGATTATGGTCGTGCTGCTGCAAGAGGTGGTCCGGGTGCTGTGATGGGATCCAAAAAACTGAAGGCAATCCATGTAAAATCTGCCTGCAAAGGCAAGAACCCCCCCGATTTGAAAGATGAGATCAAGAGATTGAACCACCATCTTCGCAAAGACCCGAAGATGCAAGGGCTGATCGACACAGGCACAGTTTTTCTGATGCGTATCAAAAATATCAGTGGTGATCTGCCTGCGAAGAACCATCAATTAGGGCAGGTACCCTTCATCGACAAGATGGACGGAACCGCTTTGAAGGAATATCGTGTCAAACGGATGGGTTGCCGTTTCTGCCCGGTGCAATGCTCGTGTGAATCAGTCGCGCAGGGATCCGAAGGTTCCATTCACACCGAAGGCCCTGAATATGAGACCACCGATGCACTGGGACCGGTGTTATGGAATGATGATGTCAATGTCATCATTGAAGGCAATTATCTGTGTAATGAGCTTGGGCTGGATACCATCTCCACCGGCAAAGTGATTGGTTTTGCCATGGAGTGCCATGAAAAAGGCATTCTCTCTGATGCCGACTTTAGTTTGGATTGGGGTGATTCCTGCACCATTCTTGGTTTGATAAAAAGTATTTCCTACCGCAAGGGGATCGGTGATATCCTGGCAGAAGGCAGCAAACTTGCTGCTGAAAAAATTGGCAATGGTGCGGATGCTTATGCCATGCATGTCAAAGGTCTTGAAATCCCGGAGCAGGAACCCAGAGTTTCGAAGGGCTTCGGATTAGGACATGCTGTATCAAATCGCGGTGCAGATCACCTGTATGGTTTGCCTGCCTTAGATCTGGGTGGAAACTTTGAAACTGCCAGAAAGATTTTCCCTGCGGAAATAATTGATGAATTGATGGAATCCTATAATGAAAAATATAAAGCCGATATGCTCATTTATGGTGAACATTTCTGTGCATTATCGGATGCCTTTGGCGTTTGTAAGTTCACGACCACAGAAGAATACAGTTTGATGCCCTCCGATTTCCTGGCGGGATTGAAAATTATGGGATACGACCTGGATGAAAAATCTTTATTAAAGATTGGTGAACGTATCGTTAATCTGGAACGTCTCTTCAATGTACGCGAAGGATTTGACCGCAAAGATGATACTTTGCCCAAACGATTTACTACTGAAGAGATGCCAATTTTTGCCAATGAAAGAGATCCGGAAACAGGGAAAACAATCCTAGGCAAACAAATTGGATCTGCCATTGTTCAAGACCTGGATGCTATGCTGGATCGATATTACTTATTGCGAAACTGGGATGAACTGGGAAAACCAAAACCTGAAAAACTCCAAGAGCTGGATTTATCAGGAGTAATTGACAAAACACTTGGTTAGCCTGACCAATACAACTCTAAATAAGCACTTTGAAAGTGAGAATGGATAAAAGATGGCAAAATTTGATTATGTATTAGCAAAAACGATGGATGATGCTGTTCATCTATTGAACGAGCCTGAAATTCGCAGTATTCCTTTAGCTGGCGGGACGGATATCTATGTGGCAATTCGCGTAAATCCAGTCTGGTTTGATCGATTGGTGGATATTCGAGGAATTCCGGAATTATCTCAGATCACGCAAGAAGGGGATTCGGTATCGATTGGTGCAGCGGTGACTTTCTCCCATGCAGTTTATAATCCGATCCTGCAGGAAGTCGCACCATTCCTGGTGGATGCCTGCAAAACCATCGGTGGCCCGGCTGTCCGCAATTGTGGAACTTTCGGTGGCAATGTTTCCAATGCAGCTGCCTGTGCTGATTCATTACCAGCATTAGTTTGTCTGGAAGCAATCGCCCACTTGCGATCACCTCAAGGTGAACGTCAGGTGAAAGTGGAAGAGCTGGTTACCGGTCCCCATCAAACACAAATCGAAAGCGGAGAATTACTAACCCATTTCACCTTCAAAGTTCCTCCCAATAATGCCAGAAGTTGCTTCATTAAGATCGGCCGCCGTAAAGCACAATCCATTTCGCGGTTAAGTATCGCGGTTATTGGCGCAGTGGACGCTGCAGGGTTGGTGGATTATATTCGTATCTGTCCGGGTGCAGCGGTTGCAACCCCAGTTCGTTTTCCCAAAGTTGAGGATGTTTTGCTCGGGAAAAAACCTGATAAAGAAACCATCACTGCTGCAGCCGATCAACTGGTTGCGGATATGATTGAAAGCACCGGTCGACGTTGGTCAACCGAATATAAAGAAATCACCTTGAAGGCAATTACTGAAAGAGCGCTCACGAAAATTTTCCTGGAGGATGGATACCATGTTAATTAGTTTCACACTTAATCATCGACCCGTGTCAGTGGACATCCCGACCGATATCACCCTTTCCGTTATGTTGCGCGAACATCTCAAGCTAACCGGTACGAAAGAAGCCTGTGAAGTCGGAGAATGCGGTGCCTGCTCAGTCCTTCTGGATGGCGAATTGGTCAACAGTTGTCTGGTGGCAGCACCAGCTGTGATGGGTCGTGAGGTGATCACCATCGAAGGTATTCATGATGAGGATGGCGGACCGAATGATCTGCAGCGTAATTTCATTGATAAAGGTGCAGTGCAATGTGGATTTTGTATCCCGGGCATGGTTTTAGCAGGAGAAGCACTCCTCTCAATAAAGTCTGACCCCAGTAGACTGGAAATCCGCGAAGCATTGGCTGGGAATCTGTGTCGTTGCACTGGTTATATGCAAATTGTGGACGCCATTGAAACAACTGCAAAAGAGCGTGCTGTAAAACTTAATCTACCAATAAGGGAGAGGTGATCACAATGGCTAACCTGAAATATATTGGACAACCTGCTCAACGTGTCGATGCTTTGGATAAAGTGATGGGTAAAACCAAATATGTAGGAGATATGTCGCTGCCTGGCATGTTATATGCCCGTACGTTTCGCAGTGAAATACCACACGCTCGTATTGTAAATCTGGATGTTTCCCCAGCGCTGAAAGTCCCTGGAGTCGTTGCTGTGGTCACCAGTGATGACTTTGTAAATCACAGTAATTTTGGCTTTCCCATATCCGATATGTATATGCTCGCCTACCAGAAAGTACGACATGTTGGTGAGGGCATTGCATCCGTGGCAGCAGAAACACCTGAAGCTGCACTGGAAGGTGTGAAAGCCATCATCTGCGAACTGGAAGCCCTTCCTGGGATATTTGATATGGAAAAAGCGCTTGATCCGGATGCTCCTCAAATTGGACCCGATCGATCCGATGGGAAACATCCCAACTACATTGGCCATTACCCGGTGTATAAAGGAAATCCGAAAGAAAAGTTTCAAGAATGTGATGTTGTCATTGAACAAAAATATGAAACTGTCATGCAGGAACATGCCTATCTGGAAACAGAAGGTGGTTTTGCCATACCAACCCCGGAAGGTGGTGTCGTCGTTTATCTTTCCTGCCAGAGTCCCTTTATTCCAAGAAATGATCTTTGCAAAGTTTTAGGGTTACCAGCCGATCGTGTTCGTGTGATTGTTCCTCCAGTGGGGGGTTCATTTGGTGGTAAAGATGATCTGAATTATCAAACAGCTGGTCAGGTAGCAGCGTTAGCTTTAAAAGCCAAACGTCCGGTTCGCATGACCTTTTCTCGAGAAGAAAGTATCATCGCTGGTTACAAACGCGGTTCTATGCGCATGAATATCAAACTTGGTGCCAATCAAGATGGCATTTTGCGAGCCTGTGAATTCAGAAGCCTCTATGATTCTGGAGCGTATTCCTCCCAAAGCCCCTTCACCAGCTGGCGTGCCAGCATTCACGCCATGGGAGCGTATCGTTATGAAGATTGCACCGTTGATATTGATACAGTCTATACCAACACCGGATACGCTGGTGCTTATCGTGGCTTTGGTAACACCGAAGTCTGTTCCGGGATTGAACAAGCCATTGACGAAATGGCAGATGCTTTGAAAATGGATCCCATGGACTTTCGTTTGAAAAACTGCCTCAAGGTCGGTGATATCACCCCGCATGGACAGTTGCTTTCTGAATCGGTAGGGTTGACTGATTGTATTTTGAAAGTTCGCAAAATGAGTGATTGGGATCGCAAACGGAGAGAATTCGCCAACCAATCAGCTATCTCTGAAAAACGACGTGGTATCGGTGTCTCAGCACTTTTCCATGGAACTTCTCTGGGTGCAGAAGGATTGGATGAAGCTACAGCTACCATTGAAATCCATTCTGATAATCAGGTTACCCTGACATCGGGTTTGACCGATTATGGTACCGGTGCACGTACAGTCTTTACCTTAATAGCTGCTGAGATCCTGGGAATCAAGCCTGAACGTATTCGCGTGCATAATCCTGATACCAATACGGCCAAAGACAGTGGTCCGACGGTTGCCAGCCGAACAACAATACTGGCAGGCAATTCCGTGCGGGTTGCCGCACAAAACCTGATCCAGAACCTGGATTGGGCAGCTGCGGATTTATTGAAATGTGATGTCTTTCAGGTTCATCGCGTGGATGAGGCTTATATTGGCCCCAGTGAAGAACCCGTTTCCTGGGACATTGTCGTGAAGCATGCCCGTGAAATGGGGTTGGTTCTTTCTGCATTTGGCAGATGGACAGCACCCGAAATTCATTGGGATGAAGAAAAAGGCACAGGAATTCCCTATTTTGCCTATCACTTCGGTGCACAAGTGGCCGAAGTAGAAGTGGATCTTAAAACCGGTCACACAGATGTAGTCAATATTTGGGCTGTCCACGACATTGGTAAAGTGATTTTTCCTCAGGGTGCTTACGGTCAGTTGTTTGGCGGTATTTCTCATGGTCTGGGTTATGGCCTCTACGAAGATCTGGATTACCAGAACGGCTATGCACAATCCATTAACTTTGACACATATCTCATTCCAACAGCAATGGATATGCCTGAGATCAAGGGTGATTTCGTTGAAGCAGCCTTCTCCGCTGGCCCATTTGGTGCCAAGAATATTGCCGAACCATCCATGGTACCCACGGCTCCAGCCATTTTGAATGCAATTGCCAATGCCACCGGAAGAAGAATCCGCAAGCTGCCAGCCAACCTTGAACGAGTGATGCTGGGTAAGGAACTCACCAAAAAAGGGTCGCCTTTCAGCTGTAAAGTTGCTCTCAAGATCACATAAACACAATGAACCCAGGACAAATTTCAGTAAATGTTCGTTTCCTCGGTATTTTGGAAAAGTATGCTGGCACACGTATCATTGTCTTTAACGTGCCTGAAGGATACACACTCAAAGATTTATTAGATAAGCTGGAAGAAATCAATCCTCCAGCTTATCGTGATTTATTGCATCAAATTCCTGAATCCGAGCCCTTTATGAGAATCATGGTCAATGATGTTCTGATTCATGAAAATGATAAATTTCATTTGTCCCAGGATGATGTCATTACCTTGCTTCCTGGAATTTCTGGTGGATAAATCGCTCAATGGGTTAGAACCGATTACTAATCTTTGTTGATCTTTTTAACGAAAATATCCAATCCTAATAAAAACAAGGCTACCAGACCGATGGGGACCAATCCACCCAACAAGCACAGCAACCCAACGAAAGCTGCCCCGGTTCCATAAAAAATCGCGATTAACCCCAGACCCACCACAAACAACAGCACAAACGCCCCTATAATCAATTGGACATTGGTTTGAGATGTATACTTCTTTAAATCACGAGACATGTGTTTTCAATCCATTTGATCTTGCACCGGCTGATTTATGACCGTTTCTTAAAAACAATAAAAATGGGTGTCCCGGTAAATGGGTATTCTTCACGTATGGTATTTTCGATAAAGCGAATAAATGTGAAGTGAGCCAACTTGGGCTCATTGCAGTAAATCATGAAGGTCGGTGGATCAGAACGCACCTGGGTACCATAATACATTTTAAATACCCGCCCTGCTTTGGATGGTGTATGCAAATCCTGAACATGCTGAATGATACGATTCAAGGTAGATGTCGTCATCCGTGCCAGACGTTCTTCCTGAACTTTGAGCGCGGTCGGCATTACCTGGTCGACTCGCTGCCCGGTCTTGGCTGAAATAAAAAGCAGTGGGACGTAATCCATAAAATTTAAATCTTTGCGTATTTGTTCGGTGAATGCCACCATGGTATGGGTGTCTTTCTCTATTGCATCCCATTTATTGACCACCACCACACAACTTTTTCTAGCTTCCAGGATATATCCAGCAATGTGAGCATCCTGGGCAGTGATACCTTCAATGGCATCGATCAATAATAACGCCACATCCGCTCTCTCAATGGCACGCATAGATCGCAAAACGGAATATTTTTCCACGCCCTGTTCCACTTTCCCACGACGTCGAATCCCTGCTGTGTCAATTAAGGTAATGGGTAATCCGTCAATCTCCATTTTGCTATCAATCGCATCACGCGTTGTGCCTGGAATGGAGGAAACGATCATCCTTTCTTGACCGATCAAACGGTTTAAAAGACTGGATTTCCCCACATTGGGTTTTCCCACCAGGGCAATTTTTACAGAGTCGTCTTCTTCCTTTTCGAGGTCTTCTGGAAAAGTAGCCACCAGAGCATCCAATAAATCCCCGGTTCCGGTTCCATGCACTGCAGAAACAGCGAAAGGTTCACCCATTCCCAATTCGTAGAATTGATATACCTCTTCACGAAATGTTTTACTATCCGCTTTATTTGCAACCAGCAAAATGGGTGGAACGAGTTCGCCATTGATGGTTTTTTGCTTTCTGCGTAGGATTTCAGCCACTTCCTGATCAGCAGGAGTGACACCAGAAATCGCGTCCACCACAAACAGGATCGTATCGGCATCTTCTATCGCAATTTCAGCCTGAGCTTTGATCTCTTCAATAAAATTTGCTGATCCGATCGAAAGAGGTGTTCTACCACCAACAGAAGGGTCAATTCCTCCTGTGTCAATGACATAAAATGGACGTCCAGTCCACTCGGCTTCAGACATCAAACGATCTCGAGTAGTACCTGGGATATCATCAACAATCGCTTTTCTCTCACCAGTCAGGCGATTAAACAAAGTACTTTTGCCGACATTAGGACGTCCGACAAGGGCAACAATCGGTTTATTCATTACTTACTTTCCGCGTTTATCCGCCCGGTGTGGGTGTTGGCGCTATGATTACTTCAATATCGATTAAACCAGGTTGGATACTATCCACCGTGATTTCCTCGGAGGGTAATTCTACCACTGGTTCTAATTGATATGTTCCGACTTCGTAATCGGTTAGGTCAAGAATGACCCGAATATCTTGTGCTTTGATTCCATCCAGAATGGGAAGTGGTCCGGAAATCAATATCGTGATCATTTCCGGAGCCAGGACTGCTTGTAAATTCTCTGGCAAACCAATGATTTCAATCGGGATATTTGCAACAGGCATACTGGATTGAACAGCTGCAATACTTACCCGTACTAATACAGTACGGTTATCACCCACCACCAGAACGCCATCAGGCAAATCCAGAAGCAGAGAAATATCGACATCATCTTTCAAGCCCTCTAAATTCAAAGGCATCGTTTCTACATAGCCGGGAAGGTCGTTTACGATTTGTGGGTTGGTTGAATAGACTGTCACGGCCAACGGAATAACAGAAATATTGGTCAGCCGGTAGCCATCCGCTACCTGGCCTTCAATATTCACGGAAACAATCACATTACGATACCCATAGCGTTGGTTAATTTCCAGAAACATATCGACACGATCCGGCGTAAGGGTAACATCATTAACTACTATTTCATTTTTATCTAAAGCTACAACACTGATCATTCTGGAAATATCTTCAAATGACTGGTTAATGTCCAGGGTAGCCCTGACTTCAGCCACTCTATCGACCTGTGAGATCGGGCCGGTAACTGTAATCTGTTTCACATCTACCACCGGTTCCTCAACCTGATATCCGATTGCTGGATCACCACGAATATCCAGAGTTAACGGTATTACCTTACTGGAGAGGCTTTCTAGGGTAACAGAAATTGTTTTTGGGGAATAAGAAATGACCTTAACCGGTCGAATACTTACCTGAATCTGGAGATCAACCATATGGGTTCCTGGTTGCAGCCCTGAAAGATCCAAAAAAGCGCGCACTGGAGATTGAGCATTGATAATTCGTTCCCATACAGTTTGTGGCGTATTTAGAACAATTGCCACATTAGAAGGCAAGTCACTGGTCATCACCAGATTAGTATCCTGCCCTACAACTTCAATGGAAACGTTGCGTGGATATGTTCGATTTTCTGCCGGATCACTGGCAGTTACAGCAATAATCCAGACAGTGATAGCCAGAACCAATGCTGTTAAAAAAGTCGGAAAAACTCTTTTTGATTTTCGAAGGAAGTTCCACATAATTAATCTTCCTCCTTTTTACGAAAACCTGGTATTTTTATTTTCCATCCAAATATATTTATATAATCAACAATGCCGGGTACAGGCCTAAAGAGAGCAATTAACATATTTTCCAATCGATCAGAATCCAGACCCCGAATTAACCGGCCAGCCTGAGCCACTGAAATAGACCCAGTTTCCTCTGATACAACAATGACAACCGCATCACTGGCTTCAGAGGAACCTAATGCTGCCCTGTGGCGTAATCCCATTTGTCGTTCAGGTGTACGATTCAAAATTCCACTGGCTGACAATGGCATAATGCAGGAAGCTGCCAGAACGCGGTTGCCAGAGATAACTACAGCTCCATCGTGTAAAGGTGAATTAGGATAAAAAATCTGCAGTAATAATTCTGGTGAAACAACGGCATCCATGTAAACACCGGTTCGGACATATTCCTGTAAAGCGTCTATTCGTTCCATCACAATTAATGCACCGTGTCTACGAGCTGAAAGACGGGCGCAGGCGATACTGATAATATGCATGGTATTTATAATGGCTTCCTCAGAAGCCAGATTTCTCCGAAAAAGGTTCGATGATCCAGCGCGTCCTAATCGTTCCAATCCTCTCCGTATCTCAGGAGCAAAAATGACAGGAATAGCCAATAAGAGTGCAGGTAAGGTCGTTTGAATTAACCAGGAAAAGGCAGGCAAATCGATGAATTGTGTTAATAACGCCAACAAAATAACCAGGAATATCACACCGCGCAATAAGATCGTTGCCTGTGTATCCCGTAAAAGGGTCAGAATCGTGAAGAAAATAAGTGTCACCAACACCAGGTCAAGAACACTTAACCAGTTTATTCGTTGGAATATAAATAAAATCTCATTTAAAAATTCTGGCACTTTTCCCTCGTTAGATTGGTTTCAACACACGATCCTGTCTTAATTTTTTGAAAAGCATTATGGATCCTTCTGGCATGGAATCTCGGGCCGCATACATCCAGGCAATCACCTTCAGGTCATCTGGGGTACGGATCTCGTAACCTAATGGATGCCAGATTTGTTCCAATTTTGCCAACTTTTCATCCAGGAACAATAACGAGATCTCACATTGTAATTCTCCCGAAGCCCTTTCCATTTCATTAATTAGAAGTGGTATGGCTTTATCATAAGGGACATTACTAAGAATTCGTAGATCGATAGTTCGGGCGATCAGATTCTCGACTTGCCATCCCAAAATTCCTACCATCGTCTCTCCAGCCTGTAAAACCAGGAATGCTTTCTCTCCAAAAGCTTCCATGATATCCCGCCGCGAGAAAGACTTACCATTATCAGAAAATTGATTGAAGAATTCCGCAATTTCGCTAGATCGACGCGGCGTACCTCTACGAATAGTTAATTCACCACGAATAGATTGGACCGTAGCCAGGGTGGCTTCACTTTCGGATGTTTGTTTCGGTACGAGCTTAAGCCAGTTATCATAAACCTGTTTCCATGTATCCTCTACAGAACCAGCATTATCAATAACTACTTGAGCTGCTTTTGTTTTTTCTTCCTGTGGAGGTTGGGCATCGATGCGCTGTTGGGCATCCAAAACACTCATTTTTCGGCGTATGACCAAACGCTCAAGCTGAATATCGGGTGGGGTTTGCGTGACCCAAATACTATCGCAGGCTGCTTTGATTTCGGATTCCAGGAGTTTGATGGCCTCAATCACAATGACTTTATGTTTTACGCGTTTAATGATGTAATCCAATGCCTGAAAAACGAGTGGATGAACAATATCCTCCAGGATTTTCAAAGCCTCAGGATCATTAAATACTAATCGACCCAGTTTTTTGCGGTCAATTTCACCATCTTCACTCACCATCCATTGACCAAATTGGGATATGACTTTTTTATAACCCGGCGCGCCTTTGGCAATAGCCCGATGTGCAAGCGCATCTGCATCAATCCCAAAAGCACCCAGATGTTCCAGCATACGCCGAACGACGCTTTTGCCTGTACCAATATTTCCGGTTAACCCAATAACGAGCTTATCAGCCCATTTGCCCAATTTTCCTCCTTAATTTTGGAAAAGAAGTTCTTGATCCTCCTTCATTTTAGCTTTGCGAGGCAAGAATGTCAAAGGTTTATGATTTGTAAAATTCATTTATCATTCATTATTTCGTAGAAATTATCGGTAGGAAGACCTTATGATTTAACCCATCAGGGATCAATAAGGTACGAAGTCGAATGGTGCCTTCAAAGGTTTGACCTTGCCAGGCTGGTAACGATTGCCATATGCCTTCCCCATTCTTGTACCAGGTTTTATCAGAAGATAAAGGACCCAGATGATCCAAGACAATAGGAAAAAATTTTGAAATATTTTTGACATTCAGAACAACTGCAATTTCACTGCCTTCTGATAATTCCATGTAATCGTTTATCCTGACCTTATGATATCCTGAAAAGGGAATATTGGTCTCAGCTGATTGATAAAGGAGATTTACTGGTTCAGTCCCATTAAATTGCTCATAAATTTCAAAGGATATGATCGCTGCATCATTTGTCCAAAATTCAACTGCCTGCGGAATTTCATTTGGCTCAATTGGAAACAACGCCATTGCTGATCCACTGTAGAAATTTGTGTCACTTATACTCATTTGACTTGTATTCCCGGCTTCATCATAAAAATGCAGTTTGTTTAAGGAAGAACTAACCTCCCAATCTGTTACTGTTGATAGTGAACTGCCAATACCAGCACTGTTATAAGCGATATAAAAATATCCAGCATCACCCCACTCGACCCCATAACTATTCTTTACAATCCAGGCACCTTTTCCACCAGAAAATGTCAGGTTATCATCCCAACCGATAATCAGCACCCCATGAGTCCAGTTATTTGGATCTGTTGAAATACCAGTCAGAACATCCCCTGCGGAATAATGTTCAAATCCCGTAATTCTTGGATCCATCTGCGTGTAAAGAGGGCCGTGTTCCATTATTTTTTGTTTAATCAACTCTTTTGACGCCAACGTATAACTAGAACTGAATTCTTGCCATTCTGTGATGTAGTATTGCGATTCACAGCTTGTATTACAGGTTGTATCATGATCCAAGTATGGATCACAAGTTTCAAGGACCAGTCCTTGCTGGGTGAACAGATTGGTTAACATCTTGAAATTTCCACCTTCACAGGTATTAGGTAAGCCTGCATAATGATTCAATGCATGCCAGTTACATTCTTTGGCATGATTCTCAGAAAAATCTAAAGAATCTATACTTATTGAATCCTTTTTCCAGATGGCCGCCTGCACCGCATCCACCGCTGCAAATGCATAACCAGCGTTACAATTGCCCTGGTCTCGAACTGGAGAATCATAGCCATAATCTCGCCAATCGTATTGAGTGGGCAAATCCAACTCTGAAGCCACGCTGACTGCTTTTGGGAAAAAAAGTAATGAAATAATGCCAACGAAAATCAAAATTCCTCGTAACAATGTGAGTTGCATTGAAACCTCCGGGGTATTTGATACATTGATTATAGAATAAAATATTTTTCAATTGATAATTTTCAACTTTATTTTCATAAATCACTTGCCCATGTTCAGGATAACGAATCCCGGATATAATCACGGCTGTTTCATTTAAGTACCATCACCACAATGATCTTTGAAACAAAACACATTGATCTAGATTTATTGGTGAAATCCGAAATCCTTAAGATGGAATCAGTCAAAACCTGATGCGAAGCTGGAGTGCTATGTCCATGAAAGACTTTAAGAATCAATTGAGCCGTGAAATTTCCACGATGAAATTTACCCGGTCCACATTCAAAGATTATTTCTTTATCATCCTGGGTGTGATCATTCAGGCTTTTGCCATGCGCCTTTTTCTGGTACCTGCCTTTCTGGTTAGTGGCGGAGTGAGTGGTGCTGCCCAGCTGATTAATCACCTCACCAATTTTCCGATTGGACTGATGATATTGATTGGCAACATTCCCCTTTTTGTCCTGGGGTGGCGCTATCTGGGAGGACTGCGTTTTGCTATGCGGACAGCGGTAGCCATCCTGATTTTCTCCTTCTTCACCGACTTTCTGGTCTTGTTTATCTCACCTGAAGGGGTAACCGGTGATCTGGTACTAAATAGCATTTACGGTGGCTTGATGTATGGTATCGGTTTGGGCATGGTTTATCGCGGAAAAGGGACCAGTGGTGGCAGTGACATTCTTGGGCGTATCCTCAATCATCGCTTTGGTATTTCCATTTCCACTTCCTATCTCATAACGGATTCTCTGGTAGTGTTAATGGGTGGTTTAGTCTTCGATTGGGAACGTGCGCTATATGGTTTGGCAGTTATATATGTCAGTGGCCTGGCAGCTGAGATCGCCTTTGAAGGCCGAGCAGTATACCGTACAGCAATGATTATTACCTATGATTCAGAAGAGGTTTCTAAAAGGATTTTTACAACATTGGAACGTGGTGTCACCATGCTACATGGCATGGGAGGATACACTCATGAGGAAAGAACTGTCCTGTATTGCGTCATTACCCAATCGGAAATTCCACAACTTAAGGAAATCGTCAATGAAGTTGATCCACGCGCATTTATGGTGATTGGACAGGCGCATGAAGCACTCGGGGAAGGTTTCCGCCCATTGATGGAAGCCAAGAATTGACCTGTTAAAGCAAACCCAGCATCATTAATGCACCGGTAGCAATGCCTATTTGCCCCAAATGATAGGTGAACATCACCAAAAAATTTCCATATGGAACAGGGCGTAAAAATCGACCAGTTGCCAGAAGTGTATCCGAAATTGTAAACAAAAAAGCTCCTACACTGGCTAATAAAGCTGATTCAACTGTCCATTGGTCACGAAACCAGGTCATCATCGCAGATAGAAGCATGATTGTGATGGTCAGCATATACAAAACCACAGGTAGCCACAATCGTCGGTGTTCCAATCTACGCCGCACACCTCCGATAATGCGTGGATATGCCAGAAATACCAAACCAATCACCAAAAATAATGGGATTAACCCCCAAAAATTTAGTTTGAGAAGACCGTGATTGAAACCAAAGATATAAAGTAAGTGCGCAATCAAAAATGAAAAAAGCCCTGCAATAAAAAACCGCGAGCGTAGCAACAAAAATATATCTCCAACCAGGGAAAAAACCAGTCCTGCACCAAACCAATAACCGGTTTGATTCCAACCTCCAATGAGTGTAAAAATCAGGATTAACAAAATCATTGAAAGAGGTTTTGTAACTACACGCAGCTTAATCCAACGGTTCCCTGCTGCCACCCATTCTAATAACATAACGAATGCAAGAACAATAGCCAGTGGAATAGTCATGGATTATCCGGAACGATATATCCCATTAAATTCAATGCATCAGGATTGTTCCGCCAATTTTTATGCACTTTTACCCGTAAATCCAGATAAACATTTCTCCCAGTCATATTTTCGATCTCTTTTCGAGCTGTCTTACCAATTTCACGGATCATACTGCCCTGTTTGCCAATCACAATGCCCTTTTGAGAGTCACGCTCGACAAACAATGTGGCCATGATGTAAGCCTGCTCCTCACCCCGATCTTCATAGGTGTCCAGGCGAACCGCAACCGCATGCGGTACCTCTTCCTCCAGATGACGCATGACGGCCTCTCGGATTAATTCCACGGCAATATCTCGCTCATAATAATCTGTTATCTGTTCCTCATCATAATAAGGATCTCCGGCAGGCAATTTATCAATAATGGTCTGCACCAGTTCAGCAACCCCTTTTTGGAAACTTGCGCTGAGAGCAATGGAATCAGACCCAGGTACCAGATTCTGATAAAGCACCTGATTTTGGCTTAATTTATCAGGTGAAATTAAATCGATTTTATTCATAACAACCAATAGTTCTGGTCGTCGTGAGAAAGCAGATAATTTTTCTGCAATCAAGCGATCTTCTTCAGTCGGTGGCACAGACACATCTACAATCCATAAGATCAAATCCCCGTCGAACAATGCCAACTCAGCAACTTTATTCATATAATCACCCAGCTTATGACGAGAAATATGCATGCCAGGCGTATCCATGAAAATAATTTGTGACTGATCAGTCGTAAGAATTCCCAGTTGTTGTTTTCGGGTTGTCTGGGGTTTAGGGGATACAGCAGCGATTTTCTGTCCCAGAATCGCATTGAGTAAGGTAGATTTCCCTACATTAGGTCTACCAATTACTGCGACAAAACCTGCTTTAAATGAGCTATCTGGTTCAGGATTTTCTGTTTGCGAATCAATACTATGCATTCTTTTCCTCTACTTATGATTGTTTTATCTGTTGCGCACTGCATAAATCCAATATACCACTAATTTTTAGTCAGAATACAAGAATTCGAAAAACTTCAGTTTTCCCAACAATCCATCAGGGCTATATATTTGGTTGTTCTGGTGGGATCTTAAGTGAAAATTCTCTAGCTGGGAAACAAAAGAGCATAATTTTTGTTAATCTATCGAAATTGTCAGGCAATTGGTACCCGAGCGTAGGGTAAGCGTAGGGTAAGCGTCAAGTAATGTTCCAAATGTTCTGGTAATATAGTAAACAACAAAGGGCGACTTCTCTTCTTCTCCTCCTTAAAATGAGAGCCGGGGGCGGCGTACCCGGCTCTCACTAAATTAAACATACAACCTGGAAAACCAGGTTGTTCTTGTTTAATAGGTTTTCGGATAAAATAAAGGTGTTATTTCATTAATTTGCAGTCAGGCTGTTTATTGAAATGATATAAATAAAATTAAGATTAAATAACAAGAGGGAAGCCATGAGCAATAATCGAGATTTCTATCTGGGAAAAGAATATGACTTTGCTAATAAAAAGTTAACTGAAGACATAATTTATTATGATCCAGCAGATCTCACCACACACATGTTTGTAACCGGAATGACCGGCTCTGGTAAAACTGGTTTATGTGTGGGATTGATGGAAGAAGCAGCGTTACAGAACATCCCGGCTATTGTGATCGATCCAAAAGGAGATCTCACCAACTTACTTCTTCATTTTCCAGATTTATTACCCAAAGATTTCGAACCCTGGATTGACCCGGAGGAAGCGCGTCGTGAAAACAAATCCACACAGGTTAAAGCTGAAGAAACAGCCACAATGTGGAAGAATGGTCTCGCAGATTGGGGACTAACCGGAGAAAATATTCAGAAACTACAGGACTCCGCTGAATTTGCCATCTATACACCTGGTTCCACATCTGGAATTCCAGTGGATATTCTTTCTTCATTTGCAGCACCAGATCTGGATTGGAATGCAAATCAGGAAGTGCTTCGTGAGCGCATTGCATCCAATATAACGGCTTTATTGGGATTAATTGGATACAACGATATTGATCCTCTCAGTTCCCGCGAACACATCTTACTAGCCAACATCATGGAACATTACTGGAGCAAAGGTCAATCATTCGACCTAAGCGACCTGATCATGCAGACCCAGAGCCCTCCCTTTGACCGTTTAGGTGCTTTCCCGGTGGATCGTCTATTCCCGGAAAAGGATCGCTTTGTACTGGCAATGAAATTAAACAACTTCCTGGCTTCTCCTTCCTTTCAAACCTGGATGCAGGGTCAACCACTGAATATACAAAACATGCTGTATACCGGTGATGGAAAACCAAGACATTCAGTTTTTTATCTGGCCCATCTGAGTGAAAATGAACGCATGTTCTTTGTAACCCTCTTATTTGGTGCTGTCGAATCCTGGATGCGACGCCAAAGCGGTACCAGTGGGTTACGAGCTATTATTTATTTTGACGAAATCCTGGGATACCTACCCCCGGTTGCCAATCCACCGTCCCGTCCAATCATGTTGCGTATGTTAAAACAAGCCCGGGCTTTTGGTGTCGGCCTGGTACTGGCAACCCAGAACCCCGTAGATATGGATTATAAAGCGCTTTCGAATGCAGGAACCTGGATGATTGGGCGTTTACAAACGGACCAGGATAAAGAGCGTCTGATGGATGGATTACAAAGCGCCAGTGGCAGCATTGACAGAGCAGAAGCCAATAATTTACTATCCAATCTGGGTAAACGAGTCTTCCTGCTCCATAATGTGCATGAAAAGGGATTGAAACTATTCAATACCCGTTGGGCAATGAATTATTTGGCAGGACCAATGACGCGTTCTCAAATTCCAGCCTTGAATGCCCTGGTAGGAGCAGGCGTGCGAAAAGCTGCTTCAAGCCAACGCTCTGCCGCAAACGAACCAAAGACACAACCAGTTAAATCCCAATCAGCAGCCTCTGAGGCTGTGACGACTCAATCTGTGTTACGGCCGGTTCTTCCCAGCGGTATCATTGAATATCACCTGCCAAACAATTTGACACTTCAAAATGCAGCTCAAAAAGCAAATATATCCTTATCCAGTGGTTCAAAAATGGTAGCGATAGAATACCATCCCCGTTTACTTGCTCAGGCGGAAATCCGTTATCTGGAAAGAAAATATAATGTACAAACCATGCAAAAAAAGTGTGTATTGGTGGAAGATGAAACTGGCAGAATGATCAGATGGGAAGATCATTCAACCGGAGCCATTGATCAGGATGTAATTGAGCGTTTTTCACTTCCGGAGACAGGCTATCAACAAATTCCAGTCTGGATGGCTGACCCAAAGACGATAAAGATATTGGAATCAGATTTCCTGGATTGGGTATATCGCACGGATAATCTGACAATCCGGGCCAGTCAGGGATTAAAAATCTATGCTGGAACTGAAGTTTCAGAACAGGAATTTAAAGCTCAAATCAATCAAGCCATCAAAGACCAGATGGAGCTTGAAATTGAAAAAGTAAAATCCACCTACGAAAAGAAAATAACTGCCCTCGAACAAAAATTGAAAAAAGAAGAACGGGATGTGGAAGATGCCAAAGACCGTCTCGGTGAAAGACGACTGGAAGAAGCGGGAACCCATGGAGAAATGTTACTCGCACTCCTTTCAAAACGAAAAAAATCTATTTCTTCATCCTTAACCAAACGACGCATGACCGCGCAGGCAAAAGACAAGCTCGAAAATGAGAAAAAGGATGTGGAATTTGCTATTGAGAATCTGGTAGCCGTGCAAAAAGAGATGGATGCCGCTATTGCGCAACTGGAACAAGAGTGGGCTACCAAAGCAAACGATATCACTGAAATTGTCATTACCCCACTCAAAAAAGATATCTTCGTCGAATTATTCGGGGTTGCCTGGGTACCTTATTATGTGGTCGAGATAGATGGTCGTACCCGGCGCCTTTGCGCTTTCAGCAGTAATTAAGACAAGATCCCGCTTCTTATGGAGCGGGATCATCATTTTAATCCAATTCCTGTCTGCCAGCCAATGCCCTCAAGAGCGTATTCTGGTCTGCGTACTCCAAATCTCCTCCCATAGGCAGTCCACGGGCAAGTCGTGTTAATCGCACTGGAAATAAAAGTAATTGCTGTTTGATATATAAGGCTGTTGCATCACCTTCCATGGATGGGTTGGTGGCAATAATGATTTCCTTAATATTTCCCGCTTTAACCCGCTCAACCAATGGCCTGATTTTTAAATCATCCGGCCCAATACCTTCGATCGGGGAAAGCGCACCATGCAGAACATGATACTTTCCCATAAATCCAGCTGTTCTCTCCAATGCCAGCACATCCAGTGGTTCTTCCACCACACAGATCTGGCTATCATCACGTTGATGACTGGCACAAATTTCACACAATTGATTGCCTGCCATGGTGATATTAAAACACTGCTCACAGAATGTAGTCGAACTTTTCAAATTCTGTAAAGCATCTGCCAGGTTCTTGCTGGCTTCATCCGGCGCGCGCAACAAGAAAAATGTCAGTCGCGATGCCGATTTTGGACCGACTCCAGGAAGACGTTCAAAGGCATTGATTAAATTCTGAACAGGTTCAGGTAAGATTGGCATAGTATTCCAAATAGAATTCTGAAATTAGAAACCCAGACCAGGTATTCCTCCAGCCAGTGGTCCCATCTTCTGAGATTGCAGTTCACGGGATTGATCCAATGCCATATTAACAGCGGATAAGATCAGATCCTGCAGCATTTCGGCGTCTGCATCCTGCAATAAATCTGCAGCAATTTCAACCGACTTGCAATGTTGGTCCCCAGTCATGGTTACCTTGACAGCACCACCGCCTACACTGGCTGTTACAGTTTCATCTGCCAGAGAAGCCTGGGCAGCTTCCATTTGCTCCTGAAGTTTTTGCAGCTGGCGCATCATTGCATTTTGACCGCCACCCATGCCGCCACCCATTTTTCCACCAAATCCTTTTGCCATTTTTTACTCCTTATCTACAATTTTTCCACCCAGATCAAGGGCTGCACTAACAAGACTATCGGGATCAAATTCTTCTTCATGATCAACGAGGTTAGATTTTGCATTCATAACCACAGCTTTTACTTTAGCCTCTGCTCCCAGTACATGGGAGAAGGCACGTTGAATGATCTCCTGGTGATCTCCTTTTTCCATTCTTTCCTTTAATACCGGGCTTTGAAACCCAATAATGATCACACCATTTTTCATCGAAAAACTTCGCGCAGAGGCCAGTAATGCTTCGGTATTCTTTCGATAATTACGAATTAAATTCTTTACCTCCGTCAAAGATTCCCGTACTTCGTTGATACCAAAAGCTGCTTTCGCATCGGGTTCTTCACTTTTGCTTATATGCTCCTGAGAATCAGGTTTGTTTTCTTTGGCTGGGCTTTCGAAAACCTTTTCAACTTCGCTCTTTTCCGTTGCATTGATTACGCGATCAACCTGCTTCTGATTGCCTGATTCTTCCTTGATCCTACTTTGTTTTACTGGTTTCGATTCAACTTCTTTGGTTTCTGAAGATGCCTGGAATTGTGAAGCTTTAACTTCAAATAATTGAACTCCTTGAGCAATAGCCAGTTCCAGTGCCAGACTGGGTTGCCACGCCAGACGACTTTCATTGGCAGCGTTGTTGAATAACTTTACCAATTCAGTCAGACGGAACATGGAAACTTTTTGTGCCTGGTTTCCCATGATCTGGCGAACCTCATCCGTGACATCCATGGATCTTTCATTGCCTAATTGGATCAGCATTAATCCACGCAAATAATCTACCATCTGACGGGCAAATTGGCGTGGATCCGTACCAGAATCCAGTGCGGTATGTAATTGATCCAGACAACCTTTTGTATCCTGCACACAGATCATATTAACCAGATTGATCACAGTCTGGTTGGTAGCAGTCCCTAAAACCTGCTGCGCCAATTCAAGTGTGATGACATCACCGGTGGAGGAAAGTTGATCCAATAAGGATATCGCATCTCGTAAAGCCCCGGTGGATTGTCTGGCGATCATAAAAAGGGTATCCTCGTCCACTTTCAATTTTTCAGCCACCACTAACTCTTTGAGTAATTCCACAATGGTAATCACAGGAATCCTACGGAATTCATGTCGCTGACAACGTGATAGAACGGTAGCTGGGATCTTGTGTACCTCAGTGGTTGCCAGAATAAAAATCGCATGTGGTGGTGGTTCTTCCAGCGTTTTCAACAATGCGTTAAAAGCCGCTGTTGACAACATATGAACTTCATCGATGATATAGACCTTAAATTTTCCCTGAGAAGGTGAAAAACCAATTTTTTCCCGCAGGTCACGCACATCATCCACACTTGTGTTGGAGGCAGCATCAATTTCAATCAGATCCATGAAGCGACTTTGATTGACTGATAAACAATTCTCGCACTTATTGCAGGGTCTCGTCTTAAGATCAGTACTCTGACAATTAACCGCTTTTGCCAATAAGCGTGCCGTGGTGGTTTTTCCTGTTCCACGTGGGCCTGAGAACAAATAAGCATGTCCAATACGATCACTACGAATAGCGTTTTTTAGGGTTTGAACAATATGATCCTGGCCAACTACTTGATCCCACAATTGGGGACGCCATTTCCGATACAGTGCCTCTGACATGCTGATTCCAATCCACTCAATATTCTTATTCCTGTTTGATACTTATTAGAATTTCTTCTAAAGTAACTGTCCTTCTTTGTAAGCGGACACCAGGAACACTTAAATTGTAATCGAAAATTTTCTTATTTATCTTCAGGATTTGATTTAATATTTCTTCTTCAGCCAATTTACTCAATGGGATCATCATCGCCATTTTATTTTTCAAATCAATAATCAATTTCTCTATTTCTTTGCGCTTTTCCATCCAGGGATAAGACAGATCGTTTTTCTTGAGTAAATCTTCTACCATCCGCCATTCATTCGGTGTATATGGGTTGTCTTTCCATTCGATGGGTTTTCCAACGCCAGGTAAATTATCAAATTCACCGGCTTCCATCGCTCTTTTGATAATTTCATCAATGATTCTATCTGTATTAACCATGTGATTATTTATGGAATCACAAAAACGGCTCGTTCCTGCCCGGCAGAATCAAAAATTCGCACAGTTTCGCCTGTTGACCAGATGGGTTCATCGCTGCCCCAAAAAAGCGTATTAACTGTGTTGGAACCTGGTCTCGAATATACGGATATCTGGCCTTTTACCAGGTCAATGGATGGAAAAACAAAGGCATTTTTATCCTCATCGATAATCTGCCAACCTGATAAATTTAAATCGCCCTCTCCAACCCGTTCGACAATCAGTAATTCATTTTGAAGATCACCAGCTGCAAACACATTTGCAATAGCAATAACCGGTGTATCCAGGGGAGGTAACTCTCCCACAGAAGGTTGCTCTGTTGAAACTGGGGCAGACACCGGCGGAGATTCAAGCACGATACTGTTTGCTGTATTGACACGATTCCAAATGGTAAGCACCAGCAGGGTCGTAGCTGCTGAGACAATGATATTGACAATCAAGAATGGCAACCAACGTTTCAATTCAGTCTCCTGGTTCTTTTCATGTTAGCGGAAAATCCGTACGAAATTATATATTTTCAGTCCATTAATCAATTTGCTTAAATCATAGCATACTTTCAACGTAAAATAAAACGACGAAAGGATTGTTGGAATAATGATTCTCATTGACGGCCATAATTTGGTACCCAAAATAAAAGGGCTCTCTCTCAGTATGGATGATGACGAAATGGTATTAATCGAGATACTGAGTGAGTACACCCGCCTTACCAGAAAAAAATTAGAAGTCTATTTTGACAAAGCACCAATCGACAAATCGGGTACCCGCAAATTTGGTTCCATCACTGCCCATTTTGTGCGGGAGGGTTCAACAGCTGATGAAGCGATCATCCAGCGAATCCGAAAGATGGGACGTAAAGCCCGTAATGTGAAAGTGATCAGCTCCGATCAACATATTCTTCGTCAGGTACAGGCCTGCCAGGCAGAGACACTAACTTCAGATTTATTTGCGAAAGAAATTGAAAAAGCTTTCGCATCCAGTCCGGGAGGCGGAAAACCGGACCCACAAAAAATGTCTGAAGGTGAAATTGAAAACTGGTTGAAACTCTTTAAAAACAATAATTCTCGAAAAAAAGATTAAATTTCTCTTAGTTTAATTTAATATAATGTATACTAATATGGTCTATAATGTCAATTAGACACTCATTAATGGTTAAAATAAGGTGTCTCTTTCAGAAGATCTGTAAACATTTCCCCCGATGTTTACATCCAGGATTTTTCTGATAGCATTCCCTCCCTGGAGACCGCTATGCATTCCCCAAGTGCATGGCGGTCACGTTTAAAATCAATTCAATGCCTACTTTGCTTGACGT
Organism: uncultured Chloroflexia bacterium; assembly: GCA_963715915.1. Lineage (GTDB taxonomy): Bacteria > Chloroflexota > Anaerolineae > Anaerolineales > Anaerolineaceae > UBA6170. The sequence continues at coordinate 268,010 of CAVQSU010000003.1, read as the reverse complement.
AAATTTTGAATCCACTAAAATCCTTATAAAGAAGTATTGTATGTTCTCAATAAAACGAAGCATTGAATGTTTTTAGCGTGCGGCCGTACGCAAAAACACTCAATTGCCACTAATTATTGAAAGGATATGATTTATTCTCCATGGAGGAGATCAATGAATAAACCCTTTATCAGTTTTATATTTTTGCTAATGTTTCTTTCTGTTGCCTGCAGTCTACCAATCAATCGTAATGATGAAATTGTTGACACCATCGAGCCAACCGATTTGATTGCCCAACCCACTGTAGAACTCTATATTGATCCCACACAAACCATTTACTCGCCTCCAACTGCAAGACCTACCAGCGATAAAACGAATACACCTTCACCCACAATGGCAGAAAAATTACCAACCGAAACCCCCACAGAGCCGGCTTCTTTGTGTTCTCCTTTTACACTGGAAGAATTTGATAATCCGGGAGATTGCTGGCCTGATTCTATTGATACTATTTTCTCTCCTGTTACCATTTCGAATAAAAATAAATTGTTGGTTCAGATCAAAGATGGACGGTTTGAGTTTGAATCTCAATTAAGGGAAGATGTATTTCTTTATTCCTTTTATAAAGATAATGAGTATGACGAAGTCATTTTACGCGCTTCAGTAACAAAAATTGAACCAAGTGCGAACCAGAACGGGTTTACACTTGCCTGTCATGTCAATCGGGACGGTTGGTACGAAGTTCGAGTGGAGAGTAGTGGCACATTTGAAGTGTTCCAATATGATGCATTCAAGAAACAGAATGGAGAAAACCCCTATGTGCGCCTGGGGAATGGTGGGGCATCCAATTTTAAAACAAGTGCTGGGATCGAAAATATCATCGAATGGCAATGTAGATTTGACAGTCTAACATTGATTATTAATAATAAGCAGACCTGGGTTAAAGAAAAATTTACCAGTATGAACAGTGGCGGCGGTATTGGGGTTGGGTTAGCATCTTACTCAGGGGTTGTACCTCGCCACATCGGATTTGAATATCTTGAAATTATAGAACCATAGCAATTTCAGCGCACCAACCTTGTCGCCAAACCTGCCAGATGCTATAATCGCTTTGTTGCCCCAGTAGCTCAATGGACAGAGCAAAGCACTCCTAACGCTTAGGTTGGGGGTTCGATTCCCTCCTGGGGCACTTATTAATTTATTCCCCTTTTCTCTATTGCAATTTTTTAGTTTTTATAATAAAATATTGTTTAGATAAACGCTTGGGTGCCCCCCTCACCTAGGCGTTTATCATTTACCAGTGTGTTCTGGTATTTGAATAAAAAAAGACCCTGTTTCCAGGATCTAATAAGATATCCATCATTTATTTAATTGTCAAAATTAGGTGTATCGTCATCCTCATCATCAGAATCGAAATCAAAATCGTACTCAATTTCACCAGCTTTACGACGTATCCACAAATATAATACCTGTCCTTCATTGGAATCTGATGAACGGGCAGCCATGATAGGCACTTTTTCTTCCAATCCATAATCATTTCGATAGTGGAGAAAGATTGTGTCCTTTCTTCGCCAGGCTCGATGACAACGTTCCACCAATGCCGGACCATTGAAGGTGCGTAACCTTGTCAGCGCCAAATCGTATAAACCTGGTCCTTCGTTCAATCCTAAAGCCCAGCCATCATCAATCAATTCAAAACTGGGTGGTGGTCCCTCAATAATTGTAATTTTATCGTCCATAAAACTCCCTGATTCATAATTGTTGCTTTTATGAATCTTAGATCATTTTACCGCGAATTTTATAAAAGTCCATGAGAAGAATGTTAATTCTTTATTAGAGTTTGGTCTCCAAAATTTATATAACATTAATAATTTTCATTCAAAAAACTTATGTTCAACATGTAAGATTATCTCAACGAACAAAACATAAAACAAATTATTGGAGGAAATAATGCCTACTCTTTATGTACGAAACCCTTATCGTCAGCTGGCCCGTCGCAACAGGTGGGATGCCGTTGAGGAAAATAATATCGAAGGACCAAAAGTGATTTTTCCGGTCGATATCAAAGTTGCAGAAGATGAATACCTGGTCGAAGCATTTCTACCTGGTGTTTCCACAGAAGATCTTGATATCCAAATCGAAAGTAATATTGTCACGATCAAAGGTGAATTAAAAATTGAAGAAAATGAAGATGATCGCTATCTATTGCGGGAACGACCATCAGGAATGTTCCAACGAGCAATCGAACTACCGGATGATGTAGATGCTGATAATGTGGAAGCCGAATTGAAAAATGGAGTGCTCACTTTGCGTCTGCCAAAATCTGAGCTAGCAAAACCACGCAAGATAAAAATTTCCAACAATTAGTTGGCAATTTCGATCCTACTCCTGGAACCTCTGCAATATGCCGAGGTTCCTGTTTTATTATTATCGACCAGAAAATTTTTCTTTCATAATCTGATTGTGTATTGCGGTAAAATGGATGCATGTCAATTCCTGCAGCATTTATCAAAGCGATTCAAAGTACATCTGTACCACAATTCAAATATTACTCCAGTGTCGACTCTACCAACCGGATTGCCCTGGAATGGCTGGAAAATGGGCTACCGGATGGAGCAATTATATTTGCGGATCATCAGAGTTCCGGTCGTGGACGATTTGAACGAAAATGGGTAACCCAACCTGGTAGTGCCATCGCAGTTTCAATCATCGTCAGGCCAGATGCTAGAGAACAAAATTACTTGCCTTTTTTTTCGCCTCTGGCTGGCATCGCTTTGGCTGATGTATTAATACATAACTTGCAGATGGATGCCCAGATCAAATGGCCAAACGATGTTTTGATTAATCGCATGAAGACCGCCGGCATTCTGACGGAGACTGTCTGGAATGGAGAAGATTTGTTTGGATTGGTCGTTGGAATCGGGGTAAATGTCCTTCCCCAATCCATCCCACCCAAGGAATTACTGCAGTACCCAGCAACCTGTATCCAGGATCACTGTTCACTTCCAGTTGATCGTTTTAAAATCATGGCGGCATTGATCAATGCTTTTACTTTCTGGCGATCACAAATTCATTTACCCGAATTTATAAATCAATGGCAAAAAACACTGGCATTTCGCGGAGAAAAAGTATATATTAAGCAAAAAGATGGAAGTGTTCAATGGAGTGGTATTTTGTTAGGCTTAACTCCCAATGGAGATTTGGAGATTATTTCTGAAGATAATCAAAAACAAACCATAACAGTAGGAGATGTCCATCTTCGACCTGCTGAACCAGAAAAATGAGAGGTTTATTATGTTAGATGATTTACGAAACACAGCCGAAGCATCTTTTATCGAGGAAGAATCCGTTCTGGAAGCCCAACGATTGTTAGCCCCAAAAGAGAAGAGGTTTCTGGGAATGACTGCCGCTCAACGCTTTATCCTGGCTTTTCTATTACTGATCCTAGTGGTTGTATTGGGCACCTTATTTCTCCTGGTTTCAGGAAAAATGGTTTTACCATAGAATCTAGATCGGCCGTTAATTAAAAAATGCCTGGAAATCAGGCATTTTTGATTTAAATAAGTTGGACTATTCAGCTATACCGTTTTCAGAGGTATCTCCTTCACCCGCCAGGATTTCAGCACTGATTCTAGCCATGGAGGCGACGCTATCTCCGTCATCAATATCCATCACTCGCACACCCCGGGTTGCACGTCCCATTTGTGAGATGTCACGCACTTTCATGCGTATCATCACACCATTGGTAGAAATCATCGAAACCTCATCATCTAATTTAACAATTCTGGCAGTTGAGATCAAACCACTCTTTGAAAGATTGTGTTTATCAATCGTCGAGACACCTTTTGACCCACGACTCTTTGGGTTGTATTGTTCTAATGGTGTTCGTTTCCCATAGCCTTTGTCAGTAATGACCAACAATTCTGCGTCCGGTTCCAGAACATCCATACTGGTCACACGATCTTTGGCATCCATACGGATTCCAGTTACCCCACCAGCTGGTCTACCCATACAGCGAATTTCACTTTCATCCATACGCAGGGCACGACCATAAGCGGTCACCAACATCACTTCGTCTTTTCCGCTGGTTAATCGCACCCAACCAAGTTTGTCATCTGGTTTCAAATCCATGGCAATCAAGCCCGATGGGCGTACATTGGCAAATTCAGAGAGCTGCACACGTTTTATTTTGCCCTGCTCAGTAGCCATCGTACAATATTCAGCTTGCTCAAAATCCGGTACCGGAACAGCCGCCGTCACGCGTTCACCCGGGTTAAAAGCCAGAATATTCATGATCGAAATACCTTTATCGGTTCTTCCGGCTTCTGGCAAGTTATAAACCTTCTCAGAATATACTTTTCCTCGATCCGAGAAGAATAATACTGTGTTCAGGGTTCGAGCAGGAAGCAATAACATGACTTCATCTTCATCTCGCATGGATTGACCAATCACACCACGGCCACCGCGTCCCTGCGTACGGAACAAGTTAGCGCGGGTGCGTTTGATATATCCTTTTTCAGTAACGGTAATCAGAACTGCTTCATCTTTTACCAACTCTGCTTCAGAGAATTCTTCTTTGGCATCAAAACTGATCAGCGTTCGACGTTCATCACCATACTTGTTAGACATTTCCGTCAGGTCATCTTTGATTAAGGACAGAATTTTTTGTGGATTGGCTAATAAATCTTCCAGGAAAGCAATGGTATTGAGTATTTCTTTATATTCATCTTCAATTTTCTGACGTTCCAGAGCAGCCAACCGCCGTAATTGCATATCCAGAATGGCCTGAGCCTGAATTTCGGTTAATTTAAAGCGGGAAATTAAATTCGCCTTGGCTTCATCCGCATCCATGGCTTTTCGAATCGTACTAATCACATCATCCAGATTGGCTAACGCAATTAATAATCCATCCAGAATATGGGCGCGGTGTTTTGCTTTATCCAGATCGAATTGAGTCCGGCGCGTGATGACTTCCTTACGATGCTCAATGAAGATTTGTAGCATTCTTCTCAAAGACAGCGTTCGTGGCTCACCATTGATTAATGAAAGCATATTCACGCCAAAGGTGGACTGTAATTGAGTGTACTTGTATAACTGGTTCATGACACGTTGCGGCTGAGCACCTCGCTTCAGTTCAATTACAATGCGCATACCCTTACGATCGGACTCATCGCGCATATCCGAGATCATATCAAGACGGCCTTCACGCACCAGCGCTGCAATTCTTTCCAGCATGGTCGTTTTGTTTACCTGGTAAGGAATCTCAGTGATGATGATGGCGTGCCGGCCAGCTTTGAATTCTTCAATTTCAGCTTTGCCACGAACGACCAAACGTCCACGCCCGGTGGAGTAAGCCTGACGAATGGACTCCTGTCCGATGATGATGCCACCGGTTGGAAAATCAGGACCTGGCAAGAATTTGATCAAATCTTCTACTGTTACATCTTCCAGAGTCTCATAGTTATCAATCAGATGATTAATAGCTGCTACCAACTCACGCAAATTATGCGGTGGGATGTTGGTCGCCATACCTACGGCAATACCCGATGAACCATTCAACAATAGGTTGGGAAGACGGGCAGGCAAAACCAGTGGTTCCTTGAGAGAGCCATCAAAATTGTCGGTAAAATCTATCGTATTTTTGCCAATATCCGCCAGCATATCCTCTGCCATAGCAGAAAGCCTGGCTTCGGTATAACGCATAGCTGCCGGAGAAGTCTCCATCGATGGAACCAAAATTACCCTGGCCATCGACCAGCATATAACGCATCGAGAAATCCTGTGCCATTCGTGACATAGCATCATAAACCGACAAATCGCCATGAGGGTGGTACTTACCTAAAACTTCACCCACAATACGAGCAGATTTTTTATAAGAAGTATTCGCTCGAATACCCATATCATGCATAGCAAAAAGGATGCGGCGGTGCACTGGCTTCAACCCATCCCGTGCATCAGGCAAAGCACGAGCAACGATTACGCTCATCGCATAATCTAAGTAGGCGGAGCGCATCTCACTGTCAATGTCCACCATTCTAATATTGCCTATTTCCATGTACGTTCATCCTCCAATTATCAGCGTTTCGGCTGGTAAACCTTCATTTAAATGACTTCCCCAAACCCTAATTATACCTCACTACAGGCGTGTTCAGGTCGATTCTTCCTATTTAATATACAGGGAAATCGCTTCCCTTGCCAATCTGATGGCTATTTGCTATAATCACCCTCACCAAGGGCGCGTGGCTCAGCTGGTTAGAGCGCACGGTTCACATCCGTGAGGTCGTGGGTTCGAGTCCCTCCGTGCCCACAAAAGACATCCTGCAAAGGGTGTTTTTTTGTTTCACATTCTGTCCCATTGAGGGGTGTTTATGCCCCGAAGGGGTACTGAGCAAAGGTCGTGGGTTCTCGAAGACACCTCAGCAGTTTTGCTGAAAGTGGTGTCCCTCCGTGCCCAAAATAACACCTGGAAATCCAGGTGTTATTTTTTATCCCACCCAAAATCTCTTCCCAACAACTCATACAATTTCTGGTTATACGGTCGAAAATAATCCACCAATTTCTTCCGCAAATCATCCGGAATATTCGCCTGATAGGATCCTCTGTTGAACACCTTATATTTCTCCGGCTCCCACGCAGGTAAACCCAGGAATTTCACCACCTGGCGGTAGATCGATCCGGGATCTTCATAAAAATCTTCGCTCTTTATAACCAAGACCTCTTCCTGCGGGAAGAGAGAAAAAATTGTCTGAACCTGGTCAGTGTAATGCCCTCGTGACAAATAATTGTGCCGAATGAAATTAGATTGCGGATAAAAATAGTCCGCTGCAATTTTCTCAAGTTCATTCTGCATGCGCACGGGTTCCTGTTCGATGGCTTCTTCAAAGGAAAGCTGTTCCTCACCAGCTCGGAGAGAATGGTGATAATGAGAAAATGCCCGTTCGATCGGATTTCTCAACAGCACAATGATTTTGATTTTTGGAAACTTCAATGCAATACGCTGCATGGCTGTGGGATGCGCCATGTATCCGGGAGAAGCTTCGCCGGTGATGGCGTGCTTTTGTTCCAATCTGCCTCTGAGTGGAAAATGCGATTGGTACCATTTTGCACCTAAAAAATAATTGGAGTCGAAGTACTTGATCTCTTTTCTTAATGGGGGATAAACATTTGGGTGTTCAGCCAGATATTGAAACAGAGAAGTAGTTCCCCCTTTGACGGTTCCAGCAATGATGAATTCAGGCAGTGCCCTGCGTTTCGTGGTTAATCGCGCATACATCCACCATAAAACCATACGCGGGTTTTTCTTAAACTTCTGGAAATCTAAATTAGGGTCTTTGATCATGAATGCAATTCATTATAGATAGGTCAAACAACACTGTCAAGAAAGTGAAGTTGAAGGTGCCAATATTGGAATATTCATTCCAAATTTGGTATATAATTATATACACAATTCAATAGCCCCAGCGGCGCACTTATCCAGAGAGGTGGAGGGACCGGCCCTTTGAAACCTCGACAACCTGCAGAAAACCTGTAAGGTGCCAAATCCGGCAGAGAAATTCTGGAAGATGAGAGGCGAGCGATATTTCATTGCCCCTCTCAGCGTGGGGTTTTTTATTTCTGAGAGGAGGTCTGTATGAAATTCATGCACCTGATATTCAAGCTGCTCGTAGATGCTTATTTAGCGTCAAACAAAACCGGCTGAAGTGAATCAGTCTGGTTGGTTGGTCAATCAATTGATAATCTTCAGGAGTTTAAAATGAGTGAAAATGATAATTTAGAAGAAATCTGGAATATGATCCAGAAAGAATACCCGCTCGTTATGTTCACAGGCAGTTCCAGACTGTATAGCATGGTGCGGCGCATGCAGGCGGAGAAAAAATACAATATTCCCATTGAGTTGCGCAGTGGTTTTGCCGTATCTGTTAAGTCAGGAAAACATGCCAATGAAATGGCCGAGCAGGAATGGGAGGATTTTTATGATGCCTTGAGGATTGAATTGAAGAAAAATTTCCCTGAATTGTATTCCAAATTATTTAAAGATGAGGAGGACCTGACCATTTAAATTTTATGGAGAGATGACTGAAAATCATCTCTCCATTTCAACAATTCCTCACCTTTTTTTCTTGACTTTAATTTTTAGATTTGCTATTCTAATATAAATTCGTTCGTTTTATTGTTCGTTCGTTTGAACCAAAAAATTCCCACGAAAGTCATAAACCAATGCCTACAGTTCGTCAGATTGCACAACATGCAGGTGTTGCCAAAAGCACCGTCTCTTTGGTCATGAATCACAAACCCGGTGTTTCTGAAAAAACACGTCAGTTGGTATTGAATGCCATTCAAGAGTTGAGTTCGCAAGAGGACAATGATTCTGTCAATGAATTAGAAAATAACATTTTCTTTACCCATTCGCATCATATAAATAAAAAACCTCTTTCATTTGTTGTCTTTCATCCAGCAATTCTTGGATCCAACCAGGTCTTTTCAGAATTGCTGGCTGGCATTCAGTATGGTGCTGATCTGTATCATGCACAGCTTCGTCTTGCGATCAATGAAAGGAAGATACCTGCAGATCATATCAGTAATTTGTACCTGTCGGAACCCTCATTACAACCGGATGGGATTTTGATTATTGGAGCAAGAAATGAAGAGCCAATTCTCGAGGAAGTTGAGCGCCAGAAAATTCCCTTTGTAATCGTCAGCCGAACGGTAGCCGATCCATCCATTTCTGCAGTAGGTCGTAATGAGGTGAAAATTACAACAGAAGCCGTGCAATATTTGCTGAAATTAGGTCACACTGCCATAGGGTTTGTTGGAGGGAATCCATTATATAGTTATACCAACCAGAGAATTCTGGGATATCAAAAAGCGCTGCGAGGATATGGTATCACACCACTCGATCGTTGGGTGTCATTAGGTGCTGGTGATAAAGCTGCAAGGACACTTTTAAAAACCAGTCCAGAGATTACAGCCATTGTTTTTGTTAATGATACTTTTGCTATGCAGGCTTTACCTGTTTTTATTCAAGCCGGACACCGAATTCCCGACACGCTTTCCGTAATTTCATTTGATGACACGGATGAAGCAAAAAATTATGACCCTCCATTAACATCAATTCATCATCCACGTTATGAGGAAGGCGCCTGGGCAGTCCGTGTGCTGGTTGAAAAAATTCGAAATCCCAACTTTGAAGAATGTCAGATCATTCTTAAATCAAACATCATATTGCGGGACTCCTGTTCTCGACCAAAATAAATCGAAGTGAAGAATTCTTTCTTTACAAAGGAGGTGAAAATTAATAATTCTTTTAGTACCCTGTAAGAACCAATCATAAAAATTCAGAAAGGAAATAAAATGAAGAAGAAGAATATTTTTACGTTATTTGTGTCATTAATGGTTGTTGCGTTGATCATTGCTTCATGTGCTCCCGCCGCACCAACCCCCGAACCAGTTGTGGAAGCCCCCGTTGAAGAACCTGCTGCTCCTGCGGCTACAGAACCACCGGCACCAACAGAAGCCCCGGCAGAACCTGTTGTTGAAGAACCAGCTGAAATGGTTGAATTACGCATGACCTGGTACACAGATGGTAATGAAGATGTTGCCATGCAGGCATTATTGGATAAATTTGAAGCCGAATATCCAAACATCAAAGTGACCCTCGACAATGTTGCCTACAATGTAATTCTGGAACAACTTCCGGTTCAATTGGAAGCTGGAGAAGGCCCTGACCTGGCTCGTGTAACACAGTTTGGTATATTATCAAAATACTTTTTGGACATCAAACCTTATGTAGCTGATCCCGGTTATTGGGAAGAGAATTTCGGTCCCTTCTTAACCTGGATGAGACCAACAGGCGATACAGAAGGTATCTATGGCATGATGACCCAATTAACAGTCACCGGACCATATATCAACCGCACCCTTTTTGAACAAGCTGGAGTCGCTGTACCCAGTGATGCATCAGATTCGGTCACATGGGAAGAGTGGGCTGAAGCTACCCGCCAGGTCGCTGAAGCAACAGGCACGGATTTTGCCATGACAATGGATCGTACCGGGCATCGTCTTGCTGGCCCATTGATTAGCAATGGCGCAAAATTCCTTGGCGAAGATGGTTTTCCTGTGATTGATGATGAAGGTTTTCGCAAAATGGCTCAATTGATGATTGACTGGCACGCAGACGGGACTATGCCAATGGATGTATGGGCTGGCGCTACCGGTTACCTCCCTGCAGCAGATTTCTTCATCAATGGACAGGCAGTATTGTACATGTCTGGATCATGGCAAATTGGTCAATTTAACGAAAAAATCGGTGATGCCTTCGATTGGGAAGCTGTTCCGAATCCTTGTGGTCCAGCCGCTTGTACAGGTATGCCTGGTGGAGCTGGTTTAGTTGGTATCAATACCACACAGCATCCTGAGGAAGTCGCAATGTTACTCGATTTCCTGGCTCAGGAAGAAAATCTGGCTGAATTTTCCGCCAAAACATTATTCATCCCCGGTCATCTTGGTTTAGCAGGCAAAGGTGTGGAGTACCAAACCGATGTTCAGCAATCCAAAGATGCCTTGAATGTATTTGTTGGGCAAGTTGGAAAATTAGATCCTCTGGCTTACACCATGCAAGCCTATATGTACAACACGATTGTTTTCAATGCAATTCGTGATCGTCTCTCCCAGGTATTTGTTGGAGAATTAACACTTGATCAAGCAATCGAGCGTATGCAACAAGAAATTGATGATGGTCTGATTGCTGCTGGAGCTAAGAAGTAATATTATGTACTGATATGGGTGGTCGAGTCGGCCACCCATATCATTTTTTGATGATCGGAGACATAGATGGAACAAACGAAAAAAATTAATGTTTCAAGAACCATCAAAGATTTTTTTGGAAATATCATGAATGCCTTGCTAAGCATTGTGATTAATGCTCTCGATTGGATAATGGATCCGATTCAAAGGAAAATCGGCATGAAACGCATGGCGTATGTGTTTTTATTGCCAAATATGTTAATTTTTGGAATATTTGTATTATTTCCAATGCTCGTCAATATTTACTATTCCTTTACTGGTGGCACTAATTTATTTCCTCAGGATCGTCCATTTGTGGGATTGGAAAATTTCCGGGTTCTTTTTACCTGTGAAAATTTCTTAGACCCGAATACATGTACTGAGGATCTTTTCTGGCGTGCAGTTTACAACACGATAAAATTTGTTAGTTTTCAGGTTGTCGGTATCGTTTTATTTTCATTAATAACAGCTTTGATTCTCAATCGCAAAATTGTTGCTCGTGGTTTTTTCCGCAGTGTTTATTTTTATCCTGTGTTGCTTTCGCCAGTCGTAGTTGCATTGATCTGGAAATGGATTTTACAACGGGATGGATTATTTAATGCACTGATTATTGGATTAGGGGGCGAACGTATTAATTTTTTATTGAATTCTGATTGGGCCACTTTTTGGGTGATATTTATCAGTATCTGGGCCAATATGGGATTTTTTACTTTGATATTATTGGCCGGGTTGCAATCAATCCCGCCTGATCTTTATGAAGCAGGTTCAATGGATGGCACGAATGAATGGCAAAGTTTTCGGCATATCACTTTCCCCTTGTTGATGCCAACCATGTTGGTTGTGCTGGTTCTTTCGTTAATTCGCGCAGTTCAGGTCTTCGACCAGGTGTATGTTCTCACGGGCGGTGGGCCTGGGTCGGCTACCCTTTACATGGTGCAATACATATACAATAAAGGTTTCTCCGATCAAATCCACATTTTTGGTCTGGCAGCGGCTGCATCCGTCATTATGGCAGCTGTTTTAATGGTCTTTACGCTCCTTCAACTGTACCTATCCCGTAAATCTGACGCGGTCTGATAGAAAGGTTAACCAGATGGATATCAAACGCTTTCTCACTCGTACACGCAATCCAAAGAAATTCTCAATCTCCGATCTAATATCTTATCTTTATCTTTTCTTCGGCGTTTTGCTTATGTTCGGACCAGTTCTTTGGTTGGTGCTTTCTTCGTTAAAAACACCAGCGGCATTGGTTGAATTTCCACCCTCTTTGTTACCTTATGGGCAGGAATCGATAAGTGTTGAAGGATACGACGAACCACTCCCATTATTTGATGTCAATCTCCCTGATGGATCGCAAGCCAGATTAGCACAAATTCGCCGTATTGGATTAGAGTCACAATTGATTGATCCGGCCAATCCTGGAGAAGTTATCAAAGTTAATATTAATGATCGTACACCGACAAGAAGTTTACGATTTGAATGGTCTAATTATTCCGACTCGCTTAAGAGTTTTAACTTTATGAAATATCTTCAAAATAGTGTGGTGGTAACCGTTTTGGCAACCATTATCACACTAATTATTAATAGTATGGCTGCCTTTGCATTAAGTAAATATGAATTCAAAGGACGCAACCTGGTTTATGTCATCATTATCAGCACCCTGCTCATCCCCATTTCTGTTATCCTTGTGCCGGTCTTTTTAGTCATTACTGAATTGAACATGAACAACAATCTCTGGGGTGTCATCATACCGGGTGCCGCTACACCCACCGGTGTGTTCTTATTACGTCAGTATATGTTGACTATTCCAGATGAATTGATCGCTGCGGCAAGAATTGATGGTGCCTCGGAATGGCGCATCTATTGGCAGGTGATGCTGCCCCTGGCAGCACCTGCGCTGGCTGTGCTGACAATTTTCTCAGTCATGTGGCGCTGGAATGATTTCCTATGGCCTCTGATTGTACTCAGCCAGAATGAATTATTTACTTTACAGGTGGGATTAAATTCCTTCCAGGGTGAATTAAATGTAAAGTGGAATTATATATTGGCTATGACAGTTATGACTTTGTTGCCCATTACACTCGTATTTGCTTTCCTTCAAAAATACATCACCACTGGAATTTCCTCAACAGGGATGAAAGGTTAATCTTTTCTTTGTGAATTATTTCTTGATCGATGGCGATTATAAATTCCATGGAAAAATTGTTATAAATTATGAGAATAATTCAACCTGGTCCATTAATCCTCCAGGAGACATCATTACCGGGACTGAAATTCAAAGGGCATCATCAGGAAACCTTTCAAATTTCTGTGCTTGAGGAGGATATCATTCGGGTGCAACATTTTCCCGATGGAAAACCGCGCTTGTCGCGCACCTGGTCAATCGCAGACAAAGATGGTGATGTTCCGTTAGAAGGTCGTTCAAGAGAGGATTTAAGTGACTTTCAATTACCTGCTTTCAAAATTTCTAAAGGTACTGACAAAGTTCAGTTTTCCACGGAAAGAATACAGGTAGAAATTGATATAACAGATGCGAGGCTTACCTGGCGAACCCAACCCGATCAAAAAATCTTTGCTGCCGATTTGCCGCGAAGGGCATATTCATACGATCAGAATGGTGAGGCAGTCTTTCATTATTTAGAAAGACGTCCGGATGAACATTATTACGGGTTTGGAGAAAGATCCGGTCCACTGGATAAGTATGGTCGCAGAATGAGAATGCTCAATCTGGATGCCCTGGGTTATGATGCCGAAATTGGCGATCCGTTATACAAACACATTCCCTTTTATATTACCTATGTTCCCGGTTTAAATCTCGCCTATGGATTGTTCTATGACAATCTCAGTACGTCCATATTTGATATGGGTCAGGAGCGAGATAATTATTACGGACCCTATCGCTACTACCAGGCTGAAGCTGGAGACCTGGATTATTACTTGATATTTGGCCCAGAAATTTCTGTGGTAGTGCAAAAATTTTCCAGGCTGATTGGACATCCAGCATTACCACCGCGCTGGTCTCTGGGTTACTTAGGGTCAAGCATGCTGTATACCGATGCAGAAAATGCACAGGAAGCACTGAATGAATTCATAAGCGACTGTGAAAAACATCAAATTCCATGCGATATGTTTCATCTCTCCTCTGGTTATGGTTCAGGAGCCGATGGAAAACGCTATGTATTCAACTGGAATTTTGAAAAGATTCCTGATCCAAAGAAAATGGTTAATGATTTCCATCAGGCTGGTATGCACTTGATGGCAAATATCAAACCCTGTTTACTGGAGAGTCATCCACTATTTGATGAAGTCGCCAAATTGGATGGATTTATAAAGGACTCGGAAAGTGGAAAACCTCGTTTGGATTACTTCTGGGATGGTTATGGTTCCCATCTTGATTTTACAAATCCAACCACTTTTAATTGGTGGAGATCCAATGTGCAAAAATGGTTGTTGGAGTTTGGGATCGACGCGACCTGGAATGACAACAATGAGTATCCCATCTGGGATGACGATGCGAAATGCTTTGGATTTGGTGAAGAAATCAAGATTAAACATATTCGACCATTACAACCCTACTTAATGGTTAGGAGTTCCTACAAAGCTCAATGCGATTATGACCCCGAGAAACGAGCTTTTTTGCTCTCAAGAAGTGCATCACCAGGAACGCAAAGATATGCCCAAACCTGGTCTGGTGACAATGAAACATCCTGGAATTCGTTACGTTTTAATATTCCCATGGGATTGGGACTGAGTCTTTCAGGCTTCCCTAATACGGGACATGATGTCGGGGGTTTTACCGGTTCCCGCCCATCCGCCGAATTATTTGTCCGTTGGGTTCAGAATGGAATCTTCCACCCTCGTTTTACCATTCATTCGTGGAATACTGATGGTACTGCGAATTCACCATGGATGTATGCAGAAGTGCTACCTATTATTCGAGAAACCATTAAATTCAGGTATCGTCTCATACCTTACTTATATACTCAGCTTTTTGAAGCACATCGCAATGGAAGCCCCATTATTCGCCCATTAGTTTACCAATTTCCTGATGATGATAACTGTCATCAAGAGTCCTTCGATTTCATGCTGGGACCGAATTTACTGGTTGCATCGGTTTTGGAACCTGAACAACGTATGCGACAGGTCTATTTACCAAAAGATCATCATTGGGTGGATATCCACACTGGATCCTTTTACGAAGGCGGACAAACAGTTCAGATTCAAGCGCCACTGGAATATATTCCTGTGTTGGCGATTGCTGGTTCTGTCATACCACAGATGCAGAATATGCGCTTTTTTGGTGAAAAGCCAGATAATGTTCGTCTTTTATATATCTATCCAGATTCAGTGGAAAGTGAACGAACCACATTATTGGTGGAGGATGATGGCGTCAGTTTGAAATATAAAAATGGAGAATACACTGAGATTTACCTGAAACTAACATCAACCTCTGAGAAAATTCATCTGGATATCCAATATGGTCACAAAGGATATCAACCACCGTACAAAAATTTTGAGGTGATTCTCCCAACCGGGGAACTACGTCCATTAACTATTTCCAGTCCAGAAGGTATTTCAGCCATCCTGCGGAAGTAAAACGCAACTCCCATCAGGTAGAACGAGAAGCTACTGGATTTGCTTTAGTTCACTGAATGTGTTGGAAGAAATGAAAACCATTATTCTTGGTTGTTTGAAGATCTTTCTTAAAATATCTTTATCAGCATGAAAACTGCTGTTGCTATCAAAAAGAGATGAACCCCTTTTTCAAAAGCAGATAAAGACATCGAGTGGTTTATTTTATTCCCGACAAATAAGCCTATGAAAAACATGGGAATCAATATCCAGAAATACTGAACCACTTCCTTAGTGATCAAGCCCGTAGCTCCTTGACCAAGAAGGATGATAATCCCAACGGGAAAGAAATATGCCTGCAGCGTGGCTCGAAAAGAATCGGCTGGCCATTTGCGAAGTGTTCCAAAAATAACTGCCAAAGGTCCATTTGCATTGTACGCTGCCCCCAAAATCCCTGCAAAAAAACCAAATATATAAGCGGTGTGTTTACTAACCCTGGCTTTTACCTGTGGTTTGATCAAATTGTATACAGAAAAAATGATGATAACCACTGCCAAGATGCCGGTAACTAACGCTTCGTACACCTTGGTGAGTAACAATAGACCTAAAGGGATTCCACATAGCGATGCCAGAACCAGTCGCCAGGCACTGCTGATATCGACCTTTCGCCAGCTGAATAGCAAAATAAACAAAGCGTTGAATGTGTTTAATGCAGCAGCTATGGGTGCGGCTGTCTGGACGCCAATTACTAGGGTTAACAAGGGCATTGCTATTAACCCGCCCCCAAATCCAAATACTGAACGAACCATCGTAGCAAAAAAAAGAATAAGTCCAATCAATATAGGTAACAAACTACTATCATTCAATAAATCCATTTTTTTCCTTTGAATAACCTATCCGGAATTTTTTCATTTACAACAACTTGCCATGCTATTTTTTAAAATGAGGTGAGCTCCAAGCGAGTTTTCGTCTCCTGGTTGGGTTGACCCTGTTCATTCCACCCTCTCAAGGCGTAATAATCATTCAGAATGAACTCCATATCGGGTAATTTGCCTTTCGAACCGCCAGTGGGACGAGGGAACGTTTTAAGTCGCTGAGGGAGATCATCATCTTTTCGGGAAATCCCCAGGTGATTATTAATGATCCGTTTCAAGTTGAATATCCGCTCACCAGTTTCCAACAATTCTTCACCCGTGATATCCCAGCCTGTACCAGCATTGATTAAATCCACCAGGATTTGTGGGCTCGGGCTGGCTTTTCCTATAAATTTACAAATACCGAGTGGGTTGTAGGTGGAAAAATAATTTTGGAAGGCTACAGATTCTTGAGCAGCATCTTCATTGGAGAAACGATCGACTTTCTTCGGTGACCACGACGAAGCATCCAAACCGTAAATTGCCCAATACGATAACCCTTCCAGGTGACAACCACCCCGATTAGCCGTTGCATAGTTTGCTGCCATGGAAAAAGTCGCTCTGGGATCATGATAAGCTAATTCCAGACCTTTTACATGCATTGCATATAACTCAGATTGATTCTGTAAATGTTTGGCTGCTGCCCGTGAGCCTGATGATAGGATCTCTCCAACACCGCGACGTTCAACCATCAATTTTAAACAAACCATCAATGAGTCCGGATTGCCCCATTCTAAAGGTTGCTGATCACAATCTTCTTGTTGAATCAATCCGTTTTCAAAGGCTTCAAACGCAAAAGCAGCCGTGGCTGAAGCACTGATTGTATCAATCCCCATGCGATTGCAATAATCATTTGCTCGCAACATCGTTTCCAGATCGTCAATCTCCAACATGGCACCCAGTCCTGCCAATGTTTCATATTCAGGACCTTCTCCTTGTATCCTGGAACCATCCTGCAAAACCGCATCAACTCTTTTGCCACAACCAATCGGGCAGGCAAAACAAAAGGTTTGTTTAACCGTATGTTGTTCTGCCATACTCTGGCCACTGATATTCTCTGCACCCTCTGGCCAATTTCCAACCAGATAATTATGAATGGGTAAATCACCCATTGCTTCTGCTCCTGCAACGCCTCCGGCTGTGCCAAATTTGGATAAGCCAACTGTTTTGCTTTGAATAACAGGATTTTGTTGTTTTACTAAAGAATGGAATTGCTTTGGATCAGCTGCTTCTACCTTTTCCTTGCCATAAGCAACAATGCCTTTCACCAATTTACTACCCAAAACCGCCCCCATGCCACCTCTGCCAGCTGCGCGACTATGCGTGCGTCCCCCTTGAAGCACCGCTGCAAACAGGACCAGATTCTCGCCAGCCGGTCCAATCACAGCTGCCCTTGCTTTTGGATGTGTTTCTTCGATCAATTGATCATACGTGTCGAATGTATCCATGCCCCACAGGTGTTTGGCAGAACGAATTTCCACTTCTCCATCATGTACAAACAGATATACCGGTTGATCTGCTTTTCCGCTGATAACCAGTCCATCAATACCTGCTTTTCTCAATTCCGCGCCAAAATGACCACCCAGATTGGATTCGTTCCAAATCCCGGTTAGTGGGCTCCTTCCACAGAAACTAACCCGGCATGCAGTTGGTAAAATCGATCCGGTGGTTAATCCATTGAAAATATATAAAGAATTTTCCGCTTCCAATGCACCAACAGCAGGATCCATTTCTCTGGCATAAAGCATGGCTGCATAACCACTACCAAGAAAATAACGACGTGCATCTTCTTCGCTAATATATTCTGTTTTCACTTCTCTCTTTGAGAGATTAACACGCAGATATTTGCCTGAAATTATCATGATCATCCTTTCCAACCACACAAATCACAATTCTTTTCTTAGCGCCAAAGCTGCTGAAATATAATTCTGCTACAAACCAAAAATTCAGACATTGATTGAATAAACAACCTGATCACTATTCAGCTGCTCCAAAAAGCGTAACTTTTACGTCTTGTGGAGTGGTAAATTTGGTTTTTCCGTTTTTTGTTTCCCATTGGAGAAAAGCCAAATTACGGCACAAGTCCGGTTGAGGTTCACCAAATATCCACAATTCTTCTACCATTTCAATTTCATTCAATTGACCGGTATGTTGCACAACGGGTCCCAAAGGCAAACAGGTACCTTCTCTGCCAAACACCGGAATTTCATTCAGGGGAACATCGGTAAAAACCACCTCTTGTCCACCTTGATACAATTGCCCACTCCAAAGATGATACCAGTTTCCTCTTGGAAGATAAACACTTACCTGATTACCGGGTTGAATGATCGGTGCTACCAATAAAGTTTCTCCAAGCATGTATTGTTCTTCAAATGACCAGGATACCCTTTCATTTGGAAAAGCCAGAGCCATAGATCGAACAACTGGTAATCCAGCCTGATTCGCTTCTCTTTCACAAACCTTAATGTATGGGATTAAGCGATATCGAAAACGAATCCATTCTGTGATAATTGCTTCAACCTCTGATCCAAAAATCCAGGGTTCACGTTCTCCGACACCATGAAAACGAGTATGAGAACACATAACACCTGCCTGTGCCCAACGCACAAACAATTCTGGTTCTTTCAGCGTTCCATACCATCCCCCGATATCATGGGCAGAATAAGAACCGCCACTCATTCCCCAGGATTGGACGCCACGAATACTGGCAGCCAGTCCTTCCCAATCGGACTGAGGATCACCGCCCCATCCAAATGGGAAACGTTGACTACCAGTCCAACCAGAACGTCCCCAAACCATTGGCTTACCTTTTCCATAAAGAGTAGTCGCTTCATAAACACATTGGTTATACAGCAATGAATAAACATTATGGAGCCTTTCACCGCTATCACCGTTATAGGCGATTGCTTCATCTGGAACAGACTCTCCAAAATCAGTTTTCATGACAGCAACACCCAATTCAAACAGGTCTTTATGTTGATCACGGTACCATTCATATGCTTTGGGATTGGTTAAATCGATAATTCCACTTGGACACAATTGGGGTAACAAGGTTTCATAAGGTTCAGGTGTCCAATAGTGGATATAAGGAAATCCTTCTTTATTCTTTAATAAATATCCTGAACTGGCTAATTCACTGAACAACGGATTAAATGTTGAAATATAAGGATATTCCCATAAACACAAGCGGACATCCAGGTCATCCAATTGTTTCATGAAAGCCTTTGGATCCGGGTATCGATCAGGGTCCCATGAAAAGTCAAAGCGAGTTTCTGGTTTATGCCATGCCCTTCCATCTAATAAAATTACATCTAATGGAATTTGTTTTTCACGCATTTCTTTCACGACACTCAGTAATTCATCTGCGGTCTTGTAAAAAGCTCGCGCCATCCAAACACCATAACTCCATAAAGGTAACTCAGGTGATTTACCGGTAAGATCTGTATATTTATCCAGAATTTCTGCTGGTGAATTTCCAACAAAGAAGAAGAAGTCCAGATTTGAATCTTCGACACGCAGAATATAACTACGGTGGGACCATGGCGCAAAACCAATGGCGTGCACCACTCTTCCAGGCGTGTGAACCAAAACCCCCCAACCTTCTGGGGACCAGGCAAAAGGATTATTTTTATAGCACCGCTCTGAATTCAATCCCAGTGCATCATAATTCCAACTGGTGATCATCTCACCACGGTGATTGAGTTTTCCAAATTTTTCACCAAGTCCAAATATTGGTTCTCCGCTTTTCAAGGCGAAAGACATCTGCCAGGCTTCGCCATTTTTGTGCGCAAAAGGATGAAAACGAGGTTTCCCTTCCATGCTGATGTCTGTAATACTTTCAAGCAGTTTTTTATCACCTTTGCTTAACTTGAACGAAAATGGTGAATAAACAATTTCTACAGATACATCAGCAGATTGAATGATCACAGATGAATCAGTTTTGATCAATTTACAATCGACTTCGCTTTTCTCAGCAATCAGTAATCCATAATCAAACACTTCTTGAGACTGAAAATTAAATCGAATGAGACCTGGAGCATAGAAATACATATCCAATGGACCGCATTCACTAAAAAACCGCATACCTCCAGGGATTGGATGATTTGGTTTTACAGAAGTTATTTTTTGAAACCCAATTTGTGCATGAATTGACTCTTGGTTTAAAAATTCACACTTCACTTCTTACTCCTTTTTCATGTTAACTATTGGCTCATTGTGTTTAATTTCAGCAATTGATTTTGATTACAAGTTTGAGAAACCATTAATCAAATTCATTTAAAATTATTTTCTTCTAAAGCCTGTACCTGTCGAAATGCGTTTTCAAGGAAATCACGTTTAAATTCCATTTTTTGGGTAAAATGCATACTTAGCCAGGCATCCACAATCTGGGTACCAAGAAAAGGAGCAGTGATCCATCCACCCATTGTGATGACATTGGCATTATTAACTATTTTTGCTCTTTCGCCAGAAAAAATATCATCAACCACACACGCGTACACGCCTTTATGTTTATTGGCTACAATCGCCATACCCTGACCAGTTCCGCATATCAATATTCCTTTGTCTACGCGTTGACTTTGAACCGCCTCAGCAACTTTTGGAGCTTGTTCAAAATATGGTTTTGGGTGTTCAACCGAGTCAATACCAAAGTCGAGCAATTCAATATCTCCTCTTTGATTTAGATGATCTACAATCGCCTCTTTTAAAGGAAAACCAGATAGATCAGATGCAATGGCGATACTCATTTTTTCAGTCATAATTTCTCCCTTTAGATTTTTAACGTAGTTTTTTTCATTTCCAGCACGTGTTCAGCATGCTCAACAATGACTGATGCGGTTAATCCGAACCGTTCTTTGAGATAATCAAGAGAACCTACCTCCCCAAAGAGATCTTTCACACCAACCCTAACCATAGGTGTAGGAATTTCCTCTACAAGAACTTCAGCAACCGCAGAGCCAAGCCCATTGATAATTTGATGGTTTTCGCAGGTCACAATCGCACCACAGGTCTCTGCCAGCTGGATAACCAGGTCGCGATCAATCGGTTTAATGGTATGCATGTCGACAACCGTAGCAGAAATACCTTTATCAGCCAATAAATCAGCTGCTTTCAAGGCTTCTCCTACCATCACAACACCGGTTGCAATCAACGCTACATCCTGACCCTGGCGTAAAATTTTCCCTTTTCCCAATTCAAATTCATCTGTTTCATCGTATAACACATCTGCAAAACTACGATGTAAACGCATGTAGGTACATCCATAGTATTCAACACAGGCATGCATAAGTTTTCTTAATGAAATGGGGTCACTGGGTTCGAATACGACCAATTTAGGGATTGTTCGCATAATTCCCATATCTTCAAAAGCCATATGGGTACCACCATTTAAAGCAGCCGTGACTCCCGGGTCACTACCAACCAGCTTGACATTGAGTCTGGCATAATTAGCTGAAATAAAAAATTGGTCAAATGTTCTTCGGGCTGCAAAACATGCAAATGTATTGGCAAAAGGCAGTTTTCCGGCAGAAGATAGTCCAGCAGAAATACTGACCATATTGGCTTCAGCAACACCCACATTAAAGGTTCGATGAGGGAATTCATCTTTAAAGCTTTTAGAACCAGTTGCCCGCATGAGATCAGCTTCTAAGAGCACAATCCGTTCATCCACCTGTCCTAATTTAAGCAAAGTTTCTGTGTATACTGCACGCATTTCTAATTGATTACTCATTTTTTCTCCTTGCATGTTTATAATTTTGCAATGGCTGCAAGAGCAGTTTCATAATCCAGTTTCATATTATGGTTGGTAGACTGATTTTCAGCAAAATCTACACCTTTTCCTTTGATCGTATCCATAACAATCATGGAAGGTCTCAAAGGCTCATGTTTCGCCCTTTCAATAGCCAAATCAATCTGCGCCAGATCATGACCATTAATCCTTTGAACAAACCAACCAAAACTAACCCATTTAGCTGTCAGGTCTTCAATGTTCATGATTTCATGCATGAAACCATCCAGTTGCAATTTGTTGTAGTCTGTAAAAGCGATAATGTGATTGAGTTTGAATTGTGATGCAGCCTGTGCTGCTTCCCAGACCTGACCTTCATTCGATTCACCATCACCAATGATGACAAAGACTTTACTGGTGATACCATCCAACCGGTGACTGAGCGCTATACCAATGGCTGCAGATAACCCTTGACCAAGTGAACCGGTGGTCATATCAATCCCTGGTGTCAGATTTCGATCACAGTGACTGGGTAAACGGGTCCCTCCCTGATTGAGGGTATGCAACCACTCTTTGGGAAAGTAGCCCTTATCCGCCAGCACACTATAAAGGGCAGGACCTGCATGTCCTTTGGATAAAACCAGTTGATCGCGATCCACCTTACGTGGATTTGATGGATCAATATCCATGTGGCGGTAATATAACGAGGTAAGAACTTCCACCACTGACATGGAACCACCTAAATGCCCAATACCCAGATAACCAATGGCATCAATCGTCAGGGCTCTGATTTCTTTTGCTTTCTGTGTTAATTCTGCAAGCGTTTTTTCATCAATCATTTTGAGGATCCTCCAAATTCTTATAATTCAAGCGTAGGAATCTTTAGATAACGTGCAATCGTAGCTAATTCAGCCGTAAAGTTTCCATAGGTAAGGGAAAGATGGTGTTCCAACCCATTACTCATAATGGTATCCAAAACCTTTTTGGCAGGATTTTCAAATCGCACCAATCCGGAAGTGCCAGAGAATTGTCTTTCGGACGCTAACATGTTTGCTTTTCCGAAAACTAGTTGAAAATCAACAGATGCCTCACTTAATCGGGCTAATGTGATTTCTCCGGGTTTGAGTGAAAATTCCATCAGTAAAGGTAATTTTCGATTGGTATGAACAATCCCTCGCGGTTTTGTTTTAGGGTCTGCCATAGAGAGTGGGGCTAATCCACAATGCCAGAAAACAGCTGTATCTTCCTCTAAATTCATGTGAACCAGATCTGTTCCAAACGCAGGTTCACCACTCAATGTTTGTAAGATCAGTTGGGTGACCGTACCATTCAGATCAGCCTCACAACTACATGGGATACCTTGATCAGACATTAATGACATAGCACCGCAGGCTGCACATCCCAACTCGGTGAAAAATTCCGGCCAACAACGAACTGCCAAACCTTTCAGATTTTCTTCCTGGGAAAATTCCTGCATCACCTGATATGTTTTCAAAGTGCCATTTAAGGATGCCTGATCAAGCTCTCCCAAGCCGTCCAATCGTTGATACAGATCCTCGCGTAAAGTACCGATTGAATGGTCGGATATCTTCCTCACGCGGGTAAACAAAGTGTCCAATTCGATTTGAACCATCTCCAGACCAAATATCTTTTCCAATCCGTCTAGATTGGGGATACAACTATCAAAGCCATTGGGATGGTATCCAAATTTGCCAACTTTTGTTCCTTTTAAGCTTCGGATGGCATAACCCGCATTGGCTAAAACTTTAATTTTTTCAAGGGCAGCTGAATCTTCCGGTAATGTATATAAATAATCATAGGTATAACCCGTGCGATGTAAAGAGTGCCCGGTTAAATTGATCCCACACAGGGAATTTAACCGCAATCTACCGCCACCCGGCACTTCTGGTACTGCCCACAGTAACACAGGACCGCTAGTCTCACTGACGATTTGTTTTGCTAAATCACTATCGGCAAATGAACAAAATAGAAAAATGATCAAATCGAAAGGTGTTTCGTGCATTTGATGAATAATTTCTGGAATTTTTGAGGAATCAGTAACCAGTTCGGATGGGCCGGTGATCACAAAACCAGCCTGAGATAATGCTTTTTGAGTCCTCTGAAATATTTCTGATGCAAATGGAATATCAAACGTTGTTCGAGCAATAGGAATTAATGCGATGGTTCTCAAAAACTTTTCTCCTGTTCATGAATTTCACTGAGGTCGTAAAAATAAGTACTTAAAGCTAAAGCAGAAGCACCTATCACACCGGTTTTCTGCCCAAAGCCTGATACACAAATCCTAACCTGGTCTCCAAGGTGGCTGAAGGAATATTCCTTTACAACCTTCTTGATTTCTGGCAAAAAGAATTCTTCACCCTGCCCCAGTATCCCGCCCAACACAATTAAATTGGGATTTAACACATTCACTAGATTTGCGAGTGCGATGCCAAAATATCTTGCTTTCTCTACAAGCATTTCTAAAACTTCTTCATCTCCATCCAGAGCGGCTGAAAATACACAATCCATTTCATTACTTTGGCAATCACCAAATTTTCTTGCCAGGATACCAGTTGGACTTGCTTCTATCAACATCTTTGCAGATCTTATAATTGCTTTATGGGATACCAATGTCTCCAGACAACCATAATTTCCACAACTGCATTTTTCTCCACCATCCGGAATCATAATGCTATGACCGATTTCACCTGCCCCGGCAGCCATGCCACGAAACAATTTTCCATTCACAAACAAACCAGCGCCGACCCCCACTCTGGCATATACAAAAGCCATCACATTGACGGTTTTACCTTCCCCGAACATTGCCTCAGCCAGGCACATTAAGCGCACATTATTGTCCACAATTACCGGTAATCCAGTTCCTTGATGAATCCATTCTCGAATGGGAATGTTTTGCCAACACAAATTCGGCGCATTAATATTCACACCCGTTTCAACATTGACCAGACCTGAAGCGCCAACCCCTATGCCCACAATCAGATTTTTCGAAATTCCGGACTGAATAATCAGGTTTTCACACTGAGTAACAATCTCTTGTATGACAGTCTCAGCAGTCGCACAAACCTCAAATTTCTGTATGGTGGATGAGACAATATTGGCTAAAAGGTCTGTTATCACAACTTGAAATTCACCTATTCCAATATGAACACCCATCGCAAATCGAGCATCCGGGATCAGCTCTACAGTCATTCTTGGGCGACCAACACGTGGGGAAATCACCTGTTCAATTCCATTTTCCCGAACCAATCCCTGTGATAATAATTCATTCACCAAATTACTGATGGTCGCTGCAGTGAGACCGGTAAGCTCAGCCAATTCAACCCGTGAAATTTGTTGATGATAGAGTAAAGATTTTAAAATGGAACGAATATTAAGAGATTTTGCTGTAACTTGATTACTGCCCAAGTTGGCTCCAGGGAGATCGCAAATAATAAATTAAATTGATTAATTAATTATATGCCCGGGTAGATATTGCGTCAAGTTCATTTTCATTTATTTTTGAATTGCTATTAAGTAGTTGGTGGTTCAGGTGATTTTTTTCCATTGAAATCAAAGGCTTTAACATTCACGTTCATGAAGGACTAGATATTAAGTAAAAATATTATTGGCAGTATAAAAAAGAGAGAAATCTTCAAAATCTGGTATATTGACATAATCTCATATAACTCAATGAGGAGAAATTTATTAACAGGGAATTTATTCAAAAGCAAGCCAGCTATGAAATAAATTAAAAGAGTAGGGAGAAATGAATGCAATCCAAGCTTATAAACATTATTATATCGATAGAGACTACGAACAGGTGGATTTATTCCGTCTTCTCAAAAATGATTATGGCATCAAGAAGGTAATCTATCCTGGAAGTTATATTCATATATCCCCGTCTTTCGTTTTTTCAGATGTAGTTTACATCGACTCTGATAAGAATGCAAAAAAATATTTTCAAGGCAACGATTTAATTCATTTAGTCCATACAAAAAAGGAATACCCTGAAGACCCAAAAATTGCTTTTTTCGGATTAAGCTATGAAAATCTAATAGAAGAACTACAATGTAAATTTGATTTGCTGATTTCCCAGTATGCAGGTTTTATATCTTCTGCTTGTAAAAATTATTTAAAAATTGGAGGTTATCTCCTGGTGAACAATAGTCACGGAGACGCTGGCTTGGCATCAATAGATGAAAGCTATCAATTGGTTTCCACTGTTCACAAAGCAAAAGGGAAATATAGATTGTCACAGGTTTCATTGGAAAGATATTTCATTCCTAAAAAAGATATTTTGGTAACCAAAGAATTGTTAATCAAAACAAGGAAAGGAGTTGGATATACACATGCTGCACCTTTATATATTTTCAAACGTTTATCTTAGCTCCCTTTTCAAATCCTTAAAGCCTAAAATACATCTCCATCTTGTTTTGAATAGGTGATAATTTTTTAGATTATTTTTAGAATATTTCAGGAGAAGGTAATGAATTATCAAAAGATTCTCATGTGGGTACTAGGCTTTTTGATCCTGGTTTTATTGGGTGCGGTGTTGTATTTATTACCACCAGTTCATTCCCGTCTTGCCTGGCGGCTGGAATCTTTACAATCGAAAATCCATTATTTTCTCAATCCCCCTGATCAGGTTGTGTTTAACCCTCAACCTGATACAGAGCAATTGACATCATTCCCAGCAGAAGCAACCCAGGAGATTATCCTCCCTGCGACCATAGCACAGACTCCAAAACCAACCTTTTCGCCTTCACCTGATATCCAGGTTACCGCTACTGCCACTTTTACACCGATCCCGGACTCAGTCTTACTGTCGGGTATCCTCCATGAATACCAGAGTTTTAACAATTGTGGTCCAGCCAATCTCTCAATGTTGCTTTCCTATTGGGGTTGGGAAGGCGATCAATGTGATGCCAGAGCAGTCCTACGTCCTAATGAGGATGATGCCAATGTCATGCCAGAAGAAATGCTGAAATTCATTCAAGAAAATACAGATTTATCAGCGATCATTCGATATGGGGGTGATATCGACTTAATCAAACGCCTGATTGCCGCAGGATATCCAGTCATCATAGAAACCGAAAATCATCCGCCAAATGATTGGTGGATGGGGCACTATGTTGTTATCAGTGGTTACGATGATGCCCGTGGCGTTTTGATTACCCAGGATTCACTCATCATGCCAGATCTACCGGTAGCCTACACCGAACTTCAAACACGATGGTGGCGTGATTTTAACAATGTCTATCTTGTGGCGTTTCCTCCTGAGAGAGAAGGGGAAATTAAATCAATTTTGGAAAAAAATTCTGATAGTGGAGAAAATTTTCAAAAGACTTTACTGAAAACAGAGTCCGAACTTAGGTCGCTCTCTGGTCGTGATTTATTTTTTGGTTATCTCAATCAGGCGGAAACTTTGACCCGGTTGGGAAGATTTGAAGAAGCAGTTGAAATATTTGATATAGCATTCAACCACTATAATACACTGGATAAGGAGCAACGTCCCTGGCGTGTCCTTTGGTATCGCGTGGATGCTTACCAGGCATACTTCACAACCGGGCGCTACCAGACCGTTATCGATCTGGCTAAAACTACCCTTTCAATGCTAAATAAACGAGGATTGGAAGAATCGCATTACTGGCGCGGGATGGCCCATGAAGCATTAGGAGAATATGATAAAGCCCAGTTTGATTATGAAATCGAGTTGCAATTGCGTCCAACTTACCAGGAAGCATTGGATGCATTGAGAAGGCTTGAATAAAATTCCTTATTGGTTCAGCTCGTTGAAGAGCCCATGTAGGTTTGTTTTCCATTTTGTGTTTATCGAATTAAAAAGGAAACAATTGCCTTTGTATTCGTTTTTTACGCATCTAGCCATATAATAAATATTATGGAAACAAATATTCCTGCAATCACCATACGGCAAATTCTCTATAACGAAGTAGGTTTCCCGTATCATGTTCCCCCCCATTCACATTCCGTGTATCAATGGTACTGCCTTGTTTTTGGAAGTGTGGATTATTCCATTGGTGGAAAGGTCTATAATTTAAATCCCGGAGATTCGATCCTAATCTCTCCTGGTATGGAGCGGTTTCCTACTTATAGTTATCGTTCCACCGGATATTTTTATGTCCTGCTGAACATCCTCGGATTGAACCTTCGATACTTGCCAGATAATGTCGTTACCATCCCAAATGAATTGCAGAATGATTTCACTACTTTGGTGCGTGAAATTAATAAGCCAGGTGATAATACATATCACTATGTCGAAGCGCTTGTCACCCGTTTACTGATCGGTCTTAATCGTTCGCTACAAAATAATGAAACGATTGAATACTCATCCAGTTTAAATATCCAGGCAAAAAATGAATTTGTTGAACGGGTAGAAGCTTATATGCGTCGTCATTTACATCGAGAGCTAAATCACAAAGAATTATCCAAGGAATTTAACATATCCACATCGCATTTATCCAGAATTTTTAAAAATTCAACAGGGATAACAATCTCAAAATACTTATTTCAATTACGAATTAATAAAGCCAAACAATTATTATTGGAGAGTTCATTACCTATTTCCGAAATTAGTTTAATGATCGGATATACAAGCTTTAGCCATTTTTCATTGGTTTTTCGGCAGGAAGTGGGTGTGACACCAGGGGATTATCGCCGAACAAAGGGGAACATTCAACGGTATTTGGAAATTTCGCAATAGTTTTTGAATATTCTTCAATAGTCGTTCACTTATATATTTTGTATAGTTATTTCAGAATTGGGTTGGTAGTTTATTTAATAATAAAATCACAACCAATTTGAAAGATCATTATTAACATTCTCCGCCAATCATTGACAATTAAATCGAGGGATCAATTTTTAAGATACTAGAATTTGTTGATAAAGACTATCTTACGGTGTTAATCTTTATATATTTTTCTGAAGTTTTCTATCAAAGTCACTCCACCTAATTTTTTTAGGATGCGCTTATCCTTTCCAAATTTTTTCCTCCGAATAATGAAATTTATTAAATCAAAATTTTCCACACCAATTTTTTTTTAGGAGCTTGCTTATGAATAATATGTAAGAGTAAATGCAAAAAAATATTAAAAACTATTTTTTAGGAGAGAATATGAAAAGCAAAAAATTAACCTTGTTAACAGTACTTTTTTTAGTGGTCTTTACCATTGGATTGGCTGGATGTAAACCAGCTGAGACGCCTGTTGAACCCGCAGCACCAGCTGATGAACCGGCTGCTCCTGCTGAAGAGCCTGCAGCGCCTGCGGTAGAACCCGCTGCACCAGTTGAAGAACCTGCTGCACCAGCTGAAGTCAAAGACTTCGTAACCTGGTTTCAATATGACCAGAATAATGAAGATCCAGCCAGTGATGAACGTGTCGGGAATGCATATCTACGAAAAACAATCCCAGAATTTAACGCTGATTTTACTGGTAAATGGAACTGGGTAAACATCCCCAAAGCCTGGGATAAAATGACAGCCGAGTTGGTAGCAGCCGTAATTGCCGGTGGTGAAGTGCCCGATCTGATCGAAGTTGGTGCCAGTAACCTTCCAACATTTGTAAATAATGGTGCATTACAGGATCTATCAGATTGGGCTAAGGCACAAGAATGGTATGCTGATCTGGAACCTGGTGCACTAAAAGCTTGCACAGGTGCCGATGGCGGTTTATATTGTATTCCTGTCTCAACCAGACCCCATGTCGTCTATGTTTGGGCAGATCATTACCCGAATGGATTCCCAACCACTCCAGAACAATTCATTGTAGAAGCTGAACGTCTTAAAGGAGAAGGGATTTTTGCATGGACTTATTTTGGTTCCACCGCGTATAGCGGAAATGGGGCTCAACGTATGGTCTGGAATCTGATTTCTTCCTTCGGCGGTACCTATGACGATGGCCAGGGCAATATGCTGCTCAATACTCCAGAAAATGTCGCAGCAATCTCTTTCCTGCGAGATACCGTACTCAAAGGATATAACCCGGATACAGTGTTTGCTGGGGGTTTTGTGGAAGAAGATTCCTTTAAAGATTCATCTGCAGCCGCCATTCCAACCGGACTGTTTGGATACCGCTACATTAACCCTCTTTCTGCTCCCGATGGCACAAAATATGAAACGGGATCTGCTGACGATATGATCAATGCGATTGCTGATGGCAAAGTTGTTATGCGCCCTATGTTTGCCCCAGCTGGAAAGACCCCCGGTTGTAATACCGATGCCATCACCTTTGCTGTACCCACCGGTGCAACAAATATTGAAGCAACCTACGATTATATCAACTGGATTATGGGTGATATTGGAAGGCATGTTGAATATGTACTAGGACCAGGTGCCGGATTCCCAGCATTATTATCTGCTCAATCTGCTCCTGAAATGCAAACACCATTCTACCAGCAAGCTGCCATAGCTGTTAATGCGAGTGTTTGTGTCAATGCAAATGGGTCACTACAAAGACCAACCGAAGCGAATGAAACGATCATGAATGCTGTTTATAAATTGATCAAGGAAGATACTACACTGGATATCGCGACAACTTTACAAGCAGCGCAAGACGATTACAACGCCAACAACTAGTTAATAACTAACCAATTCTTATTTTCCTTAATGGCAAAGAGGGAGTTCTCATTCTTCCTCTTTGTCTATTTATTAACTTATCTTTCCAATTTAATTTGATTAATGATAAAATCTTAAGGACAGGCTGATGAACCTCTCAGCCTGTCTCTTTAAGAAAATCAGATCTTCATGAAGCGCTACTTAAGGAGTATCAAATTATGACCGCTTATACCTATCCATTCAAATTTTCTGAAGATGACAGATCATTCATCGAAGGGTCCCTGATCCTGGAGAAGCCGCTTCCCTACAAGACAAAAAAACCTGAAGGAAGCGGTTTTTATCGTCCCGGTAAAATTACCCTGGGAGATGTGACCAACCTGGAATTAGTTTTTTACCATACTCCTTCAACTGCACGTTTCATTTACATTGAGAGGAAAAAACCCGATCCCCGTCTGATGGAGTTCATTGGGATTGCTCCAGAAGAATTGGAAGGGATCTCAACTTTAAGTTTACCCGGACAGGTCTGGATGGGTGCTGGCCGTGCAAATTTAATGTGGAAAGCGATGCAGGATATTTTTAATGCACCTCCACTTAGGGAAACGATCACCAGCAACAAACAGGAAAATTTAGCCATTTTCCCGATTGCACGGGAAGGCTTAAAGTATCAGGTTCCCGAAGCAATTTATGAAACCTATGGCTATTACACTGATGAGGTCATCCTGGATGCGCATCATGTCTTTGATAGTTCGGTTCCTGTCTACAATCGCAAAGTGGAAATGACTTTGTTTAAAGACAAAGACCTGAATCAACCACAACATGATCGATGTAAAAATCGCTTTTATTGCCGATAGTATTGCCAGTGGTCTGGTGATGAAAGAGGTAATTGTTCGCATTAAGGAACGCTTCCGCAATCTGGAACGCGTCGAAGTGCTCGCGCCATTAGCCACCATTCGCGGACTAAGTCGCATTGCCGACTCCGAATGCCGCAATGGTGTTCAAGTGCGGGTTCATATTTTTGAAACCATCCTGAATGCGCTTCCCCCGGATTATTATTATTCAGCCCATTTCAATGTGCCTGAATTGCACATTCGGCCAGATCTGGAAGCTGTTTATCGTGAATGGTGGGGGCAGGATGAGAAAGGTAATCAGATCGCGGATACAACCTGCGCAGGGTATGGCTGGAGTGAAGCCTTCTATTCTCCGCGCAAACAGATTGAGATGATTAACGAACAACTCACCAATCGACATAATTTGACCATTGCTGAGATGGTGCGCAGAAATATGCGTAAATAATAACTCAATTAAACGCAATTAACTTTGATCCAGTAACTTTTGGATCATCTTCTCTATGCGATTCTGGCGGGTTTCTGCTCTTTTCGCTTCCAAGATCCAGTTAATATATTCTTTTTGATGGGTATATGAGAGTTTATTATACGTGTCTAAAGCTGTTTGATTTCTTTCAAGTCTTTTCTTAACATCATCCGGAACGATAACTTCTCGAAGTTTATCATCCAACTCTACTTTGACGTCAACAATTTCGGGTGCCTGCTTTCCAATTGCTTCCCGAATTTTCATAATAATGATGATGATATGCTTTTCGGTCCCATAACGCAACATCGTCCCATGATAAGGATGTCCATCAAAATGAACTTTGACCGGGATTCTGCCTCTGGTTCCAAATAGTTCTTCGGTATCAAATGGAAATTCAACGTAAGCTCCCCCACCACCTGGATCAATGATGGCTGCTGAGAATTTTATGACACCTGGGTTTTTCAATTCTTTTTTCATAATTTTGCCTTCTAACCGATAAATGTTTGACACCAAGTTGCTTTCCATTCTAGCATTTAATACAATGGATACTCAACTGGATATAAATACTTATCGACAAATATCATTTGAAAAATCCACTGGAGAAAAATTGAAAACTAAATTGCCATATTTACTCAATGTATCCATATTTTTATCAATTATTTTAATTTCTGCATGTGGAATTACCCAAAAGAATGAAGTTGTGGTTACAAACCAGACAGTTGAAACAAATGCAACCTTCATCCCAACACCATCCCCTACTCCAACAAACACCTCAACTCCTACCCATACTCCAACAAGTACCATCACACCAACACCCACACCTACCCTTCATCCTATGACAATCCAGGCGATGCGCCAGACACCATACCCTGGCAGTGAGATTGTAATTGAAAACACCCTCACGGCTGCATACAATTACAATCGCTATTATGCTTATTATTTATCCGAAGGATATAAAATTTATGGGCTGCTAACCGTCCCAACCGGGGATCCACCAGTAGGTGGTTGGCCATCCATTGTGTTCAATCATGGCTATATACCACCGACCCAATACCGCACCACCGAACGATATATCGCTTACGTGGACTGGTTAGCACGCAGTGGCTATATTGTTTTTCGTATTGATTACCGTGGTCATGATCAGTCAGAAGGAACTGCCCTGGGAGCCTATGGGGACCCTGGGTACACGGTTGATGTGTTGAACGCTGTCGCCTCTTTAAAGCAATTTCCCCTGGCAAATCCAGATAAAATTGGCATGTGGGGGCATTCAATGGGGGGTTATCTCACATTAAGATCGATGGTAATTTCAGAAGATATCAAGGCTGGTGTGATTTGGGCAGGGGTCGTTGCTTCCTATCCGGATATGATGTCCAAATGGCGTCGCAATACCCCCGGACCAGCACCAACACCTCCCTCATTTGCTCGCCGCTGGCAACAGGAATGGAGTGAGGAACATGGCTCATCGGAAGAAAACCCTGATTTCTGGATATCTATTTCTGCCAATAGTTTTGTGAGCGAAATTTCCGGACCCATCCAATTACATCATGGTACAGCTGATGAAAGTGTGCCATTGGTGTTTTCTGAACTCTTATTCCAAGAAATTCAGACTGTAGGTGGAGAGGTAGAACTCTACACGTATGAAGGCGATAACCACAACCTGTCCGGTTATTTCAGCCTGGCAATGACACGCACCATCGAATTCTTTGATAAATATTTGAAGTAGGGGTGAGGGATTGGAGAATAATCGTATTTTTCCAACCAAAGTTTCGTTCCCCAATCCTTACCGCCAACCATAGTTGTCGAAATTCATTGAATTCAACCAAAATTCACCGTTTATGATTTGACAACAATTGCATATACCGAAACCACAAATTATGCAAATATAAAACTTGCGTTATTTGATCAAAAATTTAGGTATCAAGTTGAAACCAATTCCGAATAATTTCTCCAATTAACAAAAGTCAATGCATTTTGATTATTTTTACTTATACTAAAATTATCATAAAAATTAAGATAATTTTTATTGTATTTATCCTTATTTTTACAAAATTTCTGAATTTTCATAAAGGAGAATATCAACAATGCGCAATCCTTTAAAAATTTCGATTATATTAATTGCCACTTTGTTTTTCGCTGGTTGTAATAAAGTAACACCAACCTC
Organism: uncultured Chloroflexia bacterium; assembly: GCA_963715915.1. Taxonomy (GTDB): domain Bacteria; phylum Chloroflexota; class Anaerolineae; order Anaerolineales; family Anaerolineaceae; genus UBA6170. The sequence goes on along the minus strand of CAVQSU010000003.1, from coordinate 233,997 downwards.
AATCGCTGAACCTGTAGAAACACAGACAGAAATCCAGGTTGAACAATCACAGGAAGTCGATGATGAAAGTGATTTATCTCTGGCTGCGGAGGGCTTCACCAAAGGTGGTTGTGGAGCCTGTCATGTCATCCCAGGTATTGAGAACGCTGCTGGGACCATTGGACCTGACCTATCAGAGATTGGACAAACTGCCCGTGAACTATTAACCGGTACAGATTACAAAGGAAATGCAGAAAATGTAGTGGAATACCTTACGCGAGGCGATGTTAGATCCAAATGCACACATTTCCACTGATTGTCCGGGTGGTACCTGCTCGTCTGGATTAATGCCTTCCTATTCGGATGGAACATTAAATGAAGCTGAAATTGATGCAATGATCAATTTTATGGCCAGATTGCCCGGACTGGAATTATCAGCACCGATTGCAACAGAAGAACCTGCAGCAGTAGTTGAAACAGGATTGGCCGATGAGGATATTGAATGGGCCAAACAGGTCTACTTTGAACGCTGCGCTGGCTGTCATGGCACCTTGCGAAAAGGAGCCACTGGTCCAGCCCTTACACCCGATCTCATGCAACCCAAAGGTACGCTGGCACTGGCAGCTATCATCTTCAACGGCACTCCGCGTGGTATGCCTGATTGGGGTAATCAGGGTTTCATGACCAAAGAAGAAACCGAAATAATGGCTGAATATTTGCAAATTGAACCCCCACAACCCCCGGAAATGTCACTTGAGCAAATGTTGGCATTCCTGGAAGGTATTAGTACCTCCTGAAGATCGACCCACCGAACCACAAACCACCCGTAATTGGCAAAATTACATGGCAGTCACCTTACGGGATGCCGGGCAAATCGCTGTCATCGATGCGGATACCTACGAAGTCGTCGCAAATGTCGACACTGGCTATGCTGTCCATATTTCCAGAAATTCTGCTTCCGGACGCTATGTCTACACAATTGGTCGGGATGGAAAATTAGCTTTGGTCGATCTTTGGACGGAAATTCCCACCAAAGTAGCTGAAGCTCAACTTTGTTATGATGCCCGTTCAGTTGAAGTCAGTAAATACTCCGGGGAGCTAGGCGATTTTACCGATAAATTGGCCATCGTGGGTTGTTACTGGCCACCTCACTTTGTCATTCTGGATGGTGAAACCCTGGAACCATTCAAAATTGTCAGTACCCGTAGTTATACCTGGGATACAGAAGAATATCACCCGGAACCACGCGTGGCTGCGATTGTTGCATCCCATTTCAAACCAGAATGGATCGTTAACATTAAAGAAACTGGTCAGGTCTGGATGGTTAATTATTCTGATCCCAGTCAACCCAACCATAAAGATGATCGAAGCAGAGCGATTCTTGCATGATGGTGGTTGGGATTCCACCAAACGATACTTCATGGTCGCCGCCAACAACATGAATACAATCGTTGTTATTGATGCACATGGAAGGAAAACTGGAAGCTTTGGTCGAAGTTGCGGGAATTCCTCATCCGGGCAGAGGAGCAAATTGGATTGATCCTGAATTTGGTCCCGTCTGGAGTGCGTCCCACCTGGGTGAAGGTGTCATCACCTCCATTGGTACAGATCCAGTAAACTCATCCCGAAAATGCCTGGAAAGTGGTTCGAACGACAAAATTGCCTGGGTCAGGTAGTTTATTCTATCAAAACGCATCCTAACAGCCCATGGATATGGGTGGATATGACTTTAAACCCAGATCCGGCCACTTCCAGAACCATCTGTGTAGTTGCCAAAGAAAATCCGGATGAAGTCTACAAATGCTGGGAAGCTGCAACTTATGGTCGTGCAGTCCATTTTGAATACAACATGCAAGGCACTGAAGTCTGGGTAAGTATCTGGGGAAATGCTGATATTCCCGGTGAAGTCGGTGAAATTGTCGTTTACGATGATAAAACCCTGGAAGAAGTAGCCAGAATTCCGAACTTGGTTACACCAACCGGCAAATTCAATGTCTACAATACGATTTACGATATCTATTAATCATTAATGGATATTACACAGATTTGTGTGGTTATTGAGTCGTCTTGAACTTGCCATAACCACCTACTTTATGAAATAAAAAACAGGGAATCCGGTTGAATTCCCTGTTTTTTGTTGTTATCTAACGATTAGACCAGTACTTCTTCTGGAACAACGAATTTTTCATTCGCTTTGCGAACTTCGTCGGTTACATTGAAGTCTAGATCAGCGCCAACCATCTGGCGGACATATTCTTTTACAGTTGAATCCCAGTATTTTTTGGTGACATAGAAGACTTTTGCGCCACCGAGTTCATGCTGGACATCCGGCCATGGGTAGCTGGGTTGTGCCATGCCAAGACCCCAACGCAACCAGCCATTGTATGATTCATAGGTTGCCCACCATTCTTTGTTTCCAATGATTTCGAAACCATAGTATGCTTTGGCATAGTACATGGCTGCACCAATGCGACCACCACGAATCAGAGCCATGGTATGGAGGCTGATATTGATATCTTCGTTCATTAAACGACCGTTGGCAAAACCAGCCCAGACACCGTCAATCAGACCAACGAGGGTATAGGGATCCTTAAGACGTTTTCGTTTCCAACCTAAAATTTCTGAATAAACACGAGAACCAACAATATCATAAAAATCGTGTTCCACTTTCATCAATTTTTCCATGTAGCCTAACATGGCTGGTACTTCTTCCATTTTTGCTTCACGGATATAGAGGGTGCGGCCGTCTTTTAACTTCAGCATACATTCCGGAAAAGCGGGAATGGCAAGCTTTGGTCCCTGTAACATCGCTTCAATTTCTCGCGCATCAATGCTTAAAACTTCTTGAGACGCTTTGGTTGGTAATTCGTACTTCACAATAATTCTCCTTTATTCAATGTTTTAATATGTAAATTAGCTCAGATTTTCTGCGCTAATTTTATTTATACTTTCAACATGCGCCTGATTAGTGGCATCACCATGTTTTGTTTTTGTCATGGTGGCTTTCTTTGCCATTAATTCTTCATATTCATCGTCTTCAACCATAGCCACACAACGACCAATTGAAGATTCACCATCCACAAAACGCCAGGGGAAGAAGCCAACCTGCACACGTCGGTTAAGCAGCAGGTCGAGATCACCACCCAGACACTCTGCATGGATGATATGATCCGGGAACATTTTGATGTGCATTTGTTGGTATTTATCATCATCGAAGAACTCTGCCAACTCCACACCTAATTTCTTCCTGAATACATGTTCAGCTTGTTTGGTTTGGCGAGGCATCCAATTTCGAATGATGGTATTCATCGGATGATCAGCGCTGCCACAGTCCACACCAATCCAACGTAATTTCTTGGATTTTGCCCATTCAACAAATTCAGCACCAGGACCAGGATGCATGACCATGTAGCGGATTTCATCGGCGGTAGGTTGATCCCATCCAAAATGATGATAACCTGTGTGAATGATCAAAATGTCGCCTTCTTTAACTTCCACACGTTCTTCAATCATTTTGCTGGTGTACACATCATAATCAGCAACCACATCACTCAGATCAACAATGGCTGCCTCATGGATGAGGAAATCCATGTCAAGTGAAGCAATATCTTTTCCTGGTGTGTAGAAATGAATTTCTCCGTCAAGGTGGGTACCGAGATGATTTGAATGTGTCAAAAGTTGACCATTGGCTCCATTTGGCGCTAAACGTTTATTATATTTAACTTGCAACGGTTCATAGGTTGGCCATGGTGGTGTGCCAATCCCTAACGGTATAGTGAGATCAATAAATTTCATTTTTTTCTCCTTTATAAATAATTTATCTTCTGCGTAACACTTTGTCTTCACAAAAAAAACGATACGATGAAATAACCGTATCGAAACAGACCACCATTGCTATTGATAGTAGGTGCACCTCCTCAATTTTTTTCAATAAATAATAACCATTAAAGTTGTCAGACAATAGAGTTTGTATTTTTATTATCCATCTTTTTAGCTGAAAGTCAAGATAAAAATACAATCTCGGAATGTGATTTTCATCCCTATTTATTCATTTCAATGGTTTAATATATGAGAACATCATGGTATCTGAAATTGAACTTGACGATAACGAAACGATCATAGGAAAAATCGCTCTGGATTTTTTGTCTGGATCAAAGATCGGACAAATTTGGGGCATTACATCCAGTGGCATATTCATTAACCTCGAAGGTGCCATTGTATTTCTTACAAATACAAGACATTTAGGGCCTGTGAATATCATTACAAATCTTCCACTCCCTGTACAGTGGAAGATTGAAGAGGAGTTAAAGATTAATGTATCAGACCAAACGATCAATTTTGATCATTCTAAGTATCCAGTTTCCTTAAAAATAACGGAAATCTGGCAAACAGCAACAAAACCTACTCCGAATATATCCGCCGCTGGACAACAAAAACGTATATTGGCTGCTGCCCGTCAACTCAGTTTGTTGAAGAACGATCAGGGTTATGCACCTCTCTTAATGCCATTTGTTTCAGATACCATCCCTTTGGAAACAGACAATAATTGGCTCTTCACATCCTGGAACACAATCAAACTTCTTAAAATATCCATAATCCAAAATGATACCGAATCCATTCTTTCGCTGGCCAATCTTCTTGTCGGATCAGGACGGGGGCTGACTCCTTCCGGTGATGATTTATTAACCGGGTTGACATTCATGCGCAAACGCTGGTTTCCTGAAGTCAATTGGATGTCAGAAATCGAGGATCAATTATTGGCAACCTTTAAGGAAAAAACGACATCCGTCAGCAGTACTTTGTTTGAATGTGCCACCCATGGAGAAGCAGATGCAAGGATTCAGGAAATGGCTGATGTATTGATGAGCACGGATATCCCTCTCAAACAACAGGCCATGGAGTTGTCACGCTGGGGAAATTCTTCAGGTGCAGATGTTTTTTTAGGGTTTTTGTTAGCTATCCAATCCTTTTCGAATTCTATCGAGGTTTATTAATGACGGTTTCAAATCATAATCGAGTTTCATGCCCCGTTTGTCATCAGACATACAAAACCATCCTGGTTGAAGATCTGTATTTTGCATTGATTTCACATAATAAAGAGGTGATTAATCGCTTTCATTTTCAACCAGACACAATCAAATCGATTTTACGAGAAATTCGTCCACCTGAACTCACCAGATTACCTTTTTGGCTGATCGTACCACCAGATCAGCTCATGATTGTCATTCTCGTTACATTGGTTTTAATAACAATATTATTTATTGAACAAACAACTGGTGGAATCCTGCAACATTTGATTTGGCCGGTTTTATTCCTGGTAATATATCTTTTTGGCCGTAAATTTATTTATTCAAAATATATACATCAAAAAAACATCCGTGAAAAAGAATTGGATATCATTCAAAATGCAGTTAATAAATGGTCATCCTATTTTATTTGTCTGGATGATAAAACCGTTTTCAGTGGTCACAGTGATAATTCCTTTCCCCTTTCGGAATTGCAAAAAAGACTTATAAACCATCGGTAATTTACCAATCAGGAAAAACGAGGTTCAGTCTGAACAGACTGAACCTCGTTTTTTTTTAAAATTATTTGAAAGTATTATTTTTCTAGCTCAAAAGCGCGTGCTTGCATCTGGTCACGTAAAATTTTCGAGTCACGCGGATATGCCCAATAGAATAATGTGAATACTACCGCACAGATAATCCATGGGAATGGGATGGTCCAGAGCATCGCTTCGGTAAAACCGATACTATCCGCCAGAACACCGGCAATATAGGCAGCGAAAGCTGCGAAACCACTTTCGATAAAAGTAACCATCGCAAAAGCGGTACCACGCAATTCAGGTGGAACAGCCCCTTGCATCATCGGCTCTTTTGCGCCTTTACCAGGCCAGCTGATTAATAAAGCTGTTACAGCACATAAGGCAACCAGTTGTCCAAAACTCCAGGTATCTGTTTGAGTGAACAATATATAGGTCAGTGGAATACCTGAAATAATCGAAATTTGGCCAATGGCTGTACGACCATATTTAGGGCTTTTCGTCTCTGCCCAATCCCCGAGAAAACCACCAATAATGTTTGACAATGCAGTTCCAACCACTATCCCCGCAAATGCTACAGATGCTGAAGCCTCGGTTAGTCCACGCACATTCACAAACCAGGTAATGATATAAAGTCCCATCACAACCCAGGGCATGGTGCCTGCCAATCCTTGAGCAATTGCCACCCAGATGGTCGGGATTTTTAAAACTTTGGGAATATCACTAAATTTCACTTTGTATTTGGCAGCATCTTCCGCGGTGATCTTCCCCATAAGCTCTGGTTCGGAAGCACCTCGAACTGGTTCATCAACAAGGTACCAGATAACCAAACCCGAAACCACACTGAACAAACCTAACGAAATAAAACCCCAACGCCATAAAGTGGGAGAAGCAAGCAGCCCTAATCCAAGGGTTCCCACAACAATTCCCATAACCCCAATCGCCTCCAATATGCCTAATGCACGTCCCCGCTGTTTAGGAGGAAACGTATCAGACATAATCGAAAATGTCGCTGGCATCAAACATCCCAATCCGATTCCGGAAATTGCACGGATGATTAATAATTGTCCAAAATCCTGTGTCAGACCACAAACAGCTGTCCATATTCCCCATATTCCCGTGCCAATCAGAATTACTTTTTTCCTGGAGTATCGATCAGCTGCATAACCCCAGAACGGAGCACTGATCGCCTGTAAGATACTCCTGATCGTTCCAATCGTGCCAAGATTGGTGTAACTCAATCCCCATAATGCTTGTAATGTGGGAAATAAAACTGATATGGTCTGACCTTCTCCCTGGTCTATGAAATAACCAAAGGACAAGGCAAACAATGTTCGCCAACGCCGTTGTTTTTTCGCAGGCTTTTCTATAGGTACTGCAAGACTCTCTGTCGCCATAAACAACTCCTCATTTTTTGTTTGTTGCATAAATACAATCTTTGGTTGTAGTTTTCGGGAATAGTAAATTTTAGAAAAATGGCACATGATTGTCAAGTATTTTTGTCTTTGGATTAATGGCTGACTTTTGGGTTTAGATGGAAAAAAGATTCTTTCTGTGTACAATAAAAATATGATATTTGGCAGATTCCCATACCCAACCTATCGTAGAATGAGACATATTCTTATTGTTTGGATCGTTGAAACAATAACTTTATACTTATTAGGTCGTTGGTTACCAGGGTTGGTTATTTCCAGTGAAGTTGATGCATTTTTAGCTGTAACGTTGATTGGTCTGTTAAATGCAATCCTGAGACCTCTCATTCTACAGTTGACAATAACACTCACAGTTCTAACACTGGGATTGTTTTCATTTTTCCTGAATATTGTTGTTATCGTATTGGTAGCTTACATCATGCCTGGATTCAATTTTTTGGATTATCCAAGTGTAATTTATGTGATTCTGGGTATTACATTTATGAATTTGTTAGCATCCAACCTATTAGCGCTGGATGAAAATGATTCATTTTATCGTTCGGTAATCCCCAAACTTAAGCCCAAAGATCTTCCTCCAGAAAGTGTTCAACCCGCAGGGCTTATTATCATTGAAATTGATGGACTGTCTTATACTGTTCTCCGCGAAGCAATTGACCTGGGTTATATGCCTACCCTGCGGAATTTTATTGCAAAAAACTATCAGCTTCATTCATGGAGTTGTGGGTTACCATCACAGACATCTGCCAGCCAGATGGGTATTTTGTACGGAGACAACACAAACATCCCAGCCTTCCGGTGGTATGAAAAAGATAAAGAAAAACTGATTGTTTCCAATCACCTTAGCGATACAGCGATGATTGAACAACGGTTCCAACACAAAGGCGGTTTACTGGCTGTCAATAGTTCCAGTTTGGGTAATATGTTTTCAGGAAACGCCGGTCGATCAGTCCTAACCATGAGTAAATTATCTCAATTTAGAAAATTACCCAAAAGAAGTGGTATTTTTTATAATTTTTTCCTCAATCCCTATAACTATATTCATACAATTCTCCTGATGATCCTGGAATTATTCCGCGAACTTTATCAATCTTCGCGACAAATATTATCCAGACGAAGTCCACGTATTCGCAGAACACTACTTTTCGCATTGGAACGAGCTGTTTCAGCTGTTCTCATTCGTGAGTTGACTACCCACCTTTTGATCGAGGATATGTTCCGCGGGAGTCAGACCATTTATGCAACTTTTTTTGGTTATGATGTGATAGCCCACCATACAGGTGTAGCCAGCCCTGGTGCTTTGACAACCCTGCGCGATATTGACAAACAAATTCAGCGCATCAAAGATGCGATTGAGCATGCCCCACGCATGTATGAAATTGTTATCATCTCCGATCATGGCTTGTCTGAAGGAGCACCGTTTCAACAGGTGTATGGAATTACCCTCGAGCAACTCATCAAAAAAATTCTTGAGGATCAATATTCGATTGTAGATACAGGCGCATCCGAAGAAACCAAAGGATATGTCAATTCGTTGTTACAAATGGCGCTGGCTCCCCATAAAAAACTCAACAAAACAGCCCGTCGCATTTATGAACAGTACAAGAAAGACAAAGGAAATTATTTTTATTTTGACTTACCCCTAAAGGATACCCAGGTAGAACAATCAGACATGGTTCTATGTACTTCCGGTAGCCTGGCAATGTTGTACTTTACACACATTAAACAAAGACTACTGTTGGAGGAGATCAAAGAACTTCATCCCAATTTAATTGAAGCATTGATTTGCCATCCAGGAATCGGATTTCTGGTGATGGACTCATACATCAATGGACCGGTTGTTATCAATGCGGAAGGAATTTATTACCTCACTGCAAAGGATTTCGAAGGAAAAAATCCATTGGCGATATACGATGAAACTGCAGCCTGGCAATTAGAAAAATTATTTTCTTATTCAAATGTTGGGGATATCGTTATCCAGAGCCACTACAACCCTGAAACAAATCAAATTCCTGCATTCGAGAACCTGCTTGCCCATCATGGAGGTATTGGTGGTGATCAAACACTGGCGTTCGTATTGCATCCTGAAAAATTACAATTTGACAGACCCATTAATGACGCTATTCAAATGCATCATCAATTACGTGATTGGCAAAACGTTCTTTTCAGTTCGCTGTTCCAACAGGATTTAGAAAATAAGTAATATCACTTTTCATAAGCAAAATCTTGGTATAATCGCGGAGGAGTACAGATGCAAACAATTAAGATAGCCAAACTTGATCCAAATGCCTTTCTTCCCAGCCGAAAACATCCTGCTGATGCTGGTTTGGATATCTATGCAAATTGCAATATCGATATTGAACCTCATTCAACATCAATTGTCAGCACCGGCATTACGCTGGAAATAAACAATGGTTTTGTAGGCTTACTCAAACCAAAAGGACGTAACAACCATCTGCTGGGTGCAGGTGTGGTCGATGCAGGTTATCAAGGGGAAATTTTGGTGAAGGTCGCAAACATTAATGATACTCCTTTGGTTATCAAACCTGGTGATGCGATCGGGCAATTGTTGATTCTCCCCATATACACGCCCGAAGTCCTCGAAGTCAATCCAGATCAAATTCACAATGAAAACTCTTCACGTGGAAATACAGGTGGTATTGTCGACCAACATATAATCTGAGGATGTAGGACATCAAATAATTTACGACCATAATTCAGATTTAGTTATAAAATTAACCTATAAGATAATTTTTATGATTATACAAAGATTATACAATGTTTGTATTATTTGTTTTGCCTTGTTATAATTTCATCTAAATTCGGAGAATTTAATTCGAAAGGCTTGTAATGGGAAATATAAAAATTGTCACTGATAGTACTTGCGATCTCCCAATCTCTCTTATAGAGGAGTTTGATATTCTTGTTATCCCTTGCTATGTCAATATGAATGGGAAGAGTTATCTGGATGGGATTGAATTAAGTCGAGAGAGCTTTTTTAAGTCATTACCCACAGCCAAACCTTTGCCAACGACATCAGCACCTGGTATGGATGCTTTTATCACAGCTTATCAAAAACTGGCAGACGCAGGTGCAGATGGAATTATCTCCATCCATATTTCTGAAACATTAAGTAACATAAACAACGTGGCAAAAATTGCAGCTGATGCTTTTGATGCCGTCCCCGTTCGAGTGATAGACTCCGGTCAGCTCAGTATGGGCTTAGGTTTATTGGCTTTAGTCGGAGCGAAACTTGCCCAAAAAGGTGCCAGTCTGGATGAGGTGGAAGCAGAGATCCTCAAAAAAAAACCACTTACCAATGCCTTTGCCAAACTCGAGACCCTTGAATATTTGAGACGTGGTGGCCGCCTATCTTTTGCTATGCAAGGCATTGGAAATCTTCTGGAAATCAAACCAATAACCAAAATGAGTAATGGCATTTCCGGGGTGGAGATGAAACGCACCCGCAAAAAAGCTCATCAGCGCTTTTTAGAAATTGCACGAGGATTAGGCCCTGCTGAAATGGTAGGTATTATTCATGCGGACGCTTACAAGAATGCATTACAGGTTCGAGATGAACTACAGGAAATTTGGCCAGGAATAGAACCCATCATCTCTTTTGTAACGCCTGCTATCGGGGCTCATGTTGGTCCAGGAACAATTTGTATTGTATCCATTCAAAAAGAGATCCATAAACCCCTCTTTGAATCGAAGTTTGCCAATATCCGGGAGCGGATAAAGAGATTTCAAAATAACATTCCTGGAATGAAAAATTCTGAGCATGAGGAATAAATGGAATATTGGTCTGGATATATTCTCACCGCAATAAGCAAATGGGTTCTAACTGGTTGCTACCGGGTCCACTCTGGGGTTCCTGACGATCTTCAGTCCGATTATCATGACGTATTTACTCATTAAAGTTTCTGGTGTCACAATGTTAGAAAAATCAATGACAGAAAGAAAACCCGGGTATAAAGAATATATGAAGACTACCATTGCCTTCATCCCCTGGTTTCCGAAAAAAATAACTAATAAAAGAGGTGTATGATGAAAATAATTCGCATTCTAAATCTTGTAACTTTACTGGCAACGATAACAGTCAATTCACTGGCGAATATTCTACCAATCAATAATCTCCAAACCGGGGCAGTGAGTGATTCTTTTGCTGCCTTATTCACCCCAGCTGGATATGTCTTTGCCATTTGGGGCGTTATTTATCTGACCCTGACTGTTTTTGCAATATATCAGATTTTGCCCTCTCAAAAAGACAATGCCCGCCTAGATCGCATCGGAATCTGGTTCATTCTGGCTAATCTTTTTAATGGCGCTTGGATTTTTGCCTGGCATTATTTACAATTCCCACTATCCTTGCTCTTCATGCTGGGGTTATTGGTCTCGTTATTAGTCATTTATCTACGTCTGGGAATTGGGGTAACCAAAAATAAACCCAATGAACGCTGGTTAGTAGATATGCCATTCAGTATCTATCTGGGTTGGATTTCTGTCGCCACAATTGCAAATATTTCAGTTGTGTTACTTGATTTGAATTGGGATGGTTTTGGGTTATCGGAAACTATCTGGACTGTCATCGTATTGATTGTCGGAACATCCTTAGGTTTATTGATGACCCTGAAACGTTCGGAGGTCTTCTATACTTTAGTGCTCATCTGGGCTTTTATTGGGATTACCCAGAACGGCAGTGGCGATAATGTAGTCACAATAACCGCCTGGGTTGGTGCAGCGGTTCTGGCAATTTTCCTGGTGATCGCTCGTGGAGTTTTACGAAGAAAACAACTAATAGCTCGTTATAAACGATCCTGAGTTTTAATTTATCCTAAAACTAATAGCACCTATTATTCTGAGAAAATAGGTGCTATTTTAATAAATCTCTAATGGAAATATTACAAAAATAGTAGTACATTAATTGAGTAAAATTCCTGATTTCAAAACATGGGAGGCACAATGATTGAAATTCGTGATTTATCCAAATCGTACGGTGAAATCCAGGCACTTCAATCTACAAACATTAATATCCAAAAAGGTGAAATTGTTGGCTTGCTCGGACCGAATGGAGCAGGCAAAACGACGCTGATGAAATTGATCACTGGTGTTTTGGAACCAGACAGTGGCACCGTTTCTATAAATGGATTGGATATCGTAAAGGATCGTTCAAAGGTACAAGCCAAAATTGGTTACTTGCCTGAAAATGCGCCATTATATCCCGATTTAACCGTCCAGGATTATTTACAGTTGATCGCAAACTTACGTCTGATTGACTCAGAACTACAAATTCCAGCCATCATCGATGCAATTCATGCTGTCAATCTGGATGATGTTATTAACCGACCTATCGGACAACTCAGTAAAGGGATGCGACAAAGGGTAGGCCTGGCACAAGCAATCTTACATAAACCTGAAATTCTCATACTCGATGAACCAACTGTGGGGTTGGATCCAACACAAATTATCGAAATCCGACAATTAATAAAAAATCTTGCTCGACACAGCACAGTTCTGTTCTCCACTCACATCCTCTCTGAAGTTGAAGCGCTTTGTGATCGGGTTATTATGATTATGAATGGCAAGATTAAGGCTGATTCACGCTTATCCGATCTTTCTAACACGGCAAATGCTATCTTGGTTCTGGATGAAGATCGCCCCGATACTGAAAAATTATTAAAGCAGATCAATGGAGTAATTGGTGTAACACGCGAAACAGGACAGAACAAATATCCATTTTATTATATTCAGGGTGAACCGGAATCCGATATCACACCAAAAATTTTCCAGTTATCAGTGGAAAAAAATTGGCCCCTGCGCGAACTTCGTAAAGATGTTCATACCCTCGAATCTATTTTCAACGAGCTTGCCATTGCTGAGTGAGGTGTACGATGAAACAAATTCTGGCAATTACACGCAAAGAACTTAACAGTTACTTCAATTCCTTGTTGGCAGTGATCTTCTTAGGGACATATTTGGCTGCCATTGCGATCATATTCTTCACGGTTGAAGGATTTTTTGCAAGGGGTATCGCAGATATTCGTCCTTTATTTTCCTGGATCCCAGTTTTGATGATTTTCTTAATTGCCGCGTTGACAATGCGCCAATGGAGTGAAGAACAGAGGTCAGGAACGCTTGAGGTATTGCTTTCATTACCAACCAGTCATGTGCAACTTGTGCTGGGAAAATTCCTGGCAGTCATGAGTATGATTGGTATCGCATTATTATTAACTTTGCCATTCCCTATCATGGTATCTCTTCTCGGAAATTTGGATTGGGGTCCAGTCATCGGGGGGTATCTGGCATCCATCTTGATTTCAGCGGCTTACGCATCTATCGGTTTGTTCATTTCTTCGCGGACTGATAACCAGATTGTGTCTCTAATTTTGACCGTCATTACGGGAGGATTTTTTTATCTAATTGGAAGCTCGTTCTTTACAGGTTTTTTCCCAACCTCGTTGGTTGAAATCTTCCGAGCAATAGGCACAGGTAGTCGCTTTGAAAGTATACAACGAGGTGTAATTGATATTCGTGATCTGATATATTACGGTTCACTCAGTACATTTTTTATCGTTTTAAACGTACTTTCGATTGATCGATTGCGCTGGTCTCAACAAGCCACAGAATACCGGTTTACAACCTTGCGGACCACTGCGTTAATTTGTTTGAACTTAATTGCTATTAATGTCTGGATCTATCCATTGAGTGGTTTGCGTTTGGATTTGACATCTCAAAAAGAATTCACGATTTCTCAAACAACCAGAGACTTGATCTCCACATTACCCGAACAGCTCCTTATTCGGGCTTACCTGAGTGAAAAGACCCACCCCTTACTTTCTCCACTCATTCCCCAAATAAGCGACATGTTCAAAGAATATGAAATTGCTTCTCGCGGGATGATTACTGCTGAGGTAATTGACCCTATTGATGACCCAGAAATTGAAACGGAAGCCAATCAGGCTTACGGAATCCAACCAACACCTTTCCAAATTGCCGGTAGAAATGAATCCTCAATTGTTAATGCCTATTTTGATATTCTTGTGCGCTATGGTGATCAATCTATCGTGATTGGATTGCAAGATTTGATAGAAGTGCAGCAGACAGCCACCGGGGTAAATGTCAGCCTGAAAAACCTTGAGTATAACCTGACTTCTGCGGTAAAAAAGACGGTCTATGGTTTTCAGAGCATCGATTCAATACTGGCCGAAATTGAGAACCCCGTCAAGTTAACCTTGCTATTATCTCAAAATCTGCTACCTGAAAATGAAAACGAGATCGTAGTCTTGATTAATCAGATCGCTTTACAAATTCAGGATCAGTCGAATGGAAAATTTATTTTCGAAATAGTAGACCCGGACGTTGAGGGGGCTTCGATATCCCGTCAACAATTGATTGAAGAATTGGGAATTGAACCTTATCCGGTCGCATTATTCTCCCAGGATTCTTATTTCTTCCATCTCTTACTCCAAAATGGTGATCAGACCCAAATCATTTATCCGCCTACAGAAGCAAATGAGGCCGATATTCGCCTGGCAATCGAATCGGCTTTGAAAAGAACTTCCAGTGGCTTCCTGAAGGTAATCGGCATTTGGACACCCCCCAACACCACCCAGGATATTTATGGCCAGACCCAACAAGCGATATCCAGTTATCAATTTGCTCTGGAACAGTTAAACAGTGACTACGAACTTCAGTACGTTGATCTCAGCACTGGAAGAATTCCGGATAATTTTGATGCAGTCGTTATCATTGCACCACAAAACTTAGGAGAATTAGAACAATACGCCATTGATCAATTCCTAATGCGTGGTGGTGCTGTCGTTCTGGCAATCAGCCCCTTCAAGTTGGATGCTGATTATGTAAACGGTTTTCTGACATTGACCCCGATTGAAACTGGTTTGATTGAAATGCTTAGTTCCTATGGGATCTTTGTTCAGAATCAATTGGTGATGGACACTCAAAATGCCGCTTTCCCTGTGGCAGTCAATCGAAATGTTGGTCAGGTTCAGGTTCAGGAAATACAGGCTGTGGATTATCCATATTTTGTAGATGTCCGACCAGACATGATGGCTGGAGATAATCTGATTGTCTCAGGATTACCCGCCATCAGCATGAACTGGGCTTCTCCAGTCCAAGTACAAAAAGAAGTTACTGGTCAACGCGAGACTACCGTCTTACTCAGTTCCAGTAATGATGCCTGGACATCCACCAGTACAAATATCCAACCTGATTTTGAGCTTTATCCGGAGCTCGGATTTGAAGTTGGTGAAACGCGTTCATCTTCCCCTTTGGCAATATCCACGCAAGGATCATTTAAATCTTTCTTCAAAGATAAGCCTGTTCCTGTCATTACCAATCCCGATGGAACAGAAAACACCAACCCTGGATTCACTACCATCAATCAATCATCAACCAATAGCCGACTGGTTGTTTTTGGTAGTGCAGGTTTCATTGATGATTTTCCTTTACAACTATCATCCAGATTGACGCAGGATTATGTTGTTAATAATTTACGTCTATTACAGAATGCGGTTGACTGGTCTGTAGAAGATACTGATTTATTAGCCATTCGTTCGCGTGGATCAGCTACCAGGGTATTAACTCCTATGGACAGCAATCAACAGACAATCTGGGAAATCAGTATTTACGTCATTGAGGCAATCCTGCTATTTGGATTATACGGTTTCTGGCAAATCCGAAAACGTAAGAATAAGATGGCAAGTATTTTGTCTCAACAATCAAATCAATCCCGGAAAGGAGCATCCAATGAGTAAAATACAAAAATATCTTCTGGCAATTCTTGGATTGCAACTCATTCTGATTTTGGTTGTCTTTCTTTTTCAACGACCTGTTGCAGCCAGTAATAATCTGATCTTTCCAGACTTAAAAATGGAAATGGTAACGGCTATCAATATCAGTGACTCAGCAGGCAACCTCGTCTCTTTTGAAAAACAAGGAGATCAATGGGTATTACCTTTACAGGATGACTTTCCTGTGAAAGGGGAATTGGTACAGCAATTCTTGGAAAAACTCGCCACCATCCGGGATAACCGACTGGTAACCAGATCCGAAGCCAGCCATGACCGATTAAGCATTTCCGACGAAAATTTTGAAAGAAAAGTTGAGATAACCATTAATGGAAATAAAGAGGTTATCTATTTCGGTTCTTCGCCAACGACCGGTAATATTCATTTCCGATTGAATGGAAATACAGAAGTTTATCTGACCAATGCGCTTACGTCAGCTCAGATCTCAACATCCATCGCCAGTTGGGTTGATACAGTTTTATTTCAAGTCTCCAGTGGCTCCGTGAAGAAAATTGAAATAACAAACAATGCAGGTGAGTTCATATTTGAACCAGGCTCCGAATCAGTATGGTCCGGTCAACCACTGGAAGAAGGATATCAATTTGATCAAAGCAAATGGAGCAGCCTTTTAAGTGGTTTTACCTCTCTGCGATTTTTTGAACCGGTTTCAAAATCAGAAAAGACTGAATATGGATTTGAAACTCCACAAGCAGTCATGGATATTGAATATGGTACCGAGGCAAATCCATCATTGTCTGGAAAATTAGTCATTGGCAGTCAGGATGAGTTGGGAAATTATTACGTCGCATGGAGTGAGTCGGAATACATCTATTTAATTCCCAGCTATAATGCGGAAAGGTATGTAAACCTTACTGCGGATGATTATTCCAGTTCAATTGCTACAGAAGAATCAGATAACGGGTAAATCCTGGTTATTTTTCCTGGGTGGGAATGGAAACTGATTGCATGAGCATACCCATTCTCACCCGAATGGTAGCAACAAGTTGGTTTTTATTTTGTTCTTCTGCCAACAAAGCCGCTTTCTCAAAAGTATCATAAGCTTGTGATTTTTCCCCCCGCATTTCAAATACCAGACCTCGATAAAGATATGCTTCAGCGGATTTTGGATTAATCGCTAATAAATTATCTGAATCTATTAAAACATCATCATAGAGTCCAAATTGCAAAAAAACACTGGCTCTTTCGTAATAAAAAAACTCTGGATTCTCTACCAATTTACGGGCTGTGTCATATGATGATTGTTCTACTGCTTGATTACCCAAGACTTTTGCCAGAATCCCTTTCTTGATCCACAATGGATAATAATCAGGAGCAAGCGCTAACGCGGCTTCCATTTCAGACATGGCACTTACATAATCCCCGGCATAAATATAATCATCTATTCTGGTTTCAAAATCAATTCTTGCTCTCACTTCAGGGGGAGGGGCAATAAATCGATCATAAACCACAGCCAGAAGAGCAAAAACGACAACCATAACCAAACCAATCATACCGGTTTTCTGCAAATCTCTTTTCCGTTTTTCTTCTAAATAATGATCGAGATACCACCACCAATGATCAGGGTTTATACCTTTTACTTTCCTTTTTTCCTTAAGTGCTTCTTTCCCCCCGATTGTTTTAAGCAATACTTTCGCTGATGAATAAATACGTTTTGTTACATAACTAAATTGAGTTTCAATTTTTACTTTCTCATCAATGTGTAAAAATTTCTTTTGCTCCTGGATTTCATCCATGATATCAAACACTTTTTCAGCGATTGGACTTTGACTACCATCCAATTTACCAAGGATCGTTTCAATTTCATCAAGATTTGAACTGATTGACTTGTGTTGATCATTTTTATGAAAGTATTTTTCTTTTCCAGTAGGGGACATTTTCTATTCCTTAATCTTCCCTATTGTATTACAGCTTTGAAGAAGTGATGAATGTATTTCAGATTAACTCCGAACTTCAATAATTCCCAGGGATTATTCAAATTAATTTAGACAGAAACTTGACTATCTCTTGATGAATTGTCATAATTTTCTAGAAAGAAGCTCATCAGAAAGGATCTATTATGGCTACTGTAAATGATATGCTTAAAAATAAAGGCAATAAATTATGGGTCACACATCCCGATGCTACGATACGAGAAGCATTGGAAATGATGAAGGCCTACAACGTGGGCGGATTACCGGTAGTCAAAAATGACAAAGTGGTTGGATTCTTTTCTGAGCGTGATTTTGCCCGGCATGCCATCAATGATGATTGTTTCGATATGAGTAAACCCGTTGAAGCCTTAATGGTTCATCCGGTTTTCTTTGTCGACCCTGGACAAAAAGTTGAAGAGTGCATGGCGGTCATGACCACAAAGAAGTTACGCCATTTACCTGTCATGGAAGATGGTAAAATGATAGGAATTGTTTCCATTGGAGATGTGGTAAAACAAATACTGGAAGAAAAACAGGAAACAATTGATTTACTTGAACATTTTTTATGGGTGAATATGATTTAGTCTCCTGGTTTACAAACGTTTTTAAACGCAGGCGTCATCACCTGCGTTTTTTTATGCATTTTCAAGAGGTGTCATGAATTTTAAAAAAGAGCACTCCATCATCATACCTTTGGTTTTGGTCGTTGTCTTCACCGTTTTGGTTTATATCATGATCACACCAGGTATAAAACTACATTCACAGAATTCAAACGTAACATACAACACTGGTTATGAGTCGAACACCGTGAGCGCAAAAGTGATCAATCTGATAGAAGAGGGTCAAACCGATCTCGGAGGAACACTTCAGAATTATCAGGTTTTTGATGTTGAGTTAGTCGAAGGTGATTTTAAAGGGTCCGTTTTAACTGTAGATTATGGTCTCCGTCAAATTCTGGGTAGCGATGAAAAAATCAAAGAAGGTGATTATATCCTTGTTACTGTGGGGCAAAGACCAGATTCCGGGGAGCTAAAGGCATTCTTCACCGATTTTGTCAGATCCAGACCTATCTTCTACTTATTTTTGCTATTTGTTTTATTCAGTGTTCTCATCAGTGGTTGGAAAGGTGTTCGCAGTTTGTTTGGCATCGCCTTCAGCCTGCTAATCATTGTTCTGTATATATTGCCACAAATATTGAGTGGTAAGGATCCAGTGTGGGTCAGCATCTCAGGTGCTTTCATATTTTTGGCCGTATCTCAGTTTCTGGTATACGGCTGGAATCTCAAAACCCATTCTGCGGTCATCGGGATCTTCATTTCTTTGGTTTTAACAGGTTTGTTATCCAGCTATTTTGTTGATTTTACACGACTGACAGGTTATGGAGATGAGAACGCGCTTTTTCTCTCTCAAATGGCCACACAAACAATAAACATAAAAGGCCTGCTTTTAGCCGGAATGTTAATCGGTGCCCTGGGTGTACTGGACGATCTGGTCATCAGCCAGGCATCAGCTGTCTTTGAATTATTTGCTGCCAATTCATCTTTGAGTTTTAGCTTTCTATTCAAACGTGCCATGAATATTGGTAAAGATCACGCAGCGGCAACCGTGAATACGTTGGTGCTTGCATATGCTGGTGCTTCGTTACCGATGTTATTGTTATTTTCAATCAGTAATCAGGATCCAGCAATGTTAATCAATATTAGCTTCATAGCAGAAGAAATCGTGAGAACACTGGTTGGATCGATTGGTCTATTCATATCTATTCCGATTACGACAGCACTGGCGGCATTATTAGCTACTCGCCATCACAAATTTCCATGGATCAAGAAATATTTCGGCCCGGATAATCAATGGGAACAGTCACATCATCATTAAGTAGATGTATAATTTTTTTAAGTCCATTTGATAATTAGAAAATTTACATATAAATGAAAAGAGGAACGCATGAGTAATGATCAACCAACCCGCTGGGATCTTTCCAATATATTTCCTGGTCTCGAATCAGAAGAATTTAAGAAGGCCTTTTCAGACACATCAACCGTCATTGATGAACTGGAATCCTGCTTTCAAACGAAATTAGATCCACTTACACCTGAAACGGATTCGCAAATTCTAAATAAAGCTTTATCCGAATATATAAATTCCCTGAATGAAACAATAACACATGTGGGAAAGGTAGCGAATTATATTTACAGTTTCATCAGTACTGATTCATACAACAAATTGGCTACCCGCCTGATGTCGGAGTTTGAACAATTAGGCGTTCGTCTTGATAACCAGGATGTTATTTTCAAAAATTGGCTATCAAAAATCAGCACCAAGACGGATAAGGTCATTTCTTTGGGTGGTACTGTCGGGGATCATGAATTTGCTTTGAAAGAGATCATCCACTTCAGTCAATTTTTGATGAGCCAGGCAGAAGAAGAGCTTGCTTCTGAGCTTAATTTAAGTGGTGCTTCTGGTTGGGAAAAATTGCAAGGTGTCATCACATCCCAATTATCGGTGGAAATGGAAATTGAAGGCGAATTAAAGAAATTACCCGCTCCCGCCCTGATTAATTTACGCTCTCATCCTCTGGAAGAAGTTCGGAAAAAAGGATATGAAGAGGAAATGCAAGCCTGGAAATCGGTTGAGGAACCATTGGCTGCAGCACTGAATGGTATTAAAGGAACTGTGATCACCCTCAACAAGAAAAGAGGACGAAAAGATGCGGTTGAAAGTGCCATTGATATGGCCAGAATCGATCGTGAAACCCTCGAAGCTATGCTCTCTGCTATGCAGGATTCTTTCCCCATGTTCAGAAGATATTTCCAGGCGAAGGCAAAACGCTTCGGTCAGGAAAAATTGAGCTGGTGGAATCTTTTTGCTCCGGTCGGTCAATCGGATACCAAATTTAGCTTCCTTGAAGCTCGAGAGTTTATTCTGGATCATTTTACAAAATTCTCTCCAGATCTTGCTGATTTTGCAGCAAGAGCATTTGATAATAACTGGATCGACGCTGAACAACGCGAAGGGAAAATGGGGGGAGCATTCTGTATGGATATTCCCGGAACTGGCGAATCCCGCATTCTCAGTAATTTTGATGGGTCGCTGGATCAGGTTTCAACGCTGGCGCATGAAATTGGTCACGGCTTCCACAATGATTGCATGGAAAAAGCAGGCCGAACCCAATTGCAACAACGAACACCCATGACCATGGCAGAGACAGCCTCCATTATGTGTGAAACGATCATTTCGAATGCCTCCCTGAAACAAGCGAAAAGCAAAGAAGAAGAATTAGCCATCCTTGAAGGCATGTTGAATGGTGATTCACAGGTCATTGTTGATATCTACTCGCGTTATCTTTTTGAGAAGGAAGTCTTCGAACGCCGCGTTAAATCAGATCTTTCGGCAGAGGAATTTTGTGACATCATGGAACGGGCACAAAAAGCTACATACGGCGATGGTCTGGATGAAAATTATCTGCATAAATATATGTGGGCATGGAAACCGCATTATTATTCAGCTCAACTTTCATTCTATAATTTCCCATACGCATTCGGTTTAATGTTTGGTACCGGTTTATATGCCATTTATCAACAGAGAGGAGATTCCTTCATACCTGAATACAAAGATTTGCTTTCCAGTACTGGACTGGGGTCTGCTGCAGAATTAGCCAACCGATTTGGCATCAATATTCGTGATAAATCATTCTGGGAAGGATCCCTGAAGGTTGTCGAGCAACGTGTCAACCGATACGTAGAGATTTAAACTGACTTATATAAAAAGCAGACAGGTCTTTGATCCTTCAGAAGACCTGTTTTTTTGTTATCTTTCGCCAGAAAAATTAATAAAAAATACTTGATTTGACCTCACAATAAACTTTCAATCTTGACGGATATCAAACTATCGGTTTGCATTTTTATTAGATCGCTACTGATTTGTAAATTTCTATGTATTGTATAATAAAGAAAGTTTATATTAATGGGCATTATCTTCACAATTTATCATTGTAAAGTCAAACAGGATAATTTTAAATGATAGCCTTACTCTCTGTTATACCCATTATTGTCACAGGAATATCAGGTGCGCTGGGTGTCTTCATTTTATTAATTTCAATCACTAGAAAAATAGACAAAGTTCAGGTTGCATTTGGATGCACTGCGCTTGCAGTCATGTTATATGGCATTTCGACTACTGAATTATATAATTCATCCACTCTGATCGAAGCGAATTTTTCTCAAAGGATGCAATTTGCGTCAATCATATTATTTATCCTTGCTTTTTTCTATTTGGTCATTCACTATCTCAACATAATCTTCTGGAAGAAATATTTTTGGATTTGGGGTATTTTGGCATTTCTTGCGATAACACCGCAAATTTTTATTTATCACCCGCTTATTTGGAATATTAGAAAAAGTAATTTCCACCTGATCAATTTCTTTGGAAATATGCAGATTATCAATGAAAGTGTACCAGGCATCATAACGCAAATCACTTATGGATTAGGGATTATTTCTTTCTTTTTTATCACAATTCTGGTTATTATGGAATTTCGTGGGCAGAAAAATAAGTTCAAGCATCCATTATTTCTTTCTACCATGATTATTTTTGTTTCTATTATTAATGATACTTTAATGGGTGTTGGAATCATTAACTCAATCTACTTTTTAGAAGTAGGTTTCTTAATCGTAATAGGACTGGTTGCCTTCCTACTTTCCAGAAATATTTTGGATGCTATTGCCATAAAAGAAGCATTGGAAACTGCCAATTTAGCATTACAGATCCACAAAGAAGAATTGGAGAAAACAATTTCCGAAAGAACCCAAGCATTTCAATATCAGGCAGAATACTTTCGTTCCCTGGTAATTAATAACCCCATCGCAACCGTTACCTTGGACAACGACCAAAGAATACAATCAGTAAATCCAGCATTTGAGGAGTTGTTTGGTTACTCTCAGCATGAAGCACTATCCCAAGAATTAGACGCATTAATCGCTCCTGAAGATCAATTGGTTGCAGCAAAAGCCTTAACAGAAAAAGCATTGAATAGCATAAGGATTTCAGATGTTGGAATTCGTAAACAAAAAGACGGTGGTCGAGTTCATGTAGAAATTTTAGGCGTTCCAGTATTTGTAAATAAGGAAAAGGTCGGAGTTTTAGGACTATATCGGGATATTTCAGACCAACTCAAAGCCGAAAAAATCTTACATGAAAGTGAAATGCGCTATCGTAGTTTATTTGAGGATTCTCCCATCTCATTATGGGAAGAAGATTTCAGTTTATTAAAAATTGAAATCGAACGCTTTAAAACCATGGGCGTTAAGAATTTCCACGAATTCTTTTCTTCCAATCCAGACATTGTGCATCAATTAATGGAAAAGATCATTGTAATCAATGTTAACCAAGCCACGATCAAGTTATTCCGATCAGCTTCCAAAAAAGATTTAATTGAAAATATCCAAAATATAGTCCTGCCAGAATCGATACCTACTAATGGAGAGATTTATGCTTCTCTGGCAGACGGTGAAAATCAATGGATTGGGGAAATCCATTACAAAGATTTCATGGGCAATAATATTTACACTGTTTTACGTTTATCCATCGCACCAGGGTATGAAGAAAGCTGGGGAAAAATTTTTGTTTCTATCATCGATATTACCGAACGAAAAAATAATGAATCTTATCTAGAATACCTTTCTACACACGATCAATTGACGGGAGTCGCTAATCGATCTCTACTTTATGATAGATTAAATCATGCACTTGCACATGCAAAACGGAACCATACAAAGGTTGCTGTGTTTTTCCTTGATTTGGATGGATTTAAGACCATTAATGATATGTTTGGTCACATGGTTGGTGATCAGATTTTAATTCAGATTGCGAATCGGCTTTCAGCAAATATTCGTGAAGCAGATACAGTTGCACGTTTCGGAGGAGATGAGTTTATTCTTGTGCTGGAAAATATGAACAGCGTTGAAGCAGTTAAACCAATTACTGAAAAAATTCTTAAATCAATTGCTGAACCATACCGAAGCAATGGCAACCATTGCCAGTTAACAACCAGCATAGGTATCAGTATATATCCTTTGGATGGAATGACAACGGAAGAATTGATCAACAAAGCTGATACAGCCATGTATCGCGCCAAACAACTGGGAAAAAACCAATACAAATTCTTCAGCCTGCGTTCATGAAATTTTTAGAAATAACTGGTAATTTTCAAGCTCAAAGAGTATGATCTATAGGGTAATGGAGAAGAAGCAATGAGAATACTCAAGCAAAACCAAGAAGATATTTTGACGTTGGAGAGAAATCTCCTTAATGATTTACAGATGGCTTTAGTCAGTTTTGGTGCATCCAAAGCAGATTTAGAAACTCTCAGTCAGTCGATCCGTCAAATTGACGATTTGTTCCTGCTCGTTATTGTCGGTGAATTTAATGCAGGAAAAAGCTCATTTATTAATGCATTACTAGGGGACAATTTACTGAAAGAAGGGGTTACTCCCACCACAACCCAAATCAATATTATTCGCTATCATGCAGAATACCAGGAAACGATTTCAGAAAAAAATATTCTGGAAATTGGAGCACCTATTCCTTTACTTAATGAAATCAGTATTGTGGATACTCCAGGCACCAATGCGATCGTTCGCAAACACGAAGAGATCACCAGTCAATTTATCCCCAGATCTGATCTGGTTTTATTTGTAACATCTGCTGATCGTCCTTTATCCGAAAGTGAGCGAGCCTTTTTACAACAAATCCGTGATTGGGGAAAGAAATTGGTACTGGTGCTCAATAAAGTAGATCTTTTACAAAATGACGATGAAGTTCACCAGGTGGAAAATTTCATCACAGATAATATGCGCTCCCTGTTGGGCATTCAACCAGAGATCTTCTCAGTCAGCTCAAGGCTGGCTTTACAAGCAAAAAAGGGAAATCCGCATCTCTGGCATGCCAGTCATTTTGAAGAATTGGAAAAACATATTCAGAATTCTCTGGATGAAACTGAAAGAATTCGCTTGAAATTCCTCAATCCAGTGGGGGTTGGATTAAACCTTAACCAACGTTATGGGGATGTTGTTCAGTCCCGTTTAGAGCTGCTTAATGAGGATTGGGACGTAATTAGCAGTGTGGAAAGACAATTGAGCCTCTATAAAGAAGATATGCACCAGGATTTTGATTTTCGAATGGCGGACATCGAAAACATACTTTATTCCATGGAACAACGTGGGCAAATTTTCTTTGAAGAATATTTAAGAATTGCTCGTATTCCAGATTTATTAAAGAAGGAAAAAATTCAAAACGCATTCAAGCTCGAAGTGATTGCTGAAGTTCCGCAACAAATTGAAGAAAAAATTCAGGAACTCATCGATTGGATGGTTGAAAGAGATTTCCGCCAATGGCAGGCTGTTTTGGACCACCTGGATAAACGCAAGAATGCTCACCAAGGGAAAATCATGGGTGATAACCAGAACACAAGCTTCCAATATAATCGTGAACACTTGATTGAAAGTGTGGCAAATCGGGCAAAAAGAGTGGTAGATGGTTACGATCGCCACATCGAAGCGGCCAACATTGCAGAAGGCGCACAAAACGCAGTTGCAGCGGCTGCAGCAATCGAGGTTGGCGCAGTTGGTTTAGGCACATTAATTGCTGTTCTGGCATCTTCTCTCGCTGCTGATGTAACCGGTATTTTGGTAGCCAGTGCCGTGGCCGTATTGGGATTGTTTGTGATTCCAGCGAAAAGAAGAAAAGCCAATTTAGAACTGACCAAAAAAATAAAAATGCTTCGTGAGCAATTAGTTTCAACTTTGAATACCCAATTTAACCATGAAATGGACCGAAGTTTAGAACGTATTAACGCTGCTATCGCTCCTTATACCCGTTTTGTACGATCTGAAAAAGCTTCTTTAGATCAGGTAAACGAAGAGCTCAATCAACTTCAAATTCATTTATTAAATCTTGATAAACAAATAAAACAAATGGAGTGATGAATAAATAACGAGATTTAATGGAATTTCCCGGGCAATTGATTTACAATGTTAATGCCTTTGTAATAATGAAAATGATGAGCAAGTATTAATTATAAGGAGATACCAATGATTGTAACGACCAAGAAATTATTCGACTTAGCATATGGAAAATATGCAATAGGTGCCTACAATATCAACAATGTAGAGCAGACCATGGGTCTGTTCCGTGGCAGTGTTGAATCGGAAGCACCTTTTATTATTCAAATCAGTAAAGGGGCGCGTTCATACACAGATAAATTCGTTCTCGAATCGATCATTCGCGCAGCGGATGAAATTTTCCCGGATGCAATCTTTGCTGTACACCTTGACCATGGCGATGAACAAACCTGTTACGACTGCATTGAGAGTGGTTTTTATAGTTCCGTGATGATCGATGCCAGCCATGAGTCTTTTGACGAGAACATTGCGATTACCAAACGTGTGGTGGATGCTGCTCACCCTAAGGGAATTGTAGTGGAAGCAGAATTAGGTCAATTAGGTGGTGTTGAAGAACATGTTGCTGTTGATGAAGCTGATGCAAAATTAACCGATCCCGACCAGGCAAAAGAATTTGTTGAGCGAACCGGTGTGGACTCTTTAGCCTGTGCAATCGGAACAAGCCATGGAGCTTTCAAATTCTCCGGAACACAGGCATTACGCTTTGATGTATTATCCGAAATTCAAAAACGATTACCTGGATTTCCTTTGGTCATGCATGGATCCAGTTCAGTTCCACAGGAAGAAGTTGAACGCATTAACAAAGCAGGTGGCAAGCTAATGGGCGCTAAAGGTGTTGATGATCGCCAATTCAAACGAGCTGCAGAACTGGGTGTTACCAAAATTAATATTGATACAGATGGCCGTCTGGTTTGGACACGTGTTCATCGTGAATATTTCCAGGAACACCCGGAAAATTTTGATCTTCGTCCACCAGGAAAAGTGTTCATGGCCGAATATGCAAAATTCATCGCGGATAAAAATCACAAATTAGGTAGCGCCGGGCAAATTCCGGAAATCAAGAAATTTTTGAAATAGACCTCAAACAATTTCAAAACACATCCAACTAATAATGTCTGGATGTGTTTTTTTTTATTCTGATTCAAGTAGAAAATTCAAGTATGATAAAATGCCAGTATGAATGAACAACAAAATCGTCGCATCGAAACAAGTTTTCCCATTGAAATACTGATTAAACCAGCCAACCAGAAGGTTTCTGACTGGGTTAAATTAGGGGATGGACCTGGATTTTTCGATATTCCGAGCGATATGGTAGCGGAAATCTGCATAAAAAATCTAAAAGATGAAACCATCAAAGGCTTGATAGAAGAAATTCAGGATGTGGATGGCCTTTTTTCGTTCAATCTCTCCGAAAATCGCAATGTTGGCAATAAAGGAATGCGATTTATTCCATTACTCACGCAAATTTCTCACCTCAACCTTAGTGCCTGTGGCTTGAACGATTATGGTATAGATCCCATCATTCAAATGCGTAATATTCGCTACCTCGATTTAAGTTATTGTGCACGTCTGACTGATTTGAGCATCAAAAAACTCGGTGAGATGCGTCGATTAGAGGAAGTATACCTGCGAGGAATTCCAAAAATCTCGCATGCTGCATTAAGAAAGATCGAGCGCCGGGATTTAGTTATTCGCCGTTAATGGACAATCAGTTTTTTTCGGCGTAATCGTAAGCTATTGGTGACAACAAACACACTGCTGAATGCCATCGCTCCAGCTGCCAACATTGGATTTAAATATCCCATGGCTGCCGCAGGAATCAGTAGAATGTTATAGATAAATGCCCAGAACAAATTCTGTTTAATTGTTGATAGTGTCAAACGAGATAATCGAATCGCCTTCGGAACCCCGGATAGATCACCACCCATCAAAACTACAGGAGCCGAAGCCATGGCAACATCTGTTCCGGTGCCTATTGCCATACCAACATCCGCCTGTGCCAGGGCTGGGGCGTCATTAATGCCATCTCCTACCATGGCTACGACGGCACCATTCACTTGCAGCTGTTTTACTTTCTCAATTTTGTCAGCTGGCAATACTTCAGCAATTACCTGATCCAGCTGAATCTGCTGAGCAACCGCATTTGCTGTCTGTTGATTGTCGCCCGTGATCATGACCGTTTTTAAGTTCATTGCTTTCAATATATCAATGGCTTCTTTGGATCCAGACTTAATCATATCCGCCACAGCGATACATCCATACACTTCATCATTGATGGCAACCAGCATAACGGTCTTGGCTTCATCCTGTAATCTTTGAATATCATTTTGCAATTCTTCAATCTGCCAGTTCATATCTTTTGCCATTCGCAGGTTGCCCACCGCTATTCTTTTTCCATCCACTTCCGCCGCTACGCCAGATCCCACCTGTGCCTGAAACCCTTGCGGATCGCTCAGGAGAAGTCCTCTCTGGTTTGCTTCGGTCAGAATGGCTTCACCCAATGGATGTTCACTACCTTTTTCTACGGATGCAGCCAACCGTAGTAATTCTTCTTCTCCAGCTGGAAAATTCATCACGCGAATGTCGGTTACTGCTGGTTGACCGCGTGTAATAGTACCGGTTTTGTCCAGAACCACCACATCCAGTTTTCCAGCACGTTCCAGTGCTTCACTTGATTTAAACAAAATTCCATTTTCAGCTCCAAGCCCCGTGCCTACCATAACTGCTGTTGGAGTCGCCAATCCCATTGCACACGGACAGGCAATGACCAGGACCGCAATCATCTTAATTAACGCACGTGTAAATTGTGATATTTCTGCATTTACCACAGGAGGAACAGCAAAAAACCAGACCAGAAAGGTAACAACAGCAATCCCAATCACAATAGGGACAAAAAAAGATGAAATTTTATCTGCCAATTTTTGAATAGGTGCTTTGCTGCCCTGTGCTTCTTCGACTAATTTAATGATTTGTGCCAAAGCTGTTTCTTTGCCTACCTTGGTTGCTTCAAATCGAATCAGCCCAACTTTATTTAACGTAGCACCAATCACAATTTCACCTGGCTTTTTATCAACAGGCATCGATTCACCTGTTAACATCGATTCATCGATTGTGGTTCTGCCTTCCATCACCACCCCATCCACCGGGACCTTTTCTCCTGGTCGTACAAGCACTACATCACCGATGGTTACTTCATCCGTAGGGATCTCAATTTCTTTGCCATCTCTGATAACTCGTGCTGTAGCAGCCCTTAAATTCATCAATTTTTTGATCGCTTCTGAAGTTCGGCCTTTAGCCTTGGCTTCCAGATACTTTCCCAGTTTGATCAATGTTATGATGACTGCCGCGGTTTCAAAATAGACATGTCCAGGCAAAAAACCTAAAACAATCGGTATAGAGTAAAAGTAGGCAGCTGATGACCCCATGGCAACCAGTACATCCATGTTTGCGGATCCGTTTCGCAGGGATTTGTATGCGCCTATGTAGTATTGCCTACCTACATAAAACTGGACCGGTGTTGCCAGGACAAACATCACCCATTTCGGCCAGGTACTATGCATGTCAACTTTAATCAGACCCAGGTCCATTCCCATAGATAGAATGAATAGCGGAATTGTGAAGATTAGGCCAATGATCAACATCTTCTTTTGGTAATTTATTTCAGCTTCTCTGGCTTGCGCTTCTGCATCGACTGCAGAATCACCGGTTTCAACTGCCTGAAAACCAGCCTGTTTGACAATTTTTCGTAAATCCTGCTGGCTGATTATAGTTGGAATATAGGTAACCTTAGCCCGTTCCGCTGAATATATTACACTGGTATTGAGTACACCTTCCTGAGCGGATAATGCTTTTTCAAGACGTCGGGCGTCATTATCATCACTCATACCCTGGATGTATAGATCTGCTTCACCCGTTGCGACCCCATAACCTGCACGTTCTACACGTTGTAAAATGAGGGGGAGTTTCACCAGAGTGGGATCGTAATCAACTGTCGCTCGCTCAGAAGAGAGATTCACGATAGCGGAATTAATCCCCTTTTCTTTCTTAATATTTCGCTCTACAGAAGCGACACAATTTGCGCAAGTCATTCCTGTGATGGGTAATACAACGTGCTTT
This sequence comes from uncultured Chloroflexia bacterium, assembly GCA_963715915.1. Taxonomy (GTDB): domain Bacteria; phylum Chloroflexota; class Anaerolineae; order Anaerolineales; family Anaerolineaceae; genus UBA6170. The sequence continues at coordinate 204,234 of CAVQSU010000003.1, read as the reverse complement.
GACTCAGCCATTAGATGCACCTTTCATGATCATCTATCAACTCTGGTGAAACCTTCCTCAATATCTAATCAACCGCTGGATAATTGATATCTGTCAACAATGCCTTTATTTTTTCAGTATCCGCAGGTTGTTCAAATGAAACAGTTACCTGTTTCGTTTGGGCAGAGGCGACTACTTTCTTAACACCTTCTAAATCGACTAATTCGGTTTGAATGGTATGGACACAATGTCCACAAGATATATTGGGAACGTTAAATGTGATTTCAGTCATTTGATCTCCTTTTTTATACTTTGGTTGCTGCGTCAAAAACCTCGGTAATTTCCAACAGCACACGTTCTCTCTCATTTGGATCATCACCCTGTACTGCTGTAACCAGGCAGGAATGTAGGTGTCCTTCGAGGATCTTGGTACTGATTTTATTTAACGAGGATTGGACTGCCTGAATTTGACGAATAATATCAATACAATATGCATCCTCCTCGACCATGCGCTGAACACCACGCAGGTGCCCTTCAGCGATTTTCAGTCTTTGAATTACTTCTTTATGATCGTGCATCTTTTCTCCTTACCCCCTCCCCATGGGGGGGTATATTTATCATATCTATTTTGACCTGAATTGTCAAGTTTTTGCATTTTTCTTGTAGAAGAATAGAATTTTTTCTTCCATTTGAATCCGGTTATAATCATTGTCAATACAAAATTGGAGTTACTAAAACGATGGATAAAAATAATCCACATTTAAATTATTCTGAAGAAGATACTCAACCCATCAGAAAGCAAAAAGATCGGTCGTTGGATGTGACCCAACCCATGGAAACATTCGCGGATACACAACCGATTTTCCATGACGATAAAAATGCCAATTTCCAACCCATTCAAATTTCCAACTCACGATTACCATTGCAACGGGAACCTGACATTCAACCGAAGAGAAAGCGAAAAGGTTGTGGATGCTGCGTCTGGGGATTGATAATTCCGTTACTGGCTATCATAATTGGGTTTTTATTATTCCCGTATCGCACCAATGTGCTCATCCTGGGTGTTGATCGATCCCCAGAAGGAACATTTGTTGGTAGAACTGACACAATAATGCTCTTAAGTGTGATTCCCCTCAAACCGGATGTCAATTTATTATCCATCCCACGTGATCTGTGGGTGAATATTCCGAATTATGGTGAAAACCGCATCAACACAGCTCATTTCTTTGCTGAAGCAAACCTGGCAGGCACTGGACCAGACGCTGCAGTCCAAACTGTTCGTGAGAATTTTGGGATAACGGTAAATTATTACGTGCGTTTCAATTTTGACGGCTTTAAGGATATTGTCAATGCTATGGGCGGAATCAATATTGAAATCAAAGAGCCCATGTCGGGATATGAACCTGGAACCTATAATTTGGATGGTGACCAGGCACTGGCATTTGTGAGGGATCGGCAGGGTAGTGATGATTTCTTTAGAATGCAACGCGGTCAAATGATGCTTACAGCAGCGGTTAAACAAATGCTCAATCCACTTGCATGGCCAAGAATCCCATTCATCATTACAACCAGTTTTCAGGCAATCGATACAAATGTTCCATTTTTCGAAATCCCACGGATCGGCGTTGCATTGATCCGGGCTATCATCTCAGACACAATCAATAGTCAAACCATCACTCGTGAGATGGTCTACCCCACTATCACTGCAGATGGAGCAAACATTCTCATTCCCAATTGGGAAATGATTAATCCATTATTATTAGAAATGTTTGGCGAATAAAATCGAACTCAACCCACACTGTTTTGAGTGTGGCGTAAACGTTCCCAGGTTTCATCATCCTCTAAAGTGATCACGCGGAATGCTTCTGCGTATTGCATTCCTTTATCTTTTGCTCTTTCGGAAGCCCATTGTTTTACACGCTCACCAGGATCCCAATGGGGGAACTGACTTTTATGCGCCCTTAAAGCCGATAACTTTGTTTCAATGGTTTCGTCAATACTGAGGTAAAGCTCAGATTGTTGTTGTCCATAGATAAAAACCTTACGCACTTTATGAGCTCGCAGTCCTTCACTTTCCAATTCCTGAAAAAGATTAGGTTGCCCGGCTGCCGGGAAAACAGCTTCCAGAGCAGCCGTCGATGCTGCTCTATGGTCAGGATGATTGATGTAATATTCACTGGCAAAAACCACAGTAGGATCCCCAGTTATGACCACCTCTGGTTTAAACCGCCGGATTTCCCGAACAATTTTCTTTCGTAATTCCAGGGTAGCCTGTAATAATCCATCCGGTTCTCGTAGAAAAATGATTTCAGATGCTCCAGCGATTTTTGCGGCCAGCCTGGCTTCTTCTTCTCGAATTTCTGCTGCTTTTTCACGGGTCATTCCTGGTGTTGCGATACCCACATCCCCACTGGTGCATAATAGATAACTCACACGTGTACCGGCTTTGGCCCACCGTGCTAACGTTCCGGCACAGGAAAATTCAATATCATCAGGATGAGCAACAATCGCCATCGCACTTTCTGGAATATACAAAGAATAATCTGTCAATCAAACACCTCTATATGATCTCATTGTGAACAAGTCCCATTTTATGACGGATCCGAACATAATTCAATCATTCTGTCCAAATTCAGTGATGATAAAGTGAATTACTTCGATTTATCTATTTGTTGATAAAGTGGCAGCTGGTTTTCTTTCCAGGTGACCACACGATTACGTCCTAAATCTTTTGCCTTCAATAGAGCCTGGTCTGCCTGATCAATCACCCATTCCAGCCGAGAGTCACAATCCCCTTCCATGCTGGAAATACCCAAACTGACCGAAATGGAGATATCTCCACGATCCGTCACAATGGGTTTCTCCAACACTAATAACCGCATACGATTAGCAATATTTTGAGCTTGATGAATACCTGTTTCCGGGAGCAAAATGACGAACTCCTCCCCACCGTACCTACCAATTATGTCTGATGTTCTTAATACAGAACGGCAACGGGTGGCTATTTGCTGAAGCACCTGATCACCAATAATGTGACCATAAACATCATTCACTTTTTTGAACAAGTCAATATCCAACATAATCACCGAAATTGAATGATTATAGCGGCAGGCGCGACTGAACTCTACTTGTCCAAGGTTAAATAATTGCCTGCGGTTGTATAACCCGGTTAATGAATCAATCATTGCCATTCTTTCAAAGTTTTCATACATTCTGGCACGTTCCACTGCAGCGCTGAATTGGTCGCCCAATGTTTGTAATAATGATATTTCATCACCAGAAAACACAACTTCTGGCGCCATCACCAGATGCAGAAATCCAATTCGACGTTCACCTAATTTTAAGGGAATGCTGATTAAACCAGGATAAGAGATCGAAACATCAAACAATACACGGCAAGGCATGAAGGTCACCGGCTCTTGATACTCACCATTTAATAAGCGTTCAAAGGATTTACAAACCGGGCAAATCGGGTACGCTTCAAATGCTTCCCTAACTGGGTCGGGAAGCTTATATGAGCCTGCCAAACCTGGTCGACCAAATTCATCTGCCAGAATCACATATCCAAATCGGGCTCCAATCAATGAAACAATTGTTTCCAGACCGATTGACATCACATCCTTTAATTCGACTGATTGATTGAGTTGTTCTGCTACCTTTCTTAAAACATCCAGCTCCATAGCCCTGATCTCCGCCATTTCACGAGCAGATTGTTCTGCTATTTTACTGGTTTTGTATTCGGTTACATCACGAATCAAAATAAGCTCATTTGGATGTTGGTTGCGGGTTGATAACGGAGAGAAATTTATATCATAATATATCTCCTGCTCATTTTCTGATCGGATAACTAAATCATTATGTTTGAAAAGAATTACATTCAACCAGGGTGAACTCACAGGAAGCAGGGTATGCAATAACTCTCCGATAATTGCATTCCCTTGTAGATTGAGCAACATTTGAGCTTTTCGGTTAATTTGCAATAAGCGATAGTCTTTGTTAATCACAAGAATTCCATCTTGAATATTTTCCAACAGTGAATGATATATTATTGGTGAAAGATCAAAAAGCTGATAGTGATATATCGAAAATCCAATTAATATGCCACTGATACCAAAACCAATAGCAGTAATTTTTAAGATCTCGGGTTGAAATACTGGAATCAAACATAACAAACTAAGGACAAATGAAATCCCCGCTGAAAATTTAAACATCATTGACTGGGATTTTTCTATGTTTATGGATAATTTACTATAATTATTGATTTCGTAAAAAGTATAACCAAAAAGCAAAACACAATAGATCCAAAAAACAACAAACCAGTTTCCAAAATCAAAATGAACAAAATTAATATTATTGAAGGGTAATAAGTCAAAATTCTTCCAGATCATGGCATCAAATTTTGTACTTAGTCCAAATACAATAGTTACCATTGGAATAATAAAAATCATGGATTGTCGCCAGGAATTATTCCAGCGTTTATGGGCAGTAAAATTCAGGATAAAGAGTAAATATGTCGCTGGAGTCAAACTTAATAAAAACAGCTCAATTCTGAGACCTATGAACAACAAATCCTGAGGTAAGTAAACAATCAGGTTTTGAACAAATATCCACCAACTGGTAAAACCCAACCAGATAGCGAACAGTAGTGCCCCTACAGTATTTCGATTTCGTAGGGCATAAACAGCAAAACTGATTAAGAAGGATATGGTGATGAGTGAAATGATCAGATAAAGAAACGATAAGAATTGGGTCATGCCCCCCCGGATTATGAGCAATGGAAATAGTTTATTTATTCTATCATTTATTTAAAAAAACAATGTCATTTAAACAGATTTGTCTATTGATTATTATTTGTTTTATGGGGTCGACGATTTTTAATTGAAGATTGCAAAGACTTCGGTTTCTTGCGTGCATGTTCCACAACCCGGGCATCTGTTGACGAAGCCAATAATGACCTGAGTTGATTTACAGCTTTTTCATCGTATTCAATGCGGTTGCAGACATCACAAACCCAGCTTGGAAAATCAGGTACGGTAATTAAATCATTCCTGTGCCAGGCATAATAAGTTACCAACTTTAAATGATAATTACCCACCTGGCAGGAAGGACAAAACACCTTGCTTTTTTGAATAGATCTGCGCATCATGATCTCTTTATTGGGCTGCGTTAACGGTTAAAGGGTGAGTTAATGTCTTAATTTGATCAATGGGCCAATACACGATCAATGCCTTTCCAACTATATTTTCTTCAGGGACAAACCCCCAGCTATGTGAATCCGATGATTGATTGCGATTATCCCCCAACACAAAAAACGAATCCAATGGGACTTCCCAATTTCCTCGATAAGACGGTGGTGCAGAAATGTAAGGTTCATCCAGCGATTGACCATTAATGTAGACCAATCCTCCCTCCACTCGTATCTCATCTCCTGGTAATCCGATCAAGCGTTTAATATAATCTTCTTCCGGGTTCCCAGGGTAATGGAAAACAATTACATCGCCATGGTGAGGGCTGCCCATCTTATAAGCCAATTTATTGACCAGCAATAATTCTCCTGGTTGCAGGGTAGGTTTCATGCTGATATTTTCCACCCGTACACGTGGGAAAAAGCTATCAATAATAAAATAAAATATTAACGCTAAAAATAGCGTTTGAAAAATCTCCAAAAAGAAGCTGCGCAACTTGGGTTTTTTTTCTGTTGTTTCAACCTGATCAAAAATCGGTTGTTCTGGATACATGTTATTCAAATTCTACTCCCAATTTCTTTCTTTGATTATAAATCTCATACACAATACAATCAAGGGAAAGAAATGTGACTGAATCAGAAAACAACCTTAATCCTCAATTTTCAACTTTGTGCCACACGAACGACAAAATACATCACCAGAATCTGCCCGACGGCCACAGCGATGACAGAATATTGTATCCCCTTCCTGATGCGAGGACATTCTTTTATTGCTACTATGACGTTGGCGTGATTTTGGTAAGATTTCTTTTTGCCTATTCATATACCACAGCACACCAATCACTAACATCACCAGACCTACGCCAGCAATAATAAAAGGTAATATTTGAGTAAATGAAGTCTTTCCCTGAATAGAAGTATCTTCTGTTAATGGTGTAACTGGTTGCACAGGGACTGTCATGCTCGAACTGAGTGTATTATCTGTTTTTGAATATTCCAAATTCAAAGTTATTTTTGTATTGGCTTTAATCTCACCAACCTCGTTGGTGAAATAGGTCAAACCATCCGTGCCAACACGAGGTTGCCCCATACTTTCTTTGAATGCCATATTGGTGGCTGTTATTGGCTGCTGAACCTCAATTAATAGGTTATTAACGGCATATTCTCCTACCCATTTGAATTCATAGCTGCGAAGTGAATTTTCCAGGTCCAGAGATGGATCATAATATTCGATCCAAATTTCAGCATAGGGAGATGTAAAAGTCAACTGGTTCCATTCTCCCACAGTCGTCATATCATAATCCAAAAGATATAATTGCCCGTCCAATTCCCGAACTGCAACAGAATGTGGCTCTCCAGCTGCAACGGGAATATTAAAATTAACACGTGCAGGGAATTTAACATCACCAGATAAGAATATATTGTTGATAACCAATACAGAAGGCTGATCGTATTCAGGCCAGATTTTTACCTGCATTTCTTCAATCGTAATGTCGGATTGTGCCTTAACTGGTACAGAAAACGAAAAAATTAAAACAACAAAAATGATACCAAACAGGAAACGCCGCATGCTTCCTCCTAAAAAAATTTTAAAGTTTGATAGAACATGATTGATTTTCATGACGATAATTATAACCCTGCATTCGTAGATAAATTAGAAATATTTTCAATTGTGACAAATTTGCCAGGTATTATTCTTGCACTGAAATTATTATAGAGATTTTAAAAATGATGACTGAATTAGAGTATGATCTCATATACCGGGGCAATTAGGTATTTTTGGGGTGTGGACGCACACCAAAAACACCTAAGCCACAAATTATTGAAAGGACACGAATTAGAGTATAATCACAAAAAAGGATCCTATGGCTGGAAAACGAAAAAAATCTGTTGACGATATGTCAATTCAGGAATTGCGCCAGATCATTATTGAGAAGCAAAGAGCTGAAAAATCTCGTCAAACATCCCAATACCGCAGATCAAACCGCATGATCAATTTAGAACCGGTTGCAACGCCAGGTTTATTATCTGGGGATGTCTCTTTATCTGAAGATGATCTGGAAACTTATTTACCAGATCGTAAACCCAGACGCACTTTTTTTGACCGAATGTTGGTTGGTATTGAAGTCATCGCTGTCCTTGGTTTGATTTTTATTTTCTTTAACATTTTTGGACTTTTACGGAATCTGAATCAGGAAGCAATCGCCTCCATGACCTTGCCAACCCTGACACCTACAGCCATCATCCAGGCGGTTGTGTTGCCATCCGGACACACCCCGCCAACAGATCCCGGTGGTGTACGGTTTAACGAGTCTGAAATACCGGAACACCTTCGTGCTCATGTCCAGGCCATGGCCAGCCTTCCATTACCAACTGCAAGCCCTGAACAGGCAATTCGCATTCGCATTCCAGCTATTTCTGTAGATGCGCCAATTGTCATGGGTGATGGTGAAGAACAACTTAAAAAAGGCGTCGGCCAATATATTCATTCGCCCAATCCTGGGCAGAATGGGAATCTGGTTCTTTCTGCCCACAATGATGTGTTTGGTGAAATTTTCCGTGATCTGGATCAATTGCAAGCTGGTGATGAGGTGATTGTATACACCAATCAACGGGCATACACCTATGTCGTACAACAACAGCAGGTTGTCGGTCCTCTTCAGGTTGAGGTAATGGCTCCTACCACTGACCCGGTTATAACGCTGATTTCCTGCTATCCATACATGGTTGATACACATCGAATGGTGATATCCGCGACTCTGCTCGACCAATAATTTTAAAAACGTGGTATAAATATGGTCGCCTATCCTGATTCAGGTTAGGGAAGAATTTGGTTGAGGAGCGTCTCTCATGGCAAAAAAACATTACCGAAAAGCAAAAACAATTGGAACAAGTGAAAATACATCCACTGCTGTCGTAACCAGCCCGAGAAATCGTTTATCAAGTACCGATTTCAATCCAGATTATTCACATGTTGTAAAAGATTTGAAAAGAATTGGCATATTGGCTGGTAGTTTCATTGGTATTTTATTAGTGTTAACTTTCTTCCTGCGATAATTTAGACAACAAATCAATAAGTAAAGGCATCTTCCCAAAAATGATGCCTTTTTTTATTTAAATTCGCTTGCCTTTATTTTGAAGTATGATATACTGGACTGCAGTCCAGTATATCATACTTCATTATGAAAAAAGAAATTTTATCCTCCACAATTGAAAGAACATTAACGCTACTTGAAATTTTTATGCAAAATCCTGAAGGCTTAAGTCCGCAGGAAATTCTAGAACAAACCAAAATTTCACGTAGCACACTTTTTACTTTGTTAAAAGAATTGAAAGATATCGGCTATCTCGATCAATCTGAAACACGTGGTCGCTATATTGCTGGTCCTCGCCTGTTGTCGTGGTCCGGTTCGAATTCACCCTCTTACCAAACTTTGATCAATGTTTTTCAACAGGAAATACACGGGAAAACATTTGCTGAAACCCTTGGATTGACAGTTCCCGGTCCACAGGGGATCTTGTTATTGGATCAAAAAGAGGCCAACCAGATCATCAGAGCTGTCTATTCCGTAGGTGAACCCCTTTCCAATGACTCTGCAGCCTATCGTATTCTCATGCCACCTTATCAAAATGAAATAATTCAATGCGGATATAGTTTACGAGAAATTAATGATTATTTTGAAATTGCCGTCCCCATCTGTGCAGACGGTATCAAGCCAATCGCCGGTTTATTACTCACAGTACCAAAATATCGCTGGGCTACCCAACAACTACTGGATGAATGGATGCCGGAATTACGAGCGATGGCTGCCCGTATTTCATACCGGCTGGGTGCTCTCCAATATAGCCCCTATCATCAGGACCAAAAATCTTCGTTCCAACCCACCACCATGATGGATGATACTCAGATCACACAATTCTTAATCGGTCCCTGGACTGCCCGTTTAGCCTGTATACGGCCTGATGGACATCCACATGTCATTCCCGTCTGGCAGGAATGGGATGGCAAAAAATTTAATATTCTTGCCTGGCACGGCAGTCAGTGGGTGGATTATATTCGGAAAAATCCCCAGGTTTCCCTTACCGTTGATGAACCCTGGGCTCCTTATCGACGTATCGTGATGCGTGGTTCCGCCAAAGAAGTACTTAATGTTGATATGGATACCCGCACCACATTATTAAGCAAATTATCCAAACGTTATCTGGGGCAGGATACGCCCCAACGTTTTATCAACCAGGTGGAAACTGTTTTTACCATCCTTCCGGAGACCATCAGAGGGTGGATGGGTCTGGCAGCAGAAAAGAATTAAGCAATGCAAATTTCAATTCAATCACTCTCACATCAATATTTCAACGGGAAAACCACACATGCACTGGAAGATATTTATTTGAATGTATCTCAAAAACAATTTGTTGCTCTAATAGGCCCCAGTGGGTGTGGTAAATCAACTTTGATTCGGTTGATCGCAAACTTGATTGCCCCTTCGCAAGGTGAAATAAAGATTGGTAATTTTCATCCAAAACAGGCCATCGAGAATGGACAGATCGCATGGATGGCGCAAAGCCCAGCTTTGTTACCCTGGTTAACAGTAGAAGGCAATCTTCGATTAGCAGAACGTTTTCAAAAAGGGAAAAGCAAACAACTATTAAGTGTCGAACAGGTACTCAAACGAGTAGGGCTTGAAGGTGCAGCTGATCAGCACCCTTACACGCTTTCTGGCGGTATGCAACAAAGATTGGCCTTGGCGCGTTTATTACTTCAGGATGCTCCCATCTGGTTGATGGATGAACCCTTCGCTGCATTGGACGAATTGACTCGTGAACGCCTTACTGAAGAATTATTCTCACTATGGAAAGATTTTTCTCCCACTGTATTATGGATCACCCACAATATCCATGAAGCCATTAAGTTATCTGATCGAATTTTGGTGTTTTCCACGCAGCCAGGTCGAATTGTGGCGGATATTCCCAATGCAATTCCACATCCCCGTCTTGAAAATAACCCTGATTTTCAAGAACTTTTATTCAGATTGCGTTCGATCCTTCACCAGGATTCCAACGGGAATATCACTTATGCAGCATAACCATAAGCAATCCAGGAAAGCCATAATTATCACGTTGAGTATCGTGTTCGTTTTTTTTATCGGCTGGGAATTAGCCGTTTTTTTCACCGGTACTCCTGTTTATTTGTTACCAGCACCTTCTCGCGTAATTCAGACACTTTTATCTCACCCAGATACATTTGCTCAGGCGACATTCTTAACCCTGGGAGAAGCCCTGACTGGTCTGTTGATCGGCGTTCTCGCTGGAATCCTCCTGGCGTCTGTTCTAACCCTCTTACCTGGTATTGAAGATGGGGTGATGACGCTGGCAATTCTGATCAAATCCACCCCCATGGTTGCCATTGCGCCACTATTAACGTTATGGTTGGGTTTTGGCGTTCTACCCAAAATTATCATCACTGCCTTGATGAGCTTTTTCCCGGTATTGATCAATGTTCTCAGTGGCATGCAACGTGTAGATCCGGCGCTACACGATTTATTCAAATCCTGGAATGCAAGTCGCTGGGAGATTTTTCGCCATCTGCGTGCGCCTTCAGCCATTCCTTATTTGTTTACAGCATTAAAAATAACCGGTCCACTTTCGTTAATCGGTGCTGTTGTAGCCGAATGGACAGGTGCTTCTGGAGGCTTAGGTCGTACCATGTGGCTGGCATACACCAATTTGAATTTACCCTTTTTGTTTGCAGCAATTTTCATTCTCGCTGCTGCGGGAATGATCATCTATCGCATCATTACCTGGTCTGAAGCAAAAGCTGTTTTCTGGCAACCAGCTCAAACCAATTCTTAATTTCAGGAGAGTTTATGTTAGTGCGTTCATCATCACTTCTCACCATTTTTATCATCATCTTTCTAACTGGCTGCACTGCGATTAATCCTCCATTGAGTCCTACTTCCACCCCAATCATGGATAATATGACCTTCATGGCAGGTTATAAACCTCAGGCAAATTTGCCATTTGTCGGTGTTTACGTCGCCCAGGAAAAAGGATTCTTTGCTGCCCGAAATTTGAACGTCTCCATCGAACATTCACCCGGTTCCGGTCAGCATCTGCAATTGGTATCACAAGGAAAGGTCCAGGTTACAACCCAGGATGCTGCAGTCCTGCTCAAGCGTCGATCAGACCCGGGATTACCTCTCGTGTCCATTGGATTGATCGGGCAAACTGGCCAACAGGCATTTGCTGCGCTCAAGAGCAGTGGATTTACCTCTCCCTTAGATTGGGAAGATCATATCGTTGGGTTTAAAGGTACACCGCCACCCGATTTATTTGCACTGATTAAGGCAGCCGGTGCTGACATCGACAAAATCGAATTGGTGAATGTCGGATTCGATCCTCGAATACTAACGGAAGGGAATGTGGATGTATATCCCGTTTACAAGTCCAATGAACCTTATATGATGCAACAGTGGGGCTATGAAATTGATCTCTGGGATGCCGCTGATTATGGAATTCCATCGATTGGATTGACTTATGTTACCAGCGAGGAAACCCTGGCCACTCAACCAGATATCCTTCGGCGTTTTCTGGATGCTGCGATCGAAGGAATTTTATACGCAGAAAAGAATCCCGATGAAACAATTGAAATCGTTCTAAAATATGCTGGCCCTGAAACGGATCGGGACCACATGCGTTTTATGTTGGACTCCGAATTAAAAGACCTGCGAAGTCAGATCACCGATGAAAATACAATTGGATGGCATGATCTGCAACAATGGCAAGCTTTGGTTGATTTATTGGTTGAGTATGAAACCATGCAACCCATTGACGTTAGCAAAGCATTCACCAATGATTTGTTGACCAAAAAATAATTCTTTAGCAATCTTCTTTCTATTTAGGAGGACAAATCCCCATGTCCTCCTATTTTTTTATCCTCATTCAAAAATGATTAATCACTTGTAAGGTCGCATCGAATGATATGCTAAAATACATTCATTCCATTGAACAGAGAGAACCTATGACCGAATTACTTTACCAGCAAGATAGTTATTTACAGGAATTTCATGCCGTCGTATCAGCCATCGATTCAGAATCTCACGCCATCAGTCTGGATCGAACAGCCTTTTACCCAGGTGGTGGTGGCCAACCCAACGACACGGGTTGGATTATTCTCGATGATCAATCATTTGATGTAATTCGGGTGAAAAAAACGGGCGATCAAGTCTGGCACACTCTGAATCCTGATGTTAACCTCCCACAACCGGGAACAAAGCTGAGAGCCAAAATTAATTGGGATCGTCGCTATCAATTGATGCGCACTCATTCGGCCATGCATGTGCTTTGTGGTGTTGTTTTTCGTGATTATGGTGCTCTGGTGACTGGTGGAAACATGGACCCATTAGAAGGAAGAATGGATTTCGAATTCGAGACCCTCAGCAAAGACCTTGTTCATGTTATCGAAGAGTCGGTTAACATGGAAATTCAGAAAGATCACCCCATTCGTGTGCAAATTCTTCCCCGGGATGAGGCTTTCCAGATCCCTGATTTGATTCGCACAAAAATTAATTTATTGCCGGAAGGAATTAACGAAATCCGCACGATTGAAATTGTAGGGCTTGATCTGCAGGCAGATGGCGGTACCCATGTTCGATCAACCTCAGAAATCTGTAAAACTCATATTGTTGATTACAAGTCCAAAGGGAAGATCAACAAACGCATTTACCTAAAGCTCGACGATTAAGGTTTTCCACCATGCGCATGTCACAACTGTTCAATCAAACGTTGCGTGAACTTCCCACGGATGCAACCTTACCCGGAATTCAATTTTTACTACGTGCTGGATATGTTCGCCAGGTTGCTACGAATATTTACATCTTGAATCCATTGGCGACCCGCAGCCTTCAAAAAATTAAAAATATGATCCGGCAGGAACTCAATAGCCTCAATGGACAGGAAGTGAATATTCCAGCATTATTGTCTGCGGAAATATTGGCAAAAAGACCAGTCTATTCCTATATGGATGTTGACATGCAGAATATTGACGATTCTCTTTCTCACCATATGTATTTAACCAGCACAGCCAATCATTATCTCCCAGATCTAATCCAGCATTCCATCCGCTCACATCGGCAATTGCCCAGACTCCTGTATCAGATTCAACCCAGGAATTTGAATGCAAAGCTGAATCGGACTGGTTTATTATCAGCCAGATCAGTAACCAGATTGGAAACATTTTTCCTAGATAAAGATCTGTCCAGTGCATACCCAACAATATCTGCAACTGATTCAGACATTCAAAAATATATTTAAACGCTGCACATTTCCAGTTTCAGCGGTTGAATTTGATTACCACCAAACCCAATCTCAATCAGGCTTTGAATTCATTTTCCTGCATCCCCAGGGAGACACGACATTCCTTCATTGTGAATCATGTGGATATCGGGAAAATCAAGCATCAGCCAGCGCTATCAAACATCTCCTCATTCCCGAACCAATAGAACCGCTGGTAAAAGTGCATACGCCGAACACCAAAACCATTGAGGATCTGGCTAAATTCCTGGATATTCCAGCATCGCGAACAGCCAAAGCGGTTTTTATGACGGCGATAATGATTGAAAATGGTGGAAAAACCGAAAAAGTGGTTATGGCTATTGTCCGTGGAGACATGGAGCTGAATGAAAACAAACTGGTGAGAGTGATCAATGCACAGTCCTTACGTCCATCCTCGGATTTGGAAATTCAGTCGATCGGTGCAATCCCTGGGTTTGCTTCTCCCGTGGGTTTAAAAGATGCGCTAATCGTTGTGGATGATTTGATTCCAAATTCGCCTAATCTGGTCGCGGGAGCAAATGAAACTGATTACCACCTAAAGAATGTCAATTATGGTCGAGATTTCGTGGCAAAGGTAATTGCCGATATTACCATTGTTAAAACAGGAGAAGCCTGTCCTCAGTGTAAACAACCCCTTTCAGAACAATCTGGATTCTTGGCAGGAAAAATTAATTCCCCAGACACCCTCTTGTCTTCGGAAACTGGTTGTAACTTTCAGGATGAAACTGGAGATCTCAAACCGATCTTTATAGGTTCAGCATGGATTGATCTTGAACGCATCCTGGGAGGAGTAGCGGAAACTAAAAACGATAAATTTGGATTGGTCTGGCCCGTTTCCCTTACTCCTTACCAGGTTCATCTGGTGGTTTTACATTCAAAGATATCTGATTTGCCACTGGAATTCGCTGAGAACCTGTATCAGGAATTACAACGAGCCCGTATAGAAGTTTTGTTTGATGACCGCAAAGAAAGTCCCGGCGTAAAGTTCAATGACGCCGATTTGTTAGGAATTCCACTGCGTATTACCGTAGCTGAAAAGAGCTTATCACAGGGGCAAGTGGAATTTAAAATCCGTCATGAAGAAGAAAAAACATATGTCCCGCAGGAAGATGTTGTTATGCAATGCATGCATACGCTGCTTCGATTGGAAAGAGAGATCGCACAATCACTGGTGAATGAATAAGCCATTAGTAAAAGTGACCTGGGGATGAAATCAGGTCACTTTTATTTTCATTATAGGTCAAATTCTCTAATCTAAACTTGTTTATGGGGCAAATAACACGTTTTCAATCAAGAATCGCTCCACACGTTGATAGTAATCCAACAACGTCTCATTTTTGCGGAAACCGTGTCCTTCTCCTTCATATAACTGATATATAAAGGGAACTCCCTGCCGGCGTAATTTTTCAACGATAACTTCGGATTGATTTGGCAGCACGACCTTGTCCTCAGATCCCTGAAATACTGCCAGCGCATCACGAATATGATCAGCATGATAAACCGGAGACCAGGCGTGATATTTCTCAGCAGCCGCAGGAAGTTGTCCAATTAGCGAAGCATTGTAATGTGCTTCAAATTTATGGGTATCCATATCCAGCATAAATAAATTCGAGACACCATAATTACACACTCCTGCTTTGAAAACACCAGGATAACGAATCAGGCTATTTAACACTGTGTAACCACCGGCGCTGCCACCCAGAATGACCAGCTGTTTCTCGTTCGCCAAACCCTGCTCAACCACAGCCCTAGCTCCTCCCACAGCATCTTCAACATCTACATCCCCCCAACGGCCATTCAACATTTTTTTGTAAGAATGACCGTAGCCTGTGCTACCGCGATAATTAACATCCAGCCAGCCATATCCGCGTGAGGTGAAGAAAGCAGTAGCAGCATTGAAACCAGCCGTTACCTGTGAGGTCGGCCCTCCATGAATATAAACGATGGCTGGTGGCAGTCCTTCAGCCTCGAAATTTGGATTGGAAGGTGGATAGTATAATCCGTGAATCGTTACCCCCTCTTGCGATTGCCACGAAATGGCTTGAGGAGAGGATAAATATGCAGGCGGAATATTTTCTGCGGAGCTTCTGGCAACCACACGCCATGAATTGCCATCCCCAACGATAATCGTGCAGGAATGCTGGCACTTGTATGCTATCAAAGCAATTTCACCCTGTGAAGAAACAGAGATTTGTTTTAACCAGGTGTAAACGCCGGTATCAATTTTTTTGATTTCTTTAGAAAATACATTTAGTTTCCAGAGACTATTGGAGCCGAATTGATTCTGTAGGATGTATATTGATTGGCTATCTGTGTTCCAGGCATAGGTTCTGACACCTTGAATCCAGGCTGGCTCCAGTAAATGTAAATTATCCGGTTGGTACACGACCTGCTTTTCCATTGTGTTTAAATTTACCAATACCAATGCATCCCATTCTCCAGCACTGGTGATATAACTGAGCCACTGTCCATCGGGTGAGAATTCAGGTTGAAAAATGACGGTTTCATCATCACCAGCCACAGTCTGGATGATTTTTATGGTGGGCAGTTCGTCGACCTCCAAAGAAGCAAGTTTCAACCTGGTTCCATCCCAGGGCATATGGGGATGATCCCATTCCACCCAGGCAATCATTTTTCCATGTGGATGCCATACAGGTTGCATATAAAAATCTGCCCCCTGGACCAGCTTCTGTGGCCATTGAACGCCAAATGAGTCCACCACTCCCAATACGTCATTCGTACCATCCGAGAATACATAGATGATATGTCTACCATCCGGCGATATTTTCGGAGTAGCGACTGAACCATAAGCCGGCGTGATTGCTTTTGCTTTTTCTGGGGTTAATTCACGTCGATATAATCGCCCATCTTTTCCAGCAAAGATCACCAGGTTGTTTTGCACAACAAATTCGCCACCACCATATCCAACCCCACCGCGACAACTCATTTCCCCATTCAGATCCAAACCAGCTTCACTCACCTGACTGGCCACCAGCACACCTCTGTCCGATCTGCCTTCCAACCAGACCAAAGATTCACCATCGGTATCCCATTGCACTTCATTCAATCGGATACCCTGTGAAACACTTAATGCAGTAATCGGACTATCCCATAAGCCATATGGTTTTAGTTGTTTATCTGTCATTTGATTCCCTTAACTTTCAATATAATTTCCAAAAAGCTCAATAATCTTGCCTAATGGTTTAAAACCGATAAATCTTTCCATTTCATTCCCATTCTTAACCAAGACTGTTGTGGGAACGCTCATAACTGAATATTGCATGGCGATATCGGGATCCTGGTCTACATTGATATGGGCCAGTAGAAACTTGTCTTTCCACACATCGTTTAATTTCGCTAATTCTGGCTCCAATCGCTTGCAGGGTGCGCACCACACAGCGCCAAACTCGACAATCACAGGCAAAGTTGCTTTTAGAACCAGATTTTCATAATTTTCTTGTGTAATTTCTATCATTTTGGATCCTTTTATATTAATTCTTTATGATTAAAATCGGAAATAAAAAAATAGGCTATTTCATTTTTAATCATTGCTTTGTACAATAAAAGTATAGTCCAAGCTCTCACATTTGTCAGCTTCATAATCGAGCATGAATAGAAAAGAAGGCTTACTATGGATATATTCACAATTAGAAATGTTCAGAAAGAAGATCGGGAATGGATCAAAAGATGGCTGGTATTTCAATGGGGTGCAGAAATCGTCGTGTCTCATGATACTGTGTTCCATCCCTATGATCTACCGGGATTTATCGCCGTGACCCCCAGCTCCGATGAACCACTCGGTTTGATCACCTACAATTTTGATGGAGATGATTGTGAAATCGTCACCCTGGATTCTTTACGCGAGGGTATTGGAATTGGTGCTGAATTGATAGAAGCTGTAAAACAGCATGCCCGTAACGTAGGTTGTAAAAGGTTATTCCTGGTCACTACCAATGATAATATTTATTCTCTGCGCTTCTATCAAAAAAGAGGGTTTAAGATGACGAAAATTAACGTTGGAGCCACCGACCGCGCCAGAGAAAAAAAACCAGAAATTCCGATGGTTGGTTATTTCGGTATACCCATCCATGATGAGATTGAACTGGAATATCCACTGGATTAGGATTTATATGTTCATTGGCATCAATAAATTAGAAGTATAATAATTGCCAACCATTAACGATAAAGATGAAAAGCATTGAAGCAATTATCATTTAACAAAATTCCAACTTTCCCTGTGTCTACAACATGTATTTTCTGACACAGGGAATTGTTTTCGGTTTATATGCTGCAGTTCTTCCAGGTCCGATGCAGGCTTTTTTACTTTCCCAAATTATCCGCTCCGGATGGAAACGTACCCTTCCATTGGCATTGATTCCACTAGGATCCGATGGGCCAGTCATGCTATCTTTATTCTTTCTGCTTTCCCAGCTTCCACTCTGGTTTACACATGTATTGAGAATCATCGGGGGTTTCTATATTCTATTTCTTGCCTGGGATGCTTATAAAACAACAAAAAGGGCTGTTGACATCTCATTATCGGATATTCCACAAAGTAGACAGCGGGTGACATTTCTAAAAGGAATCACCATGAATTTGCTTAATCCGAATGTGTATATTTTCTGGGCAACGATTGGTGTTCCCACCATTCTTACTGGTTGGCAAGTTTCACCCATTCGTGGTGTTGCTTTCGCTTTAGGATTTTATGGAACTATGATTCCTGCTACAATGGCCTGGATAACCCTTTTCGGAACCATTGGATATTTAAAGCCAGCGATCAAAATAACAATCGGGCGATTGATCATCATCCTTTTACTCATCGTTGGTTTCTCTATGATGGTAACCGGAATTAAAGCAATCATTTAATCAATTTATGAGAATTGCTTGCCGCCTGATCTCTCTTCAGGCATAATCTAATTATGTTCTATCCTTATGTCCGATCTCTTTCTTTATCCATTGGAGACCTTGAATTTCCAGTATTTATGCCGGATGCCACCTTTGGCATGGTCCGGTCTGTGGATAGTGTGGATCTGGAACAGGTAAAAATCCAGGCAGTCGTGATGAATGCCTTCCATTTGATGCAAAAACCTGGCACCAGCACCATTCAATCGCTGGGCGGATTGCACGCCATGAGTGGCTGGCAACGACCGATCATTACCGATTCTGGCGGTTTCCAGGCATATTCCCTGATTCGTCAAAACCCAAAATTCGGGAATATGACGCCCAAAGGAATCAATTTTCAACCAGACGGTTCCGCCCGTAAGTTTCAACTGACGCCAGAAAAGAGTATTCAATTGCAACTTGCCTATGGCGCAGATGTTGTTATCTGCCTGGATGATTGTACCCATGTGGATGCGTCGGATGCAGAGCAGGAAATCAGTGTGGAGCGCACCATTTCCTGGGCAAAACGCTGCCGGGAGACTTATGACAACCTCATTTCCCAGAAGAAACTGAACGACAAAAACCGTCCGCTTTTATTTGGAGTCATACAAGGTGGTGGTCTCAAGGATTTAAGGTCACATTGTGCGGCTGAATTATTGAAAATTGGTTTTGATGGCTATGGATATGGTGGCTGGCCTCTGGACGGCGAAGGTAACTTGTTAACGGATATCCTGACCCACACCCGCAATCTGGTTCCGGAGCAATATCCCATGCATGCGCTTGGTATTGGTCATCCTTATAATGTTCTTGCCTGTTATCAATTGGGTTATGGAATATTCGATTGCGCCATGCCTACCCGGGATGCCCGTCATGGACGCCTGTACCAATTCGCCAATAATCAGGACACACCTAATGCAGGTTTATCCGGTAACTGGCTCAAATATCTTTATATTAACGACCAGGAGCACATCAAACACCCTGGCCCCCTTACGGAGGGATGTGATTGCCTGACCTGCAGCCGTTACTCAAGAGGATATCTGCATCACTTATTTAAGATGAATGATGGCCTGTTTCTGCGTCTGGCTACCATTCACAACTTAAGATTTATGACTCAATTAACTGAACGGATTCAAAAAATAACCCATGGATGAACAACTGGAAAAACTGGTCAAACAGGTCCAGGATGGTGCGAAATATCGCTCCATTCACTCCGATTTGATTGAAAATATTGCCAGAAATGAACTGAAAAAGGGTCGTTCCTGGAAAGTTACTGTAAAAGCTATACGCAACAAACTCCATCAGGTCGGATCAGCGTACCAACCTCAGGGTATCGATTATGAGCGTTTATACTCAGAAATGAAAAGTCTTCCGCAGGATATTCATAATCCGGAAGTAAAAAGATTTTTAATTCAAACGATGGGAAATCATGCTTCAACCCGTGAACGACTGCAGATTCTTGATAGATTTTATCTTGAGACGCTCTCTTCGCTTTCCCCAGTCGACTCTATTCTGGATGTTGCCTGTGGTCTTAATCCTTTAGCATTGGCATGGATGCCTGTCACATCCTCCGTTCAATTCACTGTCTGCGATATTTACCTCGATCAAATTGAATTTTTGAATGCTTTTTTTGAACACTTCAACATCCATGGTAAGGCCTATTGTTGTGATCTCACACAACAAATACCCCAGGAAAAAGCTCAAATCGGATTGGTGTTAAAGACCATTCCTTGCCTGGAGCAAATTGATAAAAATATAGGTGCGAAGATCCTCCAGGATTTACCGTGTCAAAATTTGTTGGTAAGCTTTCCTGCAGTCTCATTGTCAGGAAAAAAGAAAGGCATGCGCCAGTTCTACAGCGAGCATTTCCAGACTTTATTACAAAACACTGGTTGGAATGTTTCGACTTTTTCGTTCCCGAACGAACAGGCATTTTTGGTTAAAAAATGAGCCGCTTAACGCTTTCTGAAGACGAAATCAGCCAATATACTCAGGAAGTTTTACAATCCCCCAAATATCGGTCAATCGATATTCCTCAGGATGTAGTCGAGTCGCTCTACATCCAGGAATCTCCCCATCATAAACGGCTTCAGGATTTGCATAAAGCGGTGCGAAAGAAGCTCCACAATATCGTCGCAGCCTATCTGGGTGAAAGTGATTTTGAACAGGCAACACAGGATCTGAATGTAGCCTTCCAGCAGGATGAACAGGCAATCAAAAACGTCTGTACCGAAATCCTCAAAAGCCACATTTCCACGCAGGAACGCCTGCCCTTCCTGGATGTTTTTTATCAGGAAATTTTTAACAGGGTTGGAAAACCACAATCTATCCTTGATCTGGCGTGTGGATACCATCCCTTCGGTTTGCCCTGGATGAATCTTGATCAAAACTGCCAGTATTATGCCTTTGATATCATCAAAGCCAGGGTGGAGTTAATCAACACTTTTTTTGGTTTATTACAAAAGCCACATATAGCCTTTCAACAGGATATATTGATCCATCCACCCCAAATGGAAGCCGAAATTGCTTTCTTTTTTAAGGAAGCGCATCGTTTTGATCAACGTCAGCGTGGTTGTAATCGTAATTTCTGGCAAGCATTAAAAGTCAAACATCTGCTGGTCTCCTTACCAGCAACCAGCATGACCATGCGTCACGACAAATCAGTCCAACATCGCAGAATAGTCTATGAAACCCTGAAAGACTTAAATTGGTCTGTTGAGGAATTTCAGGTCGAAAATGAATTAATCTTCTGGATCAGAAAATAGCATTCATGGTTAAAACAGTTACAATCATTTCATAATGGCAAGAAAAAAACAAAAACGGCAAGAACACACTCTGAATCCTCGGGCAGCCATGCTTGAACGTTTCCTCCCATTACTACGCGCGGAGGAAGTTAAGGCATTAATGAAGGAGTTGGAGGAACCTTTATACCCATCCTTTCGGATGAATCCCCTGAAAGTTGATCAACCTGACGTAGTAAATAAGTGGGCACAAAGCTACCAATGGCAGTTAAAACCTGTGCCTTTTTGCGAAACAGGTTTCTGGGTGACTGATGCCCCATCGCCCATCAGTAAATCCATTGAACACAGCCTGGGTCATTATTATATTCAGGATGCTGCTTCTATGTTACCCGTAGAATTGTTTGACTTCAACAAAATTGAAGAACACCCTCTCATCCTGGATATGGCGGCTTCCCCCGGAGGGAAAACCACACACCTGGTAAGTCGTACGCACGATCAGGCACTGATCATCGCCAATGATTCCAGTCGTGAACGTCTGACCGCCCTGCGTATCGTCCTCCA
Source organism: uncultured Chloroflexia bacterium (assembly GCA_963715915.1). Taxonomy (GTDB): domain Bacteria; phylum Chloroflexota; class Anaerolineae; order Anaerolineales; family Anaerolineaceae; genus UBA6170. The sequence goes on along the minus strand of CAVQSU010000003.1, from coordinate 182,559 downwards.
GAATTGGGGCAGCAGTCATGTGGCTGTCACCAATTACCCTGGTGAATATTTTGGTTCCTGGTTTCCTGAGACATTTCGATGCCATCTTACTGGATGCGCCCTGCTCCATGCAGGGGCTGCGGGAAAGCGATGCGCATGCCATCAAATCCATCACGCAGAAAGAAATCAACAACCTTGCCAGGCGGCAAAGCAAGCTGCTGGAAAGCGCTTTATACGCATTAAAAATCGGTGGTCAGGTCGTTTATTCCACCTGCACATTGACAGTAGAAGAAAATGAAATGGTGCTGGATGAGATACTCAATCAATTTCACCACCAAATTCAGATTGACCCCATCGAGGACGTTCTCAAGAAACCTGCCCCCGCGATTAGATAAATTACGAGCAATTTGCACTTTAATCCTCAGGTAGCAAACGCAGCCCGTATCTGGCCATTTCGATTTGGAACAGCAGGATTTTTTGCAGCCCGAATAACGAAAGTCAATGAGATCGAGAGCAAAGTCAAACAACCACCATCAAGACCTTTATCATCCGCCAACTGGTTTCTTTATCCTGAAAAACAAAAGGCCGATTTACTACAGCAAATTTACAATTTATACGGTATCTATCTGGAAAACCTGATAGAGAAATATGATTGGCAAATCTGGCAATACAAAAACAACCTGCATTGTTTTCCAGGTAAGTTCATTGAAAATTTTCCAGATTTACCGGTTCAATCACTTGGTTTGCCTCTGGCAGAGGTATCAGACAACCAATATCTGCTCTCACATGAATTTGTCACCCGCTTTGGTCGATTGGCAAATAATAATGTTTACCTGGTAGAACATGGTCAACTCGCCTCCTGGATGCGGGGGGAGGATCTTGTAAATCCAGACAGACACAATGCCCATCTATTGATTATGCGTGATCATGCAGGAAGAGTTTTAGGTCGTGGAAAACCCACCGGTGACAGAATAAGAAACTTAATGCCAAGACGAGCATTGTTCCACGATCTTCATTAAGACCACATAAAGTTAAATATCCCCACATATGATGCAAAATTAACGCACTAGCCACAATAGCAGCTGTTTCCATCCGAAGTATACGCTTCCCCAAACTGAATGGTATCCAACCTTTAGATTGTGCAGCCTGTATCTCTGGCTCACTGAAGCCACCTTCAGGTCCGATCAAAAGAGTGACTTCAGCAGAATTCTGGTTTGTAAAAATGTCATTCAATCCTCTATTTTGTTCATTTTCCCAGGCAATTAGTCGGAGAGGAGCAGGGTCATTAAATGCTTCCTGAATTGGTATCGGGACATTTAACACCGGGATCATACCCCTGCGGCTCTGTTCGGAGGCTTCCTTCAAAATGCGTTCCCAACGTTCTTTTTTCTTCTGAAAATCTGAAGAAGGAATTTGAATTGATCGCTCACTCATAATCGGCGTGATTTTATAAACGCCAATCTCGCAACTTTTTTGAAGAATCCACTCAAATTTCTCTCGTTGGGTCATGGCAATCATTAGATGTAATCTGGTGTCCGGTTCGGTCACAATTTTCAGACGTTTGGATGATTTTGCCGGTGCATTGTTGCGCGTCCAGTTTTTCCAGCCTGACCTCATATTGGTACCCAAGGTTATCTAAAACCATGACGGTTGAATCCACTTTTAACCGTAAAACCCTGACGATCTGGTGTGAAACATCAGTAGGAAATAGGACTCTCGATTCCTGAATGTGTTGTGGGTCAATAAAAAAATGATTCATATGGCTTTAAGTTACAATTATTTTATCTTTGTTATTATATAACCAAAGAGGACAATAGAACTTTTTTCATTGAAGAGTCTGTTCAATATCATCAAAGAGCAGTAGAATAGGCGGCTGTTTGAGTACCACCATGCAATGGTAGAAAATGATGTAAAGGAATAATTTTGAACCAGAAATCTGAGAAAATTAGAGTGTATCGTTATTATGATTTGATCATGGTCTTATTTGTTACCGTGTTGATCCTTAGCAATATCGCCTCTTCAGCCAAGATTGTTGATTGGGGTGTCAATTTATTTGGTATTCCCCTGGCTTTTGATGCAGGCACTATTCTTTTCCCCATCAGTTACATCTTTGGGGATGTTTTAACTGAGGTTTATGGCTTCCGTCGATCGCGTCGTGTCATTTGGGCTGGATTTGCTGCCCTGGCATTTAGTTCACTCATTCTGGCGATTGTAAAAATTCTGCCTGGAGAAGCAGCCTGGCAGCAATACGCAGGCCAAAGCGCATACGATGCAATCCTGGGTGGCATGAGTACCGGAGGCATTGTGATCGCCAGTTTGTTGGCTTACCTGGTAGGTGAATTTAGCAACTCAGTGACCCTGGCAAAAATAAAAGTAAAGACAGCTGGTCGCTTTTTGTGGATTAGAACGATCAGCTCCACCTTAATCGGACAGGGTTTTGATACGTTGATCTTTGTGACCGTTGCAACCTTGTTGGGTGTTTTTCCCTGGGTAATCTGGGGGAGTTTGGTGATCACCAATTACATCTTTAAAGTTGGTATAGAAGTTTTGATGACCCCGGCAACTTACCTGGTGGTATCAAAACTTAAACAGGCTGAGAGTGAAGATTATTACGATAAAAACACGCGTTTTAAGTTCTTTGCGATGAATTAAAGCCTTCTTCTGGACTGTTCGTTTTTCCAGCAATCACAACACAGTATTCACCCAGAATGGATTCGGTTGCAAACTTTTCTATCAATTCTGTCAGTGAACCGCGATACATCGTTTCAAACTTCTTGGTAAGGTCATTTGCGATTGCAGCTGGACGATCTCCATAGACCTCCACCGCATCCTGTAGAAATGCTTTCAATCGATAAGGACTTTCATAAAAAATAAGCGTGTGCGGCGATTGAGCATCAATGGCTAACCATCGTTTCCGGGGACCCGCCTTGCGAGGAGGAAACCCGCGAAAAGTAAAACTATGAACCGCTAATCCGGATAGCACCAACGCAGTGATTAATGCTGTCGGGCCAGGAATGGTAGTCATATCAATACCCGCTGACAGCGATTCACGCACCAATGTAAACCCGGGATCACTGACAGAAGGAGTACCGGCATCCGAAACCAGGGCGATATGATTTCCTGCGTTCAATAATCCCATTAATTTAGGTAATGTTCTTTTTTCATTGTCTTCTCGAAAGGATATCTGAGGTTTATGAATATCAAAATGCTTCAATAAAACCCCAGTCTTTCGGGTATCTTCACTGACTACATAATCCACCGAACGTAATGTTTCAATGGCGCGCAGTGACATATCACCTAAATTCCCAATCGGGGTTGAAACGATGTAAAGCATATTTATCCTTGAATCCAGTATATCATGATGATAAATTACAAAAGAAAAATCAATGAAATAAATTGATCAAATCTGATTTTTTAGCAGATTTAACTAACAACATTTTCCAGATTGTAAGTTGATCTATAAGAAATTTTTTCGGAAACAAAAAAGAAGCTGAGTTTCAGCTTCTTTTTGGACTTATCGGTAATTTTCTGGTAACCACAGATGATTAATTTCACCATCCGTTTCAGTTGTTAATTCACTCCATTTATCAATAAATAAATAGATTTTAGCAATCGAACCAGTTGGTAAAGAAGCAATTTTATCACCCAGAGTCATAACCAGACCTTCTAATCCAGGGTTGTGCCCAATAATTAATAAATTTTCAACCTTTTCCGGCACAGTGGCTATTTTTTTTATATAAGTTTCAGGCTCTGCCATATAAAAATTTTCAACCAATTCTAATTTGCCTTTATAATTCAACTTCTCAGCCATTAATGATGCTGTATCTTTTGCTCGAACGGCTGTAGATGAGAGAATGAAATCTGGAACCAGTGCCTTTTTCTTTAATATTTTTGCCATGTTGGCAATATCTTTTCGACCTCTTTTTTTTAAAGGACGGTCATGATCAGGCAATTCCTTTTCTTTCCAACTCGACTTTGCATGTCGCATAATTAATAATGTTTTCATAGCGTCCCTCTATTTATTGCCATTGGATTCCTTTTTGAACAATCGCAGTATATCACGATTCAAAATTTTTAGAATAATTTTAACAATTTGTTAATAAACTCAGAAAAATTAGAGGTCTGCTCAAGTTTATTAAATATTATTTACTAAAAATTAAATAATATTAAAGTTTAGTGTTGACAAATTGATTTTTTATGATAATATATTTATAAAAAGAAATATATGATTAAGAAAATTAATAAATATATTAGAGATCGCGTAATAGCCACAAAAAGTACGAAGAGATTTCAGGAGGTTCGATGAATAAATTACCAACCCAATGTCCTATGTGCCGTCATGATCTGGAGGTAACTGGTTTATATTGCCCACATTGTGATACCAGCATCCAGGGACATTTTGCTCCATCTGCCAATCCATTTAATGTGCTTAACCAGGAACAAATGCATTTTTTGATGACATTTATTCGCTGTGAGGGCAGATTTAACCGTATGGAAGAAGAATTAAATCTCTCATACCCCACATTAAGAAATCGTTTGCAGGATATTTTGCAATTATTAGGTTTTGAACCCAAAGCGGATGAACCCGTTAAATTCTCAGCTGAAGAGAGAATGCGAATTTTAGATGCTTTAGCCAGTGGTGAAATTACCCCAGAAGAAGCACAGGCTCAATTAGCAGGTAAGAAATCAGATTGATAAGGAGTGATTGCCATGACAACACAAGAAGAAAGAATCAAAATCCTGTCTATGTTACAGGAAGGCGTAATTAATGCTGAACAAGCTGCAAAATTGTTAGAAGCATTAGGATCAACCGGTGCTGAATCAAAAACATCTGTTACTCCTCCTATTCCCTCAAATGATCGAGGAGGAGGTTATCGATCCGGAAAATTTTTTCGTGTTCGCGTAACAGATACTGACACAGGAAAAACTCGGGTCAACGTTCGCTTACCGATTGGATTGGTAGGCGCAGGTTTGAAAATGGGTATGAAGTTTGCCCCTGAAGTCGAAGGTATTGACCCGGGTATCATCACTGAATTTTTGGAAAGCGGAGAAATCGGGCAGATTGTGGATGTTTTTGATGAGGAAGATGGCGAACACGTCGAAGTCTTCATCGAATAATTTTTTCCATCAATCCATTCGATACCTGATTCTTTAAACTCGCTTTAACAGGGGATCATTCTCATCCCCTGTTTTTTTATCCAGTTGTAGATAATTGTTTTAGCTCACGAAAACGGATCAGGCGATTGTTCTTAACATCGATTAGATCCAACCCAATTGATTTAAATCCTTCCCAAAATGAGATTTTTCGGACTTTTTTCTGAAAAATCTCTCCATTTTTATAACATGCTTCCAGATAATAATTTGGCACCTTGGGACTGAGATGATGGATATGATGAAATCCAATATTCCCGCTGAACCACTGCAACCATTTTGGTAATTCGTAATACGACGCACCTTCTAAAGCGGAGGCGACATAATCCCATTCAGCACTTTCAGCCCAATAGACCCCTTCAAACTGGTGTTGCAGAAAGAACAACCAGATACCCAGCGCACCTGCTATCCAGATGACCGGCAATTGAATGATCAGATAACCTCTCCAACCAATTGCCAGTACCATAATAATGATGACCGCTATTAATGCCAGATTATGATACACCTGAAATCGTGTTTCTTTCTTACCTAAATTAGGACGGGGAATACGGTGACTGATCAGAAACATGTACACCGGCCCTAACAGAAACATCACCAGCGGATGTCGGAACAGTCGGTAACCTAGCTTTACAAGGGTTGGCTTAGACAAATATTCTTCCACTGTCAGGGTCATTACATCCCCTACGCCACGTTTATCCAGATTTCCACTGGAGGCGTGATGAATGGCATGCGTTCGCCACCATTGTTCGCTGGGTGTGAATACCAGAACACCCAGGAAAAAACCCACAATCTGATTGTTTTTTTTGGAAGGGAATAAACTATTATGTCCACAATCATGAAAGAGGATAAAAATCCGCACCAAAAATAAAGCGGCAATGATGGCTAATCCAATTGTTATCCAATACGAATATTGCAGACTCCAAATCATCAATCCCCAAAGGGCTAGATAAGGAATAACCGAATTGGCAATCTGGAAAACAGCCTTTTTTGTGCTCGCTTTGGTATAAGGCGCCAGATAGGGTTTGAGAATTTTCATATCAGGTGTTTTTTCCTGTGTTTTATTCATATAAACCTCCATAATTTATCAGGTTAAATTTAATGGAAATTTGAGTAAGTCACATCCCACCAGAGTCACATTCTTTGGCATGGTTTTTTTATATGCGACTATTACCATCCTATTATTCTTATTTTAGTTACCCTCTTGATATCTTTTCAAGGAAATTTTTATCGTGATGCATTCGTTTTTGTTTTGCATAAAATACCCATCCCCAGGAGGTTGTTTATCCTGAGGATGGGTTGAAGAGAATTGTTTAATGATGAAGAAAGAAACTTCTCTTCATCAATAGATTATTATGGAATTAAGATCGGGTTCAATGAGGAATCAACCCAATCTGAATACCCGGCATTATTTACAGCTGCAACACGGTAGATGTAAGTTTCCCCTGAAACAACGGCAGTGTCGGTGAAGGTAATACTGTCTGCTGGCAATGTCGTCAGTGGCAGGAAGCCGCCTCCGTTGACATCCCGTTCGATTACATAACCTGCCTCATTAAGTGCCGCATCCGTCCAGGTTAACATGATCTGAGGGCCTGCCTGTGATTCAACTAACAAATCAGTAGGTGCAACCGGTGGTACGGTTTCAATCAGGGTTGAAATAGCCCAGCCAGAGGGACCTGCACTATTGATCGCAGCAACCCGATACACATAAGCAGAACCTGAAACGATATCAGTGTCAACATAGTTGATTGTGTCTGCAGCGAGTGTCGTGAGCAGTGAAAAACCGCCGCCATCCACAGAACGCTCAATAATGAAACCGGTTTCTGTTAGAGCATTGTCAACCCAGGTCAACGAAATCTGTGGGCCAGCCTGTAATTCACCCACCAGCTCAGTGGGGTCCCCAGGTGGAACTGTGTCGATCACAATCGTGTTTGAGAATCCGGAATCCATGCTGGTATTGGGGAATCCCACAGCTGGAGCAGCATAAATCGTTGTATCACCAATTACATTAGAAGCATATACACGATAATCAAAACGCAGGTCACCAGCGCCGATCACATCGTTGTAAGTGGTTATATCCGATGGGACAACAGCAATTATTTCCCAAACATCAGCCCCGGCAACTGAACGCTGAATTGTAAATGAGGTTTCATTCAGAGAGTTATCTTCCCAGGTAAGAATCACTGTCTGGTCAACACCACTTCCTGTCAGACTTCCGACGAGATTACCAGGGACTCTCGGTCTGACACCAACTGACATCGGGCGCATCATGTCCATTTCCTCATGACTTAGGATGTGACAATGGAAAACATATTCCCAACCAAAATTAACAAGGCGATTGAGAAAGTTCACCGGATTACCGAACGGATCGAAGGTTCCTACATTACCCTGGTCTAAAATTGCACCTTCTGGCATCGAGGGGTCCATTAAGCGCACACTGTTCGGTAGATCCCAGGGAACTTGAGGGATCAATGGGCGTAGAGCAACAATGGTGTCTTCCAATGGGCTGATCCGAACAGTATCCTTCCAACCCAATTCATTGGCGTCCGGTTTGCGGATGATGCCGTCCCAACCAACCCGGTTGAGAAGTTGTACATCGAACAAGTGGAAGTGGATTGGATGTGTGTCCACACCATTATGGGTGAACTTCCAGATTTGGGTTCCATCATCTGCTGTTTCAATCGGTGTAAGTTCAACACCTGGGGGTAGTTCAATACCACGCAGAACCTCAGATGGTGGCATCACATACCCATAAAGGATCATGTTCTGGTTGCCAGCCTGAGCTCCTGGTACCTCAACACCGAGGAATCCACTCATGCGTCCGTAAACCGGGTCAAACGCCTCGCCCTGCTCATCCTGGATCATTTTGGGTTTGAACTCAATCGTCAAGTTCGTGCCGAAAAGTGTCTTAAATGTCAAGGATGTATCAAATATTTGGACAGTTCCATTTAATTGGCCAGCGTTGGGGAATGTAGTTCCATAAGCTGTGTTGTAAGCACCCTGACCAACAATGATCGGATGTTGACCATCTTCAAACACACCCAGACCACCCAGACTCACCGCCTTGAAAGCAGTCTGCAGTGCAGTGAGGTTAAAAGGTGATGCTGGTGTAACGGGTGCCACTACGATCTTCATCATCGTGCGAGTATTGGGACCGTAACCTGGTATTGTTGGTGGGGTACCACCAGTATCGCGATAGTCACCATCCCCCGTGTAGTAATCATAGCGTGGGTCACGCGCCGGGAAAGCAGCAGGGCCATCATTGTAAAGAATCAGTGTCTGACCAGCATAGGCAGAAAAATCAACAATTACATCCGCACGCTCTGCCGGAGCGATCAGTAAGGAGTGCATATCCACATTACCAGCGTTAAACACTGTTGGGTCATTGACCCAGGTGGTTGGTTGCGGTGGGATAACAGTAGGAGCAGGTAAAAATCCACCTTCCGTTCCAATCTGAATCCAGGAAGGACCTTCGTTGCCAGCTGGAGTGGGGAATACGGTTGGGTCTTCTAATGCAGCTGCAACATCAGCCAGTGCAACTTCCGTACAGGTTATTCCAGTTGACTCTGGTGCAGGGGATAAATTGGCTGCATCACAAACCACACCATTCGCATCTGCCGCTTTGTAGAATGAAAGGTTGAAGAAACGGTCATTCGCTCCATTAAGAATTCGGAAACGATAAGATTTAGGATCAACTGTCAGGGTTGGATAAACCGTCCCATTGATTACAGGAGTATCCATGAAGGCTTCCATACCCATTGAGTTATAAGGTGTTCCAGGCATCAAAGGAGGCTCGCACCATTGTTCGTCAGGATCACAATCCTCATCAAAGTAAGGATTGGAAACGGGAGGAGCGTCAAGTTGCGATAATGGCGGCCAGAACCAGGGACCATACGCCCAGCGACCAAACTGGTTGACACCGGACTCATCACCCGGATTTTGCGCGGGTGAGTAGACATGCGGTAACCATAAGTTACCGGGACCACCCCAACGTTCAACATCCCAGGTTTCGTCAGATACTGCCAGTTGAGAGGCTTTGGGAACAAAGGTCTTATCCTGAACAACCAGTGGGATAGTGCTTTCTGGACCAGGTATCAATTGCTGATCAATTAACGTTTGTTCAGTATTATCTGAAATCAAATAAGGTGCAACTTCACCTGCATACACGTTCAAGCGGGTGATACCCCAGGCATGATCATGGTAAAACATAAGGCGTGCAGATTGTTGATTGGTGTAATAGAAGGTCATGACACCATCAACAGGGTCACCAGTGTCACCCATATCAGGCACTGGTTGTACGCTGACACCTTGGGGGTATGAGGTGTTTTCATTTGCAGGAGTAATCCATTGATGTGGGGTACCGTCACTGATCCAGGGAGTAATACCTCCATGAAGGTGTAAGGTAGCTCTATTTTCTGTGTAGCACCCTTCCATTTTTGGAATACGGTCCCCATTTTCATCATAAGCCATACCACACATGGGGTTTAGAAAGTCCATATTTTCCATTTCATCATAAAGATCAGGTCCCATACCAGCACCCATGACAGTGGTGTCTACCGGTAAGAATAAATCACCATCAATCCCAGTGGGCAACAAGTTATAGAACTTGATTCGGACTGGTCTATCTTTGGTCGCCAGAATGGTCGGACCCAGATAGTGAGGAGCAGTCACCCCGGAGAACCCGACGAGGGGCACTTCAGTCCCATCTAAAAGAACATTAGTAAGTGGTACTGGTGGATTCGCTTCATCAATTAATGGAGCTACACCTTCTGTAGAAAGTTGCACATACCCTCGCAAGTAAGTTGCTGGTAAATCAGAATGCATCTGTTCTTTGTACTGAACCAGTGCAATTTCATAATAATCGGAACCGGGGTAGGTCGTTGTATCTGGCACGCCGATTGGCATAAATTGACCTAGCGTAGAAGTGCCATTACAAGGACCGGTGCTCGGGTCACATAACATTGACAATTCATTTACAAACTTGCGAATACCACCAGAGACTTCTGCATGTTCACCTGTATCGTTAAATGGGTTATCCCGCAAGTAATGCGCGAATGCGTTCTGAACAATTTCCTGCCCTAGGGTCACAGCAAGTTCACTGGAATTGCGGAAGTGCAATCCTCCCCAGGTTCTGGCATTCACAATTTCAGTGCGCAGGTCCTCTGCTGTCGCATAGTGTCTGGTTGTGCCTGTAACACTGCTCTCTAGATCAATATCAATCTGATCTGTTCCAAAAAACTGAGTGTACATTTCAGCTTGAGCGGAGACAAATGATCCGTGCCCTGCTACATACTCGGGAAAATTGGGTGTCATAACAGCTGGCATCCAGGTAGGATCAGCTTCCGTAGCATCATTTCCGTCTGTATCGGCACGCTGAATTGCGGTAACAGGCCGCCAAAAATTATAGAAATATTTGGCATCAAAAGTGGCGATCAAACTGTCTGTGGCCACCATGTTCCCCATCACCATCAGGCGTGCGGTATCAAGTAAATTCAGACTGCGTGTTTCTGCAATATTCCGATAAGCCTTGTTGGTCTGGATAACCATATTATCAGTCCAAAATCTAGCAACCTCAGTCTGTTCTGGGGTACGGGTCAAACTCATAGCGCTGCCTATTGACTTCACCTCATTCAAATCAGCAGCATACTCTGGACTATCAAGGGCTGGTGGAGGCGCTGGGCGGAATTGATCAGCAGTGTCTCGCAAAAATGGTTTTAAATGAGCCATCCATGGGTCTACTGGTGGCATTGGACTGGTTGGTTCCCACACACCGGGACCTGGAGCGGGAAGGGTGTAAGTGTCGGGAGCAAGCAATCCATCATCTTCTCTTAATAAAATAATTTCAGCTGCCGCCTGTTCACCGATAGCAATACCGAGAGTCTTTTCAGGTCCATCAGGAATAGTTGCCAGGGATTCTGCATATTTTACTGGTAATTCTTCGTTGTCAGGCAGGTAATGGGATAATACTTTAAAGGCAGCGGTAGCAACAGCAGCTTCGCGGGTTGCTGTACTCTCGGTAATGTAATTGGTGTTGCTAATGGTATCACCACCGACCTCTTCTAAACCACTACTCACGATCATTGGAATAAAAGTGACATAAGTAGGGTTTCCATCATAAGCATAGTAACCACCTTCAATGGCAATCAAGGCATTGTAAACAGCTGCCTGGGTATAGGACAAATAAACAAAAGCAGTCGCCATCGAGATATCACCCATCATCATCGGCATTCCCGGCATTGGTGCTGGTTGGAGAATGTTCTGGGCGATATCATTCCATTCCGATACGATGTTGCCTGGTAATGGACTGTTGGCATAATTTGGGTGGCTGAAATAACGCGGAACCGGACTTCCCATCCCCATATCCATTGCTGTATCCATTGGAACAGATGCATCCAGTGTAAAGCCACCTTCAGCTGCGCGGTCAGCGGCAGCCTGGCGATCTTCCTGGGTGATTTTTTCCTTTGTTTCCGTTTCATTTACAAATTCTGGGGGAGTAGTGGTTTGAGCCTTAACTTGACCATATGTACTCATAAATGGTGAAAGTATCAGGATCATTAATAATATTAAATTTAGTGCTTTATACTTGTTCATTTTATTAGTCCTCATTATTAATATAGAAAAAATTAGTAGTCCTGTGAAAGAAAAACATTTAAAAGTTCGGAAATCAGCCCTCCTTTCGTATTTTCCTAAAAACGTACCAATCATATGTACTTCAATTATCCGATGGTCTTATATAATATTTATCTCAGATGATGCTATTTGTGATGTGTTGAAAACGAAAAAATTTATAAATAAGAGAAAATTTCAACAAATTAATTTTTCACTTAAACATCATAAGTAGAGAAATATTTGTTAATATTTTAGATATTTTCCATCAATATTGTCTTGTTTTGTATAAGGATTAAAGTTAACAGAATTTCCTATAAGTTAATAATTTATTCGAAAGAAGAAGAATTAATTTTATGTTCGAATATATTAAGATTTTTCTTTTAACGAAAACAGAAGGTTTTTGGATTCTACGATATTGGAAAGTTGCTACTGGAACCACTTCACTGCAGCGAGGGCAATAAAAGCAATAAAAACGATCAAAGCTCCTGTAAATATTTGCCATTTTTCCTGTTGGTCCACCAGACGATAGCCCTGTAAATCCGCTCTCATTTCCCACAGAGGGCCAGCTGTCCAGGCAAATACCAGACCGCCAATCAAGCCACCCAGATGCCCCCAGTTATCGATCATCGGGCTTAGTCCCAAAACGAGGTTGATACCAAGAATAAAAATGATATTCGATAGGATGGGGCGAGCTCGGCTGCCAAAAAACTTCCGATTGCGATAGATGAAAACACCCTGCGCGGATAACATACCAAAAATAGCAGTCGAAGCGCCTAAAGAAGGGTTTGGCGTTAATACAAAAGAAACGACATTCCCGGCAAATCCACTTAGTAAATACAGCAATAAAAATCGACCATGTCCATATTGGTATTCTAGATTTCTGCCAAATATAAACAGTGCATACATATTAAAACCAATATGAGCGATGCTGCCATGCACCAGCACCGGGGTAATCAACCGCCATAATTGTCCTGACAGGATCAGCTGGTTATACTTCGCCAGGTAGGCAGCAGGTAAATCAATACCCATGGTATTTTGGGTTAGCAGTTGTGCCAGAAAAACGGCCACTGTCACACCCAGAATGACATAGGTAACCAGAGGTTTTGAAGCCGGGTTATCAACTTCCACCCGTACTGATTGCTGAGGTGGAGGAGGTGCTGAGGAATAGCTCTCAGGTGGTTGTTCGTATTTCATTACATTCATAAGGTTATCTTTCTGGGAATGGTGCGGTGGTGTTCGGCGTGGATGATGTCAATAATCGTATCTACAGCTTCATCCAAACAATTATGACGATTGACCACCATGTAATCAAAAATAGGTAGATATTCCAATTCCCACTTCACTTTGTTCAGACGAATTTTCATGCTTTCTTCGGTCTCCGTCTGACGATTATTGAGGCGCTCATGCCATTCTTCCACACTGCTGGGTAACAGAAAAATGAGGACTGCATCCGGATTTAATTCTCTTAACTTTGCAGCACCCTGTACATCCACACGCAGGATAACATCCAGACCACTTTGCATGGCTTTGCGCACCTGCTCTTTGGGGATTCCTTTGTAATCCTCATAAACAATTGCATATTCCAGCAATTCATTCGCATCAATCATGGCTTGAAATTCTTTTTTGCTATAGAAAAAATAATCCACGCCATGTGTTTCTTCCGGTCTGGCTTCACGTGTGGTAGCTGTAACGACAAAATGTAATGGTATATTGCGTTTCTTCAAAGCCTGTAATGTGACGTCTTTGCCTACACCTGAAGGTCCTGAAAGCACAATCAGCAATGGTTCGGGCTTGAGTAAGTCAAAGGATATACTGTTGTTATCGCTCATTGGACCTCATCATTCGTTGTTTGATTTCGCAGATCGCATCTGAAAGAATCAAATTTAGTCAAGAAAGTTAATAAAAATCTATAATAGACAAATTATAATGGATAAAAGCTGTTCATCAAACTTTTAGCTGGTGAAAACCAATTAGAAGAAAAGTTCAGCAAAATTCAAGGATTAAAAAGGAATCTCTCATATGCCACTATATGAATATCGCTGTTTGGAATGTAAACGCCGCTTTGATGTATTCATGACATATGCGGAATATGGTAATAAGACGGTTTTGTGTAAACACTGTGGCAGCCAGCAAGTAACACGTAAAATTGGCAGAGTCAGAATTGCTAAATCTGAGGATAGCCGATTGGATGATTTTTCTGACCCATCCAGCCTGGAAGGGTTGGAAGATGACCCGGTTGCGCTGGGTAAAATGATGCGGAAGATGTCCGGTGAATTGGGTGAGGATATGCCGCCCGAATTTGATGAGGTGGTAGATCGTTTGGAAAAAGGCCAATCACCAGAAGATATTGAACGAGATCTACCTGATCTGGCGAATGATCTGGATCCAGGTATGGGCGGAGGTTTCGGTGGTGGATTGGATGATGATTTTTAGTTGGTAAATTTAATCAATCAGTTGCTGTAAGCGCTCGTAAGAAGTAACCCAGGCAATCCTGCGGACAAATTCTGCCAAAGAAGCACTTTGCGCGCGTAGATTCCTAACAGCCTCACCTACAGGATCTTCACCGGCTGCCCCACCAGGCTGATCTGCATAGGCACCATGAAATGCAAAATATGCCTGATTTAAACGGCGAATATTATAACCATTTTCCACAAATATAATGCGTCGATCTTCCATATAGGCTTCCGCTTCTTCGATTTTTCCCTCAGACAACAATTGATCCACTGTAACCCGGGTCTCACGCATTTCTGCTCGAAAATCAAAGGCCGGTGGTTCCTGGGGTTCTTCAACAATTACTTCTGCCACAGTCGTAGACTCTTGCACCGGGGGTGGTAATAATGCAGGATAAAAGTATTCAATCACAGTATTACCCAGCTCTTTACCAGCGATTGAGGCGGTTGTTTCATTGATAATTCGTAATTCTGGGGTTTGCGCATACAGCACCCCTAGTGGGCGTAAGGTAAGAAAATTATGAATCCATTCATGCGAGACCACTTCCGATAACCAGGTCAAGCTGCTGGTCTCCATAACCATCGTTGGATAAACGCCAACGCCACCAATTGGAACCACAAGGGCTGATACGTTTAATTTATCTTCTACAGCCATTTCCAGCGCAACGATCTGGTCCAGCGATAAATCCGGCAAGAGGGAAATATCTGCGTCCTGGCGGATAATGTCCCTGGGAGACACGATCAATGCATATGGCATGGAAGTAGTATGATATTGAATAGGCGGAACCGGTTGGCGAATGAATCCCAGGCTTTTGTCACCTGCTACGAAAGACACCTGGTGCTGTAATATGGCTTCATACAGGTAACCAACGTGGCGTAATTCTTCCTGAACCTGGTGTTGTCTTTCTAAATAGGGTTCGGCTTGTTTCTGTGGATTGAGGATCGAAGGATCGGCATAAATATTATTGATCACATCCCGCAATTGTCGTTGTTCATTGATTAAATCGAAATAATGATTAGTAATGCCAGATTGTTGTTCTTCACTTAAATATCGGTGCGTACCCAATGAGATCTGTGCAGCTTTTCGCCATAAAGTCTCCAAAGTCCAGGAGACATAATCAAACTCCATCCAGCGGGTTTCCTCCCGCACGATTTCGTTGATCTTTAAGGAAGGAATACCGCTATTACTGATTATGAGAATCAATAACAAACCCCATAATATATTTCTTCCAATAATTTTTACGTTTTTCCACATACTTTATACAATCATTATACAATCTGATGTTTGGTGATACCACGAATGGTATGCTTAATGCAACAATTTTAACATGGATAAACTCTGGATCTGACCGTATTAATAAAATTCTAACGCTTGAACCTTTAAATTCGGATTACAATAAAGAGGAAAAAATTTGATTTCTGAAAAATCAAACATTGATTTGGACCAAGGGAAACAATATCATTTCTTAAAAACCAAAACTTTAACCAAATATCCGTAGTCATTTTCATAGATGATTACTGGGATTTTTTATTTGTTCAGGAAGGGAAGTATGAAGAAAACAATAATTATTATCTTAATTCTCGCCATTATCGGAACTGGTATTTACTTTGGGGTTCAGTTTGCGCGAGATAATGCTGTAAAAAATATGGCATCCACATATCAGACCGTTACAGTTTCACGTGGGAATCTGACTGCTATTGTTGGTGCGACGGGGACTGTACGAGCGAATCAAACTGCTTTGGCCAGCTGGCAAACGACCGGTCAGATTGACACCATTAATTATGAATTAGGGGAAATAGTCTCCGGTAATTCAATTCTGGCCTCGTTAAAAAAATCATCCCTCTCTCAAAACATCATCCTGGCAGAAGCTGACCTGGTGACTGCAAAACGGAATCTCGATACACTTTTAAATTCCACGATTGCACAAGCACAGGCTCAGGCGAACCTGGCCAATACTGCTGATGCGCTTGAAAAAGCAAAAACCCGGCGGGAATCGAAAGAATATCAACGTGCTTCTCAAAACACCATCGATGAAGCGTATGCCAATTATATTGTAGCCAAGGACAATGCCAAAGAATGGGAAAAACGCTACGATAATGTTGATCATCTCCCGGAAGATGATCCCCTACGTGCATCTGCGTTTGCGGAATGGGCAGCTGCAAAAACACTGGCTGCACGTGCAGAAGCAAACTGGCGTTATGCTCAAGGTTTGCCCAGTGAAATGGAAGTTGAAATTGCTGAGGGTAATCTCACGCTGGCTCAGGCTCAGTACGACGAAGCGCTACGTGAGTGGGAACGTCTTAAGGACGGACCCGATCCGGATGATATTGCTGCTGCAGAAGCCCGTATTGCTGCTATCGAAGCAACAATTGACCTGATCAATTTACGTGCTCCATTTGATGGCACAATCACCGAGATCCGTTCGAAAAAGGGAGATGAAATTGCTCCTGGCGCTGTTTCTTTTCGCATTGATGATTTATCTCGGCTTTTGGTAGATGTTGAAATTCCAGAAATTGATATCAATCGATTAAAAATTGGCATGCCTGCCCGAATCAGTTTCGATGCGATCAATGACAAAGAATATGAGGGGACCATCACTCAGGTAGCTCAGGTTGCCAATATTACGGCAGGTATTGTCAATTTCACCGTTACGCTTGAGCTTTCCAACGCTGATGAATTCGTTCGTCCCGGCATGACCGCTGCCGTGAATATTGTTGTCAGTGAAATAGAAGATGTATTGATCATTCCCAACCGGGCTGTACGGCTTAGAGAAGGACAACGCGTTGTTTATTTGCTTAAACCAGGTGAGTTGATTCCTAACCCGGTCGATATAACGATTGGATCAACATCAGACCTGCAAAGTGAAGTGCTGGATGGTGATATCAAAGAAGGTGATGTACTTGTACTCAATCCGCCCATTGAATTTACACCACAGGGTGGGCCTTTTGGCGGCGGATTCTAGAGGTTAATATGAATGATTGGGTAATTGAAACCCGTAACTTAAAAAAGATTTACAAGATGGGTGAAGTGGAAGTACGCGCTTTGGATGGTGTCGATCTTAATATTGAGCGCGGATCGATCGTTTCCATTATGGGACCATCTGGCTCAGGAAAATCAACTTTGATGAACCTATTGGGATGTCTGGATCGCCCTACAGAAGGTGATTATATTCTGGATGGTGTTCAGGTTTCAGAAATGAACGATGACCAGTTAGCTGCTGCCCGTAATCACCTGGTAGGCTTTGTTTTTCAGAGTTTTAATTTATTATCACGGCAGACCGCACTTGCAAATGTGGAATTACCATTGCGTTATGGTGGAATCACCAAAGGCCGCAAACAAAAAGCCATTGATGCGCTCAACGCAGTCGGATTGGGTGACCGTGTCACCCACAGACCCACCGAACTCTCCGGTGGTCAACAACAACGTGTGGCTATCGCCCGTGCACTCATCAATGACCCTGCCATCATCATGGCTGATGAACCCACCGGGAATCTGGATTCGAAATCCGGCAAGGAGATTATGGATCTGATCCTGAGTCTCAATAAAACCCGAAAGACCACGATCATCATCGTCACCCATGATCCCAACATTGCCATGCAAACACAACGTATTATTAACCTGAGCGATGGTAAGGTTGTCGGCGAGGAGGTGCCTGCATGAACATAGGACAGGCAATCATTGAAGCACTCGAGTCATTGAACGCTAATAAAATGCGTTCCGGGTTAACAATTTTAGGAATCGTCATCGGTGTAGCTGCCGTGATCGCTATGCTGGCAGTCGGTAGTGGTGCTCAAAATACCATCACCGGGTCCATCAGTGGTTTGGGGTCCAATTTGCTCTTCGTTTTTCGCGGTGGTAATGATGAAGTACGCAATCCCAAACCTTTAACTCGTGGAGATGCCGATGCTATCGCCGACCCCTTTCAGGCACCATCCGTTGCCCTGGTGGCGCCATATATAAGTTCAAATTTATCGGTTACATTTGGTGGCGAAAGTATCACCTCCAGTATTAATGGGGTTACACCTGAATATTTAGATGTACGAAATTACTCTTTAGAGGAAGGAGATTTCATCAGCGAGGAAAATATCCTCGGGCGTGGTTCTGTGGCTGTCATCGGTGTGGAAGTCGCCGATAAACTATTCGGTCATCGCGATGGTTTAATTGGTGAGACTCTCCGTATCGAAGGTCAACCTTTCCGCGTCATTGGAGTACTAACCCCGCGCGGTGGCGGTGCTTTCGGTAGTGAGGACAATATCGTCATTATCCCATTCTCCACCGCTCAATCCCGCTTGATTCGACGTTCCAGTGATCGTGTGGATTTCATCCTCGTCCAGGCAGTCAGTGCGGATCTGGTCAATCAGGCATCCGAGGAGATCTCACAGATCTTGCGTTCCCGTCATCGCACTGAATTGGGTGCCGATGATTTTCAGATTTTCTCTCAACAGGATTTTGTTGCTACAGCCCAAAGCATCACCTCCGTATTGACCATTTTTCTGGGCGGCATCGCAGCCATTTCACTCCTGGTCGGTGGTATCGGGATTATGAATATCATGCTGGTGTCTGTCACCGAACGAACACGGGAAATTGGTTTGCGTAAAGCTATCGGGGCGCGTAAACGAGACATACTGATCCAGTTCCTGACCGAATCATCCCTTTTAAGTATGTTTGGTGGTATCCTCGGGATTGGTCTGGGCTGGTCGATTGCCTATATCGTCGGATTGATCGCGGCTGCCAATAATACGGAATTGATTCCGGTGGTTGGCCTGGATGCGATTCTATTAGCCACCATATTCTCAACCGCAGTGGGTTTGTTCTTTGGAATTTATCCTGCCAACCGTGCCGCCAATCTACAGCCTGTAGAAGCCTTGCGTCACGAATAAATCAAATGTTAAAAAAAACGAAGTGTTGCAACACTTCGTTTTTTTTAACAAGAATCCAACTTCAATCTCCAAGCGAAATACCCAGACTACGGGCTGTCAATACCGTATCCCCCATAACATTTACACGTTTAGGCGTTGACAGTGCTTCAGATAATGGTATCGTAACGACTGTATTTCCTTGCAGCGCCGACATACAACCCAATTCCCCACGTCCCACCGCCCGAACAGCCTCCGCTGCCAGGCGGGTTGCCAGCCAGCGGTCAAATGGCGTCGGACTGCCGCCTCTTTGCAAATGCCCCAGGATGGTCACACGCGTCTCCACATCACACACCCTGGCGATATACTCAGCTACCTGATGACTGATGCCGCCTAATCTGGCCTGGTGGATATTATCCCCCTCTCTTAAGAAGACCTGCTCCTGTCCCTGGACGGATGCTCCTTCTGAAACAGCAATAATGCTGAAAAATGATCCCCGGCTGACACGCTGAGTGACTTTTTTACAGATGGCTTCATAACGGAAAGGAATTTCCGGAATCAGGATAACGTCTGCACCCCCGGCAATACCGGCATACAAAGTGATGAAACCGGCATCGCGTCCCATTAATTCCAGCACCATGACCCGGTGATGCGATTCAGCTGTGGTATGCAATTTATCTAATGCTTCCGTCGCTGTGACGACTGCCGTATCAAACCCAAAAGAAAAGTCAGTTCCGCCAATATCGTTATCAATCGTTTTAGGCACACCCACAACCGGCACCCCAATTTCATGTAATTCCTGGGCAATATGTAAGGTACCATCCCCGCCAACCACAACCAGGGCATCCAATCCCAAACTTTGGATACGGTCATACACTCGTTGGGAGGTATCCTCATAACTTACGGTCCCATCCGGATCAACCACTTTCAAGGCAAACGGATTTCCCCGATTAGCAGCGCCTAATATCGTTCCTCCTCTTGGAAGAATGCCACGCACACCTTTCGAATCCAAAGAAAATACGCCTCCATCCTGAATGAAACCATCGAAGCCATTGCGAACGCCCAGCACTTCACAGTTGAACTCATTTTCTGCTGTTTTCACCACAGCCCGGATAACCGCATTCAATCCAGGAGCATCACCCCCTCCGGTTAATACTGCCAATCGTTTCATGTTACCCTCCAGAACCATAGTTAGATTATACAGGCATTTCAGACAGTGATTTCAGTCCCTCGAAGGCTTGAGTTGACTCTGAAGATTTCAATTGCATGCTAAAATCAAAATATGAAATCAGTCATTTGGTGGATACGCCGAGATGTGCGTCTGGAGGATAACCCTGCGTTGCAGGCAGCCTTGCGGACCGGATTGCTCGTCATTCCCCTCTTTATTCTGGATCCGAAATTACTGCAGGAACCAGCCACTCCACGCCAGTTTTTCCTTTTTCAAGCGCTCCAAAACCTGGATGAAGCGTTACACAGGATTGGTAATCGATTGCTGGTTCGCAAGGGAAATCCCCTGGATGTTCTGCAAGAAATATGTCAGGAAATTCCGATTGAAGCTATCTTCGCAGAAGAAGATTACAGCCCGTACGCTATCACGCGTGACAGCCAGATCCAGAATGCCTTACCACTGAAATTGATCTTGGGATTGGTCATCCACCATCCGCAACAGGTCTTGAAAGCCGATGGAACACCTTATACCGTCTTCACCCCCTTTAGTAAAACCTGGAAGGCACTCCCAAAAAACCTCACATCCTACCCCGCACCGGAAAATCTATCATCGCCCGATCATCCATTGACAGGCGTTTCCCTTCCTGAAACCAATGCTTTGCCCTACTTTCCAGCCATTACCTCAGAAGCGCACCACAGACTGGATACTTTTATTCAGAGGCCTATTTTTGAATATAACCAGGGACGCAATCTGCTCGCTCAACCCGGCACCTCGACTCTCTCTACCTATCTGCGTTTTGGTCTGCTCTCCATCCGCACTACTTACCAGGCTGCCTTGAAAGCAATGGATAGCGCCACACTAACGGAAGAGAAAAAAGGTGTGGAAACCTGGATCAATGAACTCATCTGGCGTGAATTCTACATCAGCATCCTATATCACTTTCCGAATGTCCTGCAGGAAGCATTTTACCCTCATCGGCGCTACATTCCCTGGCGTTATGAACCAGATGAATTCAAAGCCTGGCAACACGGACTCACCGGTTATCCGGTTGTGGATGCCTGTATGCGCCAGCTCAACCATACCGGTTGGATGCACAACCGCGGCCGTATGATTGTGGCATCCTTCCTGACCAAAGACCTGCTGCACAACTGGCAGTTGGGGGAACGTTACTTTATGCAGCAACTGGTGGATGGCGACCCGGCGGCTAATAACGGCGGTTGGCAATGGACAGCCGGGGTAGGCACCGATGCAGCTCCTTACTTCCGGATCTTCAACCCCATTCTGCAATCCAAAAAATTCGATTCCCTGGGGGATTTCATCCGCCAATGGATTCCGGAATTATCCCAGGTACCGCAGCAACACATCCACGAACCCTGGACCATGCCACAGGATGTGCAACAACAATCCGGGTGTATCATCGGCAAACATTACCCGATGCACCATCGTTGATCGCGCCATCGTCAAAGAGCGCGTCATTCAAGCATTCCAACAATCATTATAAAACCAACATTGTTGAATTCCTGCCATACGGGCGGGTTCAGAACCCGCCCGTACATTCACCCATCCCCTCACCCCCGGTTCATCTCCTGTAAAAAGTTGATGACCGGAAATAACAATTTTTATGAATGAAAATCAGTCTATCAAGGTATATCCCACGAATCCGTCGTATGGCACTGTGAACACTGTGCCCCTGGATGTTTGGGTGGACGTGTATGGCAGGAACTACAATTGGTATAACCGGTGTGGTCAAAATTCACATCACTCCATGTGGTGGTGTTGTGACACAGGGAACACTCTCCAGGATAATGACCTGGTGGTGGATTGTGGCAACTACTACAGTTGGTATACCCTGAATGATTAAAATTCACATCATTCCATGTGGTGGTGGTGTGACAAAGCGTGCACTCTCCTGGATAATGCCCTGGTGGTGGGTTGTGACAGCTACTGCAATTGGTATAGCCGGTATGATTGAAGGTCACATCACTCCAGGAAGAGGTATTATGGCAGAGCGTACACCCCCCCGGATAATGGTTGGCTGGTGCTGCATGGCAACTGGTGCAATCTGTATACCCTGTATGGTCAAAAGTCACGTAGCTCCAGGAATTGGTATTGTGACAGTTGGAGCATTGTCCGGGATAGTGTCCGGGTGGTGGTGTATGGCAGCTGCTGCAATACGTATAGCCGGTATGATTGAAGGTCACTTCACTCCAGGAGGAGGTCGCATGACAATTGGAACATAAACCGACATAATGGTTGGCAGGGGGATTGTGGCAATCCGTACATAGCGTCAGGCTGGTGTGATTAACCGAAACAATCGTCCAGGAGTTTGTAAAATGACAACTGACACAGGCAGCCGGATAATGATTATCAGGACTGGAGTGACAGTTGCTGCAGTTGCTCAACGTATGATTGAAGACCGCATTGTCCCAGGTGGTTGTGTTATGGCAGGTGCTGCATTGTGCTGTAAAGCCCTGGCTGGCATGATCGGCAGGTGCTTGATGGCAGGACAAGCAATCTCCCTGTGGTCCATGATTTATCAAGACATCACGCCAGGCGCTGGTCGTATGACATTGGCTACAATCTCCCTGGTAATGGACTAACGGTCTATCGTTGTCATGGCAGGACAAACATGATGAAAAACCTGCATGATTCACTTCAACAACTTTCCAATCCAATACACTTTGATGGCAATTGGCACAATAATTGCCATACCCAGCAGAATGCCCATCGAAAGAATGGCAGGTCTGGCAATCGGTTTCTTTGGTGCATTCCAAAATCGACCTGCTAAATTTCGTAAGGCTTTCACTCAGATTATGACAACCTTCACAGGTGTCCAATTGATGGCCATAGCCATTGACGCTCCAATCAGAAGTGTCCGTATGACAATTAACACAATCACCTGGATAGTGCGGAGATTGCTTGGTGTTTGTATCTTTTATGGCTAAACTGATGAAGAATGTTTGGTCTGTGGATGCCTGCAGGATCTCGCGGGGAACATCCTCTGCATGGCAGCTGATGCAGGTATACACATTACGATGGTCAAATTGATATGGTTCCCAACTCTTGGTTCTATGGCAGTCAATGCAATCCCCGCCAAAATGGTAAGGGTAATCCTCTTCCAGGTGCTGCGGACGATAATATTCAGTCCCCAATTTGGATGCGAAATATACTTCCGGCACATGACATTTCGAGCACTCGGTGGCTTTTTCCATATACTCCCCATCCGCATGACAGTCCATGCAATTTTGAGTCTCACTCGCCATCGATTGCTGCACCTTGGATTTATTTTCCACAACCACAAACTCTGTCGTGTGATGTGCCACTTTCTCAATCATCAAAATTCTGGAGAGATATTGCTCCTTAACCAGTTTTATTAATTCATCTGGAGATCGGGGGATTTTCAATGTGGAAATTTTGTTTTGTAATGAGGATAAGTGGGCATTAGCCAATCTCATTTCCAGATCAGCAACCACTTTTTCCACCCTTCGCATCAGTGGTTGTACGTTATGGTAATAGATCTCAGCTTCCGTATCATCCAGGTATTGGATGTTCAGGATCGCTGTCGTCATTGCCTGGTCAAATGCGTCCACAGCTGGTTGCACTTGCTCTTGCTGATCAACCATTTCAAGATCAGCCAGGCGGCGCTCTACCAGCTCAAAACTAAATTCTATCTGTTTTTGGGAATCACTTTTCAGCTTTAATTGGGTATTTTCCACTGCGCTTTGCAGCCCAAATAAAGCATCTCCGGGTCTATAAGGATGTAATTCCGCTAAAACGACGACATTGACAACAATTAATAACAGTAAAACGATAGGGGCTACGATTGTGATTTTTGCGCTTTTCATGCATTCCGTCCTTGATTGCACTAATAGCCCCGTCCCTATTCAATTAACTTAATTATATATTAATTTTTGATTAAAATCATCTCCTTTCAAAAATAAATGACAAATTCGTAGGGGTGGGTTCAGAACCCACCCCTACACCTAACCCTGCCCCTATTCGCAAGGACAAAGGTCAAGAAATGAACCACACTCAAGGTTCAACGATTTCCTCCGTGGCGGTTGGTGTGGGTTCTGGTGTATCAGTCGGCACTGGTGTATCAGTTGGTGTTGCTGTCGGTTCTGGTGTATTAGTCGGTGTATAATGTCGGTTCTGGTGTATTAGTTGGTGTGGATGTAGGCAGTGGTGTGTTGGTTGGCAATGGTGTTGGTGTTGGTGGAATCTCCCAGGTATAGGTGCTATGACAATTAGAACATTGCCCACGCGGATGCCCTACTGGGCGCAGATGACAGGAATTGCATAATGTAAAGCCGGTGTGGTCAAATGTGTAATCTGACCAAGAAGCCGTTACATGACAATTTGAACATTCACCCGGTCCAATGATCAACGGTTTAGGATGACAGGTGCTGCAGGTAAGGTAGTTGTCAAGGAATGATTATAGGCTCGCACTCCAGGCTGGTCTGTATTTTTAGTGACAGATAATTCACATGACACCAGGATAATGGACCAATCGGACGAATATGACAACTTTCGCACTCAGTTACTCCAGCTATGATCATACAGGTTCACCTTCCAGGAATTTGTTACTATGGCAATTCTGACACACACCTGGATAATGATTCGCCGGTGCATTGTGACAACTTACGCATAGTATTCAAGTGTGAATGGTTGATGATTTATAAGTGACCATGAATTTGAAACATGACAGGCACTGCACTCTGCTGGATAATGGCTGACCGGGCTGCATGGCAGGTGCTGCAGTTTGCCAGGGTGTGACTGAATATGGTTTTATGCCAGGCTTGTCAGACTGTGACAGGTAACTGCACTGACCAACAAATTCACCAGCGCGATGATTAACCGGAGGTTGATGACAGGATTTACAATCTGCATGATGAAGTGTGATCCAGCAATAAGATATGTCCAGTTACTGCTTGCATGACAGGTACTGCAATTGCTTTTATAATGATCTTCCTCTGGTTTGTCTTTTTCATGGCAGGTCATGCAGTTAGGAAGCTTGTCATGTTTGATTTCTGCTGGTAGCCACTCTTGCAAATCCTGATGACAGGTATAACAGGATACATCTTGAAAATAAACAGGGTGTTCTTCATATTGATGACAGCTTTCACAGTCTTGCTCCCTTGTGCATTCATGAATCTTGCTGTTCATCTCTTCGATTTCACCACGGCTACCGTGGCAACTCTCGCAAGTGCCCATCTGGTGATCATAATTGTACTCAGCCCAATCCTCTGTATCGTTATGACAATGGATGCAGTCACCCGGATAATGCGGTTCGACCGTGGTATTGACTTTATTGGTTGCCAGACCAATAAAATTGATCGGGTTGGAAGCGATTGTCTGTTCATCCTGTGGATAATCATCATAATGACAGGAAATGCAATCATAGATGCCGCGATGATCATATTCAACCGGTTCCCATGAAACTGCATCATGACAATCTGAACATTCACCAATGAAATGAAAAGGATAAATACGATCACTGCGTTTGATCTCATAATCATCCGCTTTTGCCAGCAAAGCCAAAACTTCATCGTAAGTGTGGCAGCTGGAACAGGTAACAGGCGTATCGACATAAACACCATTGGCGTGACATTGCTCACATTCCAAATTCTCGTGTCCATCCGTCAGAGTGAAATCAATATGATCCACATCCTGGCTGAGAAAGGGAATTGCTTTGGGAGAAATGATGGAAGGGATTGTTTGTTCCCTTACTAATTGTTGAATCTCAAGGGGTGTTGTTGCGCTTAATAAAATAGCTACTTTTTCATGTAAAGCTGCCAGATGCTCATGCTGAATATTTTCTTCAATTGAACCCAGAACAAGATCCACGCGCAATAACAAGGTTTGCACATCCTCATAAAAGACCATGGCTTCTGTTTCACTTACTGATTGGAGGCTTACAATTGCCTGGGTTAAAACCTGATCAAATGCTTCTACTGCTGCCTGCACTTTTTCTGGTTTGTTAACCATCGCCAGATCAGCCAGACGTCGTTCGACCAGTTCAAAACTCATTTCAACCCTTTTCTCAGGATCCTTTGCTAATCTAACCCGACTGCTTTCTGCTGTGCTTTGTAAAGCAAATAATGGATCTCCTGGGCGAAAAGGATACGTTTCTGCCAAGAAAAACAGCCCGGCCAACACCAAGAACATAATGGCGTTTAGCGCTAATAAAATTTTAATTCCTCTTTTCATAAATGCCCATCCTTTCCGGACTTATCGTCCCTGTAAGTACCTGATCATGGGTTTGTCTGAATCGGACTCGGGTTCTGTTGCTGAACCGGTCGTTCCGTTGGTTTTTGGATGATAATTGGTGAGCTTTGTATGGGTTGTTGTTCACCCGCAGATCCTTTTCCAAGTTGGTTTTGTCCCTCTGCTTGTTGTCCGGGCATAACTGCATTTCCTCGACCGGTGGGATGGCAGGAAATACAATTCTGTACTTCGTAAATACCCAACTGAAAATGAACACTGATCATTTCACCATCATTATGGCAGGTGCCACAGGGATATTCGGTGTAGTTACCGCCATGGCAGGTCTCACAGGTACTGATTTCTTCATCGCCGTGTTTGAGTTCGAATTTGTGTTGGGTGAGCACCGCCGGTGACCAGGCTTGCGTTTGATGACAGTATTCACAGGTCGTGCCAAATACACCTGCGTGCAATTCGGGTTCATCGTGACAGCTTGCACAACTCGTCCCAACGCCCACATACTTCTTCTCGCTGTGACAGTCAGCACAGGCTAACTCAGCATGCCCAGCCTGTAAGGAAAAATAGGGTTCATGGTCAAACCCGGTGATCATCCTGTCCTGACCATCATGGCATTCAAAGCAACTGATACCATACTCCTCAATATGCGCAGCCAGTTCATCATGGTTTTCTTCCGAATGGCATTGCACACAATCGAGCGTTTCAATAATGTCTCGAACTTTGGTGTGACAGGTGGTACAGGTGAATTGTTTACCATCAACGTTGGTCACGTGCGCTTCAATGGAAAACCCGGTCATAGCGTAGTGGTCAATATTGGGAAAAGCAAACACAGTCAGATCGGCATCGTGTCCCTGATGCTCTGGATGACAGGTCTGGCATTTGGAAACACCCGGCAAGCGCCCGTGGATGGTGTTGACATCCAGTCGATCCTGTTCGATCTCAAAATGGCAATCCTGGCAGCGTGAGTCAGTCACGCAATGGATCGGGGCGTGGCAGTGTGAACACTGGCGCTCCAATTCGGCATGCGATTTGACCCCGCCTAACATGACTTCTTTGGTTTCCATATTGGATAATTCGCCCGGACTGAGCAGGTAAGATGCGTAAGATTTCACATAATAAGCGCCACTGGCGGCTAAAACGAGACAAAAAATGATAATAGCGCGCACCCACCGGCTCTGCCGGAACCACAATCGCTTAAGCATAGTCCTCCTTCCTGTGCTGCCTCCCCAGGCATTTTGAATAAATCAGCACAAAAATTAATTTCATGGATTCATCACCTCCAGGGATGATGGTTCATTGCTCAATAAACTGGCATCATTCACCAGGCTTGCTTTTTCTTCCAGACTGAGTGGATACTTTAATCCGGGATTCTCTTCAATCAATCGTCCTGCCTCACCCTCTACCCCAGTCGGATGACAGGTAGAACAGGTATCAAACTCGCTGATATCCTCAGCCAGGTGTACTTCCTGCATTTCTTCATATTGATGATTATCATGGCAAGCGTAGCAATCATAGACGCCATATTGAACCGGGTGGCAGGTCTGGCAGGCAACCTCTCCCTCACCCCCATGATCCATCAGGAATGTATGACTGGTCAGGACAGCTGGGACCCAGGCAGTGGCACTGTGGCAACGGGCGCAATTAATACCGAACTGGTCAGCATGCATCTCGGGTTCTTCATGGCAATTGGCGCAATGATGTGGATCTTCCAGGTCTTCCACATTCATATAAGCCACCCCACCTTCACCAACCGGGTTTATGACCTGATTTCCACCCCTGACCGCTGCCACCTGTGCCACCACCATCCAATCTGCTTTCTGAATCATGGTAACCACTTCATTCAGCTGGTAATCGCTTAAAATACCACCTTCATCAATATGCCAGGATGCCATCGCTCTGCCATGCGTAGCCCGGGCAATGGATTTGAAGAGCAGGTCTGAGCGCGCTTCAATCAAAGCTTCGCGGTTGAGACCTGGTACCATACCCACACCTTCACCCGCATTACCATGGCAGCTGGCACAATTACGAACATAAATCTCAATTCCTTCCATCATATATTGATCATCGAGTGCTGCCTTGGCATTCTGCATTCGACCTTTTTCCATAAATCCATATACCGGCAAAGCAATTACCAGTACAAGTAGAGCTACCAGGCTGATTATCTTTGTTTTATCCATTTGCTTCTCCTTTTTTCTCTACTTATCCAGGGTAACTGACATGTTCCGGGAGATGCTCCTCCCGCACAATCGGAGCAGTGGTATCCACTTTCACCATGCCTTTTTCAAAGATCACGGGGAAGTAATCCAACGCGCGCGCCACCAGTTTATTGTTGAAATCACCGGTTTTGTTAAAGGTAGCTGAATGACACGGGCACAGGAATTTCTGTTCATTATCCATCCATTTAACCGTGCAACCCAGATGCGGGCAGCGCCGGTAGACCGCCAGAAATCCGCTATCCTCGGTGCAGATCAGGTAAAAATTGCCATCCTCCACCTCCACTACGGAACCCGGGGTGAATTCTTCAATCTTGCCGACGGTCATCACCCCACCAAACTCACCTCCGATACTGCGCGATCGTAAGAAGAGGATACCGGCTGCGCCTAATTCAATGGCAGCCAAACCACCCAGGGCTTTCAGACTGAGACCCAGAAAGTCTCGCCGGCTGACATTTTTTGATACACTTGACCCATCCTTTTCAGGATTTTCATTTATTATTTTTTTCATGTCACTGCTCCCAGATGATTAAAACGGCAATACGAGCGCCATATTCTGGCCGCGGAAGTATATGCCAACAATTGTTAAGATGATAATTCCGGTCATCATGAAGGCGAACACGCCTACCATCGCTTCGCTGTGGTTGGTTTTTTCATTTTTGAATAACAAACCGCTTTTCAAAAGGAAATAGATACCCACAAATACGGATAGCGTGATCAGGAAGGGGATAACACCGACCGTGATGTTCGTATGCACACCCGGCAACCATCCTGGCACGTCATACCAGAATTCATCCAGAATGACCGCCAATGGAACCAGATACACCGCCAACAGAGAACCAAACACAGCAGCCCGTCTGCCAATGGCTGAGCGGAAGTAAATGCCAATATCCCGGAAATCCCGATCGATCCAGGGGGTGATCGCCAGTGCAGCAACCGCCAGCCCCAGTAGCATCATTACAGCCAACGGGTGCATATGCAGTAGCAACTCCTGCAAACCCAGGAAATACCAGGCGGCTTTGGCAGGGTTGGGTGGCATCATCGGGTTGGCAATCGAGCCCAGCGGTGCCGGGTTGAACATGGCATATACTCCGACCACCACCAGCACCACCATCCCGGCAGCCAGTTCAATGTTGACCAGATGCGGATTGGTGGACTTTGAACTCCGGTTTCTCATCTTCTTTGAGCAATGGTTGGGAGATACCACCGTTCTTGCGCACCTTCCACAGGTGATACCCCAGAAAGCCCAGCAGTAACGCCGGCATGAAGACCACATGCAATGCGTAAAAATTGCTCAAGGCTGCCTGACCAACCTGAGGACCGCCGAGGAAGAAGTTCCGCACTGCTGTCCCGAGCAGTGGAATGTAAGCCATCAAGCTGGTGCTGACTGTGATCGCCCAATAGGAGAGTTGATCCCACGGCAAAAGATAGCCGGTGAAATTACCCGCCAGAACCATCACAAACAGGACCAAACCGATGATCCAGTTTACGCTTCGTCCCTGTTTAAATGACCCGGTCAGGAAAACCCGCACCAGGTGTAAAAAGCTGGCAATTACCAGAAAATTGGCTGACCAGTGATGCACCGCCCGTACAAACGAGCCAAACATCACCTCGGTCTCCAGTTGCTGAATGCTGACATACGCGTATTCCACGCGCGGGTCATAGCGGAACATCAACAGCAGACCGGTCAGTCCCAGTAATAGCACCAGCACGACAGAGATCCCGCCCAATCCCCAGGTGTAGGTAAAGCGCAAGGCTTGCGCCGGTACCCGGCTGGGGTGCAGATGCAGGATCAGGTTGTTGCGCACATGGGAAGTCACGGGTAGGTAATTCCTGAACCGTTTCATCCTGGTGTTGCAACCTTTCTCGCAATGGTTTGAATAAATTCCAGACTCATCGTCGTCTTCCTTTACAACATTATGATTTAATTACCCGTTGATACCAGACGGTAAATAAACAGGTAAAGACTTCATCATCCGGTAATTCCTGGAATACCAGCAAAATAAGTCATGGCACGTCCAACGCGGATCACCACTGGCTTTGTAATCGGGTGCACCAACAATCATATCCAGACGATCATCCGCATTGACATCACCTAGCACTGCTGACCGAAGTCCCAAATTCAGTATCCGATTTATTGCCAAAAGTGCTTTCAAAATCGATCACTGATTTACAACACCGGAACTTCCAAAGAATAGAATATACAGCACCCTGTTGTTCATTACTCATCGTGAGAAAATAGGCATTCCCACCAGAAAATCAGCAAACCATCCTGGTTCATATCACCAGCAGAGCATATACTGGCACCAAATTTTCCACCTACGTGATCTGCACAGAAATACGTTCAGGCGAGGAATCAGTTGCGAAACCACTTGTGATCCCAGATACAAATAAGCACAACCAACAGATCTGATCAATTCATCAATTCATACTTTTGTATTTGGATGCGCCAACCAGCACATCATCATATCCATCCTTGTTGACATCCCCTACCCCGCAACCGTATGCACCAAACCAGGCTCCGCTCTGATTCATTGTGATGTTGACCAGGATGGGCTGGTCGCTAAACCACTCGTCTGAATTGTAATAAACATACGCATGTCCAATTTCATTGGTTGAAGTCCTGGCGTAGGCGCCAATAATAACATCCGTCCCAACCATCCCCATTCAACATCCCCAGCATTGGCGACTGAATACCAAATATTTCAGCATTATAAATTCCTATCGCTGTCCAATCCTGGTGTATTCGCTAATCCATTCATCGATCCCAAAAAAATGAATGACTTTACCATTATTGGTCAGTGCTCAGACTCATCAAAATCATGTGGCGCTCCAATGATCAAATCTGCATAATCCATCTTGATTTAGATCTCCAGCCGAACTGACTGCCGAGCCTAAACCTGCTTCCACCTGATCACCTAGAAAAGTCCAATCTGGGTTGGTTTTGCATTGAAATATTCGGAACCATAAAAAACAAACGCAGCACCAACTTTGGATTTTGATACTTCCATCTACTTCAATAGTTGTGCTCACAGGCACCGATCGACAATATCGTCATATCCATCCCCATTAATATCTCCCAAACCGCTGATAGCGCATCCAAAATGAGATCCCTGCTGTCCACCACCTATGACTCCAATCAGGCATATCTGGCAAACCACCACCGTTCCCTAAAAAAGCAAAAGCAGCGCCTTCTTTTTCATTGTATGTCAATCTTTTCTGCGCCCAACCAATACATCCGGATTTCCATCACCATTCACATCCCCGACCCGCACTGACAGCGCTGCCCATTTTGTCTCCAGCGACATTGCCGATTGATAGTACCAGTTAGGATACTCAGAGAGAATTTCACCAGATGTTCAGCATTGTGCTGCTTGGAGAACTGAAGCAATCAATACCCAGTATTGAAACTAGCAGATGAACAGGACAAGTGTGAATAGATTGGGGGAGTTTGATTTTTGTTTTCATCGTTAGCTTTCCCTGGGCGCCTGCCCGATCAGGTTCAGACAGGCGCCACTCATCATGGGACAGTGAAATTGGTTATGATTATTTAGTGGTCAATGGAATGAAAATTCTGAACGGCATGGCAATCCAGTGCGCATGAGTTGCAATGTATTTCTTGATCTTCACCCACTTGGACCATTGACCTTCATTATCCTTGGCGCGTACTTAGAAGTCGTACCAGCCATATGGATAGTTGCCGTCATTTCCTGACCAACCAGCGCCGGAATTCATCCATCCCATATCCAGCAATGATTTTTGCTGGGGCTTTACATTGTTTGTCTTTGTTGCAATCAGTATCAGCGTCCGTGTACAGGAAAGGTTGGCCGTTGATCAGCCATTGGACATCCACGATTTCAGGCATCTGATCACCCAGCAAGATCCAAATCACGAGCATCAGCATACAGGAGATGATTTCATCATCTTCAGTGCGTAGAAGATATCTTGAGCTGGTGATAATAATGTTGACAAATGGAGCTAATCAGCTGATACTGCAGCATCTCATCTGGTACATACAGAATCGTCTGAAAATAATGTCGCTATTGAAAACTAATTCCTCTTCATGCTCATTCCATATTCATCCTCCAATGGGTAATTTCTTCCTGCCACTGGTTCCAGACTGCATACATGAAGGTGCCACCAGGATTAGATAAGCATGGAAGCTTCACCAGATAGAATATCAGCTTTGTTTTCCAGCCAGGCCAGCGATACTATTCGATATCTCATCTGTTTCGTATCATCATCCGTAATCCGGTATTCATTTCCCATAGACATCACCATAAACTGTGGCTCGACTGTAGAACAGATCTAATGGTACTGCTTCGCCTTCTGCAACTGTGGTGTTGTCTCCAGTCTCATAAATCATGAAGTATTTTGATGGATCACGTGCAAGGATCATCAGCGTATGGCAAAGTCTTCTAAAGTGAAGTATTGAGATTAACATTGTCTAACCATTCTGTTCTGATGGTTGGATAGAGCTTTAGTCCTCCAGTTGGTGTGTAACGAGGATCTAAGAATGGTAACTTTATTTCCGATTAATTGCGATACATTTCTGGCCTGTTCATATGCACCAGCTGCATACTCAAAATCAGTTCCTGACACAATCTGCAGAAGTGTCCTCACACAATAATTTTCAGTAGCTGGTTACACCTATACCCACCCAATCCACCGGTGTTGTTGTCCAGGTCAGACCCACCATCGAAAGAACGACGGACATACAGGTTGTAGTGATCATTTCCAACACTGTTGGCTTTCCAGTTGGGTGACCAGGCATACATCATCATGACAAAGTCGCCATCCAGGAAACCACGATGACCTTTTGCAACATCAAACGGGTTTTCCCAAGATTGATCATCAAGATCAGTTATCAGTCATCTGGATATGTAGCTTCGATAGTCACGTATGCATCACGGAAGTTGACGCCATTCAATACTTTCGGGAATGATCCATTCATGAATCTGGAATACTTCCATCATCTGCTACCGGGAATGTTGCTGCACAGGTATCATTACCATGAATTCCTGTAC
Organism: uncultured Chloroflexia bacterium; assembly: GCA_963715915.1. Lineage (GTDB taxonomy): Bacteria > Chloroflexota > Anaerolineae > Anaerolineales > Anaerolineaceae > UBA6170. Next base: position 148,886 of record CAVQSU010000003.1, on the reverse strand, counting down.
ATTCAACAATTGTTGTTCCTGAGAATATTAATTGCTGGAGTGAGACATATACCTTTGAGATAATTTGGAGTTTTCTCCAAATTCGTCATCCGTCTGCCGGTTGATATAACCATTCTCCACATTCCATATTTTCAAATGCATAAGGATTATCCACTGCCGGATCGAAATCATCTGGAATTACAACCCTTCGTAAGCATGATATCAGCTGGTCCACCCTGGTTGATGATACCCTGTTTGTAAATCAGCATCGCTGACAAGGCCACTATCAGAAGTATCAGCTGCTGAAACAGAATTAGTGGTCAACGCAAAACGTCGAGCAATTTCTGTCAGATAATAATCCGCACACCATTCAAATGGATCTAATCTGAACAGGAATTGAATTCGTATCATCTGCTAACATAATACTGGCATTCAACTGTCCATGGGCTGCAGTATTGCAGCGTTGGTTAAGAATACCACCTTGATCTACAATCGATGATCAAACATATCGAAACTGTAATACCAGACATCTTTACCAATGTCGATCGGATTTTCTGTTGCATCTGCCATAAGGATCAATCAATACATCACCCAAAGCTTTGGTCTCTTCTGCTGCCATCACCACCCATGCACTTCGTTCGACCACACATCTCCATCTTCATCATCCGCATCCAGGAGGAGTATATGGTTTCAAATTTAGACGTACACGGGTGATGCCACACGACCGTTCAAAACACGCCCATCATCTGCAATACAAATTAGTATTGTTGCTCCACCAGGGGTTGTCCCATTCGATTGGTTCAGCACAAAAATCTGAATCGTTTGTTCGCGTCAAGTGCTATAATTTAGTTGCTAGCACATTTGATGTGATCCCAAGTATCAATGTATCAAAATCAATATAACAATATGGATCACTAGGATTTTCGATCTGTTGATTAGCTTTACACATATTGTTGTCGGTTAATCGTGTCGGCATTGCCATTGGAACATATGGTTTTGGCATTTTTGCGTCTGTATCGAGCTCGTCATATATCTGTCATAACTTCATTGCTACTCAAGATGTAGTTGTGTCGCCATCTCAGGGGCAAAGACCTTATCGAAATCAGCATAACTCGATATAAGAATACCAGATATCTGTTTTACCATTGGCAACCGCGCCTGACCAACCTTCACCGGGTCCAAGACCTTGTCCAGGGCGTAAACCTTCAGGATCTTCCTGCCAGGTTAAAATACATCCTGCACCTTCTGCACAATCAACAGCCGGTAAGTTCGCATCTCGTTTACCTGAAGTTAATCGTTCTGGTTTCGTCCAGATCACATGGGTGGCTTCAACAATGTCTGATTCTGTTAGATCAGTCACCTGTTGATGGATCATCTCCAGGTAACAATTTCCCTCGAGCTGTCCAGACACAGGAATAAGGAATTTCACCAATCTCCGGAAAACCTTGTTCTTCATAATTCACTGATCCTTGGCTACCATGCTACACCAAACAAATCATACAGATAAACTGCATCTTAAGCCATAATTCTCTTCGAGATCTGCCAAATAATCTGCTTTGTTATCTGAATCCTCAGAGTAATGTATAAAGCGGAGTTCCACCATCGCAATATTTACTGACCCAGGCTACAAAGATATTATCACCAGCTACCTGATGAACCACATTGTGAACATCTCCAGGATAATCGTAACCAGTTGTCTTCAAGGTAAATGATGACAGATCTGATGATCGTGATAAGATTGGTAGTCTTCCAGGTGGTACCATCATCCAGTGATACACCTGCAAAGGCATCAAAGTGACCAAAGGAGATGCCACCTTTTGTCTCCTCAACTGGATGCAAATCATCAATCCAGACTGAAACCAATGGTTTTGCATAATCTCGATGTTCATATACATAGCTTCATTCATAGTTGCTCGACAGTATCTTCATCTGCCGTCACAATCAGTACCAATAATTATCAACTGGCCAACTATCCAGTCGATGACTGTGCAGGGACATAAAAATCCATCATATAGATGGCAGCTTTTTCCGTCTCATTATCTGGCGTTTTGGAGATATTACGTCTGAATAATATCTCCATCCTCCGCCAGAGCCGCACCGACGGTCATGCTGAGCAGCATGATAACCGTCAAAAAACTCCACAAAAACTTTTTTCCTTTCATTATCGTTCCTCCTATTCTAAAAATTTTGATTGATTGAAATAAAAACAATACCTTTTGTCTTTCCTTGCATACACCCTCCTATTCTCGATTTTTTTGGCATATTGTGCCTTGAATGGTTCAAATGGACTACGATCGGGATGATTGACGTTTTCATTCGTCAAATCCCATAAATTGACATATAATTCATACAGAGTCGGATAATGGTGGCATTCCCCGCTGACGACATCCTGTAAAGATGCATGCCATTCTCCATCAACGCTGTCTTTCCAAACCCGTAACAAGTAAGAGAAATAATTTAATTTGATGATCATTCATAGAATCCGGCCTTTATATGAACCATGGTTGCTATCATTATCCCAATCCGCCGTGTACGGCATGTGAAATCAGCGTGAATTATAGCGTGAATTAAGATTAGAAAAATGAGCAGACTCGAAATTTCCCTCCTCGGCCCTTTCCGTGTGCACTTTGATGGCAATGATCTCAGCGAAATCCTGCGTACCCGTAAGGAGCGTGCCCTGTTGGCCTACCTGGCAGAGGAACCAGCCGCGTCTGCAAACCCGTGAAAAAGTGGCGGAGTTCTTCTGGCCCAACCGCCCGGAGACCTACGCGCGTATGAATTTACGCCAGGCACTCCTGGGATTGCGCAAAGCCTTCGGTGGCGAAGAGCAAACTGACAGCTTCCTGAATATTTCGGATGAAGCCATCCTGTTCCTCCCCGAGGATGTCTGGATGGATACCAGGGCTTTCAGCGAGTATATTGAGAAAAGCAATGGACATCCGCACATCGAGCTGCACAACTGCCAGGAATGTATCAACCAGCTGGAGGAAGCGGTTGAAATCTATCGCGGTGATTTCCTCAGTGATCTGATTCTGAGTGATGCCACCGCTTTCCAGGAATGGGCAGTTTTCAACCGTGAACGCTATTTCCGCAGCATGATCAATACCCTGCAAGCGCTCAGTAAGGCTTACTTTCACCGCTCCAATTTTGACCAGGCCTATAAATATGCCTGGCGCTATGTGGAACTGGCACCCCTGGAAGAAAGTGCGCACCGCCTGTTGATGCGCCTGCTGACCAAGAGCGGCCGTCGCAACGCTGCCCTACAGCAATTCCAGTTATGCAAATCGATCATAAATCGTGAACTGGGTATTGAACCTTCACCTGAAACCCAGAATCTATATCAGATGATCCTCAAGAACCAGCCCATCGAACGCATCGATACCGGCAGCCTGGCGGGTAAATTACTCCAGACCCCGCGAGGCACCCGGCCATTGAAACCTCCCACGGGTCCCCTGTATGACCCCAACACCGAGATGCCCCTGCGTGCCATCTTCCTGGACCGGCTGCGGCATGCCATCATGCGTATGAAACGCAATCAGAGTAATGCGCTGCTCATCTCTCTATGTATCTCATTTCCCTATCATGAGCACATGACACCTGAATTAAAGCAGCAGATCGAAGTGCTGCTGGCGCGCCGTCTGATGGGCACCGTGCGTGAGGATGATACCGTAGCAAAGGTTAATGACAACGAGTATGCCCTGGTACTGGAGGACATTCACGACCAGGAAGTGGTACCGGATATTATCAGTAAGATCAGCAAAGCCATGAATTCACCGCTGCAATTGCAGGACCAGCGTATCCAATTCGTCTGGCTATCGGTTGGAGCCTTTACCCACAGGATGGGCGCGACCCGGCCACCCTGATCAACAAAGCCGATATTGCCATGCGTACCGATCGCCTGCAGCAGAATATACATCAGAACCAGAAATAAAAAAGTTGGGTGTTTTTGGCAGGCGAACGCCTGCCAAAAACACCCAGACTAAAAATAATTAAGTTTCATCCCCCGCTTTATCCTCCGGCAATTGCACCGTGCGGATCCAATAATCCCCAATTTTACAAACCGCTTCCCGTAACCCGCTGAAACTGACCGGCTTGGTGACAAAACCGCTGGCACCTTTTGCATACAAATCTTTCATATCGCGTTCAGCGCTGGAGGTGGTCAATACCACCACCGGAATGCCCCGCAGATCCGGGTCTTCTTTTAACTCTACCAGAGCTTCACGCCCATCTTTGCGCGGCATGTTCAGATCCAGCAAAATCAAATCCGGACGGGGTGCCAGGTCAGGGTCAGAATAATCCCCTTTTTGATGCAAATAATCCAGCATCTGCTCGCCATCTTCCACGATGTAAATCTGGGCGTTCATCTGGCATTCATCGATGGCTTCCCCAATCAGGTAAATATCATCCGGGTCATCTTCCACCATCAGGATAATCTTTTTATTCTGTATCGTTTTCATGATTGTTAAGCCTTTCTTTAAATTGAATCTTGGGCAGTCGTACTACAAATGTCGTGCCTTTCCCAGGCGAGCTATGCGCTGAGATGGTACCACCATGATTATCCACAATTTTTCGGCAGATCGTCAACCCCATGCCAATGCCAGGGAACTCCCCATTTGTATCCAAACGTTGGAAGGGTTGGAAGATGCGATCCAGATATTTTTCTTTAAAACCGATGCCATTGTCCTGTATTCGGATCTCACACATGCCTTCGTTGTCGGTCACATCCTTAGGATATGGGCTGTAAATATTGATCTCCGGTTGTCGTCCAGTCGAATGGAATTTCAGCGCATTGCTGATCAAATTCTGGAAGAGTTGGCTGAGTTGCACTTCATCACCTTCCAGGGTAGGCAATTCGGATATTTCAATGTTTGCCTTGTTTTGTTCCACTTGCCAATCCAGATCGATCAGAACCTGGCGAATGACCTGTTCAAGCTTGACTTTACTGAAACGGTACTCTTTGTTGATCGAGCGCGAGAATGTCAGCGTCTCACTCAATAATAATTGCATTCTGGCAGCGGAGTCTCGCATGCGTTGTAAATAATTCATGCCACGCGGGTCCAGTTGTCCGCTGTAACGATCCTGTAGCATCTCACCGAAGGTTTGAATTTTGCGCAAAGGTTCCTGCAAATCATGGGATGCCACATTGGTGAAATTGCGTAATTCTTCATTGCTATGTTCGAGGTTTAACATATATTCTTTTAATTCTGACTCGTAGCGGTCACGATCCGCATCACGTTCGGCAATCTCATCCGCCATGTCATCAAACGACTGAGCCAATTGCCCCAATTCTCCCTGTTTGTAAGAGATACCGGAACGAGCGGTCAGGTCGCCTTTCGCCAGTTTTTGCGTGGCTTGCACCAGCGCTGTTGCCTGCCGGATAATGAGCGCATCTCCCAGGAACCACATGAAGATTAGTACCAAAAAGACAACTACCACCATGATCGTCAGATTGCGCTGCAGCGTAAAGTTGGCGGTTTCGAAGGCAATCCGGGTTGGTAAGCCCATAATGACGGATAGGGTGCCAGAAGTGCCCTGTATGGCACTGATGGCGTAAATGGTTTCTTCCCCGCTTAATCCCTCACCGACTAAATAACCACTTTGTTGCTTCCACAATTGTGCAACAATATTGGAATCCGGCAGACGGTACCCTCGCCAGCGGTCGTTATCGGGGTAATGCGAGAGAATGGTGCCGGCTTCATCCATCACGATCAGTTCGCCACCCTCTGGTAATCCAGCATCCTTCGCAAAATCGTAAAACCAGATCAAATCTAGCGACACATTAGCAACATTGAAAAACACATCCTGCATATCATATACAGGATAGCCTATCGACATGACCGCTTTCCCGGTCACCCGGCAAATATGATAGCCACTCAAGGTAAAATCAGTTGCATGAATCAGGTTCTGATAATGGTCGCATTCTTCAAAATTTGGGGGCGCATGTTTTTCGGGTGGGCTGCAGAGGATATTCCCTTCCAGATCCGCAACATAGAATGCAGAATAATAATCAAAATGTTCCTCAAACATATGCCGGAAGATGGCATTACATTCTTCATATTCCCTTTCACGCACAGTAGGCAGATGCGATACTGTCAATAAAAAGGATTTAGCATCTTCTACAATCAGGCCTTCCACACTGGAAGCCACCTTCGCCAGGTGAATGACTTCATTTAAAGTGTCCTGTTTAGCAGCCTCACGTTGGTTAACGCCCACCTGTACCAGCAGCAATATACCGGGAACAGCAGTTAAAATAATGATCAATGCCAATCGGCTGCGTAAAGAAGAAAAATATTTAAGCATAATTGCCTGACTTTTAGGAAATAATGAGTAGATAATCCTTATTATAGTGATTTTATACCACTTTTGACAATGAAAAATGGTATCCTTTCAAAAAGCGGTCAGAGTGTTTTTGACGTGCGGATGCACGTCAAAAACACCAGTAATCACCGATTTATTATAATGATACGAAAAAAGCAAAAAAAAAGAGGTTGATCTTTTATTTGATCAACCTCCGACTTTTTTTATCCGCAGCTGCCCCCGCAGCCATCCCCGCTGCCACAACTTGCGCAACCTCCCCCACCCAATCTTCCCGCTGCCAGCTCATCGGCTGTCGCCAGGCGTATATCCACAATTTTGGCTGTGAATTTGAGTTCTTTGCCAGCCAACGGGTGATTCAGATCCAAACGCACATCCCCTTCACCAATTTCCATTATATTGGCATTGATCTGACGGCCCTGTGGGTCACTCAATCGGATGGTCTTGCCAATTGCGAAATCAAAATTTGCCGGGAACTGCTCCTTGGGGATATCCACAAAGGCATTGTTATCGTATTCACCATAGCCATCAGACGGTTGTACAGTGATTTCACGTGATTCACCAATCTGCATGCCAAACAATTCTTTTTCCAACCCGGGAATGATGTTGCGATGACCCTGAATGAATTGTAAGGGGCCATACCCATCACTCGAATCAATCACTTCGTCGTCTACCGTTAATGAGTATTCCAGACTCACGACCAGATCCTGGGCAACAATATCGGGGGTTCTTTCTACCATTATGTACTCCTTTTGAACTATGCGACCTTTTCAGTCGGGTTTCCAGCGATTATAACAGATCAATTCAGGAATTCAAATAATCTGTAGGAGCAGGAATTCTCTGTAAAAACACTCTGCCTGCGTTGATTTGGAAATTTTACATTTTTTCACATCTTTCCAATACCCACAGTTTTCGGGTTATTTTGACGGGTGTCCCCGCCAAAATAACCCTGCCAGCGTTGGTTTGGAAATTTACATTTTTTCAATACAATTAATGAAAAGACCAAAAGCGAGGAATCCTTTGCCGGCAACCGAACGCCAGTTCCAGAAAATTGGTAAGAATCCCAAAGATCCGCTCGATTTCCAGGACGCGGATATGATTCTTTCGCGTGGTTATCTGTACGAACGTGAAGAACACTTTTCCAAGGCTATTAAAGAATATCGTTCCTACCTGAAAAAGCATGACACCGATCCCTGGGTGTATGGGCATTTAGGCTATTGCCTGCGTGAAATCTCAAAATTTCCAGAAGCTTTGAAGATGTTCGATCGCGCCCTTGAAATGGACCCGTTTTATGGGTGGGCTTATGCGCAGCGCGGCAGTGCTCGTCTGTGGTTGGAAGATTATGAGCTGGCATTAACCGATCTCAACAAAGCCATAAGCCTGCTCCCCGGCGATGCCTGGGTGTTGGCCACCCTGGGGGAGTGTCTGCGGGAAATGCAGCAGTACGAGCAGGCGATTGAAATTTTCACCCAGGCACTCGAAGCCAAACCAAATTATATCTGGGCGCTGGCACATCGCGGCCGTGTGTATCTGGATCTGGGTAAATTTGCTGAGGGTTACGAAGATTTGCAACACGCCCTCCAGCTGGATCCGGAGTATGCCTGGATCCACTATAGTTTAGGCGAAGCTTACCGCAAACAGGGGATGTTAAACGAAGCATTAAATGCTTATCAGAAAGCACTTGAGATCCTGCCGGATTATCCCTGGGTCTTCAGCGCGCGTGGTCAACTGTATCAGATGATTGGCGAACTGGATAAAGCCCTGGCAGATTTTAATAAACTTGGAGAATTCTGGCCAAAAGATGCCTGGGTGTATGCCGTCCGCGGTGATATTCTGGAACAGATGGGAAAGATTGAAAACGCGCTCGAAGCCTTCCAGACAGCCGTCAAATTACGTAGCGATTATGGCTGGGTATATTGCCGCATCGGGATCATTCATCGCCTGCATCATGAATTCGATCAATCTTTGGAAGCCTTTGATAAAGCCCTGGAAATTATGCCTGACTTTGGGACCGCCTGGGTGGAACGCGCAGAGACCTATCGCCAGATGGGGGAATATAAACAAGCCCTGGCAGACCTGGAAATTGGTCAGGCTATATTGGGTGAAGATGCCTGGATGTACGCAGTCATGGCAGAGGTGCAACGTGGACTGCAGCAATCTGATCAGGCATTGGAAAGTTTTGCCCGTTCCCTTGAAATCGACCCGGATTACGATTGGGCACTCGCTCACCGCGGACGATTGCGGCGCGAATTGAAACAATATGATCTTGCGCTCCAGGATTTTAATGAAGCCCTGATCATCAAAGACAATTATGTCTGGGCCTATTACCAGCGTGGTGAACTCTACCAGGAAATAGGGGATTCAGATGCTGCCTGGGCAGATTTCCAGAACACCTTGGATCTGAATCCCAAATACTATTGGGCCAGGGCTGGCTGTGCAGAAATACTGATCCAGAGACAAAATTTTGAAGAGGCAATTCCCCATCTGGAAGCATTTTTACAGGCACGACCAGAAGATCCCTGGGGGCTGGGGCAGCTGGGGTATGCCTACGAGAAAAGTGGCCAACCTGATCAGGCACTCCTCAATTACTGGCAGGCGCTCACATTTGACCCTGAGAATACCTGGGCGAAACAACGTCTGGAAGCCCTCCAGAATATCGATTAGAATAAAGCAAACATATTTTCTTTTCGAAGGGTATTTTAGTAGGTTCTCACCTGCCATAAATATCCTTAATAAGGTTTTTTAAAAAAGGTGTTCAATCAAAGATGAAAAAGAAATCTACTCAAACAACAAATAACCAGCCAAAGAACAAGGGCAAGAACTCGATCCTCAAAAGAATTTTAATCGGATTGGTGCTGGTACTTCTTCTGGCGATTGCCGGGTTCGTGATCTGGGGCAGCACCCCGGCACGTCCGGATGCCACTGCGCTGCAAGCGCTTGAATCCGATGAAAGGGTAACCATTTCAGAGGGTAAATATTGGCTGGAATTTGAACCGTCAAATCGTACACCCAACACAGGTTTGATCTTCTACCCCGGTGGCCGTGTTGACTATCGCGCTTATTCTCCCTTAATGCGCGAGATTGCCAATGGAGGTTATTCTGTTTTCCTGGTTAAAATGCCACTCAGCCTGGCAGTCTTCGGAGTTAATCGTGCCGATGTGCTGATTGAAACCTATCCGGAAATAACCACGTGGTATATTGGGGGGCACTCGCTGGGCGGCGCTATGGCAGCATCCTATGTTTATAACAATCCAGTCGGGATGCAGGGTCTCGTCCTATGGGCAGCTTACCCAGCAGAAAGCAATGATCTGTCTGGTTCAGGTTTCCCGGTGCTTTCCATCATCGCCAATCGTGATGGACTGGCAACCCTGGAGGATTATAAAGCAGCAGCGCTATTCATGCCTGCTGATACGGTGTGGGTGGAGATTGATGGTGGCAATCATGCCCAGTTTGGCAGTTATGGTCCTCAGAATGGGGATTTGAAAGCCACCATCACAGCTGAAGATCAACATCGACAAATCGTGAATGCCACACTCATGTTTATGTCAGGTATCCGCTAGTTAAACCTTAACCAGAGCGGGGGTGTTTTCAACACCCCCGCACTTCTTGCCATCTCCCTCACCACCTGATTACGTTCAATCAGATTTGAATGTATATAACTCAATAATTTTTAAAATGACATCCACCGATCGCTCCAACGATTGTGCCGGCAGGTATTCAAATCTGCCATGCGCATTATGACCACCGGTGAACAGGTTCGGGCACGGTAGTCCCATGAAGGACAGACGGGCACCATCGGTCCCGCCACGCACCGGAATAATTTTTGGAGCGATATCCAGCGCGATCATGGCTTCCCGCGCAGTCTCGATGATGTGAAAAACTGGCAGGATCTTCTCTTTCATGTTGAAGTATTGATCTGTCAATGTCAGGCTGGCAGTTCCAGGACCATACTTATAATTGGCATAATCCACTGCCTTTTCGATCAACCCTTTTTGCCACTCAAATTTATCACGATCATGCTCACGAATAATGTACAGGAAACTGGTTTTCTCGATTGTGCCATCGAAATGCATCAAATGGAAGAAACCATCATAATGCTCAGTGTGCTCCGGACGCATATAGGGAGGAAGCACTGCGGCGATATCCATGGCGATATTGATCGAATTAATCATCTTATCCTTGGCAGTACCCGGGTGCACGTTTCTGCCTTTTACTTCAATCCTGGCGCCTGCCGCATTGAAGTTCTCAAATTCCAGCTCACCCAATTCACCGCCATCCAGCGTGTAAGCAAAATCTGCACCAAATTTCTGCACATCAAAACGATCGGCACCGCGCCCAATTTCTTCATCCGGGGTGAACCCGACTTTTAATGTGCCATGCTCGATCTCAGGATGTTTGACCAGATATTCCATTGCAGCCATGATCGCTGCAATACCCGCTTTGTCATCCGCTCCCAGCAAGGTGGTACCATCGGTCGTAATGATGGGCTGACCAATATATTGTTTTAACTCCGGAAAGTCCAGCGGGGAAAGGACAATATTTTTCTCTGAATTCAGCACGATATCCCCACCATCATAATTTTCCACCCACTGTGGATTCACCCCCTTGCCACTCATATCGGGGCTGGTATCCATATGCGCAATCCAGCCAATCACCGGTATATCGCGTACCGTATTGCCAGGCAGGGTCGCCATCACATAACCATTCTCATCCAGGCTGACATCCTGCAGGTTGAGTTCTTCCAGTTCTTCATTTAATAAGCGTGCCAGGTCCAGTTGTTTTAAAGTGCTGGGGCATGTTTCAGAATCAAAATCCGATTCAGTGTCAATTTTTACATAGCGTAGAAAGCGCTCAACCACATTACTCATGCTATTCTCCCTTAGGTTTCTTTTTTTCATTTACTCAAATCATATCTTCTTAATGAAAAGGATCTGGTTGGATTTTTTTGGTGATCATCGCAAAAATACAGCACGAACAAGTATTGATGATCTTTATTATTGTACAAATGTTGATTTTTGTAAACCGGACCAACCCATAAAGAGATCGGATGTGAGATAATAAGAATGAAATTCTCCTAAAGGAGGTCTTATGCAATCCTATCCAATTCCCATGGTGCCAGGTCCCGTCCAGGTTCCTGCCCAAATATTAGCGGCATACCAGCAGAGTTACGGTTCACCTGATCTTGAACCAGAATACCTGGAACTTTATAACCAGACCGAACAAAAAATGCACCAGCTGATGGGCACTCAAAATCAAATCGTATTCCAAACCGGTGAAGGTATGCTCTCTTTGTGGAGTGCACTCAAAAGCACCATTCGTCCCGGTGAGCGAGTCTTGGCACTGGCAACCGGTGTGTTTGGTTATGGGATTGGCGATATGGCGCGTTCGATCGGAGCGCAGGTCAAGACTTTCGGATTCGCCCACAATGAAACCCTGCAGGAATGGGTGAAGATTGAAGAAGCTATTATCGAATTTCAACCCAAAATGATCACCGTTGTGCATTGTGAAACCCCATCCGGTACATTAAATCCTCTGGAAAAACTGGGTGAACTCAAAAAGAAACATAACATTCCCCTGCTGTATGTCGATATGGTCGCCAGTATCGGTGGTGTTCCGATTGAAACCGATGCCTGGCACGTCGATTTAGCGCTCGGTGGCTCTCAGAAGGTACTCTCTGCGCCCTGCGATATCTCCTTTTTGGCGATCAGCCCACAGGCCTGGGAAATAATAGAAGAAGTAGGCTATGTGGGTTATGATGCCTTGCTGCCCTTCCGTGATGCCCAGCAAAAAGGCGAATTCCCCTATACCCCGCATTGGCATGGCATGGCAGCCATTTCCACCAGTTTGGATATGCTGCTGAATGAAGGACTGGATCTGGTATTTAAGCGCCATGAACTGGTCGCATCCTATTGCCGCGAACAATTGCAAAGAATCGGCTATGAACTCTTCATCCAACCTCCATTCATTTCATCTCCGACCGTCACCGCTGTCAAAGTCCCAGATGGCATCACCTGGCATGAATTTGATCAGAAACTGCGTGCAAAAGGTCTGGTGGTGGGTGGTAGCTATGGTCCCCTGGCTGGCAAAGTCTTCCGTCTGGGGCACATGGGCTCACAAGCGAACATGCCCCTGATGCACAGGGTACTGGAAGTATTGGAGAGCGTGCTGAAAGATAGTTGATCCGGTTCATTGCATCTTTCGCTAATACCTTTGTTCTCCATCACAAGGTGCAATGCACTTTTGAATTAAGGACATTCATTCTAACTTTTCCACTCCTTAGAAATTTATTTCCCCCAGGTGCAATGCTCCAAGCTCAATTCTTCTCCATATAACATTAAACCTGGTAAACGTATCCTTCAGAATTACATTGCACTTATCCCTCTACACAATACACTTTTACAAATCCGGTGCATTGCACTTGAAGATTAACCAACTCATCTCAATTTCCGAATAATACACCATCCCTCAATCCGCCAGAAGTGCATTGCACCTTTCGCTGATACCTAAGTCCTCGATAACAACAGGTGCAACGCACCTCTCAGCTAGTTAAACTAACTCCATCCCACAAGTTGACTATTTCTTACAAATGTTATTTAATCCAATTCGAAAGACGAAAAACCACAATATCCAATTACCAGGATCAACAATGCCATCAAAACGACCAGAATATCAACCAGGTTCTTGATTATCATATTTTTAATTGGGGAGCCCATCAGCGATCCATTTTCAAAGATAACGAAAATTACCTTTTTGTCCTACGAAAAATTAAACAATATAGTAATCAGTTTCAACATACGATCATTGCCTATTGCCTTATGCCAAACCATTATCATTTATTGATCCGACAAGATGGAGGTTATAAAGCCAGCTTACTTCCTCAACAGGTTTTCAACAGCTATACCAAAGCATTTAATAAACGATATAACCACTCTGGAACACTTTTTGAAGATAGTTTTCACATAAAGATAATCCAAGACACTTCTCACCTTCTACATTTATGTCGCTATATCCATGGAAATCCAGTTAAAGATGGTTTTGTAGCTGATCCTGCTGATTGGGAATATTCAAAGCTATCGAGAATTCATCGGTACAAGAAATGGTTCATTATTTGACCCAAAATTCTTTACATGAGTATTTTTCTGATACCAAAGATTATCGTGATTTGTTTATCCCGATTCATACAACAACGTATCAATTATTACCCGTTCCTGGAGGAAATTTGAATTCATCCAGCCAAAATATCTGGATTGCTTTGTCACCTGGTACAATCAACCAATGACGTCAATCTCCATTGAGTTTGGTATTTCTGTCGAGTCCGACCATCAAAGAACCATATATGCAAACGTGATGTTTTAAAGAGACATGTTCTGGTTGGTTTGGTTATTGGGATCAAGCTTTTACTTTTAAAGATCAAATTCGTTTCTCTGGTCCAGTATTTTTAAGAATGGACATTTTGGACGAATTCACTATGCTTTTTATTTTTCTCAAACTGAAGATGATTGGATTTTTTCGGCAGAAATGGAGGGTTTTCAGGCAGGAACTAATCCAACTTTTAGCTACTGGCAAGTGCATTGGCACTTATGAATACAGAATTTGATGCCTACTTTGATTTCCTAACCAAATAAAATCTGTGATATTCGAATAATCATTCACCAACAGCTAACACCTTGACAAAACTATACCGAACGGTATACTTCTTCTTATGAACGATAACCGCCTTATCATCCTGCAAACTGCCTGCCAGCTTTTCTCCCAACTGGGATATGATGCTGTCGGTGTCCAGGAGATCATCGAGAAAGCCGGCTTTACCAAGCCCACCCTTTACCATTATTTTGGCTCTAAACAAGGTCTTTTAGATGCGATTCTGGAGCATTATCTGATTCCATTCAACGAACAATTGACTCAAACATTACAATATTACGGAGATGTTCAGACCAGTCTACGCAATATTTTCAATCTATATCTCGATTTTGCCGATCACAATGCCCGTTTCTTCCGCCTATGGATGGCTATCCGACTTTCCCCTATTCAGAGTGTCACCTACCAGTCCATCCTGCCATATACCCAAAAACATCAATCCACACTCATAAATTTTTTCCAACAGGTTTCTCTACAACATGGAAACATGCGGGGTAGAGAACCAATCCTGGCGACATCCTTCCAGGGATTGCTCTTTTCTTTTGCATCGATGGTTCTGCAGGGTGAGTTGGAAATCAATCAGCAACGTGTCAACCAGGCAGTTCATCAATTCATGCATGGCATTTTCTCATAATCTTTACTCTAAATTTTTTTGAAAGGAATCTATACCAATCGGTATAAGAAATTATGAATAACACACCCCATTGGATACCCTCCGCTTTTATCTACCATTTTTACCCACTCGGGCAAACGGATGCCCCTCGCGAAAACCATTTCAGCCAACCACCTGAAGATCGCATTGCCCAGCTCTATCCCTGGCTGGATCACCTTCAATGGCTGGGTGTCGATACCCTCTTTTTAGGGCCTATCCTGCAATCCAGCTCTCATGGTTATGACCTGGCTGACTATTTCCAGATTGATCGCCGGCTGGGCACGAACCAATCCTTCAAGACATTTGCCACTGAGGTCCATCGCAGAGGGATGCGCTTGATTCTGGATGCAGTCTTCAATCACAGCGGACGTGATTTCTTCGCTTTTCGCGATCTTCAGCAAAATGGGCAGCAATCTCAGTACAAGGATTGGTATGCAGGAGTACGTTTCGACCATTCCAGCCCCATGGGTGATCACTTCGACTATCAGACCTGGGCGGGTCATTACTCGTTGCCAAAATTTAACCTGGCAAATCCATCCGTTCGTGAATACTTATTCCAGTCTGTTCGTTTCTGGATACAAGAATGGGGGATTGATGGCTTACGACTGGACGCAGCGGATCATGTACGTCTTGATTTCTGGCAGGAATTGCGCCACATAACTACTTCGATACGCCCTGATTTCTGGTTGATGGGTGAAGTTGTTCATGGGCAATACCAACAATGGGTAGATCCTCAGCATCTCCACAGCGTCACCAATTATGAAGCTTACAAAGGACTTTACTCCAGCCTGAATGATGCCAACTATTTTGAGATTGCCCATACATTGCAGCGACACTTTTCTGAAAGCGGTATCTATAGGGATTTGATGCTCTATAATTTTGTAGATAATCACGATGTTAACCGGGTAGCCAGTCAGTTAAAAAACAAACACCATCTCTATCCGTTGTATGCTTTGCTCTTCAGCATGCCGGGCATTCCTTCCATATACTATGGTAGTGAATGGGGCGTTACCGGACAACGCAGCGCTCACAGTGATCTGGCTTTACGACCGTCATTAAACCTGCAACACTTGATCCAGCATGCGCCGGAGGCAAACCTGCCGGTCACCATTCAAAAGTTGGCACACTTGCGTGCGGATTCACCTGCCCTGCAAACAGGTAGTTACCGCCAGGCATATGTCAGTGCGCAACAATTAGCTTTCTGGCGGGAGTCGGATAAGCAAAAAGTGTTGGTGGTGTTGAATTCAGCTTCTGAAGTTGTTACGCTATCCGCTATTCGAATTCCTGACCATTTGAAACTAAAAAGCGTCTTCGAAAATCAATCAAATTTTCAACTGGATCAGGATCAATTGGCAGTAAGTATTCCCCCGCATTGGGTTTCGATTTTTGTGTTTGAGTAAAGGATGTAGATTTATCCGTAAATCAACATTAAAACAATATAGGCTACCACTACGATCAGAAACAAAGCAAACAGCGCATAGATCACCTTTTGCATCTTCTGTTTCTGGTTCGCTTTCCTGACAGCCAGAGCGTCCAGAATAATCTCTTCGATGGCGTATTGACTTAATTGCAATTCTTCCAACAACTGTTTTTGTACGTATTCGGGAGATTTACCTTCAAGGATTAAGGCGCGCGCTTTTCTGACAGCCTGCGCTCGTAGCGGGTTTGCTGTTGGAATATTGACTGTTTTCCGAGGTTCCTGGCGATCTACCCCGTTTTGATTGCTCATCATGCGATAATCATGCAGTGCTTTTCCAATTTGAGCTCTTGATAACCATAATCCCACCAGATTATTCGGGAAGTTAATCGGTGTTTCCACAAACATCAAATGATCACTGCTGGGGGCTGACTTAAATTTAACCCCACACACTGGACACATCATGAATTTCTCATTCATTTCAGTTTCCTGAACTTGAAGAAACTCTGTCTGGCAAATCGGGCAGCGCAAGTTCTTGTTGATTTCGATTTCAGTCTGTATTGTGGAAGAATTCATCATGAAAAATCGCCCTGGGATTAATAATATTATAGAAGAAAATTGTTTATATATAATTTAAAATTGGTTATGATTTGGTTACAATTTTTTAAAACCAAAACCTAACCAGTCATATCAAGTCAACCTGCCATATAAGCGATCGAAATGGTTCCCGGTCCAACATGTGCCCCCACCACAGGGCTGACGTGCGATAAAATTGCTTCCTCTGCCCCCATGCTTTCCTTTAACTCAGCCAGCAAGCTTTGCGCTGCTTCATGTTCCAGGGCATGGAACACTGAAATATGCAGTGGTTTGCGTCCATTTATCCCTTTTTCCACCAACGTCACCATGCGTTTAATTGCTTTCTTTTTAGACATGACGCTTTCCACTAATTCAATCTTGCCATCACTGATTTCAAGGACAGGCTTGATGTTTAATGCCGTTCCAACCAGACGTTTGGCACTATTGATCCGCCCACCGGCTGCCAGATATTTTAAGGTATCCACCGTGAAATAAACACCAATTTTCGGGTAAGCATCTTCAGCAATCTTTACACACTCCGCCAGGCTAGCGCCAGCTTTGGCTGCCCTGGCGGCTGCCAGAACCTGAAATCCTAATGCCATAGAAACTAATTTCGTATCCATGACTTCTACAGGTTTCCCTTCAAAGGATTTTAAAGCCTGCATGGCAGAATCATATGAACTTGAAATGCCTTTGGAGATACCGAGGTTGAGTACTTCATAACCTTGATCCAATAATCGCTGGAAAATCTCTTCATATTGGTGAACTGTTACCTGACTGGTCTTGGGTAAGGTTTCACTTTTTGCCAAACGCGTATAAAACTCGTCTGGCATAATATCCACACCATCCCTATATTCTTTTTCTTCCCAGATCAGTGTCAGGGGTAAGACTTCTATCGGATATTCTGCCACGATCTCTTTGGGAAGATAAGCGCTGCTATCTGTCACAATGATTACTTTTGCCATGAAAACACCTTCCAGGAATATTTTTACAAGTATAACCTAAAAAGGTATTTAATTTTACAATTACTGGACCTTTTTTGAGCAAAATTTCTAATCAGAATATAGCAGAGGATTATAAAAGGGAACAAAAGCCAAAATGACCGCATGCTCGTATAAGCCGCTGCGATCGATCAGGTTGTTTGTAAGAAGTCCAATAGCCCCATTCTTTTGTTTAGAATTCTGCTGACCGAAAACAATATCATCCGCTTCACCCAACTCCCTGCCGTCACGCACCAATTCAGTGATACCATGCGGTAAATAGAAACTCCCTGAGCGTGCTTTTCCCAAATACTGGCCATTATCAATTACCACCCAGGCAAACGCTATCATTTCTCCCTTTTCATCAAAATCCACCCCTCCTTCAATGCCTACCCAAAAATCTGCGTCTGGATAATTTTCACGGACCGCTTTCACCCGATTACAAGCACCCAACCTGGTTTCCGCATCACTTACAGGCTGATTACTGACTCCTGAAGGAACTTCCATTGTTAGCCACTCAAATGTCGTATCTGGAAGTAATTTGAGAAATGCATTTTTCGCGGCATTTAGTTTTACAGGGTTTGTAGAAGCTATCACAATTCGTTTTCTCATCCGATAATTCCTAAATATCAGTCATTTTATATTTATTGAATTTATATTTGGTTTTTACGCTTGATTCTCATATTAATTTAATGTAAATTTATTATGATAATTATTATCTGATTAGTTTGAATAATTTGACTTTATTCTAAAAAAAGATTATAAATATATTGTACAATGAATTAATAAAATAATCGCTGACTCCAGAACTTCGGTTCTGACCAAAATCTGAAGGAGCAGAAAATGACCACAATCAATGATTTTTCCGACGAACCCCGTTATACCATTAAATCCGTGAGTGTCCAAACCGGAATTCGACCGGTAACATTACGTGCCTGGGAACGCCGGCATGATTTACTCAGCCCCCACCGTTCGGATAACCGCTATCGCCTATATTCAGAACGTGATATCGCCATTCTTCGATGGATTAAATCCCGCGTAGATGAAGGTATTTCCATCAGCAACGCCGTGCTGGAACTTCGCCAGATGACCCGCAATGGTGTCTGGCCGGATGCAGTTCCTTCTGCACCAACCCGCACGTTGGTTGCTCCCAAAGCAACCCCTGAGACCTACACACATTGGCTGTACGAATCCTTAATAAAACATGATGAAGAACGCTCAAGTGATATCCTTAGAGAAGTACACGCCAGTTATGATCTGATGACAATTTTCAGTCGTATCATCGCACCGACACTGATGGCTATTGGCGAAGCCTGGTATCGTGGTGAAATCCGTATCACAACCGAACATTACGCCTCTAATTTTCTAAGGGCTCGATTAATGTCACTGTTGCAGGCGTATCCATCACGCCGCAATGCACCCTATGTTCAGTTGGGCTGTGCGCCAACGGAACAACACGAATTGGGCAGCTTGATGATGGCTGTATTACTGCGCAGTGAGGGTTTTCGTGTAGAATATTTAGGCCCGGATTTACCCATCGACGACCTGGTAGATTATGCCAGTTATGAATTCCCCGATTTAATTGTTCTGACCGCATCCTCAGATCTGGCAGCCTTTGAAATGCGACGGTTGAAAGAAAAATTGGATCAGATTGACCCGGCACCTGCTTTGGCTTACGCTGGTAGCGCATTTGATAATAATCAGAAGGTTAGAGACATGGTTCCTGGTCATTATATTGGTAGATCATTTGAAGAGGGCATGGAAACGATCAAAGATCTTTTGAAAGAAAAAGAACTCGCCTGATATCTGGCACGCTTCATTTAAAAACGCACAAGGTTTGACAAAAGACTATACAAACCTTGTGCGTTTTTTAATTAATCCTGTATAAATAAGAAACAAATATTTTTATTTATAGGAAATTTTAATGGAAAATAATCAAAACAATGGATCTTCTTCTGAAAAAGATTCTTTGCCAATCTACAATATAAAGGCTGTTTCCAGCATGCTGGATCTGCTTCCGGTAACCTTACGCGCCTGGGAAAGACGTTATGGCCTGCCTATTCCCCACCGCGGAGAACAGGGGTATCGCTTGTATTCACCCTACGATGTTCGACTTCTGCGCTGGTTAAAACAACAAAATGATGCCGGCATGAGTATAGGTCAAGCCGTTAAGTATCTAAATGAGTTGCGCAAAGAAGGTAAAGACCCTGCTAAAGAAATAGAAAAAGAACAACAAATGACGGATGAGACAGTTAATCAGGTTTCATTGGAAATCCTTTCCCGACATTTCCAACAATATTTAATGAATTATCAGAACGAAAATGCATCTGAAATCCTACGGCGTGCTTTTTCCATTTACAATGTTGATCAGGTTCTTTCGGAAGTTGTTCAAGCCACACTCGTGCGCATTGGAGACGCCTGGCATCATGGAGAAATTCCGATTGCCGTGGAGCATTTTGCAACTCAATTTTGTGAGCAACATCTGATGGGCATGTTTTATTCTTCCTCTGTTCCGACCCGGGAAGGTACAATTTTTGCAGCCTGTGCCCCCGGTGAAATGCATCAAGTCGGTATCCTCAGTCTGGTTGTGATGCTGCGTTGGCGTGGATGGGATGTTAAGTATTTCGGTCAGAACCTAAGTTTAGAACGTATTCAGGAAACCTTAAATGTCATTAAACCAAATACGATACTCTTTACAGCCACAACCAAAGAAAGTGCTCTGGCTTTAAAACCTTTAAATTTAATTTTGGAAAAATATCCTTTTGAACAACCTCTTGTTTTTCTGGGAGGACTAGCTTTTCAAAACTACCCGGAATTGGCTCGTCAGATGCCAGGGGAAATATTAAATTTATCTCCCAGTAAGAATATTGATCTGATTGAAAAACAGATTTACAGAAAACTTGCCAATCAAAAAGAATAAGTGAAATAATTATTTCAAAAGCTTGTATCTTTTTAATTATTGGCTGTCCGAGTGTTTTGGCAGATATCCCCTCAAAAAAAACATGAAATTAACCTTGGATATTTTAGAAAATACAGAAGAAGGGCATCATGACTGATAAAAAACGATTATTTTCCATATTTCTGGTAGTCTTTATTGATCTGCTTGGTTTTAGCATTATCTTGCCATTATTACCGTTTTATGCAGAAACTTTCGGCGCATCCGCCACCGTGGTAGGTTTACTGGTCGCTATCTATGCTGCCGGGCAAATGATCAGTGCTCCGCTTTTAGGACGGTTATCTGATCGCTATGGCCGCAGACCATTCCTGATCGTCAGTATTCTGGGTGGAGCTGTTAGTTTTTTCATATTGGGATTAGCGACTAATCTTATCACCTTGTTTATTGCCCGACTGATCGCAGGATTGACTGCAGGAAACATAAGTGTAGCCCAGGCATACATCACAGATATAACAGATGCAAAAAACCGATCTCGTGGACTGGGTCTGATTGGAGCAGCATTTGGACTTGGATTTATAATCGGGCCCGCTTTAGGGGGAATTCTAAGTCAGTGGGGATACTCAGTTCCAGCTTTTCTAGCAGCTGGTATTGCTACTTTAAATCTGATTGTTGTAATATCGTGGTTGCCCGAATCATTGACAGACGAACGAAAAAAGGAAATCTCAATGCAGAAAAAACCGCCTATTTCCATTAATTCTCTATTTGAAACATTGAAAAAGCCGGTTGTAGGACCTCTCTTACACACTCGTGTTTTTTATGGATTTTCCTTTGCGTTATTTCAATCAATTTTCGCTCTATATGGCGAGTATCGCTTTGGTTTAAACGCACAAAATATTGGTTACATCCTTACATATGTAGGAATCCTCTCAGTGATAACCCAGGGATTTCTAGTTGGAAAAATTTCTGATCGGTATCCTGATCAAATAATAATTCTTGTCTCCACAACGTTAATTGCATTCAGCTTTCTTGGCTGGGCATTCGCTCCAAGCCTGGTATTCCTGCTCATTATCCTTTTACCCATCGCCATGAGTGCTGGTATTTTAAATACGATCATAAATTCTGCACTTACCAAAGCGGTTCCACCTGTGGAATTTGGAGGTATCTTAGGTTTATCTGCTTCTTTAGAAAGTGCAACACGGGTAATTGCTCCAACATTGGGAGGTTTTCTTCTGGAGAGGTTTGGATCTTCAGCCCCTGGTTTGTTGGCAGGTATCATATTATTATGGTTATCCACTTACATTTTCAGGTTCATATTTTCTCCCATAAAAAATAATCCGACTCCGATAAAGATTAGACCATGATCGGAAATCTTTTTTTACAAATTCCATTTTTTCTGGAATGCACTCATTAAGGTATGATTATCATAGAGTTAAAATCCTATGATAATCATCTTAATTAAACTTTGCATACGGGAGTTTTCGAAAGAAAACTTATGATTGAAAAAAAATTATCCATATCAAACACCATTGTCATTGGTGGAGGTCCTGCCGGTTTAATGGCGGCTGAACTTCTTGCATCGCAAGGACATTCGGTTGATGTATTTGAAGCAAAACCCGCTGTTTTGCGTAAATTCCTGGTGGCGGGTAAGGGGGGATTAAATCTCTCCCGGGAGGAGGATTTTGAAAAATTTCTTTCCCATTATGGAACGCGCGTAAAAGAATTGGAACCGTTTTTACGATTGTTTGGTCCACCGGAATTAAGAGACTGGGTGCAGAATTTGGGGTTTGAAACCTTTGTCGGCAGTTCAGGAAAAATATTTCCCAGTGATATGCAGGCTGTTTCCATCCGGCTTGCGTGGATTCACCGTTTAAAACTACAAGGCGTCAGGTTTTATTTAAATCACCGTTGGCTCGGATGGGATGAAGAAGATAATTTGCTTTTCCAGATAAAATTTGAAAAAGTGATTGCCTGCCCAGAAGCGTTAATCCTGGCTCTTGGTGGAGCCAGCTGGCCGAAAACAGGCAGCAATGGTTCATGGGTAACCACTCTTCAAAAAAAAGGAGTTATAGTCTCGCCATTAAAACCTGCCAATTGCGGCTTTGACGTAAAGTGGAGCGATTATTTTCGTGATCGTTTCCAGGGAACACCACTCAAATCCATTGGGGTTCTCTTTCAACCAACATTGGGAAAACCTTTACACCAACGGGGGGAGTTTTTAATCACGCATTATGGTGTAGAGGGCAGTCTGATTTACTTTTTTTCAGCAGCTATTAGGGATGAGATCATTGAATATGGAAAGGCAATTATTTACCTGGACCTGGCACCTGATTGGACCATCGAACAACTAGAGACCAGATTATCTCGCCCACGTGGATCTCGCTCAATTTCATCCCACATTCAAAAAAGTGTTGGTATCCATGGAGTCAAAGCAGGTTTATTGTGGGAATATTTGCCACGCTCTGTTATCGATGATCACAAACAGCTGGCTGCTGCGATTAAATCATTGGCAATCCCTATGGTTGCTCCTCGTCCGATTGATGAGGCGATCAGCACTGCCGGTGGCGTACGTTTCGAAGACCTTAATGAATTTCTCATGTTAAAAAATCTACCCGGTGTCTTTTGTGCCGGGGAGATGCTTGATTGGGAAGCTCCAACAGGAGGTTATTTGCTGACAGCTTGTTTTTCTACCGGGATGGCTGCAGCAGAGGGGGTCATCCATTGGTTGGGATTACAACAGAAACCGTAAAACGAATTCTACCTTTCACGTTTTTTGATCATTTACATTGCTATTTTTGGATTGGATTTCCAAAATGAGGTATAGAATGTTATTAATCTACATTTTTCACTGATGCATTGATATTCATGAACAAAGTTGGGAAAATGGACTGGAATTTGCAAAAAAGTTTTTAAATTATGATCTTTAAAAGGAGGCGATTATGTTAAAAGAATTCAAAGAATTCGCAATGCGGGGAAACGTGATTGATCTTGCCATCGGTGTGATCATTGGAGGAGCATTTGGTAAAATCGTTTCTTCCTTCGTCGCTGATGTGATCATGCCATTAATTGGGCTTTTGTTAGGCGGGGTTGATTTCTCTAATCTGTTTGTGAATTTAGGGGCGGAGAAATATGCCACCTTAGCAGCTGCTCAGGAAGCTGGCGCTCCCACCCTGAATTATGGCATCTTCATCAATGCAGTAGTCGATTTCCTGATTGTTGCTTTTGTGATCTTTCTGGTGGTGAAAGGGATTAACAAAATGCAAAAACCAGCACCAGCAACAGCCCCCACAACCAAGAAATGCCCTTACTGCATTACTGAAATTGCCATCGAAGCCAAACGCTGCCCGAATTGCACTTCTCAACTCGACTGATAAGACATTTAATCAATTAAATAAACAAATCCTATCCAGCTTCCGAAAATCTGGTTTCTATTAGTGTTTTAGATTCTCAAGGATGGCTGGTAATTCTTTGATCGAATCGATCTGTACATATCCATCTTGATGCGCATTGGTATCTGCCACAACTTCATGAGCCCAGGTAAATCGGTGTGGTATATACACACCAAACCCACCAATTTTTACAACCGGGAGCACATCTGAACGCAAAGAGTTTCCCACCATCAGAAATTCATTGGGTTCAATATTGTGACGTTTCAATATACGTGCATACATGTCATCGTGTTTGTCACTGACAACTTCATATGCTTCAAAGAAGTCTTCCAAACGTGAATTAGCCAGTTTACGTTCCTGATCCAGCAAATCACCTTTGGTGATTACCATCATTCGATAATCAGTTTGGAGTAGTTGCAATGTTTCTAAAACACCTGGCAAAAGTTCCGCAGGTTGTTCCAGCATGTTTCTTAAGTGTCTTATTAATGCATCGATTTCTGCGCTACCGATCGCACCATCACTCAAACGTATGGCTGTCTCAATCATTGATAACCCAAACGCTTTAATACCATATCCATACCAGGACAGGTTACTGGTTTCTGTCTTCAGTAATTCTGCTTCCACTACCTCTGCTGGTTGATAGGGAGCGAGTAATTTCGCTAATAAACTTTGCCCTTCGTGGTAATAACTTTCATTTTCCCACAGCGTATCATCAGCATCAAAAGCAATCCATCGAATCATTTCTTCATCCCGAACTTTTAGATAATTATCGCATGAATTCGGATCGTTTTATCCTTGCCGTTTTAATTTCGCTGGTTTCCCAAAAAATTCAAGTCTCTTTAACTTATTGATGACCTGATCCACATATTGTTCGGAGACATCCACAAAGGTTTCGTGTTGTTGAATGGTGATAGCACCCACTGCCTTGCCTGGTATTTTGGCTTCATTGGCAATCGCACCTACGACCATCGTGGGTCGAATTTGTTCAGCTTTTCCTAACCCAAAAGATAAACGCACCATTCCTGGTTCATGACTGCTGTTTCGGCTCCCCTTGGACCGTCCAGCATGTTCAAACCTGCGGGATTCACCACCATGAGGTTTTCCTCCACGCGCCTTTCTTCCCCCACGTTGGCCAACTTCTACGATGCCAACCGGCATGATGTGAACGTATTTCTTTTGTTCTTTGACCAGTTTCAAAGCCGTTGCTGCAACTATCAAAGGATCATGTCCTTCTTCAACCAATTTATTGACGAGTTCAATTTCCCGGGGTGGTTTTTCGTTATTTAATCGTTCGATTATTAGATTTTCAAATTCGATTTGTCGTTTGGTCAGAATGTCCTTTTCAGAAGGCATTTTTTCTACAGACATTGCTTGCTGGGTTACTTTTTCAAATCGCCTGATACGGAACATCTCGTTTCCGGTGATCAAGGAAATTGCTACCCCTTTTGCACCTGCACGCCCGGTTCTGCCAATTCGGTGAATATATTCTTCGGCTTCGAAAGGAATATCATAGTTGAACACATGCGAAACACCCAGAATATCCAACCCCCGGGCAGCTACATCGGTTGCCACCAGAACCCGGGTTAATCCTCTACGGAATCGGTCCAGGGCAATTTCCCTGGCAGATTGTGCCAGATCGCCATGTAAGGCTTCTGCCGAGTAGTGAGCAGCTATAAGCTTATCACTGAGTTCTGCTGCGCCTACTTTTGTGCGGGTAAATATGAGGGCATTGGTAACAGGTTCGTATTCCAGTAAACGCAGCAATGCGGCAAATTTATCTTTCTCATGCACCAGATACACGCGTTGTTCGGTATTTTCAACGGTAAGGGTCTTACCGGCAATGATTACTTCTTCAGGATTATTCAGGTAACTATTGGCCAGTTTACGGATTTCTTTAGGTAAAGTAGCCGAGAAAAGTGCTTTCTGGCAATCATACGGAGCATAAGCCAGAATCGCTTCCACCTCTTCCAGGAAGCCCATTTTGAGCATTTCATCCGCTTCATCCAGAACCCAAAATCGGACTTTCGTAAGATCGAGGGCATTCTTTTTCTGGATTAAATCCATCACTCTGCCTGGTGTTCCAACAACAATTTGTACCCCTTCAGACAATTGATGCAATTGTCGCCCATAAGGTGCGCCACCATAAACCGGCAGGATTTTTACAGATGTAAACTTGGCAAAGGTTTCGATTGCTTTTGAAACCTGCAAAGCCAATTCCCGTGTTGGTGTCAGGATAAAACCCTGTACCGCTTTCAATTTTGGGTCAATCATTTGCAGCATCGGTAAGGCAAATGCTGCTGTTTTACCTGTACCTGTTTGTGCCTGCCCCAGCATATCTTTTCCGCTCATTAATACCGGGATTGCCTGTTCCTGGATCTCAGTTGGGGTTTCATACTCCAGTTCCAGGATTGCCTGATTGAGCTCAGGCTTTAAATTCAATGTTTCAAACAAACTCATTAATTACTTTCACTTTCAGACGTACACGCCCATACACATTTTTTTACAGAATCAGTGTTTTTTGAGCAATTTTGAACAAAAAAGGACTTGCTGATCCTGGCAAATCCTTTCCGAGTTGCAAACGATCTTGTCCTACTGATCTGTCGAACAATCAGTAATTGTAGCACAAACTGATAAATTTTGGTAAAAATCTTCCCTCAAATTCAAGCTTGCTCAGGTTCTTAACCCCTGTTAAAATTCAGAAATGCAAAATAAAATCTACTTTGGTGATAATCTCCCCATACTTCAGTCATTACCCTCCGAATCCATTGATTTGATCTACATCGACCCCCCATTTAACACCGGAAAAGCGCAAAGCCGTAAACAAATTAAAACTGTTGCAGATGATAACGGTGATCGGGTTGGCTTTCAGGGACGTTCATATCGAACGATTGAATTAGGTCAGAAAGCTTACCGAGATCAATTTGATGATTATTTGGGCTTTCTGGAACCAAGATTAAGGGCAGCATATCGTTTATTGAAACCACAAGGAAGTCTTTACTTCCACATCGATTATCGCGAAGTTCATTATTGCAAAATATTATTGGATCAGATTTTTGGTCGCAACTCATTCATAAATGAAATCATCTGGGCTTATGACTATGGTGCCCGCACCAAAAAAAAGTGGCCTCCCAAGCATGATAATATCCTCTGGTATGCGAAAGATCCCAACCAGTACACATTTAATGTAGAGGAAATTGAACGCATTCCTTACATGGCACCCGGGTTAGTTGGAAAAGAAAAAGCTGAACGTGGAAAATTACCTACCGACACCTGGTGGCATACCATTGTACCAACCAATGGCCCGGAAAAAACTGGCTACCCCACCCAAAAACCTCTGGGCATCCTGCGACGGATCATTCAGGCCTCTTCTAATCCAGGAGAGGTGGTTCTGGATTTCTTTGGTGGTTCAGGTACCACGGCAGCGGTCTGTTTGGAATTTGGCAGAGATTTTATTCTGGTGGATAATAATCCACAATCTATTGAGATTATGCGCAAGCGTTTTGCTGGTCAATCCATTGAATGGATTGGTTGTGAAGGGTTGGATTAATTGTGAAAATCATCAACCTTGCCACATGGAAACGGCGTGATCATTACAACCTTTATAACAAATTTGGCATATCCTTACTTGAATATCAATGCTAATGTAAATATTGACAATTTATACATCTGGTCGAAGTTACATAAGATTTCTCTCTTCTCCTGTATTGCTTATCTGACATCACGTGCTGCCAATCAAATACCCGAATTGCGTATGCGTATGCGTGCGGATCAGGTGGTCGAACATCCGATTGTGCATCCTTCTTTTACTGTCCTTACAGATGATGAAACCTTTGGGTTTGCCACCATTCGATATACCCCCGATTTTTCCGAATTTAACCAAAACATAATCGCTGGCATTGAAGCCACCAAAAAGAACCCAATCATTCATGATGAACCAGGGCGAGACGATATGATTTTTCTGACGACCATGACCTGGGTATCGTTTACCCAAATTACCCACCCGGTGCCACTCAATCCTCCAGATTCCTTCCCACGGATTACCTGGGGTAAATTTTTTGATCAGGGTCAACAACGATTGATGCCCCTCTCGCTGTTGGCAAATCATGCCCTGGTGGATGGACTACATGTCGGTAAATTCTTTGAGCTGGTACAAGCCTGGATGGACAAACCAGACCAAGCACTGAGTTAATAAAGAAATAAATCATTCCTTTCAATTAAAGCGAGAACCGCCTGCGAAAGAGGAGGCGGTTCTCATTTTGGTTGCTGTGGCACTTTCCTATCGAGTGATCAGGAGGTGTGCCACAGCCGTACGTTGACTACTATCAGTCATTGACATCACCTCCTCTTTCAAAGATTGGCGAATTAAAGTGATCTAAGATCACTCCTTAATTATGGCACAATTTTCCTACTTGTCAAATCGCGTTTTAATCTTTAAACAGCATTACCACTCTGAAACAAGAGTGAAGCGGTAATTTCCATCTGTCTGTTGTTCAGCTCTACCATTTAATGTCATCACTTCAACCCAGGTTTGTCCTGGTTTAAGGGGGAAGACTGATCCATCGGCGTTCAGAAAAGTCAGCACCAATTCTTCATTCGGGCGTGACCAGGTCACTTCGTAAACCTTACCATCTCTGGCAATATATGCTTCTCCCGTGCCTAAAAGGCTGACATCCAGTACTTCTACCGTTGGTCTTGCATCAATATCTACGTGACGGACAAAAATGATGGCGATATTTTCTGTTTCGATGGGTTCATCATTGGCTCGATCGATTAATTGTTCATATACTTCATCATCAGGACCAACAGAATTTTCTACATCCGAAAAACGAGCATAAGTATGGGTTCCTGGATTATAGTCCCAGCGATTGTAAATTGCGCCTGAAAAGCGCACAAATACTGAATCTGACTCCTCACCACCGACCGGTGCCTGCATTTGGAAAAACATGCCATCCAGGTTCTGCCGTGAATTATCTATTCCCATCCGCTGAGTGTATTCAGTCACTTTACTGGTATCAGCGACCTCATAATTTTTGGTGTTTGGCTCAATTCTGAAGATAACCCCTGCTGTATTGGCACTTTCAATCATTAAACGATTAGCAAACTCTGAATTAATCAGTCGATTATAAGTACCTTCATAAGCACTTCCAAAAATGAACATACCTTTATATCCACGCACAACATTGAAATCGAACAGACGGGCTGAGCGAATAGGTGCCACCATTTCCGCATCTTCACCATAAAAAATCGCCGCAAAACGGGTGGTACCAAATTCAGTGTAATATTCGTAAACAATATCAGCACTGGAAAGTCCCCAATGCGGACGGTCTGCCCGTGGAAGATTCTGCACTTTAATAATGATGGGTCTGCGATCCAATAAAGAAGGATCTTCAACTTCCAGGCCAGTCAATGGGTTAACACCTTCAGGAAAATTAGTCGGTCCATAACCTTCTTCCGGGTAGGCTGGAGTTGGTGTAGCAGTAGGAGGCAATGGTGTAACGGTAAATGTTGGAGTAGGTGTGGCTGGTTCTGGTTGTAGAGCTGTTGGTGAGGGAAAAACTGTCGTTTCCACAACTGATGTTGGAACATTGGCAGATTGGCAAGCTACAACCAGGCTAAGAAGTGCAAAGAAAAAGACTACAACAAAAAATCTCTTCATGGATTACTCCAACTTTTTTTCATTATTATAGTACGAAATAAAAATCATACTCCATCTTGTTCAATTTGCCAACATCTGCCCACGGGCGCTTAGAAAATCCATCATCCAGATTTTCGAGACCTCCTTTGCTCTTGATTTGCGTCCTTGATGATCTTATAATCAAAACCATGAAAATTTTCGGATTTGTGATATCGAAAGGTTTGGTGATTAAATTTTTTCTGGTTGTATTTACAGCCGTGATCACTTACTTCTGGCTGGATTTTGCTCCTGATGGACTGTTAGGAAAGATGGATGCTATTGGATATGCAGTCTGTCACCGTATCGATGAGCGCTCTTTTCACCTGGGAGAAAGAGCCTTACCTCTTTGTGCTCGCTGTTCTGGCATGCAATTAGGTGCACTCCTGGGATTGGTTTACCAATCAATCTGGGGTCGTCGCGGTAAATTTCCCCCAACAAAAATTCTAATACCTCTGGGAATCCTGGCATTATTCTTCGTAGTGGATGGTGTAAATTCATATCTGAATTTTATACCAACGATTGCTTCGGTTTATCCTTCGCAAAATTGGTTGCGCTTGGTCACCGGAACCGGTTTGGGTCTGGGTATGGCTGCAGTGATCTATCCAATCTTCAATCAAACCCTTTGGAGAGATTGGGAAGATGATTATTCATTAGGGTATTGGAAACAATTCCTGGGGCTCATCGGATTGGCGATTCTACTGGATCTGGCAATCTTATCCGAAAATCCGCTGGTTTTGTATCCACTGGCCATCCTTTCAGGATTTGCGGTACTGGTTGTTTTAAGTATGTGTTATTCATTGTTAATCATTATGATCATCAAAAAAGATAATCATTACACCACCTGGCGTTCTGTTTGGGCACCACTCCTGGCGGGATTTACGATTGCAATCACTCAAACGTTTGTCATTGATCTGGTACGTTTTGCATTTACCCGCACCTGGGGTGGTTTCGACTTATAGGAGATAAATGGATATTCTTGGAATTTTTTCTGCCTTTGGACTTTCTGCCAGCGCTGGATTAAATGCTTACATTCCATTATTGGTTGTAGCCCTGCTTGCCAGATTTACTAACTTATTAAAATTACAACAACCCTGGGATGCGCTTGCTAGCTGGTGGATTATTGGATTGCTGGTGGTACTGTCACTGATCGAATTTTTTGCGGATAAAGTACCTGCCGTCAATCATATCAATGATATTATCCAGACATTCATCCGACCTACTGCAGGAGCCATTGTCTTTGCTGCCAGTGCCAATGTTCTCACAGAAGTATCCCCTATATTATCTCTAGCTTGCGGATTATTGGTTGCAGGAGGCGTTCATGCAGTCAAAAGCGCAATGGTACGGCCAGCAGTAACCGCATCCACTGCAGGTGCAGGCAACGTTCCAATCAGCTTACTTGAGGACGTAGTCTCAACTATCGTGTCTGTTCTTTCCATTCTAATGCCTATTTTAGTTGTGGTTTTCCTGATCATTTTGATCGCGTGGGTTATCTCAAGCCGTCAACAAAGAAAATCGTATCACGATTAAATTTGAACTTTTAAATTTATTTTGTATACTTAGATAATCATTTTTAGTAATAATTCAGTAAAGGAGAAGAATATGGGACAGAATGATGATATGACAATTCGCGCACCAGACCCAGGCGATTCAGATCGCTTCAATCAAGTGCCAGATCAGGAACCCGACAGCGCTGGTTTCCAGGATGCACCAAAATTTGAAACACCACCTGTGTATTCAGAACCACCCAGACCAACAGAAGTGCCCAGTTATGGCCAGGTAGTTGAACCACCTCAGAAGAAAAACAATAAAACCCTCTGGATCATTATAGCTGTGGTTGTTGCTGTCATTTGTTGTTGTTGTATAGTTGCTATTGTTGTTGGAAACAATTTGATGCAGGGATTCGATATTGAAAATTTAGATGATCTGATGAACGAATTCAGCCACATCATAAAAATTGCTCCAGCTTATATTTAATATCTGAGATTTTTTTAATAGATCAAAACACAATCACGCCCTGTTTCTGATAACAGGGCGTGTCATTCATATAGTTTATGCACCACCAGCCGTATAAAGTGCTGGATCTTCTGGTGTTTCACCAGATGGATCCCAAACATACACCCAGTCACCTACATCTGCCCAATCAAACACAACTTTTGCGTCACCAATCGACAGGTTGACACAACCGTGGGATTGTGGATAACCGAAATATGTGCGCCAATAAGCGCCATGAAGTGCCCTGGCATCATCGTAATACAATGTCCAGGGCACGTCTTCTAAATAATAATAATCAGAACGATCGGCTTCAAAAGATCCGCTCATATTCGTTCGATCTAATTTTTCATATATTTTAAATAATCCTGGACGTGTAAAAAACGGATCCACTCCTGATGCGATCAGTGCAGCAAAAATAAGTCTTCCATTTTCGTATATGCCTAACGTTTGCTCGTATAAATTGATTTCAATCCAACGGTTATTATCCACCCCTTCCGGAGGAGTCGGGTTAACATAGAACTGCCTCACCTTTCGCCGTTCCACCCATTCATCAATGCCAATCATATACCAATCTGCACCATCAATAGTTTTCGTATCATAAATCTGAACCACATCTTCTCGATACAGTCGCTTACCTGCCAATTCAGATTGGTTACCCGGGGATTTCACAACATCGATTTGATCCAATACCCACCCAAAGGGATTGGGAGGATTTTGATAAAACAT
Source organism: uncultured Chloroflexia bacterium (assembly GCA_963715915.1). Lineage (GTDB taxonomy): Bacteria > Chloroflexota > Anaerolineae > Anaerolineales > Anaerolineaceae > UBA6170. Next base: position 116,655 of record CAVQSU010000003.1, on the reverse strand, counting down.
CAACCCCTGGAACCGCCCTGAGCGGATACAACACTCAGTGTTTGCCTCACCGGCATTCACCCACAGCCCATTCATTAATCGGTAGAATATTCCATCCTCACGATCCAATCGCTCTGAAACCGCCAGATATTTGAACCCTGCTTCCAAATAACGTGTCGGACTTCCTGCTATCGCATCCTCCAAGCTGGCATACACTGGAAAAGAATTTTCTCCAACAGTCAAATAAGGGACAGGTGCTAACGTATAATTGATATCTGGCTTGAAGGCGGGTAGAGGCTGAAACGGTAAAGAAACCCCTTTTTTATCCATCGTTGTCAGGAACTCCGCTGGTCCCATCACCAAGCAATCAATCTGATCATACCCATAAACACCTGGCAAACACAATGGATCACCATAGAAAGATTCCTGGTCAGCTGCTCGAACTGGATCTACAACCAGGCTGGCAGTAAAAACAACTGCTAATATAAGCAGATAATTTCGTAAATGTTTTTTTGTCATCATTGATAATTTTCCTATTCTTCCAGATTCTAACAGATTTCTTTATTGCAAGTAAATCCATTTGTAAAAACTTACCTAAAGAATATAAATCCATTTATCCTGCGGTCAAAATCCGCTATACTAAATAAAAAAGAGGAAATAATGGCAGAGATTCAAAAATCAAGGGTTTTACATCTAAAAGATGTATTACAGTTTCAACCAGGTGCTGTGGTGAGCCGAACACTCATTAATCAAAAAGCCGGCACAATCACTTTATTTGCTTTTGCTAAAGATGAAGAGCTCAGCGAACACACTGCGCCATATGATGCCAGTGCTCATGTGTTGGAAGGAGAAATGGAAATTACCATATCAGGTAATCGATATCGATTAAATACTGGTGATCTAATTATTATGCCAGCGAATCAACCGCATGCTTTACGGGCTATTACATCTTCAAAAATGCTCTTGGTTATGATCAAGTCGTAACATACAAAAATATTCCATATACTTTTTAAGGGAGCTACATTATGTCAGAACATGTTTATAAGAAAATTGAATTGGTCGGTTCATCAAAAATTAGCATTGAAGACGCAATCCAAAATGCTGTTTCACAGGCAGGAACAACATTAGAAAATTTGCGCTGGTTTGAAGTGGTCGAAACGCGTGGTCAGATCGAAGACAATCGTGTTGCTTATTGGCAAGTTACCATTAAAGTAGGATTCACAGTAACAAGGTAAAATCAGACATTGGTTTTCTTATATCCACTCTAATTTCATCATTGGGTGAATCTAAAAGTTAAATAAATCAGGTAAACCTCATGTTAAAATTTTACCAGGTAGGCTACTGATCAATTTCATCCTGGAGGAAATATGGTACGTAAAACAATTGATTTTTATGATTGGCAAATAAAACCACACAACCTTTGGGATAAACAATGGTTGGTTTTAACAAGCGGGGATTTTCATGCAGGCAAATATAATTCCATGATTGTAGGTTGGGGTGGTTTTGGAACAATGTGGAAAAAACCATTTGCCCTCATCCTGGTTAGACCTCAACGGTACACCTATGAGTATATGGAGAAATTCGACTCTTTTACACTTTCAGCACTACCTGAAAAATATCGCAAGGCTTTGGAAATAATTGGTACCAAATCAGGTAGAGATTTAAACAAACTCGGCTCTACTGGTCTGACACCTATACCTTCCAGCCACGTTTCTGCTCCAGGATTGGATGAAGCGGAATTAATTATAGAATGTAGAAAATCCTACTTCCAGGATCTGGATCCGAATCATTTTTTAATTTCATCGATTGCTAAACAATATCCCTTACGGGATTATCACAGAGTTTATTATGGTGAAATATTATCTATATCTGGCACAAAATTTTTTTCAGGATAATTATCTCTCTCCAAAAAATAAATTGTGAAATAAAAAAGAATCATCTATACTTATAATTTCAATTGAAGTCTCCATCTCAATCTTTTTTTACGTAGGTTCATGGTTCTGGTGTTTAATGAATTCTCTTTTATCCAAATTAAAAATTAACTATAAATCAATCCTGTTCCTGCTTTTGATCTCTCTGATACCAATTATTGGGCTAACTATCAGTATTATTTGGATTGATAACAACGAACTCAATGCCAGTCTGGACGCACAAGTCAAAACTCTTATTTATGGTCAAATAATAAAAGTGTGTAAACAAAATCAATCTTTAATGCAATCAATGTCTTCAATCGGTAATTATCTAACGCATAAGCATTTGGCTCGTTTACCTTCCCAGACAAAAAACGATCGTGATGTTTTCCAGACAACATTTTTTCTAGTGCAATTAATATGAGATTATTAAATATTTTTCCCTTAAATTATTCTTTTAACAATGACAATCTGCTAATAACTATCCTGTTGTTGGTGATTTTTACTTCCTTGTTATCGATATTTATTCTTTCAATATTAATCAACAGAAAATTAATCCGTCCTGTTAAGGACCTTATTTTCCGATTAAACCAAATAAATCAGGATGACAAACCAGAAGGAAATAGCAGACATGAAAATCTTTTCACAGGTGATGTAGGAAAACTAACTACTGAAGTAAACCATCTAATTCAAAATCTAGAACTCGCTCGAAAAAGATTTGTGATCCAGGATGAAAAACGAGAACGCTACGAATTGGCATTACAAGGAAGCAAGATTGGTGTGTGGGATTGGAATCTCAAAAATAATCATTGTTATTATTCTCCTACTTGGCGAAATATTCTCGGTCACACAGAAGAATCCATTCATAATCTGCCCACCGAATGGTTCACCCGCGTTCATCCAGAAGACATTGAATCATTACGAACAGAGATTAACAATCATATTGCCGGTAAAACGCTGATATTTGAAAAAGAACATAGAATTCGACATATGAATGATTCCTATATCTGGGTCCTTGCTAGAGGTCTTGCACGTAAAGGAGAAAATGGTGTACCTGATCGATTTGTGGGCACAATAGAGAATATTACCCAACGAAAATCATTAGAAACAAGGTTGAAGATCGAAGCAATGTATGATCCGCTAACCGGATTACCAAACCGCACATATTTTTCCGGCATAATTGAGCAATCGCTTTGCCGTATTCGCCGTCGTGAAGAATACCAATCGGCTATCCTTTTCATAGATCTGGACCAATTTAAGAGCATCAATGAGAGTTACAGTTATTCTATTGGAGACGCACTACTGCTTGAAATCACTCGCAGACTTAAATATAGCCTCAGATCAATGGACACTATATCTCGCTTTGGAAATGATAAATTCGTTGTGTTGGTTGAAGAGATAAACAGCTTGCCTGACACAATCAAGATAACACGCAGATTACATAATGAAATGAATAAACCTTTTAATCTTTACAATGAGATTATCTATCCAACAACAAGTATCGGTATTGTGATGTTAACCCGTGGTTACCAGGATTCAAATGAAGTTTTGCGAGATGCTGAATCCGCGATGTTTCTTGCTAAATCAGATGGTCTTGGCAAGTTTGAAATATTTGATAAAGAAGTTTTCTCCTACTCACTTTCCAGAATTCTTATGGAAAGTCAATTGAAACAAGCCTTGAAAAATAGTGAAATTACCTTATGTTATCAACCAATTGTCGAAACAGAAACTAATCACGTAATATTTGCAGACTCCATCTCAATCTGGGAACATCCAGAGAAAGGTTTAATTCCTCAAGATCATTACCTATCTGTAGCTGAGGAGAGTGGGGAAATTATTCCACTAAATAAATACTTATTACAAAGAGCCTGCCATGATGCTGCTGAATGGTACCAGGAAGAAAGCACCAGAGTACTACTTTCTGTTCCTGTCTCCGCAAAAATGATCTTGAACTCTGAATTCACTGAAACTGTTCTAGCTGCACTGGCAGATAGTAATTTGCCCAACGAGTCATTACAACTGATAATAATAGAAAGCAACAAAATCTATAATTCAGGCATAGCTATTCAAGCTTTGTTCAATTTATCCAGTATTGGGGTTAAATTCTGCCTGGCGGATTATGGCATTATTCCTTCTTCTCTGGAACAGCTCAAACGATTACCTATTCATGCGATTAGAATTTCAGAAACTCTGACAAAAGATCTACCGGCCAATGAAGAGGATGCGGTAATAACCGAATCAATCATTTCTATGGCGAAAATCCTGGGATTACAGGTTGTTGTCACCGGGGTTGATACAAAAGAACAGATGGATTTCTTAACTCAAAAAGGAATTCATTTAATTTCTGGAGACTTTGTTTCCCAACCACTGATGAAAACAGAATTTATAAACTTCTTGAAAAGAAAATTATAACCTCAATTTTCTAACAGGATTCTGAAGATTTTTTCAGGGAAAAATTGTAAAATAGAAGTAAACCAAAATAACCATTGGAGGCCATCATGGAAATTAATTTATTAGGTGGCGAATTAATTGTGAATATCTGTTATGAAAATTCCGATAAAGAATTTGATGATAATATTTGTTTAAGTCTTAAAGAACCTTGCCTTGATGACACACGAATATTTCGCGCTGCCGAAACAAATTTGTACATTACACCTCAAGAAGCCAGAGAATTGGCTGAGATGCTGTTAAAAGCGGCCGAGGCAAGTGATTTATCATCGCATGATTCTGTATGAATAAAAGAATTCAAACCATTTGATTAAGGTAAACAAATGAACAAACAACTAGAAACAGCTTATCAATCACTCATAGAAAAAATAAACAATTTCAATTTAGAGATAATACTGGATAAATTTTATTCTCATGCGCCGATTTTCGCCTGGCGTTTTGGTATGGGACCGATTGTTGGACGTTATATCATGATCATTATCCAGATCAATCATAAAACGGGTAACCCATGCAAAACATCCATAGAATATTTTGAAGTTAATGGGATCAAATACATAGCGAATTTATTTGGTGTACAATCCCAATGGTATCGGAATATTATGTCTAATCCACGTGTCTCCATCCAAACATCTGATGGAACAGAGCAAATGGTAGCGGTACCTGTTACGCAAGATGATGAGTTAATAAATATCATTGAGTGGCTGTTAGACCGCAACCCAAAATTTATCACTCGCTATATGAATGAATTTGGCGTACAACCATCCCGGAAAGATATACTCAAGCATAAAAATGATTTAATTTTCTTGCGATTTGATCCTACCAGTGAACCCACGCCAAGAGGTTTGGAAGTGGATCTGGCATGGATATGGCCAATTTTATTGGTCTGGACCATGCTATCAAGATCGAAAAGAAAAAAGTAATTCTACGGTACTTACAATCCATGTTGACCTGGTCATTATCAGAATGAATCTGGTTCTGTCCAATATTTCTTTTTTCCAAATAACCGACCAAGATTTTGCTGAATTTGATGAATCTTGAATGCAGATCTTGTATGTTTACAAATCGCAGTATTGCAGTACAATAATGCGCAGGGAGAAAAATGAACACTCAAACCAGCATCGAACATGAAAAATTTCAAACAGGTGGTGTTACCATTGTCTCGTCTGCACATGCAGTTCATGATACCTATACCGCCTTCTTACCAGCCTTATTGCCTGTCCTCATTGAAAAATTTACCTTAACAAATACACTGGCTGGCCTATTATCTGTTTTCTTAACCATTCCCTCTTTGCTTCAACCTTTCATAGGTCATCTAGCGGATCGGGCTAATCTGCGTTTATTGATCATTCTCACTCCAGCAATCACAGGTGCAGCTATGAGTCTGCTCAGTATTGCACCAACCTATGGATTTTTGATTTTTTTATTAGTTTTAGCAGGTCTTAGTTCTGCATCCTTGCATGCAATCGGACCTGTCCTCAGTGGAACATTTGCAGGTAAGAAGCTGGGACGTGGAATGAGTTTCTGGATGGTTGGCGGAGAACTTGGTAGAGCATTAGGTCCATTGATTGTTGTTACTGCAATTGGCTATCTTACATTGGAAGGCATCCCGTGGTTGATGATTGCCGGGGGGGTTACCTCTATATTTCTTTATGGAAAACTGAAATCCATTACCACCAAACCACGCAACAATGGCAATCATATTCCCTGGAAATCCGGACTAAAATTGATGCAAAAGGTAATGGGACCGATTGCCATTCTGATTTTTGCCCGATCGATGATGGTGGCTACTTTATCCACTTTTATGCCAACCTACCTGACCTCTGAAGGTTCGAGCTTATGGATGGCTGGAGCATCTTTATCGATTTTGGAAACAGCTGGAGTAGTCGGAGCCTTTTTATCAGGATCACTCAGTGACCGTTTCGGACGCAGACGGATGCTTGTTATTTCGTTTATTGGAACCCCTATCTTCATGTTTCTTTTTATCTTCAGCAAAGGGATGTTACAGGTTCCGTTGTTAATCTTTATGGGCTTTTTTGGCATATCAATCACCCCGGTTATAATGGCCATTGTGCTAGAAAATTTTCCGGATAACCGATCCTTTGCGAATGGGATTTATATGGCATTCAATTTTGTGTTAATGGCCACCGCAACATTGATTGTTGGAAAATTAGCAGATCTTGTCAGCCTCAGGTTTACATTCATAATCAGCGCAGGTTTAATTCTCTGTGGGTTACCTTTTATTCGATTGTTGCCCAAATCAATTAAAATTACATAACCTGTCTAAAATATTTTCCTTCATCACTTTGGAACATAAATCAAACGATTTACGTCCTATTAATGAAGGAGTTTAGAATGAAAAACAAGAATTTTGTCTTAATTATTGTTGCTGTACTATTTATAATGTTGTGTTGTGTAACAGTTTTGGTTGGATCAGTATTTGCTTATTTACGAGTGACACCGCAATCCTCTCAATTTTTCAATGATGTGATTGAACCTGGTGACTCCTTGAATGAAGAACCTATCAAGGTTTTTCCTGATAATTCTAATGTTAATCAACAAACCATTTTTGTGGATGACCTGACAATAAATATAATGGAATCATTTCCGGTACAGGTAAGTGTTACCGTGATCGGGAATTTACCGGACGGATGCACACGAATTGTTGATAGTAAAGCTGAAATGATTAATGACTCAACGTTTGAGTTGCAAATAATTACAGAACGTCCTGAAGGTGTGATGTGTACCATGGCTTTGGTACCATTCGAAGAAAAGATAAGCCTGGATGTGCAAGGGTTACCAGCCGGAACATACACTGTCAAAGGATTTGGCCTGGAAAATTCGTTTACCCTGGATGTGGATAATAAATAAATACTTGCCAGAATCCCCTTCCTTCTGGGATGACAGCTCACCGAATTGGATGAGCTGTTCTTTTAAGTTCAGTTCACCTGAAGTACAATAACAAAAAGGAATAGATCAAATGGACATAAGAGCATACAATCGAGAAGCGTGGAATAAAGAAGTCGAACAAGGTAACCCCTGGACAATACCGGTAAACCATGAGCAAATCCAGCAGGCTCGAGAAGGAAATTGGAGTGTTGTTCTCACACCATCCATACCCGTGCCGAACATTTGGTTTCCAGATTTTAAAGATAAACCAGTATTATGCCTAGCGAGTGGTGGTGGTCAACAAGGCCCGATTTTAGCTGCTGCAGGAGGTTGGGTTACCGTATTGGATAATTCACCATGCCAATTAGAAAAAGATCAATTGGTTGCTGAGAGAGAATCACTCGATATTGTGACCGTTGAAGGGGATATGCGGGATCTATCGATGTTCCCCGATAATCATTTCTTACTCATCTTCCACCCTGTTTCCAATGTTTTTGTCCCGGAAATTAGGTCCATTTGGCAGGAAGCATTCCGCGTACTTCAACCAGGCGGTATCCTGTTATCTGGTTTTACCAATCCAATTAACTACATTTTTGATTGGCAGAAAATCGATCATGAACAAAAACTAGAAGTGCGGTTTCGACTGCCTTATTCTGACTTGAAAGACCTGTCAACTGAGCAATTAGAGGTTTATCTTCAAACTGGCAATCCCCTTGAATTCAGCCATTCATTTGATGATCAGATTGGTGGGCAAATTAAAGCAGGATTTGTCATCACGGGTTTTTATGAAGATCATGACCCGGGTGGTCTCATTGATCAATATATGCCAACTTTTTTTGCCATGCGAGCGTTAAAACCTGTCGGTTAGTACATCATCCTACTTCTTTGAGATAATCACGGATCATTAAAGCAGCGGTAGCACCTTCTCCGGCAGCTGCAGCTGCCTGCTTGGTGGAACCCGAACGCACATCTCCCGCAGCAAACACTCCTTTGATTTTGGTTTGGAGCATTTTATCCGTGATGATAAATCCACGAGAGTCTAAATCCACTTTGCCTTTCATTAGTCCGCTGTTAGGATCAAGCCCAATAAAGACAAACACGCCATCATAATCCCATTCTTTTAATTCGCCGGTGCTTCTATCCTTTACAATCACGGATTTCAATCGTTTCCGGTCATTGGTTTTTAATTCCACAACTTCATGGTTGAGTGTAACTCGCATATTTGGCATGGAGGCAACCTTCTCCTGAACAATCTTACTGGCTCTAATTTCTGGCAGGAATTCAACTATATCCACCTGTTTAGCAAATTTGGTTAAGAAAAGTCCTTCCTCAAAACCACTGTTGCCACCACCGACAACCAATAAATCTTTTCCAAAATAAAAAGCCCCATCACAGGTTGCGCAAAAGTGAACGCTCATGCCCACCAGACCATCTTCTCCCGGGACCCCCAGGCGGCGATAATGTGCTCCAGTTGCAATGAGAACAGCTTTACTTCCGTAATTTCTTTTATTACGGGTCGTAACACACATATAACCGCTCTCTTCACGTTCCACCTCGGCTACATCAGCTGCTTGCAGAATTTCCACACCAAACCTTCTTGCCTGTCGTCCCAATCGATCCGCAAATTCATTCCCAGAAATACCCTGATCAAATCCCGGAAAATTTTCCATTGACTGTGTCATGCCAGCCTGACCACCCAATGCCCCACGTTCAATAACCAGCGTTTCAAATCCTTCTCTTGCCAGATAGATCGCCGAAGTTAGTCCAGTGGGTCCACCCCCAATAATGATTACATCATAAAATGATCGTTTCGCTTCGGTTTGTAATCCCAATTTTTCAGCCAGTTGTGCATTTGAAGGTTCCACCAGTACTGAACCATCCGGAAAAACAATTGTTGGCACACTACGTTTCCCCTCATTTATCTTTTCAACAACCTCCATATATTCAGGATTTTCTTCAATATCAATATTTTCATAAGGTATACGTTGCTCACCAAAGAATTTCTTCGCACGTTTACAATCAGAACACCAAGTTGTACTGTAAACAATGATCTGGTCAGATTGTTTTTCCATCATTTCTCCTGTCTCATTTATTAACAATATTATTCTATTATACAAATCCGGATGGAAAGTGAGATTGTATAAGTCAGAACGTCATCCTGTTGATTTGTCGTTTTTTTCTAACCAACCGACCAACTCAGTTTTTCATCTCTTTTGTTCACAATTTTCATAATTGGCCGGCTGCGTACCCATAGCCAAATAGTCTGGGTGAAATTCGCGATTGAGAAACCAATTAATCCCACATACAAGCCGGTATATTCACCCATCATCACCCCTAGACCCAGAATGATCAGGACAGTAACCAGAAAAATTGCCATACTCTCCGGGATGCCACGTGTATTTCGACTATATAAAAGTGCACCCTGATACCAGGATTGCAAGACACTCAGAATTGGCATTGGTAGTCCAAACCAGAAGCCAATTCTGGCTAATTCAACCAATGAGGGGGGGAGCCCTGACACATAACTGAACCATAGCAAAGCCAACGGTGTGGCAGCCAGTATAAAGTGAAGCCCGACCAGCGAAATTGATAAATTCGTTGAAAATTTTCGTAATTCTTTGGATGATCCTGGTTGATCAAGAATTGCCACCACAACTTCATTAAATGCCAGTCCAAGACTGCGTAACATAAATATCAGTCCACTCACCACAGCCCACACAGCTAAAGAATCAAGTGCCCTGGGCATACGACTTAACGCTGCACTGCCAATCGGTTGCCAGACCAGCGAGAGAAAGGATGTCAGTGCCAGAGGAATATAAAAAGAGAAAAAAGTCCTCCAGGATAAATTTTCAACTTTTTTTGCTGGCTTTAGTTGATATTTCAATATGGGTCTCACGCGAATACCGGAATATATTGCTTCAGCCAGGGTGCTCAAACCTTGCGATACTGCTCCGATAATATAACCAGGTATCGATCCAATCATCAATCCGGTGCCTAAAACAACTACATCTGTACATAAACGGACGATCGTACCCACTCCCACAGCCTGTGAGTGTCCAAAGCGGATCATGACACCCTGTTGAAAACGGCGATAAGCAATCGACCATGTCCAGGGTAACATAAACCGTAGCCCCATTCTACCGCTCTCGATGATTTCTTCCGGTACACCTAATAACTTAACAGCCACAAAATCATAGAGTGGGGTAAACGCTACCAGAAAATGAAGAACCGTTAATGACGCTCCCATGATCATCATGAATCGAAAGATCTTTTGATATGAATCCCAATCCTTACTCAGCGCAGTTGACGCTGATAGCAACATGATGACTGGAGCTTCAATAATTAACGCTAAAGGAAAAACAATCCCTCCATGAGTAGCCAGGCTGATTTCGGGATTTGTCAGGCGCGCCATAACAGCGGAAATCACTGGCATTTCAACACCCATCAACAACCAGGAAGCTGCCAATGGAAACCAGATTTTAATAATTCTTTTTTGTTGTGCACTAATAAAAATTTTTTGCATTCTTCGAAGTATTCTAATGCAACTATGAAAAATAACCAGTAAACCGGAATTAATTAAATGTCCTTATGGATGGATGTTTCAAATTAATGATTCCAAAAACCAGAGAAATAACCACAGCGCAAATAATTATTGTCATCGGTGAACCATACAGGTCAGCCAACCAGCCAACCAGCAACGCTCCCAGCGGATAGGTTCCCATAAATGCAAAAATATATATGCTCATGACCCTTCCCCGTAAATCATCCGGAACATGTGTTTGAATAAGCGCATTCGAGATATTGACAACCGACATGAGACTCCAACCAAGAATCACCAGTGTGATTATTGAAATCGGTAAAATTTGAAAACCACCTAATAATAAAAGCGCAATAGGCATTATCACGCCACCAGAAGTCCAAATCCTCCCTCGGACAACCCTTGAACCAAGATTTGCAATCATCAATGCTGCTGCAAGTGAACCAACACCTCGTGCGGATAGAAGCATACCATTTGTAGTAACATCACCCCCAAGTACTGTTTTTGCCCAATCGGGCATCAAAGTCATTAAACTAAAACTAAACATGGCGACAGCTGCCAGGTTGATCAACAGAAATCTAATTTCAACATGACCAATCGCAAATTGTAATCCCTCTTTTAAGTCTAAAAATGGTGACTTCTTTTGAATGGTAATTTTCCGAGGTGGTACATTCATTAATAAAAGCGCAGCGATCACACCAAGGAACGATATTCCATTAATGGTGAAACACCAAGCTGGCCCTAACCAGGCATATATAATGCCGGCTACCGAAGGACCAACAATTGTGCCCAGATTGAAGACTGAGCTGTTCAATGCAATTGCATTTGTTAGATCCTCTTTTGGAACCATATCAACGACAAATGATTGTCGAGCCGGAGCATCAAAAGCATTGGCGGTTCCTAAAAGAAATGCCAGAACAATAATATGCCAGGGTTGAACCATACCTGTAAAAGTCAGAAATGCTAAAATAAAGCCCAGCACCATCATAGAAGTTTGGGCAAATAAAATTACCTTTCGTCGCGAAAACCGATCAGAGAGCAACCCGGAATATAAAGAGAAAAGCCAGATTGGAATTCCACTGGCGAAACCTGCAATACCTAACATTACAGGTGAACCAGTTAGCTCAAATAAAAGATAACTCTGGGCTGTTGCCTGCATCCAGGTACCAATCAAGGATACCATCTGACCACTGAACCAGAGTCTGAAGTTTCGGTACTTAAGCGCTGTAAAGGTTTGGGATAATTGTAAATTCATGGTGGCGATGCTAAATTTACTATATCATAATCCTGATATTTCGTTGACCAGAACAGGAAGTTTTTTAAATTTTTATATCAATTTAATAATCTAAAGAATTTCTGAAAAGAGCTAATTATCTGAAGGTTACACAATCAATATGGTTGACTATTTATCTCCTTAAAATCATGCTAGAATACATTGATTATCTATGTCTGAATTACATTCGTAGGAAATGGTTTTCAATCTACGTGAATTCAAAAAAAGAAAGGAATATCTATGAATACAAAATCCTGGAAAAATCCCCCTGAAATGATGATTGACACAAAAAAACAATATAAAGCGACATTTAAAACGGATGCAGGGGATATTGTCGTAAAGTTATTCGCGGATAAAACACCGAAAACAGTTAACAATTTCGTGTTTCTGGCGAAAGAAGGCTTCTATGATGACACCATCTTTCATCGTGTGATTGATGATTTTATGGCTCAGGGTGGAGATCCAACCGGTACGGGTATGGGCGGTCCGGGTTATAAATTTGGGGATGAATTTCATCCTTTATTAAAGCACAGTAAACCTGGAATTCTATCCATGGCAAATGCGGGACCAAACACCAATGGGTCACAATTTTTCTTAACACATGTTCCCACACCCTGGCTAGATCAAAAGCATTCTGTGTTTGGCGAAGTATCCGAAGGTCTGGATGTTATGCTTTCCATTCCGGCACGTGATCCTTCCAGACGGAATTCTCCAGCAGTCAAACTCCTTACTATTGAAATAACAGAAGAGTAAATTCATCGAATAGAAAATCCCTCCTCACAGTGATCGAGGGATTTTTTCATGGTCGATTTTTAATGCTATCAATGGGTAATCTGGTAAATTTCTTGGAATTTGCTTCTATTGAAAACCTAATCCAGATCATTTTTAGGCTACAATAATGGTATTGATTAATTCTTTTTCACTTCATTAACTCTGGGGATTTTATTATGGAATTATTCTTAACTCCTGCGTCGATCAGTTATATTGCACAAACAATCATTTTTCTGGGCATAACCATTTATCTAATTCTAAGGAATAATGGCACCAAAGCAAATTTCTGGTTGGGGAGTGCATTTACCATTTTTATAGCAGCAGGGCTTGCTGGTTTTATCGGTGTCTCCAGTCTGAGATATCAAGCAGAAGGCATGTTTGTACATGATTCATTATTAGTTTTGGGCATAGCATTGTTAACCCAATTTGCAATTAACTTTTCAATCAGCAAGTCATTGGGAAAAAAGCAAGTAAAAACAGTTTTTTGGACCATTAATTTGTTAACAGTTGCATCCATTATTACAAGTGTAATCTACCTATCGAGATTAATTAATCCACCATTTTTGACTATTATTCCCATCATAATTAAGATTTTTTTGGTGTTGGAAATTTCTTGTTTATTGATGTTTTTCATCTATATTACAATTATCCTATCAACTAATGAAATAAATAAGAGTTGGCTTTATCGTTTTTTGCATCCTCAGGGAAGATTGGCATTTGCCGCTCAAGGTTTTGGATTTTCATTCCTTGCATTATGGTTTTTTTGGTTGCTGGGTGTATTCCTATCCATATATGGATTTAGTGATATTTCTTTTTTTATATTCACCCTGGTAACAACATGGGCACTCACATTCTTTGTTATCGCTTTGATTAATCATACGATTCGCAAAGCGTCTTTTTTCTTCAAATTTACCATCATTATTTTATTAACAACATTCACTGGTATTAGTTCAGCATCCTGGGTAGCAGCACCAGCAAATACTGCGAATTATTTCACCACGCTCTCGATTCCCAATCTACGCACAATCCACTTTGAACAAAACAATGCAGTTTATGAAATTAATTATTCAGAATTTAATTATTTTGAAGATATTGGAAATGTAATCTCATTCCCAGAAGGAACAACTACAGCCAGAGAGGAATTACAATTCACATTTCCTTTTTCAGGTGAAAATTGGGAGTCCATCTTAATCAACAAAAAAGGATTTATTGCCTTTAATGAGAAACTGGTAAATCTGGATCAAGTATCATTGCCTGGAAATCCAAATCCAATCATTGCTACGTTGTATGTCAAAGATTTCATCCCATCTGAAAACAGTACCGTCTTCATCAAAAATCAGGATGATAAAACTATCATAACCTGGTTCCTCGCTTCTGAGGATCCGAACATTGATATCAGTATTAACACACAACTCATCCTAACTCCGACCGGGACATTTGATATTTCTTACAACGACGTCCGTGTAAATAGAATAAATGACCCGTATATACCAACTGAAATGGTTCAGGTCAGCGGTTTCTTCTTAGGAATCAATGACGAATCCCCTACCAGAATTAGATTTGAAAACCAATTGCCACTGACTAGCATAAATTGGAAAGGTGTATATCAGGATTACTATATCGATTTTCGTAATCATTTACATTGGTCAATATCCATGCAATTTATGGCTATGTTGCTTGTTTCGTTACTAATGCTAATTCTGTATCCAATTCTTATCAATATCAGTCTTGTAAAACCTATTCAAAGAATTCGTGCTGGATTTTCTCGGCTTGTGCGGGGTGACTTCACAGCAAATTTGGAACCTCGTTTCAGTGATGACTTGGGGCAGACTACTTACGAATTTAATCAAATGGTAAGAATACTGAATGAGAAGCACCAAAATTATGAAAATCAAATACTGAATCTGAATGATAAATTAGTCCTCCGAAATACGGAACTACACCAAACCTTGGATAAATTAGAGAAGGAAATTAATAATCGCAAGCGATTGAAAGCATACCTTGATAAGTGTATTCAACATAACAGAACATTAGAGATAACAGATGAATTGGGTTGCAATAACCGTACTGAGATCCTAAATATATTGGAAGATGAAATAAAGCGTTCCAAAAGATATAATACTTCATTATCCTTTGCTGTAGTAGATCCTGATTATCTACGCATGATAAACGAAACGTATGGGTTTTTAACTGGTGATGAAGTCTTAAGTACGTTGGTTCAAATCTTAATAAGCAATTTACGGGAAACCGATGCTATTGGACGGATCGGTGGTGAAGAATTTGCAGTTATTATGCCTCAAACGATAGGAGATGATGCACTCATTGTTGCTAATCGTATTAAGAATCTGATTGGGAAAAATCCTATAGAAACCAGCAAAGGTCACATTCGTCTATCCGTCAGTATGGGTGTAGTAGAAATTACAGGAGGGGGAATTGCTTCCATAGATTTACTCCTTCACCAGGCTCATTTAGCACTCGAGGTAGCGAAGAAAAAAGGACGTAACCAGGCAGTTTTGTACAACAGTAACATGGAGAAGACCATATCATAACCTCCTGTATTTATCAATAAATATAATTGAAGCAATTGGCGAAATCTGCCTGGGAAAAATTTACCCAAGTCCATGAAATTCGTCATCTTAATACCAGAAGCCATTTAATCGCTTCTGGTTTTGCCCATTTATCAAATTTGGACAAATCTATCAAAAACTATCAGGATAATTTAGTGTTATTAAAAAACATATATTTTAAATTGAATATGCCTATCTAACGTATTAAAATGAAAATGAAACTCTGGCTATTCAATTTATGGATTAGAAGGAGGTCATACGATGATCACAGCACAGAATATTTTGGAAATCAAAGGGAAAGATATTTGGACAGTAACACCTGAGGATACAGTTTACGATGCACTCCGTTTAATGGCTCGTGTCGATGTTGGAGCTCTAATGGTTACAGAAGGAGATAAGCTTGTTGGAATTATTTCTGAACGGGATTATGCTCGTAAAGTTATTTTATTAGGAAAGACTTCCAAAGAAACTTTGGTTAAAGAGATTATGACCAAGAAGGTTATCTCTATCCATCCTATGCAAACCTGCGAAGAATGCATGGATATTATGACAAAAAACAAAATTCGACATCTTCCAGTCATGATGAACGGGAAATTACTTGGGGTTGTTTCTATTGGTGATGTGGTGAAGCACATTATTTACAAGCAACGTGAGAAAATTAAGGATCTCTCACATGGCAGAGTAATTTAATAAACCTTTCGAGGGGTAATCAATTTAATAATAAATCAAAAGCAGCTTGTTAAGCTGTTTTTGTTAACACCTTTTTCTCTTTAGATTCTGGTTATCTGATTGAGATAACGAATTGTTTGAATGTTTTAATCCCATACTATAATTAATGCTGATCATTCATTCAGGAGGAGGTAACATGTCGAATCCACGTACGATTAGAGCACCCCGAGGAACTGAATTAAACTGTAAATCTTGGCTGACAGAAGCCGCATATCGGATGATTCAGAATAATCTTGATCCGGAAGTAGCGGAGAAGCCAGAAAATCTGGTGGTATATGGAGGGAGTGGTCAAGCAGCAAGAAATTGGGAATCCTTTGATGCAATCCTTGATTCTCTTATTAATTTGGAGAATGACCAGACTTTGCTGGTTCAATCCGGAAAGCCAGTTGCTGTATTTCAATCACATCCGGATGCTCCGCGTGTTTTGATTGCAAATTCTAATCTGGTTCCACATTGGGCTACACAATCCTATTTTGATGAATTATCCCAAAAAGGTTTGATTATGTATGGTCAGATGACCGCCGGGTCCTGGATTTACATTGGAACTCAAGGTATCCTTCAAGGCACCTACGAAACACTGGGCGCATTAGCCCTACAAAAAGGCTGGCCTTCTCTCAAAGGTAAATTCGTGCTAACTGCTGGTTTGGGAGGTATGGGAGGAGCACAACCACTGGCAATTACGATGAATGAAGGGGTTGGATTGTGTGTAGAAGTCGATCCTGATCGTGCACACCGCCGACAACATATTGGATACGTGGATATTGTGGTGGACACTTTGGAAGAAGCCATGACACTGGTTGAGGAAGCAATAGATCAGGAAAAACCACTTTCGGTCGGTTTAATCGGAAATGCAGCTGATATCTATCCTGAATTAGTTCTTAGGGGTATCACTCCTGATGTGGTTACAGATCAAACATCCGCCCATGATGTAATGATGTATGTGCCAACAGGTTTATCGGTTGAAGCCGCTGAGGATTTGAAAACTAAAGACCCACAGGAATATGCCCGTCGATCTGTAGATTCGATTTCCAGGCACGTTGAAGCTATGCTGGAATTTCAACGCCGCGGAGCAGAAGTTTTCGACTATGGAAATAATATTCGCCAACGAGCATATGATAATGGCGTAAAACATGCATTTGACTTCCCTGGTTTTGTTCCTGCCTATATACGTCCTCTCTTTTGTGAAGGAAAAGGTCCATTCCGCTGGGTTGCACTCTCTGGTGACCCAGAAGATATTTACCGAACCGATGAAGCGGTCGCCGAACTTTTCCCTGAGGATGAACACTTACAACGCTGGTTGAAATTAGCCAGAGAAAGAATTCCGTTCCAGGGATTACCCTCCCGCATTTGCTGGCTGGGTTATGGTGAGCGGTTAAAAGCAGGATTGAAATTTAACGAATTGGTCGCAAACGGCATTGTCAAAGCTCCCATTGTTATTGGCAGAGATCATCTGGATGCCGGATCAGTCGCATCACCCAATCGAGAAACTGAGTCCATGCTGGATGGAAGTGATGCAATCAGTGATTGGCCGATCCTTAATTTGATGATTAATGCGGTTGGTGGAGCAACATGGGTATCCTTCCACCATGGTGGTGGTGTTGGTATTGGCTATAGTCAACATGCAGGCATGGTCATTGTTGCTGATGGTACACCAGAGGCCGAGAAACGGTTGGAACGTGTTCTGACCACCGATCCGGGAATGGGAGTGGTACGTCATGCAGATGCTGGTTATAATAAAGCCATTGATGCAGCAAAAAGACACGGAATAATCATCCCAATGCTGAAAGGTTGAAAATATAAACCGCAAATTGCGTTTTTTTTGGTTTTTTCTAACGATACTGATTGGTTTCCTGATCGGATTCTATTTTGGTTGGGTTCGTACTCCTTCATCCATCGGTACAACACAACTATCGAACCTTCGCAGTGATTACCTGGCGGATTATGTGCTGATGGCCGCAGAATCCTACGAGCAACATCAAAACCTGGAATATACAACCAGTCAATTGGTTTTATTAGGGAATGATCATCCGTTAAGATACATTCAAAAAGCGATTATTGTTGCAGAAAAACTAGAATATAGCCGTAAAGATCTGGAAAAATTGGCTATTCTAGCGCAAGTCTACCAAATTCCTGAAAATACAGTGGAGGCTCCATGAACTCCAGATTCCAGGAGGAAAGACGCCAACCACCGTATTACTTGTTAACCGGTTTGTTACTCGGATTAGCATTAGGTTTCGTTTTAACAATGGTAATCTTGCCTGTTCAATACTCTAATGTGCCCCCTGAAACACTCAACACCACTGATAAAGATCGTTATCGACTGATGATCGCTATGGCTTTTCAGGCGAACCAAGATCTGGGAAGAGCGTCAGCACGATTGGGATTATTGCGAGATGATGATATCGCTGGACAATTAATCCAGCAATCCAGACGAAGCGAGACAAAAAGTGATGCGCAGGTCTTACTAAATTTAGCCCAGGTGATACAAAATCCTCTCGTCCAACCCGTAGTGCAATCGCAACCCACGGATGAATTTCCTGCCACTGAACAAGCAGCTTTCACCTTGACATCTAGCCCATTTCCAACGGGGACCATGATGCCAACCGAGAGCATAAATGAAACTCAATCAGCAACTTCTACCCCGCAACCCACTCGCCAGCAGTCAACTACAATTGTTCAAAATAGCCCTACACCTAATCTCAGTTCGGATTTCCCTTTTCAATTAACCGAAACCGAAATCATATGTAATGCATCTTACAGCGAGTCTTTAATCCAGGTGGAAGTCTTTGATGCAGAAGGTGAGCCAATACCTGATGCCCGTATAACCGTCACTTGGTCAACGGGACAGGATACTTTCTTCACTGGTTTTTATCCCGAAATCAGTCTGGGTTATGCAGACTTTACCATGACAGCCGGCACAATATATAGTGTTAAGGTTGGAAATATTGGTGAAATGGTTACAGACCTATCGGCATCAGAATGTACAGATGATTCCGAAAATACTTTCTTGGGTAGCATCTACTTAAGGTTTGATGCTCCGTAATACAAACTAAAAACGATCACCTGATTTATGTTTTTCCTTTACCTTCAGCCTTTATTTGTTGTAAAAGCTGGCGGTATTGGTTTGAATTTGGTGGATTCATGGCGATGATGGCTTCGACCATCTCAACTGCAGCTCGTTTATCTCCAGAATCCAGCAGTTGATCAGCCATCAGGTCCATCTGTTGAATCGCCTTTGAGGTGTGCCCATACCTGATAAATGCATCCATTAAACGCTTTCGAATATGGATATTATCCGAATGCTCTTTAAGTAATTCATTCAGGAATTGAACTACTTCCTTGGTTTTTTGATCTTCTTCCAAAATCTTCACAAAATCATCAATCTCTTTTAAGGCTGCCGGTATTTGTCCCAAACGCATATTAATATCAATCAATTGAACACGAGATGCTTTATCTTCCGGTTGAAGGGATCTCAATTGTTCAAAAATCCTTAATGCCTGTCGCCAATCCAATCTTTGCATATCAATGTCAGCAATTTTTGTTAATATTTGTACTGCCCATTTACGATTGGTGCGTGATTGTTGTGCTAAACGTAATGCCAATAAATATGATTGTCTGGCTTTATCCAATTCGGCCAATCGGTAATATATCTCACCCATTTCCAGATATTCGTGAATTGCTTCATCAATTTGGTTGCTATTGCTTAGTAGTTCAATCAGTTTATTACGAATGGATAAGTCCATTGGGGCAAATTCAGTAACTTTTTTTAACACCCGAATCGACTGGTCAGTTTCTCCACGCACTCCATAAAGCTCAGAAACCAGCAAATATTTCTTGATTGCTTCATCAACCTGTCCACTTTTTGCCATCAGCTCTCCAATTTGAGTGTGAAGAGGCATGTATGTAGGAGCAAATTGTAATGCGTGAAAAGCTTCCTCCATTGCGGATCGATAAAAACCACGTTGGGTTAATTCACGAACATTTGCCAGGGCTTCCACAACCTGGCCTGATCGCGAGTGGAGCAACATTTCTATCAGAGGAACAGGTGGATTGTCATCACTAACTGCTGGCATTTGAGCACGTGCTTTCTGAAGATATTCACGCCAATCTGCCCGCATCAATTGAGATCGAACGTTCTGGCATACTGCTATGAGATTTTTTGGATTCGTTTCATGCTGCTGTGCTTCTAGAATTGGTTCATACAATTGCTTCAGTTCATCCACATATTCTTCAGGCACCGTCATCAGGTCAGCAAGACGATAAGCCTGTAAATATGCAGTTGTGGCATCCTGCAAATTATCTTGTTTTTCGTTAATTTTCCCGATCAAAAGATAGGAGGCAATTGCGTATTCTTTTCTGCGCAAAGCGTTTTGTAAATACTTTAAGGCTTTCTGTGGATTATCTTCAACCAAGAACAAGCCCAAAGTAAAATAAACCGAAGTTTTTTCCAAACCGATATCCAGAACTCGTTGAAGTTCTTCCGCAGCACGTTTCTCATTACCACCAGATTGTAGATCAATTGCGTGTCCCAGATGTAAAAGTATCCTGGTTCTCTCTGACTGTTCTAATGATAAACCGCCAGTACCACGCGTCAAAGCCGCGATACCTCGTTTTCCAGTTGATCCCGAATCACTATCATTAGAATCAAACAACATGGTTGCCAACTCCTCTAAGGCACTTTGCCTGGTTTCAGCAACCGGATCCATTTTTGATTCAGTCTCGGATGTATCAGAAGTCTGTAATTGTTGAATATTTGCTAATCGAACTTGATGCATTGGTTTATCAGACTTGGTTCTTACCGGTTTGGGTAACCGTTGATTGGATTTCAACAATTTCATTGCATTCTGTACATCAATATTATCAGGGCAGATTTGAAGACAATATCTTACAGCCTGAATAGCTTTTTGATCATCACCATCAATTTGCATTAAGCTGGCTGCAGCCAGATATTCTCCTGCAGCTTCTGTTTTCTTACCCATTTTGTCATAAATCATCGCCAGGCGCGTACGGGCATTTAAGTTATCTGGTTCCAACGAAATTACATGCTGCCAGGATTCTATTGACTTTTCTACATCTTTCGCACGTAATTGCATTTCTGCGGCTTGCATTCCTGTTTTTATCGCATCTTTAATTCTGCCCATGCTCTCATAGATATAAGCCATTTTTTCGTAAGGAACTGGGTCATTGGGGGAAATGGAAGAGACCTTTTGATAATGCATCAAAGCACCTTCAAAATCCTGCATTTCCAACAATGCTAAACCAATACTGATCAAAGCCATTGGATCTTCCGGGTATTGCTCTAATGCAACCCGATAATGATTTACGGCTTCAGACCAGTTCTGATCCCACGCGGCGGAATGCCCTTGATTCATTGCTGTTAGAAACGCTTGTTGATCTCCACTCATACCCTTAACCCTTACCTTTTATGTCAATTACTTCAAGACTACCCCAATTAAATCCCCAACGAGCTTCTGTTGATAATGGAATACTCAGTTTATAGGCATTTTCCATTACATTTTGTACTAGAATTATAGTCTCATTTCTTTCTTCTTCAGGACATTCTAATAATAATTCATCATGAACCTGTAGTAAGATTTTCGCCTTTAATCCTGATTTATGCAAGGCAGAAGACAAATTAATCATAGCTATTTTCAAAATATCGGCTGCAGTACCCTGAATTGGGGCATTGATTGCTTCTCTTTCTTGTTGGTTTCTTGCATTTACATTGGTAGTTGTAGCCAAATTGGGGAAGTAGCGTCTCCTTCCAGCCATTGTTTCCACATATCCTTGTTGCATTGCCATTTTTCTTAAATTATCCAGATATTCCTTTACCTTCGGAAAACGCTTGAAATAGGCTTTAACAAAATTTTCAGCCTCTGATAAAGTCAATCCTGTCGACCGACTTAAGCCAAATGCACTCATACCATAAATTAAACCAAAGTTAATTGCCTTGGCATGTCTCCTTTGCTCTTTCGTCACTTTCTCCAGAGGCACTTCATAAATTGCTGCTGCGGTTGTAGCATGAATATCCTGGTTTGCTTTGAAGGCGGATATCATAGCTTCATCCTGGGATAAATGCGCAACGATTCTTAATTCTACCTGTGAATAATCTACAGCCAGAATACCAAAGCCAGGTTTGGAAATAAAACCACAGCGCACCTTTCTGCCCAAATCTGTTCGTGTTGGAATATTCTGCAGGTTGGGATTGGAGGATGATAATCTCCCGGTGACCGCAACTGTCTGACTGAATGAGGTATGTATCCTACCTGTTTCAGGATTAACCTGTTCCGGCAATGTTTTTACGTAAGTGGATTGTAATTTGGAAAGTTCGCGATATTCCAACATCAAATCCACCACTGCATGTTTCCCTTGCAATTCTTCTAAAACTGCTGCATTGGTGGAATAATGTCCACTGGCTGTTTTTTTCTTGAACGGAGATTGCAAACCCAATGTTTCGAATAGTGCCACCGACAATTGTTGTGTGGAATTAATATTGAAAGAATAACCGACCAATTTATGAACTTCCTGCTCAATTTCGATCAGCCGCTGACTTAATTTTTCTTCCATTTCGTTAAAGAATTTCTTATCAATTAAGATACCTGTTTGTTCCATTTCTGCAAGAACCGGGATTAATGGCATTTCAAGTTTTTCAAAAACATCGGTTGCATTTTTCTGTTCCATGAGTTCTTTGAGAAAAGGGACTAGTGCCAGAGGAACAGCTGCATCAGCAGCTGCATATTCAGCAACTTTGTCGATGGCTACTTCAGCCATATTGATCTGCGACTTACCATTCCCAATCAGATCCTCAATGTGGGTCATTTGGAGATTCAGATATTTGTCTGCCAGATCCTTCAGACCAAAACCAGCATATCCCGGATCAACCAACCAGGCTGCGATCATAGTATCAAAAAAATACGGTTGCACCTGAATGCCATATTTCGAAAGCATCATCCCATCATATTTTAAATTATGGCCAACTTTTTTAATTTTTTTGTTTTCAAAGTAAGGCCGCAAAGTATTTATAACTGTATCCAGCCCCAATTGTTTATCAGAAATAGTATGACCAACCGGAATGTAATAACCTCTGGCAGCATCTGTGGATATTGAGATACCAACCAATTTTGCTTTGATCGGATCGGTATCGGTTGTCTCTGTGTCGAAGCTAAGCAATTCCGCTTGCGCTAATTCTTCTACCAATTTATTCAATATTTCTTTGTTATCTACCAGAATCGTCTCAATTTGCGATAAAGATAGATTGCCAACCTTCTCCAGCGGGTCTCCAAACAGTGAAAGCTGCTGCGAAGGACCAAACTCTGCATGTTTTGCTTCTAGATCGCGCAGGCGTCCAATCAGGGTTCTGAATTCCAACTGCTGAAAAATCTTTTCAACTTCTTTAAATTCAAGGTGGGAAGTACTGGATTTTTCTAAATCGAGTGCTATATCTATATTTGTCCGGATTCTGGCTAAATCCCTGCTTGTGAATGCCAGGTCTTTACCATTCTCCAGTTTTGTTTTGAATTTTTGGGGAATGTCATCCAGATGAGCGTATATTTCATCAATCGAATCATAATCTTCCAATAATTTTAAAGCCGTTTTCTCCCCAACACCTGGAACCCCAGGGATATTATCGGAAGAATCTCCCATCAGTGCTTTTAACTCAATCACCTTATCCGGTCGTACACCCATTTTCTGAATGACATCATCGATCGAATAATCCTTTGCATCCGCCATTGAGCGTCCTGGGAGATTAACAATAATCCGCTCATTCACCAACTGCAGGAGATCCCGATCTCCAGTGATGATTTTAACTCCCAGACCCTTTTCCACTGCCTGGTGAGCGATTGTACCTAAAACATCATCAGCTTCAGCGTTTTCTTTTTCCAGGCGGGGAATATCAAAGGCATCGATAATTTCTCGTATACGTTCAATTTGCTGTTTGAGTTCATCAGGCATTTTGGCGCGTGTAGCTTTATACTCCGGAAAAATATCATTACGGAATGTTCTTCCGGTATCAAACGCGACTGCCAGATATTCCGGTTTTTCTTTTTCTAACAATCGAAAAATAACGCTCATGAACCCAAAAATCGCTGCGGTAGGTTCCCCCTTGGATGTTCGCATGGTATCCCCACCAGTGGATGACATGGCAAAAAAGGTTCTATAAGCAAGTGCGTGACCATCAATTAAATACAGGGTTGGGGGCATAATTTCCTTCCAGACTTCTTTTTTTCATTAATTATGAAACTCTTCAGTTCATAAGATCGAAAAAGAATTTCATCGCGCCAAAATTAAAAAATGGCAACGAATTTTCTTATGATTGATTCTATTAGAATTCGTCTTAATGGGCAACTCAAGATCATAAGGTGCTGCTTGTAGTTAATTTCTTTATTTGATTTCTTATTAATTCAAAGTATACCCTGTCAAATGATTTATCCCGTTCAACTTATATTATGTTATTGTTGAATTTCGGGTTGGATTGACGTGCATAAATAAGTTGAAAAAATGATCTCTATTTTACCTTGATGATTTATGATCGGTTTTCAGATTTTCTGACTTGTGAGATAATAAAACTCATTGGTGACATTTGAAATTCGAATCCTTATTTCAGAGGTATTTCCGTGAACTTTAAGAAAATTTGTGTACTGGGGTTAGGCTATATCGGTCTTCCAACCGCCAGCACTTTTGCCACATCCGGGGTGAAGGTGATTGGTGTGGATGTGAATCAGAGAGTTGTTAATAGTTTACAAAATGGTGAGGTTCACATTTATGAACCTGGCTTAAGAACGCTGGTACAGGCAGCTGTTCAATCCGGGAATCTGGTCATAGCAGATCACCCAGAAGAAGCCGATGCATTTATTATCGCTGTGCCTACACCTTTTTATGATGAGAAGAAGGCTGACCTCACCTATGTGGAATCAGCAGCTGAATCCATTGTATCTGTCTTGCGTAAAGGAAATCTGGTCGTCCTTGAATCTACCTCCCCACCACTTACCACCATTGACATTTTGATACCCATTCTGGAAAAATCTGGATTAAATGCCGGCAAAGATTTTTATGTAGCTTATTCACCTGAGCGAGTTTTACCGGGTCAAATTCTAAGAGAATTGATAGAAAATGCGCGAGTCATCGGTGGCATGGATGAAAAGTCAGCACAAATTGGAAAAGCCCTATATCAAGTCTTCGTCAAAGGGGAGATTATCACCACCACAGCCACAACTGCTGAAATGGTGAAATTAATGGAAAACACTTATCGGGATGTAAATATTGCCATCGCCAATGAATTTGCCCGTCTGGCAGACCGGTTTGGTGTGGATGTTTGGGAAGCTATAGAGATAGCGAACCTGCACCCTCGTGTAAATATCCTCCGTCCAGGCCCAGGTGTTGGAGGGCATTGTATCAGCGTCGATCCCTGGTTCCTGGTGGAAGCTGCGCCGGACATCACACCGCTGATTCACACTGCCCGGTTGGTAAATGACTCTCAACCCGATCACGTAGTGGCATTGATTAATCGTATCCTCGGTGGACTTGAAAATAAAAAAGTAACTATTCTTGGGCTGGCGTACAAACCAGATGTGGACGATCTACGTGAAAGTCCAGCCGTTGAAGTTGCTCATAAGCTTGCTGAAAGTGGGGCAAGTGTGACTGCATTTGAACCGTTTAAACCCGATTTTATTGTTCCAGAGGTACATATGGCTACCACGCTGGAAGAAGCTGTCAAACAGGCTGAAATCATTGTGCTGCTGGTCAATCATACCGAGTTCAAAAGACTAGATCCACATGATTTGGTAAGCATCACACCAGCCCGTGTCATTCTGGATACAGTAGGTGCCTGGAAGCCTGAAAACTGGGAAATCGCTGGATTCAATACCCATCGGTTAGGGGTATCCAAAAGGGAAGTTGATGCCTAAGATTAGACTGCTTAATATTATCGGGACCCGACCTGAAGCCGTAAAAATGTGCCCTGTGATCCAGGTTGCTCAATCTCATCCTGATATTGAATCTTATCTTTGTGTCACTGCCCAACATCGCCAGATGCTGGATCAGGTGTTAAATGCATTTAACATTGTGCCAGATTTTGATTTAAATTTAATGCAGCCCAACCAGAGTTTGGCTCAAATCACTGCATCCATACTGCAAAATTTAGATCCCATTCTGAAAGAGATCAAACCGGATTGGATACTGGTACAGGGTGATACCACCACAGTGATGACAGCCGCCCTGTTAGCATTTTATAATCAAATTAAAATCGGTCATGTGGAAGCTGGATTACGTACTGGCGATAAATGGCAACCATTCCCGGAGGAAATCAATCGAAAAATTGCCGGGGTTGTCGCTGATTTACACCTGGCACCCACACAAGATGCCAGACAAAACCTGCTAAATGAAGGGGTAGAAGATTGGCGCATATCTGTTACAGGGAATCCGGCTATTGATGCTTTACGTATCATCACTTCTCAACCAGCACCTGACGATGTTCAAAAGCTCTTTGAGCAACACCATATTGGCCTTTATCAAAAACAACTGATCCTGGTAACGGCACATCGTCGAGAGAATTTCGGACAGCCAATTGTTGATATTTGCAAGGCTATAAAGACGTTAGCAGACCGTTATAAAAATCAATATCATTTGATCTATCCGGTTCATCTCAACCCCAACATTCAGGAACCAGTCTATCGTCTGTTAGGAGATGTTGAAAATATATCGTTAATGCCACCATTAGATTATCTACCAATGGCGCATTTGTTGAAGCATGCAATCCTGGTGCTGACAGATAGCGGTGGCATTCAGGAAGAAGCAGCAGGCTTGCACAAACCCGCCCTTGTCATGCGCGAAGTAACCGAACGCCCGGAAGGTGTCAAAGCAGGTGTTCTAAGATTGGTTGGTACAGATCCCGAAAGAATTGTCTCCAACGCCATTGAACTCCTCGAAAATAAAGAGGTTTATGACCTCATGGCTAAGTCTAAAAATCCATTTGGAGATGGGTATGCCGCCGAGAAGATCATTGATGCATTGGTAAATATTCACCCAAATCTAAAACACTAATTTTTTTCACTGAATCAATTCGAAATCTTAAAAAATGTCTGATCAAATATCGCTCAAAAATCAACCCAAAAGTATTGCCTTGATGCCAAAACTGGAAGGACTGGGAGGACCCACTTCTTTCCAGGCGAAATTGATCCAGGGCTTACATGCAAGAGGAATTCAAACACATTTTGATCCATTGGATTCAGCTGTAAAGACGATTCTAGTCGTTGGGGGCACAAAACACATACCAACGATCTGGCAAGCCCGTCAAAGAGGGATTCGTATTGTTCAGCGCTTAAATGGGATGAACTGGATACATCGCAAACAAAAAACCGGGATCAAACATTACCTGCGCAGCGAATATGGCAATTTTATCCTTTCCACCATTCGCAAACACCTCACAGATGCTATTGTTTACCAATCTCAGTTTGCCCGATCCTGGTGGCAAATAGCCCACGGACGTTCAAATGTTGAGTCAACCGTCATTTACAATGGAGTTGATTTGGAAGCTTATCATCCGGATGGATTTCATAATCGTCCGGACGATCACATTCGGATTTTGTTGGTTGAAGGACATTTAGGTCAGGGAAATGAATCAGGCTTAATAAATGCCATTCAACTGGTGGAAACCCTCCAGTCACGCTTTTCACAACCCATTGAACTGATGGTCGCTGGCAAAGTTCCGCAAGAAATAATTGATAAAGTTTCGAAAACTACCAAAATCTGGCTGACCTGGGCTGGCATTATTCCACGTGCCGAAATCCCCATCCTGGATCGTTCAGCTCATCTACTTTTTTCCGCAGATCTAAACGCCGCCTGTCCAAACGCTGTTATTGAAGCCCTGGCTTGTGGCTTGCCTGTGATTGCATATGCTACTGGCTCACTGCCTGAGATATTGGAAAATGACGCCGGCCTGACAGCTCCTTATGGCAGCAATTATTGGGCGCTGGAAACTCCGGATGTCACTGGTCTTGCAGATGCTGCTACACAGATCTTAAATAATCTCGGACAATTCCAACGAAAAGCACGAGAACAGGCCGTGAAAATGTTCAGCCTGGAAAATATGGCAGAAGAATATCTTAAAATATTGCTGCCAAAATAAACCAACCACCGGGTTAAATTTACTCGTGACCCCCACCCTGCATCATAACCACATCAGGTCCACGGTTGATTTCCCAGGGGTAAAGAATATGCGCGTCAGTAATCGCCGCAAAATAATCCGGACGGACATTACCAAATAAATTGCGATACGGATTGAAATGAAAAACACATGTATATGGTTGGCCTCCAGCACTTACCACACGGTTACGCACCGCAGTGATAGTTCGGCCTGAACCCCAAACATCGTCCACCACCAGAACGCGTTTTCCATTGAGTAAATTATCCTCCGGAAATTGGACGAATTTCGGCCAGGCCAATAAACGCCCTTTTTTTCGTTCATCTTCCAATTGCATTTCATTGGGAAAGTCGACAGCTGCGGTAAGAATGGTATCCAACTGCAAAGCTTCTGAAATTAACCCTCCTGGAATAATGCCCCCATGGGTTACCATGATCATGGCTTCAAATTCTGTTTCGAATTGAGGAATAAGATGGTCAATTAATTGATCTACGTCATTCCAAGTCAGGACTTCTTTCCTTTGCATCATTCACAATCCATTCATCTGAATTTTGCTTGATTATAGCATTTTATGATCAAGCTTATTATTTAATTATTCAAAATCAGGTAAAATTCCTGCTTCATCATGTTTTTGGAGCGTATACCAGATCGCTCCGATACCAATCAAAGATACCAGAACTCCCATTATCCATCCAAAAACTGGAATTGCACTCAAAAATATGTAGAGGACAATGCCTGAGACTAAGCTCCAGATTTCTTTATTTTTACCTTCATATTTGAATTTGTTCAATACGAATCCACCTGCCCAATAAGCCAGCACAAATTTACTGACATACATTGCCAGAATTCCAAATACTGTCAGGGATAAAATGATCACCGCTATACCGATAAAGAAAAGTAAACTACTGAGTTGATTGAGTGTAAAAACTCCCAATACGATAGCAATCAGACAGATTAGAATAAAGGCAATTAAAGCCCCCAGATAAACAACTAATGTACTTAGAAAACCAATCCCCATTGAATTTACTGGTTTATTGATAGCAATTTGAGAAGCTTCAGAAATATATCTTTTTCCAAATTGCCAACTAATGAGAGCAAACAAAAGTAAACCAACCAACTGACGAACCATTCTGAAAATTCTTAAGACGAAGGGATTTTTCCTGACTACTTTTCCATCCGCAGTCGACTGTGATGATTCTGGCTCTCTTATATTTTCAACCACTCCTTGTAATGGCAAGTTGCGTAAATTTTCTTCCAGACTTTTCGCGCTGGTATAAACCAATCGACCATTAATACTTGCCTGATCACCTACCACCAAACCAGTTGGCAATAAATCTGGAATATTCAAGTGTTGCATATAAGGCAACCATATACGGATGCCTTCATCATCCCCACTGGAATCAATAGCAATCTCAGCATCTCCTTTTACTTCACCATTGAGATCAACAGAGACTGCGCTCACCCGAAAATTTTGTTCCACATTTCCAAGCATGGCAAGCTGATAACTACCTGCATATAAATTGCCATTAATCTTACTTCCAGGCTGTTGGGAATAATGAAATCCCCCAAAAAACAAATTTCTGCCGATTTCGACAGCTGAACCAATGTCCAAAGTCACACTGGATACGATCAGGTTCAGATGAACTGGGGCGTCCACGACAACATTCTGCCCCCCCACATAGAGGTTCCCGTTGATTGTTGCCTGTTCTTCTACGAGAATGCTTCTCCCCAGTAAGAATATGTCATTATCGATTTGTGCCCCAGATTGAATGACAATCTTTTCTCCGATAGCAAAAAGCATTCCATGAACATGGCCAGCGACCAGAACTTCGTTACCCTGTAAGAAAAGGTCATCAAACACTTCATCTCCAGGCCCTAGATTGCTTTCAACAAATGGATATGCTGCATAGATTGTTTGATTATTAGCAATTAATAATAATCCAATGATAAAGATAATCGAAATAATTTGAAAACTTTTCTGTTGGAATAGTTTCTTCATTTATCCTCCAGAATTCATTTAGATATCTTCATTATATACATCCAGGCCAGAAAATCACGAATTCTGGAAAAAAAAGTTTTTTTAATCGGGGGTAGCGTTCGATGGAAAATTATTTACACATCCCTAATATTAATAATTACACCACCAATAATGATGAGCACTAACAAAGCACTTCCAAAAACAATTCCATCTGTTTGTCGATCACGCCTGGCAGGTAGTAATTGTTTTTCTTTCATCTCTTGAGACTCATTGATTGAGGCAGCCATAGTCGCCTGTTGTTTCTGTATACGTAACAGATCTACATTCTTTTGATGATCAACCACTGGGTCCATCTCCACCCAGGTCATCGCAGTACTGAAAAATAGAGCGACAAATAAAGCTAACAATAGATGAGTATTGAACCAGCCAGGTTTGTTTACTTTCGATTTATTTGTCATGGATTTCCGATGCGATCAATAATTGCCTGGGCAGCAAATGGGGCTGTCGTTTTCCCAGAAAGCACCTGCACGAATTGATCCTGCATAACCAGGCCAATCACATTTACAATCTCATTATTTGGACGTATATGTGCTGACAAAGCTATTTGACCTAAGGTGGTTCGCAAAGTTTGATCTTCAAACCCGATTAATGAGGATGGTCTTACTGGTAGAACACCCGCTAATGGTGTCCATTCTCTCAGATAATCAGGTTCAACCAGGAATTCAGCTAATTCAACCGACAATTCATGTACCTGTATTCTTGGATCTGTTAAACACCATACCCATCCATCAGCTATTGTCGTTGGTGTCTCATTTACTTGTGGGAGAAGTGCTATTTTTGAATCATCAGATGGATCAGAAAGATGTCTGGTTAACCAGGTGATTACCCAATTGCTGCGTAGTTCATTATAGGCCGTCCAGGCTTCAGAATCTTTCTGCATTTCGGTTAGCCAGAGTGGAAATACTCCGGCTTGGGCTCCATCAGCGAACAATTGATATAACCGGGTTAAAATTTCAAGATCCAATGGGGGCAATCTTTGAATACTCTCCAAATCACCTCCACTGGATAAATATAATGCGAGCGTAAATAATGATTGGGGATCTGCAGCCGGTATAGAAATCGCTTCCCCTCGTCTGATCAAATCATTCCAGGAAGCGGGTGGTTCGCCAACGATTGAAGGTCTATAAACCATTGCCAGGGCATTCCCAGCAAATGGTAATCCATAGGAGCTTCCGCCAAACACAGTCAATCGTTGAGCATAATCATACCAATCCGAATCATCAATTTCGCTTGAATACATATCAAAAGGAATAATTAAATTTCTTGTAACAGCCGTCTCTAAATCGGAACGAGGAAGGGCTACTAATGTTGGCATAGCTTGAGAAGCAGCTGCGCTTGTGATTGTTAATGACTCCAATAAACCAGTGGTACCACTCACTGCTTTAACTCGTATGGTAACAAAAACATCTTCATGACTGGCTTCAAACTCAGCGATCCTTTGTTTAAACAGCACACTTTCTGGTGTATCTAATTGAGGATCAAATTGAGGTGGAACCCATATGACCAGTTCAACAGTTCCCGATAGAGGTGGTACAGTTGGGGTAACCGCCACCACATCAGTGGATTCCACCGTCGGTGAGGTTACCAAAGGTGTTTCTGTGATCCCTGGCGGCGGAACGATTTGTTCAACAATTTGACTTACTAATTCTCTGAAATCCAGTTGAAATTCACAACCGCCAAGCATTACAATTGATAAAAGGCTGATTGCTAAAAAAAAATTTCTTAATTGGATCGAAAATGGTTTTTTTAAATTCATGTTAATTTAATGGGCTCACTTATGAACGCAGTTAATAATTTTACTGCATTATTAAGATCAGTGATATCCACCATTTCTGATGGGGTATGAACATATCGGGTCGGCACTGAAACACAACCTGCTGGCATGCCTGCGCGAGAAATTTGCATAGCTTTTGCATCAGTTGTTCCACCCAATAATACTTCTAATTGATAAGGGATTTGATGTTTCTGTGCACACTGCACCATTGCATCAACAACTTTTGGATCAGCTAACATGCCACCATCTTTTACCTTGATGGCTGGACCCTTTCCCAAAGCGACATCCATTTTGATGCCGCGTGGGGTATCGCCGGTCATTGTGACGTCAGATGCAATTCCCAAATCAGGATCAATAGCATAGGCCGCAGTAGTTGCCCCTCGCAGTCCAACTTCTTCCTGTGTGCTGAATACAAAATATAATTCATGGGGACTATTCTTGACATTTTTTAATGTCTCGATAAGTACAGCAGCGCAAACACGATCATCCATTGCTTTGGAAATTATTCTATTTCCCAGATCTTCAAAAGGACGATCAAATGCCGCGACATCACCAATTTTTATCGGGCAATCTCCAACGCTTGTTGCCCCAACATCAATGTACATTGCTTCTATGGCATGTACATGATTGGCATTTTCAAGTCGTTCTCCGCCAATAACACCAGCGCTTCCATTCAGAAAACGAACCCGACTACCGTAGCAGGTGTGAGGGCGCACACCACCTATCGTGGTAAATCTGGCAAAGCCATTCTTATCCACATGGGTAACCATGACTCCGATCTCGTCAATATGGGCAGAAAGCATAACCCTCAGACCACCCTCTAGCTTCTCGCCTTTCTTAACGATCAAATTACCCATGGCATCAACACTGATTTCATCAGCGTACTTTTCTACCTCTGCACGAACCACCTCTCTAATCTTTGATTCATAACCTGATGGTCCAACCGTTTCTACCAATTTCTTAATCAGTGATTTCATTCTATACTCCTGAAAGCGTTTATTTTATCAAATGACCAATTTTTCATTTTATAAGGTTACCGATCAACGGATAATACATCTTTATTAAATTTGGCGAGACTGGCAAATATCAACCTCATAGTATTTTCCCAGTCTGCTTTCCGGGCAATCAATACTGCCGTATGAGCATAGCGACCTGGAACAGAGATGGAAACGGAAGGAATGCCACCACGCTGTTTGTGTATTGCCCCTGCATCGGTTCCACCTTTACCGGGTTGCCGGAATTGATAAGGAATTTTGAATTCATCGCCAACCTTAACAAGGTGGTTGATTAACCTTGGATCCGACAGGGTACCCGCATCCAGTCGATAAATGGCTGGTCCATGATTCAATTTGACATTGTATCGACCATTTTCTTCCTCATCCCAAACCGGTAAATCATTGGCTGGTGTGGAATCCAATACAAAGGCGACCTCTGGATTCATGGAGTAGGCTGCAATACGTGCTCCTCGTAAACCATTTTCTTCCTGAACGGTAAAAGCTGCTAATAACTCGATATTTTCGGGTGTATGTTTGACAAGCTCAATTAAGGTAGCCACCCCCAGGCGATCATCCAGCGCTTTACCTACCAGACTGGGTCCCCAGGTTTCAAAACGGGTGGCAAAAGTTGCCCGATCACCGACCTTGCATTTTTTCGAATTTCCAGGACCCACATCAATCCGCAGGCTGTCCAATGGGATTGGGCTTTTTCTTTCTTCAGCAGTGGTCAAATGAATCGGTTTAGCACCAATGACACCAGGAAGTTTTCCTTTTCCAACCAGCACTGGTTTTCCAACCAGTTGTCGGTTGTCAATACCACCCACGATTTCGAATTTAAAAAGCCCTTCACCGTCCTCATCCACCAGCATAAAACCAACTTCATCCATGTGGGCAGCGATCATTACACGTACTGGATCATTCACTTTGGCTTTTTTGGTAACCAGTACATTTCCCAATGCATCCACTCGAATATCATCAGCAAATTCTTTGACCTCTTCCATGACAATACTACGAACTTCACTCTCATCTCCAGATACAGAAACAGCATTGGAAAGCTTTTCAAGTAATTTAATTTGTTTTTCTCCGATTTCAGGGGTTTGACTTAAGATTTCATTATTCTTCATCTTTCACCTCATCCCAGGTTATCTTTTCCATAAAGTCAACCTCAAGTCGGACTATCGTCTCTGCTAACAGGCGTCCTGCCCGTTCCATATCTTTTAAGGCGATCATTTCTACCGGTGTGTGCATATACCTCAATGGAATTCCTATGACCATCGTCGGGAAACCCCCTGCCACTACCTGCATGGCATAGGCATCCGTTCCCGAATGTCTGGGAACGTATTCTTTTTGATAAGGAATCTCAAGTTGTTCAGCCACATCCAGGAATTTCTTGTGGATATAGGGGTGTGCATTCGGTCCCCAAGCCAGTGTTGGACCTTTGGATAAACCAACTGTTTGCCAATCATTTGCCCCAGGTCCTTTGGCAAAAGTAACGTCAATGGCAACGGCAACTGTCGGATTGATTTCAAAAGGAGAGGTGAAACCACCTCCCATTGTTTCCTCTTCCTGCACCGTTGCAACCGCCCAGACATCCCATGTGTGAACCATGTGTTGTAATTCCTGCAAACAATAGGTGATTGCAGCTACTGAAATACGGTTATCCAGGCTGTGACCAACGATTGTTTTTCCAGATAGCTCCAATGGTTCCTGGGCAAATGAAGCCAGGTCACCAATTCTGACCAGATCATTCACCTCATCCTCTTCTAATCCGGTATCGATGAAGAGATGATCCATTCCTACCGATTTTCCCCGTTGGGCAGGTTCAAGCAAATAGTCAGGTGGCTGTACCACAAGACCTGGTAAATCTCTGCATCCATGCACAGTAACCCGTAAACCTGGCAAGATCCTTGGATCAACTCCACCAACTTCGGTGAACCGCAACAAACCATCTTGATTGCCTGTGACCATCAGACCGATAGCGTCCATATGGGCAGCCAACAAAATACTGGGTCGTGGTTCCGATCCTGTTCCGCGCCGTAAAGCGTGCAGACTTCCGATAGGACTGACACTGACTTTATCAACCAATGGTTCCCAGGCAGCCCTGATCACATCTCGTGCAGGGGCTTCATATCCGGAAAGACCAGGTAGCGAGATCAGCTGTTTAAGTGTTTCTTTGAGTTCTGTCATAAGCCTTCCTTTTTATTCAGATTGATCCATAAATCAAGGATTATTTCCATTCTAAGGTGTATTCGTAATCGTTGGAGCGGATGTGGGTGGTGGCAAAGTCGCCGTCTCCGTAGACGGTATTGCCGTCTCGGTTGGAGGTACTTCCGTCTCTGTTATGGTTGCTGTCGGTGTGATTGTTCTGGTTCTGGTAGCGAATGGTGTATACGTCACTGTAGGCGTCCAGGTTTGTGTTACTGTCGCAGTCGGTGTAGCAGATGGAAATACAACCGGCGTTGGAAGATTTAAAGGTGGTGCACTGGTATAAGTGACTGTCGGTGTTTGGGTAATGGTTGGAGTTCTTGTTGGTTGATTCACCTGATTTCCAACCTGCAGGAAAATAATACCCACACAATAACAGGCAACAGATGCAACGATAATGGTTACTAAAATTGATCGTGTTCTTGCATATTGTTGTGATTTCAAAGTCATTATTTTCCTTGTTCTCTCAAATCCTAACACGACCATACAGCTCTGACAAGCTTCTTATGTCTCGTGACCAGATCATTCCAGATGTAATAAGATTTTAACTCATTATCCAAAATTGATTTCAATATTTGGATTACGATCTCATATCCTTCGAATTACTTTGATTTTATTTTTTGTTGAACCAGACTGATTTCTTGTTTTACCGCTTGATATAAGCTTTCTGCCCGTAAATCTTCAATTGAATAACAAGGAGCCAGTAAATTATCAGCCAATGCCTGTGCCAGTCCACGATCAAAAGCTGGATGTTCCAGGTTGATGACCACACTATGCACATGCTCTTCTGCAATCATGCGAGCAATCTGATAAGATTCCGCTAACGGACCTAATTTATTACCCATAGCTACATTCCCTGCGCCATCTGTTAATAAAACCATCAATGGAATAACATCCGGCATGGTGATCTTTTCGCGCATCAGTACTTCATATGCCAGCCGCATGCCTGCGGATAAGGGAGTCTTCCCCCCTACCGGGATATCCTGTAACGCGCGCTGGGCCATCATCACGGAGTTGGTCGGTGATAATACCAGGGTTGCTCGATCCTTTTGGAACACAATCATCCCGACCCGGTCACGGCGTTGATAAGCATCATTTAATAAGGAAAGAATAGCTCCTTTTGCAGCCGCCATGCGTTCAGCCACCGCCATTGACCAGGAAGCATCCACGACAAACAGGATCAGATTGGCTGTTCTTCGCACCCTGATCTTACGCATGTAATCCTGTGGTTGAATAGCAAATGCTACTTTTTTGCGCTGTTCATCCCGGCGTTTCTGAAAAGGAGCTGCCGCTCGGATGGTTGCATCAAACGCCAGATCATCGGCTTTTCCCATGGATGACTTCGATTGTGTGTAACGCCCCCGTTTTCGTTGGGTGCGTGTCATCGATCGACGACCAGCCCGTTGGCGCATGATTTTATCGAGTGGCGTGTTTAATCGGCGTGGCGCAAAGGATGAACCCGTCTTCATTTTTTGTCCACCCTCCCACCAATTGGAATTTGTATTTTGAAATACAGATGAAGGATCAGGAACCGCATCCCCCATATCTGGAATTTCAGTGGTTGTCTCTCCCCCGCTTAAGTTTTTTTTTCCGCTTTTGGTGTGGAATCCTGGCTTGGATCGGGTTCCATTTCTTCTTCATCATTACCAGCAGCGCGACCTCCACTTAATTGCTCGATCCGATCACGCAATTCTTCCATGGTAGCAATTTCTTTTTCAAATGGTCCCCG
Source organism: uncultured Chloroflexia bacterium (assembly GCA_963715915.1). Taxonomy (GTDB): domain Bacteria; phylum Chloroflexota; class Anaerolineae; order Anaerolineales; family Anaerolineaceae; genus UBA6170. The sequence continues at coordinate 79,674 of CAVQSU010000003.1, read as the reverse complement.
TTTCATGCGGTGAGGTAATGCCAATTCTGCAGCTTTGGCAATATCCAATTCCGTGATCAAAGTACGTCCTTCAAAGGCTGACTGTGCTCTGGCTGCTTTTAGGATCACGAGATCGGGGCGGTGACCATCCACACCTAATGAAGCGGTCAGCGATGCAATGGTGATTAAATCACGGCTGCTATGATTGACTTTTGGCAGTAATCTTCGGGCAACTTCAATCTGTTCGGAGAGGGTAATTTCATCCGGTTGGAACATTTCCCTGAAGCCTTCAGGATCAACCTCAAAAGCCATATTCCGTTCCATGATCAAAACCCGTTCCCGCCTATCCAGAATTCCATGAATTTCCACGGACAAAGCAAATCGATCTAGAAGTTGTGGGCGCAAATCACCCTCTTCCGGATTCATGGTACCAACCAGAATAAAACGAGCAGGATGAACAAAGGAGATGCCTTCGCGTTCAACAATATTCATACCCATGGCTGCGGAATCCAAGAGGACATCCACGACATGGTCATCCAGCAAGTTGACTTCATCGATGTATAACAAACCACGATTCGCAGCTGCCAGAACGCCAGGTTCAAAGCTGCGTTCGCCTTTTTGAATCGCACGTTCGATATCCAGCGTTCCTACCACCCGATCTTCTGTAGCTGAAACAGGCAAATTGATAAAGGCAGTGGGTTTGATCGTAACCGGTAATTGTTCCCCTTTTTCATGGCGTTCTTTACATTCTGTACACCAGGTATTGGGGCTATCCGGATCACAACTGAAGCGGCAATCAGATACAGCTTTGACCATCGGCAACAAAGCTGCCAATCCTCGGGCTGCAGTTGACTTAGCAGTTCCACGTTCACCACGAATTAATACACCACCGATTCTCGGATCGATAGCGTTCAGAATCAGGGCCCGTTTCATGCGTTCCTGACCTACAATCGCGGTAAATGGGTAAATTTGTGGCATTTTTATTTCCTTTATTGTTGATTTTAACAGGCTCTTTTAGCCCGAAACTTAGTTTACCATTGCAGGTCATCACTAACAACCTGTCATTCCCAGAAAAATTATACACCTGATTAGGATTATTCTACTTTGTTTCGTTCAATAATAACTGTCATTCATTGTTCGTTAAAGGTAAAATAAAGTTATGGTTCCAAATCTAGAGACGGTTGGTCGTTGGGTATTTATTATCGGTCTGACAATTTCACTGGTAGGAGCCGGAATCTGGTTAATTGCCCGTGTTACTGGTTGGGATAAATTTCCTGGAACAATCAAATGGCAAACCGGAAACCTGACTTGCGTGATTCCTTTGTTAGGTTCACTTATTTTAAGTATTGTACTAACTTTGGTTTTGAATTTATTGGTCAGGTGGTTGAACCGGTGATCTAAATCATGTCAATTCTTGTTAGAACTTCATTAGCATTAATAATGATAAGATATTTCGATTTATGAATAAATTAAATTTTAACCGGGCAAAATGGCGAAAATTACTCGCATACCTTTTCCCTGTTCAACCAGGTTTGCCGGATTATTTACAATCGAATATCCGTCATTTAATTTGGGATATTGGCTGGTGGGGACTACTTAACGGCAGCACTCTCTCCTTCATGACTATTTATGCAGCAAGAATCGGTGCTAATACCAATCAGATTGGTTTGCTGACTGCCATACCTGCTGCTGTTACCCTATTATTTGCATTGCCTGCTGGTAGTTGGTTGAAAGATCGCCCTATCGATCGATCTGTTTTTTGGACCGGGGTTTTTCAGCGGATTTTTTATTTCTTCATGGTGTTTATTCCTTTCATATTAATCGACCTCGTGCAAGTTTGGATGCTGATCCTTTTTACTCTGTTAATGAGTATTCCCGGGTCAGCGGTAGCCGTTGGTTTTAATGCCTTATTTGCCGAGGCAGTACCAGCCAGATACCGGGGTGTAGTGGCAGGCAGACGGAACGCTGTCTTCGCAATCACGTCCATCATGTCCACTATTGGATGTGGTCAATTATTAACTTTCATTCCATTTCCTCTCAATTATCAAATTGTGTTTCTCATTGGTTTTATTGGAGCACTCATGAGCACGCTCCATCTTAAATCCATCCATCCACTATCAGAGGAATATGAAAAGGTGATCGATACTCCTTCCATCAATTATTCCGATATCAGCCAGAAAGCCAAAGGCTTCTTCTACACTTTGTGGTTTCAAATCAGAAAGAAACTACATTTTGAAATTCTTCAGGGATCATTTGCTCGTTCACTTGGTCTCTTAACCATATTTCATATGGCGCATTATTTTGCCATTCCAATTTTTCCAGTATTCACTGTTAATGTTCTGGGGTTATCTGATGGGGTGCTGAGTTTGGGAACTGCTATATTTTATGTGACAATGTTTTTTGGATCAACCCAGGTTGGAAAATTAACCAATTTATTTGGAAATAAAAAAATGACAGGCATTGGAATATGTATGTTGGGTCTTTACCCTGGATTTCTCTCTTTTGCTGAAGGAGCTTTCCTATATTATCTGGCATCCTTCCTGGGTGGTTTTGCCTGGGCTTTGGTAAATGCTGCCATGATAAATTATTTGTTGGAGAAAGTCCCACCTTCCGAACGAACTGGATATTTGGCATGGTTTATCATGGGTGCCAACGCAGCCATCTTATTAGGAACGCTGGTTGGTCCCATTATTGGAAACGTTATTGGACTAACATCCGCTCTATTATTGTTTGCCATTTTACGTACGATATCGGGTCTCGCATTGCTAAAATGGGGTTAATTTATTGATTTGGGGTTGATTAATATCATTATTTCTTAATCGCTTAGATAAAAGAAAGTAAAACAATATACTGATAAATCCGGCTGCACCAGCAGCGAACCAAGGAGCGTGCGGCGAGATTGTATCGCTTAATATTCCGCCAGTTAATGGACCAATTCCACTGGCAATTCCCCAGGTCATGCCATGAATACTCATGTAGCGACCACGTTTATCCGCTGGTGCTAGATTGGCCGAAAAAGTTGTGGCTGTCGGTACCATAATCAACTCACCGGTCGTCATAACAACCATTGCCAGCCAGAATGTCCAGAATCCTGCGCCAAATCCAATCATCATAGCTGCCATCCCATAGAAGAACGCACCTAATGCAATCATCTGAATGGGCCTTCTCTTTTTCGTCCAACGGGTAACAAACATTTGCAAGGTGACAACCATGATCGCATTTGTTGCTGGAATAAATCCATATAGGCTTTCCGGAACCCCATAATTTTGTTTGGCATACACCGCCAATAATACCCAGATCATCGATGCAGTAATGGTCGTGAGTGTAAAAGTCAGGTTGAATTGGATGAATGGCTTATCTCTCAATATTTGACCGTAGCCACCGAAACGCTCTTTGATTTTTTCAATCCCAACTTGCACGGGTAAAGTTTCTCTGGCTTTAATGGCCAGTAATATACTATACGCAAGCAATCCGGTAGCTGCCAGATAAAAAGCCAGTGAATAAGAAGCCGAAGTAACAAACCCACCAATCGCTGGACCAAGCGCAATGCCCAGATTATTGCTCATCCGTAATAAGGAGTATCCATCACTTCGTTTTTGGGATGGTAACATATCTGCCATCATGGCATCTGAACCAACCTGGTATAGGGGATGAAATGCACCCCGTAAAGCCATCAACACCACAAACTCAGGCATACTATCCGCCATACTCATTAAAATATAACAGGCACCATTTCCAACCAGGCTGATCACCATCACCCATTTTCTTCCCAGACGATCAATAACCGGACCTGCGATAAAGGAAAAAAGCAAGCTGGTAACAGAATTAACAGTCATTAGACTGGTTACAACCGCCAATGATACAGTCAGAGTTTCACTGACATAAATCATCAAAAACGGCCAGATCATGCTGGAGCCTAAAGTACTGATGAGCATGCCAAATGCCATCAGCCAGAATTGCCCTGGATACTCCTGCTTTGTGCGACGAATTGTTGCTAACATGCCTACTCCTGAGGTAGAAAGCAATCGTCTCTCCATGCCCTTTACTCGGATCGGCTTTGCTTTAATTCAATGGAAAATCAACCGGATTTTAACACGCTCAACCAAATTGCAACAGGTATCTTTTACAATAGGAAAAAGTTGCATGTGGTAAAATTCAAACAACATCTTGGATAAGGAGTGAATATGGTTAGTCAGGATTTATTAGACATATTGCGTTGCCCGGCTTGTGTGCGTGAAAAAGAAGGGTTACTTGAACTGGTAAAAGATACCTGGCTCGTTTGTCAGGACTGTGATCGAAAATACCCTATCGTGGATGATATCCCGGTGATGTTAATCGATGAGGGAGATAAATGGGTTGCAACCATAAAAGATGATTTACCAGTACCTCCCCCACCCATGAGTTAAATTAATAACTAGAGATGGTATTCGAAGCTGGAAGTTCTTCAACAAGAACATCCAGCTCTCATGATGAGTTTAGTATGGATCAACACAACAATATCGAACCCCCAAACAAATCAAATTTTCGCCTGGATAAGATCAATATCATTATCCTGGTAATATTTGTTGTACTGTCAATTATCTCAGCATTTTTGGTTTTTAACCTGGCAAGAAATATAATTTCAACCTGGACAATGACCAATCTGGAAGGCTTGCCTGTCACCAGTCAGGGAACAAAAACTGTCCCTAACAACAATGAGGAAACAGACCCTCTGACGGAATTAGCCATTAATCCGATCGATATTGAAATGCCTGAACCATGGGATGGCGTCAGTCGGGTTACGGTTCTATTAATGGGTCTCGATTATCGTGATTGGGCAGCTGGTGAAATTCCACGCACTGATACTATGATGGTATTGACTATCGATCCGGTCACAAAAGAAGCAGCCATGCTTTCTATCCCACGTGATATGTGGGTTAATATCCCCGGGTTTGAATACAGTCGCATTAACACAGCATATTATTTAGGTGAGTTATGGAAACTTCCTGGGGGTGGTCCCGCATTAGCCACACAAACCGTGGAAGAATTTCTGGGTGTACCGATCGATTATTACGCCCAGGTGGATTTTGCAGCGTTTGTTCGCTTGATTGATGAAATCAAAGGTGTTCCGGTTACGCCTAAAATGGATGTACGTCTAGTTCCGATAGGTGGTGGTTACAAACAAACCCTGGAAGCAGGAAAAACATATACACTGGATGGAACACTGGCACTGGCATACGCACGTGCCCGTTACACTGAAGGTGGAGATTTTGACCGTGCAGCCAGACAGCAGGAAGTTATTTACGCCATTCGGGATAGAATCTTGAAATTCTCAATGTGGCCAACGCTGATTGCAAAAGCTCCAATTCTTTACCAGGAAATATCCTCTGGCGTCAACACCAACATGCGTTTTGAGGATGCGCTCCGTTTGGCTTCCCTGGCATTGGAAATTGACCGAAGCCTGATTAAATCCTTCATCATTGATGCATCTTATGTAGAATTTGGCAATTCTCCGGATAATCAGGAAATTTTAAGACCAATTCCAGATAAAATCCGTTTATTGCGGGATGAAGTCTTCCGTTCGGGTGGTCCATTAAGTCCAGTGGCTATTCAATCGCAAGCAGGTGGGGAACCAGTTGATATTTATGAATTGGTAAAAATTGAAAATGCCCGAGTTTCCGTACAGAATGGAAGTTGGTATACCGGGTTGGCTGGTGAGACAGCTACATACCTGAAATCAAAAAGCTTCAATATTATTGAAGAAACAAATGCTCAAGCAACTGATGTCACCAGTATTACTCTTTATAATGCGAAGCCTTACTCCATTCAGGCTTTATTTAAGATGTACGAAGATGCTGGGTTAGGGAAACCAAGGCTAACCAATCGATTTGATCCAGGTGCTGCAGTAGATGTTATCATTGTCCTGGGCAATGATTGGGCGAATTATGTCAGTAGCAACCCGCTACCCGTAGACTAATTTGTAATACAACAATACAATAAAAACCCCCACTTCCGTGGGGATTTTCTTTTTTACCGTTTACCGAGGGCTCCACAATATATCGCCCACAATTCCTGCCCATCCAGTTTAAGCACTTCATTTAACTGATCATCATCGAAAGCTGCTATCGCGCAAACCCCGCAATTAATCGCTTCAGCAGCCAGATAAAGGTTCTGACATACATGGCCTGCATCTAGATGTAAATAACGATATCCACGTTCTCCATAGCGCCAATACATTCGTTCTGTAACAGCCACCCAGATGAATGTTACCGCGCTTTTTGTCACCTGATTTTGTTGCAGGCAGGCGTCGGCTATTTTTTCTGCGATATCCTCATTCATGTCTTTAGGTAACAAAGCATGTTCCAAACTGATATAACGATATAGTCCTGGCTTGATCCCTTCAACCTGATTAATCACCAGATAGGTCTCAAATGCGTGTCGTGCACCGGCAGAAGGAACTGTTCGAAAAGTTACTGGTCGATTCGTAACAGATTTTACACCCTGCGTAGTCCACAATAGAAACGACAGTTCTTCCTGGGTTAATGGCTGCTCCTGGTAACGTCTTAAGGTACAACGTTGATCGATAGCTCGACGCAGGTCCATTGGATACGCAGGCAGAGTATCTGGATCAGGCAGTGAAATTAATTCAGATGTTGGGTCATAGGATAATTCCAGTGCAGGGATTGGAACTCCCTGACGTTGTAGTGATTCCGATAAATATTGATATTTGGTTTTTTCTAAAAATTCTTTTCCAATTCCATCAGTCATGATTATCTCCTTAACAACTTAATTCTATAATGCTTTTTTTCGTAAGATCTCAATAAATCGGGGCAAGCGGGTGTTTTTGGCGTGAGGCTGCACGCCAAAAACACCCTAGCCACTAATTATTAAAAGGATACTTTTTTTCTACTTATTTTTCTCATGAAATATCTTACCAATATTGTAAAATCTTCAACTCGAAAAACCAACAAAGATATGGCAAAAATTCCAGCGCCAACAAACGCACCAGTCACAAGTATTAACCCATTCGACAAATTTGTGAATTCAACCAGCCACCATATCGCAATTCCCATCAATGTAACCGATATAAGAACCTTCCAAAGCAATTGAAATATCTTTCTTCCTTCCAGTCCATTCAATCGCTTTCGTAATATGATCAGTAAAACAATGGATTCAAGTCCGGTAGCAATACTATTTGCAAGCGCTAAACCCCCAATCGCCAACCAACCAATCCGCAAAAAAACAGGTCCTAAAATCAAGCTGAGGATAATATTTAAACTCATGGCAATAACACCGACAACAACAGGCGTGCGTGTGTCTTTCATGGCATAAAACGCCCGACTGAGAATTTCAACGGCGCTATGGCCAACCAGCCCCACTGTATACCATAATAAAGCCCAGGCAACTAATTCAGTTGATTCTGTGGTAAATGTTGTTCCATTTTCATACAATACCTTTATTAAAGGAAAGCGCAGGAGGATCATGCCAACAGCTGCAGGAATGGATAGCATAAAAACTGCTCTCAACGCCGTAGAAAGTGAATTCCGCATTTCATCCAATTTACCCAATGCTGCCTGTGCAGAAAAAGTTGGCAAGGATGCGGTGGCAATTGCCTGGGCAATCAACATCAACGGCATTAACATCAACGTAAAGCCATATGTCAGGCCGGTGACACTGCCTTCCGAATATCGTGACGCCAGATTGGTATTCACCAAAAAATTGAGCTGAACCACAGCCACACCTGCCAGTCGTGGTAACATCAAAGTCCCAACTTGCCTGACGGATGGATTATCAAGTCCAAAAATTGGCCAATAATTTCCACCCAATCTGATTAATTTTGGCAACTGCACCAACAAATGGAAACTTGCTCCCAGAACAACACCCCAGGCCAAACCAAAAATACCCATGCTGGGAGAAAGAAAGACAACCCCAAAAATCATTCCCAATGAATACATGGATGGTGCCAGGGCAGGGAATAAGAAACTCTGATGAGCGTTTAATATACCCATCATCAGACCTGATATGCTGAATATTACAGTTGAAGGCAATATAATCCTGAGTAACTGCACAGTTAATTGAAACTTCTCAGGATCATCCACAAACCCTGGAGCCAGTATATATCGAACAACCTGCGGAGCAAAAATTGCTGCTAAAATGGCTAATACGCTGATAATCAGCAAAACTAAATTGATGATAGAGGAGGCTAATTTCCAGGCATTTTCTTTTTGTTTATGTACTAAAAATGTTGAAAAAGCAGGAATGAACGCAGATGCTAATGCTCCTCCAGCTACCAGATTAAATAATACTTCGGATACGCGGTTGGCAGCCCAAAAAGCCTCATTTTCCATCCCGGTTCCAAATGCTCTGAGGATCACCACCCCTTTAGCCAAATTGATAATACTGCTGAAAATATAGGCGATCATAACTGTTCCAGCAGCCAGAGCAATCTGACGATTTGCTGATAGGGAGGGAGGATTGGAGGATTCCATCAACGAGATTATAGCCCATTTCTAAAATAAACATATTTTCCATTCGTTCTTAATTTGACAATTCACAATCCTGCTGCTATATTATTGCTTAGATAGAAGCACGTCGTTTTACAGAAGAAGTTTTAATGGATATCTGTCTGCGGAGCTATTATTCCAAAAGCAATATTCCCACTTCAGACAAAAACACTAAGCTTCCCCAATCAATAGTTTTTTTAGGAGGATTTTCATGTCTGAACGTATTCAAGGAACCGTCAAATGGTTCAACGAGACTAAGGGTTTTGGTTTCATCGCCCGTGAGAACGGCCCGGATGTCTTTGTCCATTATTCTGCCATTCAAACGACTGGTTTTCGCAAACTGGTTGAAGGACAACAAGTTGAATTCAATATTGAAGATGGTCCAAAAGGCCCGCAGGCTACACAGGTAACACTCGTATAAATAACCTAGGCCAAAAAACAAAAAACCCTTGCCCACAAAGCAGGGGTTTTTTCATACCAATTGCAGATATTTGCACTTCGTTTTCAGAACAGCTATACTACTATTAGGAGAAATTTGATCGATGATTCCTTTAAGAGACACTGTTCAATCCCGTACATTCCCAATCATTACCTGGATAATCATCATCATCAATACGTTTGTTTTTCTTTATGAGGTGCGACTACCAGCCATTGATCTTGCAAATTTTATTGATGAGTTTGGTTTGATTCCTTCAAGGTTGAATCTCTTCTCACCTTCAACCTGGACTCCGCTTGTCACTCATATGTTTTTGCATGGCGGTTGGCTCCATTTCCTCAGTAATATGTGGATTTTATTTATTTTTGGGGACAATGTTGAGGATCGCATCGGTAGAACAAAATTTATACTCTTTTATCTAATTGGGGGAGCCAGTGCTGGTATTGTGCAATCGATTTTTGGTTCCGCAGATATTCCATCTGTCGGTGCCAGTGGTGCAATCGCAGCAGTATTGGGTGCTTATTTTTTATTCTTTCCGACGGCCAGAGTCCTGACTCTTATCCCGATATTTATATTTCCCTGGTTTGTTAGAATACCTGCTCTCATTTACCTTGGCTTATGGTTTTTCACTCAATTATGGTCAGGGGTAATTTCGATGACAGAGTCTGGTGGAGTTTCAATGGGGGGTGTTGCCTGGTGGGCACACATCGGTGGTTTTCTGGTTGGTTTGTTTATGGCCATCCCAACCGATCTTTCAACCAGAAAAAAGACCACAAGTTTTGGATACTAGTAAAATTGAAAGGAAAAAATGATGAACAATTTTGTAAAAATAAATATTAACACCGCAACGCTGGATGAATTGATGACCGTTCAAGGTATTGGACCGGCTTTGGCACAGAGAATTATTGATAATCGTCCATTTTCAGATCTGGAAGACCTACAACGTGTTCCAGGAATTGGTCCAAATTCACTTGAACAAATAAAACAAAATCTCACGGATCAATCCTCTGAACTACCCCCTGACTTCCAATCCTTTGTCGATTCTATTAGGGATGAAACTAAATCTGAATCAATCGAAGTTGAACAAACTTTTGATGAAGAGTTGGATGACTTTGAACAAATGCCCGTGGAAGAGAATCCGGATGAAATTTCCAGGTTGGGAAAAGTAATAGATGAATCATCTGTAGAAAATCAGCATGGTGATGATTTGGACTCATCAAAAGAATATGAGGAGGATATTATTGACGCAGAAGTGGAAATATTCGATGAAGAACCTGAAAAAGTGGGAGAAGAAAAGAATAAAAACCTCAATCAAGAAGTAGAAATAGAAATCAACGATGAGATAGCTGACCATGAACTAAGCGTTGGAGATTCTTTACCAGTCGAATCAATAGAAAGTGAAGATGTAATTGCTTCTGAAAAAGAAGTCTCGCATGAAATCAAAACTGAAAAGCAACCTGAAAAAAGTCCACCTGAAGAAATAATCACCCGATCTCAATTAATATGGAGCCTTTTAGGTACTGCTATTTTCTCAATACTTCTTACAGTACTGATCACCCTGGGAATTCTCTCAGCTACGAATGGCGGTTTACGCTATGCGACTATTTCGGAAGCAAGTCGGTTAGAAAATCAAATCACATTATTGAATGATCTCACAACTACGATGCAAACTGATATTCAAGGTATCAAAACCAAGTTGGATACTCTGGAGACAGTGGCCGGTAGAGTAAGTGTTCTCGAAGATCGCGCTGACACAATGGAAGAGGACATCGGCATTATCCAAACATCCATAAAAGAAATTTCTGAAACGTTGACAACTGTTCAGGATGAAATTCTAGCCTTACAGGAATCTGCCAAAAAATCGGAAGATTTCCGATCTGGATTATTACAGCTTTTGCTTGAAATCGAAGGTCAGACAGGAGAAGGGAAATAGAAGAAAATGACAGAACAAAACACAAAACCTTCAATCATTGTGCGATTTTTCAAGGTGCTTTTCCGATTGATATTGACTCTCTTGTTTGGCATTATCCTAGGTGCAGCTTTGTATTTTGGTTTTCAATTTGCTTACCAGGAACTTGTCATCCCCACGCAGCAAAATGCAACTAATTTACAGAATCTGAACACTCGAATCAATCAGCAGTGGGATTTATTGCAGGAAAAAAATAAAGAACTTGAAGATCGTCTATCAGAAATGGAATCCGACCAGAAAAATACAACTGACCAGATTTCAGAATTGATCACAGATATTGAGCAGATCTCAGCAGATCTCGATGCTTATCAAATGCAACAGGAAGATTTAAGCACTCAAATCGAAAAGATCGATCAATCAATTGTCGATTTAATCGATCAAGACAAAGAACTCAATGCCCAGAACAAAGATTTAATAGCATCCGTTGAAGCTCTAGAAGTTGAAAAGAAACTTCAACCAGTCTATCAGGATTTGCAGCTATTCAAGGTTCTGTTACAGGTCAACCGCAGCCGATTATTCCTCATACAGGATAATTATGGCCTGGCAAAACAGGAATTAGAATTGGCAAATAAATTATTAAACGCTCTTCTACTCTCCGCTACAGAAGAGCAAGAAAACGAGATTTTGCTTTGGGATGCACGCTTGAATTTGGCATTAAGTCATTTACCGGACAATCCCATATTAGCAAATGATGATCTCGAAATTCTCTGGTCAATGATGACCAATGGATTTACAATTCCAGATAATATTGAAATACTTGAAAGTACTGCGGAAAATGACTTAAATTCAACTTCTCAACCTTCAGATTCTGCAACTGCAACACCAACCCCTAAACCTTAAGGAGGTTATATGGAAAATGACGAGTTAATTAAAAAAGAAGATGAAAATAGTTTAGCTTTTGAACAGGATCAAGTTGACGAAGATGCTCAAGACTCTATGCAGGAACATCGAGAAGAATCAATAGATGAGATTGGCCAGCTTCAGGATACCGTTATAGAAGAACCATCAGATCTTCACGTGCCACCTGTTACACAAGAACCACCAGAAGTGAAGAAATTGCCAAATTGGCTTCGTAAAGGTTTAATTTTTACCGGATTGGGTATACTTCTGCTTCTGATAGGATATCTCATATCCTACTTTACAACCACAGTTCCAACTCAGAAAACGTATCAATCGGTTATGCAAGAATTGAATAATAAAGAAGACGAACTGAACAATGTACAAACTCAATTTGATCAAACAAGTAACGATTTACAGGATACCCAGAACAATCTAGACCGATTACAACAAGATTATCAAACTCTCGAACAAAATCACCAGCAATTAATTGCCAATAGCGAATTTAATCAAACGCTGATTGATATGAAATATGAAATTGGTCTGGCCAGGTTTGCTTTATTGAACAAAGACTCGCTCAGTGCACGTCAGGCAATCAGTCTTGCTAGCGATCAATTTGAAAAAATAGAAAATTTACTTGATTCAGATATCTCAACTGGAATTCAGAATCGCCTGGAAGATATTCAACGATTAGTGAGAACAGATCCAGAAGAGACACTGGATGAACTACGCACACTCAGTGAAAATCTGGAAAGAATTCCACTAAAATAGGATCAAAAATTAAATTTAAAAACGGCTGGGTGTATTTACACTGAACCCAGCCGTTTTTGGATCTTATATTTTTAATATCTCAAAAAAGCACCCACGCTTCCTGCTTTTTCAAATTCAGGTTGACTGTGAACCACATCCACCTCCCCGCCATTTTTCAGAGTCAAGCTTACTGCTGTAGCGATCACATCTGAAATGCCAATCGCTTCAGAATTGCAATTTTTACAGACAATCTCGGATAAGGAAGTAATCGTATTACATTGTGGGCATCGAAAACCCTGAGCTTGAAATCCATATTGAATAACCAGGATCTGGATTCTACCTTCATTGACAGCTTTAAGAGTTGGTTCAAGACCAACAATCGCACCAGCTTGTTTGGATGCCTGCGTAATTAATTTTTCGATTAATAAATTTTCCCTTTCTTTTTCGGCTTTCTTTCCAATTTCAAGCGCCTTATTTAGAATCTCCTGGTGCGAAGCTGACATGGACCCGGGGAAAGTTCCTACAATCAGGCTTTGCCACATTTTTGGTAAATAACTTCTAAAAAGTGCTATATTGTCATCTGTACCACTTAATAAGATCCTTCGGATGTGTTTTTCTGCAAAAAACTTTGTAGAGAAGTCAACAACTTCTCTCATATTGCGCTCAATTGTCTCTTCCAATCCTCGCGTCTGGGATGCAACACCACCACGCATACCCGTTACACCACTACCACCTTTTTTTACCTGACGGACAGACGCCCCTAATACACCTTCCTGTTCAACAAGCTGCCCCAAATGAAAATGGAATAAACGGGCACCCTGTTTATCAATCAACACCACACTGTACCCTCCATAGCTATCTAGCAATCCAGCTAATGGACGAATATTAGGACGTATCCCAATATGTATCAGATCTGGAACCGGGACAGCCAGTGGAAATACTTTAAAAAACTCTTTACTCTGGTCAGAAAAAACAACAACACTTTTACCTGCCCAATCGTACTCAGTATCAAAATATTCTTCAACTTGTTGTACATCTGCTGCCAAGTCGACTGTCTTTAACATATTTCGCAATCGTAAACGGTAAGAATCCGCATTCCCCATGGTTGGATCCGTATTTAAATATATGGTCAACATCGACTGCTGCGACTGGTGATCAACCAGTTCTCGCAGATCTTTTTCAGTAAACATATTACCTCCTATACTGATGTTAAAACCAAACCCTTACGGGCGTTTCTCTAAAATTACAGAAACCTCCATTTCTTCCCCCTGTCTTTTTATCGTAATAATAATTTCATCACCTGGGCTTTTATTAGCCATTATATAGCTTAAAAAATCTGAAAACAAGCGTACTGGGCGGTTATCTACGGCAACAATTAGGTCACCACCCGCTAATAATCCACTGATACGTGTTACTGTTGACCCACCGATTAAGCCAGCTTTTGATGCTGGACTATTCTCAGTTACACTCAATATATATGCACCGGTCATTTCCTGAATACCTAGTGCTTCCCGTTCCATGAGGGTCAGATCTTCCTGACTGGTGATACCCACATAGGGATAATCATAAAATCCATCTTTGATCAAATAGGGAACCACGCGACCAACAATATTGCTGGATATGGCAAACCCAATCCCACTATTTGTTGGTTCCCCATTTTCATTCGTCTGTTCGGTGCGTATAGCTCGATTGATGCCCACTACTTCCCCATTTAGATTCAGCAAAGGTCCACCAGAATTACCCGGGTTTATAGAAGCATCGGTTTGAATGAGATCGCCTGCGGAGAAAAAACCACCTGTTGAAGCTTGTCGAAAGGAAGAAAGAGTCCTGCTTTTTGCAGACACAATACCCAGCGTCATTGTTCCGGATAAATTAAAAGGATTCCCAATAGCTATCACTGTTTGACCAATTCTAAGATCATCAGAATTACCAAGTGGAAGCGGAAACAGGAATTCTTCCGGTACATCAACTTTTATAACGGCTAGATCCGAGTCAATATCTCGACCAATAACAGTTCCTCGGGCTTTATAACCAGATGGAAAATCAACTTCTAATTCTGTTGCATCTTCGACAACATGGTAATTGGTAATAATATGTCCATCTTTGTCAAAAACAAACCCTGAACCCAGTCCTCCCCCAGTAACACTGAGTGTCTGGATAGAGACGACACCTGGGTTAACTCTCTCATATAGACTGATTAACAAACCCTCTCGATCCATCAGATCCAGTAGATTCGGATTATAAGAATCTATATTAGAATTCTGAGGTTCCTGAAGGTTTGGACTAACCGTTGCTACTTGAACAATTTCAGGGGTTGAGACTCGATCGGTTGAACTACTGAAGGGAAAACTGGCGGAGAATGAACAAGCCAAAGCACTAAAGATAAATATGATTACCAATAAAATTGTCGCAAATTTTTTCATTTTCTCTACCTCTCAATAAGAGATCCTATTTTCTCAAAGAACGCAACTGTTCAAAAAGTTTCTTTTCTTCTGCGCTAATATTTGTTGGAATTGATATCTTTACTTTTGCATATAGATCACCAAATTGATTTGGTTTCTTTAATAAAGGCATCCCTCTTCCAGCCAATCGAAATGTTTTACCGTTTTGCGTCTCTGGCGGTATACTCAAGAGCACATCTCCTTTAAGTGTAGCAACTTTTGTCTGTCCACCCAGTATGGCTGTATAAAGATCAACGGAAACTTCAGTATGGATATCGTCACCTTTGCGTTCAAATCGCGATTCTTTATCTACTTCAACAACAAGATGAATGTCTGAACGGTTTGGGCCAACACCCGAAACACGCACCTTTGTGCCTGTTTTCGCACCAGGTGGAATTTTTACCTCAATTTTTTTGTTATCAAACTGAAGAATACGGATTGTTCCTTCAAAAGCTTCAAATAATGAAATTCGGACAGGTTGTTCTAAGATTCTGGGTTGTTGAGAGACCGTTCTGCGAGTGCCTGTAGATCTCCCGCCACCAGGATAGCCTTGCATGCCAGCGAATATCGCACTGAAAAAATCGGAGAAACCACCACCCCCACCACCAAAAATTTCACTAAAATCACCCACATCCACACGGGTTCCACCTCTAGGAGATTGCGCGAACCAATCATCCCAATTGAAGTTATTTGCGTTTCCACCACGTTGTTGCCATTGTTGATATGACTCACCTAGCTGATCATATCTGGATCTTTTTTGGGGATCACTTAATACTTCATTGGCTTCATTAATATCTTTAAATTTATCTTCAGCTTCTTTGTTCCCTGGGTTACGATCCGGATGATATTTCATTGCCAGTTTTCGGTAAGCCTGCTTAATTTCATCCTCAGAAGCATTACGTTTGACGCCCAGTGTTTTATAATAATCTTTGTATTCCATATATTCATATTATGCCGAACCATGTATCATTGTCAAGTAAACAAGATAACTCTAATACAAAACTTATATTTTTAATTCATTCATAAAACATCATAAAAAAGAAAAAATTCGTGCTAAGATAATCCTATGAAATCCATCAAAGATCGCATCTTAATCGTTGAAAACAATCCAGAAATCAGTGATTTCCTGGCAAATCAGGCTTTAGTTTCTACGGACTATCAGGTTTTTCAGGTTGCCGATGCCAATAGTGCTATAAATAAAGCTGTTCAAATAAATCCTGATCTCATCATTTCAAACCTGAATTTGCCTGGATTAAGCGGAAAAGACTTACTGATTGCGCTTTCCTCACATGGCATTACACCACCAACCATCATGTTAGCAGCCGCAGGACACGAAGAAGACATCATTCAGGCGTTTCGACTTGGCGCAGCGGATTACATCACCTGGCCAATTAGAGATACTGAGGTCGTATTGGTGGTTGAACGGTTATTGAAACAGGTTCATGATCGCCGCGACCACATCAACCTGGAAAACCGTTTACAAATCACCAATCAGCAACTACATCAACGGGTTAAAGAATTAACAGCCATTTTTTCAATTGGCAAAGCAGTCACTTCCATAACAAATCATAAAATTCTATTTGATAAAATCTTGCAAATTTCTGCTCAGGTAAGCCAATCAGATTTAGGTTGGTTTTTAATGAGACAGGAGGAGAAAGGCAAGAACTTTTTATTAGTTTCTCAACACCAACTGCCAGATATTTTCTTGTCTAAAATGCATAAAGTTTGGGATGATGGTATCAGTCAATTGGTAGCCATCTCTGGTGAAACGCTCAGTATATCTGGTGAGCCGATCAAACGGTTTAAGGTCAAAGTACTTGGAGAATCCATCATCATTGTCCCGATAAAAATCCAACGTCAGGTGATGGGATTGCTGGTATTGATGCGAAAACTTCCCAATCCATTTTCACAAAGTGAACAACGATTGCTGGAAGCTGTAACCGATTATGCTTCCATCTCGTTTGTGAATGCCAGATTATTCCGATCCTATGAAGCGCGCGAAAAGGCATTATCAAGCCTGGTGCATCATTCGCAAATAAATGAACAAATCGCGAATGAGATATTTTTCAAAACGAAAAACAATCTGAATGATCTGCTGTCTATTAGTCAGGAATCATGGGATCAACTACAACGATCTGTTGAAACAAATGAACAGGAAGTCTCAAAAAAGAATCTTGAATCCTTTGATAAATATTTGCACGAAATTCAGAACCTTTCATCATTACTTCACACTGCATCATATTCCGTGAAAGCAAATCAGAACCAGATGTTTGATCTCGTTTCAATGGTTAATGACCTTTGCGAACAATTTAAACCCATTGTCAAATCCCACCAACTTTCAATCCGGAAAGAAATTATAATAAATTCACTCAATATCTCAGCAAATCCAAACCATGTGTATGAATCGATTAAAGGAATTATGACGAATGCCATTCAATTTTGTGAAAAGAATGGGGAGATATTTATTAAAATCAATCAGGATATTGGTTCCAAAGCAATTTTATCGATCAGTAATACCGGAAAAATTTCGGAACAGACCAAAAAACAGTTTCTCTCAGCTCAAAATCATTACGAAAAACAAGATAAAAACCGGTTCGGAGGCATTGGTATCAGCCTCAACTTGATTCAAAAAATTATTTCCCATTATAGTGGCAGAATCTGGGTGGAAGATAATCCGGAGTATGGCGCTACATTCCACCTATCTTTACCTCTCACTGATTAAATACTATGATGACTGAAAACAAACCACGTAAAAAAATTTTAATTATTAATGCTGAGATTCAAACCAATCGGCTTCTTAATCAAATTATTGAATCTATGGGTTTCACAGTACTGGTGAGTGAAAGCATTGACAATGCTCAACAATACTTCTCAATGAATATTCCTGCTTTAGTGATCATTAATGAAATTATAGCAACACAAAACAATTTCAACTGGATAAAAAGTATTCGACAGAAATATCCGCTACTTCCCATTATTCTTTACACCATAAATGAAAAACATCAGACCCTCAAACAAGCATTGCGCTTAGGCATCAATGATTATCTTTCCTCTCCATTGACGAGGGAAGACATTCAGAATTCAATTCAAGCAAATTTATCCCAGAGTCAAAATTTACGAAATTATGTTTTATTCGAATCACGCCGGGCGACCCAACAGCTCCAGGCCAGAGTGAACGACCTGGAGACTCTTACCGATCTAGCCAGAATGGTTACCAGTAGCCTGGATGTTGATGTTGTCTTGCGGATGATCGTTGAATCGGCAGTGGAACTAACGGGGGCAGAAGAAGGCAGTTTATTATTGATCGACGAAAACACTGGTGAATTATATATGCGCGCTTCGCGGAATTTTAATGAAGACTTTGTCTCAACATTCCGCTTACCAGTGAATGATTCGTTGATAGGCTCTGTGGTTCAAAATGGCAAAGTTGTCATCTTCGACGATAATACACCACAAAAAATAAAAACCTCTTATCTGGTCCATAGTCTGGTATATATTCCTCTGAAACTGAAGGAACAGATTATTGGTGTGTTAGGTGTCGATAACCGCAACAAAAGAATGGTTTTTTCACAACGAGATATCGGCCTGCTAACAACCATGGCAGAATATGCTGTCATTGCCATTGAAAACTCCCGTATTTTTTCAGAGATGGTTGTCGAGCGTACAAAACTTGAGACCATCATTAATCAGATTGAAGATGGTGTTCTGGTTCTGGACAACGATTTTCGCATTCTGATCATCAATGAAATCGCGAAAACTATATTACGTGTCAGTGGTGAACAATTAGTAGGCTCACCTATACAGATTTATCCCCTTGACACAGAATTACTGGAGATTATAAAGAACTTTGAGACATATTTGGGGAAATCAGCCGAAATCGAAGCTGACGATGACCGTGTCTTCAGTGCTCATTTGTCAAAAATAACGAATATCGGATATGCCATTACATTGCACGATATTACCTATCTAAAAAAGTTGGATCGCATTAAGAGTGATTTTGTCAGTACGGTATCCCATGATCTGCGATCTCCTCTCACAGCTATTTTGGGATACGTTGACCTGGTTGAAAGAGCTGGTCCCGTTCAGGACCTTCAAAAAAGTTTTCTAGATCGCATACAATTTTCTGTTCACAACATCACCAACCTTGTGGATGATCTGCTTAATCTCGGTAGAATAGAAGCCGGGTTTGACACCCGAAAAGAGTTACTGGATTTGAGTGAATTTACCCATCAAGCCATCGATGAATTGAATCCAAAATTTTTAGAGTCAAATATTCGTTTACAAATCAATGTGCAGGATTCAAGCGGATTGATTTATGCCAGTCCCATCCAAATGCGGCAATTATTAAATAATCTTCTGACCAATGCCATCAAATATTCAAATCCTGATACTACAATATCCGTTATTCTAAAAGAGAATGAAAATCAATTAATCCTTCAGATTGCCGATCAAGGTTTTGGAATTCCTGCTGTGGATTTACCTTATATCTTTGATAAATTTTATCGCTCTGGAAATGTGATTGGAACTGAGATACCAGGTAGTGGGCTGGGATTGGCCATCGTTAAATCAATCGTTGAAAATCATCATGGACGTATCTGGGTTGATTCAACCGTCGGGCAAGGGTCTACCTTCACAATTGTTTTTCCAATTTTAACTTGAATCCGTTCTAACTTGACGTTGAATCGCGGTTATGCTACTATTTTGATTAGGATAGAAAAATAAAAGTAATACCATTTGATGGTTTTGGAATAAGGAGATCCCGCTCATGAAAAAAATCGTTTATCCAATGATCTTAATCATTTTGGCTTTTAGCCTGGTGCTAGGCGGATGTACACGCTCTGCAACCAAAGGCGGTGGCGGTGATGTAGCTGTAGACACACCGGATATTCCATTTCCTGTTGGACCTGAAAACAACCCTAACCGCATAACTGAAATCATTGCAGTCACCCAAACAGCAGCAGCTCAGGTGAGCGGAGATGCAGGACAACCTGCACAGGAAGTTGCCACGGCAACACCTGAGGCGGTTTTAGAAGAAACGCCAAAATCATTACCCACTACAACATTAATTGTTGTGCCAACTGCTACACCTGGTTTGCCAACAACTTACACGGTTCAGGACGGTGAATTTCCGTATTGTCTGGCCCGTCGATTCAATATCGATCCGAATGATTTGGTGAGTATCAATAACATTATTGGACTGGTTTCACCAGGAACGGTTCTGACAATTCCAAGCGATAGTACCTGGCCAAGTGAATTTGAACGAGCATTAATTGCTCATCCTACCACTTACAACGTACTGGCTGGCGAAACAATCTATTCAATTGCCTGTAAGTTTGGGGATGTTGATCCCAATGACATCATTTATGCCAATAATCTGGAAGAGCCTTATACACTCACTCCAGGTCAGGTAATCAATATCCCTTAATCAAAATGGTTTTTTCATGAATACCCGGCGGGGGTAATAACCCCCGCTTTATCCTTTAAAGAAGGAGTTATCCTATGGATTTTAAAATACTCAATCGTGAATCAGTCTATCAAGGTCGTGCATTTAAAGTACAAAAAGTATTTTTAGAATTGCCAAACCAGAAGCAAAGACATTACGATCTGGTGGATCATAATGATTCTGTCACCATTTTGCCGATTGATAAGAATGGGGATGTATATTTTGTAACCCAATACCGGCTGGGTTCTGAAAGTCAATTATTGGAATTACCAGCTGGAGTCGTTGAGGATAATGAAGCACCTCAAATCTGTGCGATGCGGGAAATTCAGGAAGAAATAGGGATGGCTGCTGAAAATTTACAATTATTAGGAGACTTTTACCTGGTGCCTGGATATTCCAATGAACATATGTACACCTATTTGGCTACAGGACTTTTTCCATCAGCACTCAATCCGGATGCAGACGAATTCCTCAATATCTCCAAGATTCCATATACACAGGTACTGGAAATGATGGGGGCAGGTAAAATCCAGGATGCTAAAACCCTGGCAACATTGGCTCTGGCACTGCCTATTCTTGGTTTTCCTTCATAATTTATTTGTGCTTTTTTTCTCAAATTGTTCGATTTTTCAAGCTTTTTTCCGTTATAATATCAGAATAAACCTGTCCTATCGGGGGAAACCAAACCAGAATGAAGATTCCGGCAAGGTTGTCTAAACCTTATGACAGGACACTCACAGTATTATGATGATTATTACTATTATTTTTTGATTGACACTTTTACACTTAAGAATTGGATTAATAAAGAATTTTGAGATTGACTCTCATTTGAATAGTCTCGGAAAATTCCGAAGAAAAATTAATGGAGATTTATCATGTCTAATAAAATCACAATCGACGCAAATGAAGCAGTAGCAAGGGTTGCATATCGGTTGAATGAGGTGATTGCAATTTACCCAATCACGCCTTCATCTGGTATGGGCGAATTTTCTGATGCCTGGTCAGCACAAGAATTGAAGAATATTTGGGGTACTGTTCCACTTGTAGCAGAAATGCAAGCCGAAGGAGGAGCAGCCGGTGCTGTTCATGGTGCCCTGCAAACTGGTTCACTGACAACCACTTTTACTGCCTCACAGGGTTTGTTACTAATGGTTCCCAACATGTTCAAGATTGCTGGCGAATTAACCCCAACTGTCTTTCATGTATCCGCGCGTTCAATTGCCACGCACGCCCTATCCATTTTTGGAGATCATTCTGATATCATGGCAGTTCGCACCACTGGTTTTGCCCTCTTGGGCTCACGTTCCGTTCAGGAAGCCCATGATTTTGCATTAATTTCCACCGCAGCCACGCTGAAAAGCCGCATTCCTTTTGTGCACTTTTTTGATGGTTTCAGAACTTCACATGAAGTCAACAAAATCAGTGAATTAACCGAAGACGATATGAGAGCTATGATTGATTATGATACGATCATTGCCCACCGTAATCGTTCATTAAGTCCGGAACGTCCGGTTTTACGCGGAACTGCCCAAAATCCGGATGTATTCTTCCAGGCACGTGAAACAGTCAATAAATATTATGACGACTGTCCTGCAATCGTTCAGGAGACGATGGATGAATTTGCCAAAATAACTGGAAGACAATACCATTTATTCGATTATTTTGGTGCGCCAGATGCGGATAGAGTGGTAATTGTCATGGGTTCTGGAGCAGAGACCGTGGAAGAAACGGTTAAGAATTTGAACGCTAATGGTGAAAATGTCGGAGTAATCACTGTTCATTTGTATCGACCATTTTCAGTAGAGCATTTGATGAAGGCGCTCCCCGCAACTATCAAATCAATCGCTGTGTTAGATCGCACCAAGGAACCGGGTGCGGTTGGGGAACCACTCTTAGGCGATGTTATTTCTGGTATATATGAAGGCAAAGCGCTCGGTTTGGCTCCCTTCAGTGAACTTCCAATCGTTATTGGTGGGCGTTATGGGCTTTCATCAAAAGAATTTACACCTGCGATGGTCAAAGCAATTTTTGAAGAGTTGAAGAAAGAGAATCCGAAAAACCATTTCACCATCGGTATCAACGATGATCTGACCCATACCAGTTTGGATTACGATCCTATGTTTTCAATTGTTCGGCCAAACACAACCCGTTGTGTATTCTTTGGTTTAGGCGCAGATGGAACTGTGGGAGCTAACAAAAACTCAATTAAGATCATTGGTGAAGAAACCGAATTTGGCGCCCAGGGTTATTTTGTTTATGACTCAAAAAAATCTGGTTCTATAACCATTTCCCATCTCCGCTTTGGACCTGGCGAAATGAGAGCACCATATCTGATTGGATCAAGGGAAGCGAACTTTGTTGCCTGTCATCAATTCAATTTCCTTGAAAAAATTGATATGCTGAAATATGCAGAAAAAGGTGGGGTTTTCTTGCTAAACTCAACCTATAAGCATAATGAAGTCTGGGATCACATTCCGGTTGAGGTTCAAAAACAAATCATTGATAAAAAATTAAAATTCTATGTAATTGATGCTCATGAAGTTGCTGAAAAAACTGGCATGGGAAATCGCATCAACACCATCATGCAAACCTGCTTCTTTGCAATTAGTGGTGTACTGCCTCGTGAGGAAGCAATCGCAGAAATTAAGAAATCAATTAAAAAAACATATGGCAAACGTGGTGAAGCAGTTGTAAATCGTAATTTCGAAGCAGTAGACCATACTTTGACTGAATTACATGAAGTGAAATACACCGATAACTTATCCAGCAAATTGACCCTTCGTCCAGCAGTTTCAAAAGATGCTCCCGAATTCGTCCGTAATGTTCTTGGACCAATGATCAGTTTTGAAGGCGACAATGTGCCTGTCAGCGCAATGCCTCATGATGGAACTTTTCCAACTGCAACCAGTCAATGGGAAAAACGAAACATCTCCCTGGAAATCCCAGTCTGGGATCCGGAAGTCTGTATCCAATGTGGAAAATGTGTGTTTGTCTGCCCACATGCTGTCATTCGAATGAAAGTTTACGATGGCCAATTATTAGTTGATGCGACAGAAACCTTCAAATCAATCGATGCGAAATTTAAAGGCGTCCCCGGTGATAAATTTACCATTCAAGTCGCTCCGGAAGATTGTACCGGCTGTGCGCTCTGTGTAGAAGCCTGCCCGGCAAAGAACAAAACCCAGGCTGGTCTAAAAGCCATCAATATGGCATCACAACCCCCCATTCGTGAAACAGAACGAGAGAATTGGAATTTCTTCCTGACCATCCCCGATATTGAACGGGCACAAATTGAAACCAACACCGTTAAGAATTCACAATTACTCAGGCCGTTATTCGAGTTCTCAGGGGCCTGTGCGGGTTGTGGTGAGACACCATATGTAAAACTTCTCTCTCAATTGTTTGGTGATCGAACCATTGTTGCCAACGCAACCGGTTGTTCATCTATCTATGGTGGTAACCTGCCAACCACTCCATGGGCTGTCAATAGTCAAGGCCGTGGTCCCGCCTGGTCAAATTCATTGTTTGAAGATAATGCTGAATTTGGTCTTGGTATGCGCTTAACCGTCGATCGCCAGACTGAATTTGCCAAAGAGCTGGTTCAAAGTTTATCCGATCAAATCGGTGCAGATCTGGTTACTGAAATTCTTTATGCTGACCAGACAACAGATTCTGGCATTGATGCCCAACGAGATCGTGTCGCTACGCTAAAACAAAAATTAGCTCTCATGCAGGAGCCTAAGGCAAAACATTTGCTCTCAGTGGCGGATTTCCTGGTTAAGAAGACTGTCTGGATCGTTGGTGGAGATGGTTGGGCATACGACATCGGATACGGTGGGTTAGACCATGTTTTGGCTTCAGGACGCAATATCAACGTTCTGGTCCTGGATACTGAAGTTTACTCTAACACTGGTGGCCAGGCATCCAAAGCCACACCACGAGCAGCGGTAGCAAAATTCGCTGCCAATGGTAAAGGACTACCCAAAAAGGATCTTGGCATGATCGCCATGGCTTACGGATATGTATATGTAGCAAAAATTGCCATGGGCGCAAATGATGCGCAAACACTTAAAGCATTCAAAGAAGCGGAAGCTTTCGAAGGACCATCCCTTATCATCGCTTACAGTCATTGTATAGCTCATGGTATCGATATGCAAAAGGGTCTGGAGCAACAAAAATTAGCTGTCCAATCCGGCGTCTGGCCAATTTACCGATACAACCCTGATTTCATCGCCAATGGTAAGAATCCATTGATTATTGACAGCAAAGATCCTTCCATTTCTGTTCAGGAATATGCTTACAACGAAACACGTTATCGTATGCTTGTGCAGAGTGATGAGGTACGTGCTGAAAAATTAATGAATGATGCAAAAAATGATGTGAGTAAACGTTGGGAACTTTATAAACAAATGGCAAAAATTGAATATAAAGCCACCAATGGAGATAGTGAATAAACAAAAATCAATATTTATGGTGGTTGTTATAATTAATAAGACAACCACCATAAATTCTCTAGAAGAGGAGTATTACAAATGACAGATCTCAGCACCACTTATTTAGGTATGAAACTTAAGAATCCATTGGTTGCTTCTGCTTCCCCGCTTTCTAAAAAAGTTGAAAATGTGAAACAGTTGGAAGATGCTGGTATTGGAGCTGTTGTTATGTATTCATTATTTGAGGAACAGATCACCCACGAAAGCAATGCTTTGGATTATTTCCTCAATCGCGGGAGTGAGAGCTACGCCGAAGCAATGACATACTTCCCTGAAATGGAAAGCTACAATATCGGACCAGATTCTTACCTCAATCTGGTAAGCAAGATTAAAGAAGCTGTTGACATACCCGTTATTGGTTCCTTAAATGGTGTTTCAACAGGCGGATGGATCGATTATGCAAAAAAGATCGAGCAGGCAGGTGCTGATGCTTTGGAACTAAATATTTATTACATTCCAACTGATGTAAAAATGCTCAGCAAAGAGCTGGAAGATGCACAGGTTGAATTAGTCGCTAATGTAAAAAACCAGCTGAGCATCCCTCTGGCTGTTAAATTAAGCCCATATTACACGGCTTTACCAGCTTTTGCCAAAAGATTATCCAATGCAGGTGTGGATGGTCTGGTCTTGTTTAATCGTTTCTATCAACCGGATATTGACACAGAGACCCTGGAAGTCGTACCCAGTCTGGTTCTGAGCGATTCTTATGATTTACGACTTCCTTTACGCTGGGTAGCCATCCTTTATGGAAAAATCAAAGCAGATCTGGCATTAACCAGTGGTGTACACAATGAAAAGGATGTGCTCAAAGCCATGATGGCAGGTGCCAATGTGGTTGAAATCACTTCAGAATTTTTAGCAAATGGAATTGGTCGAACCACTGAAATTTTGCAAGGAATGGAAGAATGGATGAAAGAATATGAATACAAATCCATCACCCAGATGCGTGGCAGCATGAGTCATAAATCGGTTGCTGAACCGGCTGCTTTTGAAAGAGCCAACTATATGAAAGCCTTACAATCCTTTGACAACAAGGTTTTATAACCTGAATCAAATTTTTTGGACAACAAAAAATCGTATGATCTCAATAAATCGGTGCAAGCGGGTGTTTTTGGCGTGCGGCCGCACGCCAAAAACACCCTTGCCACTCTCTTAAATTATTGAAAGAATAAAAAAAATCCCCTCGCGAGGGGATTTTTTTTATTCGTATCAGTCGGGTTATTATTCTGTGGTTAACTTGCCATGTTTCTTAGCACGATAGACGATTCTTCCACGACTCAAGTCATAAGGACTCATTTCTACGCGTACACGGTCTCCCAACAAAATGCGAATATAATATTTCCGCATTCTGCCAGATAGATATGCTAAAACTTCATGCTCATTATCTAAGCGTACACGAAATTGAGTGCCTGGTAAGGCCTCAATAATGGTACCATCAACTTGAATCTTATCTTCTTCTTTCGCCATCGTCACCTCCGTAACTCAAAAACAAACCACATAACCCTGAAGAAATAAACTAATCGTGTGTGACCTGACGTCTCTTCACGCGGCGTGCTGCTTTCTTCTTCTCTACTCTTCGCAACTCACTCTTGGAAACAAACCATCGTTTCCGGCGGATAGTGCTTAATACACCACTTTTTACGACCTTTTTTCGAAATCGCTTCAATATACTATCCTGCGATTCATTGGGGCGTAATGTTACAAAAGCCAAACTACTCACCTCCTTCCGATATACGAGTTATTTCCAACAAAAAGCCCGGCGAAACGTTCCCTGCCGAGCCGTTTTGACCACCAAAAATAATAAATGTTAAATATCAACATTTGCAGCCAAATTATACCAAGGTAAAGGCGTAACTGTCAAATTTTATTAATTTTTTGACCAACTCATTAATAAAAAATTTGAACCCATTATCTTAAGTCAATATATAATCAAAAAACAAATGATTGGTTTCGTTTTTGAAAGTTGAAAAGTGATTCATATTCGATATGCTTCTGTTCTAGACGCAGCTATTATTGCCCAAATTCATACCTCTTCCTGGCAAGCAGCTTATACAGGTATTGTGCCTGATGAGATTCTTAATAGTCTTGATCCTGTAAAGAGATCTCAACAATTGAAAATTCAAATTAATGAATTTCCGGAAAGTTACGGTATTGTTTATAAGGGGGAAGAGCCAACTGGATTTATTTGTTTTGGCCGTTCACGTGATCAAGATGCTTTGGAAAATGATGGGGAAATTTACGCTATTTATTTA
The DNA here is from genome assembly GCA_963715915.1 of uncultured Chloroflexia bacterium. Lineage (GTDB taxonomy): Bacteria > Chloroflexota > Anaerolineae > Anaerolineales > Anaerolineaceae > UBA6170. The sequence continues at coordinate 52,591 of CAVQSU010000003.1, read as the reverse complement.
CTTCCAAAGTTTTATCATCAAGGATTCGGTACCCAACTCATTCAATGGGGTGAAAAAGAATTAAGACAAAAGGGATTTCAGCGTATCTTTATTTGGGTATTAGAAAAAAATGTGAATGCGAGAAATTTTTATCAAAAAAATAATTATAAATTTGGCGGCACTATTAAGAAAATCAACATTGGAAATTTGCTTAATGAATACCGTTATTTTAAAGAAATATAATTATTAAAATAAATTGGATTTTTTTAAATCAAAAAAAGTTTCTTGGCAATGACCTACTCTCCCGGGGGGTCGCCCCCCAAGTACCATCGGCGCTAACAGCCTTAACTTCCGGGTTCGAGATGTGTCCGGGTGTACCACTGTCGCTCCTATCACCAAGAAACTTTTCTTTCAAATAGAATTGTGTAGTCCTTCAGAAAAAAGAACCAGTTCTCCGCATTACCTGAAGCCCTCGATCATTAGTACGACTTAGCTTAATGCATTGCTGCACTTCCACATGTCGCCTATCAAGCAGGTAGTCTCCCTGCGATCTTACTCCTTTTCAGGATTACAGGGGTCTTATCTTGAGGCGAGCTTCCCGCTTAGATGCTTTCAGCGGTTATCCCTGCCAGACTTAGCTACTCAGCTATGCCGTTGGCACGACAACTGACACACTAGTGGTCTGTCCATCCCGGTCCTCTCGTACTAGGGACAGCTCCTCTCAAACCCCTTGCGCCCACAGCGGATAGAGACCGACCTGTCTCACGACGGTCTGAACCCAGCTCGCGTACCACTTTAACGGGCGAACAGCCCGACCCTTGGGACCTTGTCCAGCCCCAGGATGTGATGAGCCGACATCGAGGTGCCGAGCGAGGTCGTCGATGTGAACTCTTGGACCTCACCAGCCTGTTATCCCCGGGGTAGCTTTTATCCGGTAAGCCACGGCCCTTCCACTCAGTACCGTGGGATCACTAAGCCCGACTTTCGTCTCTGCTCGACGCGTTGGTCTTGCAGTCAAGCTCCCTTATGCCTTTACACTCTTCGACTGGTTTCCATTCAGTCTGAGGGAACCTTTGGGCGCCTCCGTTACTTTTTAGGAGGCGACCGCCCCAGTCAAACTGCCCACCTGGCACGGTCCCCCACCCGGTTTACGGTGTGGGGTTAGAATCTAAACATGATCAGGGTGGTATTTCACCATTGGCTCCACCAATGCTGACGCACTAGCTTCCCAGCCTCCCACCTATCCTACACAAACCATACCCAAATTCAATGCCAAGTTGCAGTAAAGCTCCACGGGGTCTTTTTGTCCTGCTGCGGGTAGGCCGCATCTTCACAGCCATTTCAATTTCACCGGGTCCCTCGTTGAGACAGTGCTCCAGTTGTTACGCCATTCGTGCGGGTCGGAACTTACCCGACAAGGAATTTCGCTACCTTAGGACCGTTATAGTTACGGCCGCCGTTCACCGGGGCTTCAGTTCAAAGCTTCGCGCTTGCGCACTAACCTCTCCCTTTAACCTTCCGGCACTGGGCAGGCGTCAGCCCCTATACATCGTCTTGCGACTTTGCAGAGACCTGTGGTTTTGTTAACCAGTCACTAGAGCCATTTCACTGCGACCCCCATGCGCTACCAATTTTACTTGTCACGCTCAGGGGCACCCCTTCTCCCGAAGTTACGGGGCTATTTTGCCTAGTTCCTTAACGAAGGTTCTCCCGTTCACCTTGGTATTCTCTACCCGTCTACCAGTGTCGGTTTGCGGTACGGGTACTATAAGTTCATCGTTTAGAAGCTTTTCTTGGCAGCAAGGCTCAACTCACTTATGCCTTGGAGACTCGCTACAACACCTCAACTCAACTGGCGGATTTGCCTACCAGTCTCTTCGTCTGTCGTGTCATACACCCATACAACCAATCATGGGCTGGCCTACCTCGCTGCGTCCCTCCTTCACTCCCTTACAGTAGTTCCGGAATGTTGACCGGATATCCATCGCCTACGCCTTTCGGCCTCGACTAAGGCCCCGACTAACCCGACGCGGATTGACCTGGCGTCGGAAACCTGAGACTTACGGTGAACACGGTTCTCACGTGTTTTACGCTACTCATGCCTGCATTCTCACTTCTGTACGCTCCAGCCGTCCTCACGGTCGACCTTCTCCGCTGTACAGAACGCTCCCCTACCGATCACACCTTAGTGCGATCCCATAGCTTCGGTGTTAGACTTAGCCCCGTTAAATTTTCCGCGCAGAATCACTTGACCAGTGAGCTATTACGCACTCTTTAAAGGGTGGCTGCTTCTAAGCCAACCTCCTGGTTGTTTTTGTAACTCCACATCGTTTCCCACTTAGTCTAAACTTGGGGACCTTAGCTGATGATCTGGGCTGTTTCCCTTTCGACCACGAAACTCATCTCCCGTAGTCCGACTACTGCGATCTGGAACAACGGCATTCGGAGTTTGATTGGGTTTGGTAAGCTCTAAGCCCCCTAGCCCATTCAGTGCTCTACCTCCGTTGCTGAACTCGCAGCGCTAGCCCTAAAGCTATTTCGGGGAGAACCAGCTATCTCCGGGTTCGTTTGGCATATCGCCGCTAACCACACCTCATCCCCTAACTTTGCAACGTTAGTAGGTTCGGGCCTCCACGAGGGTTTAATCTCGCTTCACCCTGGACATGGTTAGATCACCCGGTTTCGGGTCTAATCCTTGCGACTACTCGCCCTATTAAGACTCGCTTTCGCTACGGCTCCGCGTGTTTCTCGCTTAACCTCGCCACAAAAATTAACTCGCAGGCTCATTCTCCAAGAGGCACGCCGTCAGGCCTAGCGGTGCGCACGAGTATTTCTACTCAGCACCAACCCGCTATTAGCCCTCCGACTGCTTGTAGGTCTATGGTTTCAGGTTCTATTTCACTCCCCTCGCCGGGGTACTTTTCACCTTTCCCTCACGGTACTTGTTCACTATCGGTCGCCAAATGTATTTAGCCTTGGAGAGTGGACTCCCCAGCTTCCCGCCGGATTAGCGTGCCCGGCAGTACTCAGGGTCCCAGCTGGAGTCTCTCAGTTTTCGCGTACGGGGCTCTCACCCTCTCTGGCTGGCTTTCCCACACCATTCCACTAACTTTAAGTTTTGTAACTCCACACAGCTGGCCCTACAACCCCAGTACAGCTCGCTGCACTGGTTTGGGCTTTTCCCATTTCGCTCGCCACTACTTTGGGAATTGTTTCTTTTCCTCTGGGTACTTAGATGTTTCAGTTCCCCAGGTTCCCCTCGTATAACTATTGATTCATCATACGATACTGGAGGTTCGCTCCAGTGGGTTTCCCCATTCGGACATCCCCGGATCGGCGCTTGTTCACAGCTCCCCGAGGCTTTTCGCAGTGACCCACGTCCTTCGTCGGCATTTGGCGCCTAGGCATCCACCATAAACCCTTAGTAGCTTCTTCGTAATGCGGAGAGCTCGTTCTTCTTTCTTCCAGCTCTCCTTCTTTCTTTTTCGGTTACTTTCGTTCTCATTTCTTTCTTTTGTAGATGCTTTTGGCCTACACATATTCTATTCGATTATTAAGGTGCTGTACGTAGTTTCTCCTACGCTCACTATGGCTCATTCGTAAATCAGCCACACTAGGGGGAGGAGAAATATCACGTTCTTTGAGTTTGATAAAGTGCAAATCAGCCCGGCTTACCACCGGGCTGATTATTTTCAGATCCGATTGGTTTTGCCTTCTTTTTTAGTAGTTCTTGTTACTTTCTTCCATATACTCCGTAAAATTCTTTCGAGTGGAGATGAGGGGATTCGAACCCCTGACCTCCGCCGTGCAAGGGCGGCGCTCTCCCAGCTAAGCTACATCCCCGAAAAGTTGTTCAACGTAGGTGGGCCTTTCAGGGCTCGAACCTGAGACCTCGCCCTTATCAGAGGCGCGCTCTAACCAACTGAGCTAAAGGCCCTTCTGTCAGCCCTTAGCAACTGAGAAGTGATAGGAAATCCGTTTCTTCTACTAATTCTTTCGCCTCTGCACCGCATGAGGCTTTTCTTTAGTCTCGTACCTCAGTACAAAACCACTACCTAGAAAGGAGGTGATCCAGGCGCACCTTCCGGTACACCTACCTTGTTACGACTTCGTCCCAGTCACCAGCACCACCTTCGACAGCGCCCTCCCTTACGGGTTAGGCTACCGGCTTCAGGTGTTACCAGCTCCCATGACGTGACGGGCGGTGTGTACAAGCCCCGGGAACGTATTCAACGCAGTATGGCTGACCTGCGTTTACTAGCAACTCCAACTTCATGCAGGCGAGTTGCAGCCTGCAATCTGAACTGAGGGAAGTTTTGCTGGATTGGCTCCACCTCGCGGTTTCGCAACCTATTGTCCCTTCCCATTGTAGCGTGTGTGTAGCCCAGGATATAAAGGCCATGCTGACTTGACGTCATCCCCACCTTCCTCCGGTTTATGACCGGCAGTTCCGTGTGACACTTGTAACACACAGCGAGGGTTGCGCTCGTTAGCGGACTTAACCGAACATCTCACGACACGAGCTGACGACAGCCATGCAGCACCTGTACAAGCTCCCCGAAGGGTCGATCCCTTTTCAGTTCTCTACCACTTGTATGTCAAACCCTGGTAAGGTTCTTCGTGTAGCATCGAATTAAACCACACGCTCCGCTGCTTGTGCGGGGCCCCGTCAATTCCTTTGAGTTTTAACCTTGCGGCCGTAGTCCCCAGGCGGTAGACTTATCGCGTTTGCTGCGGCACTGATGGATTTTACTCCACCAACGCCAAGTCTACATCGTTTACAGCTAGGACTACCGGGGTCTCTAATCCCGTTTGCTACCCTAGCTTTCGCGTCTGAGCGTCAGTCTCGAGCCAGAAAATCGCCTTCGCCACTGGTGTTCCTCCGGATATCTACGCATTTCACCACTACACCCGGAATTCCATTTTCCTCTCTCGTACTCAAGCTCTATAGTTTTGAACGTCCTCTCCCAGTTAAGCCGGGAGCTTTCACATCCAACTTATAGAGCCGCCTACACGCGCTTTACGCCCAGTAAATCCGAATAACGCTCGCCTCCTACGTGTTACCGCGGCTGCTGGCACGTAGTTAGCCGAGGCTTATTCCAAGAGTACCGTCCTTCCTCTTCCTCTTGAAAAGAGTTTTACGACCCGAGGGCCTTCATCACTCACGCGGCGTTGCTGCATCAGGCTTTCGCCCATTGTGCAATATTCCCTACTGCTGCCACCCGTAGGTGTATGGACCGTGTTTCAGTTCCATTGTGGGGGGTCACCCTCTCAGGTCCCCTACCCGTCATCGCCTTGGTAGGCTTTTACCCTACCAACTAGCTGATGGGACGCAGGCCCCTCCCAAAGTGGATTTCTCCTTTAATCTAAAGCTTCTAATCTCTCTAGACCATATGCGGTATTAGCAACCCTTTCAGGCTGTTATCCCCCGCTTTGGGGTAGGTCACCAACGCGTTACTCACCCGTTCGCCACTAAGTATTCGATTGCTCAAATACCCCGTTCGACTTGCATGTATTAGGCACGCCGCCAGCGTTCATCCTGAGCCAGGATCAAACTCTCCGCAAAAATATCTTTTATCACCTCTTATGAGGTGTTTCGGTTTATTCTTTTCTTCGCGGATTAAAAATTAACAGGTTCTTCGTCTTTCCTATCACTCTTCAGTTGTTAAGGTGCTGCCTTAAAAAGGTCTGCCCACAATATGCGACAAAAAATCCGATGCTGTCGCAACTCATTTCGTTGGCAACATCGGCTATCAACAGCGATGTTATTGGGGTTTTCCTTCACCCACTGTTAGGTTTTCAATGATCTAACGATGTTGACTAGATCACCCTTCCACAGTTCGGGAGTATTATTGTATACCCGATTGCCTATTGTGTCAAGATACTATTTATAAACTCGTGACAATTTTACGCACATTTGGGCTTCGAATGTGCTCTGTGCTCTTTAAGGCTATTGCTTTATAAAAGATCATTCTTCCGGGTTTACCGGGCTGCTTGTTACTGGCAGCGGGCAGTATTATACCGCACCAACAAATACTGTCAAGGGATTTCGTGGAATCTGATATTTACATTTATTATTAGAATTTTTTATTCACTCTACACGTAAATCCAATTGGCTAATTAGTGGTCTGTTCTCAAAAACATCCTGCAAAATTTCCGGTTCAATATCAAGAACATTTCAAGCTCTCGATCAATTAAAATCGGTCAGTTAATATCGTATTATTACTCATTCGTTCCAGCAAGAACATCATTGATCATCAGCTCATGGAATTTCGCAGCTTCCTCCCAGATCATCCCATGACCAGAGTCTTCAAAGAAAATCAATTTTTTGTTGGGAGCCTCAATCTGATTAAAGAAATCTTCTGGAATTTGGGAAGGATTATTCATATCATTCCGTCCAAGTACCATATAGACCGGTAGATCAAATTTAGTATTTACCTCTCTCAAGTCCAAATCCTGTAATTGTGGGTAAACCACATTGAAAGTATTCATTAAACCAAGCAGATAGTAAACACGATCCAACCAGCCATATTCAGGTTGTTTCAACATCAACATCAAAATATCACCATTACGTCGATAATCTTCATTCTTTATGTTGGGTACTTCAAAAATGGCATACTCTTTACCGAACAAAGTGGAATAAGGTTGAATAGGGCTTTTTCCCAGGTAAGGAGGTTTGCCTTGTGTTTCGAGAGTCTTTACAAATGCTGTGTCCCCTGTCTTGTTAGAGTATTCCATGACCATATCATAGATGAGAAGATCTGTTTCGAGAACATCCACCATATGAGATGTCCCAACATAGGCATGAAATAAATCAGGGCGTGACTGTGCTGCCATTGCACCAATGATTGTTCCCCATGAATGCCCAACCAGGTAAATCTTTTCCTGATTAAATCGGGTTCGTAATAATTCGCTCAATTCAATTAAGTCTGCTTCATATTGTTCTAACGTTAAGTCTGATTTCGGATTGATGGAAGGATAGGATTTTCCACAACCGCGCTGTTCCCAGATCACCACTGTAAAATGCTCTTCTAATTCCTGGTTAAATCGCAGTACTCTGGCAGCCTCGGATGCACCTGGACCACCCGATAGAAAAAGCATTACCGGATTCTTGACATCATGACCTCTAATAATCAACCATTGTTCTACACCACCCAATTTCACCTTTTCTAGAGAAGCTATGCTTCCTTCCAATGATTCACCTTCTTCATTTTGGATAGGTGGGGTATAAGCACTCCATTGTGATCCTAAAATAAAACCAGCAAGGATAATAAAAATTATCAATAAGTTGATCATAGTTCTTCCATTCACTTTGCTGTTTTCAGAATAATTTTTCGTGAAGATTCGAAAAAACAATTGAATAATCCCCACAACCAATAAAATTACCAGCAACAATAAAAAACCAATAAATACGATTAATTCCATTGAACTGAGATTGATTGAAGTAAATCTTTTTGCTAAAAAATACAACATCATTGCCAAGTAAACGATAGTTACCAATAAAACACTACCTTTAAAATTTATTGATTTTGAATTTTTCATAATATCCTTCCAGGTATATTTGTGATTTTCAAAGTTTACCTTGCTGGATCCATTTTGTAACCTGACCAAATTTAGGTTAACGATTGGTCTTAAGGAGAGTTTTTGAAACCTTACCCTGACCAGGTATGTGATTTTTCCTTATCCGTTTATCGATGAATTTTCTTGGTCTACTCATAGGTTTAGAAATTAAGTTAAGGTTGAAAGGAGATCATATGACAGATCTGAACCTCACCTGGCAAATCTCGTTTTTAGGAATCAGCTTACTGATGTTTTTTCTGGCATGGTTACGCTTTCTCGGACGAGATATAAGGTTGAGTGGTGAAGGCAGCTGGAAGTTTAGGTTTTTTTATGGACCAAAAGAGCATAAAAAATAGACTTTCGATGATGCAAAAACATAAGAAAAATTCTCAAGTTGATTGAGAATTTTCAATATTCACTATTTATTTCTGGTAACCCCTAAATACTTTCAGTCACTTTATTTTCTCGACCTATAATCAAATTTCGATTGCCTTCCAGTCGAAATTATCATATATTGATACTAATATTTTTTTATAACCCCATCAATAAAAACGAAGTTAAGATTTCTTATAAATCACAAGAGGACCAATATGACGCAGATTTCAATCCGCCAGATACAAGACCAGGAAATGCTGGATGTTTTATATTCATTGACACAATATTCTCTGCATCCATCCCCTCCATTTGAGAATAAAGAGGAATGGGATGAAAATGTCCGTGGTCGCAAAGGTGTAAAATGCTTCGCAACCTTTGAAAACGAAAAGCCAGTTTCAGTGGCTGTCAGTACTGCAATGACCCAAAATATACGTGGCAAGCTATATCCCGCTTCAGGGGTCTGGGGCGTATCCACTGATCCCGCTGGCCGACGAAAAGGTTATTGCAGGAAAACCATTGCAAGTTTGCTCGAAGCAGATAGAAAAGCTGGCAATGTGTTTTCAAACCTTTACCCGTTCCGCGAATCATTTTATGAACGATTGGGGTACGTAGCTTTCCCACTTACCAAGATTGCAAAATTTCCACCAGCATCCATTTCACCTACACTGAAATTGGAGCTGGAAGGCGAGATTGAATTAAAACTCATTGGAGAAGCTTATGAGGTTTATCGAGAGTACCTGGCAAATATGAGGAATTCTCAGCATGGTATGGCTATTTTCGATGTTGGCGCTTTATCAACAGCAAATCGCAATCGTCTTTGGGTCGCCATTGCTCGGATCAGTGGAAAAATCGAAGGCTTGATGTTATACAGATTACAAGGCGAGGAAGTTACCAAATATAATTTTCAGGCGATCCGATTTTATTATCAAACCAGTCAGGCAAGGTATCTTCTCCTCAATTGGATTGCACGACATGTGGATCAAGCAAATCGTGTGGAATTATGGCTGGCGGAAGACGAATATCCAGAGCTTTGGATATCTGATATCGATATCAAAGTGGAGTCTGCCGTTCGACCAGCTATGAACCGGGTACTCGATGTGGAAAAAATTGGGGGTATGTCGGTGGGTAAAGGGACATTTTCCGCGAAGATTTTCGATCCACTTTGCCCATGGAATGAAGGTGTCTGGCAATTTGAGTCAATCGATGGATGCTTGCAGGTAACGAAAGCAACCCATTCAGATTGTGAATTGACCATTCAAGCTCTCTCCGCATTAATTGCAGGAACTCGCGATCCTCAGGATTTTCCCATTTTGGGCTGGGGAAATCCCAATCCCGATTTGCAATCCGTTATGCGAAGATTCTTTCCTGCAGCTCGACCCTATATGCATGAGAATTTTTAAATCTTCACCTCATTACTTGCAATACGATCATCAGATCAGTGAAAGAAAATCTGATGAGGTAATAACTTTAAGTTTCATTTAATGGATTCCATTATTAACCCCACGCCCATTAAGGTAATGCCGAAATTTTTTAAAACCATACTGATGATAAAAATGGTGAGAACAGGTGAAGATATATGCGTCATAAAATAAATTTTTGCCGGCATACCAATCAACATCATACATAAAACGATAAAACCACCTGCGATACCATAAGGATTTCGGAGATTAAAGAATAGAATCGTCAAAACTGTCGAGAATCCAAACCCACCAATTAATCCACCGAGTAAGGCTCCCAACCCCTTTAGAAAACCTGCTTGTCTCAGAACTGAATAATCACTGATTACTTGATGGAAAAGGATATTATTGGCAAAGTTGTTGGTGACATAACTCCAAAATACTCTTTCCAGAATATACAAAACCCCAATAATCACAGCAACCATCGCAACCGGTTTTTGATATTTAAGCCAACATCCATAAAGACCCACTGTAAGCAAAGCGATCGAAAAAATTAGCAATGGTTCACCGAAATATCCAGCAATTTTGTAAGGTGCACTGAAAATTAGTGTTGGGTTTAAATCCAATTTTCTTGTTTGAAGTGAAGAGATAAACCAATCCCCAATCCCATGCATATCCGATACTAATGTAGCTGATGTCGCCATGAAAAAAGCTCCTATAGCGCCTAAAATCAATAATTTATTAACCATTTTGACATTCTGAGAAAATATTTTCCTGATTTAGATGTTCCTCAAATTTAGACGAGTAACACAGCATCTTTTTGAAGAAATATGATCAGCAAAGCAATCAGGTGGCATAAAGCAATTAATGCAAATACTGCCAACATTCCATATTGGAGACCTGGATACAATGAACCTTGAGGATAAATCAGCTGAATTATAAACCGGCTCAACCATAAAATACTGGTAACGGTAAGGATAACAATAATGGAATAACGATTCGCATGATCTCCATTTATAAAAAGTAAATTAATGACTCCAAATAAAACCAAAGCAAGGGAGAAGAATACATTAATCGCCCGCACGGCAACGATTAATTCTGTAGCCTTGGGATCTATGTATGAATACCAGTTCCAAATCCTTGGGACAAAAAAATGCCATATCCCAAAACCTATGGAAGCAATACTGCCAATGATCACCAATATCTTCAAGAACAAGTTCATATTCCGACTTCCTTACAATTTGCAACAATTGACCTGCATTGAGGACAGGTTTCATCAAACCAGGAATGTGACCTCCCACAATTTTTACACCGCCAGCGATATTCTTGTGACTTCAGCCAATTTGACAATCCACCACTTTGGATCATTTCCATATTCTTTAATACACCTTGTTGATTTAACCAATTGGTATCTTTCAAAAACTTCAACATCTGCTCGCAGGTATTTAAACCAGGACACTCAAGACAAAATTCATATCCTTTTTGAGTTGCGCACCTCTTAATTCCACAGGATGCACAATAGTCGACTGTTTGCTCACTTTTACATCCAAAACATTGCTCTTTAGCATTACCAGACTTTGTTTGCAAAAGGATGGGACAGGCACCACAATAAAGTCCGCAATAAGCATGCAAAATAAAATCCATGGAGATCTCCTTTTCATCCTGAAAGACTGTTTGTCACTCTTCAATCTCAATTCGATCCGGCTGGATCTACGAACTGTTGATTTCGTTTCTAGCTCTTTCCAGCCACGTTCATCTCGGGGATCAAAACATATGGGGCACAGACGTACGGGGAGTAGAAGAAATTGTAATTCCACTGGGCTTCCTGGCTGACCGCAGCTACGTCTTTGAGCAGATCGTAGACATTGCCAGCGATAGACAGATCCTTGACACGCCCTACGATCTCGCCCTTCTCGATCTTGAAGGCCAGGTCGAGCGGGTTGGAGAATGCGCCTGAGAGGGTATTGCCCATTCCCAGCCCAAGCAGGGACTCGACCAGGATGCCTTCTTCGATGGAGGCGATGATGTCTTTCAAGGGGGTCAAACCTGGTTGGAGAATGACATTGCCGAATGACACGTCGGGTTGCGTGAACAGGCTGCGAACTGCGTTCCCCGTCGATTCGACACCGGCTTGGGCTGCTGTTTTCAAGTCATAGACGAAACCCTTGAGCACACCTTTCTCGACGAGCACGTTTCGGCGATGCGGCACGCCTTCGTCGTCATATGAGGCGCTGCCGAAGCAACCATCCATCGTTCCATCATCCACTAAGGTGATCTTATCGTCGAAGAGCTTCTCGCCGACCTTGTTTTTGATCGGCGAGGTCCCCCTGTACACTTCCTTACCATTCAAAGCCTCACAAAGCGGTAAGGTCAATGCCTGTGCGCCGGCAGGGGAGAACAGCACGGGCATCCTGCCTGGTTTGATCGTGGTCAGTTTGCGGGCAAGTTTGAGTTGTTCCGCCAGCCGGCGGGCGAAGGCTAGATAATCCTTCTCCCAGACCATCGTACCGAACTGCTCATAGCGGATGAGCACGTCATTGTCTTCCATGCGATCAAGCTTGATGCTGAGTGTGAGTGGGGAGGTCTGGAATGAAACGTCAAGTCCTTTTTGGTTGCGGATATTGGCTGAGATCAGACCTCGCGCCAGCGAGAGGTTACAGCGGACGATAGGATCGACCGGCAGGATCAGGTCGAGGATCTCCTTGCCGATCTCGACCAGGTGGGCGATGGACAATTCAACGATGGCTTTGTCATAGGTCTTGACTGGGACGGCCGGTTTTTGATCGGAAAAAGAGAACGACGTTTGGTCGCCGTAAGCAGCCGACTCGAGGACGTTGGCTGCCAGCTGTTCCATAGCCATCCGGTCGGTAGAGGCGGAGAAACCGAGCCGCCCCTTATGGATGACACGCGCGGCAGTGCCTTTGGTACTGGTGACCGTGCAGGTCTTGAGCTGGTTAGCCTCGTACTCGACAGTCGTCTTTTCGCTTTCCAGACTGAACACTTCGACCTGCTCAGCCTGTTTTTTGAGAATAGTTAAGATATCCATTTTTATTCCTCCTTGTGATATGCAAGTCAGTCCTACTGTCCACCGATTATTACGTTTTGAATGCGGATGTGCGGCGCACCCATGCCAACCGGTAGGGGAAACTGGCCGACCTTACCGCATCCGCCGCCTGTGTTCAGCCACTTAAAATCATTGCCAATCAAGTCAATGTTCCCGAGCGTGGTGAAAAGGTTCCCGGCTAGGATAACATCCTTGACCATCTCAGCGATCCTGCCGTCGCGGATCATATAGGCGTAGCTGGAGCTGAAGGAGAAAGTTTCCAGTTGAGTCTCGCCGCCATAAGCGTCGCAGGCGTAGATGCCGAGTTTGATATCCTTGATCAAATCATCGAAAGTGGCCGTCCCATTGTCGATGGCTGTATTGGTCATGCGCACGATGGGAGCGAAGCGGTAGCTTACAGCGCGAGCGTTGCCGGTGGCTTCTTCGCCCATCTTTGCCGCGGTTTGTCGGGAATGCAATCGCCCAACCAACATCCCGTCCTTGATGAGCCAGTTGCGGCGAGCAGGAGTTCCCTCGTCGTCGTACAGCGTTGTGCCTCGTACATTGGGGATGGAGCCGTCGTCGTAGACATTTAGGATGCTTTGACCGAAACGGCGGCCGAGGGTCATCATTTCCTGCGCCTTGGGATTCTCGTAAACGAAGTCTGCTTCAGACAGGTGCCCGAAGGCTTCGTGGATAAAGACACCAGCCAGCATCTGGTCAATGACGACCGGATATTGTCCGGCTTGAACCGAGCTGGCTTTCAGTAATTCGACAGCACGAATAGCTGCCTTGCGGACCAGTTCTTCCTTGTCGAGGATGAATTTGTAACCTTGGGTGCTGGAGAAGACCTCGTCCGCTTGCTGGACGTTGTCCCCATCGCGGGCGGTGGCAAAAGCACCGATCACCACGGAAGGCTTGTCCTGTTCGATGTAGGTGCCTTCAGAGTTGGCCAGGGTGAGGTGGGTGAACACATCCGAGTAGATTGATTGAGTATCGACGATCTGGTCGTGATGCCCGAGCAGGATCTGGTTGTAGTGTTCAGCCAAAGCTTTTTTCTCGGATAGAGGAACCTCACGGAAGTCGAGATCCAGTTTGGCTTTCGAAACACTCTCAACAGGTTCCGTCGGAGTCATCTCAATCGGTTCGGGAACAGTACCCACCCGGGCGCACTGATACGCCTGATCCACCATAGCGACCAGGTCGTCGATGTCGTTGAAGGTGGTAACACCCCAGCCCTTGTTCCGGATCAGGCAGCGAACCATGATGCCTTTATCAATGTTGGAATTGGCGGTCTCAAGGTCCTTGCCATGATACGCGATCCTGCAGGTCTCCTTATCCTCAATACGGATCTCGGTGTAATCAGCCTTGCTTCGTTTCAATGCTTCCTCAATTTTGTCTCGCATAATTTCTCCTTTTTTCCTATCCCAGATAATTCAAGACTTAGGTATGATGGTTACTCCTCAATCTCGATTCGATCCACCAAAATCTGCGAGCCGTTGTAATCAGGTACATTACTGAATAAAGTGCCATACAGATGAACGATTTTGCCAGTATCGTGTAACTCCTCGATTTGGGATTTTACAGCTGGATCCATGGAATCGATGCCAAAATAGATGCTCTGCCCCATGTCCTGTCTTTCAAAATAGTCTTCAAACTCTGCACCTGACGGTGTACTTTTAATGACCCCCCACCAATCTGCGATTTCTTCTGAAGTACCTGGCGCCATGTAACCACCTGAGGCATTTTCACCTGCTTCATCATTACTTTCTTGTTGGGTCGCATCATCAGGTATGGAAGCATTTGGAAGGATTTGTTCGGAGGAACCACATTCTCCCCGGAAATAATCCCATTCATCGCAGGTGCTGCCATCCGGGAAAACACAGATGCCGGATTGACTGCCGTCACCAGATGTTTGAATTTCGAGTTTGTTTCCATTCTCTTCACAATAGACTGAAGCAGGATTTGGCATACTCGGAGGCATTTCTGTACCAGTCGTTTGAGACTCCTGGATTTGGAAGGTTGTGCAACCTGTCAGTGCGATCAAAATTATTATGTACATCAATTTTTTATTCATTTTTTTCATTCCTTTTTTTGTTATTTTTTAATAATTAGTGGCTCATCACCCCGGTTTATTGAGATGCTTACTATATTGCAGAACTAAACTTGTGCCTGTCAGCAAACAGCGAAGTTGCTATCCAATGGTAGACATCATTTAATAGATCATTGGAATTAATCTTTTTGTCCGTTTTTGATAATTCACATAATCTTCTCCTAGTTGTTCAAGCATAAATCTTTCCTCCACTTTTATTCGGTATAAATATCCAAGTGTCGTAGGAAGCATCATGACTAAAATGGATATCCAGTTTGATATTGAAATTGAAATTCCAATGAAAATAATTAATTGTCCAAGATAGCCAGGGTGTCTAAGAAATTTGTACAAACCAGTGTCAATAATTTTTTGGTTCTCTACTTTTGCGACTGAATAAGTAAAGAATTGTTTGAGGTTCAGCATGGAATGAATTCTGATCACCAAACCGATTACAACTAAAGTCATGCCAGAAGCAAAAAAAGTATTCCAGTAATAAATCCTGCCAATTTTAGTTGCCCCAATTGAAAAAGACAGGAAATAGCCAACAGTTATGAGGCCATATAAAAGCCAAAGACTGTTTTTGTCACTCTCTTTTGTGTGCAGTTTTTTTGTTTTTTGCCTCAAATTCATAAACACTTCAAAAAATCCATACACATATGAGACTGCGATAATGATTATGATTTTAGGATCCATATTTTTTCCTCTTTATTGATGCAAATTGATAGCTTGGTCGCTATCCACTTATCAACGGGCTTACTACACGCTTCCCTGTGACTGAAGACAACATCAGCCAGGGCTCAATGATGATGTTGATCAAAACATGTGCATAAATACAGGGTCCTACATTACGGTCTCCCACGAGATAGATGATAGCCAGAAGAATACCTAAAACGGTTGTTGAGAGAATTGCAGGAATCGTAAATTTGAAATCACCCTTTACAAGGATCCAACTGGTGTGAGCTAATCCAAAAGCTATGCCGGAAATGATGACTTGGAGGATGTGGGGAAACACCTCCGGACATGAGCGTATCCATAAGCCAACGCCGAAAAAAGACTTCTTCGACAATGCCACCAACCAGCGCCGCGAGAATCCCAAGGAGTTTTAACAACGAGATTTCTTTCTGCTTAGATAAAACGAAAGGGATGACTTTCATTGTATATAGAACATAGGCGATGGCTGTGACCGTGGCGAGTATCCAAGGCAATGGGGATGCGATTGATTCCTGATCAAAACCTAGATTTTGAAAAAGGGGGATCGGACCCCAAAATATACTCATCACCAATGGGCTGACCATAATGGCTGAGGTTACGCCTAGAATTATAGCGGTCTTACTTCGATTAGTCATTTTTTTCACTCCTTCTTTCTATACTTGTGTACATGTGCTGAAAGTGATGAATGATAGGAAATCTGCATTCTTTTATGAGGTGGTATGTGCTACTCTACGTGCTCGACTAGCTTTTTCAATCTTCCAGCGGGGAAGGTTTTCACATTGGCGTAATACTTTCTTCTGACAACTGGTATCCTGGTCAGCAACATTAAGATTGGCGAGAGCACCCTGATTTTGATAGTCTTTCTGTGGAAAGTCGAACAACCCATGTTTCTTGAAATACCTGTAATCTGCTTGCCAAAGCGGCCGAAGCCTTCCCCAAATATCGTCTCTAAAAACCTTGTGACCTCCGACCCCGAGAAAGTTCTGCGGTCTGATGTACCCTTTTTCAGCAAAACTGACCAGACATTGCGCAAAATTCTGTAACAAAGCGTCAATCTCCACCGAGTTTCCACATTCGTCGGTGATGATATCCACATGATTGGCATGTTGCCGTGCAGTGGACGAAGCTTCTAGAATTTGAATGAGATTCGGGTTTTGTCTCAAAGGTCCCGAAATGATATATCCCAACTGTTTTCCAGCAAGGGACGGTGTATGATTCCAAAAGTAAGCCCGATCATAGAACGTTTTCCACGTGGAGGACAGATACCGGCCTTTGACAGTCCCTGCAAAGACGATAATATCCGCAGATCTCACGCGCTGGTTGTAGAAATCAGCAAACCCGTCTTTATACGTACAGGTGTAATCATATCCACAGCGCATACAACCCAGGCAAGCTCCGCGTATGTCAATGTCGTTCAGGTTAATCACGTCTATCTCACCAGCAAAAGACCGTTTAAATCGCGCTATCATCTTACCCAAATTGGTATGAATGTCGTTCGCATCAGACAAGACCAAAACCTTTTTAGTTCCTGGATCAACCTTCATTTTCGGCTCAGCCGGGTGGTACACGAAGTCACTGAATGTAAGTGGGTTGAAAAGCATAGAGGTTGCAGCTTGCTCTTGAATAGCCTTGAAGAAACCCTCAGCGAAAATTGATATCTCCCGTCTTCGCTCCGCTTTCATCATGTCAATGATATCCAAAGAGATGGCATCAACGTATTTCATTTTTAGGTCTTCACAAACAGCTCGCATATAATTGTGGGCGGTATGGTCATAGAAATGGATGGATGTGGTCATTAAAGCAGCATATTTGTTCTCGAAAGCATCTTCCATCCCTCTCTCAGAAATCAGTTCAATGAAACGCATATACTGAGCGGGGACACACAGCACCCAAAGTCCGAAAGACCACAAAACGCCATCGGCTGATCGAACCTCATTTATGACTTCCTGAAAGGCTTCCAGGTCTTTCTCCATCTTTTTGATGCGTTGGGATACGTGGAAAATTCTGAAATCGTGTTGAGGGAAATGCTTTCGAATGTATGCGACGTACTGTAAGGTGATGCTGTCTTCGCCTTTAGGGCTCCCGTTTAGTACTATTATTTTCATTATTGAAATTCCTTATTCACCTTGACGATAAATTCTTACCCCTGAAAGTCGTTAGCCCTCTTAAATTGACATGGATGTAGCGCTGGGAAGTAGATGAAATCCACTTCCAGTGCAATACAAGATGCACAATCGTAAGGATTGTCCACATGACTCCAAACACTACATGCAAGCGGTCTGGAACACCGACAACATAAATGTCATCCCCAAAGTGGAGCGCCCATCCTATTGCGCCGGACACGTTGGTAGCGATATAGGCAATCCACATGATCCGATCGACTACACGATTGGCGCGCAGCTTATTCTGCATCCCCGCAAGAGGACGTCCGCGCAAGGCTTTGAGCCAACCCCAGTGCCAGACAATGTGAAAAACAATACCGGCGAGACCCACCATCCCAAAACAGATATGGGCGGTTACCCACATGCTACGGGTAAACCCTAAATAAATAATATCCAATGTATGGGGGATAACAAGCCACAACAAAAAGCCTGTCAGGGTTGTTACTAGAAGAGCTATAAAGATGGTCATATCGAGCCAGAAGTTTTTTTCAGTTTTACTCATTTTTCAGTACCTTTTACTGGGTGTTGTTTCTACGAGAAAATCTCAGGTGAATTATGATGCAAATGGTTTACCTTTATGACCACATTCCCTTTTTTATGCCCTTGCTCGACATAACTGTGAGCCTCAGCCATCTGTTCCAGCGGATAGCATCTGTCTACGACGGGTTTTATCTTCCCAGCCTCGATCAACTCTTTGATGGAATTTAAATCATCAACACTTCCCGGTCCAAACGCACAGATCACTTTCTTACCACCTGACCTTGAAGTCCATAACATTTGAAAAAGTTGTTTCATCTTGAAACTGGCAAAGAGGTGGATCCCTTTTGGCTTGAGCGATCTTTTACAGCGTGAAATTGAACTCCTGCCCAGAATGTCAAAAATCAGGTCATAGGTCTCTCCGTTTTGGGTGAAATCCTCTTTGGTGTAATCAATGACCTTGGCGACACCCAGGGATTTTACAAATTCCACTTTCGAGGTACTGCAAACTCCAGTCACTTCAGCCCCCATGGACCTGGCGATCTGTACAGCCGCTGATCCTATTCCACCAGAAGCGCCATTGATGAGGACTTTCTGTCCCGGTTGTATATTTGCCCTTCTGAGCAAAGATAAAGCCATGAGGGCTCCATAAGGAACACCTGCAACTTCCTCAAAGGTCATATTGGTCGGTTTTATTGCCAACATTCCATTTTCGGGCAAACATAGGTATTCAGCATATGCACCCATTCTTTCCCCGGAATATCCAAAAACCTGATCACCTGGCAAGAACCTTTTTACATCACTGCCAACGGCTTCAATTTCTCCAGCAAATTCATTCCCAAGGATCGTTATCTTGGGTTGGTTGAGACCAAAGGATATTTTTGCGATAAGCCAGATGAGAAAAGGCATATTGAATTGGCGTGGAGAGATCGCCTTGTAATTTCGTGCCATCATATCCCCGAAATTTACCGATGTCGCATGGACTCTGATCAAGATCTCATTGACCTTGGGTAAAGGTTTTTCAATATCTGTGAGTTGAAGAACATCGGGTGAACCATATTTTGAATAGACAATCGCTTTCATTCACACACCTCTGGATTATTTCCGAAAAATTTCCGCTTGCAACCGTAACCAATGGCTACTCCAAGGGCAAGGATCCGGATAAAGTTGAAGACTGAGCCGATCATGAAATAACGCATACTATCATGCGTTTGATGATATATTGATGGATTTCCGATTGAGATCGTGACAATGAGTAGAACGAATATGCTTATCAGTATAGATTTAAGAATTGGATCCTTCGCCGGAATTCGGTCAAAGAAACGCAGCAATAAATAACTGACCCAAAACCCGATAACCAATCCGCCGATTAAAGCCTCAAGCAGCATTGGATAATAAGAAATTGACATGGCAGCCCTGTATTCTGCTGCAATCGCGGTTCGTGAGATTGCAAAATTAGCCAGCCAGAAAGCCAATCCACCCGCCACAGTCAGGATGAACATCTTTTTCAAAATTCCTTTGGATCTAATCGCCATTTTGCTTTCTTGGTTTTTAAATATAGTAGTCATGTTATTTAGGTTCCTTTGCACCCTTAATCAAAAGCCACAAAGTAAGGGAAAACTCTCCAATAAATCCAGCCGCAGAAGCTATGAGTGCTATAACCTCGTTCGGGAAAAGGAAAAACTGAATGGGAAACATAAGCCAGGCAAAACATTCAACCATCAAAATGATGCCTAAAAATTTAGGAAGGTACCCCGACTTGAAAACTAAATACCCAAGTGGGAAAAGCCAGGCAGCAAAAAATGGCTGGGAGATGATATGCCCAACCTTGTATAAATTTACATAATTCATTGCCATCGCCTGGAGTTGATCTGCCGGGAATGCCAGTAAATAATCAGCCTTGCTTACAATGAGCCAACCTGAAAAAAGTTGAAGGAAACTAAAGCACTCAACCGCAACACCGACCAGGTTTAATAACAGGAACAATAATGCGAGGCTTTGATTAACTGGTTTCAACAGCACATATAAAGCCCAGGCTGTCAAAAGAAACAACAACACCGATAAAATATTCATCATGAATCCGAGGCGGAATAGTCCTTCATTTGACTTCATCACGTTGATTATTTCTGCTGCATCTCCAAATCCGAGGTGCGCAAACAACTCGGCGAGGATAGGGGTCAAAATGTACATGAGATAGAGTAACCCTGCGATCCTTGCTGTCTTTTTTAGTGTCCCAAAGGGACTTTCGTTAGTTGTATTCATTTTTTCTCTCCTTTGAATATGGAATAACCCGACAAACCAATACCCACCACGTACAAGATGCTTTGAAGTACATTCACCTGCCAACGCCCATGCCCAATGTACGATGAGGCGAAAAACGCCATCACTTCAATAAAACCGATCACACCTGCTAACATCCAGAAAGCCCATTTTTCACTGGCGACCAGGTTATTACGAATCAATCGCCACGTTAAAACCGAGATCATCAACGAGCAGGAGTTGTACAGGATCGTAAAACTATTCAAAGCAGCTAGGGTTTTGGCACTGAGGCTGGCAATTTCAAGCTCTGAAAAGGCTGCCACCTGCAAAATAGGCGAATTCTTTTCGAGGATGATGACATAACTCAAAATGATGAGCGCGAGTAAGAAATTGATGACACACCAGATTGAAAGAACGAACGAACCTTTCTTTAACATTTTGTTTTTTCCTTTTTAATTTTTATATCCATTTTTTAAGGTCTATTTCATGAGCGTTTACATGGCTCAGAGCAGGGAGAGGAAGAGCTTTCCGCCCTTCCTCCCCCCTGATACAAATCTATGCCGCGCTCAAAAGCTCGTTCGTTGCTGTTTTTACAGAGGGAGCAGCGATAGCGGATGGATTGAATCCTTTCGCGATCAGCCAGACCGCCAAAACCAGTTCTTGTGGGAGGATCGGCATTTGGAAAATAATCTGGATTGTGGAAAAGGGAGTGATGACATTGAACATCACCAACACAGCACTGATGATGGTCAATGTGATTCCGACCAGACCCCAAACGGTTAGCCAGCGAGGCACAAGTCTGTATTGATAGAAAACAATATAGTACAACAAGGCGCCGATGCCGAAAGTTAATAGCATGGCCACATCTCTAAACCAATCGATTCCTGCATTAATCACTGCATCTGCGGTCTGAAAGTACGATCCCACCGGAGCCCCGGCTTTCACGAATTCCTGGCTCAGCGCCAATAGCAGAATATAGAGAAGAGCACCAACAACACTGGTCATTCCCTCGATCACCCTGAAGCCAGCCGAGCCGATCGCCAGGCCTTCGTTGAATTTCTTCAGGATCGGATAGAGCGCAAGGCCAATACCGGCACAGGCAATCCCCATGAAGAATTTAATCGCCGTGAAGAGGATCATCTGACCTGCATTGGCGGAGATCGCAGTCAGATGATCCGGAGCACTGACAGTGTTTTGCATAAGGGGAAGGCTCAGCAGGGCTGGAACCGTCCCCAGGATGAATAACACTCCTACAACTGTTGCGTTCTTTCTGTTTGTCCCGATGGGACTTTCTTTTGTCGTCTTCATTTTTTATCTCTTTCTTTTAAATTATTTGAACGATTCTCTTGCGAACTAACCGGACAAACTGAGACCAGCGGCATTCCCAAATCTCGAATCCTTTTGAGCATTCCATGTAGCGCAGCCTGGTCTACCACCAGACCAGTAAGCAGCGTTTCACCGTTCTCTTCCAGTGTGATGGTTAGGCCTTCGAACCAATCTGTCCATTGAGGGTCCAGATGACCCTTGATCCTGATCTTATAGATAGTGGGTTGACTGGGATTTATTTTTGATTTATTTTTGTTTGACAATTTCCTACTCCTTTTGTAGCCAGTTTGTAAAAAGTCCATTCCACTTGCTCAAGATACAGATATCATATCGGCAGCATGGTGGTGTTGAATAGACACTTTGGTGTGTTGCAAAGTGTTGTTTTGTGGAAAAACATGTTTCAACTGATTACCTCCGGCTATGATCAAGTTGGTTTTTCCAACCTAAACAAGATCCTTGAGTGAAATTTAGGATTGCCTTATCCATTAATATGGGTTACGGGAGCGATTCTTACATGAGATTGAAATAAAGATCAGTCAAAGTACGATGTACTCATTTGTCGGCAAGATCTACTTTTCCGTTTAGTACATCATTGACCATTATTTCAATAAAACTTTCCGGTTCTTCAAACAATGGGCTGTGAGCAGAGTTTTCAAATGTATAGAATCCTTTTTTCGGAGCATTGATCTTCATAAAATAGTCCTTTTGCAGATCATAGTTGACTGTATAATCGTAGCGGCCAGCCAGGATATAAACAGGGATTTCAAATTCTGTAACCTGCATGCTCAAATCCGTGGTTGTTATCTCATTCCAAATGGAACTAACACCTGATTGAGATTTGCCACGCCACAAATTGAACTTTTCCCTTACTGTGTACTCTCGGAACATAAGTGAAGGCAAAAAGATGCCGCTGATTACCGATCTCATGTCATGAGTTGTACCAATTCCGAGGCTGTGCATCGCTCCATCGCGCAAGAGATAATAGGCATCCGGTATGCCAGTCTGTAAAGTGACAGGTGCTGCTTCAAGTTTTCGCACCATTTTTGTGTTTCCGTTTTCTTTGAACTTCTGAAGCATATATTCGTACGCCAATCTTTCAGATTCCAGTTGATTTGACATCTGTGCAATGCCAATATAGGCATGATACAACTCCGGAGCACGTGCAGCTGCCTGGAGGCCAATAAAAGTTCCACCTGAATGCCCCATAAGGTATATCTTTTCTTTACCGAAGCGATTACGCAAGTAATTCGTAAGCTCCAGTGTGTCAGAAATTAATTGTTCCGAAGTTATGGCTTTCGAAGAGTCGGGATTGAAAGAGAGTCCTGAACCACGCTGTTCCCACCAAACAATTGTGAAAAATTCTTCAAGACCTGTTGGGTATTTTTGTGTAAGGAAGTAATCAGGCATTCCCCCGTGAACGTAAAGCAGCACTGGATTCCTTATATTTCTGCTCTTAATGATCATTCCTTGCTGAACACCGTTGATATTAACAAATATCTTTTCTGAAATACTGCCGGGGAGTGGTTTTCCGTTTTCATCTAGAAAAGGCTCGGGTTTTCCGGGACTACATGCCTGCAACAAGCCTACAAGCATAAATACACAAGTTAGTAAAACTACAGGTATGGTTAACACAATACGTTTCACCTTTCCCATAAGGGGTTTAATTGGAAGTTGCATATTCCTCTTCTTAATCATTTTTACTCCTCAAAGGATATTCGCCCTGCATACGGCAGGGATATTGCTAATTGTTTACTTGGTTCCACGACGTAACCTATGCGACAGGGAATGATGATTTGATCCAGTCTCCAAGTGCAACACTAATATAACTTTCCCAAGAGGCAACCGATGGACACTTTGGTGTTTGGTGAAGTGTCGTTTCAGGAAAAATCACCTATTTCTACTGGTTGAGCCCGCCTACGCTCAAGTTGATTATTTTTATTGTTATTCTGATGACCTTTTTCACTACACATCCATGTACTGCTTCTATTTGACATAAAAGCCGACGATATCAAGATTGGAATCCATGGTGATTGTAAACACAATAGTGTTTTTCTCGTATTTCCCGACCAGGACAACTGTTGCATAATCCTCGCCGGACGTTTTACTTTTTTGTCCAAGAGTCGTTATTGATGGATATTCCACAAAAGCTCCAGCCTCAACCAGCTTTGCTCCTATCGTATCCTTTAATTTATTCGAGGTAAGCTGATCTTGAAGATCATCTCTTATCTCGGCATTCACTTTATCGTAATCTTGTGAGTTAATCATCTCAACAACCTCTTTTGCACGCTCGATTACGATATTTTCATCATATATATCAGCAAGTTTTACCGGGTTGCATGCAAACAGTGTGATTGAAAATATTAGCAAAATGAAGAGAATTCTAATTAGTTTCATTGTTTTTTTACTCCTTCGTTATCGTTTTATTAGCGAACAAGAATATCAAAATTGAAAAAGCAGGTAAAGGTCAAATCGTATCAACTGAATTGTCTCAGTTTGGATGCACTAACTTATTTTTTTCTATATTTTCTTTTTTCCATAAAAACTCCCTTTTTATTGATTACTTTGGCAACCACTACAGATTCTGATATTTGGAATCATCCAGTTCTTTCCTTAATTTTTCCTCATCGGAGACCTCGTAAATTTGCGCCTTTTCAGTATCCAGCTCAGCTAGCTCTGCAGTATGCAGTTCATTCATCGATGCCCTTTTGACAATGCTCCACTTGCCGCAATGCGGGCAGGGTGTCAATTTTCTCCCGAACATATGAATACCGAGAAGTTGAAACGCGAATGGGCGTCTGCAATTGGGACAAATTCCTCCGCCAGATGTATAACTACGTGGTGCGCCTGCAGGTAACTTTTTCGCTTTGCGTATGTTGATCATATTGGTAACGGTATTAATTGCCATGAAGCCAAATACAACCGCCAGGATTGGGACGACCATCTTAAATCCAGCAACTGATGCTTGTTCTTTCGAGACAAAAACTGCACTAATCGTTTTTGAGCCGATCTGCTTACCATCTGTGGTGAATCCAATTGCGGTGAAGTCATGCGCACCGGTCGGATAGTTATCGGTTACAAATTGGATCGCAAATGGAGCCTCGGTATCTTCTCCTAATAGAGTCTCATCCAGGAAGAACTGCACCCGTTCAAGATTTGCTGGTCCGCTCGCTTTTACAGTAAAAGTCCCCTGGATATCACTATTAAAACCGCCAGATCCAAAATCTTTCGAAAGGCTAAGGGTTAATTCTTCTCCCTGTGCAAATGCAGCCGAAATAATTACCAGACTCACAAAAATTGCGATAAGAATTGCAACCAAATTTTTTTTCATAATCTCACCTCCAATGGATTAAAATGGATTCATGGTTAAGATTGCTGTACTTACAAAACTAATATACACACGCCAAAGCAGCACCGATAGACACTTAGGTGTGGTACTGAGTGTTGTTTCGGGAAAAATATATTTCAACTAATTGCGCCCACCGATAATCAGATTGAATTTTTTGGTTGTGCGGCCTACATTGACGATTGAATAATATGCCAGCATGAACCATCGCGACGAGGGCAATCCCTTCGCTTAGAAAGAGGCGGTTACACAATTCTTCTTTTCAGTGATTTACTCGCAGATACTCAAGTTTGCTAATTCGAGCTGATCTATTATTTTAAACACCATGGTGCATAAACCCGTTTTTGTATCATATTATTTTGTCGAGCTCAAAGGTTTTGATACTTGGAGTCATCCAGTTCTTTGCGCAATTTTTCTTCTTCGGAGGCTTCGGAAATTTGTACTTTTTCAGTATCCAGTTCAGCCTGCTCTGCGGCATGCAGATCACTCATCGATGCCCTTTTCACAATACTCCACTTGCCGCAATGTGGGCAGGGGGTCAACTTTCCAGCGATCATATTCAGACTCAATAATTGAAAACCAAACGGTCGTTTGCATTTGGGGCAAATTCCTCCCCCAAATGTATAACTGCGCGTGGCGCCTGCAGGCAATTTTTTTCCTTTGCGTAGGTTGATCATAGAAGTGATGGCACCTATGGCCAAGGAGCCAAATACCACCGCCAGAATAGGCACGATCATCTTGAGTCCAGCAGCTGCCCCTTCTTCTTTCGAAACAAAAACTGCACTGATCGTTTGTGATTTTAATTGTTTACCATCTACGGTGTAGCCCACTGCACTCAGAACATGCGCACCATTCGGGTAATTATCGGTAATAAATTGGATAGCAAAAGGAGCTTCGGTATCTTCTCCTAACAAAGTCTCATCCAGAAAGAATTGCACCCGTTCTAGATTGGCCGGTCCTTTGGCTTTTGCGGAAAAAGTTCCCTGGATATCGCCATTAAAACCGCCATATCCAAAATCGCGCGAAAGACTGAGGGTCAATTCTTCGCCTTGGGCGGATACAACCGAAATAAATGTCAGGCAAACGAGAATAGCAATAAGGATTGCAGCAAAAAAATTTTTCATAATATCACCTCCAACGGGTTAAAATGGATTCACGATCAAATACCTGGGATGCCAGGTAAATCATTAAAACGTCCAATGCTAACATCACAAATGCAACGATGCTGATGAGTTGCGTGTTGAGTACGAACAGCCCTGCTACTTGGCCAAAGAAACCAGCCATGACGGGGATGATGATAACCATGGATATTTGTTCCGCCACACGAGGATCATTGACACGCGAGGATACCATCAAGGCGAACGTCGTTGCTAAAATCGCCAGCAGAGGTCCCACCACCAGGATGGCAATCAACCAGCGCGGCTCAAAAAACGCACTGAGCAGTGTTTTATTGCTCACCAGGATGGACGCGCCCACGGTAAAGATCGCATACGCTCCGTAGGTGGTAACGATTGCTGGAATGACTGCCGCCAGGCACTTGCCTACTAATAGTTCAATGGTAGTGATCGGGGTTGCCAGCAAAGGTTCAAGGCTGCGGGTGGTCTTTTCACCGACAATTGAATAAGCTGCGATTAATCCAGGGATGGCAACCGGGATTAACATGAACAACATCATGAACTGGCTGACCATATAAACCTGGAAACACTCTGAGCCTGTAAGCCCAGATGGGCACATCTGTTGGGATATTGCATCGGGTAGCTGCCCAGCAGTTTGCCCGGCGGTGAGAGCACTCGCCGATCCCCGTGTACTGTACAACATCGCCAAAGGTATGGTCACCATTATCAGGGGGAGAAACGCCACAGTAAAAATGACCATCTTATTTTTAAAGACTTCCATCCAATCTTTAATCAAGATCGTTTTAATTTTTTTCATCTCTGCCTCAAGCATTCTTTACCAGTTGCAAATACACTTCTTCCAGCGAATAACGCAATTCCCCGATGAACTGGATATCTGCGCCGCCATCCACCAGGTAACGCACGATCTCGGGGTTGTTTTTATCAGGGTCATCCAGTTGGACGATGAGTTTGTTATCAACCCGCTTGGCCTCATGCACAAAAGGCAGTTGCAGTAATCCATCGACCATGCAATCCTTTGCATCTCCCAGGTGGAACACTACTTTTCTGCCAAAAACCGATTTGCGTAATGCAGCCGGGCTATCCAATACCAGTAATCGGGTCTTGAAAACTCCTACACGGTCACAAAGACGGTCAGCTTCATCCAGGTTATGCGTGCAAAGGAAGATTGTTCTGCCTTCCCGTTTCAGTTCCGATATGAATTCGCGCACTAGGTGAGAAGCTTCAGGGTCAAGCCCCGAAGTCGGTTCGTCCAGGAAAAGCAAGCGCGGTTCATGCAGCAGAGCACGGGCAACGGCAAGTTTCTGCTTCATCCCTTTTGAGAAGGTACCGGCAGAGTCACTGCGGCGTTCCCAGAGACCCAGCATTTTCAGGTATTTTTCCACCTGCCCGGCAATATCCTTCACCTCGTACAATTCTGCGAAGATGCGCAAATTGGTCTCAGCTGAAAGGTTATCGTACATTCCAGGAGTCTCGGTTAGTAGCCCAACATTCCTGCGTATATCGATGTCCTGCTCGCCGACCGTGAACCCGGCGACCTTTGCGCTGCCGCTGGTCGGGCCGATGAGGCTTGCAAGCATCCTGACAGTAGTTGTTTTTCCTGCACCATTTGGACCCAAGGAACCCAAACACCTCCCCTTCTTTTATATCCAGGTTCAGGTTTTCAACAGCAACCACATTACCAAATTTTTTTGTAAGATTTTCAGTGTGGATCATTTCATTTACCTATGAGTATTTTGAATTATCGAGTTGTTCTGATGTTGGTTCCATCTGTGGAAGAGTAACCAGTGGCATGTCTACAATGGGGTTTGCATCTTCCAAAGGCTCGGAACTGCGCAGGATAAAAATGATGCCCAAACTGATCAATGCAAAAACTCCAACGATTCCCTCCACCCAATAAGGATTGAGTTTACTCATAGCATAGACTGCGACTGCATCGATCAGGGCATGGTAGCCGATCGCCAACCATAACCATCTTTTTTGCCTCCGAATAAAACTTTGCACGACGATCACTGCCAGTGAAATCTGGACCACAATGGTGAAAAGCCTTTCAACCGCTCCAAGCATGGAGTCATACCAGGTTGCTGACCAATAAGCTCTAACTTGTTCCGTGGCAAGACGCAATGTGTCACCGGAGTATACAGTCGAGAGGTCCATGTTGCGGGCAGCGATGAGCTGGATCATTGAAAACAATGCCAATCCACTTAGAATAATTGCCTCAACCCCGCCGTGCCCAACACCGGCAAGAATGCCCTTGCGCCAGGTGTGCGCATCCTTGAGCCACCAGCGGAACATCCCGTATCGGAAAAACTCCTCAAAAAAGCCAGCGCTGAGACCAAGGAAAATAGCATTGAAAATCAGGGCACCCTGCACTGAAAGGTTTACCAGCGCAGTTTTACCTAAGAGCACTGTCATCAATGAATTGAAGGGGATATGCCCTACCTGCGAGAGGATAAAGGTTACTGCACCAGCAAGCAAGATTCTCCATCCTAATTTCCAGCGGCGCATCAAAATAATTGCCAGGCTTAAGGGAATGGCGATCATCAAGACAGCATTTGCTAGATGAAAAACAAGCGAAGAATCCATTTTTACTCCTTTTATTCAAAAATTCCTATTTGTTCTGGCGCAATGTTACTATACCTGCTCTCAATCCTCACCGACAGACACTTTGGTGTGGAACGGAGTGTTGTTTCGAGAAAAACTGTTTTAACTGAATTCCTCTGGCTAGGATCAAATTGATTTCATAATCCACACAAGATACATAAAAGCTTTGCTACTTTTCAGACAAACTCAACAACCCGTTTTTCCCTCACTTTGAAGTTTACACCCTTAATCAAGAGCCACAAGTAAAATAATGACTCACCTATAAATGTAAATAAGCCAAATATCGCCGTATCGAAAGCGGGAAAAATAAAGAATAAAACAGCCGATACGGTATAGCTTAAACCTACAAGCATCAACAAGATGCCTAAAATTCTGGGAAGAAACCCCGACTTGAAAACCAGGTATCCAACGAGAACCACCCAAAAGGAAAAAAACTGGGCGATATATGTGCCATTTATGCGCAAATCAATAAAGAACATCACCATGGCATTCAATTGATCTGCTTTGAATGCCGTTAAAAAACCTGCGCCACTCGATAGAAGAAGGACTGCAAAATGGTTAAGCTCATTAAGCAGCGAGATGGGGACACATACCAGATAGAATATAACCATAAGCGATGAAATGGTTTTGTTAACCGGTTTGAGTAATTTGTATAGTAGCAGTGGTAATAACATCAATAGCGCCTGGCGGATTAGATCACTCACCACGGAGAGACGAAAGAGTGATTCAGAAGCCGCAATATTATTGACAGTTGCCGCAGCGTCCCCCGGAACAATCATGCCCGGGCGAATAAAAAGTTCAGTGGACATCCCCAGAATAAATATGAGTACAAACACGAACGCTGCCACTCTTGCGGTCTTTTGGGGTGAATTTGTGTTCATATGTTCCTCCAATTTTGTTTTTAATTTGTTGCTCAGGGTTTGTAGGGCTGGCAATCCAGCATCATTTTAAGGACTGCCAGTCCTAAAGTGCGTAAAATCAATACATTATTCTGTTTTAACAGAAAGGGCAGCAATTGCCGTGGGATTGAATCCCTTCACGATCAACCAGACTGCAAAGACCATTTCCTGAATGGCTAGAGGGATCATCAGGAACCCCAAACCAGCGCCGAGAGATAGAACCTGCTGCGAGCCAAAAATGCCTTCGATATGGGCAAAAAAATACAATATTGCACCAATGAAACCCCAACCTGACAGCCATCGAGGAACAAGTTTTGTTTGATAAAACACAATGTAAATCATCATCCCACCGATGCTGAAAACGAGACCCAGTAGCAGCGATGCCCAATCCCCGGCGGAGATGAGAGTAGATCCCAGGATTTGCATGGAAGTGTCTGCAACACCCGCTTGACCATAGTCTTGGCTCATACTCAATAACAGGAAATTACTGATCACCATGCCCATGTAACACACTGCTTCAAGTACTCCTCTAAAGACGACTGCTCCAAGCGCCAAAACTTCATTGTGTTTTTTTAGGAGCGGGTACAAAAATACCGATACCATGGCTAGAGGAAATCCCATTAAAAGGATTAGTAACGTCCCAATGATCCATTGGGATTCACTTGCAGATATATTGAGAGGAAAAGTCGACTCTCCCATAATGGGGGCAGTAAAAACAGCAGCCAGGATACCGGAAACCGTCCCAATGATGAATAGTATTCCGACAATGACAGCGGTCTTTCTGTATGTATTCATTTTCTTATCTCCTTTTTTGAACGTTATGAATGAGTTTTACAATTTAATTTCAGGCACATCTGCCAAGCTACTTTTGAAGGACGCACTGCCTCTAGCAAGCCTGCTTTCTCGAAAACCTTTGAAAAGGAATATTGTTATGACTGCAACACCAAGGGAAATTGCTAAACCAGGTCCAACCTTGATAGCTCCGTTTATTGCGAAGGAATTAATCAAATAATGTTGCAATAACCCTGAAACAATCCAGTTACCCCCTGCATTCATATAAAGCCACGTCATGATAAAAGCTATCGAAAAACAGAACACTGTAAACCAGATAAATGACATTCCAGATTGTCTTGTCCCCGGCGACAAAAATGCTACCAGGTGAAACACGGTCCAGAAAGCTGCTAAAATACTCGTTGCAGCAATCGGTGAACGGAGTTGAAGCAATCTGGGAAGGGCATAACCTCTCCACCCTAGTTCTTCCCCAATTGGACCAGCATCTGTAAATATATTCAGACTAAATATAAGTAATGGGAAAGTACCGAAATACGCAATCCAGTTAAAATCACTTGCTCCAATTCCGGTAAGATAAGTAAAAAGTCCGTAAACCAGCAGAATTAAAGGGATTATAAATATGGCAATTATCAACCACTTAGGTTTAGTGAAAAGCACGCCTCTTTTAAATAATGCAACGAGACCGCTCCATTTCTCAAAAATAATTGTCAATGTTAGTCCGGCGATAGTAGGCGCATAAATTAGTAACATTACAAATAAATTGTTGTTACTGATAGGACCGAATACTTTTTCAACCTGGCTTCGAAATATCATCCCAAGCCCCCCAAGCCCGAACATGATTGCAAAAGTTATGATAAAAAACAAAACTAGTTCTTTTACAACATGAGGCCTACTTGTAACGTAATACGATTTGGTCCTATTCTTATTTATCTCCTTCAATTTAATGTCTTTGTTTTCAATTGCCTTGCTGTTTGTATTCATTTTTTTCTCCTTTTAGTAGTTAATTTGATTAGTTGTCTTGTATAACAAAATTGACTTTATCTATGGTTTGACCTCCTGTGTTTTTGCCTGGTCACGGTCAACGAAATTGACTGAGAGCAAGTGCATGCCCAGATCACGGATTCTCTTTAGCAACCCATGCAACGCGGCCTGATCTATCACAAAACAGGTTAAAAGTGAGTTGCCGTTTTCTTCAAGCGTGATGGCCACGCCCCCCAACCGATCGATCCACCGGTCATCCAAATGTCCCTTGAGGCGAATCTCGTAAAGCCCAGACTCGTCAAAGTATTCAGGTAATGCGTGTTTTTCACTCATGCTGCTCCTCTATAAAAACTGTTATGTATTCATCTAAATCTTCAATCAAAAGATACCAGGCAATATGATGAGGCGTCATCAGTATATATGATGATTAAGGTGTTGATTTTTTGATCGGAAAGTGTTGAGGAATTAAAAATAAACTGGCTGGTGACTCAAACCATCTGCCAGGATCATGGGTAAATAAAAGAGGAAATATTAAAGCAAATCGAGTTCTTCGGCGTGGCGAACGGCAGCCCGGCGATTGTTCACCCCCAACTTGGCGAAAATGTTTTGGGTGTGGGTGCGCAGGGTGCTCAGAGAAACCATGAGTTCACGAGCGATTTCCGGGCCGCTCAATTCGCTTCGGAGCAGCATTAGCACTTCCAATTCGCGTTCACTCAGCGGCTCGATAAGAGGTTGGGCATGATGTAGATCAGGTTTGGCTTCGTTTTTCCGCTTCTCACCTTCAAATGCAGCCAGTAATTTCCCAATATAGTCTGGCATAATCCTTTGAGAAGCTACTTCGCGCAATAATTGAGCCATTGGCTTGCCCTCGGCCACAAAGATTCGGATGTAACCTCCCGGTTCGGCTAGGGTCAGCGCACGCTTCAATGAAGCAAGTGCAGACTTGACATTGCCTTGTGCCTGGTGAGCGCATGTTTGCGAAACTAGTATCTCGATCACGCTGCCCATCCGTTTGCCTTCTTCTGCTACTTGTAGCAGGCGATCCAGGAGCCACATTGCTTCATGAATAGTATCCTCGCTCCGATCGTTCTGATATTTAGCGATAAGTATTCTAGCCAGAGTGAGGTGATCGAACTCACTCAGAAAACTGAGCTTATCATTCACAGCGAGCCTCTGCCCGTTTATCCACTCCAAAGCTTTGGTCAACCTGCCCTGCGCAACCCATATCCGGGCTTTCATGGCAGAAATGGGATACAAATCAGGTAAGGGTGTGCGGATATGCAGCTTTTCCGCCTCATTTAATAATTCAAGCGCGCCATTCAAGTTGTTTTGGGTTTCCTTGAAGCGGGCTTGGGAGAAACACCAGCGGTATCGCCAGACAGGCAGCTCTGCTTTTTCTCCCAGTTCCTTGCTTATCTGCAAGTGCTGAGCGGCTCCTTCAAGATTCAATTGTTCCAGATACAAATCGCTTAGTTCCCTGTGCAGATCGGCTTCATCAGGAGAATTTGGACCACCCTGATCCAGGATGAATTGGATCAACTCCTCAATCGAATGAATTGCCTCTTGCAGATGCCCTAATGCCAACCTGATATCAGCCAGCACAACGGTGGTACTGATCGCGACAGAGATGTTGTCAGCCTTCCGTAGCCTCAAGGTGTGATCGGCAAAGACTTGTTCAGCGGCTTTCAAGTCACCGGTTGCCCAGTAGGTCATCCCCAACATCAGGGATGCCTGCTCGCGCCTGAATGCATTTCCGTCGGGGACGAGTTCAAGTACCTGACTTGTGTATTTGATCGTTTCTGGTATATTGCCAAATGCCTGGGCGATATATGCCCGTCCGATGGCAATTGTCTCTGGAAGGGACTTAAGTTGTTCCTTGTCCACAACAATCATTGCGGTCGATCCTGTTTCGGGTTTCAACCAACTTTCGACATCATTTAATCGCGTCTCTGCAGCTTCTATCTCGCCAATGCCCAGTAATGCATACGCATAGTCGACATTTAGTACCGGACGGGTGTGGAACATCTCATCCGGCAAAATCTTAACCCACCCAAGCCATAAATCGGACTTGATACTTCCCTCCTCTGCTGCCGGCCACGCCAGTTCGAGCAGGTTGGCGACACACTCGAAGTCTTTTGCAGCCAGCGCATGGCGGATTGCATCGGCTAGTAATCCATTCTTTTCATACCAAACACTCGCACGATGATGTAGACCATAAACCTGATCGAGTCGCACATCCATCAAGTGTGTTTGCAGAACATCGGAGAAAAGGTGGTGATAGCGATACCACTGGTGCTTATCATCCAGTGGAATGAGGAACAGGTTGCTGCGTTCCAGGATAACCAGCATTTCTTTGCCATCTTCACGTTCAGTTAGGGCATTGCACAGCGAAGCACATAGCCTGTCGAGAATAGCCGTTTGCAGCAAGAAGCTGCGGATCTGTTCAGACTGGTGCTGAAGAACTTCTTCGACAAGATAGTCCAACACAAAACGATGGCTGCCGGTGAAAGCCCGTATAAATCCGGCAGTATCTGATCGCCCTTGCATGGAAAGTGCGGCCAGTTGCAAGCCGGCAATCCAGCCTTCGGTGCGGGTTTCCAGTGCAGTAATATCTTCTGCAGAGAGGTTGAGGTTCATTATCTGATTAAGAAATGCACCTGATTCCTCTGAGGAAAAGCGCAGATCGGCTGCTCTCAGTTCGATCATTTGACCCCTGACACGGTAACGGGGCAGGGGAATGGATGGATCCTCGCGGGTAGTGAGCACCAAATGCATCTGCGGTGGCAGGTGATCAAGCATGAAGGTGAGTGCATGGTCTATTGGTTCAGAATCGACTAAGTGGTAATCATCCAGCACCAGGATGAAAGTATCTGGGATGGCAGCAATTTCATTAAGCAGGGGTGCCAAAAGGATTGCATTATTTGTGGTCAGTGGCTGCGAAGATTGAAGTGCTCCCAATACGCCCTTTCCAATTTCATTTTGAATTGTTTGTAAAGAAGCGATGAGGTAAATCAGAAAGCGAGCGAGGTCGTTGTCCCCTTCTTCGAGTGACAACCAGGCGACCGGTTGCCCACAAGTAGCAACCCATTCACTGACCAGGGTGGTTTTGCCAAAACCGGCAGGCGCAGATATGAGGGTCAGCTTGTTGCCCGCAGTGAGACCTGCATTCAACCGCTCCAATAGGCGGGGGCGCAGGGCAATGTTAGGTCGAACTGGTGGAACATAAAGTTTTGTAAGAAGAAGGGCATCTGACATTCTATAAATTATTATACATCTTGGATTTTTTCACCTGTTCCCGGGTTTGAGTATGGTATGGCGAAATGACTTGATCTGGTCAAAGTCTGAGGTTTCCAGATCAAGACCACGATTGTAACCATGATCACATAGAGTAAACACTCCAACCTGTTAAAGAGAGGTGCAAAATGAGTGATTGTGTTTGAGAATGTTTCTCGATTTTATCTTGTTTCATTACGTATTATCCTCTTTAGCCCAGGCAAACATTCACTGAAATCTGAGTGCTAAGTTTAAGAATACAAAGGGGAAATATTAACTACCTGAATACACAGTTAATGCAACATTTCCTTTTTTGTGGCCTTTTTCGACATACCTGTGAGCTTCAGCGATCTGTTCCATTGGATAGCATCTATCAATTACCGGTTTGAGCTTACCCGCTTCTATCAACTCTTTGAGTAAGAGCAGGTTTTCGGCCTTGTTTCCACCGTCTGAGTCGGTAAGGACGTTAATATAGACACCACCGGGTTTGAGCGCTTTTTTGCCCTGTGCGCGGAGAAGTTTTCCGACAGCGTCAAAAACCACATCGTAATGTGTGCTGTTTTGGGAAAAATCCTGGAGAGTGTAATCAATTACCTGCTTCGCCCCTAAGGATTCAACCAATTCCAAATTCGTGCTGCTGCACACTCCTGTCACTTCAGCTCCGAAGTAGCGGCTGGCTAGCTGGACTGCATACGTGCCCACTGCGCCGGAAGAGCCGTAGATCAAAACCTTTTGCCCAGGCTGGATTTTTCCTTTATTGAGACATCGCAATGCTGTCAGCCCCGAACACGGGACAGCGGCAGCTTCCCCGTAAGTGAGGTTGTCCGGTTTGATGGAGATCACCCCATTTTCGGGCAGGCATTTGTATTCAGCATAGCCGCCAAGATTCACAGCGATGGTGGAGGCAAAAACCGGGTCGCCCGGTTTGAAGCGGCTCACCTTCTTGCCAACAGATTCAATCTCCCCGGCCAGTTCCATCCCAAGTATCTTTCTTCTTGGTTTTAAAGTACCCAAATAAATTCGTCCAAGGATCCATAACGCGGAGTGCGAAGGAAACCCAAGTGAGGGAACGCGCATTCTCGTGTCCCCTATGTGCACTGTTGTCGCATGTACTTTTACCAGGACTTCATTGTCTTTTGGAGTAGGTTTTTCGATCTCCGCAAGCTTAAGAACTTCGGCTGGTCCGTATTTTTCATATACTATTGCTTTCATATCTACCTCCAATATTGTCTTTAATTTATTGCTCATTTTTTGCAGGGCTTGGAACCCCGCATCTTTTTCTGGACTGCCAACCCTCAAGTTCGAAAAATCAATCTTATTCTATTTTCGCAGACAGAGCTGCGATCGCAGTTCGATTGAATCCCTTCACGATCAGCCAGACTGCAAAGACCATTTCCTGAATGGCAAGAGGGATCATCAAGAACCCCAGACCCGAATCTAAAGAAAGAACCTGCTGGAAGCCAAAAATTCCTCCGATGTGGGCAATAAAATACAATATTGCACCAATGAAACCCCAACCTGACAGCCATCGAGGAACAAGTTTTGTTTGATAAAACACAAGGTAAATCATCATCCCACCGATGCTGAAAACAAGACCCAGTAGCAGCGATGCCCAATCCCCTGCGGAGATCAGGGTAGATCCCAGAATTTGCATGGAAGTGTCTGCAACACCCGTTTGACTATAGAGTTGGCTCACACTCAATAACAGGAAATTACTGATCACCATGCCCATGTAACACACTGCTTCAAGCACTCCCCTGAAGACGATTGACCCAAGTGCCAGCACTTCATTGTGTTTTTTTAGGAGCGGGTACAAAATTACCGGTACCATGGCTAGAGGAAATCCCATTAAAAGGATTAGTAACGTCCCAATGATCCATTGGGATTCACTTGCAGATATATTGAGAGGAAAAGTCGAACCTGCCATGATGGGGGCAGTAAAAACAGCAGCCAGGATACCGGAAACCGTCCCAATGATGAATAAAATTCCAACCATCACAGCGGTTTTTCTATATCTTTTCATTTTATTTCTCCTTTTTCGAACGAAATTTACGAGTATTACGATTTGATTTCCAGCAAGTCTGTCAAAGTTACGCTTCCGGATTGTGCCACTTCCATGCGTACCAAACAACCAGTAAGGCAAAAACGAGTTGAGCAGTTGACCAGACTAACGAATATCCAGTAGGGGATCCCAATACAAAACCTAAAACCCAAAAACCCAAGATAATCACCGCATAGAGAATACCTACGATCCGGTTTGCCCAACGACTCACGGGAGCCTTCAATATCAGAGTTAAGGCACCCATAAAAACATGCCCTGCGAATATTATTGACATTATCAACAATAATCCGTTGGATGCTACGATAGGTCCGGTATTGTCAATTAACGACTTTAACGCTACGGTATCATTTAGACGGTATGTATCCCCATTTAAACTACTTAACATTCCAACTACCCATAGCACTGCAAGGATAATCCTCACATCTAGTGGATTTTTTGTTGTTTCTTTAACTTTCCCAAGGGGACTTTCTATGGTCGTATTCATTTTTTCTCCTTTTTTAACATATTTTGCGTGTTTCTTGAGATTGGACTTGATTGACCGAAACAAGTGTTATCCCCAGATCACTGATTTTTGAGGTACCCATGCAATCCAGCATGATCAACCTCAAACCCAGTAAGTAGCGTTTCCCCATTCTCTTCCAGCGTGATGATCATTCCTTCAAACCAGTCTGACCATTGACTATCCAGATGACCCTTAATGCTGATCTGATAGATCTTCGACTGAAATGACTTGGATTGTGAGCTAAGTTTGTTTGACATGGGTTTGTTTCCTTGGTGGCTATCGAAAAAGATCTGTACCACCTGTCTGATGTACAAATAATAAACGTCACCGAAGGTCACGAATAGACACTTCCGTGTGTGTTAAAGTGTTGTTTTGAGTTTAGGAATGGGTTAAATGGGGAGGTTTGCGTTTAGAACAGGTTCAACTCACGCGCTCTGGCAATGGCTTCCGTTCGCCGGTGTACCTGTAGTTTTTCAAAAATTCTGCGGTTATGACCTTTGATGGTGTCTAGGGCAAGGAACATGCGATCACATATTTCTTGATTGGAGAGTCCCTGACAAATGAGTTTTAACACTTCCAGTTCGCGCTGGCTCAGTGGCTCAATTAATTCTGATTGCGGATTTTTTGTTGGCGACACCAATACTGCCTCCACTGGTGCAAAAGCAGCCAGTAGTCTTATCCACATAACCCTTCAATGGATAAACGCGTCCATCAGACTGATATTCAATCCATGATCTAAAATCCAAAATTAACAACCGCATTGGTTCGCCCTGCTCCACAAAAAGGCGGATAAAACCACCCGGTTCAGCCAGTCTCAGTGCATCAGCCAGCACCTGCCGTGCCTGGCCTTTTTCGTTAAGCTGGTGATGCGCAATTGCCTGAAGTACCATTGCCTTAAGCCGTTCATCTTCCCATCTCTTTTCTTCTCTATGCTGTCGATACGGCATTAGCAACGTCAGTGCAGCGGATGGATCACCCTGAGCGATAAGGGTGCGCGCCTGGAGGAGTGGAAGGTTAATTTGTTGTGCGATTTGAGCAGCAGCACCGGTATCGCCGTGGTAAAGGTGAATCAACACCTGGTGAGCGCCAAAATTCGGCAGGCGTACAGCGAATTCATTTTGATGTGCGTTTTGTACAGCCTGCGACAGAAAACGGGCAGCACTTACCGAATCTCCCCGGGCTAACATTAAGCGGCAAAGAAATAATTCACTCGTGATTAACCTATCAATCACCTGGTCACAAAGGCGTGCCAGCTGAAAGCCCTGCTCTGCGTACTTTTCAGCCCTGTCCAGTTCATTCCATTCCATGTGAATGCGTGCCAGACCGATTATCGCGACTGTGGCAAACGGAGGCGGATCCTCACCCATCACCGACAGCACATGCTGATAAGTCTCAGCAGCCTGGTGGAGCTTGTTTCTAATTTCGTATATTTGGCCAAGACGTGTGGTTGCCATTAATACGCCGTCGTTATCCCCAGCTGACTGCGCAAGAGATAAAGCTTCATGATAGGCTTGTTCCGCAGCATCCCGGTCTCCCTGAATGTAATGAGCAAACCCCATCACCTGGTTAGCCGTAGAACGGTAAGCCACGTTGTTGGGGTGCAAATATTCCAAGGCGCGGCGCGCCTGAAACAGGCTGGTTTCTGCCTGGTACTGCGATTGCGCCAACAAAGCCCTGGCGACTGCAATTTTCCCTACGAGGTTTCTAGTCCACTCGTCTATCTCCGCGTTAGGTAAATTTCTCAGTGCCAATGCTGCTTCGGTTGCCTGGAGTTTCTCCTCAACCCCAATCATCTGGTAGCTATCCATCATCATCGCAGCTTGCTTCCACCACAAGGCGGGATTAGCATTCAGCACGTTCGTGGGTAAAGACTCCAGCCAATTCAATATGATCGTAGGTACTCCGGGAAGGTGTAAAGGCATCTTTTTGTCTTCCATCAGGCGATTGGCACGTTCAACATCATTGGCTGCAACTGCGTGTTTGAAAGCTGCGAGGATATACCCATTGTTCTCAAACCATTCACTGGCTTGAATTTGCAGATTGTTTATTCCTTCAGTGGTAAAACTTTCCTTCAACCGCTTTCGCAGCAAATCCCCAAAAAGATGGTGATAACGGTACCAATAACGCTCATCATCCAATGAGACGATAAACAGGTTCGCTCGTTCAAGATACGTCAGTGTTTCCTGCCCGGAAGAATTAGAATTACCCAAAACAGCGTCACATAACGGACCACACATCCTTTCGAGGATGGCTGTTCGCAACAGAAAGTTTTGAACTTCGGTGGACTGGCGCTGTAAAACTTCTTCCAGCAGGTAATCCAATATATATCGGTGGCTTCCCGTGAAGGCCTGGATGAAACCTGAAGCATCTTTTTGTCCATGCATGGAAATGGCAGCCAATTGCAAACCCGCAATCCAACCCTCGGTGCGTGTCTCCAGGGATGTAATGTCTTCCACTGAGAGGGCCAAGCCCATCACCTGGTTGAGAAATTCTGAGGCTTCAGCCGGGGTAAAACGCAGATCAGAGGCACGCAGCTCGATCATTTGGCTTCTGGCTCGAAGACGCGCCAGTGGAAGGGATGGATCTTCACGGGTAGAGATAACCATGTGCATCTGCGCTGGCTGGTGTTCCACAAGGAACGCCAGGGATTGATCAACCACTGGTGAATCTATCAAATGGTAATCATCGAAGATGAGAATAAAATCGTCCGGGATGGTCGTAATTTCGTTAAGCAATGCGGATAGGAGTGCTTCCGTATTCAGAGCCTCAGCAGATTGGAGAGCAGCCATCAAACCTACCCCAATTCCAGGCTTGACCGTTTGTAATGCTGCTATTAGATACGAGATGAACCGCTCCGGTTCACTGTCCCCTTCATCCAGCGACAACCATCCCACCTCTCTGTCACATTTGGTAATCCATTCGCTGATCAAGGTAGTCTTGCCAAAGCCAGCAGGGGCTGAGATGAGAGCCAGTTTCCAGCCTGAAGAGAGACTCATGTTCAGCTGCTCGATCAGGCGCGGGCGGAGAACAATGTTTGGCCGAAGCAGCGGAACATATAATTTAGTGAGGAGAAGAGGTCCAGACATTCTAAATTAATTATAAAGGACATCCAAAAACAGGGATGTCCTTTCGCTTTTTTACAAAATCTTATTGCCCCACCGTAATGACGACATTTCCCTTTTTGTGTCCTTTTTCGACATACCTGTGCGCCTCGGCCATCTGTTCCAACGGATAGAATCTATCAATGACCGGTTTTATCTTTCCCGCTTCAACCAACTCCTTGATTAATATTAAATCTTCCAGATATAACTTTGGTGTCCCCTCATCGACTGATATGTATTTCCCGGCCGGAGTTAGCGCTTTTTTATACTGTAGTTTTGAGCTATATCTTTTTCCAACGGCATCAAAGATAAAATCATAAGATTCTCCTCTATTCGTAAAATCCTCTTTTGTGTAATCAATTACCTTATCGGCTCCCAGAGATTTTACCAATTCTAAATTTGTAGTACTGCATACCCCGGTAACTTCCGCCCCAAAGTACCTGGCAAGCTGTACCGCAAAAGTACCTACCCCTCCAGAAGCTCCATAG
Organism: uncultured Chloroflexia bacterium; assembly: GCA_963715915.1. GTDB lineage: Bacteria > Chloroflexota > Anaerolineae > Anaerolineales > Anaerolineaceae > UBA6170. The sequence continues at coordinate 12,032 of CAVQSU010000003.1, read as the reverse complement.
ATGAGAACTTTTTGTCCTTTCAGGATATTTCCTTTCTTGAGAAAATACAATGCTAAAGTTCCTCGGGAAGGAACAGCAGCGGCTTCCTCATAGGTTACATTGGACGGTTTTAATGCCATAATACTGTCTTGTGGCATGCACACTCCGTCTTCTGGCAGACAAGCGTACTCGGCATAAGCACCAAAACGCTTGCCGGTAAGTGCAAAAATTTGGTCACCTTTTTTAAATCGTTTTACATCTTTGCCTATTGCATCAATTTCTCCGGCACACTCTAATCCTAGTACAGGTTTTCTTGGTCTTCTGAAACCAACAAATATGCGCATGGGGATCCATAGCAAGATATTTACTTTACCACTTCGAACTATACAGTCCGAAACTGTCACTGCTGCTGCATGAATTTTTATCAGTACTTCATTGTCCTTGAGAGTAGGTTTTTCCACCTCTTTGAGCTGAAGAACCTCCGGCGGTCCGTATTTTGTGCATACAATTGCTTTCATTTTTGTACCTTTCCTTTTTACTTGATAGTATTCATTTTTATTTCTGACCATCAGCTAGGGTTGGTTTCTGATCCTTTACACCCTTAATCAAAAGCCACAAAGTAAGAGAGAGTTCCGCAATAAAACTAACCACCATACATGGGTACGATATTACTTCGTAGCCCGGCAAAAGGAAACGCTGAAAAACATATATCAAAAGACCAAAACCATCAGCAATCAACAGTATGCCCAAGATCTTAGGAAGAAAGCCCGACTTGAAAACTAGATAACCAAGAGGAAAGAGCCAGAAACCATAGGGTATCTGGGCGACAATATATCCATTTTTGTATAAATTGACGAATAATATCGCTAGCGCTTGTAGCTGATCTGGCTGGAATACTTTCAAATAGTCAGCTCCGCTCAAAAGCAACAGGCTGGCAAATAGATTAAGCATACCAAAACACCATATAGCAAACCCACCCAAGTTTAATAACAGGAACAGTAAAGCTATGTTTTTGTCCACCGGTTTTAATAACACGTACAAATACCAGGCCGCCAAAAGAAAAAACACAACTGAGAATAGACTGATTACAAAACCGATACGAAATAGCGATTCATGAGCCATTATGTGATTGACCGTTACTGGGGCATCCACGGATACAAAGCGACCAAACTCATTTCCAATGATCGAAGTTACAATATACATGAAATAGAGGATACCTGCCATTCTTGCGGTCTTATTGATTGAATTCATTTTTTATCTCCTTTGAACAGGGAAAAGCCCGACAGGCCAATGCCCACAATGTATAAAGCGCTCAGAGGTAGACACTTGCCAGCGTGCGTTTCCGAGGGGTGCGGAGGCGATAAAGGCCAATATCTCGACAAAGCCAATCGTAATCAACAACAACCAGAAGGCCCATTTTGGCCCTTGCTTAGACATAACTCGATAACGAACCAAGCCAGTACTGAGAAGGCAACACCATAACCCACAATTCAGTTGGTGTTGCACTAAACGTATCGTGAAACAAGATCACTGCCGTTATGACAATCGCGAAAAATCCAATCACAACGCCAATTTGCAGTAACGATGTTTTCTGGATCTCTTGTTTTGTCTTAACCTCACAAATTCCGCCGGGGCAGAATTGAGTTTTTTCTTTATGGAACAGAGGATAGAATTTACAACCCAGACAAATGCCGAATACAGCTTCAAAGAATAAGAATATCAGGCAGATTTGACAGATAATCCCGGTGATGATGCTGGTTGAATTCATTACAACCAACAGCAGGAAAATGATTGAAGCTAACACCAGACCGATCGTCCAGGCAAACTTTTTTGGAGCTGCACCAACATATTCAGGGGTTTGCTTACCGACAAACAAACGTCCAATTATTAAGGAAGGAGAATATTTAGGACTGATGAACATGCGTATCATGAAATCTATCAGGAAGATCGTGTTGACCAATTTGATCATGAAAAAATCCTCTTTAACTATGACCAGCATCCAGGCCAGGAACATAAAAAAATAGAGTATGCCTGCCGATGCTCTGATTTCCCGCTCGTTTAAAACGGGAATGTTATAACCTTCTACCGTTTCCCCAAATTGTTTTGCTTTTTTCATTTTTCTCTCCTTGTTTTGTTCCATTTTGGTTTTAATAAGTCGCCACCGTCTGTTAATGATTTGACTGAGAGAGGGAGGGTTGAACCCACTCCCTCTCCCCTGAACATCAATTCCATGCCGGTCTCAAAACCTCTGTTGCCGCTGCCTCCACTGGATCGCTACGCAAAAGCACAATTCCCATCCAGATGAACCAGATAATTTGGGTCAAGCCAAAAACAGCCACCAAAGCGTTTAGCACCGGGATGATTGTGATAATGCCCACTGCGCCAACCACCAACCCGAGGACATTCAAACTCTTGGGAAGTTCACCAGCTCGCAGTGCAGCCAGGCTGATCAATAATGTCATAAGACCACCCAGTATTTCACCATTAGCATTGCCCAGTCCATCCATTACGGGTTCAATTCCCTGCCAGGTCAACGCAGCCTGGGTTGGGTCAGTAGCATAAAGGGATACGACAGAGGTAAGCGCAGCATTCGCGACCATACCGTTGGCTATCAAAGAGCCAGCCCAAATGATCCCAATGACGGTTGCCACTTGAACCAATGCAGGCGCGCCAGCTTTTAATCTGTTGTATAAAGCCAGTGAAAATACAATCAGAAAAAAGCCAAAGAAAACATACATGAGCAGGTTGGTTGAAAAAACGACCGCCTGGTTATCGACATTCATGGCGACCTTCTGCGCTAAATCGGTGATGCTGATGTAATCCAGAATCACAATGAAGATAATCAATCCCGTCAAGTGCGCCGCTGCCATGTAAAGTGCTGCAATTCCACCAAATTTTTGTAAAGCTTTCATTTTATTTCTCCTTTTTTAATTCTCTTAATGAATTTAATTTGATCCTACGCTTCCGTATTGCGCCACTTCCATGCATTCCAGACAATGAGTAACAGAGCCACGATTTCGACCATGCTGTAAAAGTAATACATAGAAGATGCTGCGCCAAGAAATAATGAACCGATTTGGGCCACAACAAATAGTGTGCCTGCGATAATGTTTGCCCAACGATTTGCGCGATATTTTAATGCCCAGGACAGGACAATCATTAAGAACGGAATTTCCCATATGATCGCGGTTCCCAACAAAAATCCAGAGGTGATTTTTACAGTTCCATTTGACACATATCCTGACATTATTCCTTCTATAGCCCCTGGTTCCAATCTCAAGAGGGAATCGCAATATATAAAATTCACGTTATAAAACACCCATAACAGCGCTAGCAAAATTTTTGTATTAATTTTGGTAGTCTTTAAACTTGCCCCGAGGGGACTTTCTTTGCTCGTATTCATTTTTTCTCCTTTTTTGAATTAATCTGAATGACTTGATTTGAATGGATCTTTGTTGAAGAAACGCAGCAAGAGGTAACAGACGTAGAATCCGATCATCAGGGTGCCAATAATGCAACGATCGGCAACAGCATTGTCAAAATGAAAACCACCAACATGATGGTACGGAGACGTTTGCTCTTTGGGTGATCTACCCAGTATGTGAGAATGACTGACAATAACAATGTCTGTGAAAACACCTCCGGCCAACCTACTATATGGTCCCATAAGGGGAAATTGAAAAAAATCATTCCCTCAATACCCCCCCAACTTGCTGAAAATGGCGTGAGAATCCCTACTACGACAAGCGTACACCACATGATCAGCCAGCCTTTTCGATTTCTGAATAAAACGTCTCTTAACAGGTAAAACACAATTGCCAATAATGCAGCCCGAATTGGCTGAAATAGAGGGCTAGCCATCAGGATCGGATCCGTCATTTTTCGAATGATAGGGGCTACATCCGGCCGGATCATTCGAGTCGAATAATCAAGGAAAATAGAACCGATAACGCCGGTAGCGAAATAAGTGACAGTATGAGAAATAATAGTCCGGTACAGAATTGACCAGAAAGAAGGTTGTGAGTTATTCATCTCGATCTTTTTTACAGGGGTAGTGCTTGTATTCATTCTTTCTCCTTGTTTGTTTGACATGATTTCGTTTTCTTGGTGGTTAGCAAAATTTATCTGTACCACCTATCTGATGTACAGATAATAAACTTCACCGAATATCACGAATAGACACTTTGGTGTGTAGCAAAGTGTTGTTTTGAGTTTAAGAATGGGTAAAATGGGGAGGATTGCGTTTAGAACAGGTTCAACTCACGAGCTTTAGCAATGGCTTCGGTTCGCCGATGTACCTGTAGTTTTTCAAATATCCTGCGATTATGACCTTTGACCGTATCCAGGGCTAGAAATAGTTTCTTACAAATTTCCTCATTCGAAAGTCCCTGGGCAATCAGCTTAAGGATTTCTAACTCACGTTGGCTTAATGGCTCGATAAGAAGCTGGTGAGGATGTGGATCAGGTCTGTCTTTACTGTTCCGCTTTTCAGCTTCAAATGCAGCCAGCAACCTGGAAACATAGTCCGGCATTATCCCCCGTGAAGCTGCTTCGGACAATAGTTGCGCCATCAAGGCACCTTCGTCCAAAAAGAGGCGAATGAATCCACCAGGTTCAGCCATTGCCAGCGCTTCAGTCAGAACTTGCACCGCATGATCCTTTTCGCCTTGTGCAAAGAGAACAACTGATTGGACTGCCTTCACCAGTAGCAACCTACCTAGTAATCCCTTTGCTTCTGCTCGCTGGCGCTGTTCTTCCACTAATGCCAGTCCATCGTTTGGGTTACCCTGGGTGATGAGTACACGTACCTGCATGAGAGGAATGTCGTTTTGCTGTACAAGTCGGGCGGCCTCATTTACGTTTCCCTGGAAAAGGTGGATTCCTGTCTTGGTGTAGGCAATATCTGGCGCTCGAAAGGAGTAATTCTTTAAACCTGAGATTTGCTCCGCTCGTAATATCTTACTCATCGCACCAGCACATCTCTTCGGGCTAATTTCAAGCGGGCAAGGAACAACTCACTCAAAATTAACCTGTCGATAACTTGATCATACTGCCGTGCCAATTGCAAACTCTTTTCCCCATACTCTTCAGCGGTATCCAAATCATTCCACTCATAAAAGATTCGAGCCAGTCCGAGATATGCGACAGGGGCGTTATAAGTAGAATAATCATCCAGCATTGGCAGAACATCTTGGTAGGTCTTCATAGCCAGGTAAAGTTGATTCTCACTTTCCTGTATCTGCCCCACTCGAAGTGAAGCCAAAATGGTATTAATCGTATCCCCAGCCTTCTGAGCGAGGCTTAAGGCTTCTGTATAAAATCGGCTGGCCTCGGCATATTCACCCTGGATGTAATAGGCGAAACCCAACGCCCGGGTGGCCATGGACCGTTCAGACATGTTATTGGGGTGCAGATACTCAAGGGAACGGTGCGCCTGGACCAGGATAGTTTCTGTCTGGGCTTGAGTTTGTGCCAGATTCGCCCTGGCAGCAGCAATTTTTCCGATCAGGTCTCGCGAAGAATCATCCAACTCAGATCCTGGTAATGATTGAGCTTCCAAAGCTGCTTCAGCCTTCTGGAGTATCTCTTCAACACCTGCTGGCTCACCAATCACCAACAGCATCGCAGCTTGCATCCACCACAAATTAGGCCCTTTATCAAGTAAGTTTATTGGTAGCGATCTCAACCAATCCAGAATTGTTGTCGCTGTACCGCGTAGGTGCAGAGGCATCTTCCTGCTTTCCATCAAACGCACAGCACGCTCTATATCATTTGCTGCAGATGCATGGCGGAATGCTTCAAGGATAAATTCATTGTTTTCATACCATTCACTGGCATGAATATGCAATTTGGCGATTCCTTCTGGATCGAGACTCTTCTCCAGACTTTTCCGTAACAAATCTCTAAAGAGATGGTGATAGCGGTACCAACACCTCTCATTATCCAGAGGAATGATAAACAAGTTGGCATGCTCGATTGATTGCAAGGTTCCATCCCCGAATCCGGCTGGAACTGACAAAATCGCATCGCAAAGTGGACCACATAAACGCTCGAGAATGGACGTTTGTTGCAAAAAAGTCTGCACCTCCTCTGGTTGACCCTTCAGTACCTCCTCCAAAAGATAGTCCAACACAAAACGATGACTGCCTGTGAAAGATTCAATAAAACTGGTTGCATCCGGAAGACCCTTGCAAGGAGATGGCTGCCATTTGAAGTCCTGCGATCCAACCCTCTGTTCGGGTTTCCAATGCAGATACATCTCCTTCAGAGAGTTTTAAACCCATTACCCGATTCAGGAACTCGGTGGTTTCGGCGAGTGTGAAACGCAAATCGATCGCACGTAGTTCAATCATTTGATTTCGGCCACGCAAGCGGGCCAGAGGTATGGATGGGTCTTCACGCGTGGATATAACAAGAAGCATCTGGGATGGTTGATGTTCAATGAGATAAGTCAGGAAATGATCGATTATTTGAGAATCGATTGCGTGGTAATCATCCAGGATAAGCACAAAGTGCTCAGAGATCGTGGAAATTTCGTTGAGCAGGTTGGTCAAAATGACTTCGATCTGCAGCGGCTGAGGAGATTGGAGTGCAGGTAGCAAGCCATCACCAATACCCTCCTTGAGCGTCTGTAACGCTTTTACTATGTAAGAGATAAACCGCGCTGGATCATTATCGCCTTCATCCAAAGAAACCCACGCAACCTGTCTTCCGCAATTGGCGATCCATTCAGTGACCAGCGTGGTTTTGCCAAAGCCGGCGGGAGCAGAGATGAGAGTCAGTTTGCGGCCTGAAGAAAGACCCTCGTTCAGCTGCTCGATCAGCCGCGGGCGGAAAACATTATTAGATCGAGGCATTGGAACATATAATTTTGTTAGAAGAAGAGGTTCAGCCATCCTTAATTTAATTATATATCGCACCTAATAGTAGTGAAGATTATAAACAAAGAAAAACTTAAGAACCTGGTCAAAAAATGATAGAGCATCCAATGCTGCTTCGGCCTTCTGGAGTATCTCTTCAACTCCTGCTGGATCACCAATCACCAACAGCATTGCAGCTTGCATCCACCACAAGTTAGGTCTGTTATCGAGAAGGTCCTTGGGTAATGACTTCAACCAATCCAGGATTGTTGTCGCTGTACCGCGCAGGTGCAGAGGCATCTTCCTGCTTTCCATCAAACGCACAGCGCGCTCGATATCATTCGCTGCAGCTGCATGGCGGAATGCTTCAAGGATTAATCCATTGTTTTCAAACCATTCACTGGCATGAATATGCAATTGGGCGATTCCTTCATGATCGAGACTTTTCTCCAGACTTTTACCTAATAAATCTCTGAAGAGATGGTGATAACGGTACCAACACCTCTCATTATCCAAAGGAATGATAAACAAGTTGGCATGGTCGATAGATTGCAAGGTTCCATCCCCGAATTCCAGCTGGTGTGTTTAAAATCGCATCGCAAAGTGGACCACATAAGCGCTCGAGAATGGACGTGCGTTGTAAAAAAATCTGAACCTCTACAGATTGACCCTTCAATACCTCCTCCAAAAGGTAGTCCAAGACAAAGCGATGACTGCCAGTGAAAGATTCTATAAAACTGGTTGCATCTGGAAGTCCCTTCAAGGAAATGGCTGCCATCTGAAGTCCAGCGATCCAGCCTTCCGTGCGGGTTTCCAACGCAGCGGCATCTTCCTCGGAGAGTTTTAGTCCCATTACCCGATTAAGGAACTCGGTGGTTTCGGAGATTGTGAAACGCAAATCGATAGCACGCAGTTCGGTCATTTGATTTCGACCACGCAAGCGGGCCAGAGGTATGGATGGGTCTTCACGCGTGGATATAACAAGAAGCATCTGGGATGGTTGATGTTCAATGAGATAAGTCAGGAAATGATCGATTATTTGAGAATCGATTGCGTGGTAATCATCCAGGATAAGCACAAAGTGCTCAGAGATGGTTGAAATTTCGTTAAGCAGGTTGGTCAAAATGATTTCGATCTGCAGCGGCTGAGGAGATTGTAGTGCAGGTAGCAAGCCATCACCAATACCCTCCTTGAGCGTCTGTAACGCTTTTACTATGTAAGAGATAAACCGCGCTGGATCATTATCGCCTTCATCCAAAGAAACCCACGCAACCTGTCTTCCGCAATTGGCGATCCATTCAGTGACCAGCGTGGTTTTGCCAAAGCCGGCGGGAGCAGAGATGAGAGTCAGTTTGCGGCCTGAAGAAAGACCCTCGTTCAGCTGCTCGATCAGCCTCGGGCGGAAAACTAAAGTAGGGTGGCGACAACCCAGGTTGCAGAAAGTATAATTTTTGTATCCATTATTTGATTACTCCTATGCTTAAATTGTGATGACAACTTTTCCATGGGTATGACCTTTCCCAAAATAGCGAAAAGCTTCAGTTGTTTCGCACAACGGGTAACACGCATCGATTACTGGTTTTATCTTCCCGTCAGCCAGAAGATCTCTTATGACAAGCAAATCTTTTTGATTTACTTTTTTCTGAGAGCTTGTCATCTTCCTACCATTACTTTTTGACATTAAAGGTCCAAGGAACAGTGATTGAATTATTTGAGCTGGCAAGCCTCCCACGAAGACGTAAATTCCATTTGGAGTTAAGGCACGTTTATAAGCTGAAAGTGGTCGATATCCATTTACGGCAAGGATGAGATCATACTGCTGTCCATTTTCGGTAAAATCCTCTTGGGTGTAGTCAACTGACGTGGTCTGCCCCGATTGAGGTGCTATTTCCAAATTCGAAGTGCTGCACACGGCCGTCACTTCAGCGCCAAACGCCTTGGCGATCTGTATTGCACATGTCCCCACCCCACCAGACGCCCCGTTCTCGCCTTCCCGCCCTCGCCTTTCGCGTATCCTAGATTAGCACTTTTTGCCCCAGGACTGCCGCTAACGCTATGCCCTTTCACTGATCACGCAAACCCTGCAAGGCAGTGACGGCTGCCAGGGTACCGCAGCAGCTTCCTCAAATGAAATGTTGGAAGGCTTTTTCGCCAAAACGCTTTCTGTAACAGAAACATATTCGGCAAAGCTGCCACTACCAAGCCCAAAAATATCACCAAACACCGCATCTCCCGGCTTGAATTGTTGAACTTTTCTGCCAACAACTTCAACCTGGCCAGCAATGTCGGCACCGAGGATTGTGTTTTTTGGTGTGAAAAGCCCGACACCCATTAATCGCATTGGGAAAGGATCACCCGTCAGTAAATGCCAATCCCCCGCATTAATGGATGCTGCATGGACTTTTACCAGTACTTCTTCGTCCCGGGGAGTGGGCTTTTTCACCTCTTCGAGATGAAGAACATCAGGTAGTCCATATTTTTTATAAACGATAGCTTTCATTATTATCTCCAAATTCCTTAGATCGATAAATATCACTTGTGTCAGCAAGAAAAAGAATTTGCACTGCCTGACTGCCACAACGTAAATATACCCATACACAAGTGTCACGGGTAGACACTTTGGTGTTGGTTGAAGTGTTGTTTTAGATTACTGGCAAGAAAGGAGAGCTTTTAGAACAGATTTAACTCACGAGCTTTAGCAATGGCTTCCGTTCGCCGATGTACCTGTAATTTTTCAAATATCCTGCGGTTATGACCTTTGACTGTATCCAGGGCTAGAAACAGTTTCTTACAGATTTCTTCGTTCGATAGTCCTTGGGCAATCAGCTTAAGGATTTCCAATTCGCGCTGGCTCAGTGGCTCAATTAATTCTGATTGCGGATTTTTTGTTGGTGAGACCAGTACAGCCTGCGTTGTTGTAAAAGCAGCCAGGAGTTTATCCACATAACCCCTAAATGAAAGAATGCGTACGCCAGACTGGTTCTCTATCCATGCTCTATAATCCATAATTAACAACCGCATGGGATCGCCTTTCTCCACGAATTGGCGGATGAAACCACCCGGTTCAGCCAGGATTAAGGCTTCGGACAGCACATTATATGCCGGTTCTTTTTCACCTAATAGGTGAAGTGCAAGCGCTTGCAGCACCATCGTCGAGAGCCTATTGTTTTCCCAACCTTTTTCCTCCATTTTCTGGCGATGGGGCACCAGTACAGCCAGCGCAGCGGATGGATCACCCTGGGCAATGAGGGTGCGCGCCTGCAAAAGTGGAAGATCATTCTGCTGTGCAATTTGAGAAGCGGCATCAATGTTGCCCTGCCTTAAATGGATTAACACCTGCTGGGTGGCAATGGATGGCACACGGGCAGCGATTCCCGATTGACGAGTATTTTGTTCCGCCTGCTTCAGAAAGCTGGCAGCTCCGGCTACATCTCCCCGGATTAATTTAATCTGGACATGAATAGTTGACTGAATATTAGCCTGTCAACCACCTGGTCACATAGGCGTGCCAGCTGGAAGCTCAGCTCCCCATATTTCTCAGCGGTATCCAGGTCATTCCATTCAAAATAGATCCTGGCGAGGCCAAGAACAGCGACTGGTCGTAAATGGAATCGGAGTTCTCCCCAATCAACTGCAGCGCATACTGGTATTTCTCAGCGGCCTGGTGAAGCTGGTTTCTCAATCGTGAACCTGACCCAGGCGGGTTATTGCCAATAAAACGCCTTCATTATCCCCTCATCGCCTGGGCGAGAGATAGAAAGCTTACATGATAGGCTTGGTCCGCCGCGTCCGGTCTCCCTGGATATAATGGGCAAATCCAATATACTGGATGGCTGAAGAACGGTAAGCTGTGTTATTCGGATGAAGATACTCCAAAGCGCGGTTCGCGTATGCCAGGCTGGCTTCTGACTGGTAAAGATTTGCAGCAAGCTCAGCCCTGGCAACCGCAATTTTTCCAACCAGATTTCGACTCCATTCGTCCATTTCGGTGTTGGGAGGAATTTTCAATGCGAATGCTGCTTCGGTTGCCTGAAGTTTCTCTTCAACCCCAATCATCTGGTAGTTGCTGAGCATCATCGCTGCCTGTTTCCACCACAAAGCAGGATTAGCATTCAGAACGCTCGTGGGTAAAGACTCCAGCCAATTCAATATGATCGTAGGTACTCCGGGAAGGTGTAATGGCATCTTTTTGTCTTCCATCAGGCGATTGGCACGATTAACATCCTTGGCTGAAACGGCGTGTTTAAACGCTTCGAGGATCATCCCATTGTTTTCGTACCATTCACTGGCTTGAATTTGCAGATTGTTGATTCCTTCAGTGGTAAAACTTTCCTTCAACCGCTTACGCAGCAAATCCCCAAAAAGATGGTGGTAACGGTACCAATAACGCTCATCATCCAATGAGACGATAAACAGGTTCGCTCGTTCAAGATACGTCAGTGTTTCCTGCCCGGAAGAAGTTAGGATTACCCAAAACAGCGTCACATAGCGGGCCACACATCCTTTCGAGAATGGATGTTCTCAACGAGAAAGTTCTGAACTTCGGTGGACTGGCGCTGTAAAACTTCTTCCAGCAGGTAATCCAATATATAGCGGTGGCTTCCTGTGAAGGCTGGATGAAGCCAGATGCGTCTCTTTTGTCCATGCATGGAAATAGCAGCTAATTGCAAACCCGCAATCCAACCCTCGGTGCGCGTCTCCAGGGATGTAATTCTTCCGACTGAGAGGGTCAAGCCCATCACCTGGTTGAGAAATTCCGAGGCTTCGGCCGGGGTAAAACGCAGATCAGAGGCACGCAGCTCGATCATTTGGCTTCGGGCTCGAAGACGCGCCAGTGGAAGGGATGGATCTTCACGGGTTGAGATAACCATGTGCATCTGCGCTGGTTGGTGTTCCACAAGGAACGCCAGGGATTGATCAATCACTGGTGAGTTTATCAAGTGGTAATCATCGAGGATGAGAATAAAATCGTCCGGGATGGTCGTGATTTCGTTAAGAAGAGCGGATAAGAGTGCTTCCGTATTCAGAGAATCAGCAGATTGAAGAGCAGCCATCAGACCCACACCAATTCCAGGCTTGACCGTTTGCAATGCTGCTATTAGGTACGAGATGAACCGCTCCGGTTCACTGTCCCCTTCATCCAGTGACAACCATCCTACCTCCCTGCCACATGTGGTAATCCATTCGCTGATC
>CAVQSU010000002.1:0-86590 GCA_963715915.1 uncultured Chloroflexia bacterium | reverse complement strand
CCAAACGACTGAAAGTTTACTACAAACAATAATCACTGTCAACTTATTCAGATTTTATTTGCATTTATAATTTCCAGTTTTTTTTAACATTCTTTTTTACTAAAACTAATCTCTACGTCATATTTGCAAATTAGCCTTAATTATCATACACTTATCATATCTTTTTCTCGTCCTGAAGGAGTTATTTTTATTATGGAACTTGAATACAATACCTTCTTACGTGACCGCTATCGGGTAGAAAAGCAACTCGGAAAAGGTGGCATGGGTGCCGTGTATCTGGCGTTGGATACTGTCTTGCAGATGAAAGTGGCCGTCAAAATTAATCAGAACCCTCGGCAGGAAGGACGAGAACAATTCTTACAGGAAGCACGCTTACTGGCTGGTTTGCGCCATCCCAATCTTCCACGGGTTATTGATTATTTCGTTATTGAAGATAGCCAATATCTGGTGATGGATTTTATCCCCGGTGATGATCTGGGCACTATCGTCAAACGGGACGGAAAACAGGAAGTTGACAAAGTGCTCTATTGGGCAAAACAACTAGGAAAAGCACTTAATTATCTGCATACACAGGAACCTCCTGTTATTCATAGAGATATTAAACCTGGCAATATCAAAATCACCCCTCGCGGTGAAGTAATCCTGGTGGATTTTGGCATTGCTAAGTCTTCTGATATTACTCAGGAAACATCCACCGGTGCAAGAGGGCTTACCCCTGGTTACTCACCACCTGAACAATATGGTTCTGGACGTACTGGACACTACTCCGATCAATTTGGGCTGGCTGCTACGCTTTATAACGTCCTGACCAATGAAAAACCTGTAGATGCAGTTGAACGATTACTTGGCCAGGCTACCCTAAAACCAATCCATGAATTAAACCCAGACGTTCCACCTCACATTGAGGAGGTGATTACAAAGGCTTTATCCATTAAGCCAGAGGATCGGTATGGTTCTATCCTTGACTTTGTTCAGGAGTTAGGGCAATCCAGTATCCCTGGCCCTGATGAAACAATGATCGCACCGGTGCGAACAACACCAACGCCAAAACCTCAAGCGGGCATGAATGCTCAAGCAACCCGTGTAGGTGCCTCCTCCCCCATTCCCTCCACACCTGTCTCCACACCGGTCTCTGGACCACCTCCCTACCCCATTTCGCAACCCGCACCGAAACAAAAATCAAAAATGATTTGGCTAATTCCAGTTGTCCTAATTGTAGGAGCAATTGTTCTGTTTGGAGGTGGTTGGTTTGTGTGGAACACTTTCCTGGCCGAAAAAGAAACACCGCCACCCGCAACAGCAAATGTGATTTTATTTACGGAAACTTCTGTTCCGATCGTTGTTCCCGTCGAAGAATCTACCCCGACTTACACGCCAGAACCGATTCCTACTGATACCCAGGAGCCAACAGCTACTGACATTCCAGAACCCACCATCGAACCAACCCAGGCTCTTCCCAGCATTGGGCGTGATGGAATTGTGGCGTATGTCAGTGATATTAACGATGGGGAAACATTCCAACTCTGGACAATGAAAGTGTATCAACAACCAGATGGTGCTTTGATTGCTGGAGATCAAAAACAACTAACCACCAACCCCGGTAATAAATCCTACCCTAACTGGTCACCCGATGGGACAAAAATCATTTTTTCTGCTGAAACAGGAGATTCGGAAAACAAGATTGATTTATATACCATCAATGTTGATGGCAGTGGTTTAGCTAATATCATCACGATCCCAGGAAATGAGACGGAGGCAGCCTGGTCTCCTGATGGTGAATGGATTGCCTTCACCACTGACAATCGCTCAGACGGTTTAAAACAATTAATGATTGTTCGTCCTGATGGTTCTGATTTGCGGCGATTGAGCACCGATAAACAGGAATTTTCTCCTGAATGGTCACCCAAGATGGATCGATTGGTTTATGTGCTTCCTTCATCTAGTTTGCGATATTTATGGATGCGTGATCCAGCGAGCGACTTTGTTGATATGGATCGAGACATGTTTTTTATGCGTCTTAAGTACATGGGTGATCCTGCCTGGTCGCCTGATGCATTATGGTTGGCTTACACCAACGTGCAGGGACGCACACAGGATGTTTACTTAACACGAATTCTATCTTTTGGAATGGAGGTAAAAAGATTAACAAACACAACTTTTGACTCCTATCCAGCATGGTCACCTGATTCTGAATGGATCCTTTTCCAGTCCAATCGTGACACCAACATGGAAATTTATATCATGGATATAGATGGCCAAAATCAAACCAATTTGACAATGAGCCCCGATTCATCCGAGATGCATCCCGCCTGGCAAATAAAGTAATTCCATAAAAAACTACTTTATACAGATGACATAATATGTCATCTGTTTTTTTTAATACTATAATCAACATAGTCGGTTATATATTCACCCCAAAAAGAGGAAAATATGATTGTTCGTAATTGCATGAAAAAAAGGGTCTTTTCTATCCATGTTGATGAGACAGTTGCCGGTGCAGCACAATTAATGCAGAAATATCATATTGGCACCTTGCCTGTTGTTGACGACCACAATAATTTAATTGGAATTCTCACACTGAATTCTTTGTTGCGAATTGTTCTACCTGATTTTATTGACTTCATTGCGAATTTTTCATTTATCAATAATCTGGGGGCATTCGAAACCAGGATTCCTTCAGAAGCTGAATTGAATATCCGTGTGAAGGAGATCATGGAAGAACCAATATTTGTTCAGGAGGATTGGAGCTTGGTCCATGCTGCTGCCATCCTGCATAATGAAGATTTGGCAGATATTCCAGTTGTCGATGCATCCAGGCGTCTGGTTGGTTTGGCATCTCATGTAGACATTGGTACAGCCATTATTCAGGGTTGGGTTCTTTGAAACAGATTAACCAAGAAAAGATTAAATGATCACATTACCAGTAATTATTTCGATTGTAATTTTTATTGTCGTTCTAGGTTTGATATTTTCAGATAAAGTAAACCGCACCATAGTAGCCATGGTCGGGGCAACCTTAATGGTTGTGACCGGAATTTATTTCAATTTTTATAATCAGGAACAGGCAGTTGAAGTAGTTGATTTTAATACGCTAGGTCTACTCATCGGCATGATGATTTTGGTCGGTTTATTAGAACCTACAGGCTTCTTTCAGTATCTGGCAGTATTCGCTGCAAAAATATCAAAGGGTAAACCTATTCGATTATTAATTTTACTCACAGCTGTTACCTCTATTGTCTCAATGGTTCTGGACAATGTAACAACAGTGGTATTAATCGCCCCGGTGACAATATTAATCTGCGAAATTCTTGGTTTCAATACCAGACCTTTTTTAATTTCAGAAGCAATTTTATCAAACATAGGCGGTATTGCTACCCTTGTTGGTGATCCCCCCAATATTCTAATATCATCCGCAGCAAATTTAACATTTACTGACTTCTTGAGAAATTCTCTTCCTATTGTTCTGGTTACCTGGGTTGTTACGATTCTTGTTCTTAATTATTTATTCAGGAAAGAATTGCATTCATCAAAGCAAATTGATAATGCAGCCGTGGTTGCCCAGCTTAATCCCAAAGAAGCAATCAAAGAGCCTAGGATTGTATTTAAAGTTCTGGTTATGATCTTCGTTGCATTGATCGGCTTTATCTTTGAAAATCGTATTCATTTAGATCCATCCGTTATTGCGATTGGCGCATCCTCACTGGCTTTATTATGGGTCAACCCATCCAGGATCAAAGATGTTCTAAATCTGGTGGAATGGGATGTTTTAATTTTTTTCAGCTCGCTGTTTATTCTGGTAGGCGGATTAGAAAATGCAGGTGTGCTCCATTTCCTGGCACAAGCAATCATCTCGATCGGACATCTACACCCGGTAATTCTAGGGATCAGTCTTTTATGGCTTGTAGCTTTACTTTCAGCAATTGTGGATAATATTCCAATAACCATTGCACTCATTCCAGTTATATTAGAATTAGAAACAATGGGAATTACCATAGCTCCTTTATGGTGGGCATTGGCTTTTGGTGCTGGTTTGGGTGGAAATGGGACAATTATCGGTTCAACAGCAAATGTGATTGTGACTTCACTTTCTGAAAGAACCCGTTACCCAATTTCACCCATGTCATGGAACAAAAAGGGGCTGCCGGTCATGTTCATAAGCCTGATCGTTGTTTCAGGTTTGTATGTTCTATTCTTTTTCCTGATTGGATTCTAGTTGCCAGTATTGCTCTGCCAAACGCAAACTATCCAGATACTTAGAATCACCCAATAGAAATCTTAATTCATCTTCAAAAATCTCAATTGGGGTATTTAATCGTTCAGAATATCGCAGACAGCTTTTTTCTTCTTGCAGAATTATTTTGGTGTGATCCAAAGTTACCTGTCCATTATCGTTCAAATCTAATGGATGAAGCACACAGTAAAAGGGTTTCAGATACCAGGGATGCTTTCCTAATTGTTCGGAAGCAACCTGCAAAGCACATTTATGATCTTTTCTCAAAAATATACAGGTTTTTCCTTTAAATGGTAGATTTCTATTGACAAGTCTGGTATGAATCACTTTTCCACTCAATGTAAAAGAATCTATTTCAATTTCGCTAAGAAACCAATCCCCACAATCATAATTTGTTGGACCCATGCAAGATTGAACAATTTCAGCAAATTCAATAATTCTTTCTTTCTCCAGTAAATCGATCCAAACACCAAAAGTACAACACGCTCCATGACATTCATGCAATTTGCAGCGTTGTAATGTTTCCGGAATAAACATTCGGGGAGATATCGTTAAAGATTCAGGCATTTGCTAATTCTAACAAAAAGCTTTCAATTCAGGTATTTATGACCTGAATTGATAAGACACTGTATATACCAAATCATATCTTTATTGTTATCATTATTGTAGAGTAAAGAACTAATAATTTAAAGTTGGCAACAAATTTGCAACAAGTTCTTGAAATATGGAAAACATGAGTAATTTGAGTACACATATAATAAAATTTAAAGATCAAAAGGAAGTCAATCTTTTTTACCAGTGGGAAAACTTTGCCTTTTTCCCAGCATGGTTACATGGTAAAATTAAACAAGGGCTGTTTATGAAATTACCTTTTAGGTTTTCAACATTAAACCAAACCTCTAAGGAAAATCAAGAACTTCAATTATTAAAAAAAATGCTTTTGGAAAAAATCAATTTTCTCAACCAGTTTTATCTGATATTTTTTTTGAAATGGAAAAAAGATTATCATTATATAAGGGCAGGCTAGATAATCAATAGCCAATACTATGGTAAAGATACTTTTTATAGACGATGACACACATACTCTTTCCTTGATGGAGCAAATTGCGTTAATTTTAGGCCATAAAGCAATATTGTGCCCAGCTGCAAAAGACGCGATGCGGATAGCCCTTGAAAACCTACCAGATTTAATCATGCTTGATATTAATATGCAGGAACTCAATGGTTTTGATGTTGTCAAAAGCTTGCGTAATGATGATGTAACGAAGAAAATACCAATTATCATTCTCTCAGCCAGTGAGCCTGATTTTGAAACTGAAAAGGCAATCGGTGTTGGGGCTGATGGATTTCTACCAAAACCATTAACAATCAGAGGTCTTGAGACTGTCGTAACGAAATTCACTATATAATTCATACCATGAAATTTGGTCTTGTCCTTCCAAATTACGGTCCCCAAGCATCTCGTTATGCCATCATTGATTCAGCCATTGCAGCTGAAAATAATGGATTTGATTCTGTCTGGCTAACCGATCACCTTGCTCTACCAGAAGTTGATGCAAAAATGTTCGGACATATTTATGAATCAATAACAACCATGTCGTATCTGGCTGCCAGCACCAGAAGAATAAAACTGGGATTATCAACCCTGGTTTTACCACAACGTAATCCCATCGAAGTGGCAAAATCCCTGGCAACCTTGGACAATTTATCTGGGGGTAGATTAATTGTCAGTGTTGGTATTGGCTGGTCAAAAGGTGAATATGAGAACCTTGGATATGACTTTCACACCCGGGGTAAACGCATAAACGAAGCCATAAAAATATTAAGAACCTGTTGGCGCGGTCAACACAATGTGAGTTTTCATGGCGAATATTATCATGTTGATAATATGGTCTTCTCCCCAACCCCAATTCAAACAGGCGGACCTCCACTCTGGGTGGCAGGTGATTCTCAAAAAGCTTTAAAACGTGCGGTCGGACTGGGCGATGGCTGGCATCCGAATGCAAGTTCACCGATTGAACTAAAGGAATCCTTGCATGATGTACAATCAATTATCCAAGTACGTCCATTTGCGATCGCTGTCCGAACAGGCATTCACCTTGGCATTCATCAGGAGCATGAACAATCAAAGATTATTTCAGGAAATAACGAACAGATCATTCAGCAGATCAAAGATTATCAAAATGCCGGAATGAATTATGCAGTACTCCATTTCAGAGTCAATTCTCAATCTGAAAGAGAAAGAGTCATCAAACAATTTATGCAGGAAATAGCACCAACTTTTAAAGAATAAATATGGGAATCACAACCAGAGTCATTCATCAGCCTTTCCAAACCAGACAAATTTTTTTAATGATCTGCATGGTAATTCTGGTATTTTTAATTTCTGCTTGTAATGGACAACAACCCGATCCTGAGACCACTTTATCTGAAACAGTTATAACCATTTTGGATTCCCCGACCCCTTCAAGTACATTCACAGCTACTCCAGAAATTATTTCTACAGATCTAGCCACAGAAACTACTATTCCACCAGTGACAATTACATCCTCACATACTCCAGACCCAACCCTTACATTTACACCAGATTTATCTGCAACAATCACATTGACTCCGACCATCACCTTTACACCTACACGCACAAGAATTCCATCTCGAACACCAATTCCAACCCGAACATTCAGACCCTCACGCACACCGATACCTACCAATACGCCTACCCCATCTTTAGCTTATTTCCGGATTAATAATATTGGGGCATTTTCTTTCGTGACCTCCCCTGTTCGACCTGAAGCCATAGTCAGCCCAGGTGAAGATGGTCTGATCATTGTCGAATTAATCGGTGAGGATGGCAGATTGATTACAAAGGAAAATATCAATTATCAAAATTTTCTAAATCGACGAATTGGTATTGCACCAGAAATAAGTTTTGAATTACAAAGAGCAGCTGAATATGGTAGATTATCTATCTACACAAAAGACCGTTTTAGTCGCATGATGGCACTAACTTCGGTTGATCTCTTATTAATTCAATTGGGAAGTAATAAAATTTCCCCGCCAAAGGATTTGACCGAACCCTATATCATCCGTCAACCAGCTGCAGAAGATACTATTCAAGGTGGTGTAATTTTTGTGCAGGGTCTGGCACGCATACTCAGTGCATCTCCTATTATCATCGAGTGTATTGACCCTGAAGGAAATATTGTTGGAGATGCAAGAGTTGAAGTTGAAGCTCCCAATCAAATCTTAAGTCACATTCCCTTTGAAGCGTATATTCCTTATTCCGTAGATGAAAGCACGAACATTCGTATCACGGTCCGACAGGAAAGCGCGTCCCGTTTACCTGGTACTTTATACTTGTATAGTTTTGAAATTACGCTTGAACCTTAGGCAATAGATTTACGATTTCAAAAAAATTATCTTTCAGGTCCTCTAAGTTTTCGAGAGCCTTATTTCGAACACTTTCACTTAACTCCAGTTGATTGAATTGATCTTCATCAAAAACCTCTTTCCTTCCATCAGGAAAAACCCATAAATCCAGGGCGAGGTCTGAATAGGAAATCTGGTGATCTGTGATGATCGCTGGTTTGCAGATATCACAATACCAACCTTTCAATTTGTTATCATCACGATCTCGGACTTCGAAAATGTTATACCAACGGTCTTTGAAAAAGGCTTCCAAAAATCGGTCGTTTCGCTTTATCACTATACCAAGTAAAGTAGTATCGTCTCGGTTAAACAGTGCTTCAACCATCACAATATTTTTATCGCGCAGCAATTCGTTACCTTCATATCGCCAGGTTTCAACACCATTCACATTTTGTTTTACCACTATAATTTTTTTCATTTTTCATCCTTCAGGAGGTTAATCTGTTTTGGATCGATTGAAATTTTGATGATAGATCCAATGGATATCGGTTCATCCACCAGAAAGGAAAACTCCAGATCACTCATTTGTAATTTTACCCGCCATTGATTTCCCAGAAAGACATCATCCAGAACCTGTGCTTGAAATTGATTCAAATTGCTACCCTTCATGGATAAGGCATCAGGTCGTAAGAGCAACATCACGGGATCCCCCAATTTTGCATTTTGGGGAAATCCAGTCTTAATTGAAAAATCACCAATTCTTGTATTGACGACCATCAAAGGCTGTAGTGGATTGAACAACACCTTCAAGTAAATTGGATAAACCGATAAATTTAGCTACCCAGGCGTTTTTCGGCGTTTGATATACATCTTCAGGGGTAGCATTCTGAATAATCTGGCCATCATTTAATAAAACCAGACGGTCGCCAATTGTGAATGCTTCTTCCTGATCGTGAGTAACATAGATGGCAGGAATATTACTTTCATGCAGCAATAATCTCAATTCATCCATTAATTGTTCTCGTAAATTCCGATCCAGGGCACCCAGCGGCTCATCCAACATTAATAAACGCGGTTCAGGTGCCAGAGCTCGTGCTAATGCAACCCGCTGTTGTTCACCTCCTGAAAGGTCCGCTACCTGACGATGTCTGAACTCCTGCATTTTTACTTTCGTGAGCACGGAGACTACTTTTTCCTCTACTAAATCAGACAGGTAAATTTTGCATTTTCAGACCAAATGCTACATTTTCAAACACATTTTTGTGTGGAAATAAAGCATAATCCTGAAACATGAAGCCAAATTTTCTTTTATGGACCGGGACGTCCTTTTGATTTTGATTGTTCCAATATACATCTCCGGATTCAGGTGCTTCAATTCCCGCAATGATTCTCAATATCGTGCTTTTACCACTGCCTGATCGACCCAACAGACAGATTGTTTCACCTTGTTGAACATCAAAACTTACACCTTGTAATAATGGCTGGTTTTCATATTCTTTGTAGAGGTTTTTCACAGATAACATGTTGAACTCAATTCTAAAACTCTTTAATATTAGGTAATTTTAATCGTTCGATCAGAAAGATTGACATTGTACAGATAATCATCAGGATTGTGGACATTGCCATAGCCTGGCCATAATTCAGTCCACCAGGTTGCGATAGATAGCGATAGATAGCAATGGGTATCGTTGGTTGTTCTGGTCGTGCTAGAAAAGTTGTTGCTCCAAATTCCCCCAGAGATATTGTGAATGCAAACAACGCTGCCGATATGATTGCTCGAAACAAAATCGGAAATTCCACCTGCCAGAATGTCCTCCAGGGTGACGCCCCTAATACCATAGCAGAATATTTCAACTCACGTGGGATGGAAGCAATCACAGGTTGTAATATCCTGACGACAAAAGGCATGGCGACCAATGAATGGGCAATGGGAACTAGCAAAGGAAACGATCGAACATCAAGAGGGGGACGATTAAAGACCAGTATGAACCCCAAACCCAAAGTAACCGCGGAAGTTCCTAATGGCAGCATCAGGATGGGATCAAGGAGTCTTCCCCAACGAGAGCGCGATGAGATTACTCTCGCAGCCAAAAAACCCAAGAATAAGGCAATTCCTACAGTTACCAGACCAAAGTACAACGAATTGAAAATTGCATCAATAGGAGGAACATAAAATAGCAATTCACGTCAATTCAAAAACAATTCCTGATAATAAACCAGAGAAAATCGATTGCCCAGACAACCCATCTCCATTTCTACTGGTTCCAGACAATAAAAACGATCGCAAAACCAATGAGAACAAAGGTGCTGAAAATAATGTAATCAAATAAGTCATTGTTCCTATCAGAAATATTCGCAGTTTCCAACCGATGATCGGTTTAGCAATTTCTTCGGGATCAATGGGGGTTAAAGCAACAGATTTCGTCTTAATCAATCTTGTATATAAAATTGTCAACACCAGTGTGAAGAGTAATTGAATAGCCGAAAGCAAGCCAGCTACCGGTAGGTTGAGCATATGCAGAGCCTGAACATAAATTTCCACTTCCAGTGTGGAAAATTTCGGTCCACCTAATAATAAAATCACGGCGAAACTGGTAAAGTTGAATAAAAAAATCAGGAGTATTGCTGAGAGAAGAGCAGGTTTCAATAAGGGTAAGGTAATTTTTTGCAAGACCCGCATCGGCGATGCGCCTAACGTCCTGGCGGCAAATCCAATTTTTGGATCCAATTGGCTCCAGGCCCCACCGACAACCCGGATAAATACAGTGGAGTTATAAAAAACGTGAGCTAAAAGAATGGCTCCTAATGTGTTTATGATTTAAATCGGTGGTTGGTCTACTGAAAAAATCGTTTGTAACAGTAAATTAAGCCAACCTTTCGGTCCTAATAATGCATTAAACCCTGCTGCGACAACCACTGTAGGCATGATAAAAGGAATGGTTGTCAGCAGGCGAATAAATGATTTTCCTACAAAACGGTACTTTGCCATTAAATAGGCAGGGGGAAAACCAACAATGACCGTTCAGTAAAGTGGATAAGATAGCCTGCCAGATTGTGAAAAACAAAGGCTTTGTGATGACTTTCCAGGAAATGGATGCAAGCACTTCCGGGTCGTTGCCTGCCATGCCACTTTGAAATTTGCCACCAACGGTTGGAAATAGAAAATTAACAGGAATGCAAACGGCAAACTCCAAAGCAATATGGCTGGTGTCATCCTGATGAACTTAAGGGATTGTTTCAACAGCTTACCTCAAAACTACCAGAGTCCAATCCTGTATCCATTTCTCACGGTTTTGTGCAATCAAATCCAGATCCAATCTGGCGGGTTGATCCGGTACCTGGGCATATTTTTCAAATTCAGGTGGTAATTGGGCATTTTGATTTGCTGGGAAAACAAACATTTGTAATGGCAAATCTTCCTGAAATGGTACATCCAGAAGAAAATCAACAAATTTCTCCGCTAATTGACGTTGTTGAGTTCCCTTTAAGATACCAACAAATTCAATCTGACGGAAACAGGTATTGGGAGCAGTAATAGATGCAGTTGGAGCATCCTCTATTGGTGTTTCAGAAAAAATGACTTCCGCTGGTGGACTGGATCCATAAGAGACCACCATCGGCTTAATTCCCTTTACCGGCAGATGCGCTGAAATTACTATAATAAGCGCTCTCCCAATCATTGACAACCACAACGCCATTTGCCTTCAAATCCGTCCAAAATTCCAGGTATCCGTCTTCACCAAATTCGGCAATGGTTGTCAGCAAGAACGCTAAACCCGGCGAAGATGTAGCTGGGTTTTCCACCACCAACAATCCATTATATTCAGGCAGTAACAAATCACTGAATGATGATGGAATAGAGAGCTGATTTTCCTCGAAATAGGATTTATCATAGTTGATACAAACATCACCAAAGTCAACCGGCAAAGCATTATTCTCGGGGTCCAGGCGAAGTGAATTTTTAATATTTGCAAGTATTGGACTGTTGTAAGTTTCAAAGATTTCTTCTTCCAAAGCCCTGGTCAAAAAAGTATTATCCACACCAAAAAATACATCTGCCTGGGGAGAATCTTTCGTTAATATTGCTCGATTTAATGCAGCGCCAGTGTCACCTGATAACAAAAAATTGATCTCCACATTATTTTCTATCCTCAAAATTGGCAATCAGATTTTCACTGACTGCAAATAAATCGTGGGTCATCACATTCAATATACGTGGTTGGGGATCCCCATCTGAAGGTGTTTCCGTTTCTATTCCTCCAATACAGCTGCTTAAGAGGATCACCGTCAGGCTGGTTACCAGAATGATAAATTTATTCAATTTCATTTGTTTCTCCTAATTTGTTTCAGGTTGTGAGCTAAAAATATGAACACACAATAATTCACCAGTTTCAAATTCTATTTTTGCGGTTTGATCAATCATTTGATTGCTGATACCTCTGGATTTCCATCGAACCAGGTCCTCAGCATCCAAAGGATACATCAGTCCGGTTGTTTTTACTCTTGCCACTACTTCACTGATGGGAATTAAACTTATTGTGTCCCCCGAAGCACCTTCTACTATCTGTTTGGATTTGCAATAAAAAATCTCACTGTTTTTCGTTAATATTTTGATATTTACTTCCATGTAATTTGGATTGGAGAAAAACAGAATATTTCCGAGGAAATGATCAATTCTTCCTCCAGTTGCACCCAAGACGAGTATTTCTGTAAATTCCAAATTCAAGACATATTCAACAGCCAATTCCAAATCAGTTTCATTCTTCTTAACTGGAAATTTAACAATGTCCACGCCATTATGTTCAAAATACTCCAGGTCTGTTAACTCAATTAAATCGAGATCACCAATGATGACATGGGGAGTAAAGCCAGAATTCATCACATGTTGTAATCCACCATCAACAGCGACCAGTAAATCTGACTGATTGATTTGCATCAAAATACGATCATTTTGTTCAAATTCGCCATTTATAAATAATGCTGCTTTCATTTCTATCCTTACTTTCTGGAGAACAAAAAACCCACCAGTCGGCGGGTTAGTCATCATTCGTTCGCATATTCCTCCGCCGGCATGATCCGGATCAGGTTTGCGGGTCGAGAACTAATTTCTGCCTCTCCTCTCAGCCCAAGTGGACTCCCCGTTGCTCCTTATATTTTCATTGTATATGAGAATTGAGGCCAATGTCAAGGAGATTGATAATACTTCAATCACACCCAGATTTTGATAGAAATGAAATTTATTAATGCTTCCCTCATTATTTAAAATCTCGGGATTCCAAACGGTTATGAAAGCATAATCCTGTTATTTTTTATTAGTATCAGTTTCTGGAATTGGACAATAACCAGGTACAGGAAACAGAAAGCGATTTCTCGCAATCCAATCATAAATTTTTGACCCAAGTCCGAGCTTTATCGATAACCAGAAGAAAGGAATGAAAAACCAAAGTAACGGTAAATGGCCTGAGATTAACATGAGAGCATCGATTCCTTCTTTACGAACATGCCCATTCTTAATAGCCTGAATTCAATTCATAGCCTTTTCTAAGGGTATATCATATTTTTCTAATATACCGGGAGTAAATAAATCAAGGATCGTCAACCTATTCATCCAATCAAGTTTCTTCAGGTTTTTGGCGCTGTAGACACAAAATGGACAGGTACCATCATAAAAAACAATCATATCCATTGTTAATTCATATCCTAATCTCAACTTGCATCTATCTTACTCTTCGTTGCCATTTTTCTTTGATTTGTAAATTTCGGAGAAAATCGTCTTCTCCCAATTCCAGAAACTCACTCAAAAGCCTTGAAAATTTACTGCTTTCATCCAACATTGGAAAATGCCCGGACTGTTCAAAGATAATGGTGTGAATATTCGAACGAAGTGATTGAATTTTTTCTAAAGAGGGGACCCAAACGACGAAATCATTCTGACCAAATACCAATAAGGATGTTTTCTCAAAGGAATCCAATTTTCTGAGTTGGTTGGTGGTTTCAATTTCCTCAATAGTAGTTCGCATGGCGTTTGGATCGTTCTTCGATTCGTCATTTCTCACGGCTTCTGTTTCAATTCCTTTTCCCAACAATTTATCTACCAGTCCAATGTGGTCACCTAAAAGGAAACGTGAATTCAATAAATCAAAAGATAAAGGCAACGAAATGGATAGAATTTTCTCTACCATTTTTCAGGATTACGAATTGCAAACTCAAATGCCACCAAAGCTCCAAGGTTATGCCCAACAATCGAAACCTGTGATAATCCAATTTTTTCGATAAAAGCCCTCACAAACTCCACCTGATCATTGCCAATAGCGTAGCGATTGTTTTTGGCACTATCTCCAAAGCCCCAAAAATCAAGAGCATAGGCTCTGTTTGTGGATGAGATGGTTTGCATCGTTGGAACCCAATACCGCCAGGATCCAACCCAGCCATGTAAAAATAGAACCGGTTTCCACGGCCGATTACTTCATAATGGGCTAATTGACCATCAATGAAAATCGCACTCATGCAACCCCGTCAAGAATCTCTTTTAGCCGTCGGTTAAGATCATCCGGCGTAAATGGCTTTAATAAATAATCCACCGCTCCAGCTTGAAAACCCGCTTTTATTTCCGAGTCCTGTCCTTTCGCGGAAAGAAAAACAATAGGTATATGCTTTGTTTTGGATCATTTTTAATTTTTTCACAAGCTTCATATCCAGACATCACCGGCATACGTACGTCCAGCAGGACCAGGTCTGGCAGGATTTGTTTTGCCACCAGGTATGCTTCTTCTCCATTAGCAACAGAGATAACTTCATGTCCAACATATTTCAGGGTAAATTCGATCAAATCCCGAATATCCTGTTCATCTTCAGCGATTAGTATCTTCGACATTAAGCTTTGACCTTTTCAAATTTGATAGGGATCATGATTGTGAAAGTTGATCGCTTTTCCTGGACGACGGATGATTCCAGGTTAATGTTTCCCCCATGCATTTCAATGAGGGTACGCGCAATCGACAAACCGAGACCTGCACCCTGCAGAATTCATATTAACCGCATTCTTACCTCTGAAAAATTTTTCAAAAATATGATCCTGTTCCTCTCTGGCTATCCCTACTCCCCGATCTGTAACCTTAATTTTGATATATTTCCCAAAGGATTCTAATGAAATTGTGATCATACTTTCATCATAAGAGTATATTCTTGCATTATTCAGAATATTTAAAAGAACCTGTTCAATTCTTTCCGGATCAGCTACGATGGGTGGAATATCACCACTTGAATTAATTTGATAAGAGATTTGTTTTGAATCAATTATTCTGGAATTTTTGTGAATTTCAACAATATCATTAATTTTCGATATCAGATCGAATGAAACTGGTTTCAGAATGATATGCCCCGAATTCAATCCTGGAAACGTCCAGAATATCATCTACCAGTGATTTTAATCGGTTGGTGTTTGACTGAATGATTTCCAAAAAGTGCTTCTGTTGTTCATTGATCATACCTGAAGCACCCATCAGTAAAACTTCAACATATCCCTTTATTGAGGTCATTGGTGTTCGTAACTCGTGGCTGATGTTGGATATAAAATCAGTTTTCAACTGATCTATCTGTACCTCGGCAGAAATATCTCTAAATACGGATACAGTACCCAGAAAGTCGTTACGCCAAATTACAGGAGAGAGATGCACAGAAATGACCTGTTTATCATTCAATGAAATTCTTTCAGAAAATACTTCGTTCGAAAGGATTTCTGATGGTTGATTTGTCCAGTTATTAATGGACGAAATCCAGGGATTTATTTTTTCTCCATAATAAGTCTGCAATCCCTGTAAGGAGCTGTTGATTGAATCCTCTTCTATCCTCAAAATGCTTTTGGCTGATTTATTTATGAGCATAATATCCGATTGAATATCGGTTACCAATACTCCATCCGCAACAGCTTCCAGGATTGCCTGTGATCGACTGGCCTCAACTTCCTGGTCTCGCAGCATTGATCCGAGATTTTCGGATTGATCACGTACTAACTTGAAGATCTCTGCATTATTCAAAGCCATACTGATCTGAGCAGCGATTGCTTCACCTAATTCCAGATCCCGATTAGTAAAGAAACCAGGTGTCTCATGAAAAATTGATAAAACACCTAATACCAACTCCCCAAATCTTAATGGGATGAACATCCAGCTTGAAAACGGTATCATCAGGTTTTCATTGATAAAATCTTCATGCAGAATTGATTTCTTTTGTGTAATTACCTGATTGAGGTAAGTTTCTAATGAATTAAACTTAATTACCGTTTCATTATTCGAGGGTTGATGAATTGCGTGGAATGTTTTCTTTCCCTCCAGGACATACACCAGACTACCTGATACATTCATGGAATAATTTATCATCTTCAAAGTGCTATCCAGAATTTGATTAACATCCATGCTTCCAGAAAGTTCATTTGAAATGTTCAGTAGCATCTCAGTATTACGATGTTCTAAAATCAATTCCTGGGTTCGTTCATCAACTTTATCTTCAAGGTTTTCTTTCAATTCAAGTGTTTCTGACAGTAAATACGCATTACTGATAGCCAAAGATGCCTGGTTTGCTATTGTCACAGCCAATTCAGTCTCATTGTGCAAAAATCGTCTTGATGTTGGAGATTCCAATCCAATCCAACCGAATACCCTGTCTGAACTTTGCAAAGGAATAAACAATACTGATTTTGTTCCCCGCTGTGAAAAATGTTGGTCCAGGAAAGAATTGAAAACTTTTTCTTCCATAACATCCTGAATGTAAGATATACCTCTAGACTGAATTAAATTCTCGAAAAATGGCTGTTGATTTACTGTTGAATTGGAAAAAAATCCTAACTCTGGTTTTTGATATGACAATTTAATGTCCCCTTTTCCACCCATTAAGAAAATAGAAATCATTTCACAATTGATCACATTTGACACGTAGTTGGCTGTTAGCATTGTGATGTGAGAAATATCCAACGAACGATTTACCTCAGAAGAAAATTGGTTCAGCCAGGTTAGTTTTTGAGTTCTTTCATCAAGTTCTGAACTTCTTCTTACCGAATCCTGGTACAAACTGGCATTATCCATAGCTATAGCTGCTTGAGATGCAAAGGCTTCAGCTATTTGAACCAGCTCCTCGTTATAATAATCCTTTTCTTTTTTCTCTAACGCGATCACTCCGATAACTTCAGATTTCGAAATCAGTGGTATACCCAACCATGATAAATTTTCTACATCAATTAGTGTGGGAAAGCGTTGATCTTCTCTGACATCCGAGATGACAACAGATTTTTTAGTTTTAAACATCTCCTGGAAAAGTAAAGAATCATCGATTTGCACTTTCAGGCCAGTTCTATCTTCTTGATCGGAAAATCCATCTGCAGCGATAACTTTTAATTGGTCCTTTTCTTTCTCCCACAAGGTTGCAGTTTGATAATCAATCAATTGCCTCAATTGATTTAACAATGAATTTTGTAATTCTTGTCGATTTAAACTGGCTGAAATAGTTTTAGAAAGATCTGAAAGAATTTTTAGTCTTTCTGATTGTTTTTCAGTGGTTAAAAATAATTCAGCATTCGCTAAAGCCAAATTCACCTGTTGTAATAAAGAAAGGGTGATCGATTCATCTTCGGAGGAAAAGATTTTCTCTTTATTGAAAATCTCCAGTATCAGGACCCCAATACATTTATTGGATGAGATCAACGGTGCTTGAAGACAAGCTGTGGGAATTTGATTTTCAGTAGCTCGCAAATATTGAACAGCTTCCGTTTCGGATATCCGATAACTTACTGGAAAATCCATGTCATTTAGAATAATTGTTTTTTGATTTTCCCAAATTTCATAAAGGAGACTTGGACGTCTGAATTGAATTTCGAGTAAGCTTGTAGAATAATTACGGAATGTTCCGGTTTTATGGATTGTTCATATTCATTCCATAATCCAACCCATCCTGCATCCGCAGAAGGGACAAATTCCATCAATACATCCAATAATTCTTTCAAAATAAGTTTTGGACGAAGAGAAGTGATGTTTTGACTAAACTGATTGATTTTTTGCAATTCATCAATCAATTTATCTTGTTCCATTTTTTCATTCATTGCTTCGAGCGTTCGCAAGGATAAATTTGCCTGATCAACTACATATGCCAATTGATTAGCAGCGGAAAGGATTAATTGAATATCACCGTGATCAAAGAAACTGAGTGTGTGACTTCCAAACCATATTTCTCCAATGCCTTGATTCTTTACAATCATGGGAACAACAATAGCAGATTGCAGATCACATTGATCGACTATATTTTGATAAAAGCGAGGAATGGGTTTTGTTTCATCAAATTTTCCAATTAACTAAAGGCTCTTTGCTATGGGTCACAGTCCCAATAAAGTCAGAGGATGAAAGCAATAACTCTCCCTCATTTTGATCAAGATGCCACTGTCCATAGATTGAATCCTGGTTCCATTCCAGTTTCATGCTGGCTTGATCTACCAGAAATAAACCCCCCTACATCTGCATGCAGCAACAGCGAAAGTTCATTAATAGAAAATGCTAACACTTCACCCAGAGTTGCCGTTGAACTGGCTAAGGATGAAATTCTTCGTAATGTTTCTGCTCTTTGTGTTCTTTGTTTTGACTGAATAAGCAGGTAAAGATTTTCTATCAGTGGAGCCGTTTGATTTGCAACAATCATTAATAAATGCATCTCATCCTGTGAAAATGATGATGCGCCATTATGATGATTGGCTGCCAGAATATAACCCATGGGTTCACTGTCTGGTGACAAAGGAATCAATACTGCTTCCCGAATGGAGGCAGCATTGGCTAGATGAGATAAACCCAGGTCTGACCATTGCTGATTATCCATCGCATTTTCTACGATCAGAATATCCTGAGAAAACAGGATATTCTCCGCAGGGCTGTCCGAATCGATATTGATTCGGATAATGTCAACGATTGGAT
This sequence comes from uncultured Chloroflexia bacterium, assembly GCA_963715915.1. Lineage (GTDB taxonomy): Bacteria > Chloroflexota > Anaerolineae > Anaerolineales > Anaerolineaceae > UBA6170. The sequence goes on along the minus strand of CAVQSU010000002.1, from coordinate 68,041 downwards.
CTGGTAAACCTTTAAATGGTTTTTTGGCTTCCAGAATATTCGTTCTTTCCTCATAGAGAATAAAGCCAAAAATATCTATGGGTAAAAGGTTTTCAAAACTATTTAATATATTCTTGAATAATTCTTGTGGTTCCTGAATTTTACTGAATGAGTAAGACAATTTTGCCAAACCACTCAACTCCGACGATTTCCGCTTTAATTCATGGTTCATCCAGGCATTATGGAGACCAATTGAAATCTGGTTCAAAAAACTTGGTTCCAATTCCTGTACTTTTAATGAAGTTCGAGAAGATTCAGTATTTCCGAGGACAATCACACCGGTGACAATATTGTTTATCCATAAAGGAATCCCCAATAGTTCATGAAGATTTAATTCCAATATTTCCTTAAATATTGGATGTTGGTTGGCTTTTAGATCGTCAAAATAAACTTTTTCCCTTCTCTCAACAACCTGCCCTGCGAAACATTCATTCACATAATAACGTTTGGAGGTTTCATGAAGATGGATATTTTCTGAATTCCGGAATGGATAGGAAATTATCTCCTCTTTCTCCATATCCCAAATCGCAATTTCTGTATAATCAGCGGGAAGTCTATTTTGAATTTCTTCAAATAAGATCTGAATAATTCGGTCCAAACCTTCATTACTTGAAATTTTTTCAAGGATGCTCAGAGATAATTCAGGAATTGCATTTTCATTTTGTCGAATTTTATTTTGGGTTTGGTTTTTGATGAAAGATACCAAGATCCCATCTGAAGTATGGTAACTATAGATATCATACATTTCACCATTTAATTCAAAATTGTATTTGCCGGGTTTGGTGAATATTTTATAAAATTCTTTGTTTTTAGCTTTTTTGGCAAGCAAGTTAATATCAAATTCTTGCTCTTCTTTTGGATCCAGTAATGTTGCCACCCCATGACTTTGATATTTTACCGTGCCACCTTTTTCAATCAATAACACTGGAGGAGAATAATCAATCACATCATCCATTTCAGTAATTGGCTGATAATTACCTTCCTGCTTAAATCTAATCATTAGCATAATTGAAATCCATAGAATTCCAATAATTGCGAATGTGATAAGACCAATGAACAGATAAATGATCAACCTAAATTTCCAATTTTATATCTGATGATCTTTTCTTCGTTCTTCAGCAGCTAATTCTGTAATTTCTCGAATATCTGCAAATTGATGAGTATTGGGTGATACCATTCCAATAGATAAAGTCATTAATGGAGCTTTATTCGGGGTACCTTTATCATTTTGAACAGACAGATAACCCTGATCTCGATCCATAAAGTTGTAGTGAGTTTTTATGGTCTCGGCAAATTTATCCTTGAGTCGGGTAAATAACTTTTCTGATTGGCTGAAATCAGATATCAGGACAAAATTATCTCCACCTGCATGACCAATAAAATCATAATCCTGGGTGCCAACCTCATCCAAAATGTCTCCCAATAACATGCCAGTGAATCGTAAAACATCATTGGCTGCAATAAATCCATACACCTCTTTAAATGGTTCCAGATGATTGATGCGGATATCGAATAACGACCAATTTTTCTCACGAATAATTTTTCTCAATTGATCTTCAATTAATCTTCCTGAAGGTAATCCAGATTGGGCATCCGTCAGGCTTTCTCTTTCTGCCCTAGCAATTGCATTTTGAACTCGTAAGCGTAATTCTTCGATATCGAAACGGCTTGGTAATATAATCATCTGCACCCAATTCCAATCCCTGTAATTTGTCACTGCGTTCATCCTTTTGAGTTAGAAAAATTACCGGAATGTGACTTGTGCGCGTGTTGATCCGCAAACGGCGACATACTTCATAACCATCAATATCAGGTAGCATGATATCTAAAACAATTAAATGTGGCATTAATTGTCTGGTTTTTTCAAGGGCTACTTCTCCTCGAGGAGCGATATCCACGTCATATCCCAGTCCTGAAAAATAAATATTCAACATATTCGAAATATCATGATCATCTTCAACAACCAATAGGCGACCTTTACCCATCTATACCTCCAAATTTGTGACTAAGAAATAATCGTATCATATCAATAAATTCGGGTGAGTGGGTGTTTTTGGCAGGCGCACGCCTGCCAAAAACACCCTGACCACTAGTTATTGAAAGGACACACATAATCGAACAATGCATATCATCCGGTATCAATAAAACCAAATCGTTTCAGAATTCGGATGACATTCTAATTATACTTAATCCGATTAACGATTGGGATCAAAGAGATGTAGATTATTTCAGTAAATGGACTAACCTATCGGATTATCCATTTTCTCTGCGGATAGAATTGGCGATGAAGGTCAGATTGTTTCAATTTGTGGTGATCACTTTCCTCATAAGTAATATCATGATCGATCACCCGTCTATCATTCGAACTGATCAAAATCACATCCGACTCAATCGTTCTGGCTGGATAAACAACCAGACCGGATCCAATCCGACAATTATGTCCTACACATCCCCCTAAGACCGGTCGATTTGCACTTCCCAACTCACCATTCGCATCTCTAGCCCGCAATTCAACCGGTAATAAATTGAAATCTGTAAATGTCGTGCCGGCACCAACAAATGAATTGCGTCCGATTACACTCATCTGAAGACAGGTATTCTGAGCAACCATGCTGTTATCCATTAAGGTGGTCATAAAAAGAGAGGCTCGAAAAGGAAGAAATGTGCCATCACCAATCACAGACAGCATTAAATTGCACCCCTGGGAAATATTTACATTATTCCCAATAATACAATTTTCAATGACCACCCCGGCACCAATCGTAACATTATCCCCAATGGTTGTTGGCCCATGAATAACAGCACTGGGGTCGATGGAACAATTTTTTCCAACCTTGACCAATTTTGAACAAGTTAATAATTGCTTTCCTTCATACATGGATGTGAATAACACGCTCAACATAAATTTCGGATCATTCTTTAAGCGCATTTCAAACCGAGCACCTCTGGCAAACAATCCAAATATCGCATCGGCGATGAAAACATGCACCCAGGAATCGATCGCAATCAAACTCTGCAATGGAACCTGGTAAACCAGATCACCCTGATTAAAAGCCATATAAGTTGGCACATGGTAGTAACCAATCTCTTGCGACTGTAAATCCATGATTAATGGTTCAACCTCATCCACCAGGACCATGTCGGGTAATACCAAAGATCAGCAAAATAGAGGTCATCCTTTTTATCATAGGAGCTTGATAATGGCAGACAATGCTCTCTAAAAGCAGCATCTTCGATTGTAAATGCCGCTCTTACAGCACAATTTTTTTTCTTTGCAAGGTCGATAAACGAGTTGATGAATGTTTCATCGAAGAATAGATTATCCCGAAATACGATACAAGATTTATTTTCAATCGGAATTTTCTCTCCTGGAAAAACGTCAATTTCCTGATTGGTGTAAGGTGCCAGTGCATCCCTTTGAATTAACCATAAAGGTTTATTCAGGATTCTCAGATCTCTGGCTGGTTCATTAAACGGTAATACCTGCCTGTCGGAGCGCAAAACAATTCTATAATCTAGCATTAATTACCCAGCGGTTTTTTATTAATAGCTATCTGGAATAATATGTCTGAGCCGGGATCGCTCGTTCTCCTCATCCATGGGATAGTAACGGCCACCACTTGTCCAGGTAAAAAATTCCCGTAGTAATCCAATCGTATAAGGAGAATAGAAGCGATTCCAATATGGAACAGATTCATTTGATACCACTTGCCAATACCATCGATTTTCATCTTCATGTATTTCTATGCAGGCACCGCAATTTTGGTGCGCAAACTTAGCAAGTTGTTTCAATCCAAACAAGATTCTCTGATGCGAATTCAATAATCGATAGGAGTTCTCGGATAAAGAATATTGTTTACCGTTTTTCCTCAGAAAATAACGAAAACTTGCTTCACCAATTCTATGAGCAATACCGCAAGATCCTCTTTCCCCAAATAGCAAAGGAGCTTTTTCCAATAAATTGAGTAACTCATCATGTGCGTTTGAGTCTGAAATTTAAGTAATTATCCAATACTAACGCGGATCTTTCCAATAAGCTTTTTTCTGGTATTCCAATCGTTTCTCTTACCCCCTCCAGTAATATGTCAGTCATCGTACCAGAGCAATTTAGAGTTGATTGATAGGTCATTTTTTTAATCAGTCTCCTGATTTATGAATTCATGGATCAGTTGTAAAAATAACTTCGGTTCTTCGAGCATTAAAAAGTGACCGGATTTTGAAAATAATTCAATTTGTGAGTGAGGAATCCCTTGGTGTAATGGCTTATATTGAGCGGGTGATACTATATTATCACGTTTTCCATACATTCCCAATACCGGAATTTTGATTTTATCAAGTTCAAATCTCAAATCAACCTGACTAAGTGAACGAATACTGTTGAGAAAAGATTCCAGATTGGTTCTTGAAAGATCATTATCAATAATCTCAGGAAATTGGGGATCATTACAAATCATTGGAGAAATTATTTTTAATGTTTTTCTAAATAGAGCAAAGTTCTGAAATAAGAATTCTGCAACAAATCGTTTGCCAGCCAATCTCAAAGGGAAACTCAGGGATTTTCCCTCAATGGGAGATCCAATCACAGCCACTTTTTGGATGCGGTCTGGATTATTGATTGCCGCCATCAAACTGACCGTTCCACCCATACTGTGGCCTACGAGTGGCGCTTTTTGAATTCCTAATTGATCCATAAATTGCCTGATCAGATCGACAAAATCATGTATGTTATATGAGGATAGCTTATCGTCGGAATCACCAAATCCCCAAAAATCAAGTGCATAAGCCCGATTTGTTTTTCCGATCTCTGATATGGTTTGCTGCCAGAGTCCCCATGATCCAAGCCAGCCATGTAAAAAAATTACAGGTTTTCCTTTTCCAAAAACCTCGTAGTGTAATATTCCTTTATCAGTTGTGATGGACGACATCAGCGCAGACTACTTCGCCTCCATCTCACCTAAAATTGTATAAAGTAATTCCAAAAGAACCTTCTTGACCGAGTTTTTATCGTGTGCCACACAGGGAAGAAGTTTAATTTTTGGATCCAACCTTAAGGCAAAACGCATGTCTTCAAGATCCCATGCATCGTCTAAATCTTGTTTGTTGGCAGTAACAACATATGGAGTTGGTGCATATGCGCGAAATGTTTCCAGGATGTAGCGTGCCTCTCGGAATGTCTCAGGACGAGCACTATCCACCATAACGATAAAACCCAGCATGCCTTCTGAAAGAATTTCCCACATAAAATCAAATCTTCTTTGACCAGGAGTACCAAACATATAAAGGACTAATTCTTTATCGATTGTGATCCGCCCAAAATCCATGGCAACCGTTGTAGCACTCTTGATTTTTTCCGATTCAAGGGATATTTTTCGTTCCGTTGAGACGACATCAATTTCACTGATTGACTGGATAAATTCCGTTTTTCCTGAACTGAATGGGCCTGTTACTACGATTTTTACCGTCTGCATAAATTACCTATTTTCAAATCGCCCGAATTCTATCGATAATTCGATTAATCAATGATTTCTGTTCTGTTTTGTTCGTTTTTTGGAACACTCTTGGTTGTAATGCAGCAGCCTGTTCTCCAGGACGTATTACTTCAATCAAACCAGCTTGTAATAAGGAGTACACAATTCGTCTGATCTCTAAATCATTTAATTTTGTCGCTTTTGCAATCTGACGCATGGTATTTTTGGGATTCACATAATATACTACCCGCCATTCTTCCACGCTAAGATTTACATTTCTGATATTGATTCCAGGTCGATCGCTAAATTTTAATGACATATCCAGGGAAGGAATTTCCTGTTGTAGTTGTTCCCACTCCCTTAACTGTCTAGATCCTTCAATGATCAGGTTTTCAAGATCCATCCGGATTGGGATTTTGCCAGAAGGCTGCAAAGTATTTACCTCAAAATTGAAAACACCTTCCACCCAGGTAAATAACTGACGAACGATACCTACAAAATACTGTTGTAAACTTTCAATGATGTCATATTGACTTAGATACCCAGCATTAATTAATAGGATTCCAAGCTCTTTATCATTCATATTAGCAGCCCGTTCAGACAGTATGGAATACTGGCGAGAGCTTATTTTTTTGCTTCTTCTTAAAATTCCTGCTAAGGAATTGTCCTGATGATCCAACTGGGCATAAATCAATTTGCCCTCACGAAAAGTAATCTTAGCTACATCCGCGGGGCCTTCAACAACCAGGGTACCCGTTTTACAGGCAAGATTAACAAGATTCAATAATTGGGTGATCGTAAAGTCGCGCAGGTTACCTTTTAAGGCCATTTGATTTCCATATCTTAACCATGACTTGAGAAATTATACAAGTAAGCATCAGGTAAGTCAATTAAATCTTGTTTACGAATTCGATAGGAGTAAATCTACCCTGCATCTGGCAGGAAATCTCCTGTATAATTTTTCCAGTTGTGATAAATAATAAGGCTGAACAAAGGATTAGATTTATCAATGCTAAATATTGTGAGTTTACTTAATGGTCAAGATTTGGGATTCTTAAAGATCGTTGCCAATGCATGGGGTATAGAAATCAAAGCTCCTGATGCCTATACCGCCAGGACTCAGTTAGCAATTGAAATGATTAATCCAGAGATTATTAAAGAAATTTATGAAATCTTTCCAGAAAATGTCCGTCGTGCCTTTGATACTCTGTTAGAAAATGAAGGAAAAATTCCCTGGGCAAAATTTGCTCGTGATTTTGGTGAAATCCAGGTGATGGGTTCAGCTAGAAGAGATCGTGAACGACCAGACCTTAATCCAGTGACACCAACTGAATATCTTTGGTATAGGGCTTTCATAGGACGGGCATTTTTAAGCACAGAAACAGAACCTCAGGAATTTGCCTATGTTCCGGAAGAAATATTTTCCTACCTGGAGCCTGCCTATATACAGAAAAAACAAATACCTGGTCGTTCTGCCACTTCCAAAGAAACGCAAACAATTTTTCCTGCTTCCGATAGAATTCTGGATGATATTTGTACCTTTTTGGCTGCAATCCGAAATGGCTTTTCAATTGACATACTTCAAGATTATTGCGATATTCCTTCCGATTTTTTAAATAAACTTCTTATTGATCTAAAAATGATTTCGGTAAAGGGGGTATTGGATCCTGATCAGGTACGGATCTTTTTAGAAACTTCACGTGAAAAATCATTATTAATGCTTTTCAGTCATTGGATTGAAAATAAGCAATTGAATGAAATGGAATTAATGACGGATTTTATTATTGAAGGCGTGCTTGATCGCAATCATCAAAAAGTCCGCCAATTTCTTTTGGATCAAATCTCGCTAATACCAACCGGACAATGGTGGAATCTCGAAAGTTTCGTGTCGTACGTTAATCAGATCAATCCTGATTTTCAACGCCCAGCCGGAAATTATGATACTTGGTATATCAAGAAGGCCAAAACAGGTGAATACTTGCGTGGCTTTGAGCATTGGAATGCACTTGACGGTGCTTTTATTCGTTTCATGCTCACGGGGCCATTCTTCTGGTTGGGATTGGTTGACCTGGCTTCCAGTGATAATGATAACGAAGTCCAGGCTTTCAAATGTTCCAATTGGTGTGGAGATTTGTTATCAAATCAGCCCCCTGAAGGAATTAAACCGGAAGATGTCAAACTCTTAATTGATTCCTACGGAAAAATTGTAATCCCGTTGAGGTTTTCCAGAACAATTCGATATCAGATTTCCAGGTTTTGTGACTGGAATGGAAAAACCAAAGATGGGTATGCATATCAAATATCACCGGTTTCGTTGCAAAGGGCAAAAGATCAGGGCTTAAAAATCAGCCATTTCTTAAAAATTGTCCAATCTGTTCTTCCCCATCCTTTTCCGCCTAAATTAAAATCAGCTTTGGAAAATTGGGAGCATCACGGAACGCTGGCTCACTTCACCCAGGCAATCCTTTTACATGTTGCGGATCCGGAAGCGATCAATCAATTACAGAACACGTCAGTAAAGAAATTCATTCAAGCTGTGCTTAATCCAAATACAGTTGCTGTGCATCCAAACGGTGTTGAGCAGGTTCGAAAGACATTAATCGAAATGGGATATTTAAGTGAATAAAAAAATTCTTAAAAAGAGAATTTATCAACAATATTCCATTTAAAACATGTTTTTTGTAACCATGGGTAATAACCTGCTTCGGATATAATCTAATTATCAAATTTGATTTCACCTGAAAAGAGGTTACCATGTCAAATCGATTAGCCTGGGCTGAAGACGAGATTCAATCCTTAAAAGATAACGGATTATACAATCAGATACGCACCATCAGTTCCCCTCAGGGAGCCTGGTTGATTGTGGATGGAAAGAAAGTCTTAAATTTCTGTTCGAATAACTACTTAGGGTTGGCAAATCATCCAAAAATGGTAGAAGCCGTTAAGAAAGTGGTAGATGAATATGGGGTTGGACCTGGTGCTGTTCGTTCCATCGCTGGAACAATGGATGTGCATCTGGAATTAGAAAGGCGTCTGGCTAAGTTCAAAGGAGTGGAGGCCTGTATCTCATTTCAATCTGGATTTACAGCCAATCTGGCGACCATCCCCTGCCTTGTTGGAAAAGAAGATGGCATCCTCTCAGATGAACTCAATCATGCTTCCATTATTGATGGCTGCCGGTTATCCGGTGCGACCATCATCCGCTTCAATCATGCTGATGCCAGTGATTTAGAATCAAAAATTTTAGAAAATAAAGAAAAATATCGCAGGTTATTAGCCATCACGGATGGTGTATTCAGTATGGACGGTGATCTGGCACCATTAGACAAGATTTACGAAGTAACCAGCAAGCATGATGTTATGTTGATGGTGGATGATGCTCATGGAGAAGGCGTTGTTGGCAAAGGCGGCCGTGGCATTGTGGATCACTTTGGCTTACATGGAAAAGTGGATATTGAGGTCGGTACAATGTCTAAAGCCTTTGGTGTAATGGGTGGAATGGTTGCAGGCAATGCTACATTAATCGAATGGATTCGACAACGTGGCCGACCCTTCATCTTTTCATCTGCATTAACTCCAGCTGATGTGGCTGCCTGTTTAACCGCAGTAGACCTTCTGGAGGAATCCACTGAATTGGTTGATCGTTTATGGGAAAATGGGAATTATTTCAAAGCAGAGATGAAGAATTTAGGATTCGACACTGGGCTATCCCAAACTCCAATTACACCCGTCATGTTAGGGGATGCCAAATTAGCAAAAGACTTCAGCAAAGAATTATTTAACGAAGGTGTCTTTGCGATGGCATTAGCTTTTCCAACCGTGCCAGTAGGCAAAGCCAGAATCCGTGTAATGATATCTGCATCCCACACAAAAGAAGATCTCGATCTTTGTCTGAAGGCTTTTGAACGTGTTGGGAAAAGATTACAGGTAATATAGATTTTTGATTATCAATAATCAATCAAAGAAAAACACGCCTGTTCGGCGTGTTTATTTTTTAGGACGATTTTTTCCTATTCTTCTTCGCTGAATGGATCATACGCAGGGTTGGTGCCTGCCCACAAACAGGAAGGTTGCGTCAGGAGATTACATTGTAATCCATGTGAACATCTATGCCCTACCACTCGAGGTGGTTGATCGGGGAGATATTCAGGCGGTAAAACAACGTGAATCTCCAATTGAACTTCACCGCCAGCGTGTCTACAATATTGAGTTTTCGCTGGATACCATCTTTTTTCTGCCATTTACACCTCCTTCGAGAATGATCTCGAATTCTTACAAGTAATTATATCATTTTCGATTTTTTTAATTTTTGACTAATTTAAAAATTGTTCCGTTGTGAGAAATTAAATATAACTCTCCAAACTCATCTTCCCCAAATGAGCTGATATTTAAACCTGTACTGAACAATTCTGATGAAGTCCAATTTCCTTCATCATCCGGCAATAAACCCCAGACTTTTCCATTACAAAAATCTCCAAACACATAAACACCATACCACTCTGGCAATTCGGTTCCTCTGTAAACATATCCACCTGTAACCGAACAACCCATACTATGGTCATATTCATAAATTGGATCGATTAAATCAACAGATTCAGGTGGTTCGCCTTTGAAAGAATGTGTCCCTTCACGATAATACCAACCATAATTGAGACCTGGTTCAGGGTTGGCAGGTGTAAAGTTTATTTCTTCCCAATTTCCCTGCCCTACGTCAGCAATCCATAAATCACCCGTCAGGCGATCAAAGGAATAACGCCAGGGATTTCTCAGTCCCATCCCCCAAATCTCGGCTCTGCCACCACCACCCTGGTAAGGATTATCAGAGGGAATTGCATAAATTTCCTGATCCTGTACAGCTATACGAAGCATTTTTCCCAATAAAGTGTCTGGATTCTGTGCTCTCATCTCTGGATCACCGCCAGAACCGCCATCTCCCAACCCGATATAAAGGAGACCATCAGGACCAAATACCAGGTTACCACCATTGTGGTTTGAATATGGTTGTTCATAAGTCAAAATGATCTGCTCACTGCCTGGATCTGCTACTTTCAGATCATTATATGCAGAATACCTGGCAATCACTGTATCACCACCGCGACCCGAATAATTCAAATAGAAAATACCATTGTCGCCAAAATTGGGATCCAATGCCATTCCTAATAAACCTTGTTCTGATCCTCTTGTAGTTGTTTTATTCTTGATATCCAAAAATGGTTCTGCTAGTAAAACACCATTTTCCAGAACGCGAATAATGCCATCCTGTTCAAGAACATAAATTAACAAATTTTCATCAATAAAAGAGGTCATTCCCAGGGGTTTGGTCAGGCCTGATGTGATTTCCAGCCATTGATACTGGGAAGGGTCCGGAAATATCTCAACCGTATTAAGAACATCTTCTTCAATTTTTTCCACATTCTGAGTTGGTTCATTTTCAATCGCTTCGGTATTCTTCACCGTTGGAATGGGAGTGTTTTCAACTGGATTTGTGGCAGTTGGGATTTCCAAAACCGATGGTGTAAAAGTCACTTCAGTGCCAGAACATGAAGTTAACAAAATAACAATCAGAATGCTTAAAATCAATATTGCTTTAAATTTCATATATTACCTGCCTCTTGATCCAATTATAGCAATCTGCAATTAAAAACTCGAGAGTGTATATATTGTTCAGGAAAATTATGAACTTTTTTTCATCATTTTGCTCCGTTTATATTTGATATACGGAGCTACTAGTTTTCGTATGTAATATTTCAAAACAATCGGATGAAACCACTTTCCCCCATCACGATAATGGATTTTCAGCATATCAGGCCAGCAACGATCGTCTTCAGATATTGTTTTTGTATCACCATGGAGTCGAAAATTTGCCCATAATTTTGGCACGTAGACTATTTTACTGATCTTTGCCAGCCGTAACCATAAATCATAATCCATGGCAAAATAGATAGATGCATCCAACGGGGTAACATCTTCCCATAAGTCCGAACGCCAAAAAGCTGCTTGTTGAGGGATGTGCACAAATCCAGTTCTTAATTTTTGATAATCTGTCTGTTGCGCATTAAACTTGCCGATTACTCGATCTTCTGCATCAATAAAATTACAGTCCCCATAGATCATCCCCACTTCAGGATATTTGGAAAAATAATCTACAACCTGATATATAGCATACGGTTCATAGGTATCGTCTGAATTAAGCCAGGCATAAATTTGACCGTGAGCTTTTGTAAAACCCTTATTGATTGCATCGGTTTGTCCCTGATCTTTCACTGATTGCCAGTAAGTGATTCTGGAGGAATATTTTTTAATGATTTCCACACTATTATCCGAAGAATTTCCATCCATAATGATATATTCAATATTCGGATAATCCTGATTCAAAACCGATAATATGGTTTTCTCAAGATATTTTCCCTGGTTGAAGGAAGGTGTGACAATTGAAACAAGAGGTTGCATGAATTAATCCTCAATCTTTTGGTTCAAATCAAAAATAATATAATCACCAGTTTCTTCACGAATTTTGTAATTCTCATAGAGTATTTTTCTAATTTCTGGTTGATTGTTAAATTCTGACATTTGCGTTACCAGGAAAAAATCTTTACCTTTTGTTTGTTCTTCGAATAAAACTTTCATATCGAATTCCTGACCAGCTAATTCACGCACTGAAAAGTCAGATGTAGACATCCAATTTTCAATTGCTGTCCACCCCCAAAAATTCAATCGATATCCATAATCCTGAGAAATGCCAATTACCTTGTCATCTGGTTTAAAGACACCCGCCATATTTTGCCAGAATGTCACCTCATTGCGGTAATCATTGGACGCCAATGTAACTCGGACATCCCAGGCATTGATCGCCACATAAAACGCTAATACCCCTAAAACCATTGTATTGGTAAACCATTTAGGATTCTGAATACCTGAAACAATTTGACTGAAAGTAACGGAAGCACCGAGTATCACGATAGGAACAAAGGGTAATTGGTAATAATCATGAGTGGAAATATGATATGAAAGGGTTAATCCATATAGAAAATATCCAACAAATAGGGAAAGCAAAAATATTCGGTGGATTGGTTTTCGTAAAAGTAAAATTCCTATTATGGAAGCAAGGAAGAACACATTTCCAACAACTGCTGTGATCATTTCATTCCATCTTAACCAAAAGACTGGATCACTCCAAAGTTGTGGGAAAAAGCGTAAACTAAACTCCGATGTGAGTGCTCCATTAATGATGAGTCCATAAATCATGTATCCAATATAAGGCAAAAGCGAAAGCAAGCCCATGATCCAAACTGATTGGGATTTTGAGATCGATTTAAATGATCTTTTTTTATAAATAACAACAGCAGAAAATACGAGTGCAATCGGAAAAATTACTACTGATTTAATGTAAATCGCGAATCCAGCAAATAAGCCTGCAATGATTGCATTACTTATATTTTCTTGATTAATCCATCGAACCAACCCCCAAAAACCAATGATCATCAACATGACCATCAATGGATCAGGTTGAAAAGCCCGGCTGGCGATTGCAGTATAAGGAGTAATCATGAATAACATGAATGAAAAAATCGCGGCATTTCGATCAACAATCAATTGAGCTATCAGAAACAAAAAAATGCCGCCGATTGTCCAGAAAATGATCGATAATACCCTGGGAATCCAAAGAGCTTCATATCCGACCAATTGGTAAAGAGCTGCACTCAACCGCTCCATAACAGGAGGTTCGATAAATCCTTGATCTTTCCACTGTTGGACAGCGAATTCTTTTTGCGATTTAGGAGCGGTCTCCAGTTGTTCATAATACATCCCCCTGGCTTTTATCGCTGAAAAAAGCTGCCTGGTAGGATGAAAATCTAAAGGAGCTTCGGTTAGGTCATAAAAACGAATTGCCAATCCAATGAGTAAAATCACCGCGAATGAAATACCATAAAGCAAACGGCTCTTATTGAATAAGATTTCTTTTTGATTTGGAGTCTCCGGGATTTTTGTTTCCATTCTTATTTTCCCTTGAGATCAGGACGTTTTGCCCAGAATTTTAACTTCAAATACAGATTTTTTACTTGTTTCAGCCCAAAGGGAGCAAATATCGCGTAAATCATGCGATGCAATTCTGGTAAGATCGTAACGAAGTCTAATTTCATTCCTTGCCAATATATTTTTACTGATTCACAGTATTTCCCACCATCCAACAAGTATCTGGCGTCCATTCTATGTGAACCAGCAATGATTTTATTGTAGTGATCTAAAAATAATTGATTTAAATCAGGATTCTTTTCCATCCACTCGACCAAACGATAAGCTTCCTGTCCAAATTTTTCAGCCTGGGCAATATTTTTCGCTTCCGCATGGAAACGAGCTGCAGCCCAAAGCTTATTGGAATACTTTATAGACGCTTTTGACGCTAATTTCAACCAAAGCTGATGATCTAATAGAAAATGAAAGGAAGGGTCTAATCCACCTATTGAAACCAACAGGTCTTTGCGCATAAAAACTGCTGGTTGACCAATTATTTTAAATTTCATTAAATCTAAAATGTCCCAATTTCCATAATTCATAATATTAGTGATTTCACCATCTTGATTAATGGATTGAACATCACCATAAACAAAGGCAATATCAGGATTTATTTCGAGTATTTCGACTGCTTCTGTTATAGCATGTTCCAAATACAAATCGTCGGAATTCAACCATCCAATATATTTTCCATTGGCGTGGCTCAAACCTTTATTAAAAGCATCTGCCTGACCATTATCTTTTTCAGTTACCCACCAGGCTAACCGATCCGCATATTTCTTAATGATTTCTTGACTGCCATCAGAAGAATTCCCATCTACAATAATATATTCCAGGTTGGGATAATCCTGATTCAAGACAGATTCGATCGTCATTTCCAGATAATCAGATTGATTGAATGAGGGTGTGATGATAGAAATGAGAGGCTTATTTTTCATAATTGATTGTTCGGATTACTAAATGATTTTCCTCTAAGGATATTATTAAAAAAGCTTGTTGTAGTCAATTTTTTCGAAAATAGATAGTTTGCCACCAATGGTAGCGTCCAGCACTTTTCGTCCATCTTTTTCAAATGCTTCTTTAGACATTCTGTACCCCACTTCAGACTTTTCTAAATCGGGTAACTGCCAGCGAAACCCTTTTCCAAAGTATCCTGGGTGAAAATGGTTGGGATCATCTCCCTCGGAGATAATCGTCGTATTCGCTTTTCCCTTTGTTTCGAAATTATGGTCGACACCGATTAATATTACTTCGTTAAATCCCATATAATATGCAATTTGTAATGCTACATAGGTTACTGTCGCACTTTCCCACAAACGATTACGAATATCTTTTGCAAATTTTGGTTCAGTATAGGTGGTGTACAGGAAAAACAAATTCTCCTGCTGCGTTAGCCACCGCTTACCCGCTCGCCAGGAAACAAATCGTGGGATTTTTAAATCCAGAATTTCATTTGCGCATTGTTCAATAACCAGGTCATTCACGGATACGTAATAATTGGTGTCAAAACCCATATCATCGAAGGCCAGATAAATCCGATTCATGCCAAAAGTATATTCATTTTTTAATTTTGTCAGATCCGTTTGTTTCAGACTGGGACCATTTCCCAATATGAAACATCGTTTTCCGCGATGAATATTGCGAAACTGTTCAAGATCCTTGCGAGTTGTGACCCGCCACGAATCAAAATATGCTTCTGGAATTTCATTACTTCGTTTGAAAAAATCTAAGGAATCTCTTACCGCATTTAATACTGGCACCGGAAGAATTTTTTTAATCTGATCTTTCATTCTTACTCCGTGCTCAGCTTTGCTGTAGCTCCACCATCCACAACAATGGACTGCCCAGTCATAAAGGAGGACTGCTCGTCATCAGCCAAAAAATAAATCGCATGCGCTATCTCGGACGGCATTCCAATGCGACCATTGACTGTTCGTTTTGCCAGATTTTCGAGTCGTATCTGATCCAGGTGAGCTGAAAGCATGGGGGTGTCTACAGCACCAGGAAGGATGGCATTCACCCTGATATTGTCCTGCGCAAACTCAATTGCCATGGATCGTGTCAAAGCCAGCAAGCCCCCTTTACTGGCTGCATAACTGCCTACACCTGATGATGTTGCAATTGCATGTACAGAAGAGACATTCACGATTGCTCCCCCACCCTTATTTTTTAATAGAGGATAAGCCAATTTTGCCCCTAAAAATACTGACCTTAAATTGGATGCCATGACAGCATCCCATTCTTCCACTGTCGTCTCTAATAGCGGCTTCACTACCTGAAGAGCAGCATTATTGATCACCGCATCCAAGGATACAGTAAAATTCCTGACAGATGAATAAATCTCCTCAAGCTGGGTTGGATCAGATATATCAGCCTGAATAAATAAACCATTGCCAGGAAAGGATTGACCAAATTCATTTCGATCCACACCGATTACGATCCAACCTTTTTCAGTAAATAATTGAACGGTCGCGCGACCCATTCCGCCTGCTGCACCGGTAATTAACATGACTCTTGGATTTTTATTCATATTTTCCTGCCATTAATTGATTTTAAATTCATCTAATCCTTTTGGCTCAATTCCTAATCCAATCAAAAGATTTTTGATGGTGTTCCAGTGGACTCTTTCCCAGGCTTGGGGACTGGAGTTTGAGTTATGAGGTGCAAGCATCACATTGTTCATGGACAATAATGGAGAATCAAGCGGTATTGGTTCAATTTCAAAGACATCCAGCGCTGCGCCGGCTAGTTGCCCAGCTTGTAGCTTGGAAATTAATGCTTTTTCATCGACAATAGGTCCTCTAGCAGTATTGATCAAAACCGCTTCCTTTTTTACATAGCTAAGTGTTTCTTGATTAATGAGATGAACGCTGGTTGGATTTAAATCACAATTGATACTGATAAAATCAGATTTTCTCATTAATTCTTCAATCGAAACCATTGTCAATCCCTGTTCAAGGATAAAATCAGGTTCTATGTCACGAATATCATTACCCAGAAGCTTCATGCCAAAGACTTTTGCACGCCGCACAACTGCTTTCCCCACATTGCCAACCCCGATAACACCGAGGGTACATTCGCTTAATGAACGTCCTGGAATTTTGTCCCACTCGCCTGATTTTATCGCTGCATCCATCCAGGGTAAGCGCCGGGCAAAAGCCAGAATATATCCAATAACACTGTCAGAAACCGGCAAGGTGAAGGCATTCGGTGTGTTTCCAACCATCACATCAACTGAAGTGGCATAAAATTTATCGATCGAATCAATTCCTGTTCCCCATTTAGAAATGACTTTCAATCGCGGAAGACAGGCATCAATCACTTTTTTTGTAAAGCGATCATCGCCACAAATAGCTCCATCAAATTGCCCTGCAAATTTCAGAATCTCCTCTTCAGACAATCTCTCATGTACTTCAGGAACAATTACATCGACACCATATGATTCTAAGACGGGAATAAATCTTTCTTTAAATGGAATCATATAAGGCGCTGATAGTAAAACTGTTGGTTTCATAAGTCTCCCAGGAAGTCGGTATTGATATGGATTATACCAAATCGCTTTTAGACTGATGAGAAATCATTAATTCAGCCAAAAGAAAATCCAGTTCTTCATCAATATCAAATGCTTCTGAGCGATCAACTTCAAACATCATTGGTCTTTCACCAATGCGATTTCTATGTTCTACCAGAGTTTTTCGATGAAATAAGTAGATACAGGAGTTTTCTTCATAAATTGGAGGAAGATCCTGCGTTCTCAACAAAATGGATGGATTATGATTGATCGGTCTGGTTAATTGATCCCAAAACCGTGTGTGCAGTTTCGTTACTGAAAAAAGCGAATCATAAGCTGGCATATTATCAATTAACTGAATAATGGCTTTTGAGATCGTCAGAGGCTTTAATAGAGGGTTGGTACTATGAGTCTGCAAGTATAAATCAGCATCAATTTTATCGGTATCATGTAATAAAATTTCGTTCATCGGGATTGTATCTGCGCGTAAATGTTCTGGTCTGTGAATGATTTTTATGGATGGAAAGTAAATTTTTATTCCCTCAATAATCTTTTCACTATCTGTGTCAACAACAATTTGATCGATTTCAGGTACTGCCAGCAAACTGGATAAAATATAATGGTATAAAGGTTTTCCCGCAATCAATCGAAAATTCTTTTCAGGGACTCTAACTGAATGATGACGCATAGGAACTAAAGCCACAATTTTCATTTTATTGCTCATTTCTCATCCCTTCCAGATAATTCCTGATAATGAATCGGTTTGATTTCGCGTTCCATTTGTGTAATCTGATGTCCGTTTCTGGGATAGTAAAAAGTCTGTTTTAATTGCCATGTCAAGGGACCTGATTGATGATATCCCAGATAGGTTCCATAAAACTGGTTCCAGCGAAAACCCAACACACTCTTCCAAACCTTCTTAATTATTTTATCCCTTCTGGCAATTTTCAGATCATTTTTTACATTAGAAAAGAAAGCTGATAGTAGATCGAGAACTCCAAATTGTTCCTGAGGATAAATCATTTTAAAAGCCATGCCTTCACGGCGATATCGATTGGAAATCCCCCGCCAGGATTCATTATGAACATGAATAATTTCTGCTTCAGCCACATATGCAATGCGATATCCCTGTTCATGAGCCCAGCGCGCCCAGGCTAAATCTTCCAAACCTGGCAGTGTCTCATTATAAGCATTTTGTTCCCAGTTTTTTTTTCGAATGGCTGCATTGGCATTATTACAGAATGGATGATCCTGATTGTGGGTTGAGATATCCGGAAACCAATGTTCAAAAATTCTATGCTCCGAAAATTGAGTGGTTTCCATGCCTCGTTGTTTACCATAACTGATTGCCACTTTTTCATCTTCGAAAGGTTCCAGAAGCCGTTCCAACCAATCTGGATAAACCGGGTAAACATGTGCACTGGCGATAACAACAAAATCTGCATTTGCATGTGAGATTCCCAGATTAAGCGATCTTCCAAATGTAAAATCCTGAGGATTGATATTCACAATTTGCACATCATATTCCGAAGCGATCTCAACTGTACGGTCGGATGAACCAGAATCAACCAGAATAACTTGCACATCCTGAATACTTTGATGTCGAATTCCATCCAATAATCTGGATATATGTTTTTCTTCGTTGAAAGCGCGAATGACAATAGAACAGGTGGGTTTCATCTTTCCAATTCGAAAGCTGTTTCTTTCAAAATCCCTTCTGAAATTATTCGTAAAGGCTCAGAATTCTCAGGCAGAAGGTCTTGCCAATTAAAATCTTTTAATTGAACGTACCCTTTCCACACTCGATCTTCTTCTAAAAATTGATCAAATGGCAGTGAAACTCGATACAACTGGGTATACATAAATTTTCTTGTGTTTTCAATAAATTGATCTGGTATTGCCACTTGTTCTGCTTCCAGAAAATCTACAAAAGTTTTAATAAATTCTTTTCGATTTTTGGGGAAGTAAACTGTCTCCATCTGTGTAAACCGTGATTTACCCGCACATAAAACCGGAACTCCTAACAATGTCGCCTCTAAACCTATTGTTGAGTTATAAATCATCACAAATTTAGATTTTTGAATTAGCTCATAAGAGCTGAAATATTCAGTTGCATCAACGAAAACTACATTTTCCAGTGCATCTACCCGGTTCAATTTTGCCCATCCAGCGACAGATTCACGGCTAGCTTTTCCTGGTCTGGCTTCATCAGGATGAGCACGAATGACAAATAATGTATCTGGATTTTTTTGGATAATGGTCAAAACCTCATCCAGCCAATCAAACATGTGCTCAAATATCACATTGGCATGAGACTGGCTTGTATCAAAAATTACATTCGTAAAAATTGGAACGATCTGTTTAAACTTAGTTGATAATTTTATAAATGAATCGCTTAAGGTTCGCATGGTAGGCCAAAAGGTCACACCTGCCATCGTAAAATTGCCTTGAAATCTCTGTTCAAGATATTGGTCAAGAATTTTATTCTGATTTTCGTTGAGTGAAAAATTCTTCGATATTTTAATCGGATAGGCTGTTGCATGATCATAAGTAAAATAAGCACTGAAGGGCTGCAAACCGACTTCATGTGTAATTACTGGAATATTATTTTTTAGGGCTATCCATCTAACTGTCGCTTCAGGAAAAGACATACCATTAAAAACTACTACTTTTTGTGGTTTTTCTTTCTCTATTAATTTGGAAAACTGAGAAGCGATGCTTTCAGCGGCAAGAATATATTTTCGGAACAATATTTTTGTCTCTTCATTGTCTGGCAAATGATAACAACGCAAAACCCAGCGGATCGCAGGTAGTACTAATGCTCCAAATGGAATTTCATTAAATGTGTAGTCTGATAATTGTTGGATCGATAAATCAGAAATTTGTTTCTTAATATCCAATGAAGATTTGTTCCTGAACCAGGCAACTTCAGATTGTTTATACATGCGCTTTGATTGTCTGATACAAATTGCGCACGGGGGATGATCTAAAGGTTGGTTAAGAATGCTTCCTAACATGCAGTGATCCATCCCGGCATCGCAGACAAATTGTATTACAGGTACTCCCTGCAATTGAAGACTCCATTTCGTGATCAAAGCAAATCCAGCGTTTAAACTCATTCCTTGCAAGCAAGTCGACACACCCATAAATATTACAGGTTGTTGGTTGGATAATTTTGATTGATTTTTAATTTCTTCTGCAAGTTTTGCCAACCGATGATCATTTGCATTATGAATCCATCGCTGACGAACACCAGCTTTGATCTTTTTTAACTTTTGAATCATCAGAAGGATGTAACCCTGCGCAATTTCTGTAAGGATGATTTTTCACTATCGTACACTTTTTTGACTCCATCCCCCAGAGCTTGCTCGGTTACTCGAATATATTTAACCAGTTTTTCCATTCCTTGTGGCTCTACAGAAGCAGCCTGATCGGAGCCCCACATAGCTCTATCCAATGTAATATGGCGTTCCACCAGACAAGCTCCCAACGCCACAGCCACGGCTGAAGGTACCAGACCAACTTCGTGCCCTGAGTATCCTATTGGGCAATCAAATTCATTTTGTAAAGTTTCAATCATCCTTAGATTCAAATCATCCGGTGGGCATGGGTACGCGCTGGTGGTATGGGTAATGACCAGATTTTCACTTCCGATTTCCTGGATAGCGTTGCGTATCTGATCCATTGTGGACATTCCGGTTGATAAAATAATCGGTCGACCCGTTGCTCTAAGTTTTTTTAATAAAGGCAGATCTGTCATCGAAGCAGAAGGCACTTTGTAACAGGCTGGAGAGAACTGCTCCATAAAATCAACAGAAGGCTCGTCCCAGACAGACACAAACCAGGTGATTCCCAATTCTCGGCATAAATTATCAATTTCACGATAATCCTCTTCACCAAATTCAACCTTATAACGATAATCCAGATAGCTGATATAACCCCAGGGCGTATCCCGCATCTGAGACTGCTGTTCTTTTGGAACACAAATCTCTGGTGTTCGTTTTTGGAATTTGACAGCATCTAACCCAGCAAGATATGCTTCCTTAATTAATTTTTTGGCAATTCCTAAATCACCATTATGATTGATCCCAATTTCTCCAATAATATAAACCGGATAACCATTACCAACCATTTTATTATCGATTTGTATCGCTTTTGTCATTTTTTCTCCTTTGTTCATTACCTTCTGGATTGTAACAACAAGTCACAAACCTCGCGAACAGCCCCCTGTCCGCCATTGTGTCTCAAGACAATATCAGCCTGACGTAAAGCTACTGGATGCGCATCGGCAACAGCGAATGCACATCCTACCTCATGGAAACAGGGCAAGTCATTAATGTCATTGCCTATATAAATAACATGTTCGGGATTGATATTATGATCTGATAAATATTTTTTTAATACACTTGATTTTTCATCAATTCCTTGAATAACCGGCAGGTTTAATTTTTTACAACGAGCGGCGACGACTGGATTTTTTTCTGAAGAAAGAACGATCATTCTTAACCCGGCTTTTTGTAATTGATTTATACCCATCCCATCCCGTCTGTTCGCTGCTACCATTTCGACACCGTCCTGATTTACGTAGACGCGATCATCCGTCATTACTCCGTCGAAATCAAAAACAACCAGGTCAACGACTTCAGGCAGTGGCCTTCTTTTATTGCCCGGGACTACCATCTCCAGACCACCATACCAAACCAACCATTCAGCTCTTTGCCAATCGGATGGTTTGTCAATATCCACTGTAAAATCCGGATTTATTTGGATAGGTTTAATATTTTCACCAGACATCGATTTTTTTTCAAGGATAACACTCGTGTGAATGACATCAATATGGCCTGTTTGCCAATATGTATCCGGTAATGCTTGTCGCGCTGAATTGTATGGTTCATTAATCCCCTCAACACTTAGCAAACCTGTCATCAATTTACTGACCGGGTCAATCCTCCACATTTTATAGGGGTTTTGTCCAGAAGGAACGACTCCACGAACAGAATCGATCGCAGGATCATTCAACATAATCTCGATTGCTTCATCGACAAGGTTTATTGGTCGAATGGGAGAAGTAGGTCGTAATTGAATAACCAGATCAGGGAAATAATTCTCTGATTCTTGTAGAGTTTTGAGAAGATTTTCGAATACAGGAAAATCCAGTGTGGCATCCTGAGCAAATTCTGAAGGTCGCAGAAATGGAACTTCTGCCCCATAAGCTCTGGCC
Organism: uncultured Chloroflexia bacterium; assembly: GCA_963715915.1. Lineage (GTDB taxonomy): Bacteria > Chloroflexota > Anaerolineae > Anaerolineales > Anaerolineaceae > UBA6170. The sequence continues at coordinate 45,789 of CAVQSU010000002.1, read as the reverse complement.
ACATTGGCAATTTCCTCATCATCAGTGGAAACAATGGTCCTGGTAACGTATTTGGAGTTCAATGCAGCTTGAATGCTATACGCAATCAATGGATACCCAGCAAAATTTTTGATATTCTTACGAGGTATTCCTTTGGATCCCCCTCTGGCTGGGATAACCGCCAGAATTTCAGGTTTTGGTTTTACCATGCTGTCCATCCACCATCAACTACTAAATTTGAACCCGTCATATATGAGGATGCATCCGAAGCCAGGAATAAGCAAGCACCATTCATCTCATCCTGATCAGCCATTCTTCCTAACACTGTTCTGGCTGAGTAGCGTTCAGTAAAGGTTTCGTCATGTTGGTTGTATACCCCACCTGGTGTTAGTGCATTCACTCGAATTTGAGTACCCATATAGTATGTTGCCAGATATTTGGTGAGACCTAACACACCGGCTTTTGACACAGTGTAAAAAACAGGTTTATATTGTCTGGGTTGTCCATCCCGCTCATATAATCGTTGATCTGGTCCAACCAACCCATAAGTCGAACAAATATTGACAATCGATCCCTTATTTTGCTTCAGCATCTCTTTTACAGCAGCCTGACAGCATAAAAACATTCCAGTCAGGTTCACATCAAGTGCTGATCGAAACATATCAACAGGATAATCTTCAAAACTATTATTATGTTGACCGGCATGTTCATGATCAAATTTAGGATCCATGGCAGCGCTGTTGATCAAGGCATTCAAAATGCCAAATTCTCTGATCGTTTCTGCTACAAGATTTTCAACAGAACTTTTATTTGTTACATCTACCTGCACACCGATCGCTTGATATCCTGATTTTCTTAATTCTGTGGCAACTTCTTCTGCTTTTTCGATCAACAAATCGGCAACCACCACACCTGCACCGGCTTCAGCAAGAGTCTTTGAGAATTGACGCCCGAGGAGACCAGCACCGCCTGTGACGATAACTGCCTTGTTCTTCATGTCAAATTTTTCAAAAATATTACTCATAATCGAATCCTTTAGTTATTATAAAAATTTTTGGAATAAATACGAACAACAATTGATTAATCCAGATCAATTCTTCTTTTTTCAATTTGACTTTGATAAATAGCTGAAACGATTTCTTGTATTTTAATGCCATCATCAAGCGTACACATTGGGGCTTCATTGCCTTTGATAAATTCAATAAAATTTTTCATTTCATTAATGAATAATGTGTTTCTTTCAAAATCGGAAGAAGGAGTAAACTCATGCCAGACTTCGTATTCTGCAGAATAACATCTGGCAACTCCATCTTTGTTGTCCCAGGTTATTGTACCCGAATCACCAATGATTTCTACTACATGTTTTCCAGGTCTTTGAATGTAATCAAGATGAACATGGCCGATTACATTTTTGAATAATAAGGAGATGTCCGCAATTCCTTCTGAATCGATTTGTAAATGGTCGATTGAATTATAGACACTCCACACGGAATGAATTTCACCAAACATCCAGCGTAAATAGTCTATCGGATGGCATAGCGTGAGGATAACTCCTCCACCCAGATCCTTTCTGGCGCTATAGCTTTTACGATGATCTTCCCAGGGATGCCAACCAGGTTGATATTCACCCCAATGAGCCCTTGCGGAAATTACATTTCCAATCAATCCTTCCTCAATCCATGTTTTTACCTGATTCAATCCTGGATGAAAACGATATTGAAAACCCGTCATGACTTTGCCGCCACCAACTTTCAGTGCGTCTTGTAATTCAGGAATGCGATCCATCGAGTCAGAAATTGGTTTTTCAAAAAACAAATGGCATCCCTGTAATGCAGCTGGTATTGCTACATCCAGGTGCAAGGCTGTGGGATTGGAAATGATAACCGCATCTGGTTTGTGGGATAATGCTTTTTCGTAATCAGTTTCAACGACAAAACCTTTAATTTCATCTGTATCCAACGTGCTTTTGTTGGAACGGTACAAAATGATGTCATCATAACCCAGAGTGACAAGATTTCGAAAATGCCTTCTACCAATCGATCCAAAACCCGTGATTAGAAAACGCATGGTTATTCTCTCCTCAGAAAATGTTGGCCAATTTTTGAATACAGGAAATTTGCAACCTGAATTCCAGAATTGGCATTTGTAAACGTAATTTCACTTTCAACAAATCTCTTTCGATTTTCTTCTTGATATGATTCTTTATTCAAAGCCTGGTTCAGGGCTTTCTTGACTGTCTCTTTATCGAAAGCTACCTGACCAGCCTGCGCATCTATAAATCTTTTGTGGGTTGGCCACTCACCAATTTCTTTCAAGGAGAGTGAATATTTATTTGGATCATTCCACCCTCCGGGAACATCGATACAAATGCTGACGATAGGTCTGTTATGAATGGCTGCTTCTACCACCATTGTGGAATATACTGTCGTGAACACATCAGAATATGCCATCATGGAGGTTTTTTCGGGCATATCTTCCCCGGAGTAATATCCCAATTCTCCACCTAAAGGAACTGGTTCAACCATATGAATGTATTGGTTATCAGAAGCTAATTTTCGAATGGCTTCCTGTTCGGCTTTAAAGTGCGGATCATCCAAAAAGTGGTTTGGATGCAATCGAATGAGTAACTGTGCAGGTTGATCCAATTGATCATTTTCAATAAGATCCACCAAAGTTCTGATATTTTCAATATTGGGGGCAAATGTGACAAAACTACAGGCAAAAGAAATCAATTTTCGATCTGGATCTAGTTGATGCAATTTAAAGTACTGATCTTTTTGCATCAGCCATATTTTTTTATAATAACCATCGTAGGTTGGTATTCCACCAACATGTATTTGCTTTGGATCCCAATCTGAACCATCCACCAATTCTTGTTTTTGTATTTCTGACCAACAATTGATCCAATCAACCGGAGCCCCGGAAATGCTATAGCTACTGGGATTATCCCAACCCACTACAACCGCAGCTGTAGGAATGTTTCGTTTAGCTGCTTCGCGTAATAAATAACGGTCATATCGCCATCCAGGAGAACTGGCAACCACCAATTCCGGTTTGTATTTAGAAAATAAGTCTGAATAGATATCCGGTGTATATTTCATTTGTTGTTGGTATACCAATTTTCTGACGATCTTGAAATGACGCATCAAAAAAAGGATAAGTCTTATGAGTGGTAATAATAAACGTCTTTTTCCTTTTGCTTCATACTCCACCTGAGGAATCTGGCTATCCAAAGCAGCTGTATTAATTTTTTTGGAAGCACCAAATCGTCGTAAATGGTGAAGCCAATATTGAAAAATAGGCTCTTTCTGATCACTGTATTTTCTTGCTCGATTGATCCGCAAACCCTCAAACCGTAGTCCAGGTTGCCCAAATTTCTTTTCTATTTGGTTCAATAATGCGTCATCGGTTAAAAAAACAATTTCCACACCTTTTTCAAGCAAGCTTTTCACAACATCAGTCTGCAAAAAATAAACGATGGCTAACCCATGATCGGCTGAGATGAAAATTGTTTTTGAACCCATGATCTCACTCCTGTATTGATCATCGATCATAATAAGCGATGAATATTCTATGATGAATAAATAATAAAAAACGTTTAATTAAAGGGAGATCAATTAATCTTGTTGACTTCTTCGTTTTTTCTTTTCCCATGGCTGTGTTGATACCCAATTTTTCAAGGCTGTTGCTCATGTTATCTGCTAATGGCTCAGAAGTCATAAGACGCAAAAAACCAGCATCATTCATCCTTTGATCAAGTTGTCTTACCTGCCCCATAGGACGTTCCATTTCAAATGGTAGAAATTGTTTGATAACTGTTTTTTTTGTAATGAACTGCCAGTGAGAGGCACCAGCAAAAACAATCTGATCTTTATAATTAATTTTTTCGATATCATTTTGATCATAATCATTTTTAATATCATCAATATTCTGGCCTAAACTCAAATTGAATTCAGCAAAAACTTCCCAGGGAACAAATTTACCACTTTCAATCTTGACCTCATTCGTTTCTTGTGCCCATTGGATTGTACTGGTGATCAATTCTTTTTTGGTAATAAATGGCCTGGATGTGACCATGCCCACATTTGGAAATGTCTCTAAAATATTTACACTTTTGGATAGCCAATCCTCATGAAAATATACATCACTATCAGCGTAAGCAATGATCTCCCCTGGTGCAGCGTCAAACATTATATTCCAGGCTCCACCTTTGCCAAGATTCTTATCAGAAAGGATCAAAAAATTGATTTTGCCTGATCTTTGTTCTTGCAATAGATAATCCTGAACTTCTTCACAACTTCCATTATCAAATACCATCAAATCAAATTCTAATTTTGATTCTTTCTTGATACTGGAAAGACATGCATCCAGGCACTTTTAATGCATCACCATAAAACCCACTCAGATAAGGGATATAACTGAGAACAGCAACCGTGATATTAGCAGGTTTTGCTACAGTATTCACAAATTTTGCCGGATTTTGACCTTTACGCATAATCTTTCCTCTCTGTATTTTTCTTTGAGGCAATCCAATTCCGCAACTCAATATAAGCCCGTTTGGGATGAAGGATTGCAAAGAAAAATTGCGCTAACCAAGTTGATTTGAGGTTGATCAGCGGAAATATTTCTACTTCTCGCCAGAATTTTTTCCAATCCAACGGAAATTTTCTTACTTGTTCACTATCAATTTCATAATTTACATCCATTAATGTGAAGATGGTGCGACGCCCACCAGCCAACCGAACGTTTTCATTGGTTTCAGGTAAACGGTAATGAGATTGCCCACCAGGCAAATGGGAATAATCATGATTCTGGTGAATAATCTGAATCGATTTTGTGGCATCAATCACTGGCCATTGATTACGTCGCGCATGATAAAACATCCAGTTATCCCATCCAGCTCTTCCAACTGCAAATTGGGGTATTTGCAAAAAACACTCTCTGGGATAAATAAAATAATCGCTTCCTCCTCTTGGATGCAATTTGCCATCCATTTGGCATTCTTTTGTCAAGGAATATTGCCAATTATCTGAGAAATCAATTTGTTTCTGAATGTCCATGTCCCAACGTTGCCCTACTAATAAAAATTTATCAAATTTCTGAAAAATAATTTGTGAAACCTCCAAAAATTCCGGAAATATAATGATGTCCGCATTGATATATGCCAGAAGTGGACTCTGTATTAATATTTCTACCAATTTCGAAAATGGATGAAATCAGTGGCGTGCGTTGAGAATTTCTTTTCACATCAGGAACAAAATAAACATCCAATTCTTTTGCTACTGATTCGACCCCTTCTTCATCTCCGATCAACACGATCGATACATCAGGTTCTAATTTCTTCCAGGATCGAATAGCATTATATTGAATGTTGGAAATATGTGTATCTTTGAAGGGCTTAGGAGCAGTGAAAATTGTTAATTTCGGGTTCATCATGATCTTCACTTTTGATTTAAATATCGCGTATCGACTTCGACTACATTTTTAGCACTGATTCCGGTATTGATTTTTTCTAGATCCGGATTGCTTTTGATGAGATCAATCACCGCCAACCAGGAAAAATCAACGCGTGGAGAAAAATGTTTAAAAATGAGATTAATCAATTCCAGATCTTGAGGAGTATCAACCGTCCACCTCTTGTTGCCATAATCTGGTTCATGATGAGCTAACAAAGTCTTGAATCGACCCGGTTGATCATAAAAAAAAGGCATGACATGTTCACGTTCAAATTGTGTTTCAGCTTCCCGCCTTGCTTTTTCTAAAGCCATAAAGCGAACGATTTCGATATCCAAACCGATGGGGTAAGTTCTTTTCCAGGGTGGTGGGAGACGATTTGCGGCAAAGTCAACATCTGCATCTAAAAAGGATTGGATTAACGAATCAATTAATATTGGATCCATAATGGGGCAATCAGCTGTAATCCTTACAATAATATTCGCTTGAAATTTTGATGCTGCCTGATAATAGCGGTCCAGAACATCGTAAGGATGACCTCTAAAACACGAAATGCTGTTTGAATTACAGAATTCTTGAATTGGATCATCAGCTGGATCATCAGTTGTGGCAACAACAACCTGATCGACCAGTTGTGCTGAAGAAACACGCTTGATCACATGATACAGCATTGGAAATCCAGCAATATCGATCATCACCTTTCCAGGTAATCGACTGGATGTCATCCGAGCTTGAATAATTGCAACTATTTTTTGTTTTTGTATCATTGACCAGCTATCAGGATTAACCTGACCAGCCTCCTTTTCTTTATTCGGGGTTCAAAGCAAACTGATATGCAAATAATAATTTCTGAAAATTTATCTCCCAGTTTGCTTTCATTTCAGCTGATTTTCTAGCTTCTATTCCAACTTGAGAAAGGTGCTCTTTATTCTTAAGGATTTCTGAGATGCTTTTTATTAAATCTTCGACACTTCCAGTTTTAAATAACCACCCGTTTCTGCCCTGATCGATCCATTCTTTATTTCCAGGAATGTCCGAAACCAGAACCGCTAAACCGGATGCTAATGCTTCCATTAATGAAACAGACGAACCATCGCTATATGAAGCGCTGATATATAAATCCGCTGCATGATAATAATCTGGCAGTTCTTGTTGGCGAATAACACCCCCCCAATAGACACGATCTACCATACCGGCGTCTTCAAAAATCGTCTTAATTATTGATTCCTGAGAACCATTTCCTAAAAGTATCATTCGTAAATCTGGTTCAGATTTTGAGACTTCCACAAATGCTTTTGCGATAAGATCCACACCGTACAACTTTTCCCAGGAGCGTAAAGATAACAAAATAAATTTTTCATCCCATCCCAATTGATTTCTGAGTTGAGGATTTTTCCCGGGTTGAAAATTTTGTAGATCGATACCCCATGGAAAAAGAACGATACGGTTTTCCGAAAAACCCAATTGAATTGCTTTATTTTTAACAGCTTCACAATCCCCAAGGAAAACTGAGGTTTTTTTTAAGGTAAATTTGGTTATCCAACTCCAAAAGAAATTTTTCTCACTATCCACCAGAATATCTGATCCCCAAGACATTGTAACCAAAGGTGTGAAACCTGTTAGCGCCGTTAAATATCCACACGTTTGGATCGGACCTGCATGAACAATATCAGGACTAATCTGATGAATAATACTGCTTAATATTTTTACCTGACCCAATAAATTTTTAAACCTGAATTTTTGGTCATTAAGGCTTGGAAGAATGTGAATTTTTTCTGGTAAGAAATTCTCACTCAAGTTAGAATTTTGAATTTCGAGTCTCAAAAAATACACATCCATATCGGTTTTAGCTAATGAAGTCAGAAACCGAACATCATGGGTGGTAAGACCTCGACTGAAATATAAAACACGCCTGGGAGAATTCATTACCGACCAATCCCTTAAACTACATCAGTCCAACGAATTTCTTTGCCAGTGGGAATATCGATATTTACGGTGGTGCCAATCACATTGTCAATCTCATAAGGCTTGATCGCTCCAATGGTCGCAGGACGAAGCACATCCAGCATATCTCTGGTGATCACTTCACCTGCTTTTAAATCTCTGGCTGCCCGGACACAACGTCGTTGTATCACGGATGTTTCTTTTTCATTTTCAACGATTACTTTGTCAGTGCTCCCCAAAGCAGCTTCCAGTTCTCTTGTTCGCAATACCATATCAGCCCATGATTCTTGGATCCATTGAAAAAGGATGATCCGGGCCTTCTCTTTTGGTATCATCCGTGAAATGTTTTTCAACAACACGAGCACCTAATGTCACCGCACCAAGAACAGTCGCATGCCCTGGTGTGTGATCCGATAAACCTAAAACCACATCGGGAAATAGAATTGCATATGTTTTCAGAACATTCAAATTGACATATTTTAGATTTTCCAGGCTGCCCGTATAGTTCGTATTGCACTGCAATAAAACCAATTGGGGATTGATTTTCAAAATTGCATGCACTGCGCGTTGCACTTCACCGATGTTGGATGCACCAGTCGCGAGTATGACAGGTTTTCCCTTCGTCGCCATATGTTCCAATGCCTCAATCCAATCAATTTCACCGGAGCCAACCTTATAGGCAGGCATGTATTGATCAAGATAATCGATCGCATCGAAATCGTAAGGCGATGAAAAGTAATCGATCCCAACCTCATCACACGTATCCTTCAACTCTTTGGACCAATCAAACGGAACGGATGCATCCTGATACACTTCAAAGACCGATTTTTTCCATTTTGCCTGATGGGATTGCTGGCCACCGAGATTTTTAAAGCCATAATCAGATACGATTTTTGCTGCCTGAAAATTCTGAAATTTTGCAGCATCTGCGCCAGCTTTTTTTGCCAAACGGATTAAGTATTTCGCTCTCTCCAAACTCCCATCATGATTAGCTGCTATGTCAGCGATAAAATAAGTGGGGTGTGTGTTACTAATTAGACGATCACCAATCTTGATTTCCATTTTCTCCTGCCTTTCTTAAGACTTTTCGCTAATTTACTATTGAATAATTTCTGATTTTTTGTGCAAAGCCACTTTGATAATCTTCATAAAATTGTTTTATTCCATCCAGGGTTGTGGGTATGGATCGATTTAAATCAATCGATAATTTCTTCGTTGATAGTGTTAAATTCAATGATCTTTCAGCTTTTAAATTACTTTTTGTTACCGACAATGGATGGATGAGCGTCTGATCTAATTCAAATTGATCAGCAATTGCACAACCAAATTCGTATTTCGTCATGTGATCTGAACTGACGACGTGATAAATACCTGATAGATCAACTCTGACCATCTCTAGTAATAAATCTGATAAATGAGAAACATACAATGGGCAAAAAAGTACATCTGTAAATCCATTAATTGGATTTCTGGAAAGTAAGTTATTGACAAAAAATTCTCCCAGACTTCGATTTCCACTAAGGCTCCAACCAAAGAAATTTACCCTTGCAATAATTGCATCACTACTCTGGTTTTGAACATTTTCTTCGCCTGCTCTTTTTGTTTTTGCATAAACTGAGAGTGGATTGGTTAAATCATGTTCAGAATAATTTCCAGATTTACCATCAAAAACAGCATCTGTAGAGATATGAACGAATTTCACACCTCTTTCTTTGCATTGATGCGCCATCTGGCCTGGAACAACAGCATTGGTTTGGTAAGCAAGTTCAGGGTTTTTTTCACATTCTTCTAAATTTGCAATGGCTGCACAATGGATCACAGCATCTGGTTTGTAAATCTCAAGCACATCTTTTTCAAAATTGTCACTCGCGAGATCCATCACCTGAATCTCGAAAGGCAACCCTTCCAAAGGGCTTGTATTAGCAATACCAAGAACTTCATCATTAGCATAAATTTTTAATGACAAATTCAGACCAAGCAATCCACTTGCACCCGTTACCACAAACCGAGACATTAAAGTTTTCCTGCCAAATAATCCTGTTCGATCGGTGCAATGATTGAATTAATTTGACTAACATCCAACCATTGAGTATTGGAATTACTGGCATAACGAAATTCATCTGAGATTATTTTTCCTTGTTTTTCCCAATCATGACCAAACCATAAAGCCTCAGCTGGTTGAACAACATACATATCATCTAGTTCCACTGTTGTACGTGCTTCATCTTCTGAAATGAGAACCTCATGAAGTTTTTCTCCAGGACGAATTCCAATCACATTCACTTTCGCGTCAGGAGCAATTGATTTTGCCAGGTCAATGATTGACATACTGGGGATTTTAGGAACAAACACCTCACCCCCATGCATTTGCTCAGCACAACGAATTACAAAACGCACACCTTGTTCAAGTGAGATCCAAAACCGGGTCATTCTGTCATCAGTGATCGTGACTTCTCCATTTTCTCTTTGACGTAAAAAAACCGGAACAACACTCCCCCGGCTTCCGACAACATTCCCATAACGTACACAGGCAAAGCGAGTCTTTCTTCCTCCGGCGTACGAATTGCTTTGAATGAACAATTTTTCAGCAGCTAATTTTGTGGCACCATACAAATTAACTGGATTGACTGCTTTATCAGTACTTAATGCTACAACGCGTTCAACACCTGCATCCAAAGCAGCATCGATGACATTGCTGCTGCCTAAAATATTCGTTTTGATGGCTTCCATGGGATTGTATTCACAGGCAGGCACCTGTTTTAAAGCCGCCGCATGAATGACAATATCCACACCATCAAAGGCTCTTCTTAACCTGTCCAGATCTCTGACATCACCGATAAAATATCGCAAATTCGGTGCATCATAACCAGACGCACGCATTTCATGTTGTTTTAATTCATCGCGGCTGAATACGATTATTTTGGAGGGATTGTACTCATCCAACATAATTCGTGTTAATTTTTTTCCAAATGAACCTGTACCACCTGTTATCAAAATTACTTTTTTTGACCAATCCATGTTTTCACTCCATTTATTTATGAATCACAATCAAAGGATACTGTCCATTTTTTCCAAAATACGTTGGGTATTTCTCTTCAAGGACATATAATATTTTTAACAAGAAATTTCCACCAATTGCACGGTGGAATACGGCACGAAGAAAACGAACATTTACTGTCCGCCAGACTAAAATTTCAATATTCATGTCTGGTAATTCATTCCATATCCATTCAGCTGTTAATTTTTCAACAAAAGTGCCGGTGTTTTCACCTTTATCAGTTTTTTCAGGCGAATTTTTAGAAATTTCTTGTTTTTGATCTGTTTCTTGATTTCCTCTATTTTTTTGAATCCATTTTCCGATATTTTCCATAAATTTTCTAAACCAGGCCCATCTTTTCATCAAATGAGGATTCAGTCCAGCCGTTCACAAGAACAGCATTGTGACCCGGTTTTAAAACTCGATTGATACTTCTATATGCTTTTTTTTGTTCAGATAAAGGTAAATGATGCAAGAGTATGTAATGAGACAATTCCATCGAATATTTCATTAGAAAAGGGAAGATGGGCGACATCACCGACAACAAATAATCCTTTATCCCCAATTCTTTTCCGTGCTTCCTGCAAAGCGACAATCGAAATATCCATGCATAATCGATACTGGTAACCCTCCATATAGGTTAAATAAGCTGGATATTGAATTGGACCTGATCCAGCATCCAAAAGATATTTACCTGGTCGAATTAGATGTCGATTAATGCGTAGATGACATTTTTTTATGTATTCTTTAGCAACAGGTCGTAAATCTTCATATCTGGCATTCTGATAAAATCCATCGGATTCCATCCTCCATCCAATTTGATCATAAAAATTTCGCACCTGTTGTTTTACTTCTATGTCACTCACTATTCTTTATCCTCTATTGTTGAAATTGTCCAATTCAAAGGTTTCCCTACCAAATTTTGGAAGGATTCTTCATATTCATTCAAACCTTCAGAACTAAAAACAGACTTCAAATCGTGTTGCCTATAGTCTTCCCACATACGCACTAGATGCCAAGGAAATGGTTTCGGAAAATCAAAGAAAAAGTGGTAGGCATATTTCCAGGCCAAATCTATCTTTTCTTTTGGAAGACGATAAGAACCAGGATTTTCCAGCATCGCGCCTAAAAGTTTATAGTAATTCACATAAGAATCCGGATCGATTGTGAAACCGCGATTACGATAATGAGTTTCGCCCACTACAATTGCTGGAATGCCACTCATCGCCATTTCCATTCCCACTGTCGTTGTATAAACCAATCCTATGTCTGTAATCTCAACGAGATCATACGTATTAACTTTATCCTCAGGCTTGATTAAATGAATATGTTCTGGTAATTCAGGCATGAGACGATGAATAATTTCAACCATGGAGACACCACGTGATTTAATTTCTCCTGGATGAACTCGTATAACTAACTGTACATCTTTTCTTGCAACAAAATATTGGACAGTTCTTTCGATCCATTCTGCCATGCTTTTTGTGAAAACCTGTCGACCAAGCGTAAGGCTGTCACCCAATACGTTCGTTGCCAATAAAACGATCGGCCGATTGTCTAATCCTAAGTTATTGCGGGTTTTTTCCGCCCCTTGCGTTGGGATTCCTTGCCACAAACGTGAAAAATTCTCAAACAAACTGGCTTTTTGACGAGACATCATTAACGCTCGAACTTTTTCCAATTGTTCATTTGAAATTTTTTCATCTAATCTTGCTTTCCAGAGTTCATTCGTATCTTGACGCATAATCTCACTGTTTTGAGCGATCCAGAATCGATTTCTTTGGTCACTGAACTCGTAAGTTGTTGTTGGAATTTTTAATGATCTTGCGACTCGATAACATATTCCTAATTCCATAATGGTCCCATTCGGCACGATTACCACATCGGGTTTTTCTGCCCGAAACCAAGCTAATAATGATTGAGCAGCATCACGGTTTCTGCGATATCTTAATTTATAAATATCACTATTCGGATCGATATCTTCTATTTGTTCGGTATATTGCGAATCAAAAATACTGACTTCTTTGACAAAACTTTCGATATCATTTGACAAAGGTACATATGGAGCTCTTTTTGATAAAAAAGACACCGCATTGATGAGTGGTGCGGTTTTTCTTAAGACATTTTTTGCATAAGCATTCTGACGCCTTAAATCAAAACGGTTGATGGGAAAACGCCATTCACAAAATGGCAAATACCCCAAAGTAACATCATGCCCTTGTGATGATAAGGCTAAACTCATCAGCGTTGTATGTTCAATCCAATAATGTAACGTGGCAAATATAAAAACTTTCTTTCCTTTTGGTGCCGTAGCTCTTAATTCGGCTGCTTGTTCTATTAATCCAGGAAGATTCTTATCCAGATTCTGCAATGAAAATCTGTTAATTGGTTTTCCCTGTTGCCTGAATAACCAATACAATTCTGCTGTGTAAGGAATATTTCCAAAAAATTTCTTAATTGCTTCTTTTCCAACGATTGCCATATTATTTCTTCTCAATTTCCCAATTTAATCTGGGACGAATCGGTCCCAATCTCTGTTCTGGCCATTGCATCCCTGGTGCTCCAGCTGGATCTACATTAAATGAAATCGCTCGTTCATCCTGGAAATACCGGTAAATCCTATAAGTACTCGCATTAATCCCTACAATAAAGCGTCCATCATTAAATGTATCTGCTGGAATTTCACAGCGACTTATATAGTGGCCTTTTTCTCTTGCTAAAAATCGATCATACATTTGTGGTTCATCTGTATCAAAAGTAGTGAAAACAAACTCACCACGTGAACTCATCAAGTAATATCCCACTCGCAATCCGGTAATGGCTTGTTCTAACTCATATTCAAATTCAATTGACATTTTTTCAGTGGACCGGATTGTATTTACGACCTGACCCTGTTCATTTCTTATACGTAATACTTTTGGCAAGAAGGGAACAGAATTTTCCGGGATTTCATCTCGATCCCACACTCTTTCACCTGTCTCTGCAAATCCACTCGAGAGGTAAAAATCTACTGCTTCATTTGAGGGTGCTCGTTTAACAATTTTTCCCTTTTCCATCACCAGAGTTTCACCGGTCAAACGAAGAATGGCTGACATATTGTGAGAGACAAAAAGCACTGTCCTACCTTGTTCTGCTACGTCACTCATTTTTCCAAGACACTTTCTCTGGAATTCAGCATCACCAACAGCCAGGACCTCATCAACAACAAGAATATCAGGCTCTAAATGGGCTGCAACAGCAAAAGCCAATCGCAGATACATTCCGCTTGAATATCTCTTTACAGGTGTATCGATGAATTTACTTACTTCTGAGAATTCAACGATTTCATCATATTTTTTTTCAATCTCTGTGCGTTTCATACCAAGGATCGCACCATTGAGATAAATATTTTCACGCCCGGTTAATTCTGGATGGAATCCAGTCCCAACTTCCAAAAGAGAACCTACTCGACCACGAATTTCACCTATTCCGCTGGTAGGATCTGTTACACGAGAAAGCACCTTCAACAATGTGCTTTTTCCTGCGCCATTGCGACCTACAATTCCTACAACCGAACCTCTTTCAATGTCAAAGCTGATATCCTTTAACGCCCAAAGAGTCTGATCTTCTCGCTTTTCTTTTTTACGGAATGGGGATCGAAAAGTCGATACAAGCAAATCTCGCAAAGTATCCTGTCGTTCATACATTGCACCCAATTTGTATTTTTTTGAGAGTTTTTCTACATGAATAGCTATATCAGTCATTTATATAATATCCGCAAAAGTTCTTTCCGTATTTCGGAAAAAGATCACCCCAGAAATCAGAACTACCAATGTAATCGAGATGGAAATAATAAATAATGGCCCAGGATTGAAAGTTTCCACGTACTTACTCCCCAAGATAGCCCATCGGAATCCTTCAACTACACCGGTCATAGGATTCAAACCCAATAAAAAGCGAAACCTTTCTGGAATTAACGTTGCACCATAAATAACCGGGGTTGCATATTTCCAGATTTCGATAATAAACGGAACCAGGTGATTGACATCCCGGAAACGCACATTTAAGGCAGAGAACCATAACCCAAATCCCAATGCTGTTAACATTGCCAGAAATAAAAACACTGGCAAAAGAAGTAAATTCCAGGTAGGGATGATTTGGTAAAACAACATCATGCCGATTAGCACAATCAAAGACACCAGAAAGTCCACAATTCCTGACAAAACACCAGCTATCGGAATTACCATTCTCGGAAAAAACACTTTACTAATCAAGTTTGCACTTCCCACCAAAGTTGTAGAGGACCTGGTTAAGGAACCCGCAAAATACAACCAGGGTAGTAAGGCTGCGAACGAAAAAATTGGATATGGGATTCCATCGGTAGGCACCTTGAGTAATTGCCCAAACAAGACAGTAAAAACAACCATATTGATCAATGGTTGTAAAATCACCCATGTGAAACCAAGGACTGTTTGTTTATAACGAACTTTAAGATCACGCCAGGTAAGGAAATAAATCAATTCGCGGTAATCCCATAAATCCTTTAAATTCAATGCTGCCAAACCTTTAGCAGGTTTTAAATAGGTTATTTGAACTTGATTTTGATTGGTTACCATATTCTGTTTCAAAAAGGTTCCTACATTTATCGAATTTCGTTTTTGTGTTCCCGGAACCAGGATATTGTGTTTGATAAACCCTGGTCAAATGTCATTTTTGCTCGAAAACCGAATTTTTCGAACGCACGTGAGGTTTCCAAACCTCGCCTGGGCTGGCCATTCGGTTTGTCAGTATTCCAGACCAATTTTCCACTAAACTCGGACAAATGAGCAATTTTTTCGGCCAAATCTTTAATACTGATCTCATAACCAGAGCCCAGATTGACAGGCAAGGATTCATTATAAAATTCAGTAGCCAATAAAATTCCTTCAGCTGCATCATCGACATACAAGAATTCTCTGGTTGGAGATCCATCCCCCCACACTTCAATTTCCTTAATACCGTTCTCTTCCGCCTCAATACATTTACGAATTAATGCTGGTATTACATGGGAAGATCTCAAGTTGAAGTTGTCACCAGGCCCATATAGATTCACGGGCAAAAGAAAAATGGAGTTGAAACCATATTGCTCACGGTAAGCCTGAGATTGAACGAGCAACATCTTCTTAGCCAGACCATAAGGTGCATTCGTCTCCTCCGGATAGCCGTTCCAAATATCATCTTCTCTGAAAGGCACTGGCGTAAATTTTGGATAAGCGCAAACTGTACCGATGGCAACAAATTTCTTAACCTTTGTTCGCCAGGCTTTATGCATTAATTGCACACCCATCATCAAATTATCATAAAAGAATTCAGCGGGGTGTTCACTGTTGGCTCCTATTCCACCCACATGAGCAGCCAGATGAATAATGACATCTGGATTGGAGTCTGCCAACATACGATCAATATCCACAGGATCTACCAGGTCATAATCCTCTATACGGGGTATGAAGATATCTATCGCTCCTCGTTCCTGCATTTTTCGGGTGATTACTTTTCCAAGAAATCCAGCCCCACCGGTAACGACAAAACGCTGATTTTTCCAAAAATCACTCATTCTGGTTGGTCCTCCGTGAATTCAACATGAATTTTCAATTCGTTTATTCGGAAAATGGGTGTGTGATCGCCAGATTCCACGATTAATATATTTTGTTCCAAACAGGTCAATCGACAAATTTCTGCAACTTCCCCGTCACCTACGATGCGTACTTCCTGAAATCCAGATTTTCTTATTTGTTGAATCGCTTTTAAGGAGCGATCACGCACAAGCCGGTATAAACTCATCGATGTCTGAATATAATCAATCGCTAATCGGGCGCGCAATGCTATACCTTCTGGTGTAATAATATAGCGAAGTTTCCGTCGCTCTGCTCGCCGAACCTTTACATAGCCTTTATCAATTAATCTTTTTAGATGCCAATTGATCGTTCCAACAGCGACACCTAATTGAGAAGCAAGTGTTGCTTGAGTAGCATCTGGATCAACAGATATTTGCTCCAGTAAAGCTAATTCGCGGTGTTCATTTTCTGTGTAAGTTGTCATAATTCAAAATTCAGTTGCTGAATTATAAACTGCTTGTGCCTATCGGTCAAGCTGAAAAACCTCATATACTCTACAACAAACAATGGATTGAAAATTAGATTATTCGTAAAAGCTGATTTTATCTTCATGATTTAAAAAAAGCACACCATCATAGGGAAAGATGATGTGCTCACAATTATCGAACGTGAAACGTGAATGATGAGTGATTATTCTTTCAATTTTCTACGGCGTCACAGTTGGTACATATTTGCTTTCTGCATCAGATTTGAGGGAGAAATTTATGACAGCCAGGTTTTGTTCACAGGTTCCATTCATCTGAAACGAGTAGATACCGCTGAGAGGATTGCCCTGTACGTCAAATAATTGGACCCAGAAAATTCCAGGGCTATTTACCTGACTTAATATTAGTTCGTACCCACCAGGGCCGTATGACTGTGCCAGACCACTATATCCTAATACTTCAACCATGCTGTTATTCACAGCGCCTTCTACCACGACAACCAGACCATCTTTTGGTTCTAGATTCTCACCAAATATCTGTCCTGCAACACCCATCCAATTGCAACCAGCTTCGGGATGAACAAAATTGGTTGTATACAATGGATCAATGGACTGAAGATCATAAGGCAAAAATGATCCGGGAACTGTTTCCTGTAGTTGGTTGAATTCAATTATTGGGGATTCAGACGCATCTGCTACTTCTATCAGCTCCACCTGGTTCGAAGTTTCATATTCACCTTCAACCGGATCAGGAACTACTATTGCTTGCTCTGTAGTCGAACTCACCGCTGGATCTACAACTGGTGGAGGATATCCCATATTAGTATCTTGAGAAAGCGGAGGTGTTTCCTGAACCTTAACTGGAGGTTCTGGATTATCTACTGTTAAATCTTCTGTTGGTTCGATCGTAAATTCTTCAACTGAATTTTCCGATCCATCAGTATTTACAACTTCCTCTACAGGAACACTTTCGACAGGTGCTTCAGAAGGTAAAAGGAAAACCAAATCATCATCCACTCATCATTTCTTCTTCAGCTGGAGAGAAGAAACGATCCAAAGCAGAGATGACTTGCGAAACTTCCTCTTTAAAGGAAAAATTCGCTGATTTTTCCTTGAGTAAAGTTGCCTGTGACTTCAGGTCCGCTTTTACTGTATCTGGATCAATTTCATCAAACCATCGAAACCAGGCAGCGGTAAACATCAAAACAAATAATAAAATCACTAAAGCACGTTTCATCAGAACCTCCAAAATTTCACTTGATTATGTGATTTAAAGATGCAAGAGTTGTGCCTATTGATAAATATAAAGATCATTCCATTTAGGTAATTCAGCCTCAAAAAAACCATTTTTCAAATATTGCTTATGATATACTTAACCAAAATTTGGCGGCCAATTCACATATAAATGAAACTAATCATTCAAATCCCTTGCTATAACGAAGCGCTGACATTACCAGAAACGCTCAGTCATTTACCCAAAAAGATCGATGGGATTGACCAAATTGAATATTTAGTAATTGATGATGGCAGTCAGGATAATACCGCAGAAGTTGCCAAAGAACACGGGGCTAACCACGTCATTCGACTCAAAAAGAACCAGGGTTTGGCTGGAGCCTTTAAGGCAGGATTGGATGCCAGTATTCGCCTGGGAGCGGACATCATTGTCAATACTGATGCCGATAATCAATATGTCTCAGCCGATATTCCCAAATTAATTGAACCCATCCTAAAACAAAATGCAGAGTTAGTGATTGGTGATCGGGGTGTAGCCACCGAAGAGTCATTTACTCCGCTAAAGCGGAAACTGCAGACCTTCGGAAGTTATGTGGTATCCAAGGCTTCTGGATTGGATATCCCGGATGCAACCAGTGGATTTCGAGCCATGACGCGCGAGACAGCTTTGAAGACCAATGTATTATCCAACTACTCATACACATTGGAAACACTGATTCAGGCGGGTAACCGCAATATCAGTGTCACCTCGGTCCCCGTCCGCACCAATCCCCCACGCCGGCCTTCGCGTTTGATGCATGGCATTTTTGACTACCTTGTGCATTCTACGATAACAATCATTCGGGCATATGCCATGTACCGAGCAATTCGTGTGTTTTTTGGAATTGGGCTAGTGCTTCTTTTGGCTGGAGGTGCTCTGGCGGTGCGGTATTTTGTGTTCTTCTTGCAAGGTCAAGGTGCTGGACATGTTCAGTCAGTCATCCTGGCAGCGATATTGTTGATTGTGGGTTTTCAGACAATGTTGAATGGATTACTGGCGGATTTGATTGCGAGCAATCGGAAGATGCTGGAAGAGATTCTTTATATTAAAAATAAAAAATAATACTCAGAGCTTTATCAAACGGAAATTTCATGAAAATATGTATTGTGACAACTGCTTTCCCAAGATGGGAAAATGACAGCCGGGCACCTTTCATTTTGGAAGCAGCAAAATCAATCGCTCGTCAAGGGGTAGAAGTAAAAGTAATCGCCAGTCACAGCCCAGGTGCTAAACCACACGAATTTATCGATGGAATTGAAATATATCGACCAAGATATTTACCATTAAGGTGGGAAAATCTTCATAGAGAACCAGGAGGAATTCCTGAGGCTTGGAGTAACCAGAAATTCGGGAAGTATGCCATTTTCCCATTTATCTTTTCACAATTAATTGCAGTAATTAGATACACAAAAGATTGCGACATCATTCACGCTAACTGGACAATTGCAGGCTTCAATGCATGGATAAACAACTTATTGTTTCACATTCCTTACATAATTACACTTCAGGGAAGTGACATTTACAAAGCTGCCAATTTATCATTTGCCAAAAAAATCACTTTTAATACTTTAAAAAGGGCACAAAAAATAATTACACTGAGTAATAGTCTTAAAAATGAAGTAATGAAGATTGAGAATCTTGAAAATAAAATAGAAGTAATTCCAAATGGTGTTAATACTCGATTATTTAATTCTGATTCTGAGGAACGAGAAAACTTAATAATTTATACTGGATCATTAATTAAGCGAAAAGGTGTTGAATTTTTGGTCAAAGCAATACCTGCTGTAATTGATTCATTTCCAGATTTTCGCTTGATGATAATTGGTGAAGGAAATGAAGAAAATAACCTAAAGGATCTTGTAAAATCATTAAGTTTATATAACCATGTAAAATTTTTAGGTCAAATCGACCAGAATTCTGTGAAAGAATGGTTGCAAAAATCAAAGTTATTTATTCTCCCATCCATTGAAGAAGGACAAGGAGTAGTTTTGGTAGAAGCATTAGCTTGTGGTACACCTTGCATTGGTAGTGAAGTTGGGGGAATTCCAGATGTAATCAATAATGATGTTGGCACACTAGTTCCACCTGAAAACACGAAGGCTTTATCAGAAGCTATTTTATTTTATTTGAAGAACGAAGATGTATGGCAGATAAAAAGTAGAAATTCAAGATTACGGGCAATTCAATATTTTGATTGGGATGTAATTGGAAAAAAAATCGTTCAATTATATGATTCGATTTTATTGCGGGACGAATAATCAAATGTTTTCTAAATTCATCAAGTCAACTAGAAAGAAAATTGATTTAGATTTATCCAAATCAAAAATGAGGAAAATGCTTTCTCCAATTTTTTATGCCCAATACAAATTAACAATTCCAATTACCCAAAAATACATACATGGAGATTTAATTGATATTGGTTGTGGATACTCACCTTACAAATCATTACTCGTAAAAAATGTGGCAACATACGAAGGAATAGATTTAATTCATTACAATGAAGATGTAACTTACACAGGCAACATTCTTACACAAAATCCCTTTGAAAAAAATCAATTTGACTGTGGAATTAGTTTTGAGGTATTAGAACATATTCCAAACACAGATGAATTCTTAAAACAAATTTATAAATTATTAAAACCCGGTGGCTATTTTATTATCAGCGTTCCACACTTAAGTCGATTACACGAAGAGCCTTTAGATTTCTATCGATTTACGAAGTATGGCTTGATTGAAATATTTTCAAGAAATGGGTTTGAAATTCTAGAGATAGAGCCTAAAGGAAGTTTTTTTTCATTTTCAGGACATCAGATTTCAACCTTATTTGTGTCAACTTTCTGGCAAATTCCTTTACTAAAATATGTTGTGCTATTCTTGAACTATCTCTTGATAACGTTACCATGTTTTTGGATTGACAGATTTTTTGATAAAAATGGAGTATTTGCTCAAGGTTATATAGTAGTCGCAAAGAAAATGGAATAAATAGATTAAATGAAATTACAATCAAATAAGAGAAAGTATTTATATATTTTCGGTTTGATATTTGGAGGGATATTATTACTCTATCAAGTCTATTTATCCATTAATTCGATTGTAAATTTCTCACTAACAAACACAGTGCTAATTCATTTTTTCTTTGCCTTCATTTTTGCTTTTTTGGCAATTTTTATTCAAATTCTAGCGTGGTACGTTCTTTTAGAAGAACGTACTTGGAAAAACAAAAAGAATTTTATTGAATTAGTCAAAGGCTACACATTATCATTTATTCCAAGATATCTTCCCGGTACTGTTTGGGGATATTTAAGCCGAAGTGAGTGGTTGTTTCAAAAATTTTCCATTTCATACAATAAATCCAATTCTGTTTCCATCTTAGAACTAGCCTCAACGATTACAGCAAATCTTCTCATAATCTTTATCTGGTTTAACATAACGTATTTTAAAGAAAAAATTTATCTTGGAATACTACTTTTATTTTTCTTCCCTCTTCTTATTTGGTTAATCATTTCAGGAGGTTTTAAGATAATAAATTACTCAAAAATCAATTTCTTAAATCTTGGAACAATTGAATTTACCCCAGGATTATCAAAGAATTGGTTCTTGAGTGTATTTTTATTCTTAATCCATTGGTTTTTTCTAGCAAATAGCCTCAATGAGATATTTTTATTTCTTGGAAATCAATCCTTATTTGTTCTTGATTCGATGTTTTCTACTTGTATGTCTTGGTTAACTGGTTTTCTCGTTTTTTTTGTCCCCGCCGGAATCGGTATTCGAGAAGCTACATTATCCTTTGTTTTAAAAGACTTTTTCCTAGTGAATTTTAATATCATTAATATTGCTGTTGTATTATTCAGATTCTTATCAATCCTGGCTGAAGTATCTTGGATAATGTTAAAATTTGTAAAAAAATAAAAATATTTTCCAATCACCATAAAAAATAATACCAAAGTGGTATAGGGGGTTTTGTAAAAATATCAGTTTAATCCATAAGAGTTATTTATTAATCTCAGTAAATAACTAAAATAGAAAGAAATCAATCTCATCATTTAGGAGGACAGTATGTCTAAGAAAATATTAAGAAGTTCAACTTTAGCAATTGTAATTATGCTTCTCATTGTTACCACTGTATTTGCAGGATCAACTACAAAAACCCTCAGTACAAATTTCACATTAGTCAATTTTGGTTCTGAGGAAGCATTAGTCAATGTTGATTACCTGCTTGAAGGTGGAGCAGACTGGCCCGCAGATGCGGCGAATGAAT
This sequence comes from uncultured Chloroflexia bacterium, assembly GCA_963715915.1. Lineage (GTDB taxonomy): Bacteria > Chloroflexota > Anaerolineae > Anaerolineales > Anaerolineaceae > UBA6170. The sequence continues at coordinate 23,787 of CAVQSU010000002.1, read as the reverse complement.
CATTCACCATTCCAGCTAATGGTCAGAGACAAATCCGACAATATTTTGATACAACAATGGTTTCTGGAAAAGGTTCTGCAGCTATCTCATCAACCCAACCGTTAGGGGCAGTTGTTCAAGTATTAGCTCGTAATCAAACTCCTTCTAGTGGAGCCTATAAAGGTTATTCAAGTGGAAGTGCTAAATGGTATATTCCTTTGGCTGCACATCAAGGTTATAGTTCTTCAGGAACGGTGAACTCACAGATTGTGATCCAGAATGTTGGATCCGCAAATGTTGATTTTTCAGTTGAGTTAGTTTCATTGAGTGGAACTTCAGCCTATACCAAAAATGTGACCAGTCTTGCACCAAACGCAATGTATCAGTATGATTTAGCTGACGAAGCTAATTTACCATCAAATTGGTTTGGATCAGCAGTCGTTAGCACATCAAGTGGGTCACTCGCGGTGGTAAGTAATATATTCCTTGGTACACATGCACTTCAAACCATCAATGCGTTCCCCAACGAATTGTTAAGTGATAGTTGGACTGTAGCTTCATTCTTTTCAAAACTTGGGAATGGTTTAAATTCTGTAGTAACTGTTCAAAATCTGAGTGGAGGAACAGTAGCGGCTGGTCAAATTACGCTCACTTGTGTAAAAGATCCTAATAGTCCAGATCCAGCATCATTTGTAGTGTCAAATCCTGCTCAAGTACTAAATAAAGCAGCATTACAATTTCAATGCTTACACAGGTGGATCATCTTATCCTATTAGGCTGGTATGGATCCTGTACTGTAAGCGCACCTGGAAATGTTGTTGCATTTGTTCAAAATCGTTATATCGGAGTTGGAAGTAACCAAGGAGCAGCAGCTTACGAAGCAATCCCAGCCGGTGGTACTGATACAACTATGTTTGTCCCTCTTATTGCCAAACGATTATCCAATGGTTTTGCTTCCGTTGTAACGATTCAAAATCAAACAAGCAATCCTGGATTAGTAACATTAACCTACATTCCTTCACAAATTGAATGTCCTATTTCTATTTGTGATAGAAATTCAGATGGACTACTTACTGTTGCAGATAATATTGTTGTAGTTGACCTTGATATTACTGCTAATGGATCCATAATGCGGAATCATCGAATTTCATCAGGCGCGAATGTAGAGGCATTGATGCCAAGTGGATGGGTTGGGTCATTACAAGTGACATCAGATGTGGCAATTAATGGATTTGTTCAACTCACCAATTACTTATATACGTCTGGTGATACTTTCATGGCCCATGGCATATTCACTCAACCATAAAAGTTTTTTTGTGGAACAATAATAAAGCAATTTAGAATTTTGTAATTCAGAAAAAGCACCTTATGATTATTCCAGGACATAAGGTGCTTTGGTATTAATTAATTGAAAATATGTCTATTCGAATATTTATGTTGATTTAAGCAAATACTAAGTTAGAATAGTTAAAATAAAAAGGAAAGGAAAATAGAATGATTTTTAAGATTATTAAGATTTTATTTTTATATCTCTTCATCATAATATTCCTAACCGCTTGTAAATCTACCGAAACCGTAAAAATAACCGAAACAATTTCAGTTGAAGGTTATCCTATTAATGGTCTTTATGTTGAAGAGAATAATGGATATCCTGAACCTGAATCGACTTTACTAATTCTTAATCCGGATGATATTGTTTCCTTTCCTCCTGCTCCAGATCCAAATCCAGGATTGGGTTCATTGAGTGCAGTATTATATACACCAGTTCAATTTCAGGTTATAAAGGATACAGCTTTTTACTTAATGCCTGCAATCGGAGATAATAATGCTGTACCTCCAATTATTGCTGGTCCAGATAAGAAACAAGGGGATATTCATGGTTTCACCACAAATGAAGGCTTTCTCATCCTAAATAACATCGTTCCAGATCAGTATTATTTAGTGGTTTGGTCTCCATATGAGTGGACTTTAGCTGAAAATGAAGAAGGCAATCCATTACTCATAAATATTGAAGAAAACAGTAAACACGAATTAAAGGTAATTAAAGTTCAGTGGCCATAACTCAATAATTTTATAAATTATAGATATTATTAAAGACCACTACCTCGCACACATCTTGCACCTTAACCCATAACAAAACTGTGAGGTTGTTATGGGTATTCGATTTTCGTTCTTCTGGATAAGAATTGTAGGGTTTGCAATTATTTTACTGATGCTCAGTGCTTTCATCAGACCAAAAGAGAAAGAGATTGGTCAGGCGAAACTGGATAGCATTGGCATGGGTTCTTCGATCCATTTAAGAGTTGGAACGGATGGACTTCCTGGAGCTTATCAACAGCTGGAAGGAATGAATGTGCATTGGGTGCGCGAGGAGATCCCCTGGCGCGAAGTGGAACAAACACCCGGACAATATCAATGGTATTACACCAATGGAAATACTGAGCGTGATTTCCATTTTATGTTAGAAGAAGCAGAAAAACATGATCTGGAAGTGGTGGCGGTATTATCCACCGGTCCAGCTTACCTGCCACATGTTTACCCTGATCAAAGTGTTGATGTGGATTTGTTGGTCGAAAACTGGAAAAACTACGTACAGGCGGTGGTGGATCGCTTTGGAGAACAGATCGATTTTTGGGAAATCAGCCCTCAAGCAAACAACGCTGAAACCTGGGGAAAAGTCATGTTTCCAACCAATCTGGATGCTACCAGTGATCCAAACCCATTCTTATTTGCTCGCATGCTTACAACCGCGGAAAAGGTGATAAAAAAGCACAACTCGAGAGACACTGTCATTTTGGGCGGTTTATATAGTTCACCAGCCAATACTTGTGAAACAACACCTATAATGTTTTTGAATGAAATTAAAAATGCGGATGCCTGGAAACACTTTGATGTAATTGCGCTGAATCCTTACTGGGAAAACAACCCGCCAGAAGCCTGGATGCCGCGCGGTCCAGCGGTTGATCTGGAAACTTTGAGTTGTGATTCTTCCAATACAAGTAGTTCTAATTTGGTTGATGAAATTCGAAGAATTCGAAATTTTGCGAATGAGAATGGCAAGAAGCCGATCTGGATTACCGAAATCGGTTGGCGTGAAGATTGGCTATCCTATCCCGCGACGCAACATTTGATCACCACCGATCAGGTTGAAGCCAATTATGTGGTTAGAAGCATCATTCCTTTATTGTCTGAAGATGGCATTGAGAAAATATTCTGGTATTCACTCTATGAGGATCCTGAAAATCCCGGGTTTGTTTTGGGATCAGAAGGTCAACAAGCATTGAAGAATATTGGAAGATTGCTGGGAGGAGCACGATCACTCGGTCAATTCCAACAAATGAGTAGTTACGCGACGCCACAAGATTTAGGCATTTATGAGTTTCGATTTCGTAAGGAAGGACGCTTGATCATCTATGCCTGGACAGCATCGGGTGGTGAATCTGCTTACCCGGTTACCTTCACCGATCTGCCAGGAAAGAACTACAGAGCCTATGCGGCTGACACACAGGATTTGAGTGTGGAAGGTGGAATGGAATTAACCGTATCCTCTGATCAGTCGTTGACCATCTACGTGAATGAATTTCCGGTTATTCTTATTCAACAAAATCCAAATTTGATCACAAGCCTCTCCCAGCGGATAGGTGATGGTCTGGAGAAATTAGCTAATCATCAGAAAGGTCGCGTCGATTCGTGGGTTCATACTCAAATATCTAATCTGGGAGAAAAAGCTTTGGATTGGGCTGAAGGGAAAATATATGATCTGCTCAATCAATCTTTTGATAGAATAGAAGAGAACATGTCACTCAGGAACAATTAAGCATATCAAATCGTCTTGTTCCCTAATAAACAAATGTATCATTTAATAATCTGGGATTGGTGGGTGTTTTGGTTGGGTGAATACCCAACCAAAACACCCAGACCCCTAATAATTGAAAGTATACAAACAATGAGAAAAATTATGATACGAAATAAAAGAGTCTTGCTTGTTTTGATTGTGGGTTTGCTCATCTTAACATCCTGTAAAACAACTAATCAAGAAACTGAAACCGTCGTTCTAACAGATACGCCAGATTTATCATATCCTGCTCCAATTCACACCGATTCAGAGATGAGTGGATACCCCCCAGTTGTTAAGGAACCAACGCTTGAAATTTCCTACCCTGCTCCTATAATCACAGACACGCCACCCATAGAAGAACCTGAGTTCATGGAACTCATTACTGAATTTACTCTGGATCAAGCTGCCAGATTAGCATGGTGTTCAGATCAAACGTGTATTTCAGTTATTGGATATGATTATTTGAAGGTGCTTTCTTATCCTGATTTCGATGAGCTATTCTCGTATGACAAAGCAGAAAATGAATTTATATTGGATATTTCCCCGGATGGAAGCACGTATGCAACAACCAATAATAATGAGGATTTAGTTCTTCGAAATTGGGAAGCAGGGACTGAAAAGGTTTTTCCAACCGGCACATTCTTTATGGGTGCCGAATTTTCTCCTGATGGCTCGAAAATTATTGTGACCAGTATAGTGACCAGTGGCGATGGATGGGTTGCATTAATTTTTGATATTAAGACCGGTGCACAGATTGCAAAGCTAACCGGTTTTGAAACCGCCGCGCCTGTGTATGATGTGCGTTTTGGTCAGAGTAATGATTTTGCCATCTGGATCGCCCGAGGAACAATTCAGGTGAGTGAAATATCCACCAATCAATTATTCCCTGCCATCTATCACCAGGACTTCATTATGGGTTTCGACTTGAACGCAGAAGGGACTCTACTGGCTACCTCAGCTGCTGAAGCTGTTAATGATGAATTTATGCCAACGGTTTTTTTATATGATTTTAAATCGGGTGAGTTGATTCAAAAATTCACAACAACAAAAGCTGTGTATGGCTTACAATTTTCACCAGATAAGTCAAAACTGGCTTTTTCTCTTGGGTAATTCGATATCCTTATATGACTTGGAGACTCAAGAAGTTGCCAACCAATTCGTGTCCGAAACCGAAGCCATATCGCAAGATTCTGTTCTCACCGGACGGGACTATTTTAGTAAGTATTGGTGAAGGTTTAAATCTTAAATTCTTCAAATTAAATTAACAGAGTATAAATGGAAAGATCCACATATACTCTGTAATCATTTCAAATAGAAAATTACTACTTATTTTCCTGGTAGAACTGATTTACTTTGTCCCAGTTCACAACTGACCAGAATGCTTTAACATAATCGGGGCGACGATTCTGATAACGCAGGTAATATGCATGTTCCCAGACATCCAGGCCAAGTACCGGAATATGACCCTGCATAAATGGGCTATCCTGATTGGCTGTGGAATATACTTCCAATTTCTTTTGACTATTCAAGACCAACCAAGCCCAACCAGAACCAAAGCGGGTTGCAGCGGCTTTAGAAAATTTCTCAACAAAATTATCAAATGTTCCAAACACATCCATTAATTCACTGGCAACATCACCAACAGGCTGATTGCTACCACCGGGGGTTAAAACCTTCCAGAACAATGAATGGTTGGCATGACCACCACCATTATTGATGACAGCCTGGCGAATTTCCTGAGGAACATCATTAATATTGCGAAGAACATCTTCAATTGAATCCATAAAGAATTTTGGAGCATTTTCAAGTGCAGCATTAAGATTATTTACGTAAGCAGCATGATGTTTTCCGTGATGAATTTCCATTGTTTGTGCATCAATTGCTGGTTCTAAAGCATCGAACGAGAAACCTAATTCAGGTAATACAAACTTTTTTGACATTATTTCACCTCTTTCTATGATCCCCAATTGGGAATTTATTAGATATTTATCATATTAATTATTATATTATCCTTGATGAGCAAATGTCAATCAACTTTGTATAAGCGTTTTATAAGAAATCTATAAAACATTCTGCGTTTTAATCAAATTCCTATACAAAAATTGTATGATTAATAAAAATAATCAAAAATTAATGGTAATGGTGCTTATTGGAGGTAAAAATGAAATGGTCATGGAAAGTAGCTAGATTTGCAGGAATTGATGTGTTTATCCACAGCACATTTTTTATATTAATCGCCTGGATAGGATTTTCTTATTGGGTAACCCAACGTTCATTGAATGCAGTTGCCAATGGGATTATCTTCATCCTTTTATTGTTTTTATTTGTGCTCATGCATGAGTTCGGTCATGCCTTAGCAGCCCGGAAATTTGGTATTTCGACACGTGATATCACTTTGCTGCCAATTGGCGGCCTGGCAAGGTTGGAGAGAATGCCAAGAGAACCAAAACAAGAATTATGGGTGGCACTTGCTGGTCCTTTGGTGAATCTGGTATTGGCAGTTTTATTATTTGGGTGGCTAATCCTCACAAATGGATTGGGTGGATTAACCAATACCACAGTGACAGAGGGTTCATTGTTACAGCGCCTCGCAATCGTGAACCTGACCCTGTTGCTATTCAATCTGATCCCTGCATTCCCAATGGATGGCGGACGGGTTTTACGTGCTTTCCTGGCAATGCGGATGGAGTACACCCAGGCAACTCAAACAGCAGCAACAATTGGACAGGGTTTTGCCTTGATCTTCGGATTGGTTGGCCTACTTTTCAATCCTTTCCTGATCTTTATCGCTTTGTTCGTTTGGATTGGAGCAAGTCAGGAATCGAGTTCCGTACAGGTCAAAGAAGCAATTTCAGGTATCCCCATCAGACGTGCGATGTTAACCCAGTTTCAAACGCTGGATTACAACCAGCGCTTATCTGATGCCGTGGATGCCATTCTTACCGGTTACCAACAGGATTTCCCTGTCATGAAAGGGGACGAGATGGTTGGCATACTAACTCGTTCTGCCTTAGTTCAGGGATTGGCCAAAGATGGTCCTACTGTCAATATTGCCAGTGTAATGGATCAGTCATTTATTACTGCAGACTCAAATGAGATGCTGGAACGCGTTTCCGAACGATTGCAAACCTGTGGCTGCCATACGGTGCCAATCTTTGAAAATGAACAATTAATTGGCCTGGTGACCATGGATAATATTGGAGAATTTTTAATGATCCAATCCGCACTGAAACGATCCTCAGCACATCAGAGTATTTAATACCTCATTCCTAATTGTAGGGAAAAATTCTCTCAACCAGAAAAAAGAGAGCTGCTCATCCTATCGAGCAGCTCAAAGTTAATTTGGATACTTCTCGCTTGGTATAATTTATTGTATATATATTGGTCATAAGAGTTCCCAAAAGCCTCTATCTGGGAGAAAATGGAGATCCTTTACGTCTGTTTTTTGGATTATTTCCACACAACGACTCAACAATGCAGATGAGTGCTGCTGGGAATGGGAAATAACCGGGACATGGGTTAATAATTTTGCGATCGCTATGGAATCTGGGACATCTTCCAAATGATGTTTTCTATCCTGTACTAAATACAGGATTTTATGTAAGGGAGCGCTGCCAGAACCGGGACGGACCTGAGTTGGATTGGTGAAGGGGGTGGCGCAGATTTGCCAGCTGGACTCAGTCGCCGAAAGAATGAGCATATCATCATTTAGAACATTGAACTCTTTTGATAAACGGCAGACTGTCGTTTTTCCTGCACCTGAGTAACCAGTGAAAATGTAGCCCAATTGATCCCGCACAATGCCAGCCGCATGAACCAACAACCCACCCATTGAGAAAATTCGGATTGCGGTCACCACTCTGAAAAATAGCTCTATGTACTGAAAACCTGCATCAGGATTGATCCAAAGAATTGCTGGATCATGATCTTCCACAATTCCCTTGCAACCTCTACCGATAAAATGGCAACGACTCTCGTCCCATTGGGTTTCCGGCTGGATGGGATGTGATGAATAATCATCCTCCGTTGTCACGATTTGGATGGTAGCTAATTTTGAAATTGATTGGTTGGGGGCGAACTGATACCACCGAGCTACCATTTGATACAATTTTTCATCCTGTATCAAGATTTGCAGATAATGATCTCCAACGGGTAGATGAAACTCAAAATTAGTCATGATTGATTACCTGGTTGGATTTTTTGCTTTGTCAGGTAGAGACTGATAGCCATAGTTATCAGCACAATCGCTAATCCAATTTCTATTATTCCTTCTTGTTTGACGTGAACCTCGATGGATTCCAGTTCAATGAATTGGTTGGAATTGTCAATTTCCATCAACCGGTAAATATAGGATTTGCCTGGCTGAACATCCCGATCTATGAATTGGTAGCTTGTGCCAGAAATGGGCGATCCCTGCGCCAGAATGAGATGCGGGTTGATTTGCTGCACATCAATTGGATCAGACTCTTCGTCGCGAAGCAGGTTGAATCCGAGGGTGTCGACTTCGCTTTCCGTTGTCCATTCGATCCGGACAGAAGGGGTTAGTAGTTTATACATCCCAAAGCTGATCAGAAGGATACCGATGGTGATGAAGACGAGAATTGCTTTTTGATGATGTTTGTCAATGAAAGCAGCGATGCGATCGATCAATATGCACCCTTTCCGGAGAGGATTACGCCAAACGATTTCCAGATGATTTTCAGATCCAGCCAGAAGGAATAGTGCTGGATATAGTCCAACTCAACCATCAGGCGGCTTTCCAGGTCGAGATCGCCACGACCGCTGACCTGCATGGGGCCGGTAAGGCCAGGTTTGACCGCAAGACGTTGGCGCTGATGATCATTATACATCGCAACCACCCAGCTTTCTTCCGGACGGGGTCCCACCAGGCTCATCTCGCCACGCAGGATGTTCCAGAATTGCGGAATTTCATCGAGACTCCAGCGACGCAGGAAGCGACCCACACGCGTCACCCGGGGATCATGCTGAATTTTGAAAACTGGCTGATCGAGCTGAATGTTATTTTGCTCGAAGACCTGTTGCAATTTTTGAGGGGCATCAATGACCATGGTGCGCAGTTTATAGATGCGGAAGGGTTTCCCGTTTTCTCCAATACGTTCCTGGGAGAAGATGGCCTTTCCAGGTGAATCTATACGAATGAGAATGCTTGAGATCAACAATACCGGTGACGAGAGGATCAGACCCAAGATGGCTGCGATGATATCCAAAACGCGTTTCGCAATACGCTCGATGAATGTAAGTCCGCTGCGCAGTAGGGATTTTTAGCCGCGGTGGAAAAAGCAACCCGGCCAGTAGACCAAATCCCAATGCAGCTGACCTGGCGAATAAGAGCGGGATGGCTGGCAAGAGAATCCTTCGATCCTGATTACTGATCAATTTAAGGAAGGATAGCGCACTGACAAGATAGGCCAGTATGGTTGCTAATGCAAGCCAGAGAAATGGCGGGTAGAAAATTGACCCAGCTAAGGTGATTAAAAGGATGGCAGTCAGGAATATCTGTGCCCGTTGGGAAGCGGGTGTGTAGCTGTCGGAGAGGGTCTTTTCCGGCAACCAGCGCAGCATAAAGGCTTTCCAGTAGCCAATGCCCCATTTACGGCGGATGTACTGCCAGAGGGTGAGATCGTGGCGGTGATAGACTTTGGCTGTGGGTTGAAATGCCAGCTGATAGCCTTTGCGTGCCAGACGGAAGGAAAACTCCTGATCTTCCACCGAAGGCACCGGGAAACGTGGATCGAAACCGCCATTTTCGATGAAGACGCTTTTACGGTAGGCAGCAGAATAGGTGTCGATGAAGTCGATTTTCGGTAATTTTGACAGTGCTTGATACTTGTATTCAAACTCCTGCTGGACGAAACGAGGAACCAGTTGCTTCTCCTGGCAAAGATATGCTCCTTTGACGCCAACGACCTCCGGATTTGCGAAGGGTGCAGTCATTTGGGAAAGCCAATCCGGGGTGGGGATGCAATCGGCATCAGTGAAGCAGACCAGCTCCCCCAGCGCATGCTCGACGCCGGTATTGCGCGCGGCTGCCGGGCCAGCGTTGGCCTGGTGGACAACTCGCACACCGATCTCTTCTGCGATTTTTGCGGTCGTATCAATTGAACCATCATCGACGAGGATGATCTCGTAATCGTGACCCAGGGTATAGCATTGCTGATGCATAAGTGCTTGCAGACAATCCGCGATGGTGGCTGCAGCATCTCTCGCCGGGACAATCACCGATAACAGTATTGAACTATCAGGCATGTGGGACCTCGCGTTTGAGATGGGCTGGCAAGAGCATGAGCAGCCCGGAGATCAACAAAGGCGGCAGGGTAACGATGACGTAGAGGATGACGGCAAAGGCGACAGCCAATTCATTAGGGACAGCAAACGGGATGAGCGCCAGTTGGGCAAAAAAGGTAAAGGGACCGAGATTCCCGGGCATGAGCGCGGGTAAAACACCAATATAAACCAGGATGAGCACCAGAACTGCCGCATCCCAACCCAGATCGATCGCCAGGGATTGGAACACCAGCCGATTAGTGAGTGCCATCACAGCCCAGATGAGCAGGGTGATTCCAAAGGAAGGTAGCAGTTTGCGCGGATCGCGCAGCCAGAAACTGGCCTGCAGGAACAGGTCGAGTTTGCGCTGTACTTTCGCTAACCATGGTGTTCTGCTTTCCCCTGGGAAGAACCTACGCCAGAGCGTGGGACCAAACAAAACCGCCAGCAAGAGCAGGATCGTCATGATGATGAGCAGTGGGTACAGGTTGCCCATGGTCTCGAGCGCCAGAGCAGGCAGATTGGTTGCCATAGCCAGCATGAGCAGCACCAGGAAGAGCAGGTCGAGGTATTTTTCGATGGCGATAGTGGCTGTGATCTCGACCCAATCATCCTGCCCGGGTTGGTGAGCGCTGGTGACGCGTACGATCTCACCGCCGCGGATGATCAGGAGGATATTGGCTGCCTGGCCGAGGAAAAAGGAGGTAATAAGCCGCGATATGGGTAACCGCTGTTGGTAATTGCGCAAGAGCAGATCCCAACGCAACACTTTCAGCCCAAGGCTAAGCAGCACGCTGAGTATGGCCATTAGCAGCCAGAGCCCGGAGACTGATCGCAGCGCATTCAGCAGAATAGGCCAATCTACACGCTGGAAAGCAAGGTAGAGCAGCAGTAATCCCAGCGCAATTTTTAAGAAAGTGAGATAAGGACGCCTGGTTTTTTGCGAAATCATCGTTTATCGAAGTGAACCTGGAGGTGTTTTTTACCCCCCTGGGTCATCGGTTGGGGTTGGGGTAGCTGTAGGCTCATCGGTTGGTGTCGGAGTCGCTGTGGGCTGATCGGTTGGTGTGGGAGTCGATGTGGGCTCGATCGGTGTATTGGTGGGAGTAGGTGTTGGGGTATTCGTTGGTGTAGGAGTTGGGGTGTTTGTTGGCGTGACTGTTGGCGTACGTGTATAGGTGACTGTTGGAGTTGGTGTTCGAGTTGGTGTGGCAGTAGGTGTACGCGTATAGGTTGGGGTTGGAGGTGGATCTGTCCGGGTTGGGGTTGGAGATTTCGTGGGGGTGGAGGTGGCTTTAGCGGGATAATAGGGTAAAAAGAGCTCCTGCCCCACAAACAATGTTTGCGAGGTGAGACAGTTGACTTCCATCAGGTAATCTATGGAGGTGCGTACCGATAAGCTGAGCCAATACATGTTATCCCAGAATTTCACCGTGTAAACAACCCATCCATCTGGCAAGGTACAGGCGATCGCCGTTGGAGTTGGTGTTGAGGTTGGTGTTGCTGTCATCGTTGATGTCGGGGTTAAGCTGGGTGTCACTTCGCCGGTCACCGGGATGGCCTGGGAGGGTTGTGTAACTGTAGCAACAGCTGTTAATTCATAGACCATCGTCAGATTAGGTGAAAACTCCATGACGGTGCGGGTAATGGTGGGTGTGACGCCGGGGGGCAGATCACCGAATGCCTGAACAGGGGGATCGGGGCGGGTGAATATGTCGGTTTTGGCGAAGACCCACCAGCTGGCGAAGGCAAGTACGAAGATGGCTGCCAGGGTAAGCGCCCATTTGATGGTTGATTTTGAAATGGAAAGCCGTAATGGAGTTCGGGATGCTGCTACCGGTTGCGCTGTGGAAAGTTGGGTTTTGGCGACTTTGGGGAAGAGGCGATCTCCACGCAGAAATATCGGACAGCGGATGTGATTTTCATTCAGGCAGTAATGCAATTGATGATCAACCGGGACAGCTTTGTTTTTGGCAAGACGATAGCAATGATGACTCTCGGTAGCGAAAGTCATGCAGGTTTCTTGATCATCATCAAGTCCCAAACTGGGACAACGTCTTACTGCGGGCAAACATCCCTCCTGAAAGTCATCGGTATACAAGTATTATGCCACAATTATTGCAATTATACCGCGTTTGATGAATTTTGATTTGTGTTGAATGTTACCCATTCTATTGTTGCATGGCACGCGCTGCCAGTACCAGCTGGACCAGGAACAGAACACCCAGGGCAATAAGAATGAGCATTTGCCAGAGTTGCTCGGATACCAGAGCCAGACCGACACAAAAGAGCATGCCACCCAGGTTGAGCTGCATCTGGCGATTGGGGCGGTCGAGCTCGGTGCTGAGTTTGCGGTTGTTTTCACGGGCGGACCAGAGCGACATGGAGAGGACGGCGAGGAGCCAGGAGAGAGCTAAGACCCATATACTATTTGAGATTAACGAATTCCAATTAATTAAGTTCATTGATTTGTCCAAGAGGGTAGGTGTTAAGGTGTTAAGGTGTTAAGGTGTTGCTCCGCTAAGAGCATGCGGAGTCCTTCGGAAGGTGTTAAGGTGTTAAGGTGTTAAGGTGTTAAGGTGTTAAGGTGTTAAGGTGTTAAGGTGTTAAGAATTATTATAAGGGATGTGGAGTATATTATGTGTTATTGGGTTTTTGGGTGTTGTTGGTTGATGATTGGCGGGTGGAGATGGATTTATTATAGGCATTGATCATTTTGGTAATTTCGACCGCTTCTTTTTCCAGTTCGTTAAATTGTTCCTGGGATATCCATTGCCTTTTTTTGAAAATTTCGAGAAGTGTCATGGTTTCGTAGAGTGAGCCTCGGGCTATGATCATAAAGTGTTGTAATTCTTTGGTGGAGTAGCGCCCTTTGCCTTCTGCGATGTTCATGGGTATGGAGGTTGATGATGCTTCTATTTGTTCGATCAGGCGGTAATGGTTTCTTTTGGTGTCGAGATTTTCTACGAGATCGATGATGTTGTTCGCAAACTCAAGACTTTTTTGCCAAACGAGGAGATCTTTGTAGGAAAGTGTTGTGATTTCTGGCATGTGCGGTCCTTTCGAAATAGGTGATGCCTTCCTCTTCGTTACAGGTCCTTCGGAAGGTGTTGCTCCGGTAAGTACATGCGGAGTCTTCCGGGTTTGCACCCTACAGATAGGTATTCTTCGGAAGGTGTTAAGGTGTTAAGGTGTTAAGTAAGCGACTGAAAGTATTGTGATAATTCGATATTAGGAATTGAATTTTGAAACAATTCGAAACAATTAATTCTAGCTCTCAGCTCAAAACACTGGTTATTTTAGAATATATTTTCTATTTTGTCAAGATAATTTATCTGGATTTGAGGAGGCGGCGGGTATAGGTGCCCCAGTGTTGGAGGAGGGTGCGGGGTTGGTTGTGGATGGCGGTTGCGCTGAGTTTTGGAGGGGAAGATGGCATTCCAGAGGAGTTTGGGGATTTGGGTGGGGTGGTCGATGAGGGCGAGGCGGAGGAGGAAGGATGAGGACCAGGGGGAGGAGCAGGGACGGTATTCGCGCCTCGGAGACTCGACGTCTTGGGCAGGGACAAGCCCAGCCCTTACGGATTTGGCGAATTGGGAGTGGATGTATTTGTGTTGAAGGGAGTTGGGGGGAGATTTGGGCTGGAGTTGGATGGGGAGGGTGGTTTTGAAATCGCGGTGCAGGATTTGGGAGACCCAGTAGAGGATGTTGCGCATGCCCCATTGGTCGGCGAGGTGGAGGATGTGATCCCAATGCATGCTGTGGCCATATTTTCGCAGGAGGAGGACGAGGTCGATGTAGCTGTGGAAGCGGGGATTGAAAATGCCGTGGTTGAAGAGGTGGAGGCAGAGGTGCAGGAAGGTGATTTCGGGGGAGAGGCGGAGGAGTTGCAAGCCGGTGCTGTCGGGGTAGGGTTGGGCGGTGCGCCAAACTTCATCCAGGTCGATGGGGAAGGCGGGCTGCCACCAGGCAAGGGTGAGAAGGTGGGTGTGGAGGTCGATGTGGATGCCGGCGGGGTGGCTGTAGGTGATTTCGAGGGGGATGTGGATGGGAGAAGATCGTGCATCTGTAGGGGCGGGTTCCGAACCCGCCCGTACGGGAACCCGGACGGTGTAGCCGAGGGATGCCATGTGGGAGGTGACGGTGTGGTAATCCTGGGGGTGGATGAGGATGTCCACGTCGCTGAAGGGGCGGAGGGATGGATCGGGGTAGAGGTCGGGGATGAAGGACCAGCCTTTGAGGATGAGGAACTGTAAGTTATTCTGTTTAAGTAAAGAGAATAAGATTTTTAGGTGGTGGTTGTATAGGAGGTATTTGATGGTTGTTAAGTTCATGAGGTGATTAGTTTAGGTTTTGAGGTGTTGCTCCGCTAAGAGCACGGAGTCCTTCGGAAGGTGTTAAGGTGTTAAGGTGCTAAGGAAAGAACGGATTAGGGTTGATTGTGTGGATTGATAATTAATGAGGATATGGTTAATTGGGTTTAATAATTGAACCGCAAAGACAACAGAAAGACACGAAGAAAAGATAGTATGCCCCTGGAGTACGCGAAGGGTTTATTGTGGTGATTTATTATAAATTGGATTTTTAAGGATTGCCGTCAACGAATGTGATAACGAATATACGAATATGGCTCTCTGGATCAAATGGATAATATTTCTTATTCTTTGTAAAAGGTTTTTCATGCTTTGTAATGAGCTTATGCTCCGAATGGACAATTACCCACTGGGAATTCTGCGAAGACTTTCTGAATCGGTTTAGCTTTTTTACAGCTCAACAACTTAATAACTTAACAACTTATCATCTTTTCGCTGCTTTCAAGGCTAATGGAACCTGTTCCATCAAATAGTCGATTTGCTCATCCGTCATGGTGGGGTAGAGGGGGAGGGTGACTTCGCGGGGGGCGAGGGTTTCGGTGAGGGGGAGGTTATGGGGGCCAGGGAAGTGCTCGCGGTAGTAGGTGAAGGTGTGGATGGGGGCGTAGTGGATGCTGGTCTGGATGCCGTGGGCTTTCATGTAGTCCTGGAAGGCGGTGCGGTTGTATCCCGCGGGGAGGAGGATGGGGGCGATGTGGGCGGCGGTGACACCGGGGTGACCAGCGAAGGGGATGGTGATCTCGCGGGGAGGTGTTGCCGGTAATGTTCGACGATTTCGCGGCGGCGCTGGTTGTTGGCGGGGAGTTTTTTGAGCTGCTCGATGCCCAATGCGGCGCGGATTTCGTCGATGCGGTAGTTGTATCCCAGCTCGACGACGTCGTAGGTGTAGGCGTGGCCGGCGTGACGGTCGTAGGTGAGGGTGGTCATGCCGTGGGAGCGCAGGAGTTTGAGTTTGGCGGCGAATTCGCCTGAATTGGTGGTGAGCATGCCGCCTTCTCCCGTAGCGAGGTTTTTGTTGGAGAAGAAGGAGAAGCAGCCGATCTCACCCCAGGTGCCGAGGGCTTTGCCCTGCAGGCTGGCTCCCGGGCAGTGGGCGGCGTCTTCGATGATGTGGAGGTTGTGTTTTTGGGCGATTTCGAGGATGGCGGGCATGTCGCAGGGGTAGCCGGCGTAGTGCATGACGATGATGGCTTTGGTGCGCGGGGTGATGCTGGCTGCGATGGATGCGGGGGAGATGGTGAGGTCGTTGGGGCTGGTGATGTCGGCGAAGACCACGCGTGGCGCCGGTGTAGAGGACGGCGTTGGCGGTGGCGACGAAGGTGAGGGAGGGGACGATGACTTCATCGCCCGGGCCGATGCCGAGGGCAACGCAGGCGAGGTGGAGGGCTTCGGTGGCGTTGGAGACGGTGAGGCAGTGGGGGGAGGAGGTGAGGATGGGAGAAGTCGTGTTCGAAGCGGGAGGTGACTTCGCCCATTGTTAACCACTTTGAGCGCAGAACTGAAATTACTGCATTTTCTTCATTTAAATCATAGTTTAGATCAGCTAGAGGAATTTTCCATATCATAGATTTACTCCTGGGGTTTAAATATTAACCACTAAGAACACAAAGAGCACGAAGGTTTTTAAGGTGGGTTTATGGTTGGTGGGGGTTGTTGGTTGGTTCATGTAATTAGTTATTTCGATTTAAATATTAACCACGAAGATAGCATACCCCTAGGGTAACACAAAGAGCACGAAGATTTTTATGGGGGATTGATGATTCATTGGGTTTGTTGGTTGGTTCATGTTAATTAGTTATTTCGATTTAAATATTTAACCACGAAGAACACGAAGAACACAAAGAAACGATTTTTATTTTATAAAAAAACTTTGTGTACCCATGGGGCATTGTATCCTTTGTGGCTGTTGTGGTTTAATCTTATTTTCATTGTAAAGGATGAGACACTTCAAGGAGTGAAAGTCATTGACGGCTTGGTCGTAGTTAAGGTCAGCGAGGGGGATTATCCAATTCATAGATTTACTCTGGGGTTTAAATATTAACCACTAAGAACACAAAGAGCACGAAGGTTTTTAAGGTGGGTTTATGGTTGGTGGGGGTTGTTGGTTGGTTCATGGTAGTTGGTTATTTTGATTTAAATATTAAACCACGAAGAACACAAAGAGCACGAAGGAAAAAATTTAATTAATTAAACTTTGTGATCTTTGTGGGCTTTGTGGTTCAATCTTTCTTTTCGTTTGGTAAGAATAGATGACGCAGTGAATCAAAGTCATTAACCGCCTGCTCATAATCGTCGGGGTGGCCGAGGTCTTGCCAGTAGCCGGCGAAGGGGTAGCCGATGACGGTTTCGCCAGCGGCGAGGAGTTTTTTGACGAGGTCGGGGAAGTCGAGGTATTGGCCTTTGGGGATGTAGTCGAGGACGCGCGGTTCGAAGACGTAGAGCCCCATGCTGACGCGGTAGTCGATGGTGGGTTTTTCGATGTAGTTCTGGACCTGGCAGCATTCGTCCATTTCGATGACACCGAGGTCGATTTTGACTTTGCGTTCGTGCATGGCGATGGTGCAGATGCCGCCTTTGTCTTTGTGGAACTGGATGAGGTCGTGGATGGGGATGAGGGAGAGGACGTCGCCGTTGGCTACGAGGAATGTTTTGGTGAGGTGGGTGATGTTGGCGAGGGGTCCGGCGGTGCCGAGGGGGGTGGCTTCGTAGGCGTATTGGATGTCGAGATTGTATTGGGAGCCGTCCTGGAAGAAGGCGCGCATGAGCCCGGCCATGTGACCGACGGTGAGGGTGACGTGGTTGATGCCGGCGGCTTTCATCTGGTGGAGCAGGATCTCGAGGATGGTTTTGTCGCCAATGGGCATCATGGGTTTGGGGAAGACGCGGGTGTAGGGGGCGAGGCGGGTGCCTTTGCCTCCGGCTAAGATGACAGCATGCATAATTTAACTCCTAAAAGAAAAGCGAACCACGATGACAAAGAGCACTAAGGTTTTTAAGGGGGGGTTATGATTCATTAGGTTTGTCGGTGGGTTCATGGTAATTGGTTTATAAGAAATAAATATTAAACCACGAAGAACACAAAGAGCACGAAGGTTTTTAAAGGGGGTTTATGATTCATTAGGTTTGTCGGTGGGTTCATGGAAATTGATTAATTGGATGTAAATATTAAACCACGAAGACACAAAGAGCACGAAGGAAAAAATTTAATTATTTAACTTTGTGTACCCATGGGGCATTCTATCCTTCGTGTACCCTAAGGGGCATGCTATCTTTGTGGTTATTTTTTTCTCCTTTTTATAGTACTTTTCGGTCGATGCCGTTTTTCATTAATTTTACTTTCCAATTGAGTATGAAGCCAATTGGGCAGGACCTGAGTTTCATGTAGGTTAATAATTGTGCCTGGTGGATTCCCAGGATTTGATCCACTGTTTTGTTTTCAATGATAATACAATCTTCAACCAGCATGTCAATTCGATAACCAGCATCTATTGTCATATTGTCATATATTAAGGGTTGGATAATTTCAGTTTGTACTTTGAGTCCTCTTTTGGTGAGTTCATAGGCTAAACATTTTTGATAGGCAGACTCCAGGAGTCCTGGGCCAAGTCTGGAGTGGACTTTGATGGCTGAGTCGACGATTTGTGTGGCGATTTGTTCGATGTCCATGATGACCTTTCAAAATAAAGATATTTAACCACGATGACGAAGAGCACTAAGGGTTTATTGGTGGGTTTTTGATTCATTGGGTTTGTTGGTGGATTCATGGTTTTTGGTTTGCAATGTTTAAGAATTTGAACCACGAAGACCACAAAGAGCGCGAAGGTTTTTTTTAATTTAATAAATTTTTTCTTTGTGTTCTTCGTGTACCCTAAGGGGCATACTATCTTTGTGGTTCCATTTTTTTTAGCGTTCATATATACCGATACGGTAGCGGTCGAGGTGGTCGGAGATCCAGGCGATGGTGCGGGTGAGGCCTTCTTCCAGCTCGATGGTGGGGGTCCAGCCGAGGGATTCGACGGGCTTTGGTGTTGTCTGATAGCAGGCGCATGACTTCGGATTTTTCGGGGCGGAGGCGGGCGGGGTCCTGGCACGATTGGCAGGTTGGGTTTGTTGAGGATTTTCAGTACCATTTGGATGATTTCTGCCATGGTTACATCTTTTCCTGTTCCCAGGTTGAATTCTTGACCGAGTAGGTGTTGAGGTGTCTGAGGTGTTGAGGTGTTGAGGAAGAGATTGTTCGTGGTTGACGGCATTCAGGAGGGCTTGGCCGGCTGCTATAAATCCGGAGACGGTGTCGTCGATGTAGGTGAAGTCGCGCTTGGTGTCGAGGGAGCCGAGGTTGAGGTGGTCCTGGGTGAGGGCCTGGGTGATGATGGTGGGGATGACGGCGCGGGCGGATTGGCCCGGTCCGTAGGTGTTGAAGGGGCGGACGGTGATGGTGGGGACGTTGAAGGAGCGGTAGTAGGACTTCGACGAGTTTGTCGGCGCCGATTTTGCTGGCGGAGTAGGGGGATTGCCCCTGCAGGGGGTGGGTTTCGTCGATGGGGACGCGCAGGGCGGTGCCGTAGACTTCGCTGGTGGAGGTGTGGACGACGGGGATGTTGAGCTGGCGGGCGGCTTCGAGGATGTTGAGGGTGCCGAGGATGTTGGATTGGACGGTTTCGACGGGGTGGAGGTAGGAGTAGGGGATGGAGATGAGGGCGCCGAGGTGGTAGATGAGGTCGCAGCCGGTGGCGGCTTCCAATATCGCTGATGGGTCGCGGAGGTCTCCGAGAATGAGGTCGATCTGGTCAAGTTCATGTTTGGGGAGGAGGGATAGTAGGCCGATGTCGGCTCGTGAGTTATAGCGGATAAATGCACGGAGCTGATGGCTGGTACCACTCGCTTCGCTCGGGTATGATATGGCTGATGGCTGATAGGAAGAACCTGTAGTGAGTAGGGTTTGGGCGAGGGAGGAGCCTATAAATCCACCAGCACCAGTTAAGAGTATTTTCATATGGATCTCCTTAAAGATATTAAACCACAAAGAACACAAAGAGCACAAAGTTTTTTTTGGTTTGGTTTAATTAATTTTGATAATTGATGTTTATGTTTGTTATTTAGTATGACCAGGATTAAAAATTATTAACCACAAAGACACAAAGAACACGAAGAAAAAACATTTTAAGGTTTGGGTTTTGGTTGGTGGTGTGTCTATATTATATCTGTGTAAATGAATGAAATTAATTAAATATTTAACCACGAAGACACGAAGAGCACGAAGATTTAATTATTATTTAAGAAAGAATGTAAGGGAATAATGCCGTATTAAAAAGAAAATATTTTTTCTTTTTTTTATAAAATTTCTTTTCCTTTGTGTTACCCAAAGGGGTATGCCATCTTCGTGTTCTTTGTGGTTCGTTTTTTATTAGACTACGTAATCGTCATCATCCTCTGGGGGGAGGAGGTTGATGAGCTGATCGGCTATGGATTGGACGGCGTCGAGGTCGCCTTGTTGGGCGAGGTGGGAGAGGTGTTTGAGGATGTGGCTGGTTTCGGTGCGTGAGAGGGGTTCGTCGAGGGGGTGGTCGTGGAGGAGTTGCTCGGCGGTGCATTCGGGTTTGGCGAGCTGGGCCATGATATCGGGCAGGATGACGGTGCGCGCGCTGGTGCGACGGGCTTCCTGGATGAGGCGCATGCGCCGGATGGGGTTGACATTGTGAATGGTGTAGACGATGAGTCCCACATCACGCTGCTGAACGACATCCCGCAGCATGGACGTGGTGCCGATGACCTCTACGCCGGAGATGCGCGATCCCTGTTTGGTCGGGCTGTCATCCAATATCCCCACTACAGAAAACGCACGGGCAAGATTGGGCCTATGGAGCATCCAGAGTGCCATTTCG
The DNA here is from genome assembly GCA_963715915.1 of uncultured Chloroflexia bacterium. Lineage (GTDB taxonomy): Bacteria > Chloroflexota > Anaerolineae > Anaerolineales > Anaerolineaceae > UBA6170. Next base: position 3,427 of record CAVQSU010000002.1, on the reverse strand, counting down.
CCATTATCCCCGGCGCCAATGATGAGGACGCGCTCGGCGATGGTTTTGGTATGGTCACGGGCACGGATCCAGCGCGTGGCTGCCCCGGTGATGAGACGATCGCGGTAACGGACGCCGACGAAGCCGATGAAGCTGAGGATGCCGGTGGTGAGGATGACCCCGACCGGGAGGATGGTTTGCTCGAGGAAGTTGATTTTGACCAGTACGAGCAGCATGGTGCTGACAGCAACTGAGAAAGCCAGGGTGAAGGCATCGCCCGCGGCGGAACGCGACCAGGAGACGCGGTTGAGACCCAGGAGGGCGTTGATGAGGCTGAAGAAGAAGCCAAACAGCAAGGCTACCAGAACGGCTCTACTACCGCCGAGGTTGAGCGGCAGGGAGGTGCGCCAGATGAGCTCGCTGAGGACTGCGGCGGTGAAGGCCACCAGGGTATCGATGACGAACCAGTTGAGGTAGCGTGAGGCAAAGGTGGCGAAAGGCCCCCAGAAGAGGCGGGTTTCGGCGATGGGGCGCTGGCGCAGGTTGGGCAGCAGGGCGATGGCCGTCCAGAAGATGACGTCGATATCGGTGAGCAGGTTGCGGTTGCGCACGTAGAGCTGGTCGAGGCGCAGCTTGGAGGGCAGCACGGACTGGAAGTACTGCTGCATGGGGTCGCTGTCTTTGCAGGAGCTGTTCTTCCCCACGGTAGAGGACCGAAGCCGGGGAGGTGATGCCGGGGCGGACGGAGAGTACCAGCTGGCGGACTTCTTTGGGCCCAGGCGGCGGCGATATCGGGATCTTCCGGGCGCGGACCGACCAGGCTCATCTCGCCCAGCAGGACGTTCCAGAGCTGGGGCAGTTCATTCAGTTTGGTATCGCGCAGGAATTTGCCAAAGGGGGTGATGCGGGCATCGCCATTGGCGGTGATTTTGCTGCCCTGGTAGCTTTTGTCTTCTTCGTACATGGTGCGGAATTTGAGGATGCCGAAGGTTTTGCCTTTATACCCGGCGCGCGGACCGCGGTAGAAGACCGGCCCGGGGGAGTCCTTTTTGAGGCGGATGGCGATGTAGGCAAAGAGCGGACTGAGCAGGAGCAGCCCGAAGCAGGCCACCAGCAGGTCGATGAGGCGGCGCAGGACGTTCTCGATGGCGATGAGCACGCGGTTGTGGTCTTGCAGGTAAGTGGTGTTGTATGTATCGGGCATGGTGAGTTGATTTCTGGGTTTGGTATCTCGGGCTTCCAATTATTTTACCCCCATTTTAGCTGGTGGCTGATCGCTGATGGCTCATAGGAAAAGAAATGAACCACGATGGCGAAGAGCACGAAGAAAAAAATTTTATTTAGGTTGAGCTATGAGCAATGAGCTTATGAGCTATGAGCTATTCTGGGGAAATGTCCCCCAACGAGTCTATTATATATGATTTTTTAGTCAGGATATGAGATTCACGGAAAATTTTAAGGAAAGGAATAGCTGATGCGCTAGTCTCCTCAAAAATACACCTCGGAGTCCTTCGGAGGCTCATCGCTGATAGCGATTTTTCAATCAGGAAAATCTTAACTTATTCTAAGCAATCCGCGTTCTGAGGACTATGAATGTGGACCGCTAGTATTCAATTATATTCCTTAAAAATTCTTCGTGTACCCGGGGAGCATACCCTTGCTTTCATCTTCGCGGTTCAAATCTTTAACCTCGTATACAATACACACCAACAAGCGAACCCAGCAGATCAATCAACAAATCAATTAGTTGGAATGCTCTTCCTGGGACGATAGCTGGTGTATTTCGTCGCTGAGGGCAAAGGACATTGAGAGAAGAACAGTCAATAAGGTGTTAAGGTGTTGAGGTGTTAAGCTGTTAAGAAATGATTTTTCAATTCGAGTGGAATTTTGCACACTCGAAATTTTGGATTGATGGGTGGTAAATAATGCATCGCCCCTGCCGCCCAAAACCCGGGGTGAACCCTTCGATTGGCTCGGGGCTGGGATTGGGGCTGGGGCTGTTAGCTTCGCCTTGGCCCTCACCGTAGGCCAGAAGTTGGGCTTTACGGCCCCGCTGATCATGGCCCTCTTTGCCGTGGCCGGGCTGACCGTGCCGATCTTTATTTGGCAAGAGCGCCGGGTGGCCTATCCCATGATCGATATCTCTCTCTTCAACGACCCTCATTTCAGCCTCAACCTGCTCAACGGCGTACTCTCTTTTGTGGCCATCGCCGCCGTGGTCTTTCTGCTGCCCTTCTATTTGACCTTGGTGCTAAAGCTGGACGCGTCCCATGTGGGGCTGCTCATGGCCGTCTCGCCGGTGGTGTTAGGGCTGCTCTCCCCCTCTCCGGCGTCCTGGCGGATCGGTTTGGGACTCGGCCCATCAGCGCCGTGGGGTTGGCCTTCACCATGGTCGGCTATCTGGCCCTCACTTTGTTGACCACCGAGAGCAGCCCCGTGGCCTTTGTTTTCCTGCTGTTGCCCTTGGGCATCGGCATGGCCACCTTCCAAAGCCCCAACAACGACCGCGGTGATGGGGACCGTACCTCGCCATCGGCTGGGCGTCGCCTCCGGCACGCTCAGCATGAGCCGCACCCTGGGCCAAGTGATGGGGATCTCCGTGCTGGGGGCCTTCTTCGCCAGCCGTCTGGTCCACCACGCCGGCGGCCTGGTGGATGTCTCTCCAGGCCGACCCCGGCGTGATCGTATTGGCCATGCGGATCAATTCACCCTGGCCGCCGGGTTGATCGGGGTGGGGCTTGTGCTCTTCCTGGGCCAATGGGCCAGAGAGCGGGCGCAAGGCGCAACCGACACCCCAAAACGTTGGCAAGAATTGGGGTGACGTTGTACCATAGGCTGATTCCATATAGAAATCATACCCCAGCTCTACATGAACCCACACCACAAAAGGAGAAGAACCATGGCTGAATCCAGCAATTGTGCATTTTGTGACATCCTCAACGGCGACGCACCGGGCACCATTATTGTGAGAGACGACGAAAAGCGCATGGCGCTGATCAAGAGTCTGCACCCGGAAAGCGCCGTGCATTGGCTTGCCGTCCCCTCCGAACGTGGACGGCACCCGCAAATTTCAGGCCGCCCAGGGTGACCGATTTCTGGAGTTGGTCAAGTTCGCCATCGACCGCACCCAGGCCATGGCCGAGCACGAAGCGCAACTTCGACGCGGGTTTACCATCAAAATGCACTTTGGAATCCTCGAAACCATAAGAGCATCCCAAGCTGCATGTGCTGGCTATGGAGTAGAGATAGAGGGGTGAGGCAGAGATAGAGATCTGGTTTGGCCCTATATGTTCAAGATGCAGATGCCCGGCAGACGGGGAAATCATTCCCACCTGTCGGGCGTTTGCGTCTTCCAAAAAAGATACAGGTGTGTTCAAAAGGTGTTGGAGGTGCTGGCGTCCCGCCAATTCTTTTGAACACACCCACTTCTTTTGGACACGTCCAAAAG
>CAVQSU010000001.1:0-54995 GCA_963715915.1 uncultured Chloroflexia bacterium | reverse complement strand
TGGTGAACAAGGCGAGCTGGTCATCACTCACTACGGTGTAACCCCCGAAGGTCTGGAATGGAAAGGTGTGGAGACGATCTATCAAAGAAAATAACAATAATCCTTTTAATTAGTCCAGCTATTAATTACCCCTAAAATGTGAATTAGTATAAAATTTCTGTTATAAACCATCAAATCTTGTTGAACCATTAGCGTTGCGGAAGGCTCAATTCATCCATCATGGGACAAGAATTGGATTCGTTATTGTGCAAAATCATTGAGGGGACCGCAACATAAGGAGCACCCAGCGAATGGAGTGCTCTTTTTTTCTTTCAAGCATGTTGCGGGGAAAAACGTCAGCAGGGAATTGGGGTTTAATTGATATAATTCTCATTACTTCCCATATTTATTAAGGTAGGAGCATTTAGAATCTCTGAAGGTTGAAATATCAGTCCCATCCAGCCAAAATTCTTTTCTGTTTACATTTACAAGGAACTCCATGAAAAACCATCACATTTTACAACTGTCTATGATCGTGCTTTCATTCTTTTTATTTTCCGTTTCTTTTTCAAACGTGTTCAGTGCATCAATGCAATCAACAGCATCGATCGACTACACGTCCATCGATGCCTACATTCAAGGACAAATGGGAAAACACGGATTAAAGGGTGTTTCTCTGGCAATCACAGAAAACGATCAAATCGTGTATCTGCAGGGCTATGGAACAGCTGGCAATAATCAACCCATGACTGCCCAAACCCCCATGTATATCGGCTCACAGAGCAAATCTTTCGCCGGGCTGGCCATCGCGCAACTTATTCAGGCTGGAAAAATCGAACCCAATGCTCCGGTGATTAATTACATCCCGGAATTTAGAATCGCCGACCCAGAAGCCTCTCAAAAGATCACTATCTATCATCTTCTGCATCATATCAGTGGATTATCAGAAGCCGGTTTCACAGAAGTGCTCCCGGAAGAAGCAACCACCCAGGACTTGCTGGTTGCCCTGCAGAAAGCCGAATTAACTGCACCCATTGGCTCAACTTTTCAATATTTCAATAACGGGTATTCGCTCTTATCGATCGTGATCGAAAATGTGAGCGGGATACCATATGAAACATATCTACAGGAAAACATCTTCAACCCCTTGGATATGACAAATACCTTCACATCACCGCAAAAGGCCCGAGAGAATGGACTTTCCCAGGGGTATTCACGCTTTTTCGGGTTTACGGTTCCTGCCCGGCAACCCCACCGGGTGTATGATCTGGCGGCCGGTTATCTCATCTCAACGGCAGAGGACCTGGCACATTACAGCATTGCATTATTAAATAATGGCGTATACGAAGGCAATCAACTCGTCCCAGGTAACCGTTTTCAGATGATTTTTCAACCCTTCAAAGGTTATGGCATGGGTTGGCATATTGGATCCAACCGAATCTATCATGGGGGTGCCAATGAAACCTTCCGCACAGAAGTGGAATTGTTTCCATCCAGAAAAATAGGCATCGTTTTATTGACCAACCAGGGTTACATGATCGATCATTTTATTTCTGCCCCGCAAATGATTAATGGCGTCAGAGCGATTGTTTTGGGTCAGGATGCTCCAGCTGTATCATCCGGCTGGTCAGTACGGGTGATTGGCTACATGCTGGGGGTTCTGGTATTGGGATTGATCCTGTTAAGTATCAAGAATTTTCTCGATCTTTCGACCTGGCGAGAACGTTCAAAATCCTGGTCTTCCGGGAAACGCATCTGGGACGTAGCAATCAGTTTCATTATTCCCACAGTCATTCTGGTGGTGGTGTTTTCACAGATCAAAGGCTTCTTTGGCACTCGCTTTAATTGGACATACCAGGTCTTATTGATGTTCCGATCGCTGCCGGATATTGCGATTTTAATGATCGTTGGCTCAGTCCCCGATTATGTACAGGGATTCATCAAGTTGTTTTGGGCTTTAAGTAGAAAGAAAAATTAAACTTAGACTATTATCGCTTTGAGTAGATCTTTAATTTTTTTGTCATGTAAATAATCTGCTGGAAATTGGTCCTCTATCACCAAATTCACAAAACCATGTACTGAACTCCAAAGTTTGATCGCAACGATTTCCACATTACCTTCTGATATTTGCCCTTTCATCTGGCAATATTGAATGATCTCTTCAAATAGTGAAATATTCTTCTGCGTAATGGCCAGGTAATCCGGATGCTCTCGTTCTTCTTCCAATGCACCGGAAAACATTAATTTAAATCGCCCAGGGTCATCCAGTGCAAATTGCATATATGCCCATGCAATTTCAACAAGAATTTCAGAAGAAGACAGCTTGAATTTTTCGAAAGTATCTGATAGGGCTTGATACAATTGTACATGTCCGGCAGTTGAAATAGCAGCCAAAAGGGCTTGCTTATCAGAAAAATGGTTGTAGGGAGCAGTATGACTTACGCCAACTCGTTTGGCAACGGTTCGTAAGCTTAACCCTTCTATTCCTCTTTCGGAAAGAATTTCCATACCAGCTATAACTAACGCTTCTTTCAGGTTCCCATGATGATAACTTTTGGTTTCCATAATAGAATCATACCATATTAATGTTGACAGCGTTAATATTTAATTGTAAAATCATTACAAATGTTAACACTGTCAACATGTGTGTTACAGATCCCCCACATTTCATTCAAATAATAAGAGATCTTATGCAAATTCACAAAAACCCATCCGGAAATATCACTTTAACGTCCCGGGAACGTGTGCTGAAAGCTTTGCGTCATGAAGAAACAGACCGCATTCCGATCGACTTTGGTGCTATGGCATCAACCGGAATAATGGCAATTGCTTATGCCAGGCTTAAAAATTATCTTGGCTTTTCAACCGGTCAAATTCGAGTTTTCGATATGGGTCAACAATTGGCTGAAGTAGAATCGGAAATATTGTCCAGATTTGGCGTCGATGTGATTTCTTTAGAAAACTCACCAGTTGAAGCATCTAATGGATTTTGGAAACCCTGGAAACTACCCGATGGTACATCTTGCGAGATTCCAGCAAGTGTCGATCTGAGAATAAATGAAGAGGATGGCAATTGGCTTATTTGGGAGCATGGAATTCCCATGCAACGGATGTCTGATAACAGTTTATATTTCACACAAATATTTCATCCTTTGACTGGCGCAACCACCTCGGAGGAGATAGATCAATTTCCCAGGCCAATTTACACTGATGAAGAATTAAAATACCTGGAAATGCGCGCCAAAACACTTTATGAGAACACTGATTTTGCCATTATGGCAAATTTCGGGGGTAGCATCTTAGAAACAGGTCAAAGCTTGAGGGGGTGGGGACAATTCATGATGGATCTGGCTAGCGGGGGTGCTTTTATTGAGGATCTGATTGCGGCAATTGTTGAAACACAATTGGCGAATTTAACATTGTATCTTCAAGCTGTGGGGGATTACGTGCAGATCATTCAATTTGGAGATGACTTGGGAACCCAGGATCGACCGCAAATGTCCCGCAAAATGTACCAAAAATTCTTAAAACCAGGTCATCAAAAATTATATCAACATGTCCATCAAAATTCAGAATGCGCTGTTTTCCTGCACTCCTGTGGGAGTATCTATCCACTGATCCCAGACCTGATCGAAGCTGGAGTTAATATTCTCAATCCAGTGCAAACCAGTGCAGTAAATATGGATCCTGTTCGATTAAAAACAGATTTTGGTTATCAACTGACCTTCTGGGGTGGTGGTTGTGATACGCAACAGGTTCTACCAAATGCAACACCGGACGAGATTAGAAGGCATGTAAGTGAGCGTATCCATATTTTTGCCCCTGGTGGAGGTTTTGTTTTCAACCCAATTCACAACATTCAGGCAGATGTACCGCCTGAAAATATCGTAGCCATGTTCGATACGGTTTTGAAATTTCGCTATTCAGCCTGATTAAGGAAATGTATGTCTGTAAAACAAAAGATCATCGATCATAACGATTTTTCCACAGAAACGGGTTGTTTGAAACCCGGTGAATCTGATTTCCGCAACGAAATCTGTCTGAATGGGAAATGGGATTTTCAACCGGTTGATTTGCCAGAAGGTTTTAAGTCAGGCGAGTCCACTCCCGAATTGCCATTACCAAAACCAGATCGATGGGAGCAGGTCAAATTGAAAGTGCCCTCTCCCTGGAATATTAATGGCCTGGTGGATGGGGATGGTATTCCAGGCGGTGATTTTGTTTGTTATCCCAGTTACCCCGAGCTTTGGAAGCATGTCAAAATGGGCTGGATGAAGCGGACACTTCATGTTCCGGAAGATTGGGGTGAGAAAACCATCCTGCTTCATTTTATGGCTGTTTGCGGGAATTGTCAGGTATATATTGATGGCAAAAAAGTGGGCGAACATTTTGACAACAGTTTACCGCACACCTATCCGGTAAATGATTATTTGACACCTGGTGACGATCATACATTGTGGGTAGGCGTACGTGCATCAGAGCTTTTCAATGTAAATAACGGATCTTCAAGATATACATATCCGACTGGTTCTTTCTTCAATATGAATACTGCTGGAATATGGCAGGATGTATATTTGCTCGGTATTCCAAAGATATATATTAAAGATGTGTATGTACAATCAGATTTGTCATCTGATCAATTAAGGATTCAGGTGACTGTAGAAAACCGCAGTGGACAAACTACCAGCTTATCCGTAAATGGTGTTGTGAAAGCTTTGCAGTCATTTTCATTTCCGCAGGATGGCATTCAGGTTCTTCCCCATTATGATTTGGAAGACAACCCCATCATTGATTTTTCCAACGAAGATATTAAGGTTGCCGCAGGTACTGAGAGAGAACTTACGCTTACAACTACAGTCTCAGGGAGATTGCGTCATTGGGATATGGATAACCCCAATCTCTATGCCGTGCTTGTTTCTTTGACGCAGGATGGCAGAGCAATAGACTGTAAGTATACGCGTTTTGGTTGGAGAGAATTCAGGATAAAAAAGGGAGATTTTTATCTGAATGATCACAAGGTCCAAATTAAAGGAGACTCCTGGCACTTTATGGGCATACCTCAACTCACACGTAGATATGCATTTGCATGGTACACAGCTCTTAAAGGTGCTGGTGGAAATGGGGTTCGGTTGCATGCCATGCCGTATCCCACCTTTTATCTGGAGGTAGCCGACGAGATGGGCATATGTGTCCTGGATGAGAGTGCCATTTGGGCCAGTCACTGCCAATTCAACTACGATGAGCCGGTTACATGGGAACGTTTTTATGATCACATGTCCCGGTTGATACTTCGGGATCGCAATTATCCTTCAGTGATGGGTTGGAGTGTTGAAAATGAAGTGCGGATGGCTCTTGAGCAACCATTTCAATCTGAGGAAACGGTAGCTCAGGTAGGGGAAAAGGTTTGTAAACTTATGGATATTGCCAGAGAGCTCGACCCCTCCCGAGACTGGATCAGTGCAGATGGCTCTCAAGATTGGGACGGGCGATTTCCAACCAGAATCCTCCATTATGAAAATATTGGAAATTTCCCGGATATAAAAAGAATCGCCAACAAACCAGTTGGCGTTGGCGAATGTACCATCGCATATTATGGAACGCCGAAACACGCTGCAGCGTTTGTTGGTGATCTGGCATTCCACAGTATTGAAGAAAGGATGAAGGGGGTGGCTGTTGAGGCCTACAGTCAACTGAAAGCTCAGCTTTCATCGGGTTTCAGTTATGTGAGTGTCTTCAATCTGGCTTGGTATAGCTTGAAACCATTACCACTTGGGCACGCGCATTTACAAAAGACCCCAATGGTTGAAAACGGTATATTTTTTAGCGGTTATCAGGAAGGAAAACCGGGTGTGCAACCTGAAAGGTTGGGACCATACTGCACCACCTTCAATCCCGGATACGATCCGGGTCTGCAGCTCTATACCCCATGGCCCATGTATGATGCCATCAAGGCTGTTTATTCTACCGGAGGTCCTCTGCCTTCATCCTTTGAAGACAAGCCAGCCTCGCCATCTCAAAAATCATATCCAGTGATCGATCGTCCTGAACCGGTAGTCTTTTTCGGTGATATCCAAGGTATTCATTATCAAGGATTAAAAGCAGCAGGGATTCAATTCAGTGAAGATCTCACTGGAACCTTTATCTATGCTGATTTAGGATCCATCTCTCCTGAGCAGGAAAAAATACTGAAAGACCGGGTTGAGTCACTAAAGTCTAATGGCGGTACCATCTTTTTATCCGGATTGACACCTGCTTCTGAACGATTGTTAGAAAACTTGACTGGTGAAAGATTTAATTTTTTTGAGCGGGAAGCCTCTTCACTGGTTTTTGGCAGTGAGTATGCCAATACCGACCCCTTGGTTGATCATTTTAAGCTACAGGATCTCTATTTTTCAGAAGACGAAGATAATGTTATTCAGCGTTTTGGCATTCGCATGCAGGGATTACAAAAAGCGAAAGTGCTTTTAAAATCCTGTAGCTGTGATTGGCGTATGTGGAATTATCAGAATGAATCGTCGAAAACAGCCGCACTTTTCAGGAGTGAAAAAGAATTACCCGAAGCCCATGCCATGGTACAACTGAATCTTTGTAAAGCCAGGATACTGCTTTGTACAATCGAAATGCGGGTTCACCAGGCCGTCTCAGAGCGAAACAGGAAAAACTTATGGAACAAACTCATGGCAGCAGCGGGAGCCCAAATCACGGAGGAATTCGAAAACGACGTGGTTTTCAGTACTTATACACCGGCAGGATTAATACTCAAAAACCCACAAGCCAAAGCCATAGTCCGTCGATTTATTCCTATGGTTGCCATGCTAACTGAGGATATGATCGCTTATATTAGTTCTTTCAATATACGCGAACTAGCTAAAATGTATGGCAGTCTCCTTGCGTTAAGTGGTAAAAAACTGGATAAAATCGATCAAGCCCTCAAAAAAATCTCCCTGGATATGGGTAATTCCATTACCTCAACTGCTCTGGAAAAGGATCAAGTCATCCGGGTAATGGCTGCAGGATTTTTTGCCGGCAGTGATTGTATAACCATGCTGAATGAAGACTATTTGAGGGGAGAGAATCATGTTGTGCCTGCTCAGTTTCAAGCGATCCACTATAATGATTTTTCAACTATTTGGCAAGTAGGGACAGCCAGATTTGATGGATTTCATTTTAAAGAGATGGCGTTTAACGGTCCCAAAGATCATTCATCCAGCTATATATGCTTTTATCTGAACAGCCCTCGCCCATTGGATAATTTACTAACTGAACCCAATGTGCCGAAGCTTTATTTAAATATAGAAACAAGATGTTGTCTTCGGGTATGGTTGAACGGAAAAGAAATATTTACACAAGCGATTGTTTCCCTAGAATCGGTCAAATTACAATCTCCCCTGCTTCTAAGAAAGGGGAAAAACCAAATCCTGATAAAAGTGGTGAATATAGATACAGATTATGTAATTAAAGTCTATCTTTCCTCAACCCATGATGATTTCATTGTTCAACTCGATAGTTCCTTTTGAGGAGTAGAAACGTAAGGCACACCTTAATAAACAGTTTGATGAAGATGATTACAGTTTGAACAACACATAAAAATACAAGGGTTTGTAGCAGGAGAGAAAAATGATTAATTTAAAAGAATACTACACCTTCAAAAGAAAGATATTGATCAATCTGATCTCCGGAGGATCAATATTAATCTCAGTAATTGTCAACAGTTCATTAATGAAATTTTACACTGATATGATCGGGTTATCCCCAGCCATGTTTGGCGTGGTATACCTAATCTTCAGTATCTGGAATGGCATCAACGACCCCGTTATCGGCTACTGGGCGGATAAGAGGCCTTTTCTAACAAATCGGGGAAAATATCGTCACCTAATGCGCTGGTCTATTCCACTTATCGCTGTTTCATTAATTCCCCTTCTTTTTGCTTCTCCTGACTGGAATGAGATTGTGACTGCGGTCTTTCTCCTGACGCTCCTGGTGATTTATGAAGGAGCGCAAACCCTTCTGGGTGTCAGCTTCATGGCTTTTACAGTGAACACTTTTTTGTCCATGAAAGAGCGCACGGAAGTGCAGGTAATCTCAAGTTATGTCAATATGATTCCCGTATTTTTGGGTGGAATGATTCCCGTGTGGTTTCTAACAGGGGATTACTCCAGATCTGCCCTGGTGGCAATTTTTACCGGAGCTATTCTGCTAGGACTCTTGTTGATCTGGATCGGATCGAGGTTTATTCGCGAAGATGAAGAATTCTACAAAGATATGGAATTCAGCCAAAACCTAAAAGAATTATTTGCTCTTTCAAAGGATTTTATCAAAGATAGGACCTTTGTGATTTTTTTGACCGCTTTCTTTTTTATCCAGGCTAGCACCGGTAATTATTTTACCGGCTACCTCTATTACATGGACAATGTCCTTGAAGTTTCCGGTCTGAAAGCCACGATCCCGGATGTGTTGACCGGTATCGCGCAAATGTTGATATTTCCACTGATCATCTTGTTGGTCAAAAAGTTTGGTTCGCGCAACACGCTTGCGTTTGGGCTGTTGATCTCAGTTCTTGGGCATGCTGTTTTAAGTTTGCCAATCAATTATTGGATTGCTGCTGGAACATACATTGTCATCCTGATTGGTTATGGGTTTTCTTCCGCCATTAACAACCCAATTGCAGGATTGGTTGTGGATCATATCGAGCTCAAGACTAATAAACGCCAACCCGGAGTTGTAAGAGGAATCATGGCAATTCTGTTGATTCCTGCGGGGAGTGTCCAACCCTTGATTTTGAGCGCTCTTCTCAGCGCTTCGGGATATATTGGATCCAGTAAAAGCCAGACTGCTGAAGTTGTTCAGGCGATCCGCATTGGAACAGGGATTATTCCAGCTACCATTCTGTTAATTGGTATCGGTTTGCTCTTCCTATTACCTATCACCCACAAAAAGGAGAAGGAAATACAGGCTGCCATTGAAGAAAGGCACGGCAAAAGAATGGAAGCTGGGAATTCATCGAATTTTGCGGAGAATTAAATGGTAAAACTTCACGTTATTTCTCATACTCACTGGGATCGCGAATGGTATCTGACATTTCAACAATTTCGGCTGAAACTTGTTCACTTGATCGATAAACTTTTAGATATTCTCGCTGAGGATCCGGATTTCAAATATTTTATGCTGGATGGTCAAACCATTGTATTGGATGATTATCTACAAATTCGGCCAGAAAAAGAAGACCTATTAAGGCAATACATTCAAGAAGGACGTATTTTGATCGGTCCCTGGCATATATTACCTGACATGTTTTTGGTCAGTCCAGAAGCACATATTCGTAATTTACTGGAAGGTGCTCGAACAGCAAGCAAGTTTGGTCCGAAAATGCCAATCGGATATATTCCTGATCCCTTTGGACACCCAGCCCAGGTTCCACAAATACTGAGAGGCTTTGGCATTAACACTGCTGCACTTTGGCGAGGTCTCGGTGATCTACCCGCAGAATTATGGTGGGAATCTCCTGATGGCTCAAAGGTATTTCTGGCTTATTTACGTGATAGTTATAGTAATGGAGCGAATTTAATCGTCCATAATTTTCCATTATTTGCGCAACAAATTTCGGTTGCAGGAGCCTCGCTAGCAACACATTCTGCTGTGAACGATTATTTGATCATGTTAGGGACCGATCATATGGAACCTTCCCCACACACGTCAGCTGCAATATCATATGCAAATGAGCATCTGGTAGACACACAGGTGATCCATTCCACCTTGTCTGCTTATATTCAAAGAATATCAGAACAAATATCAAACAACGAGATATTCCTACCTGTTATTAAAGGTGAGTTGCGAGCATGTGATCACTCTCATTTGCTGCCTGGTGTACTATCCTCACGTATGTGGATTAAACAAAACAACCACAGCTGTCAACTACTTCTGGAAAAGTGGGCAGAACCCTTCTGCGTTTTTTCCGAAAACATGATTAAAAGAGAGAAAAACACATGGACCTCCCAAGTTCAACCCACCAATCGGGTTCATCAAGTTGCACCGATTATTCGGTATGCCTGGCGAATGTTGATGGAAAACCACCCACATGATTCCATATGCGGATGTTCTATCGATCAGGTGCACGATGAAATGAAACCTCGTTTTGATCAGGTAGAGCAAATTGGCGAAGAAATAACTTTACAAGCATTACAGAATATTTCTCAAACAGTTCAAACAAAATTTGAGGATAGATTATCAGCCATTGTACTCTTCAATCCATTTTGTTTTTCCCACCACGATTTGATTGAAGTTGAATTGAATATTCCTGAACATATAGCTGCCTTTGAAATCCAAGACGCAAATGGGAATACAATACCACATGAATTTCTTGGGTCCAATCATGAAATGCTTGCCAATTTGCTACTCACGAAAAATAACTTGCGCGATACGATTGGAGCCATCAACGAAGGCTGGATTGCCGGTTCTGCAATAGTGGATGTCAAAGTCTCTCGCAGGAACAATATTGTGACAATTGATGCTATTCTGGATGATCAAGGTCAGCCCAACATTCCAGCATGGCATCATGCCGAAGAACAGATTGCTAGATATGAAGCGGATCCAAGTGTGATGCAATTTCATGTCATCGCTTATACACCACGAGCTTCAAAAATTCGCTTCCTCAGTCCAGATATTCCCGCTTTTGGTTGGCAGACGGTTTGGGTGCGGGCTGTTGATGGAATTAATGTTCCTTCCACATCTGATCTCAATCCTCTGGTGAAAAAACTCCTTCCTCTAGGTATCCGATTTGCTCAATCGAAATTTGGAGAAAAAATGCTCTCCAAATTGACAACAGGAAATGAAAGGAAGGGTCCTTTTATCATCGAAAATGAGTTTTTCCTTGTGAAAGTGAACGAGACGGATGGTACTCTAATTATTACAGATAAGATAACCAACACCATATTCAACGGTCTGAACCGCTTTGTGGACGGAGGAGATGCCGGGGACGAATACAATTATTCTCCTCCACTATACGATTCTTTCTTCAGCCCAAAAGTTGTTTCATTGAAAATTTTTCGTAGTGAATTGGCCCCCTCTATCGAAATTGAGTACGAATTAAAAATTCCGGCAGAAATATCACCTGACAGGAAAACACGTTCAACGAAAAAAATCAGCATTCCCATACGAAGCCGGGTTATGCTCTGCAAGTGGTGTTGCCCGTGTGGAAATTAAAACCGAAGTTGACAACCTGGCAAAAGATCATCGTCTGCGAGTACATTTCCAAGCTCCATTCACTTCAAAGGAAGCAGATTTTGATGGACACTTCGAAATCATTCGCCGTCCCATTGGTGTGCCAGAAAAAGGAAGAAATTGGGTGGAGAACCCCCGACCTGAAGTTCCTCAACGCGCCTTTACAGATGTCTCCAAAGAAAAAATCGGATTGATGATTGCCAATCGTGGATCTACCTGAAGTAGAGGTGATAAAACATAATAAAATTCACAGAAACTGCTTTGACCTTAATGCGCTGCGTTGGTTGGCTATCCCGGGACGATTTGCCTGTGCGACAGGGGCATGCTGGTCCTGCCTTTGAAACACCAGGTGGTCAGACATTAGGAAATTCCATCTTTGAGTATGCCGTTATTCCTCATAAAGGAAATTGGAAAGAAGCTTATCAAGAGGCATATGCATTTGAAACACCATTTCGGGCTATTGCAACAGATCTTCACGCAGGGGAATTGCCCGATGAAGGGTCTTTCATTATCCATACGCCTGCTGAATTTGTCATCAGTGCTATCAAAGAAACTGAGAATGGAGATGGTTGTATTGTCCGAGGATACAATGTTACCGATGAAACCATTCAATTGAACATTAAACCATTGGTGAAATATGAAAAAGCCTTGCTGGTTAACCTGGCAGAAGAATTTCTGGCAGAAATAACCCCAAATAATGAAGGTAGCATAACTTTACCTGTAAAAGGACATAAACTTATCAGCATAAAGTTTATTTTATAGATGAGTTTTTTGATTCATCCACCACTATTAACCGTCAATGCATGCATAGCCTGAATCGTAGTCTCCAGATCTTCAGCACTGACCACCAGGCTGATGGATACTTCCGATGAACCGTGTGCAATGGCCAGGACATTCACTTCTGATTCCGCTAATGCGGTAAAGATCTTTCCCGCCACGCCTAAACGGTAACGCATCTGTGGGCAGACTGCGGTTACGATCACCACTTCCTCACTAGCCCAGATGCGATCGATATTGCGCTGTTCGATCTCCTGCTTCAATGATTTTTCAAGAACAGCCAGCACTGCCTGTGTCATATCGACTGGAACTGCGAAACATAAAGATTGTTCTGAAGAAGCTTCGGTGATGAAGGGAACGGTTGCCCCGGTGGTTGCCACCGCGCTGAAGATACGCGCTGCCACACCCGGCACCCCCAGCATGCCGCGACCTTCCACGGTGATGAGTTGCACATCGCGCACGGCTGTGACCGCCTTGATGATGCCCGTCTGCTTGCCATTTCCGTTCACATCCGTGGTAATGAGTGTGCCGGGATGGGACGGGTTGAAGGTGTTCAGAACTTTGAGGACCTTTCCAGCTTCAATCACCGGTCGGATGGTTTTGGGATGCAGCACCTTTGCCCCAAAATACGCCAACTCGGAGACTTCCCGATACGAAAGCTCAGAAACTGTATGAGCATCTCTGGCCAGACGCGGATCAGCCGTCATGACGCCATCAACATCTGTCCAGATCCAGACCTCATCGGCATCCAGTACGACTCCCAGGATGGCTGCGGAATAGTCCGAACCGCCACGCCCCAATGTAGTGGTAATACCTTCTGTAGTGGCAGCAATGAAACCTGTGACCACAGGCACAACCCTTTGCTCAAATAATGGCAACAAGACACGCTTTGTGTTCTCCAGGGTAGGTTGCATCAGCGGTATAGCTGCCTGAAACTGATTATCGCTGACAATCAATTGTGTTGCATCCACTGCCTGGGCTGGGATTCCCTGGCTGCGTAATATAGCTGCAATCACCCGCACCGCCAGGCGTTCCCCCAATCCCGCCACGGCATCCAAAGCTCTAGGTGTGGCTTCTCCTAAAACGGCTATGGCTTGCACCAGATGTTGAAAATTCTGGACGAGGGCATCCAATTCCGCCACAACTTGCTGCTGATCCGCAGGGAAAAAATGCTCTACCGCTTGATGATGGCGCGTCGCGAGCATTGCCAGCGATTGTGTAAAGGGGACCTGGTTTCCTCTAGCGGCCTGCCTGGCACTCTCCAATAATGCATCCGTCACTTTTGAAAAAGCGGAGGATACCACCACCACCTGTTGCCAATCCAGAGTTGCCTGACACACTATCTTTACCACCTGCTCCAATCCCTCCAGACTGCCTACTGACGTACCGCCAAATTTCATCACCAGCGTTTTAGTTTTAGCCATTGAACTCGCCTTCTTTTCCTTTATATTTGTTTCTCCAGCCAATCAAATGCCTGCTGTATATCGGCAATCAAATCCGTAGCATCCTCAATGCCCAATGCATAGCGCACCAAATTATCCTTGACCCCCCAGGCTGCCCGATCTTGCGCACTGATGGAGTAGTAGGATAGCAGTGCCGGTTGGCTCACCAGGCTTTCCGCACCACCCAGCGAAGGTGTAATATATGGAATCTGTAACCTGTCCAGAAATCTGGCGGTCTGCTCCAGGTCAGCCTTAAGAGTGAAGGAAACCACACCACCGAAGCCAGACATCTGCCGTTTGGCGATTTTATAGTCCGGGTGGTTGCTTATACCCGGGTAATAGACCTGCTCCACCAGTGGTTGCCTGAGTAGAAATTCCGCCAGCTGCATGGCTGCCTGATTTTGATGCCTGACCCGCAAGCCCAGTGTTTTCAATCCACGTAGTAGCAGGTAGGCGTTGTATGGATCCGCGACCGCCCCCATCAAATTGACATGCTCCCGGATAGGATCCACGAGCTCTTTGCGTCCGACCACCACCCCGGAAAGCAGATCATGGTGTCCACCCAGATATTTAGTGCCGGAATGCAACACCAGATCGACTCCATATTCCAGAGGTCTGAGATTGATTGGCGTGGCAAAGGTGGCATCAATGAGGGTCATCAGCCCATAGGTATTGGCCATTTTTACAAGCTTCTCACAATCCACCACACGCAGGTAGGGATTGGTAGGCGTTTCAGAGAGAATCAGGCGGGTGTTGCTGCGGATAACTTTTTCCAGGGCTCCGTAATCACCCATCGCCACCATTGAGCTTTCTACTCCGAAGCGTTGCAAGAAATTGAGCCCAAACTCACGCGTTTTACGGTAGATATCATCGGTATAGATGATGTGATCGCCGGCTTTCAGGAAGGTCAGCAAGGTCGTGGTGACCGCCGCCATCCCGGAAGAAAACAACAGGGCTTCCTCACCACCCTCCAGAGCTGCCAGACGCTGCTCGACAGCCCGAACTGTGGGGTTGCCATAGCGGCCATATTCCAATCTGTCGGTCGGTATGGCGTTATTCTTGTCCTGGGTGAATTGACAGATATCCTCGTAGCTGTCAAACACATAGGTGGATGTGGGCACAATCGGGTCAATCAGAGAATGATACGGTTTTTGGCGTTTTTCCCCGGCGTGTACACTACGGGTGGATGCAGATGTGTGAATGTTACTTTTGTCATCGGTCACGGTTTGCTCCTTAACCAAAAAAAAGCTGCCTTTGTCGGGCAGCCTGTTGATCAATAAAAGAATAGAAAACGCTTAGCTAGCGTCTACCTGTATGGCAGCTGCCCCGATATGTCCGCATGACATCAACATCACGTTCATCCATGATGAGTCACGGCTAGAGGATAACTGACTGGCAGGTCTTGTTGTATTCATTGGGTCTGAGTTTACTGGATGATCCTCGATCCGTCAAGCGAAAATGCAGGGGGGATCTCACTTGCAAATAGGAGTAATAATCCTAAATCAGGTGCTTAACTTCTCACAAACAGCAATGTATATGAGAAGAAGATCATCGCATCCGGCAGAAAGTGAATCAACCATGGCCAGGCAAGTCCTTTAGTCTCGAGCATGCTCTTGCACAACAACCACGCCAGAAATCCAGTCATGGCAGCACCAATAATCCCTGGTGGTGAACCATAGAGGAAGTGCGCCAGGCCAAAAAAGATAGCATTGAAAAACATCGCCTGTTGTTTCCCGATAATCTGAGGTAAGGTCGACAACATGGGTGCTCGATAGTACATTTCTTCATTGAATGCATTAATCCCTGCAAACAATAGGGCGGCTGGAATTAATGGAATAGCTTTGACCAATTGCTCTTTCGTGATGGCCATGCTCAACAAGGTTGGAAATGCCACCGCCAGCATGGCAGCGAACCCAAATATCCAGCCAAATACCTTCCAGGATTCTCCAGCTTTGATACCCAACCATCTGACTGGTTCCATAGGAGCTTGCCAATCACCGCGGGTGAGAAAGAACGTTGACCGTTTTCGCTTTACCAGCCACATGGCAGCAATCACCAACAGCACCAAGGCGATATCCCGAATATAGATCTTGGCATATCCCCAGAAGAAGGAGGATTCCGCCTGAGGCAACCAGGCTTTCCACCAGGACTGAACCCTTACCCAATCCGATGCCATTACCCCACCAATGAAAACCAACATGAAAAATGCATAGGGCAGGATCGGTTTAAAGCGTTTCATAATCAGACAGATGCCCGTATAAGCCAGCATCAAACCAAACTTCACATAAATCAACCAGTCGGGTACCGGTCCGATCAGGTAATAAAAAAGGATATCCGGTAAATCGGATATCCATAATAATGAGACCCAAACCATCAGCATCATTTTGGTTCGGTAGGCAACATTTGAAAATTGTGTGTCAGCTGCCATTTCGTCCTCTACTCTTGTCCCAAGATCATTGTTCTTTATAAAACATGTCAGTCACTCTATTTTGGATGATCTGAATTGATGGAAATGCTGTCACCATCCAAAAATGAGTATAAGACAATAATTGTCTGATTTTATCCGCCAATAGACTAGAAAAATCCTGACCAATGGACAGGATTGTTATTAGTCGAGCGCTAAATTGCTAATAAAGATAGTGATGATTTTGAACTATCCTCGCAACTACTCAGTCAGATGTAAGTAAAAAATTTCACCATGTGTTGGCTAACGGCTTCAGATTCATCCCGCAGAACCCAATGAGTTGCATTGTCAAAAGTGATCAATTGCCCGTCATCACAAAGCTTAATGCTCAATTCAGCCATTTCATAGGATAGATGCGGATCTTGCTTGCCCCACAGGATGAGGGTCGGCACCTGGATTTTGGAGAATTGGGGTGTTTTTTTCGGTAAGCGGAAAAATGCCCGATACCAGTTCATCATACCTGTCATTGCACCGGGCATATTCCAGGCTGCGCGGTAGCGATCTCGCTCTTCCTCGCTTAAGTCGTCCGGCATCGCTGAGATCAGAAAGCGCCAGTTATTTCTCTTAACCACCCATTCTGGCAGACCAGGAATCTGGAAGAAAATGGCATACCAACTTTTGAGCATTTGTTGGATGTGAGTGCGCAGATAGCTGCTCATCACCTGCGGATGCGGCACATTGGCAATCACCATCCGTTTGATCCGCTCAGGGTTAGCCAGTGCAAGGTTCCAGCAGACCATTGCACCAAAATCATGCCCAGCCAGGTAGAAACGTTCGTAACCCAAGGCATCAGCTAATCCAAGGATATCCTTCACAAGAGTATCCATTTGGTAGCTGGCAATGCCATCGGGTTTGTCACTTAAGTTGTATCCCCTTTGGTCAGGCACAATTACCCGAAAACCAGCATCCGCTAAAGGGCCAATTTGAGCTTCCCATCCAAACCAAGCGTCCGGAAATCCGTGCAAGAGGAAAACAGGCTCGCCACCTTTTGGTCCAGCCTGGGCCATATGTAAATGAACCCCATTGGTTGCGATTTTTTGGAAGTTTATCGATACTTCATTTTGCAAGTTCATTGCTCGCTTTATCAAGAGCAGTCACTTCTTCCGAAGTGAGACGCCACCCCATTGCGCCGAGATTTTCGGCGGCCTGTTTGGCGTTTTTTGCCCCGGGGATGGGTACGGTTCCCTTGCAGATCGTCCAATTTAGGGCAACTTGTGCAGGTGACTTGCTATAACTTGTGCCGATTTCCTTCAGGAGGTTGATCAGTGGTTGGGCTCGTTTCAATTTTTCTGGGGGATACATGCGCTTGCGCGGACCAGGTGGGGGATTGTCTGGTCCATATTTTCCGGTCACCATTCCTTTCGCCAGCGGACTGTAAGCAATGACGGTGATGTCATTTTCCAGGCAGTAATCCAGCAAACCATTTTTCTCGATACTGCGATCGAACAGGCTGTACTCAACCTGGTTGGAAGCCAGTGGTATTCCGAGAGCCTGTAAGGTGTCATGTGCCAATCTGGTTTTTTCAGTATTGAAGTTTGAGACACCCACCGCGCGGGTCAGGCCTGATTCTACCGCGTCAGCGAGAGCGGATACGTACTCTGGTTTGCTCCAGCGTCCAAGGGGTACATGGATTTGATATAAATCGACCTGGGAGAGTTGCAAGCGATTCAGGCTTTTTTTGAGCGCAGTTACTAACGCTGTTTTACGCATCCGCCATGGAAACGGAAAAAATTTGGTTGCGATCAGCACTTTATTCGTTGCGGAAGGTAAAAATTTCCCTAAAAATTTTTCTGATTTACCCATGCCATAGACTTCAGCCGTGTCAAACCAGTTCGTACCATTGGCCAGGCTGACATCAAATGCTGCGCGGATATCGCTATCATCATAGCTACTGCCGCCATACCCCCAAATCATTCGGTCACCCCAGGCCCAGGCTCCCACGCCTACGGTGGTGATTTTAATATCAGTTTTTCCAAGTGGTACCAGGTCTATAGAGTTATTCATTTTTTATTTTCCTAACAATGAGTGTGACAAACCATTCCACTTTACTATCACAAAGTGGGTAGTAGCTGCATCAGGTCAGTCCTTTTTAATTTTACACCTAAAAATTAGGAACCAAAAAGACCCAAAGGTCATATTTGGCTCAACTTCATGCTCTATTCAGTTTGAGAAGTAGCACATTAGAAACAAGAAACAGGTGATCTAAATTATTCCCATTTAAATGTGATATATGAGATAACCACACCAACAATCAGGATGCCCGTCAGCACAATAACATTCACAACATGTTTTTCCCATCCCTCACCAATCCAGAAACCGCGTAAAAGATTCACTACATATGTCAGGGGTAAGAATTTTGAAATCTTAATGATTGATTCCGGCAATAATTCTCTTGGAAAACCAGCACCAGAGAGAAATAACATGGGATAAAGGATAACCATGCCAACAATTTGCGCAGTTCGTGCAGAAGGCATCAAACCAGCCAGAACAAAGCCAATCGCAAAAAAGCTCAGGCTACTTAATATGAAACCAACAACAACATTAAAAACATTGCCATCAAAGCGCATTTGGTAAACAATCTTTCCTGCGACGATCAGAAACGCCATGCCAATCAGAGTCATGCAAAATAGAACGACTACCTGTGCAAAGAGGATCATCAATGGGTTTATGGGCGTTGTTCGCATTCGTCGTAGTACGCCATTTTCCCGATAGGAAGATACTGTAATTGTTAATCCCATCAAACCGGTTGTGGCAACAATCATTGCAGTATAAGCGGGTACAGAGACATCAACGGAACCATATCCGTTAAAATATTCCGAGGGTTCGTTTCCATAAATGCTTCCAAACAGAAATAACATCATTAAGGGGAAAATTAGTGTAAAGAAAGCTCCAATTGGTTCACGCAGAAACAGTTTTGTTTCCATCCAGGTGAATTTAAAAAAGCTTTTCATTCTTCCTCACTCTCGTATTTGTTTTCCAGTTAATTTCAAGAAAACATCTTCCAGGGTAGCTTGCTCGCTGCGAAGATCACGGAATGGAATTTTGTGTTTTACCAGTTGAGTGGTAACTTCTAAAACCAATGGAATATCATTGTTTTTGCCATAAACAATCACCAGATCCCCTTGTTTTTCCACCCTATCAGCGTTTGGGAGATCTTTTTCAAATTCATTCGACAAAGCTCCATCACAGCGAAAAACAATTCTCTCTCCCATACCAAAATTTCGAATTAATGTGCTGGGGGTTTCTAGTGCGACAATCTTCCCGTGATCGAGGATTGCAACACGATCACATAATATTTCAGCTTCTTCCATAAAATGTGTTGTTAACACGATCGTCTTTCCATTTGATTGTACTTCCCGGATGAGATCCCAAATTGCATGGCGTGCCTGGGGATCCAATCCCGTAGTCAATTCATCTAAAAAAATTAATTGAGGATCGGGCAGCAATGCCAGGGCAACAAAAAGTCTTTGTTTTTGCCCTCCGGACAATTTTGAAAATGGTGTATTTAACTTCTCTTCTAACCCCAATTGGGAAAGTAATTTTTTCCAATCAACCGGCTTTTCATAAAACGAGCTATAAAGATCAAGGGCTTCCCACACTTTCATGCGTTCAGGCAAATTCGAGTGTTGCAATTGCATGCCTGTTTTCCGTGTTATCATCTGGTGTTCTTCGGTTGGGTTGACTCCCAACACGCTGATATTACCCTGATCTGGCTTTCTAAGTCCCTCAAGGCACTCAATGGTGGTTGTTTTTCCTGCACCATTCGGTCCAACCATTCCAAATATTTCCCCCTCCATAACCTCAAAACTAATATCATCGACCGCAACGACAGCCCCATATGTCTTGCGTAATCCGTTTACTTTAATTATGGTATTCATAATACCCTTCTCAATTAATGAAAAAAACCAATACGGATGTGGATTGATGGAATTTGTTTGAACATCCAATTTCAGTATATATACTTCATAATAGTTTTTCAATATCCAGCTGACCAGTTAAAAAAACCCATCCATAGCTAAAGTGATCAATGAATGGGTAATTTGTATTTAGAAAAATTGCTGCTTGGATATCAACTACCGGCTTCTTTATTCTCCTGTGGCACATAAGCCTGGTGTAATTTGATGGGTTCACGATCTGTCTTGCGTAGACGCAGGTTGAGCATCTCAACAAACACAGAAAAGCCCATCGCAAAATAAATATATCCCTTGGGAATATGCTGGTGCAGGCTTTCCACGATCAGGGTGAAACCAATCAACAACAGAAAGGAAAGCGCTAACATCTTGATGGTAGGGTGGCCTTCCACAAAATTGCTGAGGGCGTCCGCCGAGACAATCATGCCAATGGCTGCTACAATGACCGCAGCAATCATGATGGCTACGTGATCCACCATACCTACTGCCGTTATAACTGAATCCAATGAGAAGACCACATCCAGTAGCATCACCTGCAGAATCACGTTCCAAAAAGTCGCCTTTACCTTGGTAGAGGAATGACCTTCCTCTCCCTCCAATTTTTGGTGAATCTCCATAGTGGCTTTGCCCATCAGGAATAATCCCCCGATCAATAAAATCAGATCACGACCTGAAACATGAAAATTAATAACCGTAAAGATTGGTTCTGTTAATCCAATAATCCAGGAAAGGGAAAGCAATAACAAAATTCGGCTGATGACAGCCATTGCAATACCCGTACGACGGGCTTTGGATTGTTGATTATGGGGTAATTTTCCTGCCAGAATTGAAATAAAGATTACGTTGTCGACGCCCAGTACCAACTCGAGGGCTACCAGGGTTAAGAATGCAATCCAGGTTTGAGGATCAGATAACCATTCCATTTTTCTTTCCTCCTACATTGTTTTATCCACTATTTTCTGATTGTAAACCCAAATTCGTGAGGGATGAAAGTTTTTAACTGCAATTGTTTTCAATTTCTAGATAATTTTTTCTTCCCTGTCATAGATTTCAATTCTTCGATAGAATTACCCACATAACAATTCACTGGAGCTTGACATGAACATTGTAAACAGATCATGATCGTTGGTTTCGGAAAAGTGGGGCGCGAGGTCGTCCATCAAATTCAAGAGTTAAATTGCCGGTTGTCTTTACCGGAATAGCGGATAGCACAGCCTGTGTCGTCGGTTTCCCCCTTTCAAATTCCCAGATCGAATCGGTTCTGAACCCAAAATTGGCTGGAAGCTCTTTGGCAGATTTACCCGAATCCAAACCACTATCTTTCATGGCAGATTATTACAGTGAAGACACCATCATTGTCGATACCAGTGCTGCCAGGAATATTGACTGGAGCATTGCCATACGGAAGGGTTGCCAACTGGTTTTCGCGAACAAAAACGCTCATGCTGCTCCCTGGGGTCAAGCGTCCGTTTTTTACAATCAACCAGGTATACGCTATGAATCCACCGTCGGGGCGGGGTTGCCAGTGATAGCCACTCTGCGCAGCCAAATTGCCAGTGGCGATAAAATCACCCTCATCGAAGGTGTGATGAGCGGAACCCTGGGGTATATATGCAGTCAATTGGAAGCCGGCGCAACGTACAGTCAGGCTATCCGGCAGGCTTCTGAAGCTGGATATACCGAACCTGATCCCCGTGATGATTTGAGTGGGTTCGATGTGTTGCGAAAAGCTTTGATCCTGGCCCGGACAGCCGGATGGGAACTGGAAGAAAGTGATTTTACCGTCGAGCCGCTGTATGATGAGCGCCTGGTGGGTATGCCTGTATCAGAATTTTTCAATCTCACTTCCATGTTGGATGAAACCTATGCGCAGCGAGTTGGGGTGGCAGCTCAAGAGGGCAGGGTGCTGCGATATCTGGCAACCATCACCCCGCTGGGTGGCAAAATTGGCTTACAATCTGTCGACCGCAACAGTGCTATGGGGTGCTTGCAGGGTCCTGGTAACTATTTTGCCATTTACAGCCAGCGCTATAACCAGATACCACTGGTCATCGCCGGTCCCGGAGCCGGGATTGAATGTCACTGCGAATGGGGTTCTAAATGATATAATCGCACTATTAAGTTGATATGTGACTAGCGAGAATTCGAGATGAAAAAACACGAACGCATGGAAGAGATTTACGAGTCAGGTTCTATACCCTGGGATCAAACCGATCCGCCCCCCGAGGTGATGGACCTGGTAGCCCATTTACCAGCTGGTCGTGCATTGGATCTGGGTTGTGGTTTGGGGCGTGCTTCCATTTACCTGGCTGGTTTGGGTTGGCAGGTGGATGGGGTTGATTTTGTCGCCCAGGCAATCGATGGGGCAAAACTCCGGGCTGATCAAGCCGGCGTATCGGAACGGGTAAATTTCCATCAATCTCCGGTGACCGAGCTGGATTTTCTGCATGAAACTTATGATTTTGCGCTGGATGTAGGCTGTGCACATGGCTTGACTTTGGAAGAATTACGGAGTTATCACCGGCAGTTGTCACGTTTGCTCAAACCTGGTGCGATTTTTCTACTGTTCGCCCACTTAAATGAAGAAGCCGACGAGAGTGAAGAGCAAAATTGGATGGATGAAGTCCATTTAAGAGAGCTTTTTGCGATTGGTTTCGCATTAGAAAAAGTAGAATATGGCCAGACCCAGGTAAACGATCAGGCACCCTGGCGCTCCGCCTGGTTCTGGTTCCGAAAGGATGCATGATGAACAAGATTCCCGTTTCCATCCTGGGGGCAACCGGTGCTGTTGGGCAACGTTTCGTCGAGATGTTGGTGGATCATCCATATTTCGAAATTGTTGCACTGACCGGTTCAGAACGCAGCGCTGGAAAACCATATGGGCAGGCTTGCCGCTGGTTGTTGACTGGCTCTATGCCAGACCTGGTGCGCGATATGGTCATTCAACCAACCAGCACCGATCTGCCCGGAAAAGTAGCCTTTTCAGCGCTACCTGCTCCCATTGCGCGTGAATGGGAACCGCAACTAGCTGCTGCTGGCTATGCGGTTTGTTCAAATGCATCAGCTCTCAGACAAACCCCCGGTGTGCCCCTTTTGATCCCTGAAATCAACTACGACCATCTGGAGATGATCCCCTTGCAACATAGCGAACTGGGTTGGAAAGGACTGGCGGTTACCAGTCCAAACTGCACCACCAATGGGATCGCTATGACCCTCAAACCACTGGATGATGCCTTTGGGGTCGAGTCTGTCTTTGTCAGCACCATGCAAGCCATCTCCGGTGCCGGATATCCCGGATTGGCATCGCTGGATATTCTCGATAACGTCATTCCCTTCATAAATGGTGAAGAGGAAAAAATCCAGATGGAGACCAACCTGTTGTTGGGAAAGATGTTAAATGGGAAAAGAGTAAGTGCCCAAATTCAGGTCAGTGCCCATGCCAATCGTGTGCCGGTATTTGACGGGCATACCATTGTGCTCTCGATCAAATTCCGAAACAAGCCCAGCGTGGAGGATGCCATCCAGGTGCTGGAAAACTTCCGTGGACCAGCAGAGGTGCGCCAGATGCCGACTGCTCCGGAGCGTCCAATCCTGGTGCGGCAGGAACCAGATCGCCCACAACCACGCCGCGATCGTGACGCCGGTAATGGCATGTCGATCAGTGTGGGGCGTATTCGCCCCTGCAATCTCTTCGATTTACGCATGGTCAGTGTAGTACACAATACCGTGCGGGGTGCTGCTGGTGGTTCAGTCTTGAACGCCGAGCTCTTATACGCCAAAGGTTTACTGGACACATGATTCAACTGGGAATGACCGACTGTCCGGTGGTGCGAGAACTGTTGGATGATAGGCAGTTACAGCTGGACTACCTGGAAGTACATGGCCCATATGTAGAGGACGCCCGGCAGGCATATCCTGACAGACCCATGTTGTTACACAATGCCCTGTATCAATGGTCTCTAACCCACAGAGACGGATTGGATCATAAAGATGCGTCGAAAATCACCCGACAGCGCCTGGCATTAGCAAGGTCACCCTGGTACAGCCTGCATCTGGGTTTCTCCGTAGAGGAGGTCGATTTCTACGATGAAGCCATGCATGCCATCTCCCCCTTGCAACCACGCGACCTGGTGCTGGAGCGTTGTATCGCACGTCTCAAGCAACTCAAATCCTTGTTGCCTGTCCCAATCCTGATTGAAAACCTGGACTTACAACCCGACCCAGGCATATGAATATGTGTGTGAACCTGCGTTCATTCAAAAAGTGCTGGCAGAGACTGATACCTGGTTGCTTTTTGACCTTGCCCATGCCCGTGTAACGGCGCATGCTTTTGGCATACCTGTCGAGGATTACATCGACCAGCTGCCTCTCGAAAAAGTGCGCCAGATACACCTCAATCGACCTGGAATGCGGGATGGACGCCTGGTGGATGCCCATTTAGCTCTGGAAGAAGAAGATTACCTGTTGTTTGAAAAGATCTTATCACGCTGCCAGCCCTGGTCGGTGACGCTGGAATACAATCATGACCCGGAAAACATCCTATCCCAGATCACGCGATTGCGAGAAATTCTCAACAGGTAACTTCATTAAATCTACAGATTACCCAATCGATTGACCTTTTACCAAAATCTTCTCGCACGGATTGTAAAGCACATAAAACGCGATAAAATAGTAACAGACAAAATACCGGGAGGATGCTTTTGGAAAGAGATACCCTGCAGCGGATCATGTATTACCTGTTCGATCACATCACTGTGACTCGGTTTGAAGGAATTGAAAATATTCCCAAAGAGGGCGGTATTATCGTTGCTACGAATCATATGAGCCGTATGGATATCCCACTGCTGTTTGTGAATCCAGTTCGCAAAGACATCACAGCCCTGGTAGCTGAAAAATATGTAAACTATCCTTTGATCAGCTGGTTTGCTAAGACCGCTGGAGCCATTTATATTGATCGTGATCGAGCAGATTTTGGCGCTTTTCGCGAAGCACAAAAACTAATAAAATCCGGTATAGCTATGGGAATTGCTCCGGAAGGCACACGCAGCAAGGTCAATGAACTATTGGAAGGTAAAGCGGGTACCATTCTGCTTGCTTTGAGAACCGGTGCCCCGATTGTACCGGTAGGGTTGGCTGGCACCGAGGATAGCTTCAAACGCCTGCTCACGTTCCGAAAACCTCACATGGTAGCGCGTTTCGGAAAACCCATTATCATCAATGAGATTCCCCGCGAGAATCGCGAAGAAGCCCTGCAAAAAGCTGTGGATGAAATCATGTGCCAGATTGCAGCGCTGTTACCCCCGCGCTACTGGGGTTTCTATAAAGATCATCCGCGCTTGCAGGAACTGATCGCCGAGCAGGGTGGACCAGTTTCCAGTGAGAGAGCCTGATCTGATGCAAACTGGCTTCTGGTGGGTGCTGCTTGCGCTGGGGATCTATGGTTTGATTCATTCCATTCTTGCTGCCCATAAAACCAAAAAGTGGGTGCAAAACTGGTTAGGTATAACCCGTTACAACCGTTATTACCGGTTTTTCTTTTCTATTCAGGCTGCGGTACTATTCACGCCTATTCTGGTGTTGGTTGCCATTTTACCCGACCAGGTGCTCTATCGCATCCCTGCACCATGGGTCTATCTGACCACCGCATTACAAATTCTGGCAGTATTGGCTTTAGTTCATAGCGTAATGTTGACTGGAGCGCTGCGTTTTGCTGGCGTGCTGCAGGCTCTTGATCCTGAACAGGCGCAAAAACCAATCGCGATGGTATCACATGGGCTTTACCGCTGGGTTCGCCATCCGCTTTATTTTTGTACATTCTTGTTTATCTGGTTGGTGCCGGTAATGAGTTGGAATGTTTTGGCTTTGAACATCGGCATCTCAATCTACACCCTTATAGGGGCTTTGTTGGAAGAACGCAAATTGGTTCAAGAGTTTGGTCAACCATATGAAGAATATCGTCGCAAAACACCTTTCATTTTTCCTGGTTTTAAATTTGGCAAACAATAGTAAAATACATAGATTGCAATTAAAAGAAAATGGATTTTTCATATGGAACCAACAATAAACCATCGCGTGTCGCTTAAGAAATATGCCTGGCTGTCAATAGCAGCTGCGTTGATCACCATGGGAATGAAAGCTGGTGCGTATTTACTGACCGGCTCTGTTGGTTTGCTATCGGATGCACTGGAATCGCTGGTCAATCTGGCAGGAGCCATTATGGTACTCAGCATGCTCAGCGTGGCTGCCCGTCCGGCAGATGATAATCACACCTATGGGCATAGTAAAGCGGAATACTTCTCCAGCGGTTTTGAAGGCTCTCTGATTCTGATTGCCGCTGCCAGCATCATTTATACCGCAATAAAACGACTGATAAATCCCCAACCACTGGAACAACTAGGAATAGGTTTGTTGGTGTTGTTTTTGGCATCCATGGTCAACTTGGGGGCATCACTGATCCTGAAACGCGCTGGAAAACGTCACAACGCAGTATCTCTGACCGCCAATTCTCACCATCTGATGACGGATGTGTGGACGTCCGGTGGTGTGCTGGTGGGAGTGGGACGAGTAGCTCTAACAAATTGGCAACCTCTCGACTCGATCGTCGCCATCCTGGCAGCCATCAATATTCTTTGGTCGGGTTACAGTATTGTGCGCGACTCGGCTTATGGTCTGATGGACACGGCTTTGCTGCAGGAAGATCTGGATCTGATCGACGGCGTACTGGAGAAGTACAAATGTCAGGGTGTCGAATTCCACGCCGTGCGCACCCGCCAGTCGGGATCCATCAAATTCATCAATATGCACGTGCTGGTGCCAAATGAATGGACGGTTGAACACGGTCATGCCTTGCTCAACCAGATCGAGAACGAACTGAAAGAACACCTACCGAATAGTAATATCTTCACACATTTAGAGCCACTGCAAGATCCGACATCGTATGCAGATATAGAAGTGTGTTAAGGGCAGCTGGTAGTTCGTAGCTCGCAACTCGATGCCGGTAGGCAAAAGTAATTCGTACGGCTCGTACGGACCTGACGGCTGACGGCTGACGGAACATACGGATAATAATTCGTACGGGCTGGATCGTTCTAGACCTGCCCGGGTGCTGGTGGATTTCAAACCCACATCATACCTTGGGTGATGCATCCCGGCTAGGGGCATGTGGCATACGTCCCAGCCCATGCTGGATAGGAATATGAGTGAGGTAGGGCTTACCCAAGCCAGCAGGCAAGGACATATCATACTCCGGTGTTGGGTATGCCATTATCCGAGCTACCGGTACCTTCTCTTCGCCTAGTGAGAGTAATGGTTACCGTGGTGGGGTTCTCGTCGGGTTGCCAGATAAAGACAATTTTTTTATTGGGGATGATTTCCAGAATTGGCCCCCCATCTTCAGTGGTGACGAGTTCCGGACCCCAATTAAACCCAGCGAAAGCGTATGATTCCCCCTTTACGAGCATCCAAAAGAGTTCCCTGCGTGAACCAGGCATCCCATCCTGCTGCGGTAGTAAGGGTTGTGAAGACCAGTTCCAAAGGGACATCAATATACACTTGGTGACCGATAGGAGGTAGCTCCATTTATCTCTCCGCTTTTATTTCTGCCTGCAGTTGCTCGTAGAAGGCGGTCAGGAAGGCGTCACGGGCTGCGGCGATCTGTTTGGCGCTGGGGGTGAAGAGGCGATCTTTGACCTTGCGCAGTTTGAAGAGATATTCGTGGTAGGAGCTGTGTGGTTCGCCGGGTTGTTTGACGCCTTCGGACAGAAAATTCTCGGACGGTTCAGCGTAGATGGGTTGACCAGCCTGGACGGCATAGCCGATGGTGCGAGCTACCCCGATGGCGCCCAGGACATCCAGCTTGTCGGCGTCGAAGAGCACCTTGGCTTCGATGGTCTGCGGTTCATTCTCTTGCTCGCCACGGTAGCGGTGGGCGCGAATGCAGTGCTGAACAGCCTGGATGCGCTCCTCTGTCCAGCCTTCCTCCCGCAGAATTTGCTCAGCAAAACGGGCTGAGGCTTCGTGGTGACTGAGACGCTCGCCGCTGGTGGGATCGCTACCACGCGAGTCGTGCAGCAGGGCGGCGGCATGTACGATCTCCAGGTCTGCACCTTCGAGCAGTGCCAGCTTCTCCGCCATGCGATAGACGCGCTCGATATGATCAAATCCATGCACGGGATCCACTTCCGGGTACCAGGCTCTTGCGGTTTCCAATGTTAACATCTGTGCTCCTTCGTTTTATTGTATATCCAGCGGGATGACTGGTTATTAATTTTCGACGACCCAGTGGCCACGCTTCATGACACGCTGCACCAGGTTACCACCGAACTTGTAGCCCAGATTGCGATAATCATCGACCGCGAGCACCAGCAGGTCTGCCTGCTTGCCGGGCTCGAGTGAGCCGATCTGGTCAGTCACGCGCGATGGCAGCGGCGGCGTTAATGGTAGCAGCTGCGATGGCCTGGGCTACGGTGATTTTGAGGTAGCGGCAGGAAAGGGCGATCACAAATTGCATGCTCTCACACCAGGCGGTACCCGGGTTGAGATCCGAGGCAATGGCCAGGATGCCATTGGCGGCGATGATCTTCTGTGCAGGGGTATACTCGTCATGTCCCAGCCCAAAAGGTGTGGGTGTGAGCGAGACAGCCACCGTATCCGAAACTCCCAGCGCCTGGATATCAGCATCCGAGGTCTTAACCAGGTGATCGGCGGAGGCTGCACCCAATCTGGCTGCCAAAGTGGTGCCGCCCAGATTCTCGAACTCATCGGCGTGGATCTTGAGCGGGAAACCGAGTTCTTTGGCTTTCATCAGGATCTGTCTGGATTGCTCCAGGGTGAAGGCTCCCACCTCGCAGAAGACATCCACGAAGGGTAAGGGGCGGTTCGGAAGGGTGCGTTTCCACCAGAGTTGCAGATCGGGCAGCATTTTTTCGACCACCAGATCGGTATAACCCTGGGGGTCGTGGGTGAATTCCTTTGGGATGGCATGCGCTGCCAGGTAGGTGGGCACTAATTCGAGTGCGCATTCATGATCGAGCTTGAGAATAGCCTGCAGTTGCAACAATTCGCTGGCCTGGGTGAGGCCATAACCGGTTTTGGCTTCGGCGGTGGTGGTGCCATAGCGCAACATACCTTCAGCGCGCGGACGAGCAGCCGCCACCAGGTCTTCCAGGCTGGCATCCCGGGTGATGCGCACCGTGTTGACGATCCCGCCACCAGCTGCCATGATTTCCTGATAGGACTTGCCTTCCAAACGCATCTCGAACTCCAGGGCGCGGTTACCCATGAAGATCAGATGGGTGTGCGGGTCAACAAAGCCGGGCATGACCACCTTGCCAGCGGCATTGAAGCGTGGCTCCTTTGGATACCACTCGAGCATATCCTGGCTGGGACCATACGCCTGCACCAATCCATCGCGAATCAGGATTGCTCCTTCGGGAATCAATCCCAAATCACCGAGGCGTCTACCGCGTTGGGGTCCACCGGCCAGGGTGAGTAGTTGTTTGGCATTATAGATGAGCATAAAACCTCCCCCCATTGAAAAGGGATAAGCTAATTATACAATCGCTGCAGATCAAGAGGCTGGGAAGGGCTGACCGGTTTAGCAACAGTAGAAGCGAGTCCCACACGCACAAAACCGTACGGCTGACCTACACGCCAGGATGGATCAACTCACCATTCCGGGCATCCAGATCATCCTGTCCAGCCGGGTGAATACGCTGCAGCAGGATGATAGCCGGTGACGATCAGCAGAATGGCGGCGATCAGATTGAAGAGGAAGCCGAGATTGTAGAGCCGGGGAGCCAGGATCGCACCCAGGGCGCGCCCCAGCGAGAAGCAGGCAATGGTGAGCCCCATGACGGTGGCACGCGCTGCCGGGAAGATCTCGCTCATGAGTGGCAGACTGGAGACCAGGGTGAACTCAAAGCCCAGGTAAAAGAAGAACAGCCCGGTGAGCGCACCGGCGACCGAACCGCTGAAGAAATACAGGATGAAGGTGGCGACGGCTGAGGTGATGAGCCCGATGGTGATGGCGACTTCCTTGCCGAGCTTGTCGGAGAGCAGTGCGGAAAGCCCCTCACCACCCAACTCGGAGATTCCGATGACAGCCGAGGCAGCGCCCAGAGCAGCCAGCTTGAGGGCAAAACGATCCTCGAGCCAGACGCCAAAGACCAGGTTGACAACCTCATTGGCCGCGGAAACCGAGATCGCAAAGCCGAGACCCGCCAGCACCGAGGTGATGCCGAGCATCTTGCGAATGGTGGCAATCCCATTGCCCTGGGCTGGAACCTGTGAACGATTGTTGGGCACGCGCCAGGCGATCAGGATGAGACAAAGTGTTCCCGCCATGGCGATGACCGGAAAGGGTACCAACCAGGCTTTATCGGGATGGCTGCGTGCCATGAGCCAACCCATGAAGGGAACCCCGGCAATGAAGGCGGCTGCCCAGGAAAGCTCGGTGATGCCCAGCACCCTGCCGCGCTTCTCATACGACACCCGGTCGCCAATGAAGGCTTGCATAGCCGGGATGAACATGAGATTGCCGAGCATGGCAACCATAAGCCCAACAAAAAAGACCGGGAAAGTAGGGAAGATCCAGATGGCAAGCGAAGCCAGGATCACCATCCCCAAGCCTAATAGCATGCTGATCTTACGCCCGTAGCGGTCGGCGATGGTCGCCAGGAAGGGTCCGAGGAATCCCATGGCGGAACGGGCGGTCAGTGCTAAGGAAAGCTGCGCCAGATCGACCCCCAACCCGCGTGAAAAGACGCTCAGGAAGGGGTAGATGGTGCGATACATGGTGTGCAGCACCACACGGGTGATGGTGAGAATACCAACCTGTTCGGTAAGATTCTTCGATTCGCTAAATGTTACGCGCTTTTGAGGATTGGGTGGCGTTGTTCGTAGATCCATAGGGTTAACTGGGCTCCGAGTAAGATGGTGAGAATGAGAATGAGGGTATAGGAACCCATGATGGCGTTGGAATTGGACATGCCAATGGGATTATCGGGATGCAGGATGTTCTCGACCCCACCCAGCTGCCACCATAACGCAATACCAAAAGCCAGATTGCCAAACGCGGTGAGACGGTTATTGTTGAAAGCCCAGAGCGCTCCCTGCAGGAGGACGGCGATGATGCCGAGCATGAAAGGCACGCGCCAACGGGGCTCGTCGAAAAAGAAACCGCCCCAATTAACCTGCATGACGATCAGGGACATGGGCAAATAGGTGAGCCAGAAGAACAGGGCACTGTAGGCAATGGAGCGGCTGATGTGCACCATGCGATCCTTGCTAGAAAGAAGCAACGCCAGCAGCCCGGCGAGGCGGAGAGACCAAAAGCCAGTTTACCGGTCCAGACCCAGGCGGCATGCACGTAGATGAGCCGAATGTTGGCACCGATGGTCTTTTCGATGGGCGCCAGGAAGGCTACCAGGATGATGAGTGCCAGGGTGAGGAGCAGGGCGAGGGGTTGTTTGAGTATGCGGGAGGAGAAGGGCATGGGTTGATTCCTGAGTTTAGGATTATTGGAGAATTATAGTACAGTTTTGAATAGCTGGAAGCTGGAAGCAGGTAGCTGGTAGCCAAGAAAAAATCCGAACTGGATTGGTGTAGCTCGTGGCTCAAGGCTGATGGCTCGCGGCAGAAGGGCAAGGACAAGCCATTGCCCCTACAGTCGGCGGATCCCTCAAAGTTTGACGCCCTGATTATTATTTTCTGGCCTCATTCCTTCATCTATTTCTTTTATCAATTTTCTGATGATCCCGTGCAGCGTATTTTCCGGATCTTGCGGTTTGATAAACTGCGTGCGGATCAGGCGCGTGAGTGTTAAGTTACCCATGCAGATGGCGCGCAGGGTGTCGAGGTTTTCGCCATGTGTGTTGGCTGTTTGTGAGCTCTCGAGTACGCGTCGCATCAAGGCCCGGGTCAGCTCGATCTCGTTACGCACATCCAGCGGTTCCATCTCCTCGAAGTCACTGACTTCCTGTGGGGTGTAATGCCGGGCATAGAAGCCGTGTTTGACGGCGTTCTTATTGCCGTATGGCGCGCCACGTTTTTTTCCGGGTTGAGTCTTGAGTTTTGAGTTTTGAGTTTCTTCGGTCATTGTTTCTCCTTTTTTAGGGATTGGGGGTTAGGGTAAGGGTAAGGGTAACCCATTCGGGCAAGGACACCCCACAGGGTACTTCGTAAGCCATTGCCCCTACAGGTGGAAAGGTATAGAAATTTAGTTCTATGATATCAGAGGGCTGGATTTTGACAACCGCCCCAATTAACCTGCATGACGATCAGGGAAATTGGCAGATAGGTGAGCCAGAAGAACAGGGAACTGTAGGCAATGGAGCGGCTGATGTGCACCATGCGATCCTTGCTAGAAAGAAGCAACGCCAGCAGCCCGGCGATGGCGGAAAGACCAAAAGCGAGTTTACCCGTCCAGACCCAGGCGGCATGCACGTAGATGAGCCGAATGTTGGCACCGATGGTCTTCTCGATGTGCGCCAGGAAGGCTACAAGGATGATGAGCGCCAGGGTGATGGAGCAGGGCGAGGGGTTGTTTGAGTATGCGGGAGGAGAAGGGCATGGGTTGATTCCTGAGTTTAGGATTATCGGAGAATTCTAGTACAGAAGGGAATAGGTGTTGAGGTGTTGGGGTGTTGAGGTGTTGAGGAGTTCGAGCTCAAATGCTCCTGAGCTGATGGCTGATGGCTGATGGAAAAAAGTTTGAACTATGATTTTTGTGATTACAGGATGGACTATGATTGGGTTTTTTGGTGCATTGTCGGAGATACCCGTTAGGGTGCACTTGGGGATTGAGCGGTTTTCTGGAATTGGAATGAGATCTTGAGTAAACAATCATTCAGAAGTGCATTGCACCTTGTATCTGTTAGTCCGAACGCGAACGGCTGATGGTTGACTAAAGACGGGGGACAGAAGATCGGAGATTGGGGACAAGCAGCCATTCGTGAATTCGTTTGCGAATTCGTGGACGGTTATTCCTGTTAAAAATACCGCGATCTGGTTTGACTCTCAGGCGTAAAAGTACTATATTGGTAGGGTAGGACGGTATCAACCAAGGAGGTGGCGGACATGTTGAAAATACGTTCTTTCGTGATCTATGTGTTTTTGGGACTCTTATTAATCACATCCCTGACGGCCTGTAATCTTTTTAAAATCGCGACTTCAGAAAACGAACCGGATTCTCCCCCAGATGAGGTTGTGGTTGAAGAAGAACAATCCCAACCTCTGGTGGAACAAAATGATCCAGAAGGTGAATTTCTGAGTTGCCCGGCGGAAGGGGAAATGTTGACCCTGGCGTTTGATCATGCCCTGACGATTGAAATGCCAGACGTAAACCTGACCCATATCCTGCAGTATAAAATGTTGTCATTGAATGTTACCGGGGTTAACGCTGATGGTGAAACCGAAATAAGCTCTGGTCCACCACTGGAAATGACCTATGAAATGATGGGTGTGATGAGCAAGTGCTCGGTGGAGATGGAAGGCGTTATGTTTGCGTCTGCCTCCGGTACCTGTGTAGATGGGGTCGTATACCTGAATATCATCGAGAGCTGGCAGCCAGCCAGTGGAGAAATGGTCTGCGATGATGATATTATCCCCTTCCAATCGCCTGGCGCAGAATATGAACATACTGGAGCCAATGGCATGGGCGAGGTGTTTTATCTGACCTCTGATGTGAATGGCTATACCACGATGCGTCCCTTCCAGGCGGGATCCGGGTATCACAGTTGGACGCTGTACAGCGGACCTGTGCCACTCTCGCCGTGATGGGGGGGCTCATTGCTCATGGCTGATGGCTCATGGCTGATGGCTCGCGGCTGAAGGCGAAAAGCGAAAGGCGAAAAATAGTTGAAACCTTTCACACACACATCCCCCGGGATATAACCCGTTCCGAGTACACGAACCCAGGGTTACGAGGGGTCAAACCGGAGGAGGATCTCCCTTTTGCCCCGGGTTGAAACCCGGGGTTACGAGGGGTCAAACCGATTGAAATCGGTTGGGGTATTCCTATTCATTCTTTATTCATAAATACATTGTATTGTCTGTCTTTAGCCTTTTTTCTGCTTTGAGCCTTTCATGCCTTTGGCTTTCAGCTTTCAGCCTTGAGCAATTTTTCTTCTATAATAAGGGTGTAGAAGCCGTATGGTTGGTCATCCATGCGGATAGGAGGACGGGATTATGAAATTCAAATATCTGGGGCGGACGGGGGTGCAGGTTTCGGAGCTGTGCTTCGGGACGATGTCGTTTGGCGGGGACGCGGATGAGGAGACTTCCGAGCAGATGTACCGGCGCTGTCGCGAAGCCGGCATCAATTTCTTCGATTGCGCGAATGTGTACGCGGGTGGGAGGTCGGAAGAGCTGCTGGGGAAGTTCATCGCAACCGAGCGCGAGGAGGTGGTCATCACCAGCAAGGTGTATTACCCGATGGGCAGTGATCCCAACGCACGCGGTGCCAGTCGCCGCAACATCCAGCTGGCCGTGGAGAAGAGTCTGCAGCGCCTGAACACGGATTGGATCGACATCTACTTTCATCCACCATTTCGACGAGCACACCCCCATCGAAGAGACCTTGCGCAGCCTGGACGACCTGGTGCGGCAGGGCAAGATCCTGTACCCGGCGGTGAGCAATTTCTCGGCCTGGCAGATCATGAAGGCGCTGGGGATCTCGCACTACGAGCAACTGGCGCGCTTTGAGGTGATCCAGCCGATGTACAACCTGGTCAAACGCCAGGCGGAGGTGGAGATTTTGCCGCTGGCGCAGGCGGAGGGGCTGGCAGTGACGCCGTACAGCCCGTTGGGCGGTGGCTTGCTGACCGGGAAATATGCTTCAGCAGAGAAACCAGTGCTGGGCAGACTGTTGAACAACGAGATGTACGCGACCCGCTACGGCTCAGAGTGGATGTACGAGGCGGCGGCGGACTTTGCTGCCTTTGCCCGTAGCCTGGGGTATGCTCCGGCATCGCTGGCAGTGGCCTGGGTGGCGCATCATCCCGGGGTGACTGCGCCGATCATTGGCGCGCGTAACCTGGGGCAGCTGGAAGAGTCGTTGTGTGCGGTGGAGCTGGAGATGACGGAGGACTTGTACGAGCAGATCTGTGCCTTGACGCCCAAGCCGGCGGTGGCGACGGATCGGACGCTGAAGAACGCTGACGGCTCATGGCTGATGGCTCAAAGTGAAAAAATCCGAACTGGGATTTATTGGATTTTAAGAATCAGGATTGCCAGGTGAATTTGCATGTGAGGATTGTTGATTTTCGGTGTTTATTGACAGGATTAACAGGATTTTTTTCCCACAGCCTCCCAAGATAATCCACAGGTAGGGGAGAAGGATCGGATTTAAAAACCTAGCCACCATTCAAAAATCTCACCATCCGATGCATCGCCCACCTTCCACGCGTAGGGGCATGGTCCCTGACCTGCCCACTTTTCCCAGGTGCATTGTCACAGATGCCCTCCGGGGTACACCTATTGTGACGACCGAGGCCGAGGACGTGGAGGAATTGGCATTTGTCGTCGTTTTTCATATCACCCTGTAGGTTCGTGGACAGCATAGACAGAAAAAAATCGAACTATGATTTTTGTGATTTCATGATTGAATATGATGCGAAAGAGGGCATTATGTGGCTGGTAGCTGATGGCTGATACCCTACGGGCATGATATGGCTGATGGCTGAAAAAATGTCTGAACTATGATTTTATTGATTTCATGATGGACTATGATGCGAATGTGTTAGCAACCAGAGGGTATGATATACCACTCGCCTTACTCGGGTGGCTTTAGACTGATGGGTCACTCAATTCTTTTCTAACCCCTAAAACCCAACACCTAAAACCTAAGCTCGGTCGCCCGTCCCCAAGCCTTTGCTTGACCACAGAATGAACAAATGACTCAGATGACCGTCCCATTGCAGCGGATTCGGAATTAGCCAAATTTTTGTTTCAGAAAATCGGCTGAATTTTTGGTCCCGTTCCATTTTGCGAAAAGCTGTTGAATCTCTTTGGCTTTCTGGCTGGCTGAAGGATCGTTTAATAATTGCTCAATGGCGTCTAATAACGTCTTGCGTGATAGACGGCGCTTGCGAATTCGGATCGCACTGCCCTGCCGGACAATGGCATCAATATTGCTTTCCTGTTCGGGTTGTAAGCCAATGCCCACAAACGGCGTCCCAGCTGCACAGGCAGTCTGCACGGTGCCCTGACCGCCGTGAATAACGGCAATATCCGCCAGCGGGTTGACTTTCGGCGCGGGTAGCCAATCATACACCAACACATTTTTCGGAACCGATATATTTTGATTGTGGGTGTGGGCCTTGATGGGAGCAATAACGGTGTAGGGGGTATTGGTAAAACTTTCAATTACCGTCTTAAGAATATCCTGGTTGGCAGAACTGCCCATGGCACAATAAATGATGGGAGCGTCGTGCTTTAAATCCAACAACTCGGAAGGAACTTCACCTGCGAGATGGGCAAAAATGGGTCCGACATACTGCCAGTTTGGGGGCAAATTTTTCACCCCGGTTATTTCTGGAATATCGGTCACCAGATTGAAATCGCCTTCGTAAATATCCACCAAGCGCGTAATCGGTTGAATGCCATAGTGCCTGGCAACCCGCTGAAATGGCTTGATCCAAAGTTTTGTGGATTTGAGCCAGGCGTTGGTGAGGCGATCCAGGAGTTTGTCGGGAAATATGCGGAAAAACGGATAATCGAATTCATCCGGAAAGGTGGATAAACCAGCATCCAGAAACGGACGGGTTAGTGGAAACGGCATCACATAGACCAGCGGGATTTGAGCAACTCTGGCTGAAATCGTCACGCTTAAGGTAAAGCCAATCACAATCGCAACCGGTTTTAGTTCACGATATAAAGCGACTTCACTCTCTATCCGTTCGTGCAATTCGGATTCGGTGAAGGGGTCAGCGAAACTTTCCATGCGGTCCACCTTCCAAAGATGTTCGATTTTTTCTTTGGTAAGCCAGGGAGACATACGCCGAAATTCGAAACCAGCCTGTTCGATCAGATGCGAATAAACATCACTGTATCCAAAAAACACACAATGAAATTGATCTCGCGATTCTTTGGCAATTTCAATCATGCGGGTTGTTTCGGCGATGTTCAGCGTTTCAGGGGCAAAGACGATTGTATTCATGTTTAATCCTCCGTCCTGGGCAGGGGGTGAGCGTGTCTCTATCTACTAATTATATGCAACCATTAAACGGAACAGGAAACTTCTGCAAGCAAGATCGCTATGCTGCCCGGATACGTCAACCACTTTCACACGATCGGATTGGATGATTATTACAAATAGCGCAGGAGCGGAGAGCTACCCTGCTGGATTCAGGATAATGGCCATGACGATAGCACACCTTTTGGGTGTTAGGCAGCCTTTGCTGGACTTAGTGTCGTCGTATAAACGGATTGGTCTTATTCGTCGATCAGACCGATTTCAATGTCGCCGGGGGCTAATGACGCAGCATCGAAGGAAAATTCGCTGCAAGGAAAGTTTGCTCTCAGCAGATCCACGTTTTGTATCTCGAGAATCTCTTTGTGAGTCCCCCCTTGTGTGATCCAATGGCATTCAGGTATATCATAGGTAAACACCACACTGTAGGCTGTATCTATAAACAATTTAAGATCGCTGGTTGGGTTGGAAGAAAAATGGTTGCTGATTAACCTGACTTCACCTGGTTCTGGATCACCACCCCTCACCCAGCCATAGGCGGCATTGTCCGGCACCTCTCCATTTTTTGAAAAATACAAATAATAGAAAATATGCGCGGGGCGGTCTCCCGAATTTCTGATCGAATAGCGAAATTCACATTTTTTTGCGCCGCTGTTAAAAACGGTTTCCTCAAATTCGATTACCGAAATGCTGAAATCGTTGATCGCATTGCACTGTTCGATGCTCCAATTGGTTACTGATTCACCCGCTTCAAAGCCCCAGATAGGTTCATTTTCGGAGGTAGATTGCGATTGTTCCGCAACCCCTGTGATTGTAGGCTCAGCGGTTGCCTGGTTCTCGCTCGCTGCACCCCAGGGAGTGGGTATTTCGTTTTCATCATCCACCATGATCGGAATCTGAAAGAAAATTCTAACCTGATCGACAAGTGTATAGGGTAGCGAGCAAGCGAGTAAGAGTGGGAGAATGGCAAGAATCATAATGAGATGGTTCTTCTTGATTGGTTTCATCTGGACCCTCCTCAATGATTAATGTTGGCAAATGAAATTCCCTCTTCTAAAAAGCGGTGGTTTATGAAATCATTCGATTAAATCCGGCTGTTGTGAGATTTAGAGTGTGGTTGTTAACGTAGAATTGTTTCCTGTTGCGGTTTTTGCTGACTTTACTATACAAAAAGGACGCTGATTTGTCAAAAAAGAGGGGCGTTGGTGGTAGGCTATACTTCCGTATTCAAGCGATTGCCACCAGCATGTTTTGCCCGATAAAGCGCTTGATCGGCAAATTTTAGCAGGGCATTACTGTCAGAACCATTCTCAGGAAAGATTGCAATACCCAAAGAGATTGTAATGGGTACCGGCAAATTCAGACTCTCTACCCCTTCCCGCAATTGCTCAGCACGCTTTGTTGTTACCTCCCGAGACGCATCCGGCAGCACAAGCACAAATTCATCGCCCCCATACCGGCAAGCAACATCGGATTGTCGGATTTGTTGGACAAGGAATTTGCCAATTTCCTGCAACACTGAATCGCCAATGGCATGTCCTAATGTATCATTGATTTGCTTGAATTTGTCCACATCCAAAATAATGACACCAAACGAACCCTGTGCGCGTTTTGTCCTTTGGATTTCCCGAACTACTGTTTCTTCCATATAGCGACGATTAAATAGATTGGTTAGGTAATCACGGGTAGACAACTCCTGTAGACGGGCTTCGTTTAAAGTAAGTTGACGGGCTAAAGATTCTATTTTCTTAATGTCACGTTGGATGATGTTGTTGGCAATGATACTAAACACCGAGGTTAAAAAGATAAAAGCCAGAAAACTTACCCAATTAAAGGCTACAGTAGCAGGGCAAATAATAAATACAAACGATATCCCAATAAATTGAAAGGTGGCTAATCCAATGGTAATCGCTGTCGGTAACAGGATGCTGGACATTAGTATCGAAAATGTTATATACGTCAGGGGAACGAAATCTCCCTGAAGAATAGCTGAATCAAATAATATCGAAATCCAGGGTACTATAGC
Source organism: uncultured Chloroflexia bacterium (assembly GCA_963715915.1). Lineage (GTDB taxonomy): Bacteria > Chloroflexota > Anaerolineae > Anaerolineales > Anaerolineaceae > UBA6170. The sequence goes on along the minus strand of CAVQSU010000001.1, from coordinate 15,988 downwards.
AGAAATCGTTGTGAGTAATATAGCTGAAATTTGATACTGTCCTTTGCAATTCAAAACATAGGCGATCAACAGAAAAACGATTACCCCGCCAATCAGATTGTTATATTGCTGCCATTCCGGATTTTGCTGTGGATTGAAAAACATAATAATCAGTATGGCTGTAGAAAATACCACCAGCGATACGAGCACCCACGCCAACAACCTCCGCTGACGATACTCTAATTTTTTAGAGATTGCCGTTGGAAAAGCAAAGCAACTTGAAAACGAGGCGAATATACTTTGTATGCTCATTGAAATTATCCTTCTCAAACAATATCAGCGAACTTGCTCTGATAAGCGCTCAAGCGACGATCTTTCTGTTATCCATTTTTTCCTTACCTGGAGGTGTTGCTTAACTGTTAATTATACCGAATTATGATAAGATGCGATTATGCAGGATAAGCAACAGAGAAGCGGGTTGCGCTGCAATTAATTTTTTTTAATTATATAAGAACAATTCTTAGACAAGTAAATATTATTGAGCAAGTAACCTGCTCAATCATTAAATACACTTCGCCAGGCATGATACAGCTCGTACCCTACGGGCATGCGACCACTCGCTATGCTTCCCCGTACCGAGGACTTCGCGGGCACTTCGTAGCTGACCGCTGACGGCTGACGGCTGAAAACTGAATTTCCCGTCCCCGGTCACTCGGTCTCCCGTCATTGAAGGGTGTTGAGGGCTGAACGGTTTGAACTTTGATTTTTATAATTTACGGATTTCGTAAAATGCTGAGCCTTCTTATGACATTATGTTAAGCTGCTCAGCAATCCGTACTGTTTCTTCGTCCTTGCATAGCTCCAGGCTGAGATTCCATAGTCTTTCCTGCAGTGCTTGGTCAGCCGCATATGCGTCGTGCTTCATCTCGACAAAGGCACCTTTTTTCCAGGTGATAAACTTCCCGGATTTTTTCAAGCTCTCTTCCCGGCTTTCGGTAAACAAAGGCGTCATGATCCTCCCGCATTCTTCGATTGAAATAAAAGTGCCCAAAAGTTTCATCACGGTTGCCATGAACTTCATGAATGCTGGAATGATATTGAGCTGGTTGGACCAAACAGTTTTATCAATTTGAAATCCAATGAAAGACACTTTGGAACGCTCGCTTTGTTCGTATAAATGGTGCAAACGTTCACTGAACATTCTTTTGGCAACCATTGCCTGGTGGATGGCTTTTTCATACCCCCACTTATTCTTCATCTGAATATCGTCCCAGAATATTTCACCGAGCTCTGTCGCATTGAAGATAACCCGGCCCCCCAGCTCGGATTTTTCCAGCAAATCCAACAGGTTCAACGTCAGCATGAACTGTGACAGGTAGTTCACCTGAAAATGCGGATCCATCCCATCTTCGGTTTCGACACGCCTGGCAGCGTATCCCAAACCCGCATTGATGAATACCCCATCCAGAAACGCATGCTGGCTGTGGATCTCCCGGATGGCATTGCGAACATCACTGAGTTTGGTCAGGTCGCACAGAACCATGGATATCTTGTTGTTACCTGTAGCGGAGACAATTTCCCGGATCGTTGCTTCACCCCGTTCTTTCGATCTGCATAATATGATGATCTCATGGGTTTGATCGTCGCTGCCAGCTAAAACCTGAGCAACCCCTTTCCCCATCCCGTTGGTGCCCCCGGTGATCAATACCTTCATTTTTATTCTCCTTTTATAATTTTCCCCTTCGTTAAAACGTCCTATGATTAAGTATACGGATTAATAATCGCTTCGTTTCACAAAACCGATGCCCACATCAGCGCTACCTTTCGGTAATCGGAAATCAAATTCGTCTTTTACGTTTCGGAGGGCTGCGGAAAGAAGCTGCTCACTGCAGGTAGCCCAGAAGCAGGGATAGGATCAGGATGATGGCCATGACAATCAGGCAGCCTTTGCTGGAATTGGGGTCGTCGCTGTCTTCGTACGAGCCGTCCTGATAGAAGGAGTCGGGGTGTTCTTCGGAGGATTCGTCGGGGGGGAACATGGGGTTTTTTTTAACCTCTTTATTGGTTATTCGTGCTCCACGCTACCATCTTCTTTGACCCATATATACACAAACTTGGCTGCGGACTTTAGCCAGGTGATCTTTTTTGCCAGATTGCGGTAGGATGGAAAATCGGGGAATGCAGCAGCCAGGAAAACTTCTTTGTCTCTTTCACGGTATTCGATGATATCAAAGATAGCCTGTTTGAACCAGTGCCTGGATTGGGTCGATGCGTTTGTCTTTTCAGTTCCTCGAGGATACCCTTTGACAGATACCCAAAGTTTTTTGCCATCCTTTTCAGCCATGATATCGATCCCTGTTTGGTGGGAAGCCGTATCAGCCACCGAACGGATCTGATATTTTTGTGAGACCAGGAAATTGATAACTTTGGATTGCACATTCCCCTCCCAGAACCAATGGCTGGATTTTGGCAGATTAGCTGGTTGATTTTGTTGGGGAGAATCCTGTGGTATCTTCTTCGGTGAGGGTTGTGGGGAGGATTTTTGGTAATAAGTATCCGTCCAAAAATTATGAATTTTTCCATTCACAACCTCTCTTTTTACAAAACCTTCACTTTCCAATTCACGACAACGTGTATTAGCTTGCTGGCGACTTTTAAGTCCGAGGTTGAATGCCAGGTCATCATCATCAATACCTCCCGGGTTATTTTTTAAATAATCTGCTATTCGATCTTTAATGGTCATTTTTCCCTCCAAAGAAATATTATTTATACAATAGCAGGTTTTAGTTTTTTTACTAGTCTGTACTTAGAAATCATTGGAGAGACGCCTGATGATTGGTTATGGGGTTAATATTTTCTTCCATCAATCTTTCTCTTTACGTAGATACGTTGATAGAGATTGGTATTTTTGGTGGATTAAGTCTGGCTAAATGTGAAAAACAATCATTTCTTATGTCTGTTGCTAATCTAGAATCTGAAATAGCGTTTAGAAATGCAATTAACCTTGGCTTTAATAAAATGACAATATCGTCTATAGGCCATTGTTGTTGGCTCTTCAAAGCTGGCATTGGCTTTGTGGTGATATGAACTAGGTGCCCTCCAATTTTATCAGCCCAATCATTAAGAAAACTATCGTTTATAGGTGTATAAGCACTTTTATTATCATGGAAGAAATCCAAAGCAATTACATCATCATCACGAGGCTTTGGAGGTTGGATAAATTGAATTAATGCTCTAGCGTGTATATGGAAATCTTCCAAAATTGCATTTCCAACTGTGTCCCAACTTCCTCCATGACTATTTTTATTGCGAAGCCACAAGTATGTCTCTACTAACATTCGAACATGATATTCAAAATAATCTGAAGCAATTTTAAGTTCATGGTCAGAATGTACAATATTTCTTGTTTTCTGATTAAACATTAGTGCCCTTTCAATATCCGATAATCATGATTCCCTTCAATGGTAATTTCAATCTTTGACTTGCGTAAAGTGTTTCAAAAAAAATATTTACTTTTCCAAAATCATTACTGCCACGATAATTATTTCTAACTGCGATAACCAGGTAATACACTTCTGTCATCATGCAAGCCTGGAATAGATCTTTCAAGAATTGGTTGTTCACCACGCCACGACCAGCTTCAACTTCAATGACGTATCCTTCTTTTTCATGGTATGCATCTGCTTCGAAAGTTTTTTCGTGTGCACCTTTTAATCCAAACAAGACCGGAACCTTAATCTTCTCGTTGTCTCTCTTGCCAAATTCAACTTGAAATCCTAATTTAACCAATCCTTCTCTCACTTTGCCAAAACCGCGTTGCTTTCTTGTCTATCGTACACATTTGAGTCGATAGTATCTGATACATTTTCAAAAACAATCGCGATTTCATTTACTAATTCAGGTGGTCGGTCGCTTAATGGAAAAAATTTCCAATTTATCATATGTTGTCCTTTGACTAACTCAATTTATCTTTGTTCCTTTTGCAAGTCAATTATTGCACATTATTCAATAGTATTTCACTCCAACAATTTGTTAAAATCATCCATCTCCTCTGGCACCATCAGCATAGAGCATATTCTAAACACCTCATCTTCCTTTGCTCCACTTTGTACACACCATTTATGAATACATTTATCAGCAATTTTTTCTATAACTATTGGATCAATTGCTGCAATAGGCGTGTTTTCTTCTGCATAAATCAGGTTCAATAAATCTGTATCTTTCTTGCGATCCAGAATTCTTTTATGTTTCACGTCGAACAAGACCCAGACATACTTCCCATTGTGATTTAATAGAGTGTAAAACATTGGAAAATCTCCTTCATACGTTTTTGCACTTAGGATGTCATCGGGGATTTCCTTTGCTTGTTCTCGAAACTTTACTAATACGGCTGTATGTTGAAATATTTCTGATGAAGCAAGTTCTTCTTTAAATCTCGCACATCGATTTCGCCAATTTTTTCAATACTCTTTTTTCCAGCATGAGCCGGCATATCGACAAGGAATTGCTTTTGCATCGAGATGGTTGGCAAGTCAGTAATTAATTTAGATTTTTCGTGACGGGTTATCAAATTAAACCAACGTCGTTTAACTTTTATAGTTTCATCCCCAAACTCTGATTCAACGGTGAATGTAGGAATAAAGGCGTATAAAGAAATAACTCTAGGTTTTGACCAGAATCGCAAAATCCTACCCGCTCTCTGATCAGGTTCAACCGATGTCCAGGCTAAATCATAATTCACGATAACGCTTGCGTCCTGTAAATTTACACCTACCCCGTAAGCGTCTGTGGTTATAAATACATCATATTGGTTTTTAGCTTCTTTAAGATTAGAAATTGGTGCAAAATCAAAGATATAATTCTCCACCATTTTTCTTTTCTTCAATCTATAATTGTCTGCTTTTTTTTGCTCGGTTACACTCGCAATCCCGATGGAAGGGAGAAGATGATTAATCGCCTTTTCCAGATAAAACGCAGTTGCATGTCTCTCAACAAAAATTATGGCTTTCTCTTTCTTCTTTACACAATGTTTTTTTATTATTTCAATTAAAGACATTAGTTTTTGATCATCAGTGTATTTCAATTTGCCTAATTGCTCAATGATCGGCTTGATGTGTAATTCGCGGACTTCTTTTTCAACCATATATTCACATTCGTATCCACCCAACTCTTTTTCTATCATGGTCTTTTCCAGGGATTGTTTTAGTTGTAATGGAGAGCTTGCCCAGGCTAATCGAATAGTGTTTTCGATGCTTTGATAGAAAGCTTTTATAGATTTTCTTTTAAAGTAATGCTTTTCAAAAGCCGCTGTCATTTCGGTTTCAAAAAGGATAGGATAATTAACGGAATATAAAAGAATTTTTGGAATGAACTGATTAACCCCATTAAAATTCAAGTGAATACCGGAATCATCTTGAACTCCATAATACCGGGCTACATATGGCGTTGTTATGACAGAAACAGGCGGTGATTCTTTTAATTCTTTTATTTCCTCTATCTTCCAGGATTGTGTTCCTTGAAAATAATCTGGAAAGAGAAAATGAGAATTGGATGTATGCGGTAATAAATATAATTGATTGTTCAAATTATTAATATCTTTAGCAAAGGGTGTTGCTGTGAGTAATAGAATTTTACAATTGCTTTTGGTAAAAGCCTGGTGAAGGCGATCGAACGCTTTCCGCTGAATTAAAGTTAAATCATTATCCACCCATTTTTTCTTGTATCGATTTCTTAATTCATGACTCTCATCAATAATGACTAACCATCGATGATCTAATTCATTTTCAATAATTCTATCAAGTTCTTCTGCGAATTTATTTCTATTATGATCCGTAACATCCAGTGCTGAGTGATTAAAAAATTCTGGTGTTATTCCTACCGGTCTGAGATGTTGGATCCAGCCTGATCGCACTGGTTCTGGTCCGACAACTAATACATTGTCAATGATCCCTGCAATTTTCAATCTTCTGGCAACGTCAGTAGCAATAACTGTTTTACCAAGCCCAGTGGAAGCCACCAACATAGCACCTTTATAATCTTCTATCTGCCTTAATAACCGGGCGATAACGTCTTTTTGAAAATCTATCGGTTTTTTATAGGTTAAGCGTGTCTCTGGAATTTCTTCCAAATCTTTAAGCGCTAACAAAGTTTTTAAATATATCTGCCAGGGAGTTGCTAAACCCAACCAATTTTTCAGTGTTTCCAGTAAACTTTGAGAAATGTCAAAGCTATCGGGAGCAAAGAAAAAATCATCAAACTGGCGAATATAGTACTGGATACCATCTTCGTCTCTCACTACATTTCCTGCTTCGATCGCATCCAACATACCTCTTTGAGACACATTGGAAGAACCAACCAGTACTATGCTGTCATCTACAATAAATATTTTTGCGTGGTGGTCTTTAGCTCTGGCATCAATAATTCTAAATTGACCGCCTTCCAGTTTTTCGACCAATTCCATTACCGCCTGCCTTCGGTCCATATCTCTACCCGTTCGCAGATCACGCATAATTTCCTGAACCAGAGCTTTGCGGACACGATCCTTCCCGGGATCATCAACCCCAACCAGAATATACATTTGTTTATTCCGGGCAGACCCGCGAATTAGGTTGTATCCTCGGACTGTGAAAAAACCAGTAGCAATACGAATTAATCTATTACCAGCCAGAAAATGGTGGTGAATGACTTTTAAGGCGGTTCCGCGATCGAACCAATGGTCGGGAATGTTGTCGGTATGGGTCGAATGTATATTTTCCATGGCAAATGATATCCGCCCTCACTTAGCTCTTTGACTTACAAGTGTATTGATGGTTTGCTTTGTGTTCAATTGAGCACTTTTTAATCTTATATGATTTTCTCTGGAAATCAAACCTTTTTCATTACCTATTTTCTTTTTCTTCCATATAATTAACCTGGGTTATCATTAAACAGTGAATTCTTTCCAAAACCATCTTCTCGATCACATGGTTTTGCAATCCAATGAGGTGAGTTATGCCTAATAAGAACAGGTACGAACGTCAATTCTTCGATGCCTTACGCGATATTTTTGTCGGCGCGAAGGTAGAAGGTGACTCGGGGTTCATTAATCTGATGCGGATTAAATCACGTTATTATGAGCAAGGGGTCTTTCCACATCTGATTACGGATATTGATACCGCCCTGTCACCGTTTCCTGATTTTCGTGAGGAGTTGTTTGATAAGCTCTACACCTTTTTTTCTCGTTACTTCAGCGAAAGCGGTTCGATTTATTTTCGTTTCACGCCCAACCACCAGAATATTTACGAGAAGGTTTACACCGATGACCGCGATGTGGTGTTATTTTGGAAAACCCACATGCTTTATTACGTGAAAACCGATCGCATATTCACCAGCTTGAGGGTTGAGGTGGAAGATCATGTTTTTTCCTTCGATGCCGGGCAAATGACATTAAAAAGAGCAAATGAAAAACGTGATGTGATTTATTCCTTCCAAAAAATCACAAACGACGGGATGCTGTCGTTTGATGTAGAGTATTCAGAACGCGGAAGAACAACCAAAGTTGATGACATTCTGCGTGAGCTTAAGCAGGCTGGGGTTAAATTGGAAGAAGATGCTCTCATCAGGGCCTTCCGGGTATTTGAAAAACAAAGTGAAGTGGATTTCTTCATCAATAAAAACGCCAGAGCCTTTCTGGAGGAACAATTTGACCTATGGATGTACCAATACCTGTTCGCCGGTCAGAATGTCTGGCAGGAAGAACGCCTGGCACAATTGCAAACCCTGAAAACGATCGCCTGCAAGATAATTGCTTTTATTGCCCAGTTTGAAGACGAACTGGTGCGCATCTGGAACAAACCCAAATTTGTGCGTAACAGTCATTATGTGATCACATTGGATAAAATCAGCGATGCGACGTTACTGGATAAGCTGCTCAAACACCCGGGAATGGATGTCCAAATTCGGGAATGGGTTGAGCTGGGTATGGTTGAGAGTGGTTTTGACCCAAAAATCCTGAAAGAAAAAGATCTGGCAGGCGAGATGCTACACAGACAGTATCAATTCCTGCCTTTCGATACCCTCTATTTTCATGATCTGGAATTAAAATTTTTGGCTTTGTTTGATGATCTGGACCAGGCTCTGGATGGTTGGTTAATCCATAGTGAAAATTATCAAGCTTTGAATACAAATTCTCTTAAGTTTACAGGAAAAATCAAAGCCTGTTATATTGACCCGCCATTTAACCTGGATTCGTCTGATAAATTTCTTTATCGTACTAATTACAAAGATTCAAACTGGGCAACCTTATTAGAAAATAGAATTTCTTTAGCAAAAGACTGGCTATCACAAACAGGAATAATTTTTGTCCGATGTGATTACAACGGAAATTGGATTGTTAGAAGTTTATTGGATAACATATTTTCTCCTGGAAATTTCTACAATGAATTAGCTATAAATAGAATTAAGAAAAATGTTACAGACAAAGGCAGAAGGAACATTCCAGCACAATTTGACAATTTGTTTGTTTATAAAAAAAGCCAAGATTCTGAATACATTAATATTCTTAAAAAATTAGAGCAAAATAGGGATGCATATTGGCATGCAATGGACTCTGCAGGAGTTCCAGGTCCACGTCAAGTTGTTATTGAAGGCACCACATATTATCCACCTGAAGGAAGACATTTTACTTTTCCTCAGAAACAAGTTAATGAAATGTACAAAGAAGGTCGAATACGAATAAATCCTAAAACAGGCAAACCTCAATACTTAGTTTTAGGAAAAGCTCACGACAATTTAGACACAAATTGGACTGACATTCCAGGATATGCTTTCACGACAGGATTTCAAACCGAAAATTCAGAAGTTTTATTAAAAAGAGTAATTGAAGTGTCCACTCTTCAAGGAGATATTGTGTTAGATTTCTTTTTGGGGTCAGGGACGACAACTGCTGTCGCACATAAATTGAGCCGCAAATGGGTTGGAGTAGAAATGGGTGAACATTTTTATGATGTCGCTCTTCCTAGAATGAAGAAGGTTTTATTTGGTATAAAAACTGGTGTTTCCAAGGATATTAAATGGACGGGGGGTGGTTTCTTTAAGTACTTTGATCTAGAACAATACGAAGATACCATACGCCGCGTTCATTATGGCGATGCTGACCTCTTCCACAACCCATATGAAGAACCCTATCACCAGTACATTTTCCAACGAGACGAAAAAATGCTGGACGCGTTGGAGGTTGATTATGAGGCAAACCAGGTACATTTCCACTCAGAACGGATTTTCCCGGATATCGACCTGGCAGAGACACTCTCCAACCTGCGCGGGAAATGGATCAAACGTATCACAGAAGACCTGGTGGAATTCGCGGATGGTGAGCAGATCAGCCTGCAAGACCCGGATTGGCGCATATTGAAACCTTTGATCTGGTGGTAACAGATGACACGTATATTTCTGGAAAACATGGTCGAAAATCTACGTAATCAGAACCTGCCACCCAACTGGAACGGCTTTGATCTGGTTTCCTTTTCTTCAGGGAAACACCTCTGGGAGTACCAGCAAAAAGCACTGGAGAATGCTCTATGGGCTTTGTGGAAATATTACTCGGTTGATGGGGATCCTTTCGATCTTAAACAAGCCTATATGCAGTGGTATCTTGATTATGGACTGGAAGAAGAACTTGATTTACCGTTGGATCGATCCAGTACAGCCAAACGCAAAGTCTCTTCCCTACTGGAAAGTTATTATGAAATTCAAGATGACAGGTTGCCCTACTGGCAGTTCATCAATCGTATGTGTTTCTGGATGGCAACCGGTTCAGGAAAAACCCTGGTGATTGTCAAAATGCTGGAAATGCTCTGGCAGTTGATTCAACGCGGAGAGATTCCCGCCCATGACATGTTGGTGCTGGCACACCGTGATGATCTGTTGGAACAATTACACACACATATTCGCGAATTCAATGCAGGGGGAGGCCTGTACATTCATCTGAAAGAATTACGTGAGTATTCCGAGGTTAAACACCAGTCACCCATGCTGTTTGGTGCTCAGGAAGCGACCGTCTTTTATTATCGTTCGGATAACCTCAGCGATGAACAGAAAGAGCGCATCATCGATTTTCGCAGCTACGACAACAATGGGTGCTGGTACATTCTGCTGGACGAAGCTCACAAAGGGGACAAAGAGGACTCCAAACGCCAGCACATCTATTCGATCCTCTCGCGTAACGGATTTTTGTTCAATTTTTCTGCCACCTTCACCGATCCTCGCGACATTATCACCACCGTCGCCAATTACAACCTGAGTGAATTCATCCGCAAGGGACATGGCAAACACATCAGCGTACTGAAACAGGAAACCACCAGCTTCCGGAAAAATGACGATTACAGCGATGAAGAAAAGCAAAAAATCGTGCTCAAAGCCTTGATCATGCTAACCTATACCCGAATAAATGGAAAACTGGTACGGGCTAAACGTAATCAAGTGTATCACCGCCCCTTAATGATGACACTGGTCAACTCGGTCAACACCCAGGATGCCGACCTGAAGCTGTTCTTCCGTGAGCTGGCACGCATCGGCAAAGGCGAGATCGATGAATGTACCTGGCAACAGGCCTTGCAGGAATTGTTGGATGAATTCGACGAACACCCAACCTATTTATTCGAACCAAATCAAATAGTAAAGTGGATCGCCCTTTTCTGGCTGCTCTGACCCAAGCAGACTTGCTAACAGAAGTATTCAATGCGGCCGGTAAAGGCGAGATTGAGGTGTTGGTGCGGCCTTCCAACCGTCAGGAAGTGGCCTTTAAATTGAAAACCAGCGATGACCCGTTCGCCCTGGTGCGCATTGGTGATATTTCCGATTGGCTCAAACAGGAATTATCAGGCTATGAGATCAACACCCGCTTCACGGATGAAGGCTATTTTTCGCGATTGAACAACCCCGATTCGGATATTAACATCCTGCTCGGTTCACGCTCCTTTTATGAAGGCTGGGATTCCAACCGCCCGAATGTGATCATGTACATCAATATCGGTGTCGGCACGGATGCCAAGAAATTCATCTTACAATCCGTGGGCCGCGGCGTGCGCATCGAACCAATCAAGAACCAACGCAAACGCCTGAGGGAACTCTATACCAGCGGTCAGATGGAAAAAGAAATCTTTGATGATCTCAAAGACCTGGTTTTGCCGCTGGAGAGTGTCTATATTTTTGGCACCAACCGTGAAGCGCTGGAACCAGGTGATTGAAGAACTCGATCAGGAAAAAAAGAAGGTTGCAAGGTGAGGAGATCTCTCTGCGATTAAACAGCGAAATGATCGCTGGTCACCCATTGTTGATTCCCACTTACCGTATTGGCGAATTTTTACATAAACAAAAGGAAATAACCAGACTGACTTTACACCCCACAAGCTATGCGGTTTTAGCTTCCTACCTTGATTACATGCAAGACGCCGATGTGGTACTCCTGGCTCGTCACAATACAACTCCCGCTCAAATATCCGCCTTACGCGCATTTGTGAGGCAGGAAGATACGCGAGGTACAAGAAGTCCGCCCACATCGAACCTGGACGTACTACGCAGCAGACGCTGAATTATTTTGCCACCCTGGAAAGTACTTAACCACTTCAAACAACTGGAAGATGAAATCCGTCATTTTCAGCATATCAAAGTCTTTACTACAACCAGCGATTTTGCTGTATTCATGCGTGACCTGGAACGTTTTTACTGAACCCCCCACTTGATCAAGGATTTGAAGGCAAAGTATGATAGTGGTCAACTTAGTTTTGAAGAAATTCTTGCGCAGACCAACGAAAAATCTTCCAAACTGCGCGAAGGGTACTCACAAAATGGTAACGCCATCCAATTTCGAAACATCGCCCGTCACTATTACCTGCCAGTGTGGTGAGTGAAGATGCACAAACTCGATTATGTACGCTCCATCATCCACGTACCCAGTGAAGTCAAATTCCTGAACCACCTGGAAGGCATCTAATACAGGACAATCAATCTATTTAATCAATATGACTGGTGGATGTTCAGCCGAATTGATAAAAAAGCGATGACATCACCATTCCGTATTACAACCCCTACGATAGCAAGGTGCTAAATTTCCGACCTGATTTTATCTTCTGGCTGAAAAATGATGTACCGTACACCATCCTGTTCGTCGATCCGAAAGGCACATCCCGATCCGACTATCAACACAAAGTGGATGGATTCAGGGCTCTATTTGAGAAAACGACCAGCCGATCACTTTTTCCTATACAGGAATGCAGGTTCAGGTGCGATTATTCCTGCATACGACAGATACCTCATTTGTGGCTGAATATTACCGAAAGTATTGGCAGGATGATATCGGTAAGATGATGAATTGTGTTATTGGCTAAAATTCTATAAACTTTTCATTCGTTGAATCAATCTATGTCCACAATCCATTTCCAAACCACCTACCGCCTCTCCCACCAATACAACGCCATCAAATCACGAGCACCTGAGATCCTGGGTGATTATTATACTGACACTTCCATCTACCGCTTCAACGATGACGAAAAAACGCTGACCTTTACCTCCGAGCGATTGATCCCAGCAGTTGCCAGCGACCGAAAGCGGGTTTTATTGTTGTTTTCGAATCCACATCACGCATTCCATCCAGCAGGGGATGTTTCTGTCGCCATCGGTCAAAGGGAGAGAGAGTTTTTTCTGGACTGGGATGAAAGATACTATAGGATAGAGGTGTTGCCTTCCACTTCGTTACCCTTACGCTATGCTGCCCTTACACTTCGTTCCAGGTGCTTCGCAAGGTACTTCATAAGGTCCTACGGGATCGTGTGACCTCTTGAAAATCATCGGAGTCGAAGCAATCGAACTCCATAGGGATTGTGTCCTGAATTATCGAGAAGATCCAATGCGTCGCCCGTCCAGGTTGTGGGTGGGGAGTTACTCCCAGGGTTCAGATAGTTTTTCCATTCTTTCACTATCAACCAGTTTTCCCTTGCTGATAACCCATTGTGGTGGTTGATGGAAGCGCAGTGCTTCTATCAGATTGGGTTTTCCCAGGACCACCAGATCGGCTGGTGCGCCGGCGGTAATACCCGCATGCTTGATCCCCAGCCGGTGAATGGGAATGCTGGTGATCATATCATACAGCACTTCCATTTCAGAGCGGGTGGTCATCCACAAAAGGTGGGATGCGAGAAAAGCCACTTCCAGCATATTATTGCGACCGTAAGGATAGTAGGCGTCGGAAATGTCATCCTGACCCAGCATCACATCAATACCATCCTGCTGCAGATCCCGGACGCGGGTATACAGTGGTCCGGTATGTGGGTTGGTGACGATACCCATATCCGCCTGTTGGAGCAATGTTGCCAATTTGCGATAATAGGGCTCAGGATAAGATGACATGGCACGTGCATGATGCGCAAGTACGCGACCCTGCCAGCCGCGCCGTATTGTTTCAACCGCCATCATTTCGGTTTGCCGTTGGCTGGCATCGTCTGCATCATCCACCAGCATGGACACATCCGCATCGAACTCTTCGGCAATGTCAAAGATCGTACACACGTGTTGCCGGGCGTCTTCATCGGTCAATTCAATGAACGGATGTCCGCCAACGACATCTGCACCCATTTGCATCGATTGGCGAATCAAGTCCGCGGTTTGCGGTTCACGCACAATTCCATCCTCCGCAAATGCAACGACCTGAATGGTCAGTATGTCTTTGAACTCTTCACGTAATTGCAGTAAGGCGGCCAGACCTTCCTGCCCAGCTAAGCGATCTACATCCGCAAAGGCGCGCAGATACAGGACGCCATGCAAAGCGGCGAATGCAAGTGCCCGGCGTGCATTTTTCACAATCCATTCACGATCGTATTGTTCCTTTATTTTTGCGGCTTGTTCCACTGCATTGATCGCTTTGCCCATGCCGGGTGAATGGTAAAAGGTCAAGGCCTTCTCATCCATCATCGGGAGTGTGTAGACCTTATCCAGGTGCATGTGCGGGTTGGCAAAGGGCTCGCTGACCAGTGAACCTTTGGCATCGATTGTCTGGTCCGCAGTTGCTTGAATGCCCGTGGCTACCTGAGTAATTGTTCCAGCCGAAATGGCAATATCGACCAGCTGTGTGTTATGGCGAAGACGTGCATTTTGAATTAATAGATCCAAAGGCGGCATGATGGAAGAACCTCCAAAAAGGGGATTATGCGGCTGCCGGCTATGGTAGGCCGTGGTGCGGCAAAAAATCTATCATAATGGGGGAAAGGGGGATTGGGGGTTGGGGATTAGGTTTCAGGATTCAGGATTCAGGATTCAGGGGTGAGTGTTGAGGATTGCCTGACCCGTCCTGAAATAGCTTTACAGTTTTTAATAGGTTTTAGGATTTTCAACCAGATTCTTTTGAAAAAAATTTTTATAAACCAAATAATACAAGCTTGACAACTCATAATTAATGGTGTATTTTATATATAGTTATTAACTTATATGAATTAATAAGGGTATATGAAAAAAACAACTTTAGCTGCTAAAGATGCTGATCTTCTGGAAAAGTTGATCGCTACATATGGGAAAGTGGTTACAGCCAGGCAAATTGAGGTGGAAGCGAGAACCACCTGGGATTACCAGCAAATGCATAACCGCATTCAGCAATTAATCAAGAATGGTTGGTTAGTTCGGATTAAGCGTGGTTTGTATGCTGTCAATGATCTTAGCAGTCGAGGGTTCTTATCAATTTCACCTTATGTAATCGCAAATCTTCTGGTAGCGGATTCCTATGTTTCTTTCGAAGCGGCGTTACATTACCGTGGCATGTTTGATCAATATGTCCAGCAATTCAGCTCGGTTTCATTGAAGCAATATAAAGAGACAACTCTGGAGTCAGTACGATATCGGTTTATTAAGTCCCAAAAAAAATTCTTTGTTGGTTGGGAAAAAGTAGAAGTAGAAAATATGACTACCAACATAGCTTTTAGTGAAAAAGCGCTGGTGGACCTCATTCACTTTCGTTCTGATACTTATGTGGTCGATTTGGTGATTGAAAAATTGATCAATTACAGGGAAGATTTGAATATTATGAACTTGATTGACTATGTTCGATTGGCTTCAAAAAAAACAGTGAAAATTTTTGGCTTTGTTTTTGATTTGTTAGGGTGGGATTCGTGTGAGTTGTCGCAACTGTTAGAAAGCACAAGAAGCACTCACCGGATTAATGACAATGATAAAGTTTTCAATGCCAAATGGCGACTCTATTATGATGGATATTTTGACAAATACCAAATAAACAAGGAACAATGATGTTAACACGCCAGCAACTAGAAATTCTTAATCGAAAATCTTTACGGTATCCTCTGGAAATTGCTGAAAAGGATTATTTGTTAGCCTTAGTACTGCATCTAATGAGCGGATCAGCCTTGGGAGAGAAATTGGTTTTCAAAGGCGGAACCTGTCTGCACCATTGTTACCTGGAGCAACAAAGATTCTCTGAGGATTTGGATTTTTCTGCAGGTCAGCAATCCATTTCATTCGAGGAGGTAAGGGATATTCTTACCAGTGTTGATTATTTAACAATCAAAAAGCAATTCCTATCCAAGGCTACAATAAAAATCGAACGATTGCTTTATACTGGGCCACTAGGATTTCCCAATTCCATCAAATTGGATATTGATGTCCATCAAAATGTTATATTACCCGTTCAAGAAAAGTCTTACCGTACAGTTTGGGGGATTGAATTTCCTGTTAAGGTTATGGATATTCGCGAAATTTTTGCTGAAAAGATTCGGGCAATGAGTGATCGTGCAAGGTACCGAGATTTTTTTGATGTTTACTTGATATTCAAGAATTACAAGTTTGATATGCAAGAAATAATCGGTTATATCCACAAAAAAGAAAAAAGAACTCCGATTTCTAAAGCGAAAATTTTAAAGAATTGGGATATTACTAGAACACAAAAAGAACTTGAGGAAAAGGTTATTTTTTACTCTCAACCCATCGAAGATTCATTGATTGAGAAATTAATCCAAAATTTGCCCTTTGATGA